>JAXLST010000039.1:0-1640 GCA_046330435.1 Thermoleophilia bacterium | reverse complement strand
CCGGCCATGTCGGCGCTGCATATCTCGGAGGCCTTCGCGGGTCTGGTCGTCGTCGCCATTGCCGGCAACGCGATCGAGAATGTCGTCGGCATCCAGCTCGCCGCGGCGGGCCGCTCGGAGTACGCCTTCTCGGTCGTCGTCAACTCCCCGATGCAGATCGCCCTGGTCCTGGCGCCGCTGCTCGTCATCCTCTCCCAGGTCTTCGGGTTCGCCACGTTGACGCTGGTCTTCCCGCCGATGCTCGTCGTCGCCGTGGTGATCGCGGTCATCCTCGCGGCGTTCATCACCTTCGACGGGGAGTCCACCTGGGCCGAAGGCGCCACCCTCATCGGCCTGTATGTCGTCATCGCCGCCTCGTTCTGGTGGGGCTAGTGGGTGCTGACTGCCCTCCTCCGGCCACCTGAGCCCTTCGCGGGCTCGGGTGCGGCGCCTCCCGGGGCTTTGGTCCGGCGCCTTCTGGGGCTGAGGTGCGGCGCCTCCCGGGGCTTTGGTCCGGCGCCTTCTGAAGCTGAGGTGCGGCGCCTTCCGGGCTCGGGTGCGGCCCTTCCCGGTGCTCGCGTGCGGCGCCGTCCGCGGTCCCTGTCCAGGCACTGAAACGTGCAGTAGTGCTGTGGCGGGGCGACATACCGGGACAAAACACCCCACCAACGGCGGTACTGCACGTTTGACGGTCCGCACGATCCCCCGGGGATCCACCCGGTAGACCTGGCGGCTGGGCCCGGCGACTGTGCGCGGCCGGGGTGGGCGTGGCCGAGTCGGGAGCTGGGCCACTCGTCCGTGCCGAGCGACAGTCAGCCGGTGAGGTCGGCGTAGAAGTCGTGGATGTGCGCCTCGACGAGGTCGGCGGCCCAGGCGCCGTCTCCGGCGCGGAGGGCGTCGTGGATGCCGTCGTGCTCGCGGCAGAGCCGCCGCTGGGTGGCCCGGAAGTCGGGCAGGGCGCTGAGCCGGTCCAGCAGCGTGCCCCGCATCGCCTGGCGCAGCGCGATCGTCATCTCGGTGACCAAGGGGTTGCCACTCGCCCGGGCGATGGCGACGTGGAAGGCCGTGTCGTGCTCGTTGAACTCCGCGACGGTGACCTGCTCACCCGCCATGACGTCCAGGTGAGTCCGCATCGCCGCCCAGTCGGGCGCGAGGGCGTGGGCAGCGGCCAGCCGTGCCGACTCGCGTTCCAGCGCGATCCGCGCCCGGACCACGTCCGCGGTCTCGACGGAGGCGAGCAGGACGTGCAGCTCGATGAGCCGGGCCAGGGCGTCGGCGGGGCCGGCGTGGAGGAAGGTCCCTGCGTCCGGGCCGGACCCCGTTGCGGTGCGCGCCACACCGAGCGCCTTGAGAACGCCGACCGCTTCGCGCACCGCCACCCGGCTCACCCCGAGCGCCCCGGCGAGCTCGCGCTCGGAGGGGAGCCGGTCCCCGGCACGGATCCTCCCCGCAGCGAGCTGTTCACGGACCCGGTCGAGGACCAGCTCGTAGGTGGCCAGACGCTCCACCGGCGCCCAGCCCGTCGCGGCGGCCGGGGCCGGCGCGGCCGCGGTGTGCGCAGTCCCCTCGGTGGGTTCGGGTGCCACCGCCGGAGGGGACTCCCGCCGGTCCGTTGCCTGTCGCTCTGAACGCGCCGACCGCTGCGTCTTGGGCAGCACCGT
>JAXLST010000038.1:0-1786 GCA_046330435.1 Thermoleophilia bacterium | reverse complement strand
GCCCCCGAGGTCCGCGCGGCGCGGGCCGCCCGCGGCCAGGCGGAGGTGCCGCCCGTCGTGGTGGTCACCCGCGCCGTCGACCTGGACTGGGGCGCCCCGCTGTTCGCCGAGGCCGAGGTGCCCACGGTCGTGGCCGCGCCGGCCGACGCCGACCCGGCCCCCCTGGAACGGGCGCGGCGCGCCGGGCGGCTGGTGGTGGCCGGCAGCGGCGGCGTGGACCTTGCGGCCGTGCTGCGCGACCTGGCCGCCCACGGCACCGGAACCGTGCTGTGCGAGGGCGGCCCGGGGCTCATCGCCCAGCTCGCCGCCGCGGGCTGCCTGGACGAGCTGTTCCTCACCGTGTCGCCCCTGCTGGTGGGTGGCGACGCCGCCCGCGTGCTGCGCGGCGACGCCCTGGACCCGCCCCTGCCGCTGCGCCTCGCCGCCGCGGCGGAGGAGGACGGGATGCTGTTCCTGCGGTACCTGGTGGGCCATGGCCGCTGATCCCGCCGCCGTCCACCGGGACGCGCTCGAGGCGCTGCGCGGCGCGGTGCGCAGCCTCGCCCCCGACACCCCCGCCGCGGAGGTGCCGGACCGCGTCGCGGCCGCGGCGGCCGGCGCGGACGCGGCGGCGATGGCCGTCACCTACGTGTACGCCGCCCGGGTGGGCGGGGCGGCGGCGGATCCCGAGCTGGCCGCCCGGTGGCTCCGGGGCTGGACGGCCGCGGCCCGCCGGACCCCGGCGGAGGGACTCGCCGCCCTGGTGGACACGTCCGCTTCGCCGAACGGCTCCACCGATCGTTGGGAATCGCCCGGGAGGGGTGATCAAGGTGGCCTCCGCGGCCGATGCAGAGGAGGCGGGGGGCTCCGCAGTCGCCGGCCGAATGCGGTGCCCCCCGCCCCGCTCCCCGAGACCGGCCGGGCCGACACCGGAGGAGGACGCCTCCCATGAACATCCACACCGATCTGCTGTGCCGCGTCCGTCGCGTGGTGACCTCGCTGGGCGAGGACATCCACGTGGGCGGGGACCTTCGCGTGGCCTGGAGCCCGGACCACAGCTATTACCTGCTCACCGGGCCCGATGGCACCCGCGCGCTCAACCCGGCGCACGTGGTGTCCGTGTACTTCGACTAGCGCAGCCGCCCGGCCGTGACACGGCCGCCGGCGCCCGAGGACACCCACACCGCCAGGCCGCGGCCGCCGGCGGCGCTGATCGCGATCCCCCCGGAGGTCCGGCCCAGGGAGGCCGGGGACGACCAGCCCCCGGACCCGCGCCACGCCGCCTGCCAGCGGTCGCCGCCGGGGCCGCCGCGAAGGAGCCACCACACCACCGGCCGGCCCGCGGCGTCCGCCGCCGCCACCGGGCCGCCGATGATGCGCCCGGCGGGCCCCGCCGGGACCGGCCGGGTCCACGACGACCCCGACAGGCGCGAGACCATGGGGCGCGTCCGGTCGCCGTCACCGGCGAGGTATGCGCCCCACACCACCCCGCCGGAGGTGAGCGTGATGGAGGCCACCCGCGTGGGCGCCGACAGCCGCCACGGACCGCCCGCCGCCGGGCGCACGGCGACGCGGCCGCCGGCGGACGCCCCCGCGGGGTCCAGCGTCCCCGCCAGCACCGCCGTGCCACCGGTGGCGTCCACCGCGATCTCCGGCTCGGCGAACAGCTCGTCGCCGGCGGCCGTGGCGACCAGGCTGCCCGCCGACCACCGGCCGCCGCCGGGCGCCAGGTCGGCCACCAGCAGGGCTGACTGGGGCCGGCCCCGCCGCGTCGCCAGCCATGCCGCCGACACCCGGCCCGCGGAGT
>JAXLST010000037.1:0-2460 GCA_046330435.1 Thermoleophilia bacterium | reverse complement strand
CGGCCACCTGTCCGTGCGGTTCAAGCCGTCCGGTGAGCACTTCCCGGTGGTGCGCGACCTCTACGACGAGCTCCGGGCGATCGAGGCGGAGGCCGAGGCCGCCGGCGCGAGCCGCGCCGAGGCGATCGAGGCGTCCACGGCCCGGCTTGACGCGGTCCTGCGCGGGATGGGGCTGCCGGACTACGGCGCCTTCATGCGGCTGTTCCTGCCGGCCGAGCTGCGGAGCCGCGAGCGGGCGCTGGAGGGCTCCCCGTACTGGGGCCGCCTGTGGGACGGCCACCCGGCCGCGGCGGAGGGCCGGTCCGGGCTGCTGCAGGTGCTGGCCGCCTTCCGCGGCGTCTCCGCCCGCATGCGGCACCTGTTCGCGCGCCTCGCGGACCACGAGGCGCTGAGCGCCGCGCTCGCCGCCCGGTCCCGGGACCTCACCGGCGATACCCGGCTCCTGTCGCTCAACGCCCTGCTCGGGGCGCGGCGGTACGGCGAGGACGGCGCCGCCCTGTCGGTGGTCGCGGGCCTCATCGGCACCGAGGCCGAGCGCACCGCCGCGGTCACGGCGGAGCTCAACCGCCACGCCGACCTCCTCGCCGGGCTGCTCGGCGACCAGACGTTCCGGGTCACCGTGGGGCGCCTGCAGTCCGAGATGGCCGTGTTCTTCGCGTTGGAGGCCCTGGGCGGCGGCGACGATTGCCACGCCGAGCTCGCGGTGCTCGACGACGCCCTGTCGCGCAGTGCCGACGCGATCGGCGGCGTGGCGTCGGCGCTCGGCGACGGCCTGCGGTCGGTCACCGCCCAGGTGGACGCCGTCGGCGCGCTGCTGCACACCCTCGACGTCCTGCAGCTCAACGGCACCATCGAGGCGTCCCGCATCGACGGGGCCGACGGCGTGCGCCAGCTGTTCGCCGAGATGCGGCACCGTCTCGACGCCGTGCGCGAGGAGATCGACGGCCTGGCCGCCATCGCCCGCACCGCCCGTGGGCACGCCCAGGCCGACGACCGGGCCGCGACCGACGAGGCGGTCTCCGCCGCCTCCCGCAGGGTCGCCCTGCTGGCCGCCGGCTGATCCCCGGGCCGCGGCCGCCGCGTTTCCCCGCCGGCGGCCGCGGGAACCCGGACCCCCCATGAGGGCGGCGGGCGGAAACGGGACGGGGCAGGCGGCCCCGGGACGGCGGCCGGCGGACACCGCGCCCGACCCGCCGCTGGGCCGGATCCCGCCGTTCCACGGCCTGCCGGCGCCGCTGCTGGCGGCCGTCGAGGCGCACTCGCAGCGCATCACGTGGCGGGAGGGCGATGCGGCCCCCGCCCTGCTCGGCGAGCACGGGCACCTGTTCGCGGTCCGCCACGGCCGCATCGGGCTGCTGGGCGCGGCGCCCAGCGGCAGGCGGTCGATCGTGGCGATCATCGAGCGCGGCGCGGTCCACACGACCCTCGGCGAATGGACGCCCCCGGATGCGGTGGCCCTCATGGACACCGTGCTCACCGCCGTCTCCGCGCGGGTGCTGGAGCGGCTCTCCGCCCGGCACCCGCCGTTCGCGCTGGACCTGGCCGCCGCGCTGAGCGACCGGGTCGCGATGACGATGGAGGTGGTCGCCGGGCTCGGCCAGACGCACCTGGAGGACCGGCTGTGGGCGCGGCTGCTCGCCCTGGCGGGGCGCATCGGCGTCGCGACGGCCGAGGGCGTGGAGCTGCACACGCGGCTCACCCACGCGCAGTGGGCCCTGCTGGCCGGTGGGTCGCGGGAATCGGTGACCCTCGCCTTCGGCCGCCTGCAGCGCGCCGGCCGCCTGCGGATCGGTGACGACCGGGTCCTCATCCCCTGGCCGCAGTTCAGCCCGCCGGGGGAATGACGGCGCGCCTCCCGCGGGTGGTCAGGAACCGCGCTCCAGCAGGACGTGGGTGGCCGCCGCGGTGGGGACGTGCCCGGTGACCCGCCAGCCCAGGTCCGGCAGCGAGATGCCCCGCAGCAGGTGCTCGCCGGAGCCCAGCAGCACCGGGGCGATCGCGAGGTGCATCTCGTCGACGAGCCCGGCCTCCAGGTACTGCCGGATGGTCGACACGCCCCCGCCGATGCGGATGTCCGCGTCCCCGGCGGCGTCCCGGGCGCGCTCCATCGCGGCGTGGATCCCGTCGGTCACGAAGTGGAAGGTGGTGCCGCCCTCCATCTCCAGCGGCGGCCGCGCGTGGTGGGTCAGGACGAACACCGGGCAGTGGTAGGGCGGCTCCTCTCCCCACCAGCCGCGCCACTCCTCATCGGGCCACGGGCCGCGCACCGGTCCGAACATGTTGCGCCCCAGGATCCAGGCGCCCAGGCCGGCCATCGCGCGCTCGGCGAACTCGTCGTCCGGGCCGGTCACCCCGCCCTCCTGGCCGTGCTCCGCCCGCCAGCTGCGGGTGCCCAGCACCCATTCGTGCACGGCCATGCCGCCGGCGCCGAGCGGGTTGTCGAGGTCCTGGCCCGGCCCG
>JAXLST010000036.1:0-2855 GCA_046330435.1 Thermoleophilia bacterium | reverse complement strand
GGCGACCCGCTGCTGGTGCCGACGCACCACGAGACCGCCTACCAGCTCACCGCCGAGCTCCTGGAGGCGGCGTGGGACCCCGGGGTGCGCGCGGTGATCGCCGCGTCGCCGTCCAACCCGACGGGGACGCTGGTGCCGCTGCCGGAGTGGCGCCGCCTCGCCGCCCTCTGCGCGGACCGCGGCGCGGTGCTGATCGCCGACGAGATCTACCAGGGGCTCACCTACGGCCGGGACCCGGAGACCGTGCTGTCGGTGTCCGACGACGTGGTCGTGGTCAACAGCTTCTCGAAGTACTTCCAGATGACCGGCTGGCGCGTGGGGTGGCTGGTGGTGCCCCCGGGCTGGGTGCGGGACATCGAGAAGCTCGCCCAGAACCTGTTCATCTGCGCCCCGGCGCCCGCCCAGCACGCGGCCCTCGCCGCGCTGGAGCCCGAGACCATCGCGGTCCTGGAGGAGCGGCGCGCCGAGCTGCACCGCCGCCGGGACGTCCTGCTGGCCGAGCTGCCGCGCACCGGCCTGCGGGTGCGGGCCCAGCCGGAGGGGGCGTTCTACGTCTACGCCGACAGCTCCGAGGTGGCGCCCGACAGCTTCGCGCTGGCGGCCCGCCTGCTGCGCGAGCGGCACGTCGCGCTCACCCCGGGCCGCGACTTCGGGGTCGCCGCGCCGGAGCGCCACATCCGCATCGCCTACACCCAGCCGGTGGACCGGCTGCGGGAGGCCGTCGACCGCATCGCCGCCGCGGTCTGACCGGCGGGCCGGCGGGCCCGGGACGGGCGCCCGTTCCCGGCGACCGGCGGATCTGCGAGGATCACCCGCGATGGCTGATCAGGCGCCACCCCCGCCGCCTCCGCCGCCGGCCCGGGCACGCCCGGACTGGGGCAGGCGGCTGCTCCTCGCGGCGATCGCGATCGTCGTGGTCGTGCTCATCGCGCTCGCCGCGTCGGCGATCGTGCCGCGCTGGTGGGCCCACCGCGTGGGCGACCAGGTCAACGGCAGCATGTTCGCGGGCTTCGGCCTCGGGCTGCTGTACGGCCTCATCTTCACGGCCCTCCCGCTCATCGTGCTCTGGTACACGTTCCACCGCCGCCGCCCCTGGAAGGTCTGGGCGGGCGGGCTGGTGCTGGCGCTCATCGTCGCGCTGCCGAACCTCATGACCCTCGCGATCGTCGTGGGCACCGGGAACGCGGCCCACGGGGGCGAGCGCACCATGGACGTGGAGGCCCCGCTGTTCCGCGGCTTCAGCCTGGTGGGCGCGCTGCTCGCCGTGGCCGCCGTCGGGTTCTGGCGCTACCAGCGGTTCAGCCACGTGCGCACCCGGCGGCAGAACGCCAGGCTGCGGAAGGACCTGGACGCCGCCCGGACGCCCCCGGCGGACGCCGGCGAGGGCGGATCGCAGTGACCTCCGACGGCGAGCTGGACACCCGCGTCCGCCCGCCCGACGCCGACGACGGCCGCCCGAGCTGGTACCGCGAGCAGCTGGAGCGGCTGAAGGCCCTCACCGACGACGAGGACCTGGACGCGTACCTCGCGCGGGTCGAGCCCCGGGGGCCCCGGGAGCAGGAGATGCTCGCCGAGCTCGCCTCGCACCAGCCGGTGCTGGCGATGCCCGAGCAGTTCCTGCCCGCCCACCACCGCGCCGTGCGGTCGCTGGAGGCGGTGCGGCGGCACGGCTTCCGGCGCCCCGTGCTGCGCAATCTCGGTCCGTTCACCACGATCGCGCGCTACCCGATCGAGCTCGTGGCCCGCTACATCGTGGTGTCGTACGTGCAGCAGGTGAGCACCGACCTGCGCAACCTCTACCGGCTGCGCGAGGCCCAGGCGCCCCTGGGGACGATCGAGAACCGCCGCCTGCGGCGCGCCCGGCGCGACGCGGAGGACATGCGGACCGTCTTCCAGGGCCGCACCATCGGGCTGCCGACGTTCCTGCTCGGCGGCGCGCTCGTGCCCGTCGCGGCGTCGCTGTCGAACGCGGCGTCCGGCGTGACCTCCGACCGCGGTTGGCCGTTCGTCGTCGCCACCGTCATCGGGCTGCTGGTGGCCGCATTCGTGAGCTGGGTGGTGCTCCGCGGCGCAGCGCTCGCCCACCGGCGCATCCAGATCGCCACGCGCGTCCCCCTGGAGCGCCTGTGGCAGACCATCGGCTCGGCGGGCAAGCCGCCGAGGGACGACGGATCCACGTTCGCGCTCCTCGCGATCCTGGTGACCGTCGGGGCGTGGCTGGTGTTCCCGCTGCTGGTCCTCTTCGCCGTCGTCGGCTGACCCGGGCGGCGCCCCGGTGAGGGGGCGCCGCCCGGCCGGCCGGCACCGGCGGCGCCGCGGCACGGTGCGTGCGGTGGTCCCGGCGCCGGAGGCCGAGGCGCGCACCCGCAGGCGCAGCGCGGCGAAGCCGCGGTCGCGCACCGAGATGCGGATGGAGCCGCGGCCGAGCCCGGCGGCGCCGACGGTGCGCCAGGTGCGTCCCACGCGGGCCTGGACCGCGACGCGCGCGGCGCGGTTCGGCCCGGCGACCCGGGCGGAGATGACGATGCGGCCGTTCGCGCGCGCCACCCGCAGGCGGGCGAGCCGCGGCGCGGCCGGGGCGGGCGCCGGGGTGGAGGACGGGTCCCGTCCCTCGGGCGTCGACGCGCTGCCGTAGCGCACGGTCACGGTCTGGGCCGCGGCGGGGGTGGTGAACGCCACCCGGTTCGCGGCGACCAGCCCGGAGCCGGTGTCGATGCCGCGCAGCACGTACTGGACGCCGCCGACCGTGACGGTGGAGGGCGCCGACAGGGTGTGCTCCTGCCCGATCGCCGAGGGGCGGACGTGCGGCGTGGTGCGCGCCTGCCCGTCCAGCACCACCTGCACCCCGGCCGGCG
>JAXLST010000035.1:0-3237 GCA_046330435.1 Thermoleophilia bacterium | reverse complement strand
GGTGGTGCGCCCCGACCCGGACGGTGGCCCCTGTCGCACCGTGCCGGCCATCCTCTTCCGTGCCGACGGGCACCGGGTCGCAGAGGGCTACCCCGATCTCGAGCGGTTGGTGGAGCCGTGAGCCGGCGGGGCGGGGAGTCCGCCCGATGATCCTGCTGGCGGCGGTCGCGGCCGGACTCGCATTGTTCCTCTGGGCGGGGCCGCCCGCCGCCCGCCGACTGGCCGCGCCCGGACGCCCGCGCGACCGGCTGCGGGCCGTGGGGGCGCGGGTGCTCCCGGTGGCCGCCGTGGGAGTGTCCGCGGGTGCCGGTGCGGTGGCCGGCGGGGGAGCGGGCGCCGCGATCGGGTTGTCGGCCGGGCTGGCCGCCCTCACCGCGGGGGTGGTGCTGCGGGCACACCGGCGACGGTCCGCCGCCGCCGCCCGTGCCGCGGAAGTGGCCGATGCCTGCCAGCTGCTGGCCGGACTGCTGCGTGTCGGTCACGTCCCTGCCGGCGCGTTGCGCGTGGCCGCGCGGGATGCGCCGGTGCTCGCAGAGGCCGCGGCGATGCTCCGCGTCGGCGGCGAGGTGCCGCCGGTCCTCCGGTCGCTGGCTCGCGTGCCGGGACGGGCTGGCCTCGCCGAACTCGCCGCTGCCTGGGAGGTCGCCGGCGCCACGGGCGCATCGCTCACCGCCACCCTCGACGCGCTGGCCGACCGGTTGGCATCCCGCCAAGGGGTGTCGCGGGTGGTGGCGGCCGAACTGTCGGCTCCCCGGGCCACCGGACGGCTGCTCGCCGTGCTGCCCGTGGCCGGGCTCGCCCTGGGGTACGCGCTGGGGGGTGACCCGCTGTCGTTCCTGACCGGTTCCTGGCCGGGTCGCACCAGCCTCGTGGCGGGGGTGGCCCTGGGCTGCGCGGGCGTGGTGTGGACCGAACGCATCGCCGACGCGGAGGAGGGCTGAGATGACCTGGGCCGTGGTGGCGGCTCTCGCCGCCGGGGCGGCGGTGCTCGCCTGGCGCGGTGCTCCGGGCGACCGCCTGCGTCCGCCGTCGGTGCGTGCCAGGGGCCGCCCGTGGACGACCGGGGCAGGACGGGACCGCTGGCTCGTGCCGGTGGCGGCGTCCGCGAGCGGCCTGCTGCTGGTCGTCGGGCTCGGCTGGTGGGGCCTGGCTGCGGCGATCGGGCTCGGCGTCGCCAGCGCGGTCGCACAGGAACGCCGGGAGGCTGACCGGGCAGGGCGGCGCCGGGCGCGCCTTGAAGCCCAGCTGCCGCAGGCCTGCGACCTGCTCGCGGTCTGCCTCGAGGCCGGGCAGCCGCTGCGCCGGGCGACCGAGGTGATCGCGGGAGCGGTGGAGTCACCGCTGTCCGAGGTGCTGGCCGAGCTCTGCGCGGTGGTGGCCCTCGGGGCGGATGAGGACCGGGCCTGGCGGGAGGCCGGGCGTGCCGAGCCCGCGCTCGCCACGCTGGCCCGGGAGGTCGGCCGGGCCGTGAACTCCGGGGTGGCGCTGTCCCTGGCGCTGCGATCGCTCGGCGTGGAGGCGCGGCGCGTCGCGGCGTCGGCGGCGGAGGTGCGTGCCCGCCGGGTGGGCGTGCGCAGCGTGCTGCCGCTGATGCTGTGCTTCCTGCCCGGCTTCCTCCTCCTCGGCGTCGTGCCGATCATCGGGGGCGTCGCCCGGCACCTCCTCCCGTGATGCGTTCCGGCGGCGTCGTCCACAACCGGGAAGCGTCCCGGAGCACTGTCCACAGGCGGTGGGTCGGCGTGACCGGCGAGGGCCGTCTCCTCCGGAAGGTGAGGGTGCGTCCGAACGGGCGCCGAGGGAAGGAGTCAGGCATGGCAGGTGGACTGGTGAAGGCCGCGCGCGTCCGCGACCAGAAGGGCATGACCACCGCGGAGTACGCGGTCGGCACGGTGGCGACGGTGAGCTTCGTCGGCATCATCATCGCGATCATCAACAACCCGGAGTTCCAGAAGGCGATGTGGGAGGTCCTGGCGGCGATCATCAAGGCCGTGATCCAGGCGATGGGCGTCGCGTGAGCCGGTGCCCGCTGAAGCCGGCCGGCCGGGTCAATCCCGGCCGGTCGGTGGCCCCCTGTACCGCGGAGGGTGGACGCTGCCGGTCGTCGGTGCCACCGCGGGCCGAGCAGGGGATGGTCACCGTCGAGATCGCCTTCGGGGCCCTCGCCGCTGCGCTGGCGTGCATCGCGCTGGCCTGGGTGCTCGCGGTGCTGGGCCTGGCCGTGCGGTGCCAGGACACGGCTGCGGAGGTGGCGCGCCAGGAGGCGCGCACCGACCGGTCGGCGGTGGCCCGGGCGATCACCGACCGGCCGAAGGGGGCGACCGTCAGCGTCAGGGGGGACGCAGAGCAGGTCACCGTGACGGTCGAACTGATCGCGCGGCCCTGGGCGTCGTGGCTGCCGGCGATCCCGGTGAGCGCCCGGGCCGTGGTGCTCAGGGAGCCGGCGTGAACAGGCGCCGGGCCGGTGGCCGGTGGCGCCGCGACGAACGGGGGGCGGGCACCGTGCTGATGATCGCGGCCGTACTCGTCGCCGCGGTCCTCGCCGGGCTCGTGCTCGTGGTGCAGGGCTACGTCGCCGCGGTGCACCACGCGCGCTCCGCCGCCGACCTCGTCGCCGTGTCGGCAGCAGCACGCCAGTCGCGGGGACACGACGCCTGCCGGGCGGCCGCGGCCGTGGCGGAGGCCAACGCCGTCCGCCTCAGGGCCTGCCGCGTGCGTGGCGACAGCTTCGACTTCGTGGTGTCGGTCACCGTTGAGCAACCGGTACGGGCTCCGGCACCGATGCTGCCGGCCGTGGTGCCCGCCACGGCCCATGCGGGCCGGATCGGACTCCTGCCGTGACAGACGTCGGGCGGGCGGCGACCGGCCGTGCCGGGCCGGAGCACTGGGGCGGGCCGCTGCGCCGCTGGTGGGCCTCAGTCGCCGCCGAGGAACCGCGAGACCAGGAGGGCGGCCGCGTCCTTGGCGAGGGGCTGGTTGCCGTTCCCGCACTTGGGGGAGACGACACACGACGGGCACCCGGCGGCGCAGGAGCAGGTGCGCAGCCGGTCGAGCGTCGCCGACCACCAGGCCTCGGCCAGCTCGAAGCCGCGCTCGGCGAACCCGGCCCCGCCCGGGTGGCCGTCGTGGACGAAGATCGTGAGCTCTCCGGTGTCGGGATGCAGGGTGGTGGACAGTCCGCCGATGTCCCACCGGTCGCACGGCGCGAACATCGGCAGCAGGCCGATGGCGCAGTGCTCG
>JAXLST010000034.1:0-3533 GCA_046330435.1 Thermoleophilia bacterium | reverse complement strand
CCACCTGCCGGATGGACGACCGGGGGCAGAGTGGGAGGGCTCGAGGGGGCCGTGCGCAGCCGTGCGCCCGGCTGGGTCCGATGGAGAGCGAGTCGTGAGCGACCCGGAGATCACCGTGACCGATCCCTCGACGCACCGGAGCGTGCCCCAGGCGCTCCAGCAGTGGCGCGACGCCGAGCGCGCGGCCGACTTCGCACGGCGTGGCCGGGCGACCGCGGAGGCCGCGGCGGCGGCGGCCCAGGCAGCGGCGGAGGCTGCCGAGAACACCGCCCTGGCCGCGAGGCGCGCGCTGGATGCGGCGGCCGCAGCGGAGGCGGCGGCGACCCGGACGGCCGAATCCGCCCGGCTGGCGGCCGCGGCGGCGGGCGTGGACCAGCGTGCGGCCGGCACGGCGTCCGATGAGGCGGACGTGGAGGAGGCCGCCGCGCACGCGCGCTACAGCGCCGCGATGGAGCACGCCTCACAACAGTTGGACCGGGCGCCGGATCCGCGGATGAGCGACCACGGTTCGATGGATGGGCTGCAGGAGGGTCCGAGCCGCTGATCGTCGGCCCGCCCCGCGCGGGTCCCCGGCCGCCTCGGCGCGGTCAGATCCGCGCGGTGCCCGTGACGAGCCGCTCCGCGGTGTCGAGATCCGTCTTCAGGCGCCCGAGCGCGTCCGCGCGCGCCGAGCTCCACGGGCACGCATCGATCCAGAGCAGCAGGTGCAGCGCGCCGTCGACGGCCTCCGCGGCCTCGACGATGCGCTGTGCCTCCTCGCGCAGCAGCCGCAGGCGCCCGGCGCGCGTCTCCGGGTCGGGCAGGCACGCGAACGCGGCGAGCGCGCCCGCGGCATCGTCGACGCGCCCCGCCAGGTGATCCACCGCCTGCCCGACGCGCGTCGCGGCCGCGGCCAGGTCGGTGTCCTCCGGGGGCACCAGGCGGTCGAGGCGTGCAACGCGTCCGCGCGCCCCCTCGATGGCGGCCGCGGCCCGGGCCAGCTCGCGACCCACGGGACGGGCCAGCGCCCACGCCACGAGCTCGTCGACGGCCGCGGCGAGCGCGGCGAGCAGGCACAGCAGCGCGATCCAGGCGATGGCGCTGGGACGGTCGGACGCCGTGGTGGCGGCGGCGCGACCCTCCAGCACGGCCAGCGTGACGAGCACGGCCGAGCCGATCGTGAGCGACACGATCGCGGCGGGCATCGCCTCATGGTCGATCAGCGCGAAGGCCCCCGCGCGATGGCGGAAGCTGCGCAGCCGGTCATCCCAGGCGTGGTGGAACCCGCCGCCGGCCGGCAGGCCGTGGGACGGGACGGGGTGGCCGCGATGGAGCCGCGTCATGGTGCAACTGTCCACCCGAAGGGGCGATGGATGACAGGGCCGTCGGTCCCGCGATGCGGTGCATCGGGCATGCAACGACCGGGCGCTCGGTCCCGGAGCGCCCGGTCGTCGTGGCCTGGGGGAAGGTCGGGCGGTCAGGCCGTCGCGGCTCCCGACAGGTCGTACAGGGTGGTGCCGCCCACGGTGATGGCCGTGCCGTTCGCGGTCACCCAGTCGCTGACCTCCGAGGACGTCCCGGCGTCGCCGCCCGGGCCGCCCATCCGGCCGCCCACCACGAAGTAGCGCAGCTTCCCCTCGGCGACGAGCGCCTTGAGACGATCGAGCGACAGCGCGGGGTCGCTGCCGGTGAAGCCGCCCGTGGCCATGACCGGCAGGCCCGTGGCCAGCTCGATGGACGCGGCCGTCTGGGCGTCGCTCACCGCGACGATCCAGGCGGCGTCGCCCTGGTTGGCCTCGAGGTAGGCGATCAGCTCATCGCTCACGGACGCGCCGCCGGGGCCGCCCATCGCGCCACCCATCGTGCCCGTTGGAGCCGAGCCGGTCGGGGGCGTGCCGGGGAGGCCGGACGTGCCGTCCGACGAAGGCGTGCCACCCGTCGGGGGCGTGCCGCCGCCGGGCATGCCGCCCGCGAGCCGCCCGCCCATGCCCCCGGACGCGTCGCCGCTCAGGAGGTCGGTGACCGTGGCGGTCGGGCCGGCGGTGGCCATCGAGCCCTGCTGTGACGTGCCGATCGTCTGGAGCGAATACGCGACCGGCCCCGCGAGCATCGCCACGAGGCTGGCCGTGACCAGCGCCCTGCCCAGCCGCCGGCCGCCCAGCCCCGGCACCGCCAGGAACGGCGCCGAGGCGAAGCCGAGGATCAGCACGGCCGGCGCGAGCCACGGCAGGAAGTCCGGGGTGCGCGAGAGGAGCAGGTACGACAGGGAGACCGACGCGAGCACGGCGCCCGCCAGGAGGATGCCGCCGATCAGGCGGCGCTCGCGCAGCTGCCACAGCTCCACGACGCCGAGGCCCGTGAGCGCCGCGACCGCGGGTGCCATCACCGCGACGTAGTACGGGTGCGAGCCGCCCGACATCAGGCTGAGCACGGCACCCGACAGCACGAGCCAGCCGCCCCACAGGAGGTAGGCGGCCCGACGGAGATCGGTGCGCGGCCGACGCAGCGTGACCGCGAGCCCCACGAGCAGCGCGATGCCCGCGAACGGCAGCAGCCACGCGATCTGCCCGCCGAGCTCGGCGTTGAACAGGCGCAGCAGGCCGGGAGCGCCACTGAAGTTGACGCCGCCGCTGCTGCCCGACGAGGCGCCCAGCAGCCGGCCCAGGCCGTCGTAGCCCAGGATCAGGTCGAGCACGGAGTTCGTCTCCGAGCCGCCGATCCAGGGGCGGTCTGCGACCGGGGTGAGCATGACCGCGGCGACCCAGGCGCCGGCGGTGAGGAGCGTCGCGGCGCTGAATGTGATGACCCCGGCGATCCGGCGCCGCACGGACGCATCCGCGGCGACGGCGTACGCCAGCACGAGCGCGGGGGCGACGAGGAAGCCCTGGAGGTACTTGGTCAGGAACGCGAGGCCCGTCGCGATGCCGGCGACGATCAGCCAGCGGTGCGCGCCGCGCTCGATGGCGCGCTGGGTGGCGTAGGCGCTCGCCACGAGCAGGAAGGTCAGCAACGCCTCGGGGTTGTCGAAGCGGAAGACGAGCGCGGCGACCGGCGTGAGCGCGAGGGCGACACCGGCGGTCGTCGCGGCAGCCGTGCCCAGCTGACGCCGCACGGTCACGAACAGGAGCAGCACGGCACCCACGCCGAGCAGCGCCTCGGGCACGAGCAGACTCCACGAGCTGAGGCCGAAGACGCGCACCGACAGGCCCATGAGCATCGTGGACAGGGGCGGCTTGTCGACGGTGATGAAGCCGCCCGCGTCGAGGGCGCCGAAGAACCAGGCGCTCCAGCTCTGCGCGGCGGCGAGCGCGGCGGCGGCGTAGTACGTGTTGGCGAACCCGTTGATCGACAGGTTCCAGAGGTAGGCGACGGCGGCGAGGAGCCCGACGCCGGCCATCGCGGCGGTCGAGCGATCGAGGTGGATGGCGGGCGCGCGGAGGCGCCGGCGGTCGAGGGTGGGGACGATCGGGCCGGTGCGGCCGATCGCCTCGGGGGTCGGAGCGGTCATCGGTCGGTTCCTTCAGGTGGGTGGGGAGCGAGCCGATCCCAGCATC
>JAXLST010000033.1:0-3691 GCA_046330435.1 Thermoleophilia bacterium | reverse complement strand
GGCCGCCGGCGACCGCGCTCACCGTCACCCTGCGGCCGGGGCCGAGGAGCCGGAACCGCAGGGCGGCGCCGGCACGGGGCCGGAGCACGCCGGTGCGGCCCACGCGGACGCGCGGCGCCGAGCCCGCGGTGCCCGGCGGGGCGTCCGGCCCCGTACCGCCCACCTGCCGGGGCGCCGGCCCCTGCGCGCTTCCGGTGACGTCCTGGCGCAGCGCGTCGAGGACGGCCTTCGACGGCGGGCCAATCCAGTCGAACGGGAACGCGGTCCGGACGTTCAGCTGGACGTAGTCCTCGGCGAACAGCTCGCCCAGGGAGTGGTCCCACCCCAGGCTGTAGTCCCGCGCGACGCGCCCGCCGGACAGGAGGGCCGCGATGCCCCGCTCCCGCCACCAGCCCGGCGTGCCGTCCGGCTCGGTGCCGGTGTTGCGCGCGTTGTTGTCCACGTGGTGCCCGTACTCGTGCAGCAGCACCCGGTCGAGCTCCGGGGACGACACCGCCGGCACGGTGATCTCGCCGGTGCCGTCGGAGCGGCCGCGGTAGCAGGCGCGGGCCGTGGATGAGCCGCACAGGCCGGCCACCTGCGCCGCGGGCACCAGGTGCACCAGCACCGTCGCGACCTCCGCGCCGTGCACCGACTCCCGGAGGATCCTGGCCGGCTCGGCGGCCGACGCACCGGGCGCCTCCAGCGAGAAACGCCTGGTGTTGCCGCGTCCGTCATCGGCCGTGACGGTCTCCGCGCTGGCGGCGGCGACGGGTCCGGCGAGAAGGGCGGCGGAAACGAGCAGGGCACTTGCCGTCCGCATGCGGGCCACCCTCGCGGGCGGGACGGACGGGCCTCAACCGGCCATGTTCCCGGGGACCGGGGCGCTGGAGGTTCCGGCGGTTCAGCCGTCCGGGCTGAGCATCCGCACGTCGCGGCGGAGCCGCTCGCTGAGCGTGATCACCGCGGTCGCGCGGCCGTGGGTCCACTCCACGGCCACGTCCCCGGCCTCCTCCAGCTCGCCCAGTGCGGCCATGAGGGCCAGGGCGACCTGGCGGGCGTCGTCGAGGCCGAGTTCCTCCAGGGCCTCGTGGACGGGGAGGGTGACCCTGCCGTCGTCCGGCGACCCGAGGTCGAGCCACCGGACGGCGAGCAGCATCTGCAGACGGGCGCTCAGCACACCCGCACCGTAGATCAGATGCCCTCCGGGGACGAGTCCACCGGCAGGGGGCGGTTGTCCATGAGCTCCAGCAGCAACACCGGGCCGACCGTCGTCGCGAGCTCGATGACGACGTGCTGCTCGGTGGCCCCGACCCCGACGACCACTACGGCGCCGACCTGTCCTGTGAGGGCAGCGACACACCGTTCGATGACGGCGATCGTGTCCTCGTCGAGGTCCTCGAGGGTGGGGCTGAGCGTGTATGCGGGGGGTGGCGGGGGCACGATCATCGCGGGGCTCCTGGGTGTCGTCCGTGACGGGTGATGGGGGGAGCGTGGCGTCGAGGGGATGCCCGGTGAAGGCCTTCTAGAGGCGATGCCCACGCGGGGCGCTCCCCGGTCGCCCGCGGAGCGCCGGAACCTCCATCCTCAGGACCCGGCCCGGATTGCCGACACATCGGGTAGCCACTACGCTGGAGGTACCCGACCGTGTTCGCCACCGGCGCGACGCCTGAGCCAACGTTTCATCACCGGGAACCGGTGTCAGGGCGCCGTTCTTCCGAACCGCGTCCGCCCGATTCCCACCTGCTTCGGCAGGTTCAGAGCACCATCCGGAGCGGCACGGTGGGGTCGACTTCTCGCGATGGCCGCGCGGTGCGCCGGCTCCGGCCGGCCACCCGCCCGGCCCGCGCCCTCGTGATCGCCGCCGCCGGCGCCGTCGTGCTGGCCCTCGCGGGCTGCGCGAGCGAGGACACCTCCGCGGGTGCCGCCCAGACCGCGCCCGTCGTCACGGCACCCACGGGCACCGCCGCGGTCACCCCGTCGGCGCCGGCCCGCTCCGGGCCCCTGACCCAGGGCGAGCAGATCGCCGCGACCGTGGACAGCCCCAAGGCGTTCGCGACCGCGCTCAAGCAGCACCGGCCCATCGTCGTGGCCTTCCTGCTGCGCGGCATCGCGGACGACGACTACGTGGAGGACGCCATCACCGCGGTGCGCGGCAACGGCCTGGGCCGCGGCGTCACGTTCCTGACCTGGGACGTCGAGCGCCAGAAGGCCTTCGGGAACCTCCCCACGATCCTCAACGTCAGCAGCACCCCGTCGGTCACCGTGATCGGCCGTGACGGCCGCCTGGTGAACCAGTGGAACGGGCTGGTGGACGAGAAGATGCTGCGGCAGGCCGTGTCCGACGCCAAGGACGCGGCGCCCTGATCCCGCGCTGACGGGCCCGCCTCCGGGCCGCCCGTCACCGCATGCACCGGCGAGGGGGGGGGCGGCGGGCCCCCCCCCGCCGGGGGGGTCCCCGAGTCGGGCGGGCGGTGGGTGCGGCGGCCCGCCGGCCGCCTGGTCGTCGCGGGATCGCTCAGGGGGGGTCTCGCGGTCGGTTCCGACGGGTTCGTCGCCCAGTTGCTGGCCGACACCGCGGCCCTCGATCCGGGCTACGGCCTCGGCTTCGGCTGGTCCCGCATCAACCTCGGCCCCGACGACGGCGTCAACGACGTGGCGCTGCGACCCGACGGGCGCATCGTGGTGGCGGGGTGGACGGGGGGTGACGGCCTGGTGTCACGCCTGCTCGCCGTGGAGGGCACCTTCGACCCGTCCTTCGGCGGCGGTGACGGCGTGGCGACCGCCCCGTTCGGGGCCGACGACTCCCTCAGCGGGATCGTCCTGCAGCAGGACGGGCGCGTGCTGGTCTCCGGATACCGGTACGAGGCCAGCCTCTCGAGCGACGGCCTCTTCGCCCGCCTGCTGGAGAACGAGGGCACCTTCGACCCGGCGTTCGCGGACGGCACGGGCGGGTTCTCCGAGGACTTCGGGAGCCGCTCCATGTCGGTCGAGGACATCGTCCTGCAACCCGACGGGCGCATCGTGTACGGCGGCGCCATCGAGACCGCCGGGAACACCGACATCCTCATCGGCCGGCTGCTCAACCCGCAGGCGGATGACGACCCCTCGTTCGGCGGCGGCACCGGCCGCACCGTCATCGACGCCGGCGGGTTCGACTACGTGTCCTCGATCGCCATCCAGCCGGACGGGAAGATCGTCGCCGCGGGCGCCCGGGCGAGGACGCCCGGCGCCGCCGGGGACGACTTCGCGGTGGTCCGGCTGCTCCCGGACGGACTGCCCGATCCCTCCTTCTCCGGGGACGGCCTCGTCACGATCCGCATCGGGTCGGACGCCGACGCGAGCAGCGTCGTGCTGCAGCCGAACGGCAAGATCCTCGTGGCCGGTGGCTCGCGCGGACCGGCCGGCAACGACGACATGGCCGTCGCCCGCCTCCGTCCCGACGGGTCCCCGGACCCCACGTTCGGCACCGGCGGCACCGTGACGGTCGACCTCGGCGGCTTCGAGGACGCGCGCTCCGTCGCGCTGCGCCCCGACGGCCGCATCGTGCTCGCCGGCACCACCAAGCCGGCGTCGAACGGGTCTCAGGACATCGCCGTCGCGCGGCTGCTGGGCGGCGACCCGCCGGAGCCCGGCCCCGGCGACCCGTCGGGTCCGGGCGGGGCGGCGGGCACGACCGCCAGCTGCGCCGGCAGGCCGGCGACGATCGTCG
>JAXLST010000032.1:0-3757 GCA_046330435.1 Thermoleophilia bacterium | reverse complement strand
GAGCGGAGCGGCGCGGTCAGGCGTAGGTGAAGCGGGCCGTGGAGCTCGCCGCGGACACCAGCCCGGCGCCGGCGCGGACGCCGATCGCCACCTTTCCGGTGGCGTGCGCGGGGGTGGTCACCTTCAGCCGCGTGGAGGAGGTGACGCTCAGCCGCGTCCCCGGGACGCCGCCGAAGGTCACGGCGGTGACGCCGTAGAAGTACTTGCCGGTCAGGGTGACGACGGTGCCGCCCTTGCGTGAGCCCTTGGCCGGGGAGACGCCCGACACCACCGGGGCGGGCGTGGGGGCGTAGGTGTAGGTGCCGCCCGTGGCGGTCCCGTACGCCCCGGCCACCGTCACGCCCACGGCGCCCGCGGCCTGGGCGGGGGCGCGGACCACCAGCTTCGTGCTCGACGCGGACACGATCGTCGCGGCCGTCCGGCCGAAGGTCACGGCGGTCACGCCGTGGAAGTTGCTGCCGGTGATGGTCACCTTCGCGCCACCGGCGGCGAAGCCCTTCGCGGGGGAGAGCGCCGAGATCCGTGGGGCGGGCGCCACCGTCGCGGTGAAGGCCACGCCGGTGGACGGGCCGTAGCGGTTCACCACGCGGAGGCTGGCCGGGCCCGCGGGGAGGGCGGGAGCGGTCACCGAGAGCTTCTTCGACGAGGACACCGACACCGCCGTCCCCGGCACGGTGCCGAAGAGCACCGTGGTGCCCGCCGAGAAGTGCCGGCCGGTGATGGTCACGCGCGCCCCGCCGATCGTCAGCCCCGTGGACGGCGAGACCGCAGAGACCGTCGGCACCTTGCCGTAGGCGAAGTGGTCGGCCGACCGCGGCGCGGACGGGCCGGCGGCGGTGGTCACGCGCACGTCGACCGTGCCGCTGCTCCCCGGCGGGGACACCGCGTGCACCTCTGCGTCCGAGACCACCGTGAAGGAGGCCGCGGGAGTACCGCCGAACGTGACTGCCGTGGCGCCGGTGAACCGGCTCCCGCGCAGCGTGACGGGCGTCCCGCCGCCCACGGGCCCGGCGCCCGGGGAGACCGAGGTGACCACAGCGGGCGGCAGGAACGCGAGCGTGACGTCGCGGTTGGAGTTCGACAACTCGGAGGCCAGCACCAGGCGCGCCGTGCCCTCGGCGTGGGCCGGGGTGGTGACCGTGAGGCTGTTGTGGTCGGCGGAGATCTTCAGGCCGGTGCCGGGGACGCCGTCGAACAGCGCGGCGGTGACCCCGTCGAACCGGCGCCCGGAGAGCGTGACGACCTGCCCGCCGGCCGTGGACGCGGTCGCGGGGCTGACCGCGTGGATGCTCGGGGCGATGTTCAGCAGCAGGTTGGGCGTGCCGGCGGGGTTCCCGCCGACGCGGCTGGTGAGGCTCAGCCGCAGGATGCGCGCGGCCACCTTGGCGGGCGTCCACGTCGGGTGGGCGCCGACCAGCATGGCCGCGACGCCGGCCACGTGCGGGCTGGCCATCGACGTGCCCGACATCAGCACCGGCGCGCCGAAGGGGGACGCCGAGCGGATGTCCACGCCGGGGGCGTAGAGGTCGACGCAGGGCCCGTCGTTGGAGAAGCCCGCCCGCTGGTCTGCGGCGTCCGTCGCCGCGACGGTCAGGGCGGCCGGCGCGGAGCCGGGCGAGGCCTCGCAGGCGTCCATGCTGTCGTTGCCCGCTGCGGCCACGACGGTGACGCCCTCGGCCACCAGGCGGGCCACCATGTCGTTCTCCGCCCGGCTGTACGAGCCGGTGAGGCTGAGGTTCACCACGGCCTTCTGCCCCGTGCGGTGGTCCTTGGCGATCCAGTCCAGGGCGGCCACGGTGGCCGCGGACGTGCCGTTGCCGCTGCAGTCCAGCACCCGCACCGGGACGAGGGTCACCTGCTTGGCCACGCCGAACGTCGTCCCGCCGATCGTGCCCGCGACGTGGGTGCCGTGTCCGTAGCAGTCCCCGGTGCCGCTGCCGTCGGGGACGAACGATGCGCCGGCGGCCACCCGTCCGCCGAACTCCGGGTGGTCCGCGTCGATGCCGGTGTCGACCACGTACACCTTCACCCCAGCCCCGGTCCGGGCGTAGGTGTAGCGGCTGTCCAGCGGGAGACCGGACTCGTCGATGCGGTCCAGGCCCCACGGCGGCTGGGTCTGGGTGTCGGCGACGTGGACGGGAGCGTCCTTCTGCACGTAGGCGACGGCGGGGTCGAGCGCCAGGTCGCGGGCCTGCGCCGAGGTCAGCCGGGCGATCACCCCGGGGATCGCGTCGAGCTCGCGCTGGGTCCGGTCGGCGAGGGTGGCGTCCGCGGCCGTGCCGTCGGCCGGACCGGCCTCGTTACGGAACCGGACGATGTAGGTCGCGCCGCCGGTGCTGGACGACGCGCCCGGGGCGGGCGTGGGCGGAGCGGTCGTGGTCGGGCTTGGCTCGGCGGGTGTCGGAGCGGACGGCGCCGTCGCCGGCGGCGCGGGAACCGGGGTGTCGGCGTGCGCGGGCAGGGGCTGCGTCCAGCCGGCGAAGGCCAGGCCGAGACCGCACAGATACGCCCCCCAGCGCAGTTTCCTCATGCCCCCCCCGAGCCAGCGTCGAGAAACTACGCCACGTAGCTTAGGTGATGGCCGGACGCCTGTCCGTCCCGCCCGTCAACGCCCCAGGACGGTGACCTCGGCGATGCCGCCGCGGAAGTACCCCTCGCCGATGTCGGGCAGCGAGGAGAGGTGGACGAGCAGGAACCGGGTGCTGACCGGCTCGGCGGGTGTCAGCGTGACCTCGGCGGGGGCCGCGTCCGCGCTCGCGACCGGCGTCCACTGCGACACCGACTTGGTCGGGGCCGACCGTCCGGCCTTCTGCGGCACCAGCACGGCGACCGCGGTCGGCTGGCCGGCCAGCACCAGCCGGACGGCGGTGACGGTGCGCACCTCCCCCAGGTCGAGCACGAGGCCCGCGCCGGGCTTCAGCCCGCCCATGGCGGCCGAGCGGTACTTCTCCGTGCGCCAGAAGGTCTCCGGGTTGCCGTCCACGGCGTTCCGGGCCGACTTCGCGTTCTCCGCGCCGTCGCCGCCGTCGCCCTTGGGGTCGAAGTCGTCCACGGCGGCCACCGCGAGCGGAGTGCCCTCCGGTGCCGCCGGGGCCGACGGGGCGCGCAGGTTCAGCGCCAGCGCCGCGACGATCGCGAGGGTCACGAGCGCGCCGAGTCCCCCGATCAGGATCGGCAGCCGGCGCGGCCGCCGGGGGGGAGCCTGCTCGGCCGCGGGGGGACGCCAGCCGGCCGGCGGGGGCACCGGGGTGAACGACTCGCCGCGGCTGAGGGCCTCGTCCACGAACGGCGCGGTGGAGTCCTCGGGCTCGTCGTCCCAGTCGGCGTACGGGTCGGCGGCACCGGGGTCGGCGGCGACCGCACCGGCCCCCGCTGTCCCGGCGGAGGCGGCCGGGACCGCCGGCGGCGCGGACGGTGACACCTGCACGGGGCTGGACGAGGAGAACCGGCTGGCCACCGGCGTCGGCACGGGCGGCGCGACGGTCGAGACCGGCACCGCGGGCGCGGACGCGGAGTCGGGGTCGACGCTGGGGTGCAGGCGGGCACGCAGGTCGTGGGCCGCCCCCATCGGTCCCAGCACCAGCGACAGCTGGGTGGTGACCTCCTGGGCGGTGGTCAGCCGGCTCGCGTGGTTGCGGGGGGTCGGCGACAGGATACGGTCCACCACCTGGTCGACGGCCGGGGCCACCCCGGAGCGCACCTGGCTCGGCAGCACCCAGTGGCCCTCCACGACCGGGGCCGCGGCCAGGCCGAAGCG
>JAXLST010000031.1:0-3927 GCA_046330435.1 Thermoleophilia bacterium | reverse complement strand
CGACCTGGCGTGGCAGAGCCTGCCGCTGCAGGACTTCTTCGACGTGATCATCACCGCCGACGACTCCGACCGGCACAAGCCGGACCCCGCGCCCCTGCACCTGGCGCTCGAGCGGCTGGGCAGCGACGGCGCGAACGCCTGCTACGTGGGGGACTCCCCGTTCGACCTGCGGGCCGGCAAGGCGGCGGGCATGGCGGCGATCGGCGTGACCTGGGGCTTCTTCGCCCGGGAGCTGCTGGCGCCCGAGGCGCCGGACGCCATCTGCGACACCGCGGACGAGCTGCGCGGGATCCTGCTGGGGCCATGACCGACCCCGCCGCGCGTGCCGACGAGCTGCGGGACCTCATCGGTCGTGCGAACCACGACTACTACGTCCTGGACGCGCCGACCGTCGACGACGCGGTCTACGACGGCTGGATGCGGGAGCTGCAGGCCCTGGAGGCGGCCCACCCGGAGCTGCTGACCCCCGACAGCCCCACCCAGCGGGTCGGGGCGGGTGCGGCGGAGCAGTTCGCGCCGGTGCGGCACGAGGTCCCGATGCTGAGCCTCGCCAACGCCCGCGGCGAGGAGGAGCTGCTGGACTGGCACCGCCGCCTGCGCGACGCGATGCGCGCCGCCGGCGCCGAGGACGACGCCCCCCGGTTCGTGGTGGAGCCGAAGATCGACGGGCTGGCGATCTCCCTCACCTACCGGGACGGCCGGTTCGTGCGCGGCGCGACCCGGGGCGACGGCGCGGTGGGCGAGGACGTGAGCGCGAACCTGCGGACCATCGCGAGCATCCCCGCCCGCCTGGGGACCCCGCCGGAGCGGACGCCGCGGCTGGTGGAGGTGCGCGGGGAGGTCTACCTGCCGCTCGCCCCCTTCGCGGAGTTCAACGCCGCCCGCGCCGCCGCCGGGCTGCCGACCTTCGCGAACCCGCGGAACGCCGCCGCGGGGAGCCTGCGCCAGACCGATCCGCGCGTGACCGCGGAACGGCCCCTGGCGATCTGGTGCTACGCGGTCGGCGCCGCCGACGGGCTGGAGGTCGGCACCCAGGAGGAGCTCCTGGCGTGGCTGCGGGAGGCGGGCTTCCCGGTGAACCCGGACATCACGGTGGAGCGCGAC
The DNA here is from genome assembly GCA_046330435.1 of Thermoleophilia bacterium. Lineage (GTDB taxonomy): Bacteria > Actinomycetota > Thermoleophilia > Miltoncostaeales > Miltoncostaeaceae. The sequence goes on along the minus strand of JAXLST010000031.1, from coordinate 2,823 downwards.
ATCGCGGCGGTCGCCGCGGCGTGCACCCGCTGGGAGGAGCGCCGGGCCCAGCTGGAGTTCGACATCGACGGGGCGGTGGTGAAGATCGACCGCCTCGACGTGCAGGCGGCGGTGGGGTCGGTGGGCCGCGCGCCGCGCTGGGCCGTGGCCTACAAGTTCGCGCCCACCACGGCGACCACCCGGCTGCTGGACATCCCGGTGAACGTGGGCCGCACGGGGGCCCTCATCCCGTACGCGGTGATGGAGCCGGTCACGGTGGGCGGCGTCACCGTGCGCCAGGCGACCCTCCACAACCAGGAGGACATCGCCCGCAAGGACCTGCGCATCGGCGACCGGGTCATCGTGCAGCGCGCCGGCGACGTGATCCCCCAGGTCGTGGCCCCGCTCACCCAGGACCGTGACGGCAGCGAGCGCGAGTTCGTGATGCCGGACCACTGCCCGGCCTGCGGGACCGAGGTGGTGCAGCCCGAGGGCGAGGTCCGCATGTTCTGCCCCAACCGCGCGTGCCCGGCGCAGATCGTGCAGAGCATCGAGCACTTCGTGTCCCGGTCGGCGATGGACATCGAGGGCCTCGGCGAGAAGACCGTCGCCCGCCTGTACGAGGTGGGGCTGGTGCGGGACTTCGCGGACATCTACGACCTGGCGGGCCACCGGGACGCGCTCCTGGCCCTGGAGGGCTTCAAGGACACCTCGGTGAACAACCTGCTGGCCGCGATCGACGCGTCCCGCGAGCGGCCCTGGGCGCGCGTCCTGAACGCCCTCGGGATTCGCCACGTGGGGGACATCACCGCCCAGGCCGTCGCCGACGTGGTCCCGTCGCTGGATGAGCTGCTCGCGGCGTCCGAGGACGAGCTCGCCGAGGCCGAGGGCGTGGGGCCCGTCGTGGCGGGGTCCGTGCTCGACTTCCTCTCCAGCGAGGCGAACCGCGCGACCCTGGAGCGCCTGCGGGCGGCCGGGCTGCAGATGCGGCAGGAGGGGCCGTCCCGCCCGGCGGGCGACGGGCCCCTGTCGGGCTGCACGGTGGTGGTCACCGGGACGCTCGAGGGCTACACGCGCGACGAGGCCCGGGCGGCGGTGGCCGCCGCCGGCGGGAAGGCCACGGACTCGGTCTCCAAGAAGACGAGCTTCGTGGTCGCCGGACCGGGGGCCGGGTCGAAGCTCGCGAAGGCGGAGTCCCTCGGCGTCCCGGTCATCGACGCCGCGGCGTTCACCGCGGTGCTCGCCGGGGACGCCCCGGTGCCTACCGCGTCGTGACCCCGGGCTGGGCCGGCGGGTCCATCGCGCCCTTGGCGAGCATGGTCACGATGCGGTCCTGGGTGGCCTTGGCGCCGGTGATGTCCCAGTCGTTCATGAGGAACGCGAAGGCGTAGCGCACCCCGGACGGGCTCTCGGCGACGCCGGCGAGCGCCGACACCCCGTCGATGTAGCCGGTCTTGCCGTGCACCCGGCTCCGGATCGACGGGTCCTTGAAGCGGCGGATGAGGGTCCCCGTGCCGCCGGTGGCCAGCGAGTCGATGAGGGCGTCGCCCCACTGCGGCTGGGCGTCGGCCGCGGCGAGGAGCCGCACCAGGGTGTTGGCCGTGAGGCGGTTGGCGCGCGACAGGCCGGAGCCGTCGACCACGCGGTCATTGGCGCCCATGACCCCGAGCTCCGAGAGGAGCCGGACGGTCACCGCGGCGCCCTCCTGGCTGGTGCCCGCCCGGCCGCCGTACGCGCCCACGTCCTTGCGCAGCACCTCGGCGATGAAGTTGTCGCTCTCGTGGTTCATGACCGTGAGGATCGCCGAGAGCGGCGGCGAGACGACCGTGCCCGCGGTGACGGCGGTTGCGGGCGTGCGGCCGGTGCGGAGGGCGCCGGCGTGCCGGATGCCGCTGCGGCGCAGCGCGGCCCGCAGCTGGGCGGCGGCCGCCACCGGCGGGTCCGGCACGTACCGCGCCTGCCCGTCGCCCTGGTGGTTCTGGTTGACGTTGAGGGCGGACAGCGGCGGGGAGTACAGCGTGTAGTAGCTGCGCCACTGCAGGCCGGTGCGGCGGCTGTCGAACAGGGACTCGTCGGCGACGATGGGGCCGCGCACCAGGCGCACGCCCCCGGCGGACAGCTCACGGGTGATGCCGTTGAACACGCCGCCGCGGCCCTCCAGGTACGCCCTGGCGTAGGCTGGGGTCGCCAGCACCGGGTCTCCGGAGCCCTTGAGGTACACGGTGCCGCGCAGCACCCTCCCGTCGCGCACCGCGTTCGCCGAGGTGTAGATGCTGGTGCGGAACCGGAACGAGGGGCCCAGGCTCAGCAGGGCGCCGCCGCTGGTGACCAGCTTCATCACCGACGCCGGCAGCTGCGGCGCGTCGGGGGTGTGCTCCGCCACCACGACGGGGGTGCGGCCCGGGTCGAGCCGCCACACGGCGGCGCCGGTGTCCGCGTGCTGCGCGGTCCAGGCGTTGAGCGCCCGCTGGGCCGCGTTGGGCGCCGCGGCCGCGGGGACTCCGGTCGCGAACAGCAGAAGGCCGGCGACGGCGACGAGCGCCGGGCCGGCCTTCTTGGTCGGGTGTCCGGCTCGGGGGATGGCGCGACCCCGGCCGGTGGTCGTGTGGGCCCGGGTCAGCCCAGGGAGGGTTGCTCGAGCATGAGGCTCTCGGCTCCCTCCGGGAGACGCCTGCCGGAGGCGCTCATCGAGTTGACGAACAACGTCTTGTCGATCCGGCCGTTGTAGATCGGTACGGCCTCCTGGACGCAGAGACGGACGACCTCCTTGCGGGAGAGGCCGGTCGCCTCGGACAGCTCGTCCGGGGTGAGGTGCACTGCCATCGGTACCTCCTCGACGGTGGT
>JAXLST010000030.1:0-5736 GCA_046330435.1 Thermoleophilia bacterium | reverse complement strand
CGACCCGGTGCTGCTGGTGAAGGACGTCCGGGCGACCCTGGGCGACGAGTTCGCGGACCGCATCGGCGTGACGTCCTTCGGCGGGGTCCGGCTGGAGCGCGCCGACGGCGCGGAGTTCCTGGGCGGGATCTTCTGCAGCTTCCGTGAGCGCCACGCGTTCACGGAGGCCGAGGGCGGCGCGGTGCGGACCCTGGGCGCACTCGCGTCCCTGGCGCTCGCCAACGCCCGCCTGTTCCAGCGCACCGACGACGGCCTGCAGGAGGCGCGCAAGACGGCGGAGGCCCAGCGCGCGTTCCGGCTCATGGCCGAGAACTCCAGCGACGTCATCACCCGCTGCGACGCGGACGGGGTGATCGAGTACATCTCCCCCGCCGCGCTCACCGTCCTGCACGCGAGCCCCGGCGACCTGGTGGGCAAGCGGCTCCACGAGGTGCTGGGCCTGGACGCCGCCGCCGACCTCACGGCGGCCCAGTCGGTGATCTCCCGCCTGCCGCGTGAGGACGCCGAGGTGTGGGTGGAGACCTCCGCCCGCCGCGTGGGCGACGAGCTGTCCGGCGACGGCGTCGAGATCCACGCCTCCACCCGCGACGTGACGCTGCGGCAGCGGGCCCGCGACGAGCTGAGCTCGGTCGCCGCCGAGCAGGCCGCGCTGCGCGGCGTGACCGCGCGCGTGGCCGACGGCGCGTCCGCGGAGGAGGTCTGGACCCTGCTGTGCACCGAGCTGGGGACGCTCGTGGGCGCCGCAAACGCCTGGGTGCTGCGCACGGGGACCGAGGGCACCGAGGTCGCCGGCTTCTGGACGCCCGCCGGCGCGCCGCTGGCGACCGGCCGCGAGGTCACGCCCGCGGAGCTCGGCACCGCCCTGGGCGCCGCGATCGCGAACGGCGTGCCGGCCGACGGCCGGTTCGACGCCGACGACTCGCCGCTGTGCGGCCCCGCCGGCTGCTTCTCCGCGATGCCCATCCTGGTGGAGGGCGCCGTGTGGGGCGTCATCGGCATGACCGACGGCATGCGGGTCACCAACGTCCGGAACCGCGGCCACCTGCGGGCGTTCTGCGAGACGGCGGGCGGCATCCTCACCACCCTCCTGGCGCGCGCCGAGCGCGACGAGATGGAGGGCGAGCTGCGGCACGCCCAGAAGCTCGAGGCCGTGGGCCAGCTGGCCGCCGGCATCGCCCACGAGATCAACACGCCGATCCAGTTCGTGGGCGACAGCGTGGAGTTCCTGCGCGACGCCTTCGACGACATGCGCGGCCTGCTGGAGCAGTACCGGGCCCTGGCCGAGACGGCCGCCACAGGCACCGCCGAGGCGCTCGCCGAGAAGCTGGAGGAGGCCGACGACGAGGCCGACCTGGAGTACCTGCTGGAGCAGGTCCCGAAGGCCATCGAGCGGACCCTGGACGGCGCCGGCCGCGTGGCCGAGATCGTGCGCGCCATGAAGGAGTTCGCGCACCCGCGCCGCGACTCGCAGGCTCCCGCGGACCTCAACCGCGCGATCCAGAGCACCGCCACCGTCGCCCGCAACGAGCTGAAGTACGTCGCCGACGTGTCGTTCGAGCTCGCCGACCTGCCGCCCGTGGTGTGCCACCTGGGCGACGTGAACCAGGTCGTCCTGAACCTGATGGTCAACGCGTCGCACGCCATCGCCGACCGCATCTCGGCCGGGGACATCGAGCGGGGTGCCATCACCGTGTCCACCAAGCTGTCCGACGACGCCCAGTGGGTCACCATCTCGGTGGCCGACACGGGCGGCGGCATCCCCGAGGACGTCCGGGAGCGGATCTTCGAGCCCTTCTTCACCACCAAGGAGGTGGGCAAGGGCACCGGCCAGGGCCTGGCGATCGCCGCCCGCGTGTGCGAGGCGCACGGCGGGTCCCTGAGCTTCGAGACCGAGCTCGGCGAGGGCACCACCTTCCACCTCCGGCTGCCGGTCGACGGCACCGGCGAGCCACTGGAGCTGCCCGCATGATCGGGATCCTGTTCGTCGACGACGAGCCCATGGTGCTGGAGGGGCTCGCGAACGCCCTGCGCAAGCACCGCAAGGAATGGCGCATGACCTTCGCGGTGGGCGGCGAGGAGGCCCTCGCCCGCCTCGAGGAGCAGCACTTCGACGTGGTGGTCGCCGACATGCGCATGCCCGGCATGAGCGGCGAGCAGCTGCTGGAGCGCGTGCGCGCCCGGTGGCCGGAGACCGCCCGCATCGTGCTGAGCGGCCAGACCGACGAGGACGTCGCGCGCCGCCTGGTGCACCTGGCGCACCAGTTCCTCGCCAAGCCGTCGGACGCCGACACCATCCACAAGGTGGTGTCGCGCGCCCACCGGCTGCAGTCGCTGCTGCAGGACGACGCGCTGCGCCAGCTGGTGGGCCGCATGGGCCGGCTGCCGTCCCTGCCGGAGCTGTTCATGAAGGTGCGGGACCTGCTGGACGACCCGGAGCACAGCATCGGCGACGTCGGCGAGCTCATCGGCCAGGACCCGGCCCTCGCCGCCAAGGTCGTGCAGATCGTCAACAGCGCGTTCTTCGGCATGGCGACCAAGGTCACCAACGTCGGCAAGGCCGTGAACTACCTGGGCGGCCGCACCGTGCGCGACGTGGTGCTGGGCGTGGAGGTGTTCCACAACGTCCCGGACATCGCGAAGGCCACGGGCGTGGACCCCGAGGAGCTGCAGAAGGGCGCCCTACGCGCCGCCGAGCTCACCGCCGCGATCGCCGGCGAGGTCGACCCCGAGCTGCGCGACGACGGCTACCTGGCCGGCCTGCTGGTGAACGTGGGCCTGCTGGTGCTCGCCTCCCGCCTGCCGGAGGTGCTCGCCCCGATGATCGCCCAGGCGCGGGAGACCGGCCGTCCGCTGCACGAGATCGAGCGGGAGTTCCAGCGGCAGACGCACGCCGAGATCGGCGCGTACCTGCTGGGGCTGTGGGGCCTGCCGATGGCGGTCGTGGAGGCCGTCGCCGACCAGCACACCCCGGGCCGCCTCAGCGACGAGGCGTTCGGCCTGGCCGGGTGCCTGCACGTGGCCGAGGCCCTCCTCACCGACGAGGCCCTGCTCGACCGCGCCTACCTGCAGAAGCTGGGCGTGGACGACCGCGTCGACGCCTGGCGGGATCTCGCGAAGAAGACCTTCGAGGCCGTCCCGGCATGAGCCGGGGCGACCTCGTGGAGGTGCTGCTGGTCGACGACGAGCAGCACGTGCTGGACGGGCTGCTGCTGCACCTGCGCAGGCGGTTCGCCGCCACCACCAGCACCTCGCCGGAGGAGGCGGTGGCGCTGCTGCAGGCGGAGCCCGGCCGGTTCGCCGTGGTGGTGTCCGACATGCGCATGCCGGGCATGGACGGCGCCACGTTCCTGGCGCACGCCCACCGCATCGCCCCGGACGCCACCCGCATGCTGCTCACCGGGCACGCGGAGATGGACGCCGCGATCTCGGCGGTCAACGACGGCCAGATCTTCCGGTTCATGACCAAGCCGTGCCCCGCGACGGTGCTGCTGCCGGCGCTGGAGGCCGCGGTGGAGCAGCACCGGCTGGTGACCGCGCAGAAGGTGCTGCTGCGCGAGACGTTCGCCGGCAGCATCGCGGTGCTCACCAGCCTGCTGGAGCTCGCCCAGCCCCGGGCGTTCAGCAAGGCCGGGCGGGTGAGCCGCCGCGTCGGCGAGCTGGCCCGGTTCACGGGTCACGACGCATGGCAGGTGGAGATCGCCGCCCAGCTCTCGCAGATCGCCGCGGTGACGCTGCCCCCGGACGTCCTCGACCGCATGGAGTCCGACGAGCCGCTTCAGGCGGAGGACCAGGCGGCCATCCGGCGGCTGCCCGCCCTGACCGCCGATCTGCTCGCGCGCATCCCGCGCCTGGAGGGCGTGGTGCGGATCCTGCGGGCCGTGGAGACCGGCGGTGACGAGGCCCCGTGGGAGAGCCGCGCGCTCGCCGTCCTGCTGGAGGTCGACGCGCTGGAGCAGCGGGGGACCAAGCCCGCGGAGGCCGTCCGGATCGTCCGCGCCCGGCGGCCGAAGGACCGCGAGGTGGTGGACGAGGTCATCGCCATGCTCGAGGACCACGCCGCGACGCACGCCGTGGGCGAGGTCGAGCCCGCGAAGCTGCTGGCCGGCATGGTGCTGGCCGCGGACGTGCGGGACCCGTCGGGCACGCTGCTGTTCGCCAGGGGCTTCGAGGTGACCTCGGCTCTGGTGGAGCAGGTGCGCGAGACCCTGGCGCGGGCGGGCGCGACCGCCAAGGTACCGGTCGAGGTGCCCGCCGCGGCACTCAGGGCCGCCTGACGGACTGAGGCATCAGACGGGGAGGGACGCCCCGAACGCCCCTCCCCCGATGGCCTCCGGCGCGGAGCCCCCCGCGGCCCGCACCGGAGTCTGTGCGACGCCCAGGATCCGCGCGAGCGCGCCGGTCACACCGGGGTCGAACCGGATGCCCGCCACGGCCGCGCACCCGGCGAGCGCGCCGGTGAGCGTCGGCGGGACCGGGTCCGTGCGGACCCGGGTGGTCACGTCCATCGCCGCGGCGACGGCGAGGATGCGGGCGCCCTGCGGGATGGCGTCGCCGGCGAGGCCGTGGGGCCCGCCGGTGCCGTCCCAGCGCTCGTGGTGGTGGCGGATCCACGCGGCCTGCTCGGCGTCGAGCACGCCGGAGACGATGGCCGCCCCCGCGGCCGCGTGGCGCGCGCCGTCGGCCACGGCGTGGCCGCCGCAGACGCCGTCGGTGCACGGCCCGCCGGCGACGGCCGGCCGGCCCAGGTCGTGGAGCGCCGCGGCCTCCATGAGCCGTGCCCGCCGGGATTCGTCCCAGCCGAGCTCCAGCGCGATGACGTCGGCGAGCGCCGCCACCCGCCAGGCGTGGCCGCGCGTCGCCGGGTGGCGGGCGTCGGCCGCGGCGGCGATCTCCTGCAGCCGGGTGACCGCCTCGGTGCGGGCGGCGCGCCCCACGGCGGCGACGTCGTCACCGGAGCGGAAGGCGGCGACGGCGTCCCCGCCGCGGTCCTTGGCCGCGCGCAGCGCCTCCTCGGCGTTGCGCAGCAGCATGGTCGGGTGGGTCGCGTCGCGCAGGCCGCAAAGTCCCGCGGAGACGCGGATGGGCGCGGATGCCGGCGGGATCTCGCGCAGCTCCAACCGCAGGGCCTCCACGGCCCGGATCGCGTCGCACGCGGTGCCCTCGGGCAGGAGCCAGGCGAAGCGGTCGGCGGTGAGGCGCGTGATGACCTCGCCGGGCTCCGCGAACGCGCGGATCCGGGCCGCCAGGTGCCGCAGCAGCTCGTCGCCACCCGCGTAGCCCAGCGCGGCGTTGAGACCGGCGAAGCCGTCGATGTCCACCAGGACAAGGGCCAGGTCCCGGCCGCCCAGGACCGCGGCGTCGACCTGGGTCTCCAGGTGGCGCTGGAACGCGGCCGCGGAGGCCAGCCCCGTGAGGCGGTCGGCGTCGATGTCGGAGGTCCAATTCATACGATGTTTTGCGGCTTTTTCAGTATTGAAGGGGGCGGCATGGAGTTGGCACCATGTCCCGGATGCCGTTGGCCATCGTGATCGTGGAGGACCACCCCCTGTTCCGGGACGTTCTGTCCGGAATCGTGGAGAGTGAGCCCGATTTCGTCCTGTCCGGTGGATTCGGCGGTGCCGAGGCGTGCCTGGCGCACCTGGACGACCACGCGGCGGACGTCGTGGTCCTGGACCTGAACCTGCCGGGGATGAGCGGGCGCGAGCTGCTCGCCGAGCTCAGCCGCCGCGACGCGGG
>JAXLST010000029.1:0-15652 GCA_046330435.1 Thermoleophilia bacterium | reverse complement strand
CTCGGTCAGTCCGGATCCGTTGGCTAGGATCCCATGCACTTTGAGTGATCAGTTCACGGAGCGCTTCCCGACCCTCTGCGCGCTCGGTGGCACCCCCGATGCCCTGCGCGAGATGTCCGAGCAGGAGCTTCAGGTGCTGGCCGGCGAGATGCGGGAGGCCATCATCGCCACCGTCTCCCAGACCGGTGGGCACCTGGGTGCCAGCCTCGGGACGGTCGAGCTCACGCTCGCCCTCCACTGCGAGCTGCGGAGCCCCACCGACAAGATCCTGTGGGACGTCGGGCACCAGGCCTACGGGCACAAGCTCCTCACCGGCCGCCTCGCGGAGTTCCCGACGCTGCGCCAGCACGGGGGCATGAGCGGGTTCCTGCGCCGCGAGGAGAGCGAGCACGACGTGATGGGCGCGGGTCACGCGTCCACCAGCATCAGCTACGGCGTCGGCCTGGCCGAGGCGAACCGCCGCGGAGGCTCCGAGGGGGCCGTGGTGTGCGTGATCGGCGACGGCGCGATGACCGGCGGCATGGCGTACGAGGGCCTCAACCAGGCCGGCGCCCTGGGGTCGCCCGTCGTGGTGGTGCTCAACGACAACGGCATGAGCATCGGCCAGAACGTGGGGGCCCTGTCGCGTGCCCTGCAGCGGGCGCGCGTGGACTCCCGCGTCACCCGGGTGCGCGAGGAGATCGAGCGCGCGGTCACCCGCATCCCGGGCGGCGAGTACGTGGGGTCGCACCTGCGGGACGCCACGAAGGCCCTGTGGTTCGAGAGCGGGGCCCTGTTCGAGGCCCTCGGGTTCGCGTACCTGGGCCCCATCGACGGGCACGACATCGGCGCGATGCGCCACGCCATCCGCAGTGCGGTGCAGCGCAACCGGCCGGTGCTGGTCCACGTGAAGACCACCAAGGGCAAGGGGTACGAGCCCGCGGAGGAGGACGTGGAGGCCATGCACGGCGCCACGCCCTTCGAGCCGTCCTCCGGCAAGGCCAAGCCGCCCACGCCCGCCCCGCCCAGCTACACCGAGGTGTTCGGCCGGTCGCTGGTGGCGGAGGCCGAACGGGACCCGCGGGTCATCGGGATCACCGCCGCGATGCTGAAGGGCACGGGGCTGCAGCACATGCAGGCCCGGTTCCCGGAGCGCACCTTCGACGTCGGCATCGCCGAGCAGCACGGGGTCGTGTTCGCATGCGGCCTGGCGATCGCCGGGTTCCGGCCGGTGTGCGCGATCTACTCCACGTTCCTGCAGCGGGCCTTCGACCCGATCGTCCACGATGCCGCCCTGCAGAACCTGCCGGTGGTGTTCGCCATCGACCGCGGCGGGCTGGTGGGTGACGACGGCCCCACGCACCACGGCGCCTTCGACATCGCCTACCTGCGCGGCATCCCGGGGCTCACGCTCATGGCGCCCATGGACGAGGGCGAGCTGGTCACCATGCTCCACACGGCGCTCAGGATCGACGGGCCTGTCGCGCTGCGGTACCCGCGCGGGGCGGGCGTCGGCGTGGACCTGCCGCAGAACCCCGAGCCCCTCGAGATCGGCCGCGCCCAGGTGCTGGCCGCCGGCGAGCGGGTCGCCCTGGTGGGCTACGGCTACGGCGCTCAGCTGGCGCAGCGGTCCGCCGAGGCCGTCGCCGCGGCCGCCGGCGTCGAGCCGACCGTGGTGAACGCCCGGTTCTGCAAGCCGCTCGACGCCGAGCTCATGCGCGACCTGGCCGGCAGCCACGAGCTCATCGTGACCCTCGAGGACCACGCCACGCACGGCGGGTTCGGGTCGGCGGTGCTGGAGTCCCTGGCCGGGACGGGCGCCCGCGTGCTCGTGCTGGGCCTCCCGGACCGGTTCATCGACCACGGCAACCGGAACCTGCTGCTGGCCGAGGTGGGCCTGAGCCCCGACGCCGTCGCCCAGCGTGTCGCGCAGGCGCTCTCCGCCTCCGACCGGGGCCTCACCACCGCCTGATCACGGGGCTCAAGCCCCGGCCCGGACGGCCGATCACGTCCGCTGAGGTCCCCGACACGAGGGCGGTCAGCGGTATGCGGCAGCGAGTGGTGGTGGCGGCGGTCGCCGCGGTGCTGGTGGCGGGCGCCGCCGCCGGCACGGTGGTGCTCACCTCGGGCGGTGATGACGCCCCGGCGCCGGCACCCGCCAGGGCCGTCGCGGAACCGGGGTCCAGCAGGGCGAAGGTGACCGCGCTGGTGCTGCCGGTGTCCACCCGCTCCGACGAGGCCGTCACCGGCGCCGAGGAGGCCATGCGGGTGACCGGTGCCAAGGGCCCCGCGGCGCGCGCGGCGGCCGCCAAGCGCCTGCGGGCCGGCGCCGCGGCGCTGGACGCGGACGCCGGGCGGCTGGCCAACGCCGCGGGATCGTCGTCCGACCAGGTGCAGGTGGAGGCCGTGGTCGCCGCGATGCGCGCCCAGGCCGCCGCGAACCGCCGCCTGGCCGCGGCCATCACCACCGGCAACCCGACCGCCAAGGGGGCGGGTCCGCACATCGAAGCTGCGTGGGCCACGGCCCGTGCCACCCGTGCGGCCGCCGATCAGGTCGGCATCCCGAGCTCCTAGCCCTCGGGCGGCCGACGCCGGCCCGAGGAGGCGAACGTCCTCGGATCCGCCGGGGCCGATCGGTAGCCTTCCGCGCCTATGGCACTCACCATCGGGATCGTCGGCCTCCCCAACGTCGGCAAGTCCACACTCTTCAACGCCCTCACCAAGGCCGACGTGCTCGCGGCGAACTACCCGTTCGCGACCATCGAGCCCAACGTCGGCGTGGTCCCCCTGCCCGACCCCCGCCTGCAGGTGCTGGCGGACATCTTCGGCAGCGAGCGCATCCTGCCCGCGACCGTCTCGTTCGTCGACATCGCCGGCATCGTGAAGGGCGCCAGCGAGGGCGAGGGCCTGGGGAACAAGTTCCTCGCCAACATCCGCGAGGCGGACGCGATCTGTCAGGTGGTGCGGGCGTTCACCGACGACAACGTCGTGCATGTCGCCGGGCGCGTGGATCCCGCCGACGACATCGAGATCGTCCACACCGAACTCATGCTCGCCGACCTCCAGACGCTCGAGAAGGCGGTGCCGCGCCTGGAGAAGGAGGTGAAGGCCAAGAAGGCCGACAAGGCCCTCCTGGACGCCGCCGTCGCCGCGCAGAAGCTGCTGGAGGAGGGCGTCACGCTCCACGCGGGCGCCGAGGCCGCGGGCATCGACGTCGCGCAGCTGCGCGAGCTGTCGCTCATGACGGCCAAGCCCTTCATCTACGTCTTCAACGTGGATGAGGAGGGTCTCACCGACGAGGGGCTCCAGGAGCGGATGCGGGCGCTGGTGGCCCCGGCGGACGCGATCTTCCTGGACGCCAAGCTCGAGTCCGAGCTGGTGGAGCTGGAGGCCGAGGAGGCCGCCGAGCTGCTGGCGAGCGTGGGGCAGACCGAGTCCGGCATGGACCAGCTGGCGCGCGTGGGCTTCCACACCCTGGGCCTGCAGACCTACCTCACGGCCGGCCCCAAGGAGGCCCGGGCGTGGACGATCCACCAGGGCTGGACGGCCCCCATGGCGGCCGGTGTCATCCACACCGACTTCCAGCGCGGCTTCATCAAGGCCGAGGTGGTGGGGTTCGCGGACCTGGTGGACGCCGGGTCGATGGCCGAGGCCAAGGCGCGTGGCAAGCTGCGCATCGAGGGCAAGGACTACGTGATGCACGACGGCGACGTCGTGGAGTTCCGCTTCAACGTGTAGCCGCCGGGCCGGCGTGTCCGTGCCCGGACCTCAGGTCCAGGTGCGTGCGGTCCAGGAGACCCGGGACGCCTGAACGAACGGCGGCGGGTCTCCCCGGGCGGCCAGTTGCCGCCGCAACGACGTCCACGGGATCCTGATCCGGCCACGCCTGTCTCGCCCACGGATCAGGAGAGGAACCGTGACCCTCAGCACGAGGTCGGCGGTCATCGGTCGTGCCCGCAAGGTGGTGCCGCCCGCGGCACTGCGCTTCATCGGCCGCTCGATCGACATCCGCGAAACCGCCCGCCGCATGTACGGCACCCCGTGGCTCCAGGCCCAGCGCCGTGCGCTGCGCCTGCAGCGCGATCACGGCTGGACGCTGGCCGAGAGCCTGCATGCCGGCCTGCTGGACCCTCGCACCGAACTCGACCCCGAGCGCTTGGTCGCCCCGCGCCGCCTCAGCGAGGCGCAGGAGGCCCTGAACGCCGAGTCGATCCAGGCGGTGGGGGAGCACAAGACCCTGTTCCGGATGCTCACCACCGCGGCCGGCATCCCGGCGCCGGTGACCCACGCCACCTTCATGCGCGGGACGATGGGCTGGAACTGGCACACGAACTCCCCGGTGCCGCCCGACCGCTGGGCGGAGGCGCTCGAGTCCCTGCCCGACGAGTTCCTCATCAAGCCCGCCGAGGGGTACTACGGCGAGGGCGTGCGCGTCCTGCGCCGCACCGAGTGGGGCTGGGAGTCCGTGGGGGAGGGCCCCATGACCACCGCCCAGGTCGTGCAGGCCATGCGGGGACATGCGGACTTCGGCGACTGGATCGCCCAGGAGCGCCTGCGCAACCACGCCGACCTCGCGCCGCTGGGCGGTGAGGGGCTCCATACGCTGCGCGTGGTCACCGTGATGCGCGGCGACGGCACCCCGGAGATGGTGTGGGCCGGGTTCCGCTTCTCGGTGGGCGGCGTGGTGGACAACTACCGCGGCGGCACGCTCGGGAACCTGTCCTGCGAGGTCGACATGTCCAACGGCTCGATCGCCCGCGCGTACACGGGCGGCCCCGGCGGGCTCGGAATGGAGCCCGTGGACATCCACCCCACGGCGGGCATCCCGGTGGCCGGCCTGAGGATCCCCCTGTGGGACGAGGCCGTGCGGCTCGCGCTGGACGCCGCCCCGGTGTTCCTGCCGCTGCGCACCCTGGGCTTCGACATCGGACTCACCCCCGGCGGCCCGAAGGCCGTGGAGCTCAACATGTGGTGGGACCTGCCGTACAACCTGGACGCCAGGGCCCTGGTCGAGCGCCTGTGGCGCGAATCGGAGGCGCCGCCGGCGCCGTCGCCGGTGATCCCCGCCGCGCCGCCGGCCGGCCTGGTGGTCCCGGTCCCCGGCTGACCCGCCGGACGCCGGGCGGGCGGACGTCCGCCCGGCGCTCCACGCCCGCCGGTTTCGCCCGGCCGGCGCCCGCAGGACCCCCCGCGCGGTCAGTTCGCCGCGGTCCCGGGCGGGTACGGCCACACCGGGCCGTCCCCCGCCGCGACCCGCGCCAACGCGACCCAGGGGGGAACATCGTGCCCAGCGTGAACCGGTCGGCCGTCATCGGCCTGGCCCGCCGTGTCGTCCCGCCGCAGGCGATGCGGTTCGTCGGCCGCTCCATCGACATCCGCGACACCGCCCGGCACCGGTACGGCATGCCCTGGCTGGACGCCCAGCGCCGCGCCATGCGGCTGCAGCGCGACCACGGCTGGACGCTGGCCGAGAGCCTGCACGCGGGGCTCCTGGATCCCGGCACGGACCTCGAGCCGGAGCGTCTCGTGGCGCCGCGGCGGCTCACGGAGGCGCAGGAGGCCCTGAACGCCGACTCGATCCAGGCGGTGGGTGAGCACAAGACCCTGTTCCGCATGTTCGCCGCCGCCGCCGGCATCCCGGTGCCGGAGACCCATGCGACGTTCATGCGGGGCACGATGGGGTGGAACTGGCACACCGGGTCCCCGGTTCCTCCGGACCGCTGGGCGGAGGCCCTGGAGTCCCTGCCGGACGAGTTCCTGATCAAGCCGGCCGAGGGCTACTACGGCGAGGGCGTGCGGGTGCTGCGTCGCACCGGCTCCGGATGGGACTCGGTGGGCGAGGGGCCCATGACGACCGCCCAGGTGGTGGACGCCATGCAGGGGCACCCGCAGTTCGGCGACTGGCTCGCCCAGGAGCGGCTGCGCAACCACCCCGACCTCGCCCCGCTGGGCGGGGAGGGCCTCCACACCCTGCGTGTGGTCACCATCACCACCGCCGACGGCATGCCGGAGCTCATGTGGGCGTGCTTCCGGCTCTCGGTCGGCAGCTCCGTGGTGGACAACTACCGCGGCGGCGCGCTGGGGAACCTGGTGTGCGAGGTCGACACCTCCAACGGCTCGGTCACCACCGCCTGGCGCGGCGGGCCGGGCGGGCTCGGCATGGAGCGCGTCGAGATCCACCCCACCGCGGGCTTCCCGCTCGCTGGCCTGCGCATCCCGCTGTGGGACGACGCCGTCCGGGTCGCCCTGGACGCGGCCCCCGTGTTCCTGCCGCTGCGGTCCCTGGGCTTCGACATCGGCCTCACCCCCGACGGCCCGAGGGTCGTCGAGATGAACATGTGGTGGGACCTGCCGTACAACCTCGACGCCAGGGACCTGGTGGCCCGCCTCTGGAGGGAGGCGGGGCGCGCCCCCACCACTGGCCGATCGGCGAGAAGCACCCCTCCCGGCGTCCAGTTGTCCGGGCGGGGAAACCGTTCATCCTGAGATCGGGGACGCCCGCGTCTCCGGTCGGGCAGCACACCCGTGGTTCTGGAGAGGACGCATCATCGCCGCGAACAGGTCCGCCCTGGTGGGGCATGCACGCCGGGTCCTCCCGCCGGCCGCGATGCGGTTCATCGGCAGGAGCCTGGACATCCGGCAGACGGCCCGCAGGGCGTACGGCGTCCCGTGGTTCGGTGTGCAGCGCCGGGCCCTGCGGCTCCAGCGGGAGCACGGCTGGACGCTCGCCGAGAGCCTGCACGCCGGCCTGCTCGACCCCGCGAGCGACCTGGACCCCGATCGACTGGTGGCGCCCTGCCGCCTGAGCGAGGCGCAGGAGGCGCTGAACGCCGAGTCGATCCAGGCGGTGGGGGAGCACAAGACCCTGTTCCGGATGCTGACGGCCGCCGCGGGGATCGCGTCCCCCCAGACCTACGCGACGTTCATGCGCGGCGCCAGCGGCTGGAACTGGCACACCGGATCCGCGATTCCTGCCGCCGACTGGGCTGCCGCGCTCGAGGCGCTTCCGGGCGAGTTCATCCTGAAGCCCGCCGAGGGCTACTACGGTGAGGCCGTCCGAGCTCCTGCGGAGGACCGCGACGGGCTGGGAGTCGGTCGGGGAGGGCGCCAGCGAGCACCGGCCCAGGTGGTGGCGGCCATGCGCGAGCACCCGGATTTCCACGACTGGATCGCCCAGGAGCGGCTGCGCAACCACGAGGCCCTGTGTGTCCTGGGCGGGGAGGCGCTGCACACCCTGCGGTCGCCTGTCACCATCACCCGCGCCGACGGACTCCCGGAGGTGGTGTGGGCGGTTCCGCATCGCCGGCGGGCAGCAGTGATCGACAACTACCGGGGCGGCACCATCGGGAACCTGAGCTGCGAGGTGAACGGCGCCACGGTTCGATCGCCGAGGCGTTCGGTGCCCGCTCCGGCGCGCCGGGCCTCGCCACCATCGACATCCACCCCACGGCCGGGATACCGCTCCGTGGCTTCCGGATTCCGATGTTCCAGGACGCGGTGCGCCTCGCACTGGAGGCGGCGCCGGTGTTCCTGCCGCTCAGGACCCTGGGCTTCGACATCGGCCTCACCCCCGACGGCCCCAGGGTCGTGGAGATGAACACATGGTGGGACGTGCCGTACAACCTGGACGCCCGTGCGCTGGTGGCGGACCTGTGGCGCGAGTCACCGGCCACCGCACGCCGGTGCCCGTCGTCGCACCGGCGGTATGCGCCGAACCGGTCCGCGGGTAGTGTGGGCCGCCCGCGGCTGCGCTATCTCCTGGGTGCCCCTTTTCGCGGGTCTGGCAGCGCGGCCGCGCCCGCTGCGGGCCAAACCGCCGGGATCATCCCCGACGCGGGCATTCGGTGGCCGGTGGGGTCGCCGGGGAGCCTGCCGCTAGATCCGGCTTCCGCTGCAGAGCGCCGGCTTCCCGTGGGTGAGCGCCTCGGGACCAGCTGGGGGTTCGCCTCGAGCCCGGAAGGGCCAGTACATCGACGACGTCGGCTGCGCGAGCTGCTGCAGTGCGCGAAGGACCGCGGCCTCAACACCCAGCTCATCATCACCGACTCACCGGACTGGGCCAGCGGCCGCAGCGGGGTCTCCAACGACCCGCCCACCCCCGTGAACCTTCCCGCGTACGCCGCGTTCCTCTCGCAGCTCACCGCCAAGCTCGCGCCGCTGGTGGACGTGTGGACGCCCTGGAACGAGGCGAACTTCGAGATGTTCTGGGCGAGCCCCCGGGACCCGGTGCGGTACGTGCAGCTGCAGAAGGCCGCGTACGCGGCCATCAAGCCCGCCGACCCCATGAGCCGCGTGAGCTCGTCGGCGGTGGTGGGCACGCCCACCAGCAGCGGCACCAACGCATGGGACTACCTGGAGGCCGCGTTCGCCGCCGGCATCAAGGGGAGCGCCGACCTCTACCTGTGGAACTTCTATCCGCGGACGGCCCCCGAGGGCACCGCCCTGGACTACAAGAGCCGGCCCGCGCCTTGGGCGCTGAGCTCGGGGACGTACTTCCGCCAGCTGGTGGACAGGTACGACCCCGGCAAGCCCGTCTGGATCACCGAGACCAGCTATGCCACGTGCACGTCTCCGTGCAGCGGTGCCGCCAACCAGGTGACCGAGGCGGTGCAGGCCGACTACATCGCCCGCATGTTCACCTACCGGCGGCGGTACCTCGACAACGCGGTGGAGCGGGTGTTCTGGTACCAGACGCGCGACGGCGGCCCCGATCTGCACGACTGGTTCCAGAACCAGGGGATCTACCGCAACGACTGGACCGCGAAGCCCGCGGTTTCGGCACTGGCTGGTGTCCGCGTGGCGGGCACGACCCCCGTCGACACGATCCCCACACCCGGCACGACCGGGGGCGGCAGCGTGGTGACGCCGGTCCCCACCATCCCCGGGCCCGCCGCCAAGCCGCCCGCCCCGGCGCAGGGCGGCACGAAGTCGGGTATCCGCGTGAGCCTCTCGAAGCTGAAGGTCGCCACCAAGGCCGGGAAGATCACCATCCGGGTGCGCGCGAACGTGTCGTCCGGCAGGGCGCGCCTGCGGGTGGAGGGCTACCAGGGCAGGCGGTGGCGCCTCGTGAAGGCGCTGGGTGGCGCTGCCCGGATCGGCGACCGTCACCATGCGGTTCCGTGATCGCGGCTACCTGGGCGTGCGCGTCCTCCTGCGCCTGGTGTCGTCCAGGAAGTGGCTGGCGTCGCGGGTCGGCCGTATCCCGGCCGTGCAGGCCTGGCTCCGCTAGCTGCGGATCACACCCTTGCCGTCGGCCCTCGGGGCCGGCACCCACGGCTCGCCGGTTGGCGGCGCCTGCACCGGGCCGCCCACGAGGGGCAGCAGCGCCGCCAGGTGGGCCATGATCCGCTCCGTCGCCCGCTGATTGCGCCCGGCCTTCGGGCCGTCGCGCAGGTCCTGCATCGGGATCGGTGCGCCGAACCGTACCCGGACGGGCCCGCGAAGCATCTGGGTGTTCCAGATGACGGCGGGGATCACCGTCACGTCCGGCAGCAGCGCGAGTGCGCCCGACCCGGGGAACCCGGGCCGCATCACCCCGGTCCGGGTCACGCCGCCTTCGGGGAACAGCACCAGGCAGTGGCCGGCCTCGAGGATCTGCCGGGCCGTGCGGATCGACTCCCGGTCCGCGGTGGCGCGCTGCACCGGGAACGCTCCGCAGCGGCTCATCCACCATGCGAGGCCCTTCGACCGGAACAGCTCGGACTTGGCCATGAGGTACGCCCGTCGCGGGCGGATGGCGGCGCCGATGATCAGCGGGTCGAAGAAGCTCACGTGGTTGCACACGACGATCGTCGCGCCGCGACGCGGGATCTGCCGGTGACCGATGCGGCGCAGGCGCAGCGGGCCGTAGAACAGCGGCAGCAGCACGGCCTTGGTGAGCAGGTACAGGCCGGGGTTGATCACCGGGGGGCGGCGGATGGGCACGAGGGCGGCGCGCCAGGCCGCGGCGAGTCGATCGAGCACGCGCGTAGTCTGGCACGCGGGCCCTTCGGGCGGGTTTGCGCAATTCATACTCGACCTTCGTGGAGTAGGGCGACCCCCGGTTCTCTCCTACCTTGAGAGGGGCTGCAGGTGCCCCCCTGACGGCGTGAACCTCTGAAGCGGAGACCGGTTTGCGCAGACTCGTGCCCAGTCGTTCCCATGCGGAGGCGGCGGCCCTCACCGGCCGCGCCGCGATGGCGTTGCCCACCCGTCCGCGCCGGCGTCCCAGGCTCCTCCTGCTGTGGGATCTGGCGGTGGCCGCCGGCGTGCTCGCCGTGCTGGGATGGCGCATCGGGTACACCGCCACCGACGTGGGCGACAACGCGGTGATGGCCGGGCTGCTCCTGCTCGCCGGTCCGCTCATGGTGTACGCCCTGGGGGGATACGAGGCCGAGAACCGGCCGCTTGGCAGCGGTCCCGTCGAGCTCGCGCGGCTCATGCTGGGGTCCGCCGTGGTGCTGTGGCTGGTGATGCTCATCCTGGCGTGGCGCGCCGCTCCCCTCGACGTGGAGGCGCTCGCCCTGTCGTGGCCCCTCCTCGGCGCGGGCTGGTTCGCGGGACGCCTCATCCAGCGGCGCCGGCTGTCGCGCCGGCCCGAGAACACGCTCGTGGTGGGCAGCGGCCCGGTGGCGATGCAGGTTGTGGAGCTCGCCCGCAGGCACCGGGAGCACGGCATCCGGGTGGTCGGCCTGATCGACGACGACCCGCAGGACACCCCGGAGTGGGCGCCCCCGGTCGTCGGGGGTACCGGCGACCTCACCCGGCTGCTGGGGCGTGGCAACGTGAAGCGCGTGATCGTCGCGTTCAGCAGCGCCGTCGATGACGAGCGGCTCACCGACGCGCTGCGCACGAGCCCGGAGGGGGTGCGCGTGAACGTGATCCCCCGGATGTGGCAGCTGGCGGGCCATGACGCCCGCGTGGATGCCCTGGGCGGCATGGCGATGCTTGAGATGACGCCGGTGGGGCACAGCCCGCTGCGGCTGGCCGTGAAGCGGGTGTTCGACGTCTCGTTGGCGGGGGGCGTGCTGCTGCTCGCCTCGCCGGTCATGGCGGTGGTGGCCCTCGCGGTGAAGCTCGACAGCCCGGGCCCGGCGCTGTTCCGCCAGACGCGCGTCGGCCGTGGTGGACGGCACTTCGAGATCATGAAGTTCCGGACGATGCGCCAGGACGCCGACACCGAGGGTGCCGCGCTGGCCGCCGCCCGCGCGGACGCGGGGGAGGACACCGACACGCCCATCGAGGCCCTGGTGGCCGCCCTCAAGCCCGAGGACGACCCGCGCATCACACGGCTCGGCCGGTTCCTGCGGCGCAGCAGCCTGGACGAGCTCCCGCAGCTGTTCAACGTCATCCGCGGGGACATGAGCATCGTGGGTCCCCGGCCGCTGCGCCCCTTCGAGGTGCGCGCGCTGGTGGGCTGGCAGCACCAGCGCCACAACGTCCGGCCCGGCATCACCGGGATCTGGCAGGTGCTGGGCCGCAGCACCCTGCCGTGGGAGGAGCGCATGCACCTCGACTACGTGTACGCCAGGAACTGCTCTCTGCGGCAGGACCTGAGGGTGCTCGCGCGGACGCTGCCCGTGGTGCTGAGCCGCGACGGTTCCCGGTGAGTCCCGTCACACCCTGACCCGGGACGGCGGGGGTCCGCGCCGCACCCGCGGCTACACTTGACCGACCGTGCGCCGCCGACTCGATGTCGCCCTCGTCGAGGAGGGCCTGTTCGACACCCGCAGCCGCGCTCAGGCGGCCGTGCTGGCGGGGCACGTCCGCGTGGACGGGCGGGTTGCCACCAAGCCCGGCACCCCCGTCGAGCAGGGACGGAGCCTCGAGGTGGCCAGCCGCCCGGAGTTCGTGTCCCGCGGCGGGACCAAGCTCGCGAACGCCCTGGACGCGGTGGGCCTGGATGTCACGGGCGCCCGCGCGATCGATCTGGGCGCCTCCACTGGCGGGTTCACGGACTGCCTGCTGCGGCGCGGCGCGGCGGAGGTCGTCGCCCTCGACGTCGGATACGGGCAGCTCGACTGGAAGCTGCGCAGCGACGACCGGGTGCATGTCATGGAGCGCACCAACGCCCGCGAGCTCACGCCGGCGGCGCTGCCGTACGCGCCCGACCTGGTGACGTGCGACGTCAGCTTCATCTCCATCACCCTCATCTGGCCGGCGGTCGCCGCCTGCCTCGCGCCCGGCTGGCGGGCGCTGGTGATGGTGAAGCCGCAGTTCGAGGCCGGCCGCGAGCACGTGGGCAGCGGCGGCGTGGTTCGCGATCCCGAGGTCCGGGCACAGGCCGTCCGGCGCGTGGCGGGGTGCATCACCGCCAGCGGTGGCGCCATACTGGCCGCCGCGGACTCCGGCCTGCCCGGGCCGAAGGGGAACCGCGAGGTGTTCCTGTACGCAGCCGACGCCGCCACGGCGTCGTCGGACCCCGACATCGAGGCACGCATCCTGGAGGCGGTTGTTGTCGAATGACCCGATGACGGGGCCCATCCCCATCGAGCCCGCGCGGCAGCCCGCCAAGCGGGTGCTGCTGCTCACCCACCGCGCCCCCGAGCAGACCGCCGGGGCCCTGGGAACCGTGCTGGCCATCCTCGAGGAGTGCGGCATCGAGATCGTGGTGCCGCCCGCGGAGGTGGTCAAGCACGACCGCCTGGCGCGCTACACCTCCAGCGAGGGCATCCAGATGCGTCCCAACGGCGAGGACCTCATCATCGTCCTCGGCGGCGACGGCAGCATGCTGCGCGCCATGGCCCGCGAGGCGGGGTCGGGGGCACCGGTCATCGGCGTCAACTTCGGCCGCGTCGGGTTCCTGTGCTCCATCGAGCGCGACGACCTCGAGCACGGGCTGCGCCGCGTGCTGGAGGGCGACTACGTGATCATCGGGCTGCCGAGCCTCACCATCGACTGGAGCGAGGGGTGGGTGCAGGCCGTCAACGACCTCGCCCTGGTGCGCGGCGGCGAGTCGCGCATCGCCGACCTGTCGTTCTCGATCGACGGTGAGAAGGTCGCCACCGTGCGCTGCGACGGCGTGGTGGTGTCCACCCCGGTGGGCAGCACCGCTTACAACCTGGCGGCCGGCGGCCCCACGGTGAGCTGGCGGGTGCGGTGCTACGTGCTCAGCTTCCTGGCCGGGCACCACCTCGACACACGGCCGCTCATCGTGGCGCCCGAGGAGCAGCTCACCATCACCAACTCGGCGATCCACGGCGGTTGCGACATCCTCTCCGACGGCGTCAAGGTGGGCACCCTGGCCCCGGGCCGGCAGATCACCCTGGGGCTGGGCGGCCAGGACGTGCACCTGGCGGTGTTCCCGGAGCTGTCGTTCTTCCGGCGGTACCGCGAGAAGTTCGGGAGGGGCTAGCCGGTGCTCAAGCTGCTCGAGATCCGTGGGCTCGTGGTGATCGAGCACGCCGAGCTCGAGCTGGGCCCCGGGCTCACCGCGATCACCGGTGAGACCGGCGCCGGCAAGACGGTGCTCACCCAGGCCCTGGCACTGCTGGCGGGCGCGCCCGCGGACGCCAAGCTTGTGCGTCCCGGCCACAAGCACGCGTTCGTGCAGGCCACCCTCGCCCTTCCCGAGGGGTTCTGGGACGACCTGGAGGACGACGACCCGGCTGCGTCGCTGCGGGACCTCGTGGACGACGAGTCCGAGGTGGTGGTGACGCGGCGCATCCCCGCCCAGGGGCGGGCGCGCAGCATGGTCGACGGGCAGGCGGCCACCACCGATGCGGTCGCCGCCCTGGTGCGGCACCGCATCCGGTTCTCCGGCCAGGGCGAGCAGCGGCGGCTCACCTCACCGGCCGCACAGCTGCGCATCCTGACCGCTTCATCGGTCCCACCGCGGTCACCGCGGCCCGCCGCCTGGACCGTCTGCGCCGCGACGTGCGCATCGCCGAGGCCGCGCTCACGGAGGCGCGGGAACGCCGGGAGGCGGCGGAGCGCAGGAGGGAGGACCTGCGGGCGATGGTCGAGGACGTCGACCGCGTCGCCCCGGACCCCGCCGAGCATGCGACCCTGCTCGCCGAACGCGAGCGGCTGCGGCACGGCGAGAAGCTGGGTTCGTCGGCGATGTCCGCCGCGGAAGCCCTGTCGCCGGAGAGCGGCGACGGCGCGATCGCCCTGGCGGGCATCGCGGAGCGCGCCATCGCCGACGCCGCGGCGATCGACCCGAGCCTGCGGGACCGGCTGGACGAACTGGTCGCCGCCCAGGCGGCCCTCCAGGAGACCGCCCTGTCGTTGCGGGGCTACCTGGATTCCCTGGAGGCGGAGCCCGGGCGCCTGGACGTGGTGGAGGAGCGCCTGGGGGAGTACGCCCGCCTGGACCGCCGGTACGGGCCGGGTCTGGAGGAGGTCATCGCCGCCGCCGAGCAGGCCCGGCAGGATCTGGCCGCCCTGGAGGACGGTGACTCCGCCGAGGCACGCCTGCGCGCCGGCCTGGACGAGAAGGTGGCCGCTGCCCGCGCCGCCGCCGACGATCTGCACGCGCTGCGGGTCGAGGGCGCGCCCCGCCTGGCCGACGGCGTCGCCGGCGAGCTCGCGGACCTGGCGATGCCGCACGCGGTGATGCGGATCGACCTCACTCGCACCGACGACGACGTGCCGCGCGACCAGTGCCGCTTCCTGCTGCGCGTCAACCCCGGGCTTCCGGAGGCCCCGATCGCGGAGGCCGCGTCGGGTGGCGAGCTCTCACGGGTCCTGCTGGCCCTGCATGGGCTGGCGGCGGCGTCGGATGACGCGACGTGGGTGTTCGATGAGGTCGATGCGGGGATCGGCGGGGTCACGGCCACCGCCGTCGCCGCCAGGTTGCAGCGCCTGGGCGAGCACCTGCAGACGATCGTGATCACCCACCTGCCGCAGGTCGCCGCCGCCGCCGGAAGCCATCACCGCCTGGTGAAGGGCCTGGCGGAGGAGGGGATGGCCCTCACCAGCATCGAGCCGCTCGCGGACGGTGAGCTGGTCGATGACCTGGTTCGGATGCTGGGGGCGGGGGAGGCCGACGACGGCGCCCGCCGCCACGCGCAGGAGCTACTGGGCCGCCGCGGGTGACCGTCCGGACCGTTTGAGGGCGATGGCGTCCTCGACGGCCTGCCGTATCTCCCGCCGGTAGCGCGCCCGGCTGAACCGCTGTGCGCCGGCGCTGATCGCCGCATTGTCGAGGTCCGTCGTCGCCGCTGCTCTGACGGCGTCGCGCAGCAGCTTCGGGTCCTGCTCGGCGATGAGCCAGCCGGTGACGCCGGGCTCCACGATGTCGAGGGCCCCACCGCGGGCCAGCGCGATGACCGGCGTGCCGCATGACTGGGCCTCGGCCATCACGATCCCGAAGTCCTCGTGGGCGCAGAAGATCATGGCCCGGGCGGTGCGGTACTCCTCGCGCAGCTGGTCGTCGCTCACCGACCCGAGGAACTCGACGTTGGGGCCGGCCATCGCACGCAGCTGCTCCTCCATGGGCCCCGTCCCGATCATCCTCAGCCTGAGGTCGGGGAGGTCCCGGAACGCCTCGACCACCAGATCCGGCCGCTTGTAGGCGACGAACCGTCCGGCGTACAGGAAGTGGTCGCCGCGGGCGGCGTCGCCGGGCGTGAAGAACTCGGTGTCCACCGGCGGGTGGATGACGCGGGCCTCGCGGCCATAGTTGGCGAGCATCCGGCCGGCGATGTCCCGTGAGTTGGCGCACAGGACGTCGACCCGCTGGGCGTTGCGC
>JAXLST010000028.1:0-23022 GCA_046330435.1 Thermoleophilia bacterium | reverse complement strand
AGAGCAACGCGATGAGGCGATCCCCGATCTCGTCGGTGCCCATCGTTCCCCCGAGGTCGCGGCCCAGGGCGCCCTCCGCGAGGGCGGTCTCGACGGCGTTCTCGAGCTTCGCGGCGGCCTCCTCGGCGCCGAAGGAGTGGCGCAGCATCATGGCCGCGGAGAGCACCGTTGCCATGGGGTTGGCCCAGCCCTTCCCGGCGATGTCTGGGGCGGAGCCGTGGACGGGCTCGTACAGGCCGGCGGTGCCGGCGCCGAGGCTCGCGGACGGGAGCATCCCGATGCTGCCGGTGATCATCGCGGCCTCGTCGCTGAGGATGTCGCCGAACATGTTCTCGGTGACGATCACGTCGAAGTCCGACGGGCGGCTCACGAGCTGCATCGCGGCGTTGTCGACCAGGATGTGCTCCAGCTCGATGCCGGGGTGGCCGGCGGCGACGTCGTTGACGACCTCCCGCCACAGGCGGCTGCTCTCCAGCACGTTCGCCTTGTCGACGGAGGTGACCTTGCCGCGGCGGGCCGCGGCGGCCTGGAAGGCGACCTCCGCGACGCGGGCGACCTCCTCCCGCGTGTAGAGGCACGTGTCGAACGCGGAGTCCGGCTGGCGGCCGCGCTCGCCGAAGTAGATGCCGCCGGTGAGCTCGCGGACGACCAGCAGGTCCGTGCCGGCGATGCGCTCGCGCCGCAGCGGGCTGGCGTCGTACAGCGCCTCCAGGGGCTTCACCGGGCGGAGGTTCGCGAACAGGCCCATCCCGGCGCGCAGGCCCAGCAGGCCCTGCTCGGGACGCGGCTTGTCGGGGTCGGTGGTGTCCCACTTGGGGCCGCCGACGGCGCCGAGCAGGACGGCGTCCGCGGCGGAGCACGCGGCGAGGACCTCGTCGGTGAGGGCGGTGCCGTGGGCGTCGATCGAGCAGCCGCCCATCAGCTCCTCACGCCACGTGATGGACAGCCCCGCGGAGGGCGCCACGGCGTCCACCGCACGGCGGGCCTGCGCGATCACCTCCGGCCCGATGCCGTCACCGGGGAGCACCACCACCGTCACCTCGCCCACAGGTCCCTCCGCGTCATGTCGTCAAACGGCCGGGCGGCACGCTACCAGCCCGCTCACGCCGCCCTGGCGTAGTCGCAGGAGCCGTCCCCGGCCGCGGCGGCCGGCTCCCGGCGGCCCACCCACGCCATCGCCTCGACCTCGATGAGCAGCGCCGGGTCGATCAGGGCGGCGACCTGCACCATCGTCGCGGCCGGCGGGGCGTCGCCGAACGCCTCCCGGTGGGCGGCGGCGACCGCCTCCCACGCCCCGATGTCCGTGACGAACAGGCGCGTCTGGATGACGTCGCCCGGCCCGGCGCCCGCCGTCCGGAGTGCCGCCAGGACACGGGCGATGGCGCTGCGCGCCTGCGCGGCCATGTCCGCCCCGGCGTCGGCGGTGGTGCCGCTCACCACCACCAGGCCGCCGGCGCGCACCGCCCGGCAGTACCCCACCACCGGCTCCCAGGGGCCGCCGGACCCCGTGCGCGCGATGTCGGCGTGGGCGGTCGGCTGGGATCGCATCCGCCGTGTCTCCTCGTCCGTCGGGGACCGGGGAACGGCGGGCACGGGACGGGACCGCCGTTTCGGCGGCCCCCGGTGTGTCAGGTCAGGTCCGCGGACCCACCGCGGCGGACACCCCGGGACGCGCCGCCCGTGAGGGCGGCCAGGACCAGCTGGTGTCGGCGGCGGAACGCATCGCGCGCCACCCTACCCCCGTCAGGGGCGGAAGGCGAGACGCGAGCCGACCACCATGAGGGCCACGCCGGCCAGGCACAGCCACGCGCCAAGCATCACGTGCAGGATCCCGGCGGGGCCCGGCGGGTTCACGATCCGGAAGATCACGACGCCCGCGGCGAGGATGCCGCCCAGCGACACCGCGTCGGACGGGAACCGGGTGAGGTGGCCGGTGTGGGTGAGCAGCAACGCGACGACGGCCAGCACCGCGACCGCGGCGATCCCCGTGTCGACGTACCGGAACACGTCCCACGCGTCGACCTGCAGGCGCCCCTCGCGCTCCAGCGTGTCGATCTGCGTGGCGAACATCTGGAAGAACGCGGATCCGGCCGACCCGTCGGCGGGCACCACCTGGCGGGCGACGCCGCCGAAGAAGCCGTCGGGCAGGTCCAGGCGGTACCACGGGGCCCACAGCCCCGCGAGGGTGAGCAGCGCCCCGGTGAGCACCGCGAACGGCCCCCACGGGACCCCGCGCGCGGCGTCGGTCGGTTCGCTGTGCCGGATCGAGAGCGTCATGGGCGTGGCATCGGCATGCCCTTGACGGCGCTCAACGGCCTACGTCACCGCGCGTGAGCCCCGCGTCGTCCGCGGGGCCCGTGCGCGCGGCGGCGTCAGGCGAACTGCGTGGTGACGGGGCCCGTCCGCTCCCGGTCGCGCTCGTACGAGGAGATGTCGTCCTCGTTCGCGAGCGTCAGGGAGATGTCGTCCCAGCCGTTGAGCAGGCGCTCCCGGATGTCCTCCTCGATCGAGAACGGGAAGCGCTGGCCGTCGGGGGCGGTGACCGCCAGGTCCTGCAGCGACACCGTGAGCTTCGCGCCGGGGGCGGCGGTGAGCTGGTCGATGATCGCCCGCACCTGCTCGGCCGGCAGCACCACGGGCAGGAGGCCGATCTTCGTGCAGTTGCTGCGGAAGATGTCCGCGAAGCTCGGCGCGACGACCGCCCGGAACCCGAAGTCCTCCAGCGCCCACGGGGCGTGCTCGCGGGAGCTGCCGCACCCGAAGTTCCGCTCCGTGACGAGGATCTCGGCGCCCCGGTACTCGGGCTGGTCCAGCACGAAGCCCGGCTCGTTGCGCCAGTCGAAGAACAGGAACTCGCCGAACCCGGTGCGCTCGATGCGCTTGAGGAACTGCTTGGGGATGATCTGGTCCGTGTCGACGTCGGCGCGGTCCAGGGGGACGCCGATGCCGGTGACCGAGGTGAACGCCTGCATGATCAGCCCTCCGCGCCGACGAGCTCGACGTCCAGGCTGCGCACGTCGACCAGGTGTCCGGTGATGGCGGCCGCCGCGGCCATGGCCGGCGACACCAGGTGCGTGCGCCCGCCCTTGCCCTGGCGGCCCTCGAAGTTGCGGTTGCTGGTGGAGGCGCACCGCTCGCCCGGCTCCAGGATGTCCGGGTTCATGCCCAGGCACATCGAGCAGCCGGCGTCGCGCCACTCGAAGCCGGCGTCGGTGAACACGCGGTCCAGGCCCTCCTCCTCGGCCCGGGCCTTCACCTGCATCGACCCCGGCACGACCATGGCGCGGACGCCGTCGGCGACGCGCCGGCCGCGGATGATCCCGGCGGCGGTGCGGAGGTCCTCGATGCGGCCGTTCGTGCAGGAGCCGAGGAACACGGTGTCCACCGCGATGTCCTCGAGCGCCTCGCCGCCCTGCAGCCCCATGTACTCCAGCGCCCGGCGGGTGGCCTCGCGCTCGACGGGGTCGTCGTACGCCTCCGGCGTGGGCACGCGGCCCGTGATGGGCGCGACCTGCCCGGGGTTCGTGCCCCAGGTGACCTGCGGCGCCAGGGAGGCGGCGTCCACGACCTCCTCGCGGTCGAACACGGCGTCCGGGTCGCTCGGCAGGGCGCTCCAGCGCTCCACCGCCGCGTCCCAGTCCGCCGGGGCGGCCGCGCGGCCCTCCACGTAGCGGAAGGTGGTCTCGTCCGGCGCGATCATGCCGGCGCGGGCGCCCCACTCGATCGACATGTTGCAGACGGTCATGCGGCCCTCCATGGAGAGCGCGCGGATCGCCGAGCCGGCGTACTCGACCACGTAGCCCTGGGCGCCCGAGACGCCCAGCTGGCCGATGGTGCCCAGGATGAGGTCCTTGGCGCCGACCCCCAGGCCCGGCGTGCCCTCGATGCGCACGCGCATCGTGCGGCCGCGGGACTGCGGGAGCGTCTGGGTGGCCAGCACGTGCTCGACCTCGGAGGTGCCGATGCCGAACGCCAGCGCGCCGAACGCGCCGTGCGTGGAGGTGTGTGAGTCGCCGCACACGATCGTCATGCCCGGCTGGGTGAGGCCCAGCTCCGGCCCGATCACGTGGACGATGCCCTGCCGCGGGGAGCGGATGGAGAACAGCGGCACGCCGAACTCGGCGCAGTTGCGCTCCAGCGCCTCGATCTGGGCCCGCGACAGCGGGTCCGCGATCTCCTGGTCACGGCCGATCGTCGGCACGTTGTGGTCCACCGTCGCCATCGTGCGGTCCGGCCTCCGGACCTTCCGGCCCGCCAGGCGCAGGCCGTCGAAGGCCTGCGGCGAGGTGACCTCGTGCACCAGGTGCAGGTCGATGTAGAGCAGCCCGGGGCGCACCTCGTGCGCCTCCCAGACCTTCTCGAACAGCGTCTTCCCCATGCTCAGCTCACACCCCTCCGGCCATGACTCGCTCACCGTGCTCCGCCCGCCTGCTGGAGTCGACCGCCCGCAGGTAGGCGATCGCGCTCGCCTCCAGCACGTCGGTGGACACCCCCTGGCCGGCGAAGGTCCGCCCGCCGATGTCGCACACCACGCGCGCCTCGCCCAGGGCGTCCTTGCCGCCCGTGACCGCCGACACGTGGTACTCCAGCAGCTTGCCCTCGCTCCCGATGGCCGCGTCGACCGCCTTCATCAGCGCGTTCACCGGGCCGTCGCCGGACCCGCTGCCCTCCAGCTTGGTGCCGTCCGCCTGGACGACCACCACCGAGGCCGACGGCTGGTCCGCCTCGCCCGTCCGCACCGACAGGTGCTCCAGGCGGAAGCCGTCCGCGCCCTCGGTGCGCATCTCGTCGCTCACCAGCGCCTCGATGTCGGCGGCCGAGATGCGGCCCTTGCGGTCCGCGACGTCCTTGAACCGCACGAACGCGGCGTCCAGCTGCTCGCGGTCCAGCTCGTAGCCCAGCTCCGCCAGCGCGTGGCTGAGGGCGTGGCGGCCCGAGTGCTTGCCCAGCACGATGGAGTTCTGGGCGAGGCCGACGCTGGTGGCGTCCATGATCTCGTACGTCAGCGGGTTCGCCAGCACCCCGTGCTGGTGGATGCCCGCCTCGTGGGCGAAGGCGTTGCGGCCCACGATCGCCTTGTTCGGCTGCACGACGTAGCCGGTGAGGCGGCTCACCAGGCGCGACGACCGGGTGATCTCGGTGGTGTCCACGTTGGACCACAGGCCGCCGACGTCCTCGGCGCGGGTGCGCAGGATCATCGCCAGCTCCTCGAGGCTGGCGTTGCCGGCGCGCTCGCCGATGCCGTTGATGCAGCCCTCCACCTGCCGGGCGCCCACGCGCATGCCGGCCAGGGAGTTCGCGACCGCCAGGCCCAGGTCGTTGTGGCAGTGCACCGACAGGGTCACGTCGCGCAGGGTCGGGCAGCGGTCGTACAGCTCCATGAGGAACCGCTGGAACTCGTCGGGCATCGTGTAGCCGACGGTGTCCGGGATGTTGATGGTGGTGGCGCCCTCCGCGATGGCGGCCCCCACGACCTCGGCGACGAACGCCGGGTCGGACCGCGTCGCGTCCTCGCAGCTGAACTCCACGTCGTCCACGATCGAGCGGGCCAGCTTCACCGCGTCGGTGGCGGCGGCCAGCACCTGGCCGCGGTCCATGCGCAGCTTGTGCTCCAGGTGGATGTCGCTGGTCGCGATGAACGTGTGGATGCGGCCGCGCTCCGCGCCCTCCACCGCCTGGCCGGCGCGGGTGACGTCCTTCTCGTTGGCGCGGGCCAGGGCGGCGACCACCACGCCCGGTACCTCCTCCGCCACGGCGCGGACGGCCTCGAAATCACCCTGGGAGGTGATCGGGAAGCCGGCCTCGATGATGTCGACGCCGAACCGGCGCAGCTGGTGCGCGATCTCCAGCTTCTCGCGCGTGTTCAGCGTGATGCCGGGTGCCTGCTCGCCATCGCGCAGCGTCGTGTCGAAGAACTTGACGCGCTTGCTTTCGTCTCGTGCTTGCGGGGTCTCCGCGCTCACGTCTCGACCTCCCTCGGGTCTCGGACTCGGGCTTCGGTTTCGGTGCCCGGACGACCCGGGCGTGCGGTGTCGACTCGATCCCCCTACCGGGGGAGGAGCAGAAGACCCGCGAGGAGGCCGCGCAGGACGTGTGAGCTGCGGGCGGCCGTCGACATGCGGCGGAGGATACACAACCGCCCGGTGCGGGGCCATGAACGGCACCGGGCCGCCCGGCGTGACGCCGGACGGCCCGATGCACCGCGCGGTCGGGGCCCCACGGACCGGCCCCGCTCCACCGTCTCCGCCCGCTATGCGGCCCCGGAGACCGTGAACCCGTCGACCATCCGGCCCAGGGCGTCCGCCGCCTCGGCGACGGCGGCCGAGGCCTCCGTGACCAGTTCGACCGACGCGGAGGACTGCTGCGACGACGCCGCGACCTCCTGGGCGGCGGCGGCATTCTCCTCCGACACCGATGCCACCGACGACATCCCGTCCTGCGCGTGGGCGCTGTCCTCACGCAGGCCGTCCGCTGCTCCCGCGACGCGGGTGACCTCGCCGGTCACGTTCGCGACCTGATCGCGGATCGCCCCGAAGGCGTCGGCGGCGGCCCGCATGCGCTCCGAGCCGGAGTCGACGGCGCCGCGGCCGGCGTCCATGGCGGCGACGGCCCGCACGGACTCCTCCTGGATGTCGCGCACGATGTCGGCGATGGACATCGCCGCCGCCTGGGACTCCTCCGCGAGCTTGCGGACCTCGTCGGCGACGACCGCGAAGCCGCGGCCCTGCTCCCCCGCCCGGGCCGCCTCGATCGCCGCGTTGAGGGCGAGGAGGTTCGTCTGGGCGGAGATCTCGCCGATCGTGGAGACGATCTCCCCGATCTGGTCGCTCTTGTGGCCAAGGGCGTGCACGACCTCACCGGCGGCCGCGACGGACCGCTGGATCTCGGCCATCGCGTCCGCCGCCTCGCCCAGGGTCCGGACGCCGTCGGCGGCGGTGCCGTCGGCCGCGTCCGCGGCCTCGGCGGCGGCCCGGCCGCGCTCCGCGACCTCGCCCACGCCCCCGGCGATGCCGGTGACGATGTCCGCGACGCGCTGGGCGGTCTCGGCCTGATCCGACGCACCGGTCGCGACGGACTCGATGGTGGTGGCGATCTCCCCCACCGCCAGGCCCGCCTGGTCCGCGGCCCCGCGCATCTCCTCGGCGGAGGCGGCGAGCACCCGCGCCTGGGCGGTGACGCCCGAGATGATGCGCTCGAACTCGCCGAGCATTCGGTTGAGTGCGGTCCCGACCTCGGCGATCTCGTCCGAGCCGGCGGCGTCGGCACGGACCGACAGGTCCCCGGTCCCGCCGACGTGCAGCACCGCGTCGCGCAGCCGGCGGAGCGGGCGCACGATCGAGCGGGCGAGCAACACCGAGAGCGCGACGCCGAGCGTCAACGCCAGCAGGCCAAGGGCCACAAGGACCGTCCGGACCTTCGCCACGGACGCCTGCACGTCGTCCTGCGCCGCCCGCTCGGCGCGGTCGACGGCGGCCGACACCCGCTGGGCCTGGACGATGAACTGCTGGACGATGTCGGAGGCCTGGGGGAGCAGGCGCCGCACGGTCGCGAGGTCGCCGCGGCGGGCCGCGGGGACGATCCGGTCACCGACCAGCGGATCGTGGACGCTGTCGAGCTCCTTCGCCCTGCGCACGGCGTCGCGGATCTCCGCGTCGTCGGGGAACCGGGCGACGATCTGGTCGGCGAGTCCGAACGCCGTCGTCGCGGACGCGTCGAACTCCTCCATGAGGGCGGGGTCCGTCGTCACCGCGAACTCCGCCTGGAGCGCGCGCTGCAGCTGCTGCGAGTCCACGTACGCCGAGGCCTTGGCGGACCACGCCCGCAGTTCCCTGGCCTCCGCGACCTTGCGGTCCGCGTTGCGCGCCTCGACGACGGCCAGGCCGACGGCGACGGCGAACAGCAGCAGGATGCCGCCGGTGACGAGCGCGAGCCTCGTGCCCACGCGAAAGCGAGTGAGAAGTCCCATCCTTGACTCCTTGTTCCCGGCATCCGGCCGGTGCGGGCGCGTGCGCGGGGGTGCATCACGCCACATGGGTCATCGGATGAATTGGCGCCGGATCAAGCGCCGGGGTCCCGCATATGCGACGAGGGGCCGCCCGGCGTACGCCGGGCGGCCCCTCGCGGACCCCTCCTCTCCCAGGGTCTAGACCCGGAAGGCGCTCACCAGCTCGTCGAGCGACCGGGCGGAGTCCGACACCTGCTGCGCGGCGGCGGCGGTCTCCTCGGCGGTGGCCGAGGTCTCCTCCGTGGAGGCCGAGACCTCCTGCACCGACGCGGCGTTCTCCTCGCTCACCGCGGCGACCGAGGACAGCGACTCGCGCACCTCGTTGGCGCCCGCCTCCAGCTCCTCGGCGGCGGCCGCGACCGACATCACCTCGCCGGACAGCGCCGTGACCCGCTCGCGGATGGTGCCGAAGGCCTCGCCCGCGGCCCCGACGCGCTGGACGCCGGAGGTGACCTCCTCGCGGCCGGCCTCCATGGCCTCGACCGCCTTGCGGGTGTGCTCCTGGATCTCGCCGACGATCTCGGCGATGGAGCCCACCTGCTGCTGGGTGCTCTCCGCCAGCTTGCGGACCTCGTCGGCGACGACCGCGAAGCCGCGGCCCAGCTCGCCCGCGCGGGCCGCCTCGATCGCCGCGTTGAGGGCGAGGAGGTTGGTCTGGCCGGCGATGTCGCTGATGGTGTCGACGATCTGGCCCACCTGCGCGCCGCGCTCGCCGAGGGCCTCGACGATCTCGGCGGCGTCGGCGACCCGGCGCTCGATGCCCGTCATCGCGACGGTCGCGTCCTCCACGGTGCGGGCGCCCTCGCCCGCGAGGCGGTCGGCCTCCTCCGCCATCTGGGCCGCGGTCTCGCCGGCGGCGGCGACCTTGAGCACGCCCTCGCTCATCTCCGACATCGTCTCGCTGACCTTGGAGGTCTGCTCGGCCTGCTCCTGCGAACCGCGGGCGACCTCGTCGATGGTGCTGGCGATCTGGGACACGGCGAGGCCCGCCTGCTCGGCGCCGCGGGCCATGTCGCCCGCGATGTCGACCTGCTGGCGCGCGGCCGAGGACACCTTGCGCATCACGTCCTGGATGCGGCCGGCGAAGTCGTTGAACGTGTGCCCGACGTCGCTGAGCTCGTCGGCGCCGTCCACGTCCAGGCGCACCGTGAGGTCGCCGTCGCCCACCTGGCCCAGGCGCTCCTTGAGCTGCGTGAGCGGGCCCGTGATGGAGCGGGTGATGAACAACGCGAGGCCGATGCCGGCGAGCACCGCCAGCGCGACGAACACGAACAGCAGCATCTTGGCGGCGGAGAACGCCGACGCCGTGCCGGAAACGGCCTCGTCCGCGAGCGTGTTGTTCAGCGCGAACCAGTCGGTGATGTCCGCGTCCATCCGGTCGAAGACCTTCGTCCCCTCGACGGCGACGAGGTCGCGCGCCTGGATGTCCTTGCCGGCGTTGTCCAGCGCGACCGCCTGGTCGGTGACGCGCTGGTACTCGGCCCAGTCCGCGGAGACCTTGTCGAAGAGCGCCTTGTCCTCAGCGTTCGCGATGGTGGGGGCGTACGCGTCGAGCGCCTTCTTGACGCTCGCGGCCTCCTCCTCGAGGCGCTTCTCCTGGGCCGCGATCACCTGCGGGTCGGTGGCCAGGACGTGCTCGAGCTGGGCGAGCCGGTAGTGCGCGATGGCCTTGTTCAGGTCGCCCAGCAGCGCGGTGGCGACGAGCGGGTTGTCGGCGATGAAGTTCGCGTGGTCCTTCATCGTCGACATCTTCCAGACGCCCACCCCCGCGGCGGCGACGACGGCGAGGATGAGGAGGGTGAACCCGGCGATCAGCCGCTGGCCCACACGGATACGGCGCAACATCGACCCTCCTTGGTCGGTGTCCGGAGCTGCTCTGGGGGTCGGCGCGCATCGGTGCGGCCGATCAGGCTCCGCCCGGGCGGCGGGGGTGCGTCCGCGGGGAACCCATCCGGAATGTCGGCGCCGTCCTGGATTTCCTACACACCCCCCGGTAGTTCCTCGCCTCAAAGACGGAGGGGGCCGCCCGGCTGCTGCCGGACGGCCCCCTCGGCCCCGCGCCGATGCGCCCGGGGTCAGACGGTGAAGGCGCTCACCAGCTGCGCCAGCTCCTGGGCGGAGTCCGCCACCTGCTGCGCGCTCGCCGCCGTCTCCTCCGCCGTGGCGGAGGTCTCCTCGGTGGAGGCCGAGACCTCCTGCACCGAGGCGGCGTTCTCCTCGCTCACCGCGGCGACCGAGGACAGGGACTCCCGGACCTCGGTGGCGCCCGCCTCCAGCTGCTGGGCGGCGGCGGCGACGGACATCACCTCGGCCGACAGCTCCTCCACGCGGCCGCGGATGGTGCCGAACGCCTCGCCGGCGGCGCCGACGCGGGTGACGCCCGTGGCGACCTCCTCACGGCCGGCCTCCATGGCCTGCACCGCGCGCTCGGTGTGGTGCTGGATCTCCCCGATGATCGACGAGATCGACCCCACCTGCTCCTGCGTGCTCTCCGCGAGCTTGCGGACCTCGTCGGCGACCACGGCGAAGCCGCGGCCCATCTCGCCGGCGCGGGCCGCCTCGATCGCCGCGTTGAGGGCGAGGAGGTTGGTCTGCTCGGCGATGTCGCTGATGGTGTCGACGATCTGGCCCACCTGGGAGCCCCGCTCGCCGAGGGACACCACGATTTCCGCGGCGTCCGCGACCCGCCGCTCGATGCCCTGCATGGCCTCGGTCGCCTCGCTGACGGTGCGGGCGCCGTCGTTGGCGGCCCGGTCGGCCTCCTCCGCCAGGCCCGCGGCGGTCTCGCCGGAGCCGGACACGCGCTGGACGCCCTCGGTCATCTCCTGCATCGTCGCCGCGACGCGGGACGTGGACTCCGCCTGCTCCTGGGAGCCGCGGGCCACCTCGTCGACCGTCGTGGCGATCTGGCCGACGGCCATGCCGGTCTGCTCGGCCCCGCGCGCCATGTCCTCGGCGATCTCCACCTGGCGGCGGCACGAGTCGGCCACCTTGCGCATCACGTCCTGGATGCGGCCGGCGAATTCGTTGAAGGTGCCGCCGACGTCGGTGAGCTCGTCGGCGCCGTCCACGTCGAGGCGGACGGTGAGGTCGCCGTCGCCCACCTGGGCCAGGCGCTCCCTCAGCTGCGTGAGCGGCCCGGTGATCGACCGGGTGATGAGCAGCGCCAGGCCGATGCCGGCCAGCACGGCGATGACGACGAATGCGAACAGGAGGACCTTGGCGGCCGAGAACGCCGACTGCGTGCCGGAGATCGCGCTCTTGGCCAGGCCGTCGTTCAGGACGATCCAGGCCGTCACGTCCTCGTCCATGCGATCGAAGACCTTGGTGCCCTCCACCGCGAGGAGGTCACGGGCCCGCGCGTCCTTGCCGGCGTTGTCGAGGGCGATCGCCTCCTCGGTGACGCGCTGGTACTCGGCCCAGTCGGCCGACACCTTGTCGAAGAGCGCCTTGTCCTCGGCGCTCGCGATCGTCGGCGCGTAGTCCTTGAGCGCCTTGTCGACGGTCGCGGCCTCCTCCTTCAGGCGGGCCTCCTGAACGGAGACCGCCTGCGGGTCGGTCGCGAGGATGTGCTCGAGCTGGGCGAGGCGGTAGTGCGCGACCGCCTTGTTGAGGTCGCCGAGGATCGCGGTGGCGACCAGCGGGTTCTCGGCGATGAAGTCGGCCTTGTCCTTCATCGTCGACATCTTCCAGATCCCCACCCCCGTGGCCGCGACGACGGCGAGGATGAGCAGCGTGAAGCCGGCGATCAGCCGCTGGCCAACGCGAATGCGGCGCAACATCGACCCTCCTTGGTCGGTCATGCGAGCCCCCCGTCCGGGAAGCCGTTGTCCCCTGCGCACCGGGACGTCCGGTCCCGGGTCCGGAATGCCGGACACCGGTTGAATCGGCCCGGGCACATCCGCACTAAGGGATGCGGCAGCCGCCGGGCCGGCGGCCGCCGCATCACGTGCCTAGGGCGTGGCGCGCCAGTCCAGGAGCGCCTGCGACAGGCGCGCCGAGACCTTCTGGAACTCGCTGCCCACCCGCATGAGCGCCGCCGCCTCGGCGGTGTCGCCCGCGACGGCGCGCTCCAGCACCGACGCGGCCGCCGCGTGGAACCGCTCGTGCAGGTCGTGCACCGGCCCGAAGGCCGGGTGGTGGCGGTGCGCGGCGGCGTCGGGGCCGTGGAGCCACTTGCCGAACGCGCAGGCGTCGTCCACCCGCACCTGGTCCGGCGTCACGTCCGCCGCGCCGCTGTCGATCGCCGCGTGCAGGCGGTCCTTCCACGCCGCGTGGGCCGACAGGGCCGCCTGGATGGTCGCGCCCAGGTCGTCGCCGTCCACCTCGGCGGCCGCCGTCTCACTCACCTCGAACCCGGACACCAGCCGGTCGAGCTCCGCGGCGGACGCGGCGACCTGCGCACCCGCGCCCTCCACCAGGTCCACGCTCGCGGCGGTCTCGCCGCCGGAGGCCGCGACCTCCTCGGCGGCCGCGGCGTTCTCTGCGAGACCGCCGCGACCGCACCGATCTCGTCCCGCACGCGGTTCGCCGTGCCCCGGAGGGCGTCGGTCGCCGACGCCAGGTCGCCCACCTGGCCGGCCACCTCGCCCACCCGCGAGCGGATCTCGGCGAACGCCGCGTCCACACGGTCCATCTCGCCGGACCCGGCGTCCACGGCGCGGGCCCCGTCCTCGGTGGCGGCGACGGCGCGCCGGGACTCCTCCTGGATCTCGCCGATGATCACCGCGATGGTGGACGCCGCCTCGGCGCTCTCCTCGGCGAGCTTGCGGACCTCATCGGCGACCACGGCGAAGCCGCGGCCCTGCTCGCCGGCCCGGGCCGCCTCGATGGCGGCGTTCAGCGCCAGCAGGTTCGTCTGGGACGAGATCTCCCGGATCGTCTCCACGATCTCGCCGATCTGGTCGCTGCGGGCGCCCAGGTGGCGCACGACGTCCGCGGCCGCCGACACCGACGCGGTGATGTCCCGCATCGCGTTCCGCGCGCCGTCGAGGGTCCGGCGCCTCCAGGGCCGCCGAATCGGCGCCGCGGCGGCCTCCGCGGCGGCCTCCCCGCGGCCGCTCACCGCCGCGAGCCCCTCGTGGATCTCGTCAACCGAGCCCACCACGCGCTCCGCGGACTCCGCCTGTTCGGTCGCGCCGTGAGCGACGTGGTCGATGGTGCCGGCGATCTCCGCCACGGCGCGCGCGCCTTGCCCGGTGGCCTCGGTCATCTCCCGGCGGCGCGGGCCAGGGACGCGGCGTTGCCCGCCGTGCGGCCCACCACGTCGTCCAGCATCGCGATGGCCCGGTTCGCGGCGGCGGCGACCAGGCCGACCTCGCCGGGAGCCGACGCGTCGAGGCGGGTCCGCAGGTCCCGGTGCTCGCTCACCGCGTCCAGGTCGCGGGCGAGCGCCCGCAGCGGGGCGCCCACCCGCGCACGGCGAACCAGGCTCCGGTGGCCGCCGCGGCGACCAGGCCGGCGGCGAGCACGAGGCCGGCGCCGCCGGCCAGGCGGCCAGGCGGCGCCGAAGGCGGCCGCGACGCACGCGGCCAGGCAGGTCGAGAGACGCGCCGCGACCGAGGCGCGGCGCCATGTACCCATGACGTCCATGTCATGTCCTTCCGGGGATGGGGGTTCCGTTCCACAAAACTGGATCGGCATTCCCGCCCGCGAAACGAATGACGATTTCGTCGCCCCCGTGCGGGACGACGCGGCCGGTCAGGCCGTGAGCGCCCCCACCACGTGGTCCACGCAGGCCGTGAGGGCCTCCACGTCGGCCGGGTCGATCGCCGGGAACATCCCCACGCGGAGCTGGTTGCGGCCGAGCTTGCGGTACGCCTCGGTGTCGACCACGCCGTTGGCCCGCAGGATCTTGGACACCGTGGGCGCGTCCACGCCCTCGAGGTCGATCGTCCCGACCACCGACGAGCGGTGCGCCGGCTCCGCCACGTACGGCGCGGCGAACGGGCTGCGCTCCGCCCACCCGTACAGGGCGGCAGCCGAGCGGTCGCT
Source organism: Thermoleophilia bacterium (assembly GCA_046330435.1). Taxonomy (GTDB): domain Bacteria; phylum Actinomycetota; class Thermoleophilia; order Miltoncostaeales; family Miltoncostaeaceae. The sequence goes on along the minus strand of JAXLST010000028.1, from coordinate 9,023 downwards.
GCGCGACGCGGCCCACTCCAGCCCGCCGTTCTCCAGCATCCAGGCGATCTGGCGCTCCAGCATGAAGATGGTGGCCAGCGCCGGGGTGTTGTAGGTCTGGTCAAGGCGGCTGTTGTCCAGCGCGATCTTGAGGTCGAGGCTCGAGGGCACCCACCGGGACCCGGCGAGCGACTCGATGCGCTCCACCGCGGCCGGGGAGCAGCACGCCACCCACAGCCCGCCGTCGGACGCGAAGCACTTCTGCGGGGAGAAGTAGTAGACGTCCACCTGGGACGGGTCCCAGCGCAGCCCGCCGGCGCCGGAGGTGGCGTCCACCAGCACCAGCCCGTCGGCCTGCGGGCGGGTGAGGCGCATCGCCACGCCCGTCGAGGTCTCGTTGTGCGTGAGGCAGTACGCGTCCACGCTGGGGTCCGGCACCGGCTGGGGGTGGGTGCCGGGCTCCGAGGACACGATCACCGGGTCGCCGATGTGCGGCGCCGCCGCGGCCGCCTGGCCGAACTTGGAGCTGAACTCGCCGAACGACAGGTGCTGGCTGCGCCGCTCGATGAGGCCGAACGTCGCCGCGTCCCAGAACAGGGTGGCGCCGCCGTTGCCCAGCAGGACCTCCCAGCCGTCCGGCAGGCCGAACAGCTCGGCGAGGCCGCCGCGCACCGCGCCCACGACCCGCTTGACCGTGGACTGGCGGTGCGAGGTGCCGAGGTACGACACCGACACGCCGGTGAGCTCCCCCACCACCTCCGGGCGGACCTTCGACGGCCCGCAGCCGAAGCGGCCGTCGCGCGGCAGCAGCTCGCGAGGGATGGTGATGCTCGGCGTCTCGGTGCTCACGCGCCTCCTCCGGTCGCCCGGGTCAGCCGGGCAGGTTGACGAACCACACCCGCTCGAACCCCTCGATCGCGCGGATCTTCTCCTGCGCGTCGTCCGGGACGGGCGAGTCGATGGACAGCACCATGACGGCCTCGCCGTCGGCGCGGTCCACCGCCATGCTGGCGATGTTGAGGCCGAGCTCGCCCAGGATCGTCCCGACCCTGCCGATCATGCCCGGCACGTCGCGGTAGGCGAACACCGCCATCCGCGGCGCCAGCTCGATCTCCACGGCGTGGCCCAGCACCCGGACCAGCCGGGGACGGGACGTGACGCCGACGGTGGTGCCGGCCACCGCGATGTCCCCGACCTCCAGGGACAGCACGTTGCGGTAGTCGCGGGCCCGCTGGGAGGAGGTCTCCACCCACTCGATGCCGCGCTCCTCCGCGATGGAGGCCGCATTGACCATGTTGACGGGCCGGTCGACGTGGCCGGAGAGCACGCCGGTGATGACCGCGGCGTTCAGCATCCGCGTGTCCACCGAGGCGATCTCGCCCTCGTAGCCGATCCGCAGCGGCGACGCGACGCCGCCGGCGAGGGCGGAGATGAACTCCCCCATCTTCTCGGCGAGCGGCACGTACGGGCCGAGCACCTCGAGGGCCTCTGCGCCCACGGACGGGATGTTCACCGCGCTGGTGACCACGCCGCCGGTCAGGGCGGCGACCACCTGCTCGGCCACCGCGACGCCGGCCCGGTCCTGGGCCTCCGCCGTGGAGGCGCCGAGGTGCGGGGTGACGACCACGCCGGGCAGCCCGAACAGCGGGCTGTCGGTGCACGGCTCCTCGGGGAACACGTCCACGCCCGCGCCGCCCAGGTGGCCGCTCTGCAGCGCCGCGACCAGGGCGTCGGTGTCCACCAGGTCCCCGCGGGCCACGTTGATGAGGCGCGCGCCCTTCTTCATCGCCGCGAACGCCTCGGCGCCCACGAAGTTCTTCGTCTCGGGCGTGGAGGCGAGGTGGATGGTCACGAAGTCCGCCACCCGGTACACGTCCTCCGGGGTGGCGGCGTGCTCCGCGCCCATCTCCTTGTACCGGCTCTCGGCCACGTACGGGTCGTAGGCCACCACGGACATGCCGAGGCCCTTCGCCCGCTCGCCGACCATCTGGCCGATGCGGCCGAAGCCGATGACCCCGAGCACCTTGCCGTCCAGCTCGATGCCGCCGAACTTGGAGCGCTCCCACCGGCCCTCGACCAGCGCGGCGTGCGCCTGGGCGACGTTGCGGGCCTGCGCGAGCAGCAGCGCGATGGTGTGCTCCGCCGCCGACAGGGAGTTCGACCCCGCGGCGTTGCAGACGATGATGCCGCGCCGGGTCGCGGCGGGCACCTCGACGTTGTCGACCCCCGTGCCCGCGCGCCCGACCACCTTCAGGTTCGTGGCGGCCTCGATGAGCTCGGCGTTCACCTTGGTGGCGCTGCGCACGACGATCGCGTCGTAGGGCGCGATGCGCTCGAGCAGCTCCTCGCGGCTCCAGCCCACCCCGTCCTCGACGGTGAAGTGCTCCTCCAGGGCCGCGACGCCCGCCGGGGCGAGCTTCTCGCAGACCAGGACCCTCAGATGCGTGTGGCTCGCCTCGGCCGTGTCCCCGACGGCCACCGGCTAGTCGACCTTCTCGGTCTCGAAGTCCGTCTGGATCCAGCTCATCATCCCGCGGAGCCGCTTGCCGACCTCCTCGATGGGGTGCTCGGCCTGGCGGCGGGCGATGGCGTTGAAGGTGGGCCGGCCCACCCTGTTCTCCAGCAGCCACTCCTTGGCGAACGCGCCGGACTGGATCTCCCCGAGGATCTTGCGCATCTCCGCGCGGGTCTCCTCGGTGACGATGCGCGGGCCGCGCGTGAGGTCGCCGAACTCGGCGGTGTTGCTGATCGAGTAGCGCATCCCGGAGATGCCCTTCTCGTAGATGAGGTCCACGATGAGCTTCACCTCGTGGAGGCACTCGAAGTAGGCGAGCTCCGGCTGGTAGCCGGCGTCCACGAGGGTCTCGAAGCCGGCGCGGATGAGCTCCGACAGCCCGCCGCACAGGACCACCTGCTCACCGAACAGGTCGGTCTCGGTCTCCTCGGCGAACGTGGTCTGGATGACGCCCGCGCGGGTGCAGCCCACGCCCTTGGCGTAGGCGAGCACGAGCGCCATGGCGCTGCCGCTGGCGTCCTGGTGGACGGCCACGAGGCCCGGGGTGCCGGCGCCCTCCTGGTAGGTGCGGCGCACGAGGTGGCCCGGGCCCTTGGGGGCGGCCATCATCACGTCGACGCCCGCCGGGGCGACGACCTGGCCGAAGTGGATCGCGAAGCCGTGGGCGAACAGCAGCGCGTTGCCGGGCACCAGGCCGGGCTTCACGTGCGTGTTGTAGATGTCGCCCATGATCTCGTCCGGGACGAGCATCATCACGAGGTCGCCGCGGGCGGCGGCCTCAGAGGGGTCCAGGACGGTGAGGCCCTGGTCCTTCGCCTGCTGGGCGCGGGCGCTGTCGGGCCGCAGGCCGACGACGACATCCACGCCGGAGTCGCGCAGGTTGAGCGCGTGGGCGTGGCCCTGGCTGCCGAATCCGATTACCGCGACGGTCTTGCCGCGCAGCAGGTCGAGGTCGGCGTCGTCGTCGTAGAACATGCGTGCTCCCGGGTCGTGGGGCGGCCGCGCCCGACGAAAGGGCGGCCGCCGACGGCGCTACGTGGTGTGGGCCCCCCGGCCGAGCGCGACGACGCCGGTCTTCACCAGCTCGATGAGGCCGTACGGCCGCATGAGCTCCTCGAACCGCACGAGCTCCTCGCTCTTGCCGGTGAGCTCCACCGTGAGGTGTTCTGCGGTGACGTCAACGATGCGCGCCTCGAAGATCTCGGCGAGGCCGATGACCTCGGCGCGGTGGACGGCGTCCACGCGGACCTTCAGGAGCATGAGCTCCCGGTCCACCATGTTGCCCGGATCCAGGTCGCGGATGCGGATGACGTTCACCAGCTTGTCGAGCTGCTTGGTGATCTGCTCGACGGGGAATCGCGACGCGTCGACGGTGATCGTCATGCGCGACAGCTTTGGGTCCTCGGTCGGGCTCACGGCGAGCGACTCGATGTTGAAGCCGCGTCGGGTGAACAGCCCCGAGACGCGCGAGAGCACGCCGGGCTTGTTCTCGACCAGGACGGAGAGGGTGTGCGTAACCACGGCCGGGGAGCATATACGTCGCCCGGCCTCCCCACCGGCGCCGGAGACGGTCGGCGCCGTATCCGAGTCATCCGACCCGGCGGGCGTCAGGGCGCCAGGCGCCCCGCGATGCGCTCGAGCAGCGCCACCTGACGCGCGAGCAGGTCCCGGATCTCGGTGAGCACGGCGTCCGCCGGCGGCCCCTCCGGCGCGTCCTGCGCGAGGTCCGGGCGCACCGCGGCCACCTGCGCCCGCAGCCGCACGGCCCCCGCCATGGTGAGGGCGAAGACGGCCACCGTGCCCTCCCCGAGGTCGACGAGCAGGAGCCGCTCGCGGAGCGGGCGCGACGTGGCCAGGAACACGCCCACCGCGCCGGCCGCCGCGCCCGCGCGCAGGACCGGGCGCGCGGTCTCGGCCGTCCCGCGGTCGAGCACGGAGAGGGACCGCACCGCGTCCAGCGGCATCGCGAACGCGACGCGGCCGATCGTCATCCCGGTGATGACCTCCGCCGAGAACGTCAGCGCCCCGTCGGCGACCGACAGGTGCCCGTCGTCGGCGCCCTCCGGCGCGTCGGGGTGGCCCGCGAGATAGTCGGCGGGGATCGCATCGTGGAGGTCGTCCGCGCTCATCCGTGCTCCGTTCGTTCCTCACCCTTTGGGGTGGTGGTGGTCCGGCCGCCGGATGCAAGGATTGCGCAATGCCCAGCCCCCGCGCATCCCTGACGGCGGCCGCCGTGTTCCTGGCCGCCGCCGGACCGGCCGCCGCCGTGCCGGTGACCCTCACCCCCGGGCCGTTCTCGGCCGACCCCGGGAGCGCCCCGGCCACCCGCGAGACCGGTGTCTCGATCGCGTTCGCCGCCGACGGCCCCGCGGACTCCTACGAGTGCGCCCTGGACGACGCGGCCTTCGCCGCGTGCACCTCGCCGGTCGTGCTGGCCGGCCTCTCCGACGGCCCGCACCGGCTGGCCGTGCGGGCGGTCGACCTCACGGGCCCCGGCGACCCGGCCACCGCGTACTGGCGGGTGGACACCACGGGACCCACCGGCCTGCGGCTGCTCACCCCGGCCGACGGCGCGGTGGTGGCCAACCGCTTCGCGCTGCTCACCTGGGCGCCCGCGACCGACGCGACCCTCGACGCCGCCGGCGTCGTGGACGCCTACGAGGTCGTGATCGACGGCGCGTCGCCCCTCGTGGTGGACGCCGCCCCGCAGGCCGGCCGCGACACGGTGGCGACGCTCGCCGACGGCCTGCCCGACGGGCCCCACACCTGGTCGGTCACCGCGATCGACCCGCTCGGCAACCGCTCCGCCCCGGCCGCGTCCCGCTTCACGGTCGCCGAGCCGCCGGTCACCCGCATCGCGACCACCCAGAGCCTCTGGCTCAGCACGCGGCCCGTCACCCTCTCGGCCGCGGCGACCGACAACGGCCCCGGCGCGGTGACCTACGCATGGGACCTGGACGGCGACGGCACCTTCGAGACCTCCACCGGCACCACGCCGTCCGTCACCCGGGTGTTCCCCGCCGGGACCCGCACGGTCGGCGTCCGCGCGACGGATGCCGGCGGCCTGCAGAGCACCGCCGCCACGGGCTTCACGGTGATCCCCGGCCCGCCCCCCGGCCGCATCGGGGTGACCATCGGCGGGGGCGCCCGGTACGCGCGCTCCCTGGACGTCCCGGTGGACCTGGTCTGGCCCGCCTACGCCCGCGCCGCGGTCCTGAGCAACGACGGGACGTTCCGGCCCGGCCGCACCCTCGCCCTGGCGCCGCGGGTGCGGTGGCGGCTGCCCTCCGGCCTGGACGGCCCCCGGACGCTGTACGTGCGCTTCCCCCGCCCCGGCGGGCCGGACCGCGTCTACCGCGACGACGTGATCGTCGACCGCGCAGCCCCCGAGCTGGAGCGGGTGCCGGTGGGCGACGGCTGGGGCGTGCAGGCGTTCGACGCGACGAGCGGCGTCGCGGACCTGCAGGCCGCCGGGGCCGGCGCCCCGGGCCCGTGGGTGGAGTTCGACTCCCGCCGGGCCTCGGTCGCCCTGGGGCGCGCCACGCGGGTGCGGGTGCGGGACCGGGCGGGCAACGTCTCCCCCTGGCTGCGCCTGCGCTGACCGGCGTCCCGGGCCCCGGCGGTCGCCGGGGCCCGGAGCGCGTGGCTACGGGGTGACGGTGATCGTCCCCACCATGTCGGGGTGGACGATGCACACGTAGGTGTAGGTGCCGGCGGCGGTGAACGTCGCCTGGAACGCGCTCGCCGAGTTCGGCGGCCCGGTCCCGGGGTCGAACATCACGCCGCTGTTGACCACCCCCACGCCGTGGGAGGTGGGCGTGATCACGGCCGGCGCGCCCGGCGCGTCGGTCGGGTACTGGGCCTCCGGCGAGATGGGCTCGGCGTTGAAGCCCGCGATGAGCCGGTCGCGCTGGTCCTGCGGCCCGAACGTGACCGTGTGGATCTCGCTCTTCCCGCCCATCCTGAAGGTCACCGTCGTGCCGGCGGCCACGGTGAGCGCCTTCGGCGCGAACGCGAACTTCGCGCCGTGGGCGGTCCCCACGCCCACCAGGACGGTGTTCGCGGCCGGGTTCTTCGCCACGGAGCGGATGCGGGCGACCAGCGCCGCGCGGTCCGCCGCGCGCTCGCGGTTGGCCCGGGCGGCCTGGGCGCCGCGGTTGGGCGCCTTCGCGGTGCGCGGCAGCACCACGACGGTGCCGGTCATGCCCGGGTGCGGGATGCAGTGGTACGTGTAGGTCCCGGGCTTGGGGAACGTGAACGTCGGCGTGAACTTCCGGCCCGTCGGGAAGCCCGAGCTCACGACGCGGGTCCCGGTCACCACCAGGGACTTCGAGGGTGCGGCGGCGGACGGGTTGATCCCGAACAGCGGGACGCCGGCGGCGCCCCACCAGTACGGCGCGCCGGCGGGGTCGTTGGTCGCCGGGGCGGTCGCCCCGGTCGGGACGAGGATGCCCGGCGTCGACTTGCCCTTCGGCACGAACGTCACGGTGTGGAAGCCGAGCACGGTGAACCGCACGCGGTCGCCGGCGCGGACGGTCATGACCTTCGGGTAGTACGCCTGCAGTTCGGCGTCCCTGTTGCCGGGGACGGATCCCCCGACGGTTCCGTTGCCCGCGATGGACGCCCCGAGCGCCGGGATGGCGATCGCCAGGCATGCCGCGAGGCCGATGGTGAATGCGATGAGCCGGCGGTGTCGTCCCGCCGGCGGCGTGCGCCTTGGCACGTCGTCCCCTCCTGAACCGGTTCGCCGCTGGGTCGGCGATGGGCATGAACCAGCCCTGGTCTGCGGGGGTGTCCAGGTCCGGCTATCTCACGCCCGGTGGGGCATTCCCGTCAACGCCGGAAACGCCACCAGGCGAGGCGGATACGACGAACCCGTCCGCCATCCGGGACGAACACCCGCAGGATTTTCGGGCGACGCAGTCGGCGCGCGGAAGCCCGGGATGCGCCGGGTCGACCCGTCCCGCCGAGGGACCGGCCGGACGCGCGCCGTCCGGGCGCCCGCGTCGGCGGGTGCGTGGCGCCGGGCACCGCGAGCCCGGCGCCGACGTCCCGGGCCTGCGCCGGTGCCGCGTGAGCCCCCCGGAGGCCACGGCCGCCATGAACATTTGCGGGGACTCCCGGCGCGGGCGATCGTGGACGGCAACGCGCACGGGCACCGCCGGGGCGGGCGTGATCCCCCGGCCCGCGCCGCCGTCCGGTCGCACCGGCGTTCCGCGCGGCCGGCACGCGGGGCGGGGTACGCTCGCCGCATGCGACGCCTCCGTGCCCCGGCCGTCGCGGTGGCCGCCGCCTGCGCGGCGCTCCCGGCCGCCGCCCTCGCCGCCCCCGCGCCCCGCGCGAGCCTGCCGACCCGCCCGTCGGCGCCGTTCCCCACCACCACCGCCATCACGCTCCTGTGGCCGGTGCGCGGCGACCGCGACCGCGACGCCCGGGTGGCCGTCGACGTCCGCCCCACGGGAACCGGGGCGTGGACGCGGGCGATGCCCCTGCGGCGCACGCCCGCCGGGTCGCTCGAGGGCTTCTCGTGGCCAGAGCGCCACGCCGGCAGCGTCATGGGCCTGCGGCCCGGCACGCGCTACGAGGTGCGCCTGCGGCTGCGCGATCCCGACGGCGGGTCCCGCACCCGCGTGCTGCGCGTGCGCACCCGCCCCGTCCCGGCACCGGTGGAGGCGCCGGCGACCCGCACGGTCAGCCCCGCGACCCTCGCCGCGGCGCTCGGCGGCGCCCGGCCCGGGGACGTGATCGAACTGGGGCCCGGCCGGTACCCCGGCTTCACCGTCGACGCCTCGGGCGCGCCCGGCCGGCCCATCGTGATCCGCGGCACCGACGGCGCGGTGGTGGACGGGGAGATCGGCGTCTTCGAGCGCCGGTGGGTGTACCTGGACCGCCTCACCGTGAACGGCAGGGTCCGCTTCAACGGCACCGACCACTTCGCCATCACCCGGTCAACGGTCACCGCCACGCGGGCGCTGGAGGGCCACGGGATCATCACCGACCTGCCCGCGCAGAACGCGTACATCGCCGACAACACGGTCACCGGCGTCACGCCGTGGGCCGACTCGGCCATGGGCGCCGAGGGCGCGAACCTGGGCGAGGGCATCCTGGTGACCGGTCCCGGCCACGTGATCACCCACAACCGCGTCCGCGGCTTCCGCGACGACATCTCGCTGCTGGAGGACGCCGAGGCGAAGCGCCAGTTCAGCATCGACATCACCTTCAACGACATCTCCCAGGCCGGGGACGACGGCGTGGAGGCCGACTTCTGCGCGCATGACTGCCGCATCGCCGGCAACCGGCTCACCGATGTCTTCGTGGCGATGTCGTCCCAGCCCGGCCTGGGCGGCCCCACCTACTTCGTCCGCAACAGCGCCTTCAACGTCACCCACGTCGTGTTCAAGCCGTACCGGGGCAGCACCGGCGACGTGCTGCTCAACAACACGGCGGTGAAGACCGGCGACGCGTTCGGCGTGTACTCCGGGGAGCCGGTGACCCGCCTGCTGAGCCGCAACAACCTGTTCATCGGCGG
>JAXLST010000027.1:0-28136 GCA_046330435.1 Thermoleophilia bacterium | reverse complement strand
CCAGGTCGTACACGGACCGCACGCCCTGCAGGTACATCGCGATGCGCTCCAGCCCGGAGGTGAGCTCCACCGAGATGGGCTTCAGGTCGATGCCGCCGGCCTGCTGGAAGTAGGTGAACTGGGTGATCTCCATCCCGTCCATCCAGACCTCCCAGCCGAGGCCCCAGGCCCCGAGGGTCGGCCCCTCCCAGTCGTCCTCCACGAACCGCACGTCGTGCTCCTCGGGCCTGATGCCCAGGGCGACCAGCGAGCCGAGGTACAGGTTCTGCACGTCCGGCGGGGACGGCTTGAGCAGCACCTGGTACTGGAAGTAGTGCTGCAGGCGGAACGGGTTCTCGCCGTACCGGCCGTCGGTGGGCCGGATGGACGGCTCCACGTACGCGGTGCGCCACTCCTGGGGCCCGAGGCTGCGCAGCAGCGTGGCGGGGTTGAACGTGCCCGCCCCGACCTCGGTGTGGTACGGGTTCATGACGATGCAGCCCTTCTCGCCCCAGTAGGCGTGAAGGCGGAGGATGACCTCCTGGAAGCTCAGCGCCACGGGCTCGCCTCGCGGGTGCGCATGCGGTCTCCTTCGGGTTCCGAAAAGCGGGGTGAGCATACCGGCCGCCTCCCGGCCGGATGCCCCGCGTGAGCGGGCGGAACGCCGGTGGTGACCGGCCGTCCGGATCAAGTCCCGGATGGGTGGACCGATGCCCAGGAGATGAGATCTCCCCGTCCTCCCCGCGTGTTCGTGCTCGCCGCGCTGCTGGCGCTCGCCGGCGGCGGCGTCGCCACCGGCGCGAAGCTCATCACCGGCGCCCAGATCCAGGACTCCAGCCTCACCGGCAGGGACATCCGCGACGGCTCCATCGGGCCGCGGGACCTCGCGGCGGCAATCCGGAACGGCATCACGGGACCGGCCGGACCGGCGGGTGCGACGGGGCCGCAGGGCCCGGTGGGCCCGCAGGGCCCCGCGGCGGCCGGCGGGGTGGTGGCCCGCGACGGCGACGGCACCGTGCTGGGACCGGTCGTCGGCGTGAGCAGCACCTATTTCACGGTGCTGACCTCGACCGGCAACGCCGTCTTCCTGCTGCCCAGCGGCGCGTCGTACGACCAGTTCCTGTACTGGACCGGACCGTCCTGCACCGGCACGCCGTACTTCGGCACGTTCGGCGCGACCGCGAGCCCCGGCTTCGGCGGGTTCACCGTCGCCTCACCGGTCGCGGGGGGCCTCCTGGTGCCCGCCGACCCGGACGCCAACGGGCAGGCGCCGAACGTGTCGTTCACGTATGCCAGCACCAGCGTCACCACGTGCTCCGCCGGCTCCGGCTCCCAGTACGGGTACCGGATGCGGCTCGCGACCCCCGCGTCGGTGGGGTTGCCCGCCTACCCGGTCGCCGCGCCCGTCACGCTGCACTAGCGGCGCCGCACCCGGGTGGGGTTTCCCGGCCCCGGCCGGGGGAACGCGCTCGCCCGTGACCGGCGCATCCACCACCGGGGCCATGGCCGGCGCCTGCGCCCCTCGACGCACCGGCACGCCGTCGGTGCTGCTGGGACTGGGTCTCGGCGCATTCGTCGACGGCATCGTCCTGCACCAGCTGCTGCAGTGGCACCACATGCTCTCGGACACCGCGGAGCACCCGGTGACCACGGTCGCCGGGCTCGAGGCGAACACCCTCGCCGACGGCGTGTTCCACGCCGGCGCGTGGATCGTCACCGTCATCGGGGCGCTGCTGGCGATCCGGGAATGGCGCAACGGCACCATGTCGCCGTCGTGGCGCGTGCACGTCGGCGGGATGCTCACGGGCTGGGGGCTGTTCAACGTCGTGGAGGCGGCGGTGAACCACCACATCGCGGGCCTGCACCATGTGCGCGACGACCTGGGCGGCCCCGTGTCGTGGGACGTCGGCTGGCTGGCGGGCAGCGTCGCGCTGTTCGCCGCCGGGCTGCTCCTGGCTAGACGGGGGTGGCGGACTTCAGCGTGACGCCCAGGTGCTCGCGCAGCACCAGGCCCACCAGCCGCTCCACGCCCATCGCCGCGTGCGGCGGGCAGGCCTCGGCCGCCTCGGCGAGCGGCCGGCCCACCAGGGCGGCGAACGCGTCGCGCGCCTCCGGCTCCAGCGGCTCCCCGGCCCGCGCGCACGACGGGCACAGCGCACCGCCGGCCTGCGCGCTGAACCCCACCAGCGGCGGGCCGGCGCCGCACACCGCGCACTCCCCCAGCCGCGGCAGCAACCCGCCCACCACCAGCAGCTTCACCGCGAAGCCCAGCACCAGCGGCTCCAGGCGCGGAGGGGTGTCCCGCGGCGGGCACTCGCTGAGCAGGTCCAGCGTGCGGACCAGGAGATTGAACGTTGGCTCGCTGGCCTCGTGCTCGGGCAGCCCGCGCAGGGCGGTCTCCAGCACGCACCCGGCGGCGCGCAGCCGGTACCCCTCCACCCACAGGCCCGCGTGGGTGCGCACCACCGACGCCCCGCGGATCGTGGCCATGTCCCCGCGCCCCTCGTGGAGCATGAGGTGCACCAGCACGCCGGGCTGCAGCCGGCCGCCCAGCTTGCTGGTCGGCTTGCGCGCGCCCTTGGCGATCGCGGACACGCGGCCGCGCTCACGGGTGTAGACCGACAGGACCGCGTCGGCCTCCCCGTACCGGATGGTGCGCAGCACCACCCCGTCGCTCTCGTACGCGGCCATGCGCCCATCGTCGCACCCGGCGGGGACGGCGCGCCTGCCGGGGCGCATCCGGGACACCCCTGATACCCTCTGGGGTATGCCCAACGTCGTGATGTACACCTCCCCCGTCTGCCCCTTCTGCATCCGCGCCAAGCGGCTGCTCGACGCCAAGGGCGTCGAGTACGAGGAGCGGATGCTCGACCTGTCCCCCGAGAGCCGCCAGATGCTGGTGGACCTCACCGGCCGCATGACGGTCCCGCAGATCCTCATCGACGACCGGCCGGTGGGCGGGTTCGACGAGATCAGCGCCCTGGACCGCGCGGGCGAGCTCGACGCCCTGCTGGGCCGCACCGCCTGATCCCAGGGCTGCACGGCCCACGCCGCCGTCGGGCATCCTGACGGCGTGACCGGGGACGTCCGCATCGTGGAACCGCTGGCCGCCCCGCCCGGGGCGGTCGTCGCGGTGCCCGGATCCAAGTCCATCGCCAACCGGGCACTCGTGTGCGCCGCCCTTGCCCGGGGCACGAGCGTGCTCGCCAACGTCCCGGACGGCGACGACACGGTCGCGATGCTCGGGTGCCTGCGAGCGCTCGGCCTCGATGCCGGGATCGACGGCGACCGGGTGACGATCACCGGCAGGGGTGCCCCGTCGGCGCCGGCCGCACTGCACGCGGCGCTCGCCGGCACCACGTCACGGTTCGTGACGGCCCTGGCCGCCCTCGGAACGCGCCCCATCACCGTGGACGGCCTGCCGCCCCTGCGGCGGCGCCCGTTCGCCCCGCTGCAGGACGCGCTGGTCCAGCTGGGCGTGTCCGTGCGCCCGGAGGGTGACTGGGGGTCGCTGCCCGTCGAGGTGTGCGGCCCGCCCACGGGCGGCACCGTCCGGATCCCCGGCGACGTCTCCAGCCAGTACGTCACCGCCCTGATGCTGGTGGGGCCGTACCTGCCCGGCGGGCTGCGGCTGGAGCTCACCTCCCCGCTGGTGTCCCGCCCCTACGTGGAGATGACCGCCGCGGTGATGGCCTGGTTCGGGCACCGCGGGGTCACCGTGGGCGAGGACCTCGTCACCGTCGAGGCCGGGACCTACGCGCCGTCGGAGGTGTTCGTGGAGCCGGACGCCTCCTCGGCGAGCTACCCCCTGGCGATCGCGGCGGTCACCGGCGGCTGGGCGGAGGTCCCGGGCCTGGGTGAGGGCGCGCTGCAGGGCGACGCCCGGTTCGCGGATCTGCTCGCCGGGATGGGCTGCCGGGTGGAGCGCACCGCCCGCGCGGTCCGGGTGACGGGCACCGGCGCCCTGCGCGGCATCGACGTGGACATGGCCGACATCTCCGACCTGGTGCCCACGGTCGCCGCGGTCGCGCTGTTCGCCGACACGCCCACGCGCATCCGGGGCGTGGGGTTCATCCGCGCGAAGGAGAGCGACCGCCTCGGGGACCTCGCCCGCGAGCTGCGCACCCTGGGTGGGGACGTCACCGAGACCGAGGACGGCCTGCAGGTCGCGCCCTCCCGCGCCGCGCTGCACGGCGGCCGCCTGGGCACCCACCACGACCACCGGCTGGCGATGGCGTTCGGCGTCGTCGGGTGCGTCGTACCGGGGGTGGAGGTGCAGGACCCCAGCGTGGTCTCCAAGAGCTGGCCCGGCTACTGGGACATGCTCGCCGGTCTGCGGCCGCGGTCAGGCTGAGGTCGAGACCAGCCGGTCGAGCGCGGTCGGGACGCCGCGCACGGCGGTGGCCGACCGGACGGCGGTGCGGATCGCCTCCTCCATGAGGGTCGCCGCGGTCACGCCGACCGCGAAGGCGGTGGCCGGGCGAGCGCCGGAGGCCAGGCTGAACACCACGTCGCCGTCCAGCGGCGTGTGCACCGGCGCGACCACGCGGGACATGCCCGCCGAGGCCATCCGCGCCACCTGGGTGGCGTCGGCCTTCGTGAGGGCGCCGTCGGTGAGGACCACCCCGAGGGTGGTGTGCTCCACCAGGCGCGGGTGGCCCGGGGTGATCTCGGTGACCGCCCGGCGGGCGTCGGCGAAGCCCTCGCCCTGCCGCCACGCCCCGGCCAGGATGCCCCCGCGCTCGTCGAGGATGTCGCCGAAGGCGTTCACCACCGCCAGCACCGCGACGCTCACCCCGCCCAGGGTGCGGGCCGCCGCCACCCCGAACCCGCCCTTGCACCAGCCCTCCCGGCCGAAGAGCTTGCCGACGGTCGCGCCCGTGCCGGCGCCCACGCTCCCGCTGGGCGGCGCGGCCTCGACCGCGGCGTCGCAGGCCAGGGCCGCGTCGGCGGGGCCGGGGTGCCGGGCGTTGCCGGTGATGCCCAGATCGAAGATCACGGCGGTGGGCACGATGGGAACGCGCGTGACCGCGACGTCGTAGCCCAGGCCGTGGGCGACGCACCAGTCCACCACCCCCGCCGTGGCGCCCAGGCCGAAGGCGCTGCCGCCGGTGAGCAGCAGGGCGGTCACCTCCTGCAGGGGGTTCTGCGGCGCCAGCAGGTCGGTCTGCAGGGTGCTGGGCCCGCCGCCGCGCACGTCCACGGCGGCCACGGTCCCCGGCGGCGGCAGCACCACGGTGCAGCCGGTGCCCGCCTCGGCGTCGGTCCAGTGGCCGGCGCGGAACCCGGCGGGCCAGGTCACGGCGCCACCTGGCACGACGGGCACCAGTAGGTGCCGCGCTGGGCGACGACGGTCTTCACGATCGTGGTGCGGCACCGCGGGCACGGGTCGCCGCGGTGCAGGTGCACCTGCAGGAACTCCTGCATCTGGCCCTTGTTGCCCAGCCCGTCCCGGTAGCTGTCGATGGACGCCCCGCCGGCCTCGATCGCGAAGCGCAGGCGGTCGCGCACCGCGGCGTGCAGGCGCTTGACCTCGGCGTCGGTGAGCTCGCCGGCCGGCGTCTCCGGGTGGATGCGCGCCCGGAACAGGGCCTCGTCGGCGTACATGTTCCCCACCCCGGCCAGCAGCGCCTGGTTGAGCAGCGCCGCCTTGATGCCGACGCGCCGGCCGCGCCCAGCTCCCGCAGGCGCGCGGCAGTGAAGCCGTCCTCCAGGGGCTCGGGCCCCACCCGGCCGTGCCAGTACGCGGCGTGGTCGGTGCCGAGGATCATCCATGCCCAGCCGAAGCGGCGCTGGTCGCCGAAGGTGATGGTGGCGCCGTCGTCCAGGGTGAACACCGCCCGCAGGAAGCGCTCCGCGCCGTCCGGCAGCAGGCCGGGTCGCCAGTGCAGGCGGCCGGTCATCCGGAGGTGCAGGCACAGGGCGTCGCCGCCGTCGAGCCAGGCCAGCAGGTACTTGCCCCGCCGGCCCGGTGACGCGACGGTGCGCCCGGTCACCGTCGCCTCGAACGCCTCGGGCGCCAGGGCGGTGAGCAGCGGCGACCACCCGCACCGCGTCGAGGTCCTGCCCACCAGCCGCGGCTCCAGCTGGCGGCGGATGGTCTCGACCTCGAGGGAGCTCGGGCATCGGGCACGTCGTCGCGGCGCAGCACCGGCGGGGCGGCCTCCGCGGGAGCTCGCGATGAGCAGGCACCCCTGGATGCTGCCCGCGCACTGAGTCGCCCAGCCACCGGTCGGCGGCGTGGACGATCGCGACCGGCTCGCCGCGGGCGACCGGGTCGCCGATCCGGGCCAGCAGCTCGACGCCCACGGAGTGGTCCACCCGCTGGCTGGGGTGCAGGCGGCCGGCCCCCAGCCGGCGGACGGCCTCGCCCACCTCGCGCGCCGACATCCCGGCCAGGGTGCCGTCGGCGGGGCTCGCCACCTCGATGCGCAGCGGTGCCTCGTGCAGCATCGACGGGGTGGTCCACACCGCCGGGTCGCCGCCCTGGGCCTCCACCCACCGCTCCGCCGCGGCCAGCGCCGTGCCGTCGGCGAGCGCCTTCGCGGCGGCCGACCGGCCCTGCCCGGGCTCCACCAGGCCCGCGGCCTCCGCCAGCTCGCCGGCCATGGTGGCGGCCACCTCGCGGGTGGCGGGGATGCCGCCGCCGCGCAGCACCTCCCCCGCCTCCCGGATCTCCAGGGCGTTGCCCACCATGCGGCCCCGGGGCGCGTCCATGGGGGTGACCACCCAGCGCAGCGTCCGGTCCCACGGCTCGGCGAGCCACGCCATCAGCCCGGCCGCCTCGGCCGCCGCGTCGGCGTCGGGGAACGGCGATCCGTCCCCGCAGGTCACGTCCACCGCGATGGTGGACGCCCCGCCCGCCAGGGCCCGGGCCATCAGCGAGGCGGCGACCAGCTCCCGCACGTCCATGGTCGCGGTCTGGTCGCGCAGCACCGCCAGGCGCTCCTCGCCCGGGGCGAGCCGGGCGGTCTGGGAGATCACCGCGCACCCGGTGTCGCGCACCTGGGTCACGAAGCTCCGCAGGTCCAGCTGGGTGCGGTAGCCCGGGATCGATTCGAGCTTGTCGACCAGCCCGCCCAGGTGCCCGCGGCCGCGGTCGGCCATCACGCCCATCCGCACGCCCAGGCTCGCCGCGAGCGGCGGGACCACCAGGCCGGCGGCGTCCCCGACGGCACCGGTGCTGTGGACGTCCCCCGTGGGGTCCATGGAGGACAGGTCCAGGCGGTCGCCGGAGGCGATGAGCGCCGAGGCGATGGCGCGCACGCCCTCGCGGTCGAGGCCGCGGGTGGCGACGACCATGCACAGCGCCGCCATCTGGGCGTCGGTGGCGCTGTTCCCGAGCCAGGTGCGCACGAAGCCGCGAAGGCTGTCCGGATCGACGTGGCCGCCGCGCCGTGCGCGCTCGAGGACCTCGAGGGGAGCGAGCGGGACCGGCATGTGCGCCGATGCTACAGGTGGTTGGTAGATTCACCGGCCATGACGCGACCGCATGCGCGCGCGGCTGTGGCGGCAGGGCTGGCGATGGCGTCCCTCGCGGGTGCCGCTGCCGCCCAGCAGACACCGCAGCCGTCGACGACGACCACCACGACGACGCCGACCACCACCGCCCCCACGGCGCCGGCCGGTCCGCCCCGTCTCACGAACCTCACGGTCCCCGCCACCGTGGAGGCCCGGCAGGGCCACGCCCGCTTCCTGGTGGGCGTCCGCACCGCCACCGACGCCAAGCTCACCCTGCAGCTGACCTCGGTGAAGGACAACCTCCTGGTCAAGACCGTCCAGTCGACGCGCACCGAGAAGGCCGGCCGCGTGTACTTCCTGGTCGAGGCCACCAACAACTCCCGCTTCCAGCTGCCGGCCGGGAAGTACCGGCTGCGGGTGCAGGCCACCGACGCGCAGAACCGGGTGTCGCCGCCCCTGCAGAAGGTGGTCACCCTCAAGCTCACCACCCCGCGGGGCCGCCTGGACGCCTACATGCTGCCCATGTGGGGCGCCATCGCGCGCAGCGCCGGCCTCCCGGCGCGCGGCGGGCAGTTCGTGGCCGCCGTGGCACCGCGCGGCGACGTCGCGAAGGCCGGCATCAAGCGCGGCGACGTCATCACCAGCATCAACGAGATCCCCACCCTCACCCCGGGCGGCCTCGCCACCGCGCTGCGCGCGCTGCCGGCCGACACCGCCGTGCCGGTGGAGCTCCGCCGCGGCACCGACCAGCTCACCGTGCAGCTCAAGGTCCCGCCGGACTGGAACGTGGCGCCCGACCTCTCCCGCAGCTTCACGGTGATCGTCAAGCGCAACCCGAAGGTCCTGGCGTACTCCATCGCTCAGGTGCGGTACCTGGTGGAGCAGGGCAAGACCGACGACGCGCAGGGCCTCATCGACGCCTGGACCCCGGCGTGGAAGGCAAGCGCGCCCGGCCAGGCCGTGCAGGCCCAGCTGTTCGAGCGCTCCGGCCAGGCCAAGAAGGCCCTGGGCTTCTGGAACCGCGCGCTGTCGAAGGACCCCAGGATGGCGGCCGCGGCGTTCGGCCGGGCCATCGCCCTGAACGGGCTGGGCAAGGACGACCAGGCGGCGCAGGCGTTCGCCGATGCCCGCAAGCTCGACCCCAAGGACGCCTCCGCGGCGGCCTTCGAGGCGTTCTCCCTCATCCGGGCCGAGAAGGTGGATCAGTCCCGCGAGCCCGCCCTGGCCGCGGAGACCCTGGACCCGGGCTACGCCGACGCGAAGGTCGCGGCGGGCATCGCCCTCATCCAGACCCGGAACCCGGCGCGCGGCATCGTGAAGCTGCGCGAGGGGCTCATCCTCACCGACGACCCCACCCGGGCGCAGTCGATCATCGACCAGTACCTGGAGCCCGCCGACAAGTAGCGGCGCTCCCGCCGCCCGGCGCGCGTGGCGCGCCGGGCGGCCGGGGGTAGGCTCGTCCCATGGCGGACGACGGCATGTCGGTGTGGACGCGGGCGATCGCCGACCCGGCGTTCCGCGACGCCCTCATCGCCGACCCGCTGCGGGCCCTCGCCGGCGCGCCGGGCGTGGTGGCCACCACCGACGAGATCCACCGGCTGGAGGCCATGACCGGCGGCGAGCGGGAGCACCTGCTGCGCGAGCTGTTCCGGGAGGCCATGGCCCGGCGGGCCCGCCAGCAGTGGGGCGACCACTTCTGGTCGCCCGACATCGACCTGGGCTAGACCCTCAGGCGCTGAGGGTGCGGTGCAGCAGCGGGTGCAGGGTGTCCTCCGGGTCGCCGAGGAGGGCACTCCGGTTGATCGTGACCTGTGCGTGGCGGCCCTCGATCTCCATGATCGCGACCGAGTTGTCGAAGGTGGGGCCGTCGGTGAGGTCCCACTCGCGCAACCTTCTTCACGCCGGCCCCGGCGGGCGAGCACACCGGGTGAACCGCGCGGTCTTCGGCGAGGAAGGTGAGCCGGATCACGCGGCGCTCGTTCTTGGAGAGCGGATTCCGGAACGGCGAGCACACCACCTGGTGCACACGGCTCGCGGTGGTGCCGAGGCAAGGTGACCGCCGCGATGTAGGCGTGGTGGACGTCCCGCCGATGCACGTGATGGTGCTCGGGGCGTCCGCCCGCGAGGCCACCTCGCCCAGCAGGTCGACCATGCAGGTGAACGAGCGCTGGAACGCCGCCCGGTGCTCCAGGTCGAGGGCGCGGCGCGGCTTCTCCCCTGCCGCCGCGGCCCACGCTGAGCACCGGCGCACACCGCCTCGTTCCACGCCTCCAGGTGGTGGACGCCGTGGATCATGAACACCGGCAGGGTGCTGGCGATGATGAGGTGGTCGATGTCGCCGTGGTGCGCTCGGCGATCACGCCCATTCATCGGCGCGTCCACCGCGATGTCGCGGCCGCCACGTCGCGCAGCACCCAGGCGGCGCGGGAGTCGACCACCACCAGCCGCGTGCGGCGAGAAGTCCCGATGGTACGCCCACCGGCTGGCCGCCGACTCCCGGTCGGCCATCCGGGCGAACGCGCGCAGGCGCGACCCGCCGTCGGCGTCCTGGCGCAGCTGCGCCAGCAGCGTCTCCTCGGCCAGCTCCGGCGGGGAGAGGTTCCCGAGGTGCTGGTAGATCCAGTAGCTCATGAACGCCCCGACGACCCGTTCGTCCCACCACGGCCTGCGGCGCATCTCGGCGACCCACGCCTCCGAGATGTTCCAGTCGTCGCACAGGTCGTGGTCGTCGAAGATCATCGTGCTGGGCACTGTCGCCAGCAGCCACCGGATGTCCGGGTCGCTCCAGGACTCCCGGTACAGGCGCGTGTACTCCTCGAAGTCCGCGATCTCCTCGCCGGGGGGCACCGACACGTCGCGCCGCTGCCGGATGAACTCCAGCGTCCCCGGGGACACCTCGTCGGCGTAGACCTGGTCGCCCAGCAGCAGCAGGCAGTCCGGCGGCGGCTCGGTGCGCGCCTGCATCCGCTGCGACAGGGCGCGCAGGGCGTCCACGCCGTGGGCGTCGGGATGGTCGCCCTTGGGGAGGGTGTACGGCGGGGCGTGCGGCGCCGCCACCCGGCACGAACCGAACACCAGCCGGGCGCGGTCCTCGTGCTGGCGGGTGCGGATCACCGAGGGCGGACGCGGGTCCCCGGGCTGCGGCCACACCCGCTCGCCGTCCAGGTGCACCTCGTACGCGCGCTCGGTGCCCGGCTCCAGGTCCTCCAGCAGTACCAGCCCGTAGTGGTGGCCCTCCACGTGGAACGTCGGCGACCGGCCCTCCGGGCCGCCCGACCTCACGCCGGCGTCCGGTTCATGCCCCAGGACCTCCACCGTGCAGGGCGCGTCGGTCTCCACCCACACCGTCGCGGTGGTGCTGCCCACGTACCGCAGCAGGGGGCCGAGCACCAGCTGGGGCATGTGGGATGCGTCCTTTCCATGCGGGGGCCGGACCGGTTCACGGACCCGTGGACGGCTGATTCCCCTCCGAAGGGGGATCCGAACCAGGTGTGACGGGTCCCGGCACGGGGAAACGTCCCGGCCATGAGCTCATCGACCGTCTCACACCACGCCCGGGAGGTCACACGCACCCGGGCCTTCGAGGTGTTCGCCCGCGCCGGCTACGTCGCCCGAGGGGTGCTGTACCTGGTCATCGGGATCCTCGCCCTGCGCCTGGCGTGGGGCGTGAGCCAGGAGGCCGTCAACCAGCAGGGCGCCCTCAAGGAGATCTCCGACCAGCCCGCCGGCCTCGCCCTGCTGCTGGTGATGATCATCGGGCTCGCCGGGTACTCGGCGTTCCGCCTCACCATGGCGACGTTCGGCCAGACGCCCGAGGCGGGCCGCCACTCGGCGATGGACCGCATCGGTGCCCTGGGCAGCGGCATCGCCTACGCCCTGTTCGCGGTGTCCGCCATCGGCCTGCTCACCGGCGACTCCGGCTCGACGTCCGGAGACGGCCAGGCGCAGCGGACCACCGCCGGCGTATTCGACTGGCCCGGCGGCCGGTTCCTGGTGGGCGCCGCCGGCGTGATCCTGCTGGTCGTCGCCGCCTACCAGGCCTCCCAGTCCGTCACCCGCAAGTTCCTGGACGACACCAAGACCGGGGAGATGGGCCCGGGCCTCCTGAAGGCCTTCACGGTGCTCGGTGTCGCCGGCCTCGGGGCACGCGCCGTCGCATTCGGGCTCATGGGCGGGTGGGTGCTGAACGCCGCCATCGAGTTCAACGCCCGTGAGGCGGTCGGACTTGACGGTGCCCTGGCGCGCCTCACGCAGCACCACTACGGCACCGCGGCGCTCGTCGCCGTGGCCGTCGGCTTCGCGATGTTCGCGGGCTACTCGATCGTCGACGCCCGCCACCGGAAGATCTGACGGCGCGGCCGTCGGACCACCAGACCACACGGAGGTACCACGCATGGCCACCAAGTCCCGGAAGCCCGCGCAGCGCACGGCCTTCACCCTCGCCGGCCTTGAGGAGGCCGCCAACAACCGCCTCGCCCAGCTGCTGCAGGAGCGCCTGGTGGCGCTCACCGACCTGTCGCTGGTGCTCAAGCACGTGCACTGGAACGTCGTGGGCCCGCACTTCATCGCCGTGCACGAGATGCTCGACCCGCAGGTCGACGCCGCCCGGGCGATGGTGGACGAGACCGCCGAGCGGATGGCCGCCATGGGCGGGTCCCCCAACGGCAACGCCGGTGCCCTGGTCGCCACCCGCTCCTGGGACGACTACGACATCATGCGCGCCGGCACGCAGGAGCACCTCGCGGCCCTCGACGTGGTCTACACGGGCCTGCTGGCCGACCACCGCGCCGCCATGGAGGAGGCCGGTGAGCTCGACCCCGTGACCGAGGACCTGTTCATCAACCAGGTCGGCCAGCTCGAGCAGTTCCACTGGTTCGTCCGTGCCCACCTGGAGACCCTCGACGGGTCCCTGATCACCGAGGGCGAGACCACGGAGCGCGGCGCCGCGTCCCGGGCCCGCGGCAACGGCGCCGGCACCACGGCCCTGTCCGCCTCCCGCGCGGCCTCCTCGTCCCGCTCCGGCACCCGCAGCACCGCCGCCCGGGCGAAGAAGTAGCGGCCCGCCCATCCGCCGGGGCGTGCAATTGCACATGCGCGTGTGCGATTGCACATGCCCCGGAGGGCGGGATCGCCCTGGGTATGGCGTTCTGCGGTGGCCAATTGGCAACCGCGGCGGCCAATTGGCCACCTCCGAGGCGGCGGGCCCTCAGCGCATGAGCGCCGCGGCGCGGCGCAGGGACTCCCGCAGGTTCTCCTCCTGCGAGGCTGCGATCGCCTCGTCCACGGTGAGCCAGCGCAGGTCCGCGCCGTCGTGCTCGGGCCGGATGGCGTCCGGGGCCGCGGTGGCCAGGACGTAGCGCAGGTCGCCGTGGCGGTGCGGCGGCTCGCCCTTGCCCTCCGGCACGTTCACGACCACGACGTGCACGGGCAGCGGGTCGTCGGCGGCGGGCCAGAACGCCAGGTCCGGCAGGCCGGTCTCCTCGATGGCCTCGCGGAGGGTGATGGCCGCCGGGTCGGTCTCACCGGGGTCGCCGTGGCCGCCCACCTGGTACCAGCCCTCCATGCGGGTGTGCCAGCGCAGCAGGACCCGCCGGGTGGGCGGGTGCACCACCAGCGCGGATGCCGTGGCGTGCAGCGCGGTGCCGCGGTCCCACGGGTCGGGCTGGTCGGCGGCCATCCGCCGCAGCAGCCACAGGTCCTCGCGTTCGGCCGGCCCGGACGGCGCCAGGCGGGCCAGCACCTCGGCGAGCGTCAAATCTCGCCGGTGGGGGCCCCGGCGTCGTACCCCCGGAACCCACGGCGCGACGGCCGAGAGGAACGCCCGCCGCGGCGGCCGCCTCCGCCGCCGCCCGAACCGGCCGCCGACAGGCCCACGACGCTCACCACGCCGGCGACCAGCCCCACCCAGAACTCCCAGGCGAACAGCGGGTTCTGGACGAAGATGCCGAACAGCATGACCACCGCGATTGCCCCCACCAGCGCCAGCGGACGCTGCCGAGGGGGTGCGAGGTGGACGATCCATGGCAGGATCGCGGCGATGAGCAGGAGCAGGAGCGCGATCATGCGCGGGTCCCGCGGGGGTTGGGGTCCATTCCGTCACCTTAGTCGGCCCGAACGGCGGGCGTCCAGATGAGCGCTCCCCGGTACCTGGGACTGCATCTGCTGCAGCCGCTCGCGCTGGTGGGCTCGCCGCGTCCGTCGGTGGTCGCCGAGCTCGACCCCGACGGCCTGCTGGTGGGCCTCACCGAATGCGGTCCCGACGAGGCCGTGCTGGCCGCCGTGGGCGGCGCCCCCGGGGTGCTCGCCGTCGACGCCCCGCTGGCGGTGCCGAACGCCGCCGGCCGGCGGGACGCCGAGTCGGTGCTCGCGTGGCTGGACGTCACGGTGTTCCCCACCTCCCGCAGGCGCCTTGAGCAGCTGGCGGGCGGCGTGCGCGGGGAGGCCCTGTTGCCGTCCCTCTCGGCGCCGGGCCGCACGGTGGTGGAGGCCGTCCCGGACCTGGTGCTGCGCCAGGTGGCCTGGGAGGCGGGGCACCCGGCGGACGCGCCCGCGATGGAGCTCGCCGCCTACCGGGCGGCGTGGCTGGGCCTGCGGGCCCCGCGGTACCGGCCCAAGGGCGCGGGCCGGGCGCATCCGGAGGGGCTGCGCGCCGCCCACGCGATCCTCTCGCGGGTCGTGGACTTCGGCGGGTGGGCTCCCCGGGACCGCGACGGCGACTGGGGGTCCATCACCGACGCCGCCGTCCTGGATGCCGTGGCCTGCGCGTACGCGGCGCTGCGGCTCGGCACGGCGCCGCAGCGCTGCCTGGTGCTGGGCACCCCGGAGCGCGGCGTGATCGCGACCCCGGCGGACGCGAACCTGCTGGGCCGCGCGGCGGTCAACCTGGAGCGCCTGCGCGCGGAGGGGTCGATCGCGATCTGACACCCCCGCGGCTTCGGCCGACGCCGGATGCCACGGGCGGGCGGCCCGTGGTAGACCGGACCCAACCGATCCGCGTCAGGAGGACACACCCATGGGCAGCGTCTACAAGGTCATCGAGATCGTCGGCACGGACGACAGCAGCTGGGAGGCCGCGGCCACCACCGCGATCGAGACGGCCAGCAAGACCCTCCGCGACCTCCGGGTGGCCGAGGTCGTGCAGCAGGACGTCACGATCGGTGACGACGGCAAGCCGGACCAGTTCCGGGTGAAGCTCTCGGTGTCCTTCAAGTACGAGAGCTGAGCAGCGCCCCGCGGGCGGGCGCATGCCCGCCCGCGGGGACGCCCGCCCTCACGCGGGCCGCAGCGTGACCGCCAGCTCCTGCGGCGGGGCGGCGGCGATCGCGGCGCGCAGGTCGTCGTTGCCGGCGTAGGGGCCGGGCGGGATGTTCACGCAGGTCACGGTGGTGCGCAGGGCGGCGCCGTCGAACGGCCACGGGTCGACGATGCACTCGCCGTCCCCGGACGGGCTCAGGCGGATGGTGACGCCCTCCTCGTCCCCCCTCCAACGGGGCACACGGGGCAGCGACCACGTCTGGCCGCCGTCCAGCCCGGACCAGCACACGTACAGCGAGAGGGTGTCCCAGGCCTGCAGCAGCCGGAAGCCCGCCCACTCCCACTCGGCGACCCCGTCCGCCGGAAGCCCGGCCCGCAGGCGGGCGCGCAGCTCCTCCTGGTCGTCGATGAACCGCCGCTCGTACAGGGGCCGCCCGTCGCGCGGCGGCGGGTCCCCGTCCAGGCCCATGCGCTTCTCGTACAGGCCCTGCCCGTGGATGCTCACGATGAGGCCCGGGCGGGTGCCGGCCTCGCACGCCGCGTGGATGCCAGCCCGGTACAGGGCGATGTGGCGGCGGCGGTCGAGGTCCGGGAAGTTCACCGGCATGCCGTCGGCGTCCACCTCCGGGGCGGCGTCGAAGGGCTCCCAGCCGTCATCGTGGATGAGCGTGGCCCGCACCAGCGGCCCCCACGGCGTGATGCGGGAGAAGGCCTCGTTGCCCCAGTGTCTCGCCAACTGGGCGCACTGGTCGGCGTGGTCCCGCTGGCGGGTGAGGCGCAGGCCCTCGGTGGTGCGGGCGACGATCACGCGCTCACCCCGTGGCGCATCCCGCGCGTTCCATCCCCCATCGGCATCCCGGGCACCCGCGCATTTTTTCAGGGTACGGCCCCGGGCGCACGGACCACTGCCCCACGATGGCCGGGCCGACCGCCCCTGCGGGGTCAGGAGAACTGGGTGAAGCCCGCCACCACGTCGGCGATGCCGCCGCCGTCACCGGCCCGGGCGAAGACGTAGAGGGCGCCGAATCCGAAGGGGTAGTCGCCGGTCACGAAGCCGTCCGGGAAACCGTTGTCGTCGACCTGCAGCAGGAACCGGAACCCGTCGCCGGCCAGCCGCCGTGCCGCCGGCGGCGGGTCCTGGATGAGGTCGGGCGTGCCGCCGACCTTCACGAGGTACGGGACGTCCGGGTCGCCCGCCGGGATCGCCACCAGCGCCCCGGTGTCCATGCCGAGCGTCCGCCCCGTCCCGGCCGGGTCCGGCGGCGACACCTCGTGGACGACGCAGGCCACCCCGATGTCCGGGTACTCGGTGTCGGGCTGGTACACGGCGAACCCCTCGCGGAGCAGGATCGTCAGCGCCGGCCCCGCCGCCATGGCCGGGAGGTGCGCCGACAGGGTGAGCAGGTGCAGGTGCCGGTCGAACGCGCCGCCTCGCTCCGGGGAGAGGAGGCACTCCGGCATCGCGCCGCCGACCCACGAGCCGGCGATCGGCGCGCCGGGGTCCACCGTCAGCAGCACGGGCGCGAGACGGTCCGCGCCAGCGGCGTTCACCGGACCGACCACTCCTCCACGAGCGCCCCGAGGTCGCGGTCCAGAAAGCCCATCCCGGCGTTCATGACGATGCGCCTTGCACCGGTGTCCCAGGGCCGCTTGGCCTCGATGGGGCGGCACAGGTACAGCTCGTCGCGGGCGCGGGTGATGGCGACGTGGAACAGGCGCTCCTCCTCGTCCAGCCGCCCCTCCGAGAGGGCCCAGCTGGATGGGAACGACCCGGCCTCCACCTGGAGCACGAACACCACCGGCCATTCCAGGCCCTTTGCCTGGTGGACGCTGGAGAGGGCGACCCGCTTGGCGGGGCCGCTCACGTCCTCGTCCACCTCAACCCGCTCGGCGAGCGCGAGGTCGGCGAGGAACCGCTCCAGGTCCTCGTAGCGGGCGGCGATCTCCCCCAGCCGGGCCAGGTCGCCCTCGCGGTCCCGCCAGTTGGCGAACCGGGCGCGCAGGCCGTCCCGGAACCAGTCGGCCCGGGCGACCTCCAGCACGACCTCCTCGGGGCGATCCAGCAGGGCGATGCGCCCCGCCACCTCCGCGGCCCGGGTGAGCACCCCGCCCAGCCCTGCGAGGGCAATGACCGCGTCCGGCAGTTCCCCGGCCGACACCGCGGCGGCGGCCCCACGGGCGGCGCCCCGCTCGCCGACCCGCTCGAACAGCCGCAGCGCGCGGTGCCAGGCGAGCTCGTCACGCACGTTGTGCCGCAGCCGGCAGAACGCCAGCACGTCCTTCACGTGGGCGCTCTCCACGAACCGAGACCCGGAGTGCAGCTCGAACTCGACACCCGCCTCGGTGAGCGCCAGCTGCAGGTCGACGGAGTGGTGGTGGGCGCGGTAGAGCACCCCGATCTCCCCCGGGTCCCGCCCCTCGGTGATGAGGTCCGCGATGCGCTGGGTCACGAACGCCGCCTCGTCGGCGACGCTCATGCAGTGCGCCACCACCGGCGCCGCGCCCGCGCCCGGCCGGTCGGCCACCAGGTGCTTCCCCCACCGGTTGCCCCCGGGCAGGGTCGCCTGGGCCAGGTCCACGATCTCCGGCACCGACCGGTAGTTGATGCCCAGGGGCGCCACCCGGGTGCCGGGGACGGCGGCGAACCGTTCCACCACCTCCGGGTCGGCGCCGCGCCACGCGTAGATGGACTGGTCGGGGTCGGCGACGGCCATCACCCGGCTGCCCTCCGCCGCCAGCGCCTCCACCAGGGCCGCCTGCGGGGCGTTTACGTCGTGCAGCTCGTCCACCAGCACCCAGCGGTGTTCCGCCGCCAGGCGCCGCCGCACGTCGGGGTGCTCGGTGATGAGCCGCACGGTGAGCAGCAGCAGGTCGGCGTAGTCCACCGCCCCGTTGCGCCGCTTGCGCTCCGCGTAGCCCTCGGCGATGGCCACCAGGTCCTCCACGCGGTCCGCGAGGCGCGGGTTCTGCTCGCAGATCACCTCCGCCAGGGGCCGGCCGGTCTCGCCCGCCAGGGAGATCACCCCCGCGAGCCACTCGGGCCGCGGCAGCGACGGGCGCTTCTGCCGGTCCGCGAGGACCTCGTCCCGCGCCATCCGCAGCAGCTCGGCCTGGTCCTCGCCGTCGAGCACCGTGAACCGGGTGGGCAGGCCCACGAGCGCCCCGTGCCGGCGGAGGATCCGCTGGCACACCGAGTGGAACGTGCCGGCGGTCATCTCGTCCAGGGACCGCCCTGCGACGTTCTGCGCCCGCAGGGTCATCTCCCGCGCCGCCCGCCGGGTGAACGTGACGAGCATGATGTGGCGCGGCTCGACGCCGGTGTCCACCAGGTGGGCCACGGCGGCGACGATCACCCGGGTCTTGCCGGACCCCGCGGCGGCCAGCACCAGGGTGCGGTCCCCCAGCGCCTCCACCGCGGCGCGCTGCTGGTCGTCGAGCATCGCCGCCAGGCGGGCGGACAGCCCTTCCGGCGATGTGCGGGGCTTGAGGCGGTACACCTTGCGCTGCCCGGGTTCCGCCACGAGGGCGTCGCGGGGCGCATACGCGTCGCGCGCGGCCTTCTGGGCCTCCACCAGCGGGGACGTCGGCGGGGCGCTCTGTGACCTGGGGTATCCCACGGGCCACGACGGTAGCGCGAGCACCGGACGTATGTTCGGTCCGGACCCCGACTAGGCTGCCCGCCATGGTCCGAGACGAGCGCCCCGGCGACGCGGCCGCCGTGCGGGAGGTGAACGTCGCGGCGTTCCCGACGTCCGCCGAGGCGGATCTGGTGGACGCCCTCCGTGACCGGGCGGCTCCCCTGGTGTCGCTGGTGGCCGAGGAGGACGGGTCCGTGGTGGGCCACCTGATGTGCTCCCCGGCGACCCTGGACGGGCACCCGGAGGTGCGGCTCATGGGCCTCGCGCCGATGGCGGTGGTGCCGGCCCGGCAGGCACGCGGTATCGGCGCGGCACTCGTCCGGGAGGCGGTGGCGCGGTGCCGCGCCCTCGGCGTGGACGGGCTCATCGTCCTGGGACACCCCGGTTACTACCCGCGCTTCGGATTCGTGCCCGCGTCCCGGTGGGGCATCCGCTGCGAGTACGACGCCCCCGACGAGGCGTTCATGGCGATGGAGCTGCGGCCCGGTGCGCTCGCGGAGCGCTCAGGGACCGCCCGGTATCACCCGTGCTTCGCCGATCTGGACGCCTGAGTCGCCTCGGCGAGGGGCGCGGCGGGCCGTCACTCGACGGGGAGACCCTCGCCGCGGGCGGCGCGGGCCACGGCGTCCGTGTGCGTCGGCGAGCGCGACGGCGAGGTGAATGGCACCCATCGTGCGCAGCGGGTGACGGTCGCAGAGGTGCCGGGCCCCGGGCTCTGCGGCGAGCGTCGGCACATGCTCGGGGGCGAGGGTCTACGATCGGCTGAGGAGACCCCGCAACAGGTCGACGCGACGCTCCCGGGGGTTGAGCCGCTCGGCGCGGCGCAGCAGCGGAACCGCGGCGGCCCGGTCGCCTCGTTGGATGAGCGCGGCAGCCCAGTCCGCCATGATCGACCAGTCGCGGGGAGAACGAGCCAGTGCAGCCGCAAACGCGGCATCCGCCTGCGCGGGGCGCCCGAGGTCGGTGAGCACATAGGCCTCCAGCAGCCGCGGAGCGGGTGCGTTGCCCTGCAGCGCCTGCGCGTCGAGGGCCGTTCGGAGGGCCGCCGGCAGATTCCCGCGCCGCGCCTCGGCCTTCCCTCGGTCCACCAGCGTCGCCGACCCGACCGGACCGATCGTGAAGACGGCCGCGAGGACGCACGCCGCGAGCATCGGCGCTCGGACCACCCAGCCTGCCGGCCGGTCCGCCCCGATGCCCTGAAGTCCGGCGCGCAGCGCCGCGCTCCCGAGCAGTGTCGCGGGGAGCATCACCGCCGGGAGCTGCCAGTCCCAGTCGCCCGCCGCGTGGAGGGCGACCACACCGGCGGCGCAGCCCGCGACGACGACGTCCCGGGCCACCGGATGCCCGCGCCGGCGGGCCAGGAGCGTCCCGGC
The DNA here is from genome assembly GCA_046330435.1 of Thermoleophilia bacterium. Lineage (GTDB taxonomy): Bacteria > Actinomycetota > Thermoleophilia > Miltoncostaeales > Miltoncostaeaceae. The sequence goes on along the minus strand of JAXLST010000027.1, from coordinate 8,431 downwards.
CACGGCCGCGGTGATGCCGAGGGGCGTCACCAGCAACAGCAATCCGATGAGCCCCGTCTCACCCAGGACCTCGAGATACAGCGAGTGGGCGTTGACCACGTAGAGGTCGACCTCGCGGCGGGCGTTCCACTCGAACCGGTAGTCGCCGGCGCCGGTACCGGTGAGCACGTCGTCCTGCCACTGGTCCCAGGCGACCCCCCAGTTCTGCCAGCGCCCGGACCCTGCGGCGACCGCGAGCCGGGAGGTCACGGAGTCGTCGTTGCGCGCGCCGCTGCTGAAGGTCTTGAAGCTCTCGAACTGGCGGTCGGCCCACGACACCGGATTCCCGCCGGGGCCGGCCATCGTCCATCCGCCGACTACGGTCACAACGGCCACGGCGGAGACCGCCGTACCCGCGACGAGGCGCGACCGGCCGCGCAGCCGTGAGGTGCCGGCGACCGCCGCGCCCGCGGCCGCGGCGCACAGGGCGGCCATGAGCAGCAGCAGGAGGGCGACGCGCCGGCCCTCGGCCGCGTGCTCGGGCAGCTCGCCGCCGAGGGCCACGAGGTTGCCGGCGCGCTCCGCCGTGGCGGCGAGCACGGCGGAGGCGGCGATGCAGACGACGCCGGCGGCAATCGTCTCGAGCCGGCCGGGGGCGAACGCGACCAGGAGGACCAGCAGCACCACGACCGCCACGATCGCCCCGCGGGACAGCGTGAGGTACAGGGCGAGGCCGAAGACGGGTGCGGTCCCGGCGGCCGCGACACGCACGAGGCCGTCCACCGCACGGCTTCCGGCGAGGCCGATGGCGAGGACGAAGCCGAAGCCCGCGAGCGCGCCCAGGCCGTTCCAGTACGTGATGGGCCAAGTGAGCCGAGCGAAGGTGTCCTCCCCCACCTGCTCGGGCAGGAGGCGGGCGGCGACCGCGATGGTCACCGGCACCCAGACGGCGAACAGGGTCGCGGCGGACAGCCACCGCAACCAGTCGGGCCGGCGGAGCCCCATGAGGCCGAGCGTGAAGGCCGCGCCGTAGAGGGCGGTCTGCGCCATCGCCTGCTGGCTCGCGGCCGGCTCCGCCGACCAACCGGCCGACAGACCCTGCCACGCCCCGAAGGCGAACCACGCGGCGAGCGCGGCGATCGCCGGACGGCCGCCCACGCCGGATCTCCCGCCCAGGACCACCAGCGCGACAACGCCGATGAGGACCAGGGAGGCGACGCCCCAGGTCGTGATGAAGTACCCGCCGCTCGCGAACGCCAGCACGACCGCCGCGACGAGTGGGGCCGCGAGCGCGACCACGCCGAAGATGGCGTCCAGGTCGAGGTGCCCGGGCGGGTCGTCTGCCGTTGGCGCGGTGGGGGCGTCGACGACCGGTTGGGCCAGCATCGGGGGCTACGCTATCGCGGCCGTCCGCAGGTCCCACCCCCCGGAGGAGGGGTTTCGGGCGCCTAGTGGCGGTTGAGCCGCCGCAGTCCGACGCCGGCGCCGGCAAGGCCGAGTGCGGCCAGCAGGGCGCCGAGTACGCCGCCCGGTACCGAACCCGCGGCACCTGCGGCGCTGAGCCCGGCATCGGATTCCCGGGTGTCGAGCGCCGCCGTCACGGACCGGGTCGCGGCGGCCCCGCGTCCGTCGGAACCGGCGGTCTCCGCCGTGGGCGCCGGCTTGGGGCCGGGGCGGCGGGCGGGCCGGGGCTTTGGGGCGGGGCCCGTCTGCGGAGTGGTCTCCGGACGGGTCGCCTCGGGCGCCGGGCTGACCGGCGCCGGGGTGACCGGCGCAGCCGCCGTCCTGGTGGGTTGCACCCGAGGCGTGGTGGACGGCTTCTTGCCGCCTCCCACGGGGGTGATGACGACGTCGGTGTCCTCATCGTCCGCGGCCGCGCACAGCCCGTCCTGCCCGACGTACTGGTGGGTGGTCGCGTCCGACGGGGTCTCGTACCGGGCGCCGCCCTGCGCCACGCAGTCCTCGACGCCTCCCGACTGGGCGACGGCGCCCGCGGGAATAGCGATCACGAGGGCCGCCGCGAGGGAGATGCGCCTCACCGGGAGCCCTTGCCGCCGACCACGACCTGGGCGGTGCGCGCAAGGACCCTCAGGTCCTGCCGGAGCGTCTGGTTGCGCGCGTACGAGTAGTCCATCTGCATGCGCTCCTCCCAGGTGATGTCGCTGCGGCCGAGGACCTGCCAGGTGCCGGTGATGCCGGGGCGCACATCGTGCCGGCGGTGCTGCCAGTCCTCGAGCGTCGCGACCTCGAACGGACGCAGCGGGCGGGGACCCACGATGCTCATATCACCGCGCACCACGTTCCAGAGCTGGGGGAGTTCGTCCAGGCTGGTCTTGCGTAGGAACCTGCCGATCTTGGTGATTCGGGGGTCGTCGGCCTGCTTCATCTCGGCGACGGCGGCCGCGATGTCGTCGACGGAGTAGCCCTCCGTGTCTGCCGCGACGAGCTTCGCCGCGAGGCCGCGGCTGTCGGCGTCGATGTACATGGTGCGGAACTTCAGGATCTTGAACTCACGGCCGTCGCGGCCGATCCGCACCTGACGGAAGACGGCTGGGCCGCTGCTGTCGAGCCGGATGAGGATGGCGACCAGCGCCATGACGGGGGCGGCGGCCACCAGGCCGAATCCGGCGCCCGTCACGTCGAGGATCCGCTTGACGGCGTTCCGGACGTGGGTGGGCCGCACCGGCGTGCTCTCCAGGAGGGCGAGACCTCCGAGGGCATCGACGTGGGCGTCGTGGTCCACCAGTTCCCACAGCCGCGGAACGATCTGGACGCGGACACCCGGCTGGTGGGTGATGCGCCGGAGCTGCTCCAGCACACGGCCGTGGGGCGCCGAGCCGAACGCCACGATGATCCGTCGGGCGTCGTACCGGTCCATGAGCTCCTGCAGGTCCTGGAGGCCGCCCAGGACCGGCGGCATGCCCTCGATGCTCTCCGACGGGTCGTCGTCGACCAGGCCGAGAACCCGGACACCGTGCTCCGGGTGACGCCGGGTGATCTCGACGACGCGCTCGGCGGTCGGACCGGTGCCGATGACGAGGGCGCTCTGCGGGTGCCGGGCGAGGCGCCGGCGGCCGATGAGCCGCCCTGCGAACCAGCCGCAGCCCAGGAGGGGCCAGCTCACCGCCAGCGCGCCGAGGTCGGCGTCGACGGCGCGCCACTGGAACACGAGGTTCAGGATCCAGAGCATGGTCCCGGCGACGAGCATGAGTCGGCCGAGGTCCAGGGGCCCGCTGCCCAGCGGCCGGGTGGACGTCTCATAGCCGCCCATCACGTGGATCGTGGCGGGCGCCATGACGAGCAGTGTCAGACAGGACAGCGCGAGCGACCCGGGGCGGTTGAGACCGATCCCGTGCACCGCGAGGAGAGCGCCCAGGACGGCGGCACCGACGCCGAGGTCCCAGAAGAGCAGGAGCCGGGGCCGTGTGAAGCGCCGGAGCGCCATCTCGCGCCGGAGGTACTGCTGCTCCGCCAGCGCCTTCGCCTGACTCGCCGTGACCATGCCTCTCCACTTGGTCCGGGGGGAACCGGGGCGGGTCCCCTACAGGGAAGAAGTTGGAGGTTTCCCGGTGCCATTACAAGCGTTTGCGGGCAGGTCTATTCCTCCGTCCAGGGAGGGCACGCGAGGGCCTAACCGGACGTCGGTGCGGGGTCCCGCCGAGTGGGTGTCAGATGCCCAGCGCCCTCGCCAGGCGGAGGAGCCCGACCAGGGTCTTCGCGTCTCGGACCCGGTCGATGATGGTCGGCACCTGCGAGATGGGGACGGGCACGATCTCGATCTCCTCCTCGGGGATCGGGGCGATGTCCGTGTCCCGCAGGTCGGTCGCGACGAACAGGTGGATGAACTCCGTGATCATCGCGGGAGCGGTGTAGAAGCCGCCGAGAGAGGTCCACCGGCCGGCCTCGCGCCCCACCTCCTCTGCGAGCTCGCGCCGGGCGGCCTGGAGGGGATCCTCCCCGGCCTCGTCGAGTTTGCCGGCCGGCAGTTCGAGCATCATCTCCTCGACGGCCTCCCGAGGCTGGCGGACCATGAGGATCCGGTCGTCCTCGACCGGCACGATCACGACCGCGCCATGGTGCTCCAGGACCTCCCGACGGACGACCAGTCCGCTGCGCCGGCGGTACTCGGAGACCCTCAGGCGGACGATGTTCCCGTCGAAGATCCGCTCGCTGGAGATCGGCGGGTCCAGCAGCTCCTCGGGGGGCTGTGTGGCGGCACCGGGGTGCAAGGGGCGTTGCGGAGGCGTCATCCGGCTCATGCTAACCGCCGCCGGGGCGATACCCTGGACACCCGTGCCGCGCCTCGCAGTCATCTCCGATACGAACGCCGTCACCACCGCTCGCCTCACACGGATGGTGGTGGAACACGATCCGCGGATCCTCCTGTTCGCCGGCGATCACCACCCGACCCGCTTCGGGGTGACCCGCTGGTCCGCGCGTTCGTGGCGGCGGAGCATCGGCGTGCCCCTCAAGGACAGCGTGATCGCCGTCCCCGGAAATCACGACTACGACCGCACCACGGGGCTCAACGGGTGGTTCGAGGCGTTCGATCCGCTCTGGCCCGCGGAGGCACACCGGGAGGGCGGATCCTCCTGGTTTCTCGCGACGCTCTGGGATGTCCGGATCATCGGCCTCGACACCGGCCCCTTTGCGGACGAGGTGTCGGACGAGCAGCTGGCATGGTTGGAGGCGCTGGACCCCGCGAGGGTGCGGCCGCCGGTGATCGCCCTCGCGCACAGCCCGCTTGCCCCGGTGAGCCTGCATATCGGGCGGGCCCAGGACCATGACCCGGATCGTCGCGACCGTCTGGTCGCGGCCCTGTCGCGGCTCGGCGTGCGCCTCTACCTGTGCGGCCACGAGCACCTGTATGCCCACCGGCTGATTCCCGGTCCGAACGGCGACATCCACCAGCTCACGCTCGGTGGGGGTGGCGCGACCAGCTACCAGGTCATGACACCCGACGTCGTGCACGCCGTCAGCGAGCCCCACGTCGCACTGGTCGATCCCCTGCGGGACGGGGTCATGGTGACCGTGCTCGACTCCCGGGGCCACCAGATCGACGTGGTGCGCGCGGAGTCGAGCGCACCGCGCGGCTCGGTCCGGCGGGCGACTGCAGAGCACGCGGCGGCGGAGGAGCCGCCGTCCGGCGGGATCGCACCGCCCTACTGAGTCAGCGCAGGGCGTCCCATTCTCGGGAGAGCATCGCGTAGACGATCTCGCTCTGCCATTCGCCCTTCACCCACTCGTTCTCGACGAGGTGGGCTTCCTGGCGCATGCCGAGCTTCTCCAGCACCCGCCCGGAGCCGACGTTGCGCGCCTCAAGGCGGCCGACGATGCGGTGGAACCCGGCGACCTCGAACCCGAACGCCAGCAGGGGCCGCGACAGCTCGGTCGCATACCCCCTCCCCTGGTGCGCGGGGTGGACGATGAACCCGATCTCCCCCTGGGAATGCCGCTCGCTGATCCACGCCAGTGACGCGTCGGCGACGAGCTCGCCGGTGGATGCGAGCGTGACCGCGCACCCCATCCAGTCGCCTTCGCGGCGGAGCGCGTCGGCGGCGATCTTCCGGGTGAGGCGCTCCCGGGTCTCATCGAGGCTCAGCGGCTCGTTGTAGAGGTACCGGCTCGACTCGGGGTCCCGGTGGATCTCATGCATCGCCTCGAGGTCGTCCTCGCGCCACGGGCGCAGGACGAGGCGCTCGGTGCGCAGCGGCCAGTCGGGCCGGTGCATCAGGCCTCGACGGCCTCGGCGATGATGGCCATGGTCACCTCGAGCATCGACTCCAGCGCGGCGACGGAGATCCGCTCCTGGGCGGTGTGGACGTCGACCATGTCGTTGCAGAGGTTCACGCACGGGAAGCCCTTGGGCAGCAGCGCGTTGACGTCGCTGCCGCCGCCGGAGGCCACGTGCTGCGGTTCCAGGCCGGCGCGGCGGATGGCCCGCTCGGCGTGGGCGACCGCCGGGTCGACGGAGGTGAGCCGGTAGCCGAGGTACTGGTTCTCGACGCGGATCTCGACGTCGCACTCGTGCTCGGTCCCCGCCCAGGCGAGCGCATCGAGCATCGCGGTGATCTGGTCCGACAGCGCCTGCTCGTCGCGGCTGCGGGCCTCGGCGACCAGCTCGCACTCGGCGGGGACGACGTTGGTGGCCTCGCCACCGCGGATGATCCCGACGTTGGCGGTGGTGCGCTCGTCGATGCGGCCCAGCGGCATGCGGGTGACCGCCGCGGAGGCGGCGAGGATCGCCGACCGGCCGTTCTCCGGGCACAGCCCGGCGTGGGCGGGCAGTCCCACGAACGTCGCGGTGATGCGCTTGTGCCACGGGGCGCTGGTGACGATGCCGCCCACCGGGCCGGTGTGGTCGTAGATGAAGCCGTATTCGGCCACCAGCTGCGACGGGTCGTAGGCGTGCGCGCCGCGGAGGCTGATCTCCTCGCACGGGGTGAACACCAGCTCGATGCCGGCGTGCGGGAGTCCCTGGTCAACCACCTGCCGCACGGCCTGCAGCATCGTAGCGACGGCGCTCTTGTTGTCGCCGCCCAGGATGGTGTCGTGGCGGTTGGTGAGGTCGCCATCCTCGGTCAGGACGACCTCGATGGGCCCGTTCACCGGGACGGTGTCCAAGTGGGCGCAGAACATGATGGGGGTGCCGGGGGCCGTGGCGGCGAGGCGGGCGGTGATGTTGCCGCAGCCGGCGGGGATCGTCTGCCCCGCATCGTCCTCGGTGACCTTCATGCCAAGCGCCGACAGCTCGCCGCGGACGAACGCGGCCACCTGCTGCTCGCTGCGTGACGGTGACGGGATCTCGCACAGGCGCGCCATGAGGCGCGCCACGCGCGGGAGCCCGTCGAGGCTCCCGTCGCTCACGCGGAGGTCGTCTGCTCGGCGGACACGACCTGCCCGTCCTCCGCCGGCGACCGCTCCGCGGCCTTCGCGCGGGACTGCTCGACCGCAGCGCCGACGAAGTCGCGGAACAGCGGCTGAGGGCGCAGCGGGCGACTCTTGAACTCCGGGTGGAACTGGCTGGCGCAGAACCACGGGTGGTCGCGCAGCTCGATGGTCTCCACCAGGCGGCCGTCCGGGGAGGTGCCGCTCACCACCAGACCGGCCTCCTCCATCGCGGGCCGCAGCGAGGGGTTCACCTCGTAGCGGTGGCGGTGCCGTTCGTAGACGACCTCGTGCCCGGCGTACGCGTCCCAGACCTTGGTGCCCTCCACCAGGTGCACGGGACCCGCGCCCAGGCGCATGGTGCCGCCGCGCTCCTCGATCTGCCGCTGCTCGGGGAGCATGTCGATGACCGGGTACGGTGTGTCGGGGTCGAACTCGCTGCTGTTGGCGTCGCGCATGCCGCACATGTGCCGGGCGTACTCGATCACCGCGATCTGCATCCCCAGGCACACGCCCAGGTACGGCACGTTGTGCTCCCGGGCGTAGCGCGCGGCGGTGATCTTGCCCTCGATGCCGCGCTGCCCGAACCCGCCGGGCACCAGGACCCCGTCCGCGCCGGCGAGCGCGGTCGCCAGGTGCTTGTCGTCGTCGGAGTCGACCCAGTCGATCAGCACCTCGACGCCGTGGTGGATCCCCGCGTGCTTCAGGGCCTCGGCGACCGACAGGTACGCGTCATGCAGCTGGACGTACTTCCCCACCAGCGCGATGCGCACGTGCCCCTCACGGGCGTCGATGCGCTGCACCAGCTGCCGCCAGTCCGAGAGGTCGGCGGGGCGGATGGGAAGGCCCAGGCGCTGGCAGACGACGCGGTCGATGCCCTCGGCCTCCATGCCGAGCGGCACCATGTAGATGTCCGGGGCGTCGCTGGCGGAGATGACGGCGTCGGCGTTGATGCCGGCGTGCAGCGCGATCTTCGCCTTGATGTCGTCGGTGATCGGCAGGTTCGACCGCAGCACCAGGACGTCCGGCTCGATACCGATGCGCCGCAGCTCGTTCACCGAGTGCTGGGTGGCCTTAGTCTTGAGCTCCCCGGAGGCCTCCAGGAACGGCACCAGCGTGACGTGGACGAACGCGACGTTCTCGCGGCCCACGTCGTTGCGGAACTGCCGGATCGACTCGAGGAACGGCAGCGACTCGATGTCGCCGACCGTACCTCCCACCTCCACGATGATCACGTCGGCGTTCGAGGAGCCGGCGAGGCGGATCCGCGCCTTGATCTCGTTGGTGATGTGCGGGACGACCTGCACGGTGGCCCCGTCGTAGTCACCGCGGCGCTCCCGCTTGATCACCGTGTCGTAGACCGCGCCGGTGGTGAAGTTCGAGATGCGGGTGAGCGACTCGTCGACGAACCGCTCGTAGTGCCCCAGGTCCAGGTCCGTCTCGGCCCCGTCCTCGGTGACGAAGACCTCCCCGTGCTGGTACGGGCTCATGGTCCCCGGGTCCACGTTGATGTACGGATCGGCCTTCTGGTGGAAGACCTTCCAGCCCCGGGCCTTGAGGAGGG
>JAXLST010000026.1:0-38943 GCA_046330435.1 Thermoleophilia bacterium | reverse complement strand
GGCGCGCCGCTCACGCGGTTGCGGTGCACGCCCCGCGCGGTCGCCCCCGTGCCGGCGGCCATCCCCACCAGGGGCGCGACCGGCGGCGTCCATCCCGCCGCGAGGGGGCCGGTGAGGAACGGCAGCCCGACGGGGTCCCGGTCGTCTCCCGGCGCGACCGCCAGCGCCCGCCCGTTCGCCGCGGTCACCACCAGGTCGGCGTCCAGCACCACCACCGCGAGCGGGATGTGGGCCAGGAGGTCCGCCGGGCGGGGTGGCGTGAGTGCGGGGGTCCGTTCGCGACGGCGCATCGCCCGAGTCTAAGGGTCCGCGCGCGCCCGGCGATGACGCGGCGGCGTCATGCGCCGGGACCCCGGGGCGCCGCCCACCGGCGCCGCCGCGCGGCATCGTGGCGTGCATGCGTCAACGCGGTGTTCCTTCACCATTGGCGAGGTTTGCCGCCCTAGGATCGCGGGGTGAGCGCAACCGATCCGCAGACCTGGCGCCTCACCGCGGAGGTCGTCCCGGCCGAGGTGCGCCGGGAGGTCTCGCGCGTGGTGGCCGCGAACCGCCGGGACATCGCCGACGAGTTCTACGCGCGGATGCTGGCCTCCCCGGAGGCCGCCGTCTTCCTGGACCACGACGTCGTCCACGACCGGCTCCACGCGTCGCTGCAGCGGTGGCTCACCGAGCTGTTCGCCGAGGAGACCGTCCGGTCGCCCGAGGCCGCGATCGCCCACCAGAAGCAGATCGGCGAGGTCCATGCGCGCACGCGGGTGCCGATCCACCTCGTGCTGGAGGGCATGCGCGTGGTGCGTCGGCGGATCGCCGAGGGCCTGGACGCCTCACACGCCGCCATCCCCGACCTCGCCGCCGCCGTGCGGTACGCGGACGAGATGCTCGACCTGGCGATGGAGTGCATGGGCGTCGCGTTCGCCCGCAGCCTGGAGCGCGGCGTGCGCACCGACGAGGCGTACCGGCTCTACACGGCGACGCAGAATGTCGCCGCCGAGCGGGAGCGGCAGCGGGCGGCCCTGCTGGAGTGGTGCCAGGACGTGCTGTTCGGCCTGGAGGTGCAGGAGCGGCCCGCCGCCCTGCGGCCGCTCGGCGCATCGGAGTTCGGGCTGTGGCTGTCGCACAAGGGCGTCGTGATGCTGGGCGGGGCGTCCGAGCTGGTGTCCATCGCCAACTCCATCGAGCGCGTGGACACCATCCTGCTGCCGCGGCTGGCCGCCGCCCAGCCCGCCCTGCGGCGGGAGCTCGTCGTCGACCTCCAGCGCGAGGTCGAGGGCCTGCTGTTCCTGCTGTCCGGGCTCTTCGACCGCCAGGAGGAGCTGGAGAACGGGCGGGACCACCTCACGCGCCTGCTCAACCGCAGGTTCCTGCCGGCCGTGCTGCTGCAGGAGGTCGCGCTGCACCGCAGCCGGTCCCAGCTCATGGCGGTGCTCATGGTCGACGTGGACCACTTCAAGCACATCAACGACGGCCACGGGCACGACGCCGGCGACCTCGCCCTGCAGCAGATCGCGACGATCGTGGCCGACGAGGTCCGCGCCGGGGACTTCGTCTTCCGCTACGGCGGCGACGAGCTGCTGGTGGTGCTGGTGGAGACCACGCCCGAGGCCGCGGCGCGCATCGCGGAGGCCATCCGCGCGCGCGTCGAGCACGCGCAGCTGTCGCTCGGCGCCGGGGTCACCGCCCGCACGACCGTGAGCATCGGGATCGCCATGTTCGACGGGCACCCGGACCCCGACCGGATGGTCACGCGCGCCGACACGGCGCTGCTGGAGGCGAAGGCCGCGGGCCGCAACACGTGGCGCATGGAGGACGGCCCCCGCCGCCCGGTCACCGTCCGGGGGTGACCGCGGGCGCCGCCGGACCCGCCTCCCGGGGTCGCCCCCGCGGGTAACCTGTGCCCCCACGCCGAAACGAATGGGAGGAGCGCAATGGCCGCCGAACGTCGGGCCGAGGTCACCTGGAAGGGCGAGCTGTTCAGCGGGAGCGGGACCATCACGAGCGTCGGCAGCGGTGCATTCGGGCCGCTCGACGTGACGTGGCCGTCCCGCGCGGAGAAGTCCGACGGGCGCACCAGCCCGGAGGAGCTCATCGCCGCGGCCCACGCCTCCTGCTACTGCATGGCCCTGTCCAACGGGCTCACCAAGGCGGGCACCCCGCCCACCGAGCTGCGCGCGTCCGCGACCGTCACCTTCGTGCCGGGCACGGGCATCACCAAGTCCGCCCTCACCGTGGTGGGCGTCGTGGAGGGCATCGACGCCGCCGGCTTCCAGGCCGCGGCCGAGGCCGCCAAGGACGGCTGCCCCGTCTCCGGCGCCCTCAAGGGCAACGTGGAGCTCTCCGTCGAGGCCAGCCTGGCCTAGCCGGTCCCGCGGGTCGGGCGGTGCGTCAGGCGGCGGGGAACCGCTCCGCGACGTACCGCTCGACCATCGCGATGAAGTCCTCCGCCACCCCCGGCCCCTCCAGGGTGGCGACCTTCTCCCCGTCCACGTAGACGGGCGCCCGGGGCGACTCCCCGGTGCCGGGCAGGCTGATCCCGATGTCCGCGGCGCGGCTCTCACCGGGCCCGTTGACGATGCAGCCCATCACCGCGACCTTCAGGTCCGCGACGCCGGGGCGCTCCACCCGCCACGCCGCCATCCGCTCGTCCAGGTGGCCCTCGATGCGCTGCGCCAGCTCCTGGAAGAACGTGCTGGTGGTGCGGCCGCACCCCGGGCACGCGGTCACCTGCGGGCGGAACGAGCGCAGCCCCAGGCTCTGCAGGAGGTCGAGGCACACCCGCACCTCGAGCGACCGGTCGGCGCCGGGCTCGGGGGTGAGGCTCGCGCGGATGGTGTCGCCGATGCCGTTCTGCAGCAGGATCGCCAGGGCCGCCGACGTGGAGACGATGCCCTTGCTGCCCATCCCGGCCTCGGTGAGGCCCAGGTGCAGCGGGTAGTCGCAGCGCCCGGCCAGCTCCGTGTAGACCGCCACCATCTCCTGCAGGCGGCTGGCCTTGCAGGACAGGATGATGCGGTCGTGCGGCAGGCCGAGCTCCTCCGCAGCCTCGGCCGAGGTGAGCGCGCTGCGGATCATCGCCTCGCGGATGACCGCGTCGCCGCTCACGGGCTCCGGCCGGCGGGCGTTCTCGTCCATGAGCGCGTCGACGAGCTCCGGGTCCAGCGACCCGGCGTTCACGCCGATGCGGACCGGCTTGCCGTGATCGATGGCGGCCTGCACGATCGCCGCGAAGTTCGCGTCGTGCCGGGCGCCCCGCCCCACGTTGCCGGGGTTGATGCGGTACTTGTCGAGCGCCTCGGCGGCGTCCGGGAACTCGCCCAGGAGGGTGTGTCCGTTGTAGTGGAAGTCCCCCACCAGCGGCACGTCCACGCCGTGGTCGTCCCGCAGCCGCGCCCGGATCTCGGCGACCTTCGCGGCCGCCGCCCGGTTGTTCACCGTGATGCGGACGATCTCCGAACCCGCCGCGGCCAGCTCCGCCACCTGGCGGGCCGTCGCCACGGCGTCCGCGGTGTCGGTGTTGGTCATCGACTGGACGACCACGGGGGCGCCGCCGCCCACCGTGACGCCGCCCACGGCGCAGCCGACGCTGTTCCGACGCGTGCTCATGCGGGCGCGGAGACTAGCGCGGCCCGAGGACCGTGCCGTTGCTGATGTCGATGATGTCGTTCTGCACCACGAAGACCATCATGAGGAGCATCAGGGCCAGGCCCACCATGCTCGCCCGCTCGAACACGGCCCGCGGCAGGGGCGACCCGCGCAGCTTCTCGATCAGGGCGAACAGGATGTGGCCGCCGTCGAGCGGCGGGAACGGGATGAGGTTGAAGATCGCCAGGGCCAGGCTCAGCACGCCGATGAACTGGAGGATCGTGGAGATCCCCTCGTCGGCGATCTCGTTGTAGACGGCGCCGACGCCCACCACGCTCTGGATGTCCTCACGGGCCTGCTGGGAGGTGAACACCCGTCCCAGCTGCTGCGCGGACTCGGAGACCACGAACCAGCTGTAGTCCAGGCCCTCCCCGATGCCCCGCGTGAACCCGTACTGCTCGTCGGGGCCGCGTTCCACGCCGAAGCCGAAGCCCAGGCGTCCCACGGGCTTGCCGTCCACCTGGACGCTGCGGAGGGTGGCGGTGCGGGTGACGCGCGTGCCCTCGTGCACGTAGGTCACGGCGACGCGCTGCCCGGGCCGCGCCGAGATGATGTCGCGGAGCTTCTGGGGGTCGGTGACCGGCGTGCCGTCCACCGCGACGATGCGGTCGCCGGGCTTGAGGCCGATCGCGTCCGCCGGCGCCCCCACCTCGACCTGCGCCACGGTGGTGGTGAGCTTGGCGGTGGGGATCCCCGACCAGAACATCGCGGTGAACGCCACCACGGCGAGCAGGATGTTCACGGCGGGCCCGGCCGCGATGGTGGCCACCTTCCGCCACGTCGCCGCGCGGTGGTACGTGCGGTGGGCGTGCTCCCCCGGGACGTCCTCGTCGGGGGTCATCCCGCTGATCTTCACGTAGCCGCCCAGGGGCAGCCACCCGATCGCGTACTGCGTCTCCCCGCGGGTGAACGACGCGATGGGCCGCCCGAAGAAGATCGAGAACCGCTCCACGCGCATGCCGCACCACTTGGCGACCACCATGTGGCCGGCCTCGTGCACCAGCACGAGGAACATGAGGATGAGCGCGAACTCCGCGAGGTGGATCGCCAGGCTCACGCGCCGGCCCCCACGAGGGCCGCATCCGTGGCCCGGCGGGCGCGGGTGTCGGCGTCCATGACGGCGTCCAGGTCGTCACCGGGGCCGTGGGGCACGGCCTCCAGGGCGCGCTCCACCAGGGCGGCGATGTCGAGGAAGCCGATGCGGCCGTCCAGGAAGGCGGCCACGGCGACCTCGTTCGCGGCGTTGAGGACGGCGGGGGCGGTGCCGCCGCGCTCGCCGGCCGCGCGGGCCAGGGCGAGGCAGCGGAAGGTCTGCTCGTCGGGGGGCATGAACTCCAGGGTACGCCCCATCAGGTCCATCGCCACACGGTCCGGTGGCGGGGCGGGCCAGCGCAGGGCGTAGCCGATCGGCACCCGCATGTCCGGCGGCCCCATGTGGGCGAGGATCGACCCGTCCTCGACCCGCACCATCCCGTGCACCGCCGACTGGGGGTGCACGACCACCTCGATCCTCGCGTACGGGGTCCCGAACAGGTGGTGGGCCTCGATGACCTCCAGGCCCTTGTTCATGAGCGTCGCCGAGTCGATCGTGATCTTCGCGCCCATCGTCCAGGTGGGGTGCGCGAGCGCCTGCGCGGCGGTCACGCCCGCCAGCTCCGCCGCGGTGCGGCCGCGGAACGGCCCGCCGGAGGCGGTGAGCACCAGCGCGCGGATGCGCTCCTCCGGCACCCCCTCCACCAGCTGGAACAGGGCGGAGTGCTCGCTGTCGACGGGCACCAGCATCGCGCCGGTGCGGGCCCGGACGGCGGCCACCACCTCGCCCCCGGCGACCAGGGTCTCCTTGTTGGCGAGCGCGACGGGGATGCCCCGCTCCAGCGCCGCCAGCGTCGGCCGCAGCCCGGCGGCGCCCACCAGGGCGTTCAGGACGATGTCCGGCGCGGTCGCCTCGATGAGCTCCGCGAGGTCCTCCCCCGCCTCCATCGTGCCGCCGCCCGCGGCGCAGACGGTGTGCGCGACGCCGTGCTCGGCGGCCTGGGCGGCCATGAGGTCCGCCTGCCGTCCGCAGGCCAGCCCGGCGACCGCCATGTCGTCCGCGGCGCGGATGACGTCCAAGGCCTGGACGCCGATGGAGCCGGTGGAGCCGAGGATGAGGACGCGGCGCACGGCCGCCCATGTTAGAGGTGCTTCGTCGCCTCGCGGACCGAGAGCGGCGAGAGGACGTCCCGGTGTTCGGCGACGAACGCCCGCACCGCCTCGGGCTCCGTCCGCGCGTACTGCCGAAGGGCCCAGCCGATGCCCTTGCGGATGAAGAAGTCCGTGTCGCCGGCACGCAGGGCGCAGTACCCGAACAGGCGGTCCGCGTCGGTCGCCTCGCGGAAGCCCAGCTGGTGGATGATCGCGGTCCGGGCGAGCCACACGTCCTCCCGCCCCGCCCAGTCGTCCATCACCTCCGCGAGCGCGGGGTGGGTGCGCACCATGGGCCCGACGACCCGGGCGGCGAGGTGGTCCACGGTGTCCCACCACGCCTTGCCGGTGATGCACCGCTCCACCACCGCGATGAAGGCGGCGTCCACCCGCTTGGCGTGGCGCTCCATGACCACGCAGCCCAGGTACTGGAACTCGCGCTCCGGGAGCGCCCAGCAGGCGTCCGCGACGCGCGCCAGGTCGTCGTCGGACAGGCGCAGCCCGGCGAGCAGCGGCCGCTCCAGGCGCGCCCGCTCAGGGCGCTGGACGCCCAGGAACGGGAACCGGCCGCGCATGTACGCCGACATGGCGGCCGCCCGCTCCGGGTCGGCGGCGCCGCGCAGGGCGGCCTCGGCCGCCGCCAGCAGCGCCTCCGGGGTCACGGCGTGCGGACCAGCGTCTCCGCCGTCTCGCAGAACCCGGCGACCAGCGCGACGCACGCGTCGAGGTCGTCGGGGTGGCAGGTCTCGACCGACTGGTGCACGTACCGGGTGGGGATCGACACGCACCCCGCCGGCGCGCCGTCGCCGGAGAGCTGCAGCTCGCGGGTGTCGGTGCCGCCCGCCGGCATGACCTCCAGCTGGTACGGGATGTCCCGCTCCTCGGCGATGTCCACCAGGTGGTCGACGATCGCGCGCGGCACGATCGCGGACGTGTCGTACACCTTGATCGCCGCGCCGCCGCCGACGTCCGAGACGCGCTCGTGCGGCTTGGTGTCCGGGCCGTCGTTGGCGAGGGTGATGTCGATGGCCAGGGCCACCTGGGGGCGGATGCGGGCGGCCGCCACGCGGGCGCCGCGCAGCCCCACCTCCTCCTGCACCGCCGCGACCGCGAACACCTCGCACGAGGTGTCGCCGAGGGCCCGCATGGCCTCGATCATCACGTACAGGCCGGCGCGGTTGTCCAGGCTCTTGCCGGTCACCAGGTCGCCCATCCGGGTGATCTCCCGCTCCCGCGTGACGACGTCGCCGGGCCGCACCAGCTCCTTCACGCGGTCGCCCGGGAGGCCCACGTCCACGTAGAAGTCCTCGAGCTTGACGGTGCGCTTGCGCTCCTCGGCGCTCATGAGGTGGATGGCCTTGCTGCCCATCACCCCCAGCAGGTCCTCCCTGCCGTGCACGATCACGCGCTGCGCGGTGAGGGTCTTCGCGTCGAAGCCGCCCAGCGGGAGGATCCGGATGTACCCGGAGTCCTCGACGTGCCGCACCATGAACGCGATCTCGTCCATGTGCGCGCACAGCATCAGGCGCGGGCCGTCGCCGGCGCGGCGGGCCACCAGCGACCCCATGGGGTCGACCCACACCTCGTCCACCAGGGGCTCCAGCTCCCGGCGGACGACGGCGCGGATCGCGTCCTCCCGGCCGGGCGCGCCGGGGGTCCTGCACAGTTCGGTGAGGAGTTCGAGGTTCATGCGGCGCACGGTACACCGCCCCGCGCGCACCGCGGAGCCCGGCCCGCGCGACCGGTCCGTCAGCCCGCCCTCAGGCCGATCGCCATCAGCGCCGCCGAGCCGGCCCCGGCGGCCGCGCGCAGGTGGTTCCAGCGGACCCAGTCCCGCACGTAGCCGTGCCACTCGCCGGCCGCCCCGGCACCGGCCGGGTCGAGTGCCGCCAGGGCGTCGTTGAGCGGCACGTTCCGCGCGGCGGTCACGCCGATGGCCCCCACCAGGTAGGTGGCGGCGCCGGCGAGCACCCATGGCGCCGCCGGGAGCCCGCGGTTGCGCAGGGCCCAGCCGCCGACCGCGACGCAGAGGCCCGCGGCCCCGAAGAGCGCGGTCATGAACACCGGGGTCACGGCCTGCCGGTTGATCTCCTGCATCGCGACGATGCCCTGGGCGTCCGGCAGCCGCCGCAGCGACGGCATCACGAACGACGAGAAGGCGAAGAACACGCCCCCGGCGAGCCCGCACGCCACGGCGGTCGCCACCGTCCCCGCCTCCGCCAGCCGTCCCATGCCCTCGTGCGTCATCTCCCCGCCCTCCCGTCGCGTTCGCCTGTGGGGCCCAGTGAACCGGGGCGGACCGAGACGATCCATGCGCCAATTGCGCTTTCGCATACGCCATCGTCTACGCTGCGCGGTATGGACGAGGTCTCGGCGCTCCTGGACGGGCCCCGGGCGCGCGGCGCCTTCGTGCTGCGGGCGCGGTTCGAGCCGCCGTGGGCCCTGCGCATCGCCGACGAGGCGCCGCTCGCGGTGATCGCGGTGGTGCGCGGCGGGATGGCGATCTCGGACGCGGACGGGCCGCCGGTCCTCCTCGGGCGGGGGGACGTCGCGGTCGTCCGGGGGCCGGAGCCGTACATCCTCGGCGACGCGCCGGGCACCGCACCGCAGGCGGTCATCCTCCCGGGCCAGCGGTGCATGTCGCCGGACGGCCGCACACCCGTCCGCATGCGGGACCTCGGGCACCGCACCTGGGGATCGGCCCAGGACGGATCCACCGCGCTGCTCACCGGCGTCTACGAGACGCCCACGGCGCTCGGCGGACGCCTCCTGCGCGCGCTGCCCCGCCTCGCCGTCCTGCGCGCCGGCACCTGGGAATGCGCGGTGCTGGGCATCCTGGACGAGGAGGCCGCCCGGGACCGGCCCGGGCAGGACGCCGTGCTGGACCGCCTGCTGGACGTGCTGCTGGTCTCCGCGCTGCGCGCGTGGTTCGCGCGGCCGGGGTCGGCGGCGCCCGCGTGGTTCCGCGCCCAGGAGGACCCGGTGGCGGCGGACGCCCTGCGCCGCATCCACGACGACCCCGCCCGCGCCTGGACGCTGGCGGTCCTGGCGCGCGAGTGCGGGGTGTCCCGGGCGGCGCTCGCCCGGCGCTTCACCGCCCGCATCGGGGAGCCGCCGATGCGGTACCTCACCGGCTGGCGGATCGCGCTCGCCGCGGACCTGCTCGCGGACCCGGGAGCGACGCTGGCGTCGGTCGCCCCTCGGGTCGGGTACGCGACGGGCTTCTCGCTGTCGGAGGCGTTCCTGCGGGTCACCGGCCGGCGCCCGTCCCACCACCGCGCGGCGCACGCGGCCTGATTCGGTTGCAGTGTGCAAGTGTGTCGGGGTGACGCACCGCCCCGCCCCAGGAGGACGCCCATGAGCCGCCCGACCTCGACCCGGCTCACGCTCGCCGGCCTGGTCACCAGCGCCCTCGCGTTCGCGCTCATGCAGACGCTGCTCATCCCCGCGCTGCCGGTGCTGCAACGCGAGCTGGGCACCACCCAGGAGTGGATCACCTGGACCGTCACCGTCTACCTGCTCACCGGGTCGGTGGTGACCCCCATCTTCGGCCGGCTGGGCGACCAGTACGGCAAGGTCCGCATGACCGTGATCAGCCTGGGCGTGTTCCTGGTGGGGTCCCTGGGCGCGCTGGTGTCCTGGAACGTGGCGTCCCTGGTGGTCGCCCGCGGCGTGCAGGGGGTCGGGGCGGCCGTCTTCCCGCTGGCCTACGCGATCATTCGCGACGAGTTCCCGGAGCGCGACTGGAGCGTGGCGATGGGGGTCGTCTCCGCCACCCTGGGCGTGGGCGGCGGCATCGGCATCGTCGCGGCCGGCGTGATCGTCGACAACGCGTCGTGGCGGTGGCTGTTCGCCCTGTCGGCGGCGATCGGGCTCGTCGCGCTGATCCTCGTGTGGCGCTTCATCCCCGAGTCGCCGGTGCGGTCCCCCTCGAAGGTCGACGTGCCGGGCGCGGTGTTGCTGTCCGGCGGCCTCGTCGCGCTCCTGGTGGCGCTCACCGAGGGTGAGCCGCAGGGCTGGGGCTCCCCGGCCATCATCGGGCTGTTCGCGGCCTCCGCCGTGCTGCTGGCCGCCTGGGGCGTCGTCGAGTCGCGCACCGCCCAGCCCATGGTCGACCTGCGCATGCTCGCCCGCCGGGCCGTCCTGTTCACGAACCTCACCGCGCTCATGTCCGGCTTCGCGCTGTACGCCACCTGGGTGCTGCTGCCCACGTTCTTCCAGCTGCCGCGCACCCTGCCGGAGGAGCTGCGGCCCCTGGCGGACTACGGGTTCGACACGTCGGTGACCGTCGCCGGCCTGTGGATGCTCCCCACCTCCTGCGCGATCATCGTCGCCGGCCCCGTCGGCGGCCTGCTGGGCCGCCGGTTCGGCGCGCGCCTGCCGCTGACCCTCGGGATGCTGCTGCTCGCCCTCGGCTGCGCCGGCATCGCCCTGTGGCACGGGTCCCCGCTGCCGGTGGCCGTGAGCTTCCTGGTGGGCGGCCTGGGCATCGGCTTCTCGTTCGCGGCGATGCCGCGGCTCATCGTCGGCGCGGTCGCGCCCACCGAGACCGCCGTCGCGACCGGCATGAACAACGTCATCCGCACCGTCGGCGGCGTCGTCGGCGCCCAGGTCGCGGCCGTCCTGGTGGCCGCCCACCACGTCAACGGCGGGCCCGTGCCGGCGGAGCGCGGCTTCACGATCGCGTTCTGGGTGAGCGTCGCCGGCGCCGTCGTGGGCGCCGCGACCGCGTTCCTCATCTCGGCGCGCACCGCGCGCCCCGCGGCGGTGGCGGTCTAGTAGACCAGCGCGACGGTGACGAAGTACGCCGTCACCGGCGCGAACATCAGCGCGTCGAACCGGGCCAGGATCCCGCCGTGGCCCGCGAGGATGCGGCCGGAGTCCTTCGCCCCGACGTCCCGCTTGAGCATCGACTCGAACAGGTCGCCCACGAAGCCGGCGACGCAGATGCAGGCCCCCAGGATCAGCGACTGCCCGCCGGAGATCCAGTCCATGTAGAGGCCGGCCACGCCGACCGACAGGGTGCCCACCGCGACGCCGGTGACGAGCCCCTCCAGGGTCTTGCCCGGGGAGGTCTTCGGGGCGATCTTGCGGCTGCCCCACAGCTTGCCGCCGGCGAACGACGCGGTGTCGAACACCCACGTCCCCACCAGCACGTTCGCGACCGCGGCCGCCCCGTTCGGCAGGTCCCGGGTGGCCACCAGCATCCCGAACGGCACCCCCACGTACAGCAGGCCGAACGCCGTGATGGCCATGCGGCCGGTCACGTCGTCCTTGCGCCCCAGGATGAGCCCGGCCACGGCGACCAGGCCGATGCCCGCCCCCGCGCCGATCAGCACGCCGCGCTCGGAGTCCGTGAGCGCGTAGGCCAGGCCCACCGATGCGAGCACGCTCAGGTACCCGGCCCACCGCAGCGGCCGCCACGCCGCCGTGAGGTTGTAGAACTCGAACAGGGCCATCACGGCGATGAGCGCGACGGCGGCGGCGAACACCAGCCCGCCGCGCGCGACCACGGCGATGGCGATCGCGATGCCCGGCACCGCGACCAGCACGCGGGAGGCCAGGCCGCCGCCCGCCGAGAGGCGGTCGCGCAGGGACGGGCCGGGCGGGCCCCGCTCCTCCGGGGGATCGTCCCCCAGGTCGTCGTCCTCGTCCGGGTACGCGTCCGCGGGGACCGGACGCGACGAGTGGGTGTCCCCGTCGTCGGCCGGGTCGTCCCCGGGGTCCTCCGGGCCGCCCCGCCCGAACCGTCTGCGGAGGTCCCTCACCGGCCGCCGAACCTGCGCTCGCGGGACGCGTAGTCGGCGATCGCCGCCTCCAGGTCCTCCGGGCCGAAGTCCGGCCACAGCTTGGGTGAGAACACCAGCTCCGAGTAGGCGGACTGCCACAGCAGGAAGTTCGACAGGCGCTGCTCGCCGCTGGTGCGGATCACCAGCTCCGGGTCCGCCATCTCCGGGCCGTACAGGGCGTTGCGGAACTGCTCCTCGGTGGGCTCCGTGATCCCCTCGGCGGCCAGGCGGCCCGCGGCGTCCAGGATCTCCTGCCGCCCGCCGTAGTTCATCGCGATGAACAGGTTGAGGCCGGTGCAGTGGGCGGTCTGCGCCTCCGAGCGCGCGATGCGCTCGCGCAGCTCCGGCTTGAGCACCTCGCGGCGCCCGATGAACCGCATCCGGACCCGCTCCTCCAGGAGCTCCGGCACCTCGCGGTCGATGAGGTCCACGAACAGGTCCATCAGCTCGTCGACCTCCTCCTGCGGCCGCCGCCAGTTCTCGGTGGAGAAGCTGTAGACGGTGAGGAACCGCACGCCCATGTCCGAGGCGTGGCGCACCACGTTCTTCAGGGCCCGGGCGCCGGCCCGGTGCCCCGCCCCCACGGGCATGCTGCGCGACCGCGCCCACCGCCCGTTGCCGTCCATGATGATGGCGATCGAGGCGGGCACGCGGCCCAGCGGCACGCGCGGGTTGGACCGCGCGAGGCGGCCCAGGCCGAGGATCGTGCGGGCCGCGCGCAGGCGGGTGGCGATGGTCATGGCCGGCGGTCCGGTGACGGCGCGGAGGGCGCCGTCACACCTCCATGATCTCGGCTTCCTTGCGGTGGAGCATCTCGTCGATCGACTTGATCTCCGCGTCCGTGATCTTCTGGATGTCGTCCTGGAGCCGGGAGATGTCGTTCTTGGTGAGGTCGCCGTCCTTCTCCGCGCGCTTGGCCTCGTTGAGGATGTCGCGGCGGACGTTGCGGATCGCGACGCGCTGCTCCTCCGCCATCTTCCCCACCAGCCGCTGGAGCTCCTTGCGGCGCTCCTCCGACAGCTGCGGGACGCCGATGCGGATGATCTGGCCGTCGTTGTTCGGCGTGAGCCCCAGGTCGGACTCGAGGATGGCCTTCTCGACCGCCCCGAACAGCGACCGGTCGTACGGGGCCACCGTCAGGAGCCGCGCCTCCGGGGCGCTGATCTGCGCGATCTGGTTGAGCGGCGTCTTCTGGCCGTAGGCGTCGACCTGGATGCGGTCCAGCAGGTGCGTGCTCGCGCGGCCCGTGCGGACCGAGCCGATCTCGTTGGCGAACGCCTTCACCGCGCCCTCCATGCGGCGCTTGGCGTCGTCCAGGCGTTCCTTCACGACTCCCCCCTTATTCGGTGACCACGCGCGTGCCGACGTGCTCGCCCGACAGGATGCGGCCGATGTTGGACTCGTCCGCCATGTTGAACACGAGGATCGGCAGGCGGTTGTCCATGCACAGCGTCAGCGCCGTGGTGTCCATGACCTTCAGGCCCCGCTCGATGGCCTCCATGTGGCTGATGACCGGGAGCAGCTGCGCGTCGGGCACCTCGCGCGGATCGGCGTCGAGCACGCCCTCCACGTTGTTCTTCGCCATCAGGATGCACTCCGCCCCGATCTCCAGGGCGCGGAGCGCGGCGGTGGTGTCGGTGGTGAAGAACGGGTTGCCGGTACCGCCCGCGAAGATCACCACCCGCTTCTTCTCCAGGTGCCGCATCGCGCGACGCCGGATGTAGGGCTCCGCGACCTCCTGCATCGCGATCGCCGACTGCACGCGCGTCGCGAGGCCGAGCTTCTCGAGGGCGTCCTGGATCGCCAGGGCGTTCAGGACCGTGGCGATCATCCCCATGTAGTCGGCGGTCGCCCGGTCCATGCCGGCGGCGGTGCCGCTGACGCCCCGGAAGATGTTCCCGGCGCCCACGACGATCGCCACCTCCACCCCGCGCAGCACCGCGTCCCGCACCTGGCGGGCGATCGCGGTGATGCGGTCGGGGTCGATGCCGTACCCCTCCTCGCCCATCAGCGCCTCACCGGAGAGCTTCAGGACGACGCGCTCATAGGCCGGGGCGGAATCCGCCCCGGCCGAGCCGGACCCGTCTGTGGTGCTACTGCCCACCGAGCTCGAAGCGCGCGAAACGCCGGATGGTGATGTTCTCCCCGACCTCGCCGGAGAGTGCCGCCCGGAGCTCCTCGATGGTGCGCGGCTTCTTCTCGGCCTGGTCCTTCACGAACTCCTGGTCCAGGAGGCAGATCTCCTTGAGGATCTTCGCGATGCGGCCCTCGACGGCCCGCTCACGCGCCTGCTCCGGCACGTTCGCGGACTGCTCGGTGGCGATCTCGCGCTCCTTGGCGACGAACTCCGCCGGGACCTCCTCCGCGCTCACGAACTGCGGCCGCATCGCGGCGATGTGCAGCGCCAGGTCGTGGACGAAGCCCGTGAACTTGTCGCTGCGGGCGACGAAGTCGGTCTCGCAGTTCACCTCGAGCAGCACGCCCACACGGCCGTTCATGTGGATGTAGCTGTCGACCATGCCCTCGTTGGCCTCGCGGCCGGCGCGCTTCTCGGCCGACGCGATGCCCTTCTTGCGCAGGAGGGTGACGGCGGCCTCGACGTCGCCGTTGGTCTCCGCAAGCGCCTTCTTGCAGTCCATCATCCCCGCGCCCGTCTGGTCGCGGAGCGCCTTCACCTGCTGTGCCGAGATGGCGGTGCTCACTCGGTGCGTCTCCTCGTGCGGTTCGGTTGCCTGGGGATGCGTCAGCCCGCGGCCGGCGCGTCGCCGGCGGGGTCGGGCGTCGGCTCGGCGGTCTCCTGCGGGGCGGCCTCGGCGGCCGGGGCCTCCGCGGCGGGCGCGGCCGGGGCCGGCTCGGCGGGGGCGGCCGGGACCTCGGCGGCCTCCACGACGATCTGCGTGGCGGCCGGCGCGGCGGCGGCGCCGCCCGTCGGCAGCCCCTTGCCCTCCAGCACGGCGTCCGCGAGGGCGCCGAGCACCAGGTTGCAGGCGCGGATGGCGTCGTCGTTGCCCGGGATGACGTAGGTCGCCTCGTCCGGGTCGCAGTTGGTGTCGACCAGGCCGATCACCGGGATGCCGAGGCGGTTCGCCTCGCGCACGCCGATCGCCTCCTTCTTGAGGTCGACGATGACGATCGCGTCGGGGAGCCGCTGCATGTCGGCCACGCCGCCGAGGTTCGTCTCGAGCTTCTCGAGCTCGGCGAGCTTGGAGAGCCGCTCGCGCGTCGGCAGGAGCTCCAGCTGGTTCTCGCGCTTCTGCATGCGGAGCTGGTGCAGCTGCTTGATACGGCCGTTGATGGTGCCCCAGTTGGTGAGCAGGCCACCGAGCCAGCGGTGCGACACGTACGGCATGTTGCAGCGCACGGCGTGGTCGCGGATGGCGTCCTGGCACTGCTTCTTGGTGCCGACGAACATGATGGTGCCGCCGCGCTCGGCGATGGCGCGGCAGATGTCCTGCGCCCGCTCGAGCAGCACGATCGTCTGCTGGAGGTCGATGATGTAGATGCCGCCGCGCTCGCCGAAGATGTAGCGCTTCATCTTCGGGTTCCAGCGGCGGGTCTGGTGCCCGAAGTGGACGCCCGACTCCAGCAGCTGCTTCATCGTGACCGTGGACACGAAAGCGCTCCTTGTGTGTGGTTTCTCGTTGGTCGTGCTCCGGCACGCATCCGGGTGGGACCCTCTGCCGATCGGCGGCGCGAGGGCACCGTCCACCCGGACGACCGCATGCCGGGTCGTCGTGGAATCAGAACTACGGCCGGGCAGTTTACCGCCTGAGGCGGTCGAGTACCGCTTGGAGGTCGTCCGGCAGGGGTGATTCGGCGGTCACGGTCTCCCCCTCCAGCTCCGGATGGGGGAAGCTGAGCCGCCACGCGTGGAGGAACTGCCGCTCCAGGCCCAGCGCGTCGCGGCCCCGCCCGTAGACCGGGTCGCCGACCACCGGGTGGTTCACGGTCTCCAGGTGCACGCGGATCTGGTGGGTCCGCCCGGTCTCCAGCCGGACCTCGCACAGGGCGAGCCCGGGGAACCGCTCCCGCACCTTCACGTGGGTCACGGCCTCACGGCCGCCGGCGACGACCGCCATCCGGGTGCGGTCGCGCGGGTGCCGCGCCAGCGGCCGGTCGATGGTCATCGCGGGCTGGGGCTCCCCATGCACGAGGGCCAGGTAGCGGCGCTCGATCACGCGGTCCTTGAGCATCCGCTGCAGGCGCCGGTGCGCGCGCGGCGCCTTGGCGACCACCAGCAGCCCGCTGGTATCGCGGTCCAGGCGGTGCACGATGCCGGGGCGCGTCGGGTCGTCGCCGCCGGCGGCGTCGTGCGCGATGAGGCCGTGCACCAGCGTGCCGGTGTCGTGGCCGCGCGCCGGGTGGACCACCACGCCGGCGGGCTTGTCGATCACCAGCAGGTGCTCGTCCTCGTAGGCGACCGTGAACGGGACGTCGAGGTCGGGCACCAGCTCGGTGCTTGGCGCCGCGTGCGGCCGCACCTCCACGGCGTCGCCCGCCGCGACGGCGTCGCGCTTCTTCGCGGGCCGGCCGTTGAGGGTGACGCGGCCCTCGGCGATGAGCCGCTGCGCCTCCGCCCGGCTCCCGACGTCCTCCAGCGCGGCGACGAACACGTCGAGCCGGGCCCCCGCCGCGGCGGGGTCGACCCGCACGACCTGGACGGGTGGGTCGGCGGGGCTCAGGTGGCCGGGTCCTCCGCGTCCTCCTCGGAGGCCTCCAGCAGGCCCATCACGATCAGGACCGCGCCGATGCCGATGGCGACGTCCGCGAGGTTGAACGCCGGCCACCGCGAGAAGTCCACGTAGTCGGTGACGCCGGAGTGGAACACCCGGTCCAGGAGGTTGCCGAGGCTGCCGCCCACCAGGAACCCGGCGCCGGCCGCCGCCCACGGGTTGCGCCGCACCAGGCCCGCGATGGCGACCGCGATGCCGCAGAGCGCCAGGACGGTGATGGTCGCCACGACCCCCTGGCGGCCCGGGAACAGCCCGAACGCGATGCCCTCGTTGGTGACGCGGGCGATGCGGAGCCACCCGGTGAGGTCGGTGCCCTCGCCCTCGGCGTAGACGGCCCGGATGGTGATCTTCAGCGCCTGGTCGGCGGCGAACACCAGCACCGCGAGGATGGCCATGGTCGTCCAGCGGGACCGGCGCTCGCGGCGCTCGCGCCGCTCGGCGGCGGCCATGACCTGGGTGTGGCTCAGCCGGGTGGTGCGGTCGCGGCTCACGCGGCGCCCGCCATGTCGGCCTCCAGGCGCGCCGCGAGGTTGCGGGACACGGCGGCCGGGTCGCCGTCCACCTCGATGAGCTTGCGGGCGCCCGAGGAACCGCGGCGCACGCGCACGGCCGAGGGCCGGACGCCGGCGGCGTCCGCCAGGTACGCGCAGAGGGCGGCGTTGCTCTGACCCTTGTGCGGGGCGGCGGCGATCTGGATGCGCACCGCGCCGTCCTGCAGGCCCACGGCCAGGGTGCGCCGGGACCGCGGGACCGCCTTCACCGCGACCACCACGCCGCCCTGGGCGGCCGTGATCCAGACCGGCGGATCAGCCGCCACCGAGCAGGCCCAGCACCAGCTGCTCCACGATCCAGAGGACCAGGAGGGCGACGATCGGCGAGACGTCGATCATCCCGAGCGGCGGGATGAACCGCCGGAAGATGTTGAGGTACCAGTCCACGCTCTGGCACACGAAGTCGTAGGCGGAGCGCGCGACCCCCGAGATGGGCCTGGTCGGGAAGAACGAGAACAGGATCCTGATCAGGATGAGCAGCGTGAACACCACGAACAGGGCGCTCACGTACGTTCTCAGCTGATCCACCCGGGCTCCATCGTCCGACGACCGTTCGCCTTCGCCTACAGTTCCGCCGCGCGGCGGGCCGCCGCGAGCACGGCGTCCGCGACGTGGGCCCGCACCGCGCCGCGTTCGAGCACCGCGACTCCGGCGACGGTCGTTCCCGCAGGCGAGCTTACCGCCTGGCGGAGCGTCGACGGGTCCCTGCCGTCCTGCAGCAGCGCGGCGGTGCCCGCCACGACCCCCCGGGCCATGGTCCGCGCCTGGTCGCGCGACAGGCCCGCGCCCACCGCGCCCTCCTCCAGCGCCTCCACGATCACGGCCAGCAGCCCCGGGCCGGATCCGGCCAGCGCGGTGGCCGCAGGGAACAGGCTCTCGGGCAGCTCGACGACCGCCCCGGCGGGCCGCAGCAGCTCCACCAGGGCCGCGGTGCGGCCCGCGGCGACGCCGTCGGTCGCGAGGGCCACGATCCCGGCGCCCATGCGGACCGCGAGGTTCGGCATGGTCCGGACCAGCCCGGCGCGCGGGACGGCGGCGCGAAGGCGCGCCAGGTCCCAGCCGGCCATCACCGACAGCAGCACGGTGCCCTCACCGGTGCCGGCGGCGACCGCCTCGAGGGCCGCCGGGGCGTCCTTGGGCTTCACGGCGACGACCACCAGGTCCTGCGAGGCGGCCCCGGCCACCGTGCCGGTGCGGCCGCCGCACTCGGCGGCGCCGGCCTCGGCGGCCTCAGGAATCGCGTCGGCCACCACCGCGGCCGGGCCCAGGTCCGGCCGGCCCAGCAGCAGGCCGGCGAGCATCGCCCGGCCCATCGCCCCGGCCCCGACCAGGCCGATGCCGCGGGGCCAGTCCCCGGTCCCGCCGTCGCGCTGCGCCATCACCCGTCCTAGTACTGGTTGAAGAAGCCCTTCTCCAGCAGCCGGGCCCGCTCCTCGGCGGAGACCTCGACGTTGCGCGGGGTGAGCATGAACACCTTGTCGGCGACGCGCTGCATGCCGCCGTCCAGGGCGTACGTGAGCCCGCTGGAGAAGTCGATGAGGCGCTTGGCCAGGTCCGTCTCGGCGCTCTGGAGGTTCAGTATCACCGGCACGCCGTTCTTGAACTTGTCGCCGATCTGCTGGGCGTCGTTGAAGTTCTTGGGGACCACCAGGTGCACCTCGGCCGGCTGCGGACGGGACTCGACGGCGCGCATCACGGGCCGCGACGGGCGCTCCTCGGCGAACATGTCGTCGTAGTCCTCGGAGCGGCGGCTGCTGCCCAGCCGGCGCACGTTCGGGCGCTCGCGGTAGCCGCGCTCCATCTCCTCGACCGGGGCGCTGCGGCGGGACGACGCCGAGGACGACGACCGCGGGGCCCGCGTCGGGGGCTCCTCGTCGACGTCGTCGTAGTAGTCGTCGTCCGGGTCGTCGGCCATCCCGAAGTAGACCAGGGTCCGGCGCCACATGTCGCCGAGCGCCATCAGGCACGCCCCCGCTCGATCAGTCCACGTCCAACGCGCACGATGGTTGCTCCCTCTTCGGCGGCGACCACATGGTCCTGGCTGGTCCCCATGGACAGGTCACGCATGTCGTGGCGTCCGCGCCAGTCCTCCGCGAGGGCGGCCGAGAGCTCCCGGGCGCGCGCGAAGGCGCCCCGGCTGTCCTCGGGTGCGGCGGCTGGTGCGGGCATGACCATGAGACCCCCGATCACGAGGTTCGGGTGCTCCGAGATCTCGTCGACGAACGCGCGCAGGCGCGCCGGGGTGATGCCGGCCTTGGTCGGTTCCTCATCGATGTTCACTTCGACGAGCACTCGGACGTCACCTTCTGCCCGTTTCGCGATCTCCGCGGCGAGCTCGGCCGAGTCGACGCTGTGGATCAGGCGCACCGCCTCCAGGACGGCGCGCACCTTGCGCCGCTGCAGGTGCCCGATGAAGTCGAACGCCAGGGCGTCCCCGGCGACCGCGCGCTTGGCCTGCAGGTCCTGCAGGCGGTTCTCCCCCAGCCGCGTGACCCCCGCCGCGAGCAGCGCGGGCACGTCGTCGGCCCCGAGGTACTTCCCGGCGATCAGCAGCTCCACCGACCCTGGGGCGCGGCCGCCGCGCACGGCGGCCTCGTCCAGCCGCTCGCGCGTCTCGGCGATGGCGGTGCGCAGCCGGTCGGGGTCGAGTCCGCTCACGCCCCGGATGCTGACACAGCGGGCCAGACGATCCCGGCCTGTCGGCCCGTCGCCGCCCCGTCGCGCCGGTAGCTGAACCACCGGTCGCCGTCGCAGCGCGTGCAGGTGTCCAGCACCCACACCGCGGACGCCGGCAGGCCGGCACCGGTGAGCGCGGCCCGGGCGGCGTCGGCCAGGTCCAGGTGGCGGCCGCGCACCGGCGACGGCCCGAAGCGCGCCGCGTAGCGGGCGCGCACGTCGTCCCCCACCTCGTAGCAGCAGGGCCCCACGCCGGGGCCGATCGCCGCGCCGGTGCGCGACGGGTCCCCCAGCGCGGCGACGGCGTTCTCGACGATCCCGAACGCCAGTCCCCGCCAGCCGCTGTGCACGGCCGCCACCCGCGGGACGTCGCGCCGCCACAGCAGGATCGGCAGGCAGTCGGCGCCCAGGACCGCCAGGCCCGCCCCCGGCGTGGCGGTGGTGAGGCCGTCGCCCTCGGGCCAGCCGTCGAGGGCCGCACCGAACCCTCCCGGCGCCTCGGGCGCCGCGACGGCGCGCACCACGGTGCCGTGCACCTGCCGGCCCACCGACACCCGCGCCGGGTCGAGGCCCAGGGCCGCGCACACGGCCCGCCGGTTGGCGAGCACGGCCGCGGCGGCGTCGCCCTGCCCCCACCCCACGTTGCAGGCCGC
Source organism: Thermoleophilia bacterium (assembly GCA_046330435.1). Classification (GTDB taxonomy): domain Bacteria; phylum Actinomycetota; class Thermoleophilia; order Miltoncostaeales; family Miltoncostaeaceae. The sequence continues at coordinate 18,718 of JAXLST010000026.1, read as the reverse complement.
GAACGGGCCGGTGCTCACGCCGCCGGCCCGGGTGGTGAAGGCGGCGCCCGCCGGGCCGTCGACCGGCGGGCGCACGATCACGGGATCGCTCACGCGCCGTCCCGGGCGACGCGCAGCGCCAGCGCGAGCTGCCCGTCGCGGCCGTCCACCTCGCCGTCCAGGACCGCGGCGCGCACGGCGGCCAGCGCCCGCCCGATCGCCGGCCCGGGGGCGACCCCGGCCGACACCAGGTCGGCGCCCCCACGGCCAGCTCGAGGCCGCGGCCGGTGCGCCACCACCCCTCCACCGCCGCGGCGCCGGCGGCGAGCGCCCCCAGCGCGGTGGCGGGGCGCACCGCGCAGGAGGGTGTCCACGGCCGACGGCGAGGGCGCGTCGCGCAACCGGCCGGCCAGTCCCGCGCCGGCCTGCAGCTCCCGTCCCAGGGCGACGGCCCACCCGGGCAGGGCCACGACGGCGAGCGCCGGCGCGTCCAGCACCGCGCCGAGGCGCAGGGCCCACAGCGGCGCCTCGGGCGCCCCGTCGACGGCGAGCGCACGGCCCAGGTCCGCCAGCGCCGCATCGGCGTCCTCCCGCAGCCCCGGGGCACCCAGCGCGTTCAGGATCGCCACGCCCGGCGCGGGATCGGCCTCCTCGAGCAGGCGCCGCAGCTCCTCCGCGACGCGGAACGACCCCAGTCCAGCCGCGGGGCCTCGGCCGCCGCGGCCGCGCGCGTCGCGGGCTCCAGGGCGAAGCCCAGGCGGCCGGCGTAGCGGGCGGCGCGCACCACGCGGCTCGGGTCCTCCGGGAACGCCCCGTCCCGCAGTGCGCGGATGCACCCGGCGGCGAGGTCCGCGGCGCCGCCGTGGGGGTCCTCCAGCACGCCGGCGCGCGGGCCGCTCACCCACAGGGCGATGGCGTTCACCGTGAAGTCACGGCGCGCGAGGTCGTCGCCCAGGCTGCCGGGCTCCACCTCGGGCAGGGCGCCGGGATGCGGGTACCGCTCCCGCCGCGCGGTGATGAGGTCCACGTGCCCCTCGCCGTGCGGCAGCTCCAGCGTCGCGGTGCCGAAGCGGTCGTGCATCACCGGGCGCACGCCCAGGGCCCGCGCCACGCGCGCGGCGAGCGGCAGGGCGTCGCCCTGCACCACCAGGTCCAGGTCGTGGGCGTGCGGGCGCCCCAGGAGCGCGTCGCGCACCGCCCCGCCCACCGCGGCGACGGGCCCGTCCAGGTGCGGCGCGACCCGTGCGAGCAGCGGGTGGCCGCGGAGTTCCGGGGTGAGGGCGTTACGATCCATCGCGTGAGCTACGACCCACTATCCCAGAAGCTGCCGATGAACTCCCCGCTGCGGGACCCGGCCCTCATCGAGGCGTTCGCGAAGTACGAGCACCTCACCGTCCCCGAGCTGGAGGACGCCTGGATGCGCGTGAACGACGAGTTCCGCGCGTGGGTGGACGCCCCCGAGAACCAGGGGCGCCGCTTCCAGGACGCACCGCAGTACAACGACCGGATCGCGATCGACTCCCTGCGGGAGCGCCGCACCTGGTGGGAGTAGGACGGCGCGGGCGGCGTCAGCCGCCCGGCACCATCGCGATCGCCTCGATCTCCACGATCGCCCCCAGCGGCAGTGCCGCGACGCCCACCGTCGCCCGCGCGGGCGCGTGCCCGGCGAACGCCTCGGCGTAGACGGCGTTCATGGCCGCGAAGTCGGCCATGTCCGTGAGGAAGATCGTGGTCTTGACCACGTCCGCCATGCCGGCGCCCGCCGCCTCCAGGATCGCCCGGACGTTCGCCAGCGACCGCCGCGCCTGGGAGGTCATGTCCGTCCCGTCGAGCTCCCCGGTGGCGGGGTCCAGCGGCAGCTGGCCCGACACGAACACCATGCGCCCGCACGGCGCGGTCACGCCCTGGCTGTAGGGCGCACCGATGACGGGGGCGGGGGCCGCCTCCGTCCGAACCGACTCGATGCGGCTCACAGCCGCACCGCCACGCCCGCGTCCGCCATGGCCCGTTTGACCTCCTCGATCGAGTACACGCCGTCGTGGAACACCGAGGCCGCCAGCACCGCGTCGGCGTGCCCGTCGGTGACCGCCGCGGCGAAGTGCCCCAGCGTGCCGGCGCCGCCCGAGGCGATCACCGGGATGTGCGCCGCGTCGGTCACCGCCCGCAGCAGCTCCGTGTCGAAGCCGTCCTTGGTGCCGTCGCGGTCCATGCTGGTGAGCAGGATCTCCCCCGCCCCGCGGCCCGCCGCCTCCGCCGCCCAGGCGACCGCCTCGATGCCCGTGGGCGCCCGGCCGCCGTTGAGGTAGACCTCCCAGCCGTCGCCGCCCTCGCGCCGCTTGGCGTCGATGGCGACCACGATGCACTGGCTCCCGAACCGGGCCGCGCCGCGGCCGATGAGGTCCGGGTCGCGCACCGCCGCGGAGTTCACCGACACCTTGTCGGCCCCCGCGGCCAGCACCGCGTACATGTCGTCCTCGGTGCGGATGCCGCCGCCGATGGTGAACGGGATGAACACCTGCTCGGCGGTGCGCTCCGCCAGCTCCACGATGGTCCCGCGCTCCTCGTGGCTGGCGGTGATGTCCAGGAACACCAGCTCGTCGGCGCCCTCGGCGTCGTAGCGCGCGGCCAGCTCGACGGGGTCGCCGGCGTCGCGCAGCCCCACGAAGTTGACGCCCTTCACCACCCGGCCGGCGTTCACGTCCAGGCACGGGATGACGCGGATCACCGCCGGGCCTTCCCTCGGGGGTTCGCCGGCTCGGCGCCGAGCACCGCGATGGCGTCGGGGACGCTGAAGCGCCCCTCGTACAGGGCCCGGCCCACGATCGCGCCCTCCAGGTTCTCCTGGCCCAGCGCCCGCAGGCGCCGCAGGTCGTCGAGGGAGCTGATGCCCCCGGACGCCAGGATCCCGATGGGCGGCGCGGACACCGCCAGGCGCCGCAGCGCCGGCAGGTTCGGCCCCTCGAGCATGCCGTCGCGCCCGATGTCGGTGTACAGGAGGTGCCGCACACCGGTGTTCACCAGCTCCTGGGCGACCTCCTCGGCGTCCCGGTCGGTCACCACGGTCCAGCCGCGGGTCGCGACCTTGCCGTCCTTCGCGTCGAGCGCGACCACCAGCCGGTCGCCGAGGCGGTCGATCGCCCAGCGCAGCAGGTCGGCGTCCTCCAGCACGGCGGTCCCCACGACCACGCGGTCGACGCCCGTCGCCAGGGCCGTCTCGATGGCCGCCCGGGACCGCATCCCGCCGCCGAACTGGACGATCCCGTCGAACGCCGCGGCGATCGCGGCGACCTGGGCGGAGTGCACGGGCGTGCCCTCCTTTGCGCCGTCGAGGTCCACGACGTGCAGGTGCGTGGCCCCCTGCTCGCCGAAGGCCCGCGCCTGGGCGACGGGGTCCTCGTTGAACACCGTCGACTGGTCGAAGTCGCCCTGCACGAGCCGCACCGCGCGGCCGCCCTGCAGGTCGATGGCGGGGTACAGGATCACGCGGCCACCTCACTCCCGCGGCGCACGCCGCTGAGCCAGCGCCCCAGCAGCGCCAGGCCGGCGCGGCTCGACTTCTCGGGGTGGAACTGGAACCCGGTCACGGTGCCGTCGCCCGCGGAGGCCACGAACGTCCCGCCGTAGTCCGCCGTCCCCAGGATGTGCGCGGGGTCCTGCGGCCGGGCCGCGTAGGTGTGCACGAAGTAGTACGTCGCCGAGGACGGCGCGCCGTCCTCGGGCGCGAGGTGCCCGCCATTGCTCCAGTCCACCACGTTCCACCCGATCTGCGGGAGCTTGCGGGAGGTCTCCAGGCGCCGCACCGGCCCGGGCAGCAGCCCCAGGCCCCGCGCGCCGGGGCTCTCCTCGCTCTCGTCGAACAGCAGCTGCAGGCCCAGGCAGATCCCGAGCAGCGGCACGCCGCGCTCCCGGACCGTCCCGGCCACCCGGTCCAGGCCCTGCGCGCGGATGCGGCGCATGGCCTCGCCGAACGCCCCCACGCCGGGCAGCACCACGGCGTCGGCGCCCTCGGCCTGCCCGGCCGCCTCGGCCACCTGCACCCGGGCGCCCAGCAGCTCCAGCGCCTTCACCGCGGAGCGCAGGTTGGACATCTTGTAGTCGAGGACCGCGATCCGCGGCCCGCCGCTCACAGCGACCCCTTCGTGGAGGGGACGCCGGTCACCCGCGGGTCCGCGGTGATCGCCTCGCGCAGGGCGCGCGCGACAGCCTTGAAGCAGCACTCGATCACGTGGTGCGGGTTCGCGCCGGCCAGCAGGCGCACGTGCAATGTGATGCGGGCGTGGTTCACCAGCCCCCGCAGGAACTCCTCGAGCAGGTCGGTCTCGAACCCGCCGATCACGCCGAACGGCAGGGGGGCGTCGAACGCCAGGAAGGGCCGGCCGGAGACGTCCACGGCCGCCTGCACCAGGCACTCGTCCATCGGCACCAGCGCGGAGCCGTACCGGGTGATCCCGGCGCGGTCGCCCAGGGCGGCGTCGAGCGCCTGCCCGAGGGTGATGCCGGTGTCCTCCACCGTGTGGTGGCTGCCGGTCTCCAGGTCGCCGGTGGCGCGGACCTCCAGGTCCACCAGGGCGTGGCGGGCGAGCAGCGTGAGCATGTGGTCGAAGAACCCGACGCCCGTCGAGGCGTCGCAGGTCCCGGACCCGTCCAGGCCGACGCGCACGCGGATGTCGGTCTCACCCGTGGTCCGCTGGATCTCCGCCGTCCTCATCCCTCGCCCTCCCCGATGGCCCGCAGGCGTGCCGTGGCCGATCGCGCGTGCATGGTGAACCCCTCGGCGTCCGCCAGCGCCTCCAGGTGGGGCGTGAGCGCGCGGACCGCGGGGTCGGTCATCTCGACCACCGACATCCGGCGCAGATACGTCGCCGGTCCCAGCGCGGACGCGAACCGGGCCGCTCCCCCGGTGGGGAGCACGTGGTTCGAACCCGCGACGTAGTCACCATACGCGGTTGCGCAATGCGGGCCAACGAATACCGCCCCCGAACGCCGGATCCCGGACGCCAGCGCGGCCGCGTCCCGCGTGCAGATCTCGAGGTGCTCCGGGGCCATCGCCTCCGCCAGCTCCACCGCCAGCGGCAGGCTCGCGCACTCGGCGAACACGACCGCCCCCACCGGCTCGCCCTCGGCCGCCATGGCCGCCTCCACCGCGGCGATCACCTCGGGCTCCACCGCCGCGAACACGGCCACGGAGTCCGGGCCGTGCTCGGCCTGCGCGAGCAGGTCGAGGGCCATCGCCCGCGGGTCGGCGGTGCCGTCGGCGATCACCATCACCTCGCTGGGGCCCGCGAACCCGTCGATCCCCACCACGCCGGTCACCTGCCGCTTGGCCTCCTGCACCCAGGAGCTGCCGGGCCCGGTGATGACGGCGACGGGCCGGACGGTGGCGGTGCCGTGCGCCAGCGCGGCGATCGCGGCGGCGCCGCCCACGGCGTACACCTCGTCGATGCCCAGCAGCGACGCGGTGGCGAGGATCACCTCGTTCGGGCGGCCGTCGGGGCCGGGCGGGCTCACGGCGGCGATGCGCCCGACGCCGGCGACCTGGGCCGGCACCGCGGCCATCACCAGGCTGGACGGGTAGGCGGCGCGCCCGCCGGGGACGTAGCAGCCGGCGGAGTCCACCGGCACCGACCGCACCGTCACGCGCTGACCGTGCGGCAGCGTGACCTCGCGGTCGGCGGGGAGGTCGCCTCGGCGAGGGCCCGCACCTGCGCGGCGGCCTCGAGGATCGCCGCCCGGAGGTCCGCGGGCAGCGCGGCGGCGGCCGCCGCGCACGCCGCGGGCGGGACCCGCAGCTGATCCACCGCGAACTCCGGGCTGCCGAACCGGCGGGCGTCGTCCACGAGGGCGGCGTCCCCGCGCGCGCGGACGTCGGCGAGGATCCCGCGACGACGTCGGAGATGTCCTCCGCGACGGGCTCCGGGCGGAGCGCCGCGGCGAGCTCGTCCACGCCCCCGGCCGCCAGGTGCACGCGCCGGATGCTCACCCGGCGGCCTCCACGGCGGTGGCGAGGCGCGCGGTGAGCCCGTCGATCTCCTCGGCGCGCAGCTTGTGGCTCGCGCGGTTGGCGATGAGCCGGGCGGAGCTGTCGAACAGCTGCTCGCGCTCCACCAGGCCGTTCGCGCGCAGCGTGCCGCCGGTCGCGACCAGGTCGACGATGCCGTGGGCGAGGCCCACGAGCGGGGCGAGCTCCACGGAGCCGTTCACCTTCACCACCTCCGCCTGGCGGCCGGTGGCGGTGAAGTGGGCCATCGCGCAGGCCGGGTACTTGGTGGCGACCCGGACGATGCCGAGCCGGGCGATCGCACCGGGGGTCGGGTCCACCCCGTCCTTCGTGGCGTAGACCATCCGGCATCCGCCGAAGTCCAGGTCCAGGAGCTCGTAGACGTCCGGGCGTCGCTCCTCGATGACGTCCCGGCCCACGACACCGACGTCCGCGGCGCCGGCCTCCACGTAGGTGGGCACGTCGCTGGGCCGTGTGGTGATGAACACGGTGCCGTCGCCGGCCTCCAGCACCAGCTTGCGGCCCACGTCCCCAGGCACTCGACGTCGACGCCCGCCGCGCCCAGGAGCGCGACGGTGCCGGGGAACAGCGCGCCGAGCGGGATGCAGATCCTCAGCGGGATGTCAGAGCCTCCTCCAGGCGCGCGCAGGTGAACGTCTCGCCGCGCAGCCGGTCGGCGACCTCGAAGCCCTCGCCGGCACGCCGCGCCACGTACCGCCAGCCGTCGGCGGCCGCGACGTGGTCCGCCCGGTCGTCGCCGGTGGGCAGGCCCACCACCGGCACCCCGGCGGCGCGGACGGCGCGGGCGGCGTCCGCCTCGGCGTCCATGGCGCCCACCAGCACGACACCGTCGCGGAGCGCGACGGTGGGGTCGCCCGCGGCGGCGACCGCCCGGTGCAGCAGCTCGAGCTCGATGGAGAAGCCCACGGCGGGACGCGGCACGCCGAAGCGCGCGCCCAGCCCGTCGTACCGCCCACCCTGGGCGACCGGGGCGCCGGCACCGGGCGCGTACGCCTCCAGCACCAGCCCCGAGTAGTACGGCCAGTCGCGCAGGATCCCGAGGTCGACCAGCACTGTGCCGGCCGGGAGCCCGGTGAGCTCCAGCACCCGCCCCAGACGGGCGGCCGCCCCGGCCGCGGCGGGCACGGCGCGGGCGATGCGCTCCAGCACCTCGGCGCCGCCGCGGACGGCGGGCAGCCCGGCGAGCAGCTCGCGCTGGTCGTCCGGCAGGTCCTGCGCCTCCGACTCCCGCCGCCAGGCGACCAGGTCGCGCGCCGCGGCGGCCGCGGCGAGGCGGGCGCGCGCGTCGTCGCCCACGCCGAGGCCGTCCAGGACGGCCCCGGTCAGGGAGACGTCGCCGACGCCGATCCGGAAGCCCCGCAGGCCCGCGTCGCCCAGCGCCCCGCCCAGCAGCGCGACGATCTCCGCGTCGGCCTCCGGCCCGGCGAGCCCCACCAGCTCGGCGCCCGCCTGCCGGTGCTCGGTGGCCGTGGGCTTGCCCGCCTGGGGCGCCCGGAACGCCGGCCCGGTGTAGGAGACGCGCAGCGGCCCCGGGTGGCCGGCCAGGCGGGTGGCGATGAGGCGCGCGACGGGGATGGTGAGGTCGGGCCGCAGCACCAGCACCCGGCCGTCCTCGTCGAAGAGCCGGAAGACGTGCTCGAGCTCGGCGCCCTGGCCGCGCTCCAGCTGACCGGCGAACTCGAGCGCGGGGGTGCGCACCTCCCGGTACCCGTAGGCGCGGAACGCGTTGCGCAGCGCGTCCTCGGCGCTCCGCAGCTCGGCGGCCTCCAGCGGCAGCACGTCGCGCGCCCCGGTGGGCAGCGCGGCGGGCGGCGGCGGGGTCCTGCTCCCGTCAGTCGTCGGCACGCTCGATGCGCGCCCCGAGCGCGCGGAGCCGCTCGTCGATCCGCTCGTAGCCACGGTCGATCTGCCGCACGTTGCCGATCTCCGTGACGCCCTTCGCGGCGAGGCCGGCGATGAGCATCGCCATGCCCGCGCGGATGTCCGGGCTCTCGACGCGCTCGCCCCACAGCTGGGCGGGGCCGCTCACCACCGCGCGGTGCGGGTCGCACAGCACGATGCGGGCGCCCATCGCGACGAGCTTGTCGACGAAGAACAGGCGGTTCTCGAACATCTTCTCGAAGATCATCACGGTGCCGTGCGTCTGCGTGGCGACCGCGACGGCGATGGAGGTGAGGTCCGCCGGGAACGCCGGCCAGATGCCGTCGTCGATCTTCGGGATGGCGCCGCCCTCGTCGGCGACGACGCGGAGCTCCTGGTCGGGCGGGACCCGCAGGTTCGTCCCGTCGAGCTCGACGCGGATGCCGAGCCGCTCGAACGTGAGCAGGATCATCCGGAGGTCCTCGACGCGGACGTCCTCGATGACCAGGTCGGATCCGGTGATCGCGCCGAGGCCGATGAAGCTCGCGATCTCGATGTGGTCGGGACCCACGCGGAACGTGCCGCCGTGGAGCCGGTCCACGCCCTCGACGCGCATGACGTTGGTGCCGATGCCGTCGATCCGGGCGCCCATGGTCACCAGGCACCGGGCGAGGTCCTGCACGTGGGGCTCGCTGGCGGCGTTCAGGATCACGGTCTCGCCGGGCGCGAGGACCGCCGCCATGAGGATGTTCTCGGTGGCGGTCACCGAGGCCTCGTCCAGGAAGATCTCGGCGCCGCGCAGGCCCCGGGGGGCGCTGATCTCGTAGGTGCGGCTCGACTCGACGGTCGCGCCGAGCGCCCGGAAGCCGAGCATGTGGGTGTCCACCCGGCGGCGGCCGATGAAGTCCCCGCCGGGCAGGGGCGTCTCGACGTGCCCGCACCGGGCGAGCAGCGGGCCGGCGACCAGCAGGGACGCCCGCAGGCGGCCGAACAGCGCCGGGTCGAGGTCCGTGCGCCGGATGTCGGCGGCGCGCAGGCCGATGGTGTTGGGCGCGATCTCCCGGATCGTCACGCCGATGTCGTCGAGGAGCGCCAGCATCGTGAGCACGTCGACGATGCGCGGCACGTTCTCGAAGATCACCTCCTCGTCGGTGAGGAGGCAGGAGGCGAGGATCGGGAGCGCGGCGTTCTTGTTCCCGGCGGGCGTGACCGTGCCGTGCAGCGGCAGGCCGCCCTCGATGACGAGCTTCTGACTCACGGCCGGTGAAGGTATCAGGGCGCGAGGGCGCGGACCGCGTCCCGGAGCGCCCCGATGTCATCCGTATCGGTGTAGAAGCCGAGTGACACCCGCAGCGCGGCGGGCTCCGGCAGCCACCGGCCGATCACCCCGGCGGCGGCCATCGCGGCGGCCGCCTCCTCGGGGACGGTGCGCGCCACGCGGAACGTGAGCAGCCCCGCCTGGCGTCCCGGCGGCGTGAGGATCGTGACCCCGGGCAGGTCCTCCAGGGCGGCGCGGGCCTCGGCGTGGGCGCTGGCGATGCGCCCGTGCACCCAGTCCCACCCGAGCTCCTCCAGCCAGCCGATCGACGCGTTCCACCCGGCGCACAGCATCACCGGCTGGGTGGAGGTCTCGTAGCGCCGGGCCCCCTGGTGGAGGGTGACGTCGCCGTGCGGGCTGTGGCCGCTCCCGGCCTCGTATCCGGTGAACGTGAGGTCGATGCGGTCGCGCGCGGCGGGCGCGACCCACAGCGCGCCGAGCCCCTCGGGCCCCAGGAGCCATTTCTGCGCCGGGAAGGCGTAGGCGTCCACGCCCAGGGCGGCCGGGTCGACGGGGATCGCCCCCGCCGCCTGGGCGCCGTCCACCGCGCACAGGGCGCCCGCGGCGTGGGCCGAGCGGGCGGCGCCGGCGACGTCGAGCACCGCACCGGTGGTCCACGCGACATGTGACAGCGCCACCAGCCGCGTCCGCGGGCCGCACGCGTCGGCGACCGCCGCCTCCAGGTCGGCGTGGACGCGGTCCGCGGGGATCCAGCGCACCCGCAGGCCGTGCCGCCGGGCCGCGACCGCCACGGGGACCGACAGGCCGGGGTGCTCGCAGTCGGTGCAGACGATCTCGTCGCCCGGCGTCCAGTCGATGCCCCACACGACCACGTCGAGGCCGGTCGAGGTGTTCTGCATCAGCGCGACGTCGTCCCCCGGGGCGCCCACCACCCGGGCGGCGGCGGCGCGGGTGTCGAGCAGCAGGCGGTCCGTCTCGCTCCACACCTCCAGGCTCATCCGGCTGCGCCCGGCCGCCAGCGCGGCGGCGTCGGCGATGGCCCGCGCGCTGCGCAGCGGCAGGGCCCGGAGCCCCCGGTGTTGAGGTACACCTCGGTGGCCAGGCTGGGCAGTTCGGCGCGGACGGCGGTCAGGTCCGGGGCACCGGCGCATCGTAGCGGTGCGGCCCGGCGGGCCCCCTCCGCAACGGCGCCCGGAGGCGTTGCAGGCCGCGTCCGGTTGGGGTAGAACGCCCGCGTGGATGCGAGCGGAAGCTATTGGGCCAAGGACGGCCGCGTGGATGCGAGCGAAAGGCCATCCGGCCGGGAGGGCCCGCGTGCAGTTGCTTCGGATGATGCCCGGGTACGGCGAGACCCTCATCGTTGAGGGGGACCCCGCGGTGGATGCGGAGCGCGAGGCCCTGGTGCGCGCCTTCCGCCGCCAGCTCGACGAGGGCATGTGGGCCGCGGTGCCGGTGTCGGACCCCGCCAGCGGGCGCCGCGAGGCCGTCATGGTGAGCGACTTCGACCAGATCCCCTCCGGCGCCGAGCGCGTGCTGTTCTGGCCGCGCGCCGCCGGCGGCTGCGCCTGAGGGAGCGCGCGGGGTGGCGGGACTCGTCGTCCTGCTCCTGGTGGTGAGCCTGGGGGCCCTTGCCCTCGCCATGCGCGGCGGGATGCAGCTGCCCCGTCCCCGGATGCGCCGGACGGTGCGGCCCGCCTGGGTGCGCGAGGCTCCCGTGAGCCGGGCGGAGGCCGAGCGCCGGTCCCTGGAGCTGCTGCGGTCGGTCGTGAACCCGGACGAGTGGGCGATGTTCGAGGAGCTCGGCTTCCTGTGCGTCACCGGCCGGCGCGCGGGCAGCGGCCCCGGTGCCCTCCCGCGCTACCGCTACCTCGTCTACCCGCACCTGCCGCTGGTGGCGCTCCTGCCGCGGTCGCTCGCCCCCGTCCGGGAGTACTGCGTGCAGTTCCCCGACCGCGGCGGCCGGCCGGAGCTGCCCACCGGCGACGACGTGCTGGCCAAGTGGATGACGCTGCGCGCCGACGAGGACCGCCTGCTGCGGTACGCGAACATCTCGAGCCCCGGCTGCCAGATCCCCCTGGGGCAGATCGACCGCGACATCGCGCGGCTGCGGAAGTGGGAACGCCGTCGCGCCGCCGAGGCGGGGCCTGCGGCGCTCAGCCGAGCAGGCTGAACACGATGTCGACCGCGGCGAGCCCCGTCGCCGCGATGATGAGCGCCAGCGAGATCGTGCGGGCCCGCCCCTCCACCGGGGCCGTGGGCGGCGAGATCATCGCGGCGGCGCCGGCGAGGGTCATCGAGAGCCCGATGAGCACCGGGCCCTCCCAGGCGACCACCACGCCGCCCATCGCGACGGCGGCGAACAGCCAGGTCATCGCGACGGGCCCGCGCCCGCTCCGGGGCGTGCGGGCCGGCCGGCGACGGCGCGCGTGGGACCGGTTCGCGGCCGCCTGGGCGGCGGCGAACCGGCGGGATCGGGGCTCGTGGGCGGGTCCGCTCCGCGGCGACGGCGCCGGGCCGCGCTTCCCGCGGGCCGCGGGGGGCGACGGCGCGGCCCCGCCCTGGATGACGCGCAGCTTGGGACGGCTCATGCAGGTTGGGTCGGCGCGCCGCGGCCGGGGCTTGAGTCCCCCCGGTCCGCGGCACCCCTAGAAGGGCGCCTGATCCTGCTGCGGCGCCGCCGGCTGCCCCTCGGCGGTGAGCTCCTCGATGCGCCGCTGGGCGACGGCGAGCCGCTCGCGGCAGGCCCGCAGGTGCCGCTGCCCCTCCTCGAACAGCGTGACGGCCTCCTCGAGCCCCACCTCCCCGCCCTCCAGGCGGGCGACGACCTGGTCCAGGCGCGCGAGGGCCTCCTCGAAGGTGGCGGGGTCGTCCTGGGTCATCGCTGCACCTCCGTGATGCGGGCCTGCGCGGAACCGTCGCGCATCTGGATGGTGACGTCCCCGTCGGCCGCCAGCGCCGAGACGTCCACCAGGGGACGGCCCGAGGCGGGGTCCCGCACGATGGCGTAGCCGCGCGCCAGGGTCCGCTGCGGGCCCAGGGCCTCGAGCATCGCGGCGGCCGAGGCCAGGCGCGCCGACGCCTCCCGCTGGCGCACGGCGACCGCGCGCCGCATCCGGTCCTCGTGGCCGCGCACGCCGGCGGCGGCCCGCTCGGCGTGGCGGGCGAGCGCGGGCGCCAGGCGGTCGCCGGCGGCGGACACCCGGGCCTCGGCGCGGACGCCCACGGATCGCAGCGCCGCGACGAGCGCCGGGCTGCGCTGCTCCAGGCGGGCCTCCGCCCGCCCGCGGGCGCGCACCAGGCCGCGGATGAGGCCCAGCTCCATGGCCTCGAGCCGTCCCGCCAGATCCCGTGCGTCGGGCACCACCGCCCGGGCGGCCGCCGTGGGCGTCGACACGCGCAGGTCGGCCACCAGGTCGCACAGCGTCACGTCCCGCTCGTGCCCCACCGCCGAGACGACCGGGGCCCGCGACGCGGCGACCGCCCGGCAGACGTCCTCGGAGTTGAAGGCCATGAGGTCCTCCAGCGCGCCCCCGCCCCGGGTGACGATCACGACGTCCACCTCGGGGATCGCCGCGAGCCGCCGGAGTGCCCGCACGATCGCCGGGGCGGCGGAGTCCCCCTGCACGGGCACGTCCACCAGCACCACATCGCCGTCCGGGTACCGCTCCCACAGGTTCCGCAGCACGTCGTCGCGGGCGGCGCCGGTCGCGCTGGTCACCAGGCCGATGCGCCGCGGCAGCATCGGAAGGGGGCGTTTCCGGGCGGGGTCGAGCAGGCCCTCACGCGCGAGCACCGCCCGCAACGCCTCGATCTGGGCGACCAGGAGGCCCTCCCCGGCCAGCTCGATGCGCTCCACGCGCATGCGCAGCTGGGTGCGCTCCGCCCAGAACTCGACGCGGCCGTACGCGTGCACCAGGCTGCCGTCGCGCGGCGGCGCCGGCAGGCGGTCGAACACCACCGCGTTCATCGACGCGTCGATCTGGTGCTCGTCCCTCAGGGTGAAGTACACCTGCCCGCGCTGCCCGCGCAGGTTGTGGACCTCCGCCTCGAGCCACAGCGACGGGATGTCCTCGAGCCGCCGGGCGAGCGCCCCGGTCACGTCCCGGACGCTCCACACCCGGCGTGCCCCGACGCGCTTCACCTCAGGCGGGCGCGGCCAGCAGGGCGTCGGCGGCGGCGGTCCCGCTGCGCACCGCGCCCTCGATGGAGGGGTGCGTGGTGAGGTCCCCGGCGACCATCAGGCGCGCGACGCGCGTGCGGGTGCCGGGCAGGTCGTCGCGCACGCCGGGTGCCGGCCGGTACTGGGCGAAGTCGTGCTCGGTCACCCCGACGACCCGCGCGTGCGCGGACCACGCGTACCCGGGCGACCACCGCGCCACCGCGCCCGCCACGGCCTCCACCAGCCCGGGGGCATCGGCCGCGCCGGGCGTCGTCACCGTGGTCGCCAGCAGGATGTGCGGCCCGCCGACGGCCTCCGGGCGCGTCACGTTCGTCGTCTGGCACAGCAGGTCGACCCGCGGCACGGACGCGTCGCCGCGGTCGCCGTTGATCAGGATCACCCGGCCGCGGTACAGCGGCCGCGCCAGCGCGAACGCGGCGGTCACCACGCTCGCCGCCGCGGAGGGGACCCTCCTGGTGGTGTCGGGGTCCAGCGGCTCCAGCAGACGCCGTGCGGCCGGGGCCTCGACGGCCAGGACCACCGCGTGGGCGGCGAGGGTCCGCCCGTCGGCCGTGCGCACGCCGGATGCACCGCCGTCGTCGCCCCGCACGATGTCGTTCACCCTCACCCCGAGCTCCACGTGCCCGCCACGCTGGCGGATCCCGGCCGCGGCCCACTCGGCGATCATCCCCAGGCCGTCCGCGGGCAGCACCGCCGGGCCGCGCAGCAGCGTCCCGAACAGGAACCGGAAGTACCCGGCGTCGGCGCTCAGGCTGCGGTCGAGGAACACCACGCCCCAGAACGGCCGGAAGAAGCCGTCGATGGCATCGTCGCCGAACCCCAGCTCGCGCAGGTGCTCCTCGGTCGTGCGGCCGGCGGCCGGCTCGTCCAGCCAGTCCTCCGGCGGCCGGCGCAGCACCTCGGCGCCCAGCCGCGCGAGCCGGAACCGGTCGCCCGCCGACAGCCCGCCGAACCGCACCAGCGACTGCGGCGTCGGGGCCAGGCGGTTCCACGCGGTGCCGTTCCAGAACGCGGCGCCACCGCTGAACGCCCGGAGGTCGTTCCTGGGGATGCCAAGTTCGCGGATGAACGCCCGCGTGGCGGCGTAGCGGCTGAACAGCACCTGGAACCCCAGGTCCACCGGCCGGCCCTCGTGCCACACCGTCCGGGCGCGGCCGCCCGGGGCGTCCTCGGCCTCCAGCACCCGCACGCGGCGTCCCGCGGCGGCCAGGCGGTGCGCGCACGCCAGGCCCGCGAGGCCGGCGCCGATCACGATGACGTCGTCGTGCTGCGTGGTGTCGGTGCTCACGACGGCGATGCTACCAACGGCTCCCGGCGCGCCCACATCGGGACCCGGCCCGGAACGACGAAAAGGGCCGCCGCCCGATACGGACGACGACCCTTCTCAAACAAACCCGGCAGCGACCTACTCTCCCGCGAGTCTTCACTCGGAGTACCATCGGCGCGGTGAGGCTTAACGACTCTGTTCGGAATGGGAAGAGGTGTTTCCCTCACGCTATAGCCACCGGGAATTCTTGAGGGACCTACCCTCAATACTGCATAGGGCACAAGGTGTGAAAAAGAATGTGTGTCAAGCCCTCGGCGGATTAGTACCGGTCTGCTGAACGCATTGCTGCGCTTACACATCCGGCCTATCGACCAAGTGGTCTACTTGGAGCCTTACCCTCTCAAGGAGGTGGGAGATCTCATCTTAGGATGGGCTTCCCGCTTAGATGCTTTCAGCGGTTATCCCGTCCAGGCGTAGCTAGTCAGCAGTGCCGTTGGCACGACAACTGATACACCAGAGGCCTGTCCATCCCGGTCCTCTCGTACTAGGGACAGATTCCTGCAAATCTCCAGCGCCCACCGCAGATAGGGACCGAACTGTCTCACGACGTTCTGAACCCAGCTCGCGTACCGCTTTAATGGGCGAACAGCCCAACCCTTGGGACCTACTCCAGCCCCAGGATGCGACGAGCCGACATCGAGGTGCCAAACCTTCCCGTCGATGTGGACTCTTGGGGAAGATAAGCCTGTTATCCCCGGGGTACCTTTTATCCGTTGAGCGACTGCAGTTCCACTCCCTACAGCCGGATCACTAAGGCCGACTTTCGTCCCTGCTCGACTTGTCAGTCTCGCAGTCAAGCTCCCTTATGCCTTTACACTCTACGCACGATTTCCAACCGTGCTGAGGGAACCTTTGCGCGCCTCCGTTACATTTTGGGAGGCGACCGCCCCAGTCAAACTGCCCACCTGACACTGTCCGGAAGCCGGATCACGGCCTCCCGTTAGAAGCTCAGAACGCCCAGGGTGGTATCCCAAGGATGGCTCCACGTGGACTGACGTCCACGCTTCACAGCCTCCCACCTATCCTGGACAAGGCGTCCCAAACCCCAATATCAAGCTGCAGTAAAGGTCCACGGGGTCTTTCCGTCTTGCGGCGGGTACCCGGCATCTTCACCGGGACTACAATTTCACCGAGTCCCTCGTTGAGACAGCGCCCAACTCGTTACGCCATTCGTGCAGGTCGGAACTTACCCGACAAGGAATTTCGCTACCTTAGGACCGTTATAGTTACGGCCGCCGTTTACCGGGGCTTGGTTTCGGAGCTTCGCCTTGCGGCTAACCCCTCCACTTGACCTTCCGGCACCGGGCAGGCGTCAGCCCCTATACGTCGTCTTACGACTTCGCAGAGACCTGTGTTTTTGGTAAACAGTCGGTTGGGCCAATTCTCTGCGGCCTCCTCGGGCTCCAGACGCGAAGTCCTTCACCCTACCGAGGCGTCCCTTCTCCCGAAGTTACGGGACAATTTTGCCGAGTTCCTTAACGAGGGTTCTCTCGATCACCTTGGTATGCTCTACCTGCCCACCTGTGTCGGTTTTGGTACGGGCGCGTTCCCACTCCCTAGAGGCTTTTCTCGGAGGCATGGAATCAGCGACTTGCCGTCTTTCGACGACCGACATCCCCTCTCGGACTTATGTGGGTCCCGGATTTTCCTAGGACCCGTCCTACCGGGTTGTCCGTGGACGACCAGCGCCACGGTTCGCTTATCCTTCCCCGTCCCCCCATCGGTGATAGCGCGGAAGACGCGGTACAGGAATATCAACCTGTTGTCCATCGCCTACGCCTGACGGCCTCGGCTTAGGTCCCGACTAACCCTGAGCCGATTAACGTTGCTCAGGAAACCTTGGGCAATCGGTGGACGGGTTTCTCACCCGTCTTTCGTTACTAATGCCAACATTCTCACTTCCCAGCGCTCCACGGCGAGCTTGCCGCTGCCGCTTCACTGCACTGGGAACGCTCTCCTACCACTCGACAAAGTCGAGTCCACAGCTTCGGTGGCTGGCTTGAGCCCCGTTACATTATCCGCGCACGGACACTTGACCAGTGAGCTATTACGCACTCCTTAGACGAATGGCTGCCTCTAAGCCAACATCCTGGTTGTCTGTGCACCCGCACATCGTTTTCCACTTAGCCAGCGCTTTGGGACCTTAGCTGGTGGTCTGGGCTGTTTCCCTCTCGACGACGAAGCTTATCCCCCGCCGTCTGACTGCCTTGCTCTGGAGTAATGGCATTCAGAGTTTATCTGACTTCGGTAAGCTGGTGGGCCCCCTAGGCCAAACAGTGCTTTACAACCACTACTGAACACAAGACGCTATACCAAAATATATTTCGGAGAGAACCAGATATAACCGGGTTTGATTAGCCTTTCACTCCGATCCACAGGTCATCCCCGCCGTTTTCAACCGACGTGGGTTCGGTCCTCCACGAGGTCTTACCCCCGCTTCAACCTGCCCATGGATAGATCACCCGGCTTCGGGTCTGCCGCATCCGACTAAACGCCCTATTCAGACTCGCTTTCGCTACGGCTCCGTTGTCTTAACCTTGCCGGATACGAGCAACTCGTCGGCCCGTTATGCAAAAAGTACGCGGTCACCGGACAAGCCGGCTCCCACAGGTTGTAGGCAAGTGGTTTCAGGTTCTATTTCACTCCCCTTCCGGGGTGCTTTTCACCTTTCCCTCACGGTACTAGTTCACTATCGGTCGCCAGGTAGTACTTAGCCTTGCGGGGTGGTCCCCGCGGATTCCGACCGGGTTTCACGTGCCCGGTCGTACTCAGGAGACAGCGAGGGAGACTGCTGGATTTCGTCTACGGGGCTCTTACCCTTTGTAGCCGGCCGTTCCAAGCCGCTCGACTATCCATCAGTTTTGTAACTCCCCGGCCGCACTGCGGTACGGCCATGCTGTTCCTACAACCCCGGCTGGGCTGGACCCGCAGGCAACTAACACCCAACCGGTTTAGGCTGATCCCCTTTCGCTCGCCACTACTCAGGGAGTCGAGGTTTCTTTCCGTTCCTCCGGGTACTGAGATGTGTCACTTCCCCGGCTTGTCTCTACCCGCCCTATGTGTTCAGACGGGAGTACGCGCGCATTACCACGCGTGGGTTCCCCCATTCGGAAATCCCCGGATCAAAGTTTGTTCAGCAACTCCCCGGGGCTTATCGCAGCCGTCCACGTCCTTCATCGACTCCTGGCGCCAAGGCATCCACCACATGCCCTTCGTATCTTGACTCTCTTGTAGAGCACACCTTGTGCCGCTATGCAGTTTTCAAGGTACGTCCCTCACCCGGTCCATACCGGGTCGGGGTGAGGACGGAGGTCTCACGAACGCCGGAGCCGTAGCTCCCACCTCGTTCGAGGTCCCTCAAAACCGATCAGCACGCTGTTGGCGCGTAGGCCCCGTCGCGGTCACGAACCCGCTGACGCCTTGAATGCCTGTGGCAGTTCCGCGCCGGGCGCATCCAACAGACCAGGTTGTCGACGTTCTTCTAGGGCTCGGACTCCCGGAGTCCACGAGTGGACCGGGGGAGCTCGACGGCTGCGACATCCGACAGATGCCGGCCGGAGCCCTTGCGATGCGTTCGCATCGCTCCCTAGAAAGGAGGTGATCCAGCCGCAGCTTCCGCTACGGCTACCTTGTTACGACTTCACCCCAATCGCTGACCCCACCTTCGACGGCTGCCTCCCTTGCGGGTTAGCCCACCGGCTTCGGGTGTTGCCGACTTTCGTGGTGTGACGGGCGGTGTGTACAAGGCCCGGGAACGTATTCACCGCGACGTTGCTGATTCGCGATTACTAGCAACTCCGACTTCATGGAGGCGAGTTTCAGCCTCCAATCCGAACTGGGACCGGCTTTTTGAGATTCGCTCCACCTCGCGGTATTGCAGCTCTCTGTACCGGCCATTGTAGCACGTGTGTAGCCCTGGACATAAGGGGCATGATGACTTGACGTCGTCCCCACCTTCCTCCGGTTTGTCACCGGCAGTATCCCACGAGTCCCCGGCCGAACCGCTGGCAACATAGGACAGGGGTTGCGCTCGTTGCGGGACTTAACCCAACATCTCACGACACGAGCTGACGA
>JAXLST010000025.1:0-47678 GCA_046330435.1 Thermoleophilia bacterium | reverse complement strand
CCCGCGCGACGGGCGCCGGCATGCGCACCGTCTACGTGAAGTCCGGCGACGGCACCAGGTACTGGCGGCAGTTCGACGCCGCCCTGCCCGCCCTGCACGCCGCCGGCCTCAAGGTCTGCGCGTGGCAGTACGTGTACGGGCGGCGCCCGGTGCTGGAGGCCCGGGTCGCGGCCCGCGCCGTCACGGCCGGGGCGGACTGCTTCGTGGTGGACGCCGAGAGCGAGTTCGAGGGCGGCCGCGGCTCGTACGAGGGGCGCACCTACCGCGCCGCCCGCCGGTACATGGCCGAGCTGCGGCGCCTCACCGGCCCGGACCTCCCGGTGGCGCTCACCAGCTTCGCCTACGTCGACGGGCACTCCTCGTTCCCGTACTCGGCGTTCATCGACGGACCGGACGGCGCCGACGTGCTGATGCCCCAGGTCTACTGGGGCGCGTTCGGCACCGCGGTGGACCGCGCGATGGCCCGCACCGCCCGGTGGAACAGCATCTACCGCGTGCCCGTCACGCCGATCGCCGGCACCTACAGGCGCGAGAAGCCCGCGGAGCTGGTGCGGTTCCGGTGCCTGGCGGCCGCCTACGGCTGGCCGGGCGCGTCGTACTGGAGCTTCCAGCACACCCGCCCGGTGCAGTGGCCGGTGCTCGCCCGGCCGCTGTCGAGCTGCCCCACCCCCGCCGCACTGGCCCGCACCTACCCCGTGCTGCGCGCCGGCACCCGCGGCGACGCGGTGGTGTGGCTGCAGGCCCGGCTGCGCGTGTGGGGCGTCCCCGTGCCCCGCACCGGCTTCTACCGGGCCCAGACGCGGGCGGCGGTGCGCGCCTTCCAGCGGGCCCGCGGCCTCGAGCCGGACGGCGTCGCCGGGCCGCTCACCTGGGCGCTGCTGCTGGAGCGCCCGCCCGACAGCCCCTAGGCGGCCTTGCCGACGTCCTCGATGGGGACCACCTCCACGCGCACGCGCAGGCGCTCCCCGCCGCCGCCCTGCCAGATGGTGCCCTCGGTGGGGGTCGCGTCCCGGTAGTTGCGGCCGCACGCCACCCGGATGTGGTCCAGGCCGGCGGCGCACCCGTTGGTGGGGTCCATGCCGACCCATCCCAGCCACGGCAGGTACAGCTCGCACCACGCGTGGGACGCGTCGGACTGCACCTGGTTGGCGTAGTCCGACCCGGTGTGGATGTACCCCACCCGGTACCGGGCGGGCACGCCGAGCAGGCGGGCCATGCAGATGAGCAGGTTCGCGAAGTCCTGGCACACGCCGCGCCGGTTCACGTACACCTCGAACGGCGTGGTCTCGAGGTCCGTGGAGCCCGACACGTACTCGTACTCGTCGTGGATGGTCTCGTTGGCGTCCCACAGGGCGCCGAGCACCGACCCGTCGTTGCGGCGCGCGAACGCGTTGGCGTACGCGGTGAGCTCCACCAGCTGGGTCTCGGGGAGCTCCGGCGGCAGCAGGTACGGCAGCAGCATCTGCCGCTGCCAGGGCATCCAGGTGAGCGGCAGGCGCGGCGCATGGCCGTTGGCCTCCCGCGGGTCCGGCCCGGTGTGGACGCGCACCACCGAGCGGCTGCGGACCGTGAGCTCCCGGTACGGCCGGTCGATCTCCACCGCCGCCGTGAGGTTCCCGAACACGTCCTCGAACCGCGACCGCCGGGCCTGCACGGAGACGGTGACCTCGTGGTCCACGACCTCCTGGGTGCGATCGTGGCACGGCTCCAGGCGCAGGCGGTGGGAGCTGCGCTCCACGGCCTCGTCGTAGGCGTAGGCGGTCTCGTGGAGCACCGACAGCAGGCGGCTGCCCTCGGCACCGCGCGGCATGCGGTGCCGGCGCCGCGGGGTGGCGTCCGCCGCGGTGGTGACGGTCTCGACCACCGCGCCGCGGCGCATGAGCATGAGCGACCCGGCCACGAGCTGCGTCCACCCGTCCGACGCGGGGACCGTGCCGGCGCACAGCACGGTGCGCTGGCGGTCGGGGGCCGAGTCGAACACCAGCATGAGGTCCGGGGTCTCCAGCACCGGCGGCGGGCCGGGCGGCAGGTGTCGGGACCAGCCGATGGGCTGGTCGGCGTCGCGCGACGCGTACACGGCGACGGTCTCCCCGTCGCTCAGGATCACGTTGCCGACGCCCTCGGCGTCCAGCTCGGCCATGAGGTCGCGCAGGCGCAGCGCCCCGTAGGCCGCCAGGTGGCGGGCGCCCTCGGCCAGCAGCCGCGACACGATCCACGCCAGGGGGTGCTCGCGCGGGGCGCCGACCGGCTCCAGCAGCGGCAGCCCCTCGATGGGCAGGCGCCGCACGAGCTCCGGGCCGGGGTCGCCGTCGAACGACATCACCCAGTCACGGCCGGCGTAGCTGCGCACGAACGGGTCGAGGTCGCGGCGGCTGCGCTCGGCGGGCAGGCGGAACGCCCCCATGAAGGTGGTGGACCGCTGGCGGCGCATGAACCGGTAGCGCTCCTCGATGCGCTGCCAGTCCGACCGGGTCTCCTCGGCGGACTCCCCGAAGGCGATGGGCCCCTTGAACGTGACGGCGCCCTGGCCGCTGTCCGGGTACCAGGCGATGCCCCAGCCCACCGGCGCCTCACCGCCGATCTCCTTCAGCGACAGGGCCGGCGCTGCGTCGACGTCGAGGTTCACCGCGATGAGGTTGGGCACCGTCCGGAGTCTAGGCCGCTGCCGGGACGACCCCGCACCATCCGCCCCCGGAGGCGATACTGCCGCCGTGACGGACGAGGACCCGCCGCAGACCATCCTCCGCGTGCCCGGTGTGGAGGAGCCCCTCACCCTGCGGGGCGGCCCGTCGGAGCGGAGCCTGCTGGAGCTCATCGCCGCGACCGACGGCCGGTACGAGCGCGGCGTCATGCGCCTGTTGGGGCGGCTGCTGCGCCCCGGGGACGTGGTGCTGGACGCCGGGGCCCACATCGGGATCATCTCCATGGCGATCGCCTCCGCCGTCCCCGGGGTGCGCGTCCACGCGATGGAGGCGTTCCCCGGCACCGCCGACCGGCTGGAGGCCAACCTGGCGGCGAACGGCCTGGCGGACCGGGTGACCGTGCACCGCGCCGGGATCGCGCCCGTGTCCGGGCCCCTGCGGTTCGCGTCGAACGCGGGGTTCAGCGCGGGCGCCCACGCCGGCGCCGACGGCGACGTGGAGGTCCCCGGGGTCACGCTCGACGACTGGGCCGACGCCGCGGGCATCGACCGCCTCGACCTGCTGAAGGCCGACGTCGAGGGGTCGGAGCTCGCCCTGCTGGAGGGCGGGTCGCGCACCATCGCGCGGCTCCGGCCCGCGATCGTGATGGAGGTGAACCCCGCGGCCCTGCGCCGGGTGGACGGCCGCGGCCCGCGCGAGCTGTGGCGGCTCCTCACGCGCCACCACCCGTTCGTGAACTGGATCGGGCGCGGCGGGGCGCTGCTGCCGCTGCGCGGCGAGGACGACCTCATGGCGCGCCTGCGCCGCCACGGCATCGGCGACGTGCTCTGCACGGCGGCTCCCCCGCCCCGCGGCGACCTGCGCGCCGCCGTCGGGCGGCTGTTGGAGCACCGCCCGCACCGCGGCCACGAGTACGCCGTGGAGGCCCCGCTGCGCCTGCGGGCGATCTCCAAGCCGCCCACCCGGATGCGGGCCGGGGCACGGGAGTTGCTGCCCGTGGAGGTGGGCAACGGCACCGGCTCCCGCCTCTCCGCCGACGGCCCCTACCCGGTGCGCGCCGCGGCGCGCTGGTGGGACGCCTCCGGCGCCCAGGTCACCGAGGGCGCCCGCGCCGAGCTGCGCACCCCGCTGGCGCCCGGGGAGTCCCGGCGGCTCGCGGTGGAGCTGTCCGCGCCGGGGACGCCCGGCGAGTACTCGGTGGCGATCGCCCTGGTGCAGGAGCACTTCGCCTGGCTCGACGACCTGGGGCCCGAGTCGGCCGTGCGGTTCCCCGTGACGGTGACCGCGTAGGATCCCGCGCCATGAGCGACGCCGAGGAACTCGCCCGGGACCGCGCCCGCGCGCAGGCGCTCCTTGAGGAGTGGATCGCGAGCGAGGCGTTGCGGCGCCACTGCCGGTCCGTGGAGATCGCGATGCGCGCGTACGCCGCCGAGCTGGGCGAGGACGCCGACGCCTGGGGCTGCGTGGGGCTGCTGCACGACTTCGACTGGGAGCGGCACCCCAGCCTGGAGCAGCACCCGCAGGACGGGGAGCCGGTGCTCGCCGCCCTCGGCTACCCGGACTGGTTCCGGCGGGCCATCCTGAGCCACGCCGAGCACCTGGGCCTGCCCCGGGAGACCGCCCTGGAGCGGCACCTGTTCGCGTGCGACGAGCTCAGCGGGTTCATCCACGCCTGCGCCCTCATGCGGCCGGACCGCCTGGAGGGCATGGAACCCCGGTCGGTGCGGAAGAAGCTCAAGGACAAGCGCTTCGCCGCGAACGTGAGCCGTGAGGACATCACGACGGGCGCGCAGGAGATCGACCGGGAGCTCGACGACCACATCGCCTTCGTGATCGCCGCGCTCGCCCCGCACGCCCCGGAGCTGGGCCTCACCCCGTAGGGGCGTCCCCGTCGTCGAGGAGGACGACGCTCTCCTGCTCGTTGGGGTCGGTGCGGGCCAGCACGGCCTTCGCGGGCGCGTCGTACGGGTTGTACGGCTGGTGCGGCATGCCGGCCGGGATGTAGACCCAGTCGCCCGCCTCCACGACCTCGTGGTGCTCGAGGTCGTGCCCGTATCGCATCTCGACCCTGCCCTCGAGCATGAGGATCGCGGTCTCGTGCCCCTCGTGGAGGTGCGGCCGGGCGCTGACACCGGGCGGCATGACCAGCAGGTGCATGCAGATGCCGGTGGCGCCCGCCGTCTCGGCCGAGACGCCGGAGAAGTAGTCGAGGCCCTGCTTGCCGTGGAAGCCCTCGCCCCCTCGGATCACGCGGCATTCACCCATGCGGGCGATCGTACCGCCGCCGGTCCGCGCGCGGGGAATCTCAACACGGCTCTCAGGTGCTCCTCAGGCGCCCGGTCCATCCTGCCCCCACCGCACCACCGACCACCCCTGGAGGACCGCATGGAGAAGCCCGCCTTCAAGCGCACCGTGATCACCGCCGGAGTCGCCGCCGCACTCAGCGCCGCAGCCGTGTCGCTGCCGGTGTTCGCCCAGAGCGGGGGGTCCTCGGGGACCACCACGCAGGGCGCCACGACCACCGCCCCCGGGAACCCGGCGGCGCCGCCCTCCAAGGCCGACCACCAGGCCCGTGAGCTGGAGTACCGGAAGGCGCTGGCCTCCGAGCTCGGCGTGTCGGTCGAGAAGCTCCAGGCCGCCGAAACCGCCGCCCGGCAGAAGGTGTTCCTGGCGCACCTGGACGAGATGGTCACGGCGGGTCGCATCTCCGCCGCCGACGCCAAGGCCCTGAAGGACGCCGCGGCGAACGGCAAGCTCGCCGAGAAGATGAAGGAGCTGTCCCTCAAGCGCCTCAAGGAGCGCCTGGACGCCGCGGTGAAGGCGAAGGAGCTCACCCAGGCCCAGGCGGACCAGATGTACAAGGACGCCCAGCAGCGCGCGGCGGACGGCGACATGGGCCGCGGGTTCGGCTTCGGCTTCGGGATGGACGACCACCACGGGCCCGGCGGGTTCGGCGGCCGCGGCCGGCACGGCGGCCCCGGCGGCATGGGCATGGGCGGCGGCTACCCCGGCCCCTGACGCGACGCATGGCCAGTGCGGGTGACGGGCTCGCGTGGGGGCCGTCACCCGCATACGGCACTATCTGACGCATGCGCGTGCTCATCGTGGAGGACGACCCCCGGGTGCGGGGGTCGCTCGAGCGGGCCCTGAGGGCCAACGGCTACGCCGTGGAGTCCGCCGAGGGCGGCGCCACCGGCCTCGCCGCGGTGGTGCGGGTCGCACCGGACGCCGTGGTCCTGGACGTGAACCTCCCGGACATCAACGGCTTCGAGATCTGCCGGGAGCTCCGCCGCCGCGGCGACCGCACCCCGATCCTCATGCTCACCGCCCGGGATTCGGTGACCGACCGGGTGGAGGGCCTGGACGCGGGGGCGGACGACTACCTGGTCAAGCCCTTCGCACTGGCTGAGCTGCTCGCCCGCCTGCGCGCGATCGTGCGGCGCACCCCCGGCGCCGAGGCCCAGGACGACGGGCTGCTGGAGTACCTCGACCTGCGGCTCGACCTGGAGTCGCTCATGGCCGAGCGCGGCGGGCGGCGGTTCGAGCTCACCCGCACCGAGTTCCTGCTGCTGGAGCTGTTCATGCGGAACCCCGACCGGGTGCTCACCCGCGAGGTGATCCTGGACCGCGTGTGGGGGATGGACGCCCGCACGTCCACGAACGGCATCGAGGTGTACGTGGGGTACCTGCGCCGCAAGCTGGAGGCCGGCGGGGAGCCGCGCCTGCTGCAGACGGTTCGCGGCTTCGGCTACGCCCTACGGGACACCGCGTGAGCTTCCGCACCCGCATCACCGTCGCCGCCGCCGTCGCCGTGGCCCTGGCGGTGGTGCTGAGCGCCTTCGCGGTCTACTCGGCCACGGCGACGGCGCTGCGCGGCCAGGTGGACACCGACCTGCGCCGGCAGGCGGAGCGCAGCATCGAGGACGCCTTCCGCCCGCGCCGCGGACCGGGCGACGCGTTCGGCGGCCAGGTCTCCGGCCGGTTCGGCGGCCCCGGCGCGTTCGTGCAGCTCATCGACTCCACCGGCACGCCGCTGTCGCTGCCCTCCGGGGAGGAGGCGCTGCCCGTGGCGTCGTCCGCGGCGCGGATCGCCAGGGACGGGGGCGACCCCGGGTACTCCACGGTCACCGCGGGCGGTACCGAGGTGCGCGTCCTCACGATCCCCGCGCGGCAGCGCGGCCTGGCGGTGCAGATCGCCCGGCCCCTCACCGAGGTCAACGCGACGCTCGACACGCTGCGCACCCGGCTGGCGCTCATCTCCCTGGCGGGCATCGCCCTGGCCGGGGTGCTGGGCGCGGTGGTGGCTGCGCGGGGCGTGCGCCCGGTGCAGGCGCTCGCCGGCAGCGTGGACCACGTCGCCCGCACCGGCGACCTGTCGCACCGCATCCCGGTGGACGGCGACGACGAGCCGGCCCGCCTCGCGCGACGGTTCAACGAGATGCTCGCGAGCCTCGACCAGGCCCGGCAGGCCCAGGACCGGCTGGTCGCGGACGCCTCCCACGAGCTGCGCACCCCGCTCACCGCGCTGCGGGCGAACGTGGAGCTGCTCGCCTCGGGCGCGCCGCTGGACGACCTGGAGCGCGGCAAGCTGCTGGAGGACCTGACCGTGCAGCTGGACGGGGTGGGCGGCCTGGTGGGCGACCTGGTGGAGCTCGCCCGCGGCGACCGGCCCGTGACCGCGCCCGTGCCGGTGGACCTGGAGGAGCTGGTGCACGACGCCGCCGCCCGGGCCCGGGCCTTCTGGCCGAACGCCGACATCCGGGTGGAGGGCACCTCCCGGGAGGTGATGGGCGACCCCGACGCCCTCGCCCGCGCGGTGGGCAACCTCATCGACAACGCGGTCAAGTACGGCGGCGACGGCGGGCCGGTGGAGATCGGCATCGCCGACGGCGAGGTGACGGTGCGGGACCACGGCCCGGGCGTGCCCGAGGAGGACCGGGAGCGGGTGTTCGCCCGGTTCTGGCGATCGCCGGAGGCCCGCTCCCGTCCGGGCACCGGCCTGGGGCTGTCCATCGTGCGGCAGGTCGCCGCAGGCCACGGGGGGTCGGTGACGGTGGCGGACGCCGACGGCGGCGGCGCGGAGTTCCGCCTCACCCTCCCGGCGGTGCCCGCGACGGCGGTCTGACCGGGCCCGGTCCCGGGGTTCCCCGCATATCGCGGGAACCGGTGCCGTCGTAGCGTCGCGGTGGCGGCCGAGTGCCCCGGCGCCGAAGCAGGTGCGCGATCGACCGGCCGGACGCCGGATCGACCGGGGCTGAAACCGCCCGTCGCGGGGGTCGCGGCGACGTGCGCCCGCACCCCGGTCCGGGTGTGAGGTTTGTGTGGGAATGCAGGGGTTTCCCCGCATATCGGGCCGCCCTGGGCCGGACGTAGCGTCGGAACGAGGCGGTGCTCCGAGAGGGACCCGCCATCCGCCCGGCCACGGCCGGGCGGCAGATCATCGATTGGGGGGAGCTACCAAGTGAACGAGCGGAAGCTGGCCCGGACGATCGTGGCGCTCGGCCTGACCGGGATGTTCGTCGTGGGCACCGCAACGGCCGCCGCGGAACCGGCGCGCGAGACGGGCACGCGCGAGATCACCCTCGCCTACGTGACCACCCAGCAGCACCCGTACGGGCAGGCGATCGACTACTTCGCCGCCCAGGTGAGCCGCCTGTCCGGCGGCAGCCTCAAGATCGTCCCGCGGCCGAGCTACCCGGCTGCCGAACCCACGCTGCTCAACGACGTGCGGACGGGCACGATCCCGATGGCGACGATGTCGACGGCCGTGTTCGACTCCGCCGGCATCACCGCGTTCCAGGCGCTGCAGGCGCCGTTCCTGGTGAACGGCTACCCGCTGGAGAAGCAGATCATCGCGGGCCGCCTGGGCCGCAGCATCTCGGCGCGGGCGACCCAGCAGGCCGGGAACCTGTACGTGCTGGCGATCCACGAGGGCGGCATCCGCTTCCCGCTCGGGTCGACCAAGAGCTTCACGTCGGTGAACGCGTTCAAGGGCGCGAAGATCCGGTCCGTGCAGTCCAAGGTGCTCTTCACCGGCCTGCAGGCGCTGGGCGCGAGCCCCGACCCGCTGCCGCTGCCCGAGGTCTACCTCGCGCTGAAGAACGGCACCGTGGACGGCATGGAGGCCAACATCGGCCTCATCGCCACCAACAAGTACTTCGAGGTGGCGAAGAACGTCACGGCGAACCTGCCGCTGTGGCCGTTCCCGACGGCCCTGTCGATCAACCGGGCCTTCTACAACAGCCTGTCCCGCAGCGAGCAGACCGCGCTGCGCACGGCGGCGAACCTGGTGCCGGCCTACTCGATCGGCATCGTGAGCAAGAAGTCCACGCTTCCCCAGGACCTCGTGAACTGCGGCGTGAAGTTCAAGTACGCGCGCAACAGCGAGGTGCTGAAGCTGCAGGCCCTCGGCCGGAAGGCGTACTCCACCCTGGCGCGGGACGCGACGACGCGTCAGTTCCTCACCGCGATCCAGAAGATCAAGGCGGACTTCAAGCCGCCGGTGGCGAAGCGCTTCCCGAGCACGACCACGGGGAGCTGCACCCTGTCGTGACGCGGAACCCCCCAGCCGCGGCGACGGGAGGGTCCGGGCGACCGGGCCCTCCCACCTCGCCGGCGGTCAGGGGGCGACGTACTGACGCCACCGGAGGGCGGTGCCGTCCTCCGGGCGCGTCCAGGCGAACAGGCCCACGCGGCCCGCGGCGTCGAGCTCGGCGACGCTCTGCTCCCCCGGGAGGGCGCCGCGCTGCCAGGTGCCGGTGAGGGTCGCCTGCGCGCCGACGGCGGTGTCCGGGCCCACGCTCACCTCGAGGGGCGCGAGCAGGACGATGCGGGGACCGCGGACCACGCCCAGGCGGCTCACGACGCTCAGGTCGTCGCCGCCGCAGCCCAGGACGGGCGGGCTCGGCACGGTGGTCCAGGTGGACGACGACCCGCCGCGGTACGCGGCGCCGACGGGCTGCTTGGTGCCCTTCACGCAGTTGCCCGCCCAGGCGACCGCCGCGCCGTTGTCGACGCTCACGGCGAGGTTGCTGAACAGCCCGGGGGCGGCGCCGGTGAGGGACGCCGGCGTCTCCCACGTGGGGTCGGCGGGATCCGCCAGGTAGCTGGCCTGCACCTTCTGGGCGCCGTCGGCGAACCACGCCGCGGCGGCCTGGCCGAGCGGGGCGATGTCGATGCGCACCGTGGCGGCCGGGACGGCGCTGCCCGCCGGGGCCAGGTCCTTCACGGCGGTCCACTGGCCGGTCGCGGCCGACCGGAGGGTGTATTCCACGCTGCCGTCGGCGAGCGGCCACACCGCCAGCGCGGCGCCGCGGGCGGCGACGGCGATGCTCACGGGGCCGTTCGGCGCGACGAACTGCGGGTCGACCACGAACGGGGCGGTCTTGGCACCGGCCAGGGTGGTGGACGCGCTCCTGATGACCGCGGCCCCGGCGCCCGGCTGCTGCACCCACACGACCGTGAGCCTGCCGGTCACGTCGATGGCGCCGCGCAGGGCGACCACGTCGGACGTCTTGGACGCCACCGTCCATGTGCGCCACGGCTGCTTGCGCTGGCGCACCGCCGCCTTGACGGACGATCCGGCGACCCAGACCACGAGCGGCTCGGCGACCTGGGAGATGCTCGCGTGCGGCAGCGACGCGCCGGTGGCCTCGAGGGTGCGGGGCCGGGTGAACGGGCCGGTGGCGCGCGCCCGGTAGCGGGCGACGAGCCGGCCCGTGCCGGTGCAGCACGTGGCCTCGCGGATCCAGGCG
Source organism: Thermoleophilia bacterium (assembly GCA_046330435.1). Classification (GTDB taxonomy): domain Bacteria; phylum Actinomycetota; class Thermoleophilia; order Miltoncostaeales; family Miltoncostaeaceae. The sequence continues at coordinate 37,282 of JAXLST010000025.1, read as the reverse complement.
ACGGCGGCGTCGCCTTTCCGGGAGGCCGCGACGGACACCCGGGAGTAGGAGGGGCCGGCGGGCGCCAGGACGGCGGCCGTGCTCCAGCCGGGCTTGGGGGCGGGGGCCGCCGGGGCGGCCGCGGGGAGGGCGGCGCCGAGGAGCGTGAGCGCGATGAGCAAGCGGGGGGCCATGCCCGGCAGGTTGCATCACCGGTCGGGGGGTTGTCCAGGGTCGGTTGCGGGGGCTTTCGCGGCGTGCTCTCATCCGGGACCTGTGCTGGCGAGGAGGGTGCCGTGACCGGCGGGCGAGGTGTGTGGGCGGCGGGGCTCGCGATCCTCGCGGTCGTGGCCGGCTGCGGCGGGGACGATTCCGCCCCCGCGCCCACGGTGCCGGCGACCGGAACCGTGTCCACAACGGCCGTCGTGCAGACGGACGGCGTCCGGGTCGAGCGGCCCGCGGGCTTCCCCGAGGCACCGGAGGGGCGGCTCCTGGGGAGCCTCGACGCGGACCGCCGCGTCTGGTGCACGCGCGAGACCGAGGAGAACCAGGACTCCGCGGCGGATGCCGGGATCTTCTGCGACCTGCGGGAACCGGACGGGGTGCGCCTGTACCTGGACCTGTTCCCCTCGAACGCCGCGGCGGCCCGCGTGTACACGCGGTACCGCGTGGGGCGGCGCGTGCCGCGCGGGACGCCGTGCGCGGCGGCGCGCCCGGACCGCCGCGCCGGGGAGGGATCGTGGGCCCGCGGCCGGGTCATGTGCTTCGTGTACCGCCGGGACTTCTGGCTGGTGTACACCGACACCCGGGCCCGCACCCTGGGCTTCGTGGTCGCCCGGGAGGCGGCGCCGGTGCGGCGGTACTTCCGGACGGTGGTGCGGGCCGGCGGCTGAACCGCCGGCCCGCGTCCCCGGCTACTTGAAGAACGTGAAGCCGGTGGTGGTGACCTGCGCCGGGGCGTTGCGCCTCGGGTTGGCCCCGGACTTCACCGCGAAGGCGAAGCGGAACGGCTGACGCACGTCGAACGTCCGGGCCCGCAGCGGCACCTTCACGCACACCAGCCGCTTCCCCGGCTGCCGGAACCGCACGACGGTGGCGCCGAACACGCGGATGCTCTTGCGGCCGCTGAAGATCGCCACGCGGATCGTCGCGGGCTTGGTGCTCTGCACCCGCACGTTCACGCACTTGCGCTTGCGCAGCTTCGCGAGCGACGGCGTCCGCGGGGTGATGAAGACGCTGCTGCCGCGGCGCCGCACCTGCGGGTTGTCGACGCCGGTGGTGTCCGGTTCGGCGAAGTTCTCCTCGTCGGTGCGGACCGCCCAGACCGGACCTGTCCCCGTGTTCTGGGTGTTGTAGACCACCCACCCCTTGCCGTCCGGGCCCGCGGCGACCACCGGCGGGTAGATGCTGTCGCGGGTGATCCGCACGAGGCGCTTGATGGGCGACCAGGTGGTGCCGTTCGGGGACGTCCGGTAGTTCAGGTCCTCGCCGTTGCTGCGCCACACCGCGTGGAACCGGCCGGACTGGTCGGCGGACAGGTACGCGAACGCCGTGTTGTCGTCCCCCGGGGCGCTGATGCGGATCTCGGGGCCGAGCGTTCCCCCGTTGAGGGTCCGGACCCGGATCGACGTGTTGGCGACGGGCCCGCCGGTCCCCATCACCAGGTTCCCGGCGGGGCCGGTGGCGAGGTGGATCGACGGCACGGTGTCGCTGGTGAACGCGAGCTGCTCCGCGCCGCCCTCCCCAACCTTCACGAACCCCTGGCTCAGGGAGCCGAACGCGAAGATGGGCTGGCCCGCGGCGTCGAACTGGACCTGGCCGTCGTACGGCTTGTCGCTGATGGACACCAGGTCGGCGGTGGTGACCAGCGGCGTGAGCGTGGGGTTCACCTTGAGGATGCGGAAGGTGGGGTTGCCGTCCGCGATCCAGATCCCGGGCGTACCGTTGGCGACGAGGTTCACCCGCCCCTCGCCGGGGTTCACCGACGGGCCGGGGTCGCCGATGGCCGTGGCGGCGCTCCAGGTGACCCCGTTGTCGGTGGAGGTGACCGCGTAGGTGAGCGGCTGCCCGGTGACGCTCGGTGACCGCTCGGTCACCAGCACCAGGCGATTGCTGGGGGCGGGGTCCTGCGTGACGTAGCTGCCGGCGAAGTCCTCGCCCGTCGCGATCGGGATCTCCACCGGCGCGGAGAAGGTGCGCGCCCCGGGGAGGGCCCGGGCGTAGAACGTGCGGGTCTGAAGACCCTCGTCGAGGTCCCAGGTGACGTGGGTGACGCCCTGGCGGTCGACGAACACCCAGGGGCGTTCCCCGGCGTTCCCGACCTTCACGGGGGCGGCGGCGGCCTGGCCGGCCGCCAGGCCCCCGGCGAGCACGGCGGCGATGAGCACTGCGGTTCTGCGCATGGGCACCTCTGGTGCGATGTGGGGCGGCGTGAGGTCGGGAGGTCAGGCTATGTCCGGTCCGGACGCCGCCGCAACGCCCCCTCGGGTGAGCGCCACCTGACCCCTCGACAGCGCGTCCTCCGGCGCTATCCTTCCCGGGCCCACCGCCCCCGGCGGGCCGACGTAGCTCAGCTGGTAGAGCACATCACTCGTAATGATGGGGTCCGGGGTTCGAGTCCCCGCGTCGGCTTCACCGAAACCCTGGATCTGAGGGGTTTCCGCTCGGCGCCGAGTCGCCACGAGCCACCAGGAATCGCCGCTACTGCGCGTGCGTTGGTGCCTGGTTGGTGCCTGGCATCAACGCCCGTCGCCCCCTCTACCCTGGCTCCGCTGCGTCAACTAAGCCAAGGGAGCCCGCCCGCATGGCCGTCGTGATTCTCAGCGTGCTCGCTTTCCTTCTGGAAGCAAGTGGCATCTGGAAGGTCGCCGCGTTCTTTGCGACTCCTCGCTCAGAACTCTGGGTCGAACGGACACGGCCGCTGCTCGTCGCGCTCCACGAGAAGTACCCGACGATGCGCAGAAGCGACGCGAGGGTCACGTTCACCGACGCTGCGAGCGCATCACCCATTCGTCGGCTGGAGTACTTCGTCGTCCAGCTCCGTGTCAGGCACGCCAATGGCGAACCTGTCGTCGGCGTCGTCCTGCTGTTCCTCGGCCTGGCCCTGTTCACGATTGCCAACGTCGTGGGCGCTCTCTAGTCAGCCGCCCACACGCGCACCCCGGGGGGTGCTGTGCGCGACACCCGCGGGCGCACACACACGGCCACCACGGCGCCGCCCCACCCCCGCCGGGGGTACCCCCCCTGAACGCGACCTCGCGCGGCTGGAGGGGGGACCCTAGAAATTCACCCGGGATGGGTTCGAAACGGGGGTCAAGCTGCCTTGACCCAGGCGGCTTGGGCGACTTGGGTGCGGGTGATCTGCAGGAGTCCCTGGTACGTGTGCCGGCCGGGCGGTTTCGCGTAGGCGGGGTGGAGTCGCCATACCTCGATGCGTTCTTGGGTGGCGAGTCCGAGGTTGACGAGGCCCGGCCATGATGTGGGCGGCGTCGTCGCGGGCCCATCCGGTGGTTTGGGTGATGGCCCGGAGTGTGGTGAGCCGGTTCGCGGCGAGGAGTTCGAGGACTGCGGGGATGCCGGGGTCGGGTGCCATTCCCGACCCATCGGCTCAGGGGGTTCTACTCCTGACTCATCCTCGCCTGGATTGCCGCGTCGCTGCGGGCGACTTCCCATCGCCACCAGACGAACGCGACCAGGGCGAGGGCGGCGAGGAACCACGGCATGTAGTCGCTGTTCAGCGGGGCTGGGAAGCGACCGCTCGCCACTTCGTTGAGGCAGACGTCCACTTCCTCCGGCACGGCTGGGTCCATCGGGCCAGAGGCTGGATCCACGAGGCGCGTTCCCCACTCCAGACAGTGCGTGGCGCTTTGACGTCCCGAGACGAGCACGAGGGTGCCGAGGATTGAGCACGCCGCGATGAACCAGTAGCGCGGTGTGATGGCCGCCAACGGCGGTGACCCCATTCCTAGCCACCGATCGCTTCGGTGAGCCGTTCGACGGTGGCCTGGCTTGGTGCGCCGGGGAGCGTGTCCCAAACGTAGTTGAGGTGGTCGAGAACCCACTGGGCGTCCTCGGCGGTGACCTCTTGGGATTCGTGGATCCGGTAGGCGGTGCGGGCGTCGCGGAGATGGTCGAGGCCGTCGGTGAAATTCACGGCGCTGTCGTTGTCGAAGGCTGTGTCGATCGCGCCGATGGTGATGGCGAGGGCGGCGGCGCGGATCTCGATGGCGGCGTCAGCGATGTTGGGCACGGCTGGGCTCCTTGGTCGAGGTTCGGGGATGCAATCACGCAATCCGTGGGTGGCGTAACCGCAGGACGCCGGGGCCGGCGCGTCCGCGGGTGTCGAGCCATACGGGGACACCCCACGAGCGGATCGCGTCGAGGATGGCATGGGCGCCGCGGGGTGCGACGGCGAGCACTTCGATTTCACACCGGGCGATGAGCAGGGCCCGCCACGTCTCCCGCGTGAGGTCCACGACGGTCTCGGCGGTGTCGTGTTCGGCGGCCAGGTCGTCGTCGGTGGGGTGCTCGTCGGTTCCGAGCAACCGACCGCGCAGACCGCGTGACCATTCGATGACTCGGCGGCCCTTGGCACCCACCATGTATTCCCGGAATGCGGCGAGGTCAGCGGGGTCCCCGTGCTCCATGTGGTCGTGGAGGAGTTGCATGGGGGTGCGGGACCCGGTGGCGCGGGCACCCTTGGTGTCCGCCCGGGTGAGTTCGGTGGTGACCCCGCCGTTGACGGACGCGAGGTAGGTAGCGAGGGCGTCGTTGTCGTCCCGGCAGGGGAGGACTTGGACGCCGCGTGCGAGGGACGGCGGGCGCCCACCGTGGGCGACGACCCGGCGGGCCCACCGTTCATGCACCCACCGCCAGAACTCGGTGACCTGTTCCATCCGGTCCCACGGCCGGTCTGTGAACAGCAACAAGTGCGAGTGGACGTGCCAGCCGCGTCGGCCGCGGGTGACTTCCACGGCCCGGACGTAGCCGGTGACCCCGAACCGGTCGCGGAGGGTGCCGCGTTGCCGGCCGGACACGATGTCCGCGAACGCCCGGCGCAACAGGTCCCAGCACGCCGTGAGCGGCATGGACAGGTCATGCGGCGCCGTCAACGTCAAGAACGCGAGCCCGCCGCCCTGGTCTTGGTGGATGCGGGCGGCACGTTGGATGTCCTGGGCGCGGCCGTGCCGGACCTTCGCGGAGCACACGGGGCACACCGACACGTTCGCGCACGTCGCCAAGCCACTGACATGCGCCGAGCCATCCGGGGCCCGCCTGATCGACAACGCCGCGTTCGGGGCCCCGAACCGACCGCACATCCCGACGCGATGCTCGGCTGGGGTGACATACCCCTGCAGGTGCCGGCGCATCCGGTACCGCAGGTGCGCGGGACTGTTTCTTGGTGGATTACCAAGGGGCGCGGGGGCGGCCTTCCGGCCGCGGCCCCGGCCGCCCGGGGGTGGGGCGTGGTGCGGGGGCCAGGCCTTGAGGGCCGCCCCCTCCCCCAGGCGCGGCGCGGGTGCCGGGGCCATCAGGCGGCCCGCCGGCCCGGGGGGTTCACGCCGACAGGGCGCAGGGCGGTGACCGGGAGCCACCGGACCTGGATGGAGTACGGGTCCCCGCCGTCCGCGTGGTTGAGGCGGGTCACGAGGGCCCGCCCGGGGTGGCCGGTGAGGTGCACCAGGTGTTCGCGGTGCCCGTTGCCGAGCGCCTGATCGAGCCCGTCCTCATCGATGGTCCCGGTGACGACGCGGGCGACGAGCTGGGCGCGGAGGGCACCACCCGCCGGCCCGAGGGCGGCCACGTCGGGGCGTTGGAGGGCGACGACGGGGTGGATCCAGGCGGCGCGGCCCTGCTGGGCGAGGAGTGTGAGCAGGGCGCCGGCCTCTGCCCGCAGGTCGTCCGTCGCCTTCTCGGTCGCGACCCGCCGGAGGGTGAGGAGGTCCGCGGCCTCATCGACCACCACCACGATCGGTTGCGGGCGCAGGCGGGCGGGGAGATCCCCAACTTTCTCGGCGCCCAGGGCGGCGAGGTCATCGCAGCGGGCGCGGAGCTCCATGGTGGTGACCCTCAGCGTTTCAAGCTGACGCTCAACCCCGCGGTGCAGGTGCCCGCCGTAGTCGGTGACCCAGGCGTGCTCCCCGGTCCCCTTGGGGTCGAGCACATGGACGACGGCGCCCTGCTCCAGGCATTGGTGGGTGAGGTACCTGAGGGCCCCGCCCTTCCCACCGCCCGTGCTGCCGGTGATGAGCAGGCCGTTGACCTCCCCGGGCACCCACCGGGCGACCCCACCCCCGGCGCGTTGCCCGAGTTCGATCGCGAGGTGGGGCCCCACGTCCGGATCCGTGGTCGCCTGCTGGACGGCCAACGGCTCGCCTGCCATGAGGGGGGCGGCGGCCTGCCCGTCCACAGGTCCCGGGGCGTCGTCCCGCACCGGCAGCGGCGTCATCCCGATCGTCGCCACGAGTGTGCCGGGTTCCGCCGGGTCCTCCGCGAACCGGACGCTGTGACCCCGCAGTTCCCGACGCAAAGCCTCAGCGTGCTCCCGGTACTGCTTGGCGGCGACATCCCCACGGGGGCGCCACGCCACCCGGATCGTGTCGCCCAGGTGTTCGATGTGCCGCAGGGCGGGGGACCGTGGCTTCATCCGGCGGGACTCCACGGGGCGGCCGGTGTTCGTCGTCGGGGCCTTGCCGTCCGCGGCATCCCAACCGAGTTGCCGGGTGACCTCCGGCCAGCGGCGCCGCAGCCGGGTGGCGTGATGCCGGCGGCGGGTCCGTTCCATCGCCCCATCGATGTGGTGCACGAAGGCGTCGAGGCTGAACCCGGACCCGTGGTCCATCATCGAGGCGAACCCCAGCAGGAACCCGGCTGCCAGCAGGACCCACGCGGCGGGGCCCCATGCGGGAACCAGGATGTACGCCCACACCAGGAACAGGGCGAACGGGACGGTGAAGGACCGCCACGCCCACACGTACGCGGTGAGCCCGGATGTGGCGCGACCCGTGAGGCGAGCCGCGCCAAGGGCGGTGTGGACAGTCATCGTGGGGCCCCCATCCAGTCGGGGATGCAGTCGGGCACCACCACCAGGTCGTCGGGGACCGGCGGGAGGTCCGACAGGTCGATTCCCTGGCGGGCCATCCACGACCGCATCGACCGGCGCCGTTCGGTGTCACTGGCGAACACGGGCACCAGCGGCGGCACGGGCAGGGGGTCCAGGGCGTCCGCGACGGAACGCACCGCGTGGATCACGTCGTCGGCGGAACGGGCGTGCGCGTTCCACTCGCAGATGCTGATGCAGTGCTCGGCCTGGACGCGGCGGAGCATCGTCTCGTACAGCCGGCGGTACCGGGGGTCCCGGAGCCTGAGTTCCTTCCCGCGGGCCTCGGGCCACCGACCGAACCGGGCCAAGCACATGGCGGCGGCGAGGCTCGCACCCAACGCGCCACCAGCCAACGGGTACGGCTCCCGCGCCCAGCCGTGGCGCTCGATCATGCGGGCGGCGGTACGGAGGTCCGCCGCCACCTGGGCCTTGTGTGATCGTCTCATCATTGGTTCCTCCCGCCGGGGCAGGGCCACGTGGCCCCACCCCACTCGGCGGGCATGGATCAGGCGGCCACCTCCGCGGGCGGGGTGAACGGGTCGCTCGTCTTGCGCCGGCCGTTGGAGTTCGTCTCGACCTCCACGCCGTCCGCGACCAGGGCGATGCCGTTCCTGTCGCCCTGCGCCCACGGCCTCGCGGTGAGGTTCGTGAACTTCACGGGGGACAGCGGGACGATCGCCGGCTCGTCGTCGAACGACACGCGCACGGCGACGGTCTCACCGCCGGGCTCGCCCTCCACGATCGCCAGCGCGTTGACGCGGTACACCAGCCGGCCGTCGTTGTCGGTGCGCTGCCGGTCGGACTTCGACCCGTCGTCCCGGTAGTCGTAGACCTGGGCGACGTCGATCGCGACGAAGCGGATCCGCTCAGTGTCGAGCGGGAAAGACTTCAGGCTCATGGCTTTGCCTCCATGGGTGAATGCACCCCGAGCAACCCGTCGAGCCTGCACCCGCGCATGCGGCAGTCACCCCGATCCGGGGAACGACCGCCAAGCGGTACCCTTCGCAGTGCATCGAAGTTTGCCCTTCGGTGCCGGGGGGCGGCCGTTGGCGCGGCGCGTCCCCACTAGGAACAGTGGATGCGGATGACCATAGCACCAGGGCCGGTCACCGCGTAAAGGGGGAATCGGTAACTCCCCCGGCCAGGTTGAGTGGGGCACCCGAATAGGGCGCCCCACTCGATGCATTCGCCGTTAGCGGAGGCGATCGAGCAGATAGAAGAAGGCCGCCAGGCCGATGAGGATGACCCAAAACCATCCCTCAACGGTTGACATCGGTGTCTCCCCTGGACCTGGTGGTCACCAACGAGGCGGCGGCGTCACGGGGTCGTGGTCGCCGTGCCGTTCGCGCAGCACTTGCACCTCGTTCTCCAGTTCCCGCACGCGGCGCTCCAGCTTCCTTCGCGTCTCCTCTGCCTCGTCCTGTTCGCGTTGGAGATCTCCCTTCGCGGCGGCGAGTTCGCTCTCGAAGTGCTTTGCCCGGTACACGGGGTCCGTGCGCAGCTTGTGCGCGTGAATCATGGGCGCGAATGCGCGGAGTGAGTAGAAGGCGGCGACGCCGAGCGCAGCGAGCACGGCGAGGATGACCGCGAGGGCGGCGTTCCACACAAGCAGCACCACGAACGCGACACCCACCCCGATAGCCCAGCCGGGAACGTTCACCGTGCAGATCCGGGCGAAGGCGCGTGAGGGACGCGCATCAGTGGGGCCGGGCCCTGAACGCGGGCGGGGCGGTGTCCGCCATCTCAGCGTTCCAGCCGTCGTCGTCGGCCCAGATGCAGAAGGCGTCACCGAGGCACACGTGGGCGGTCACGAGTCCGTGCTGGCCGGCGAACCAGATCGTCAGCCCCACCCCGATCGTGACGAAGACCGTTTGCACGCGCACGTTGCGAAAGAAGTTCTTCTCGACACCCCTCGGACCTTCTTCCTGGTCCAACGTGCCCGCACCGAACTGCGAGCCGACGCAGGCGCTCACGGAGACGCTGGCGCGGCCTTCACGGTTCGCATCTCGCCTGGCTAGGACTGACTGTGCAGCGGCTGGCGAACCCACAATGAACGGGGTCCAGGCTGGCACAGAGGGAAGCTAGGAGCAGGCCTCCTTCTCGCGCGCGGGCGCGAGCGGGATGCTGACTGGCACGTCGGTGCCACCGTCATCGAACACGGCCGTCAACTCAAGCCGACCCCCCAAAGCCTCAACGTAGTCCTGGAGAGTCGAAACGTAGAGGTCGTCCTGCTGTTCCATGGCAGAGACGCGAGCGCGGGAAACGCCCAGCACTTCGGCAACCTCAGCCTGTTTCACCCCGAGGGCGCGGCGCGCAGCAACGAGCGATGACAGAGCAACAGCCTGGTCAAGGCCCTTGCGCGCCACCGCAATCCGCTCCTCAAGGCCGGGATGCTTCTCAACCTTCGCCTTGCGAACGTCGCTCCAACGATGCGTCTTGCCCATGATGTGCCCCATCCACATAGGGCGCTCCCGCTACTTGGGGGAGCGCCTCGCCTTCAAGATCTCGTCCAGTTCTTCTTCTGCTTGCTTGATCGCCCCTCGGTACCACGCCTTCCACCCCGCCTGGGACTTGTCGCCCCCTACGAGGAGGATGGCCGCACGGTCTGGACCAAACGCAAAGAGCACACGGAAGTTCCCTGCGATCAGTTCCTTGAGGTTCGTCTGCTTGCTGCCCTCGATTTTTCCAACGACTGGACGCTTGGCGCTCGGTCCCTGCTCGGCCAAGTAGTCAATCGCGGCGGTCACCCTGGCTGCATCGTCTTCCGACAGGTCGTCGTACCAGGCCTGGCATGCGTCGGTCATTTCGATGTCCCAAGGCAATCATCGACAGGCTACCTCCAAGACTGAGCGTGTCAACCCAGATGTTGCGCGAGAACCTCTATCCGGATGGGTGGTCAATCACGCTTGACCCCGATGGACGTGGGGTTTTTGCGTTCTCCACGAGGTGTGGCAGCCTCGCACGCAACGTCGTCGCTGGCGTGTCCCGTGCACCTGTGCCCCGCCCGCTCCTGGACGGCGGGGCAAGTGCACTCATCACAGCGCACGACGGGACAACCAAGCGACGATCGGAGTCCCAACATGGGCAGCAGTTCCGGCACCCTCCACACGGAGGCGCGAGCCGAGGAGACAACCGCAGCCGTCCCGACCGAGGACCGCGGCGACACCCTCGAAACGGGAATCGCCCCCGACGGCACCCCGTTCCGATTCAAGAACCACCCCGGCCCCAACTCGAACTACTGGTACATGGTCGGGACCGACGATGACGGCACGATCATCCGCGAACATGCAGACGGCATCGAGCCGGACGGCGAGAGCACCACGGAGAAGCGCACGACCGGCGGCGCCGCAGAGGCCGCCCAGGCGCAGATCACCGCCAAGATCGACCAACACATCCACGCGAGGTTGATCCTCGCCGGCAGGCACAGGGACGCAGCAGAGTTCGCCGCCAAGCACGGTGTGCGCATCCCACGTCCCCGGCAGCGGCGTACCCCCATGACCCGGTTCGCTCGGCGCAGTGTCCGGGCGGCACGCCGCCACGCGGGGTCCACCACCAGGTCCCGGACCAGCAGCAGTAGCGACCCTGAGCCACCTCATGCCCGTCTGACGGGCAGCCTGGCCCCCGCACCGATCGGAGGTGCGCGGTGAGGCCGGAGGAACTGACGGACTTCTCTATCCGCGTCGCGAAGCAGGTCGCGGAGATCAAGCGTCGCCTCGACCGCATCGAGTCGTGGCTCACGCCCCTCGACCAGGCCGTCAGGGACCTGGAGGACATCACCGTCCCGGACCTCGCGGAACGACTCGCCCGCCTGGACCGCAAGGCGAAGGGCGGTGCCAAGTGACCACCGACCTGTTCGACTTCCCGATCCCCGAGGGCTGCCCCGACGACACGATCGGGGCGATCGCGTGGACCGTCATCCACGTCGTGGTCTGCATCTGTGAGGACACGGGCATCGACCCGCAGTCCCCCGAGGCCCGGCAACTGGCGATGAACCTGATCGGCCGACTCATGTGGGGTGCGGCATGACCAGCCTGCTCGCGGACTTCAACCACCCCGAATGGGGGCGTCTCACACTCCCCATCACGGAACTCGACGACGGGCGCCCCGTCATCTACGACCCGATGAACGAGACGGTCAGCCGACTCGGGATCTACACCCAGCGGGAGAAGCTGGAACTCCTCGACCTGCGACTCCCCCGGACCCTCGTGCCATGCACCCGGCCGGTCGTCGCGGTTTACGTCAACCGTGACGGGGCGGAACGGACCTTCCCCGTCCACTACTGGGAGCACGCCCCCGACGCGGCGGACGTGCTCGCCCACCCCGTGGTCGTGTGTGACTACGGGCTGGTGCAGGCGCGGCACCTCCATGAGCACCGGGACGACCTCGACGGGTACCGGTACCGGCGGGTCACGGAGGTGTCGACATGAACGGCACCCTCACGATCCCCGCTGAACTCCGCGACCGGCCACAGTGGGTGTGCTGGCGCCGGGAGATGGACGACACCCGGGGCGACTGGACCAAACGCCCGTACCAGGCGAAGCGCCCGAACAAGTGGGCGAGTTCCACGGACCCCGCGACCTGGGCGGACATCGACACCGCCATCGCAGCCGCCACCGAACACGGACACGACGGCATCGGGTTCGTGTTCACCGCCGACGACCCGTACGTCGGGATCGACCTCGACAAGTGCATCGACCCGCGCACCGGGCGGATCGAGGAATGGGCGGCAGGCTGGGCCCTGCGGTTCCAGACGTTCACCGAGTACAGCCCTTCGGGGACCGGCATGCACCTGATCGCCCGGGGGGAGCTCCCCGCCAAGGGCAGGAAACACGCGGGGATCGAGGTGTACGACCAGGGCCGGTTCTTCACCGTCACCGGGCACCCGGTCGCGGGAATGCCGGACACCGTGGAGCACCGGCAAGACGTCCTCGAGGAATTGCTCGCGGAGCACTTCCCGGCGGAACGGGCCAAGCCGGCCGAGCCGCCCGTACAGCCGGTGGCCGGCATCCCCACCGATGACGCCGACCTGCTGCAGCTCGCCCGTGGCGCCGCCAACGGCCAGAAGTTCCGGCTCCTCTACGACCACGGGGACACCAGCGACCACGGGGGCGACGACAGCGCCGCCGACATGGCGCTATGCGTGATGCTCGCGTTCTGGACCGGCCGGGACGCCGCGCGGATCGACCGGCTATTCCGGGCGTCCGGGCTGATGCGCGACAAGTGGGACCGCAGCGTCGGCGGGGACACCAAGTACGGGGCGCAGACCATCGCCCGGGCCATCGAGGCGTGCGACGACACGTACACACCGACCCGCGCGAGGGACGACGACCAGGCGCACGACGCGGCGACGAAAACACCTTTTCCTCGCCGCGTCCCGTGGGTGTCGCTCGCGGACGCAGCAGCCCAGATCGCGGGCACCCCGGGACCCGACCTGCTCACCAACCAAGCCGGCCAAGGGGTCCTGTACCGCGGGAAACGGCACCTGTTCGCGGGGGAGCCGGAAACGCTCAAGACCCTGTGCCTGCAGATCGCGTGCCGGCAGATCCTTGAAGACGGCGGGACCGTCGTGTGGTTCGACTACGACGCGATGGGCGGGGACGAACTCCACCAGCGGATGCGTGACCTGGGGGCCACCGACACCGACATGGAACGGTTCAAGTACATCGTCCCCGAAGGCCCCATCGACCAGGACGGCCCCGACTGGTTCGAGCCGTACCGGGACCTCGACCCGGACCTCGTGGTGATCGACGCGTACGACCCGGCGCTCACCCACCACGGCTACAACCCGAACGCCGGGTCCGAGGTGGAGGCGTTCAACCAGCGGCACATCAACCCGTTCCACAAGGCCGGCGCGGCCGTCGTCATCCTCGACCACCTCACCCGGAACCCGGAGAACCGCGGGATGTACAGCGCCGGGTCATTCCGCAAGACCGCCGCCGCCGACGTGTCGATCCGAAGTGAGCACGTCACCAGTGCGCGGCTGTCACGCACCAGCCCCGGCAAGGTCCGCCTCCGGGTCATGAAAGACCGCCCCGGGCACCTGCACCGCGGGCAGGCCGGAGCAGCGGTCCTCACGTTCCACCCGGCGGCCGGTGGGGCGATCACGTGGGACATCGAGTTCACCGACACCGCGGCACCGCAGGAAGTCACACGGCGCACCGCGATCATGGAGAACGCCAGCCGCACCCTCGAACGCGAAGGGCGGCCCCTCGGCAAGAACGAACTCCTCAGAGGAACCGGGTCGAAGAAGCGGTGGGCACAGGACGCCATTGAGACGCTGATCGAAGAAGGGCACATCCGGATCGAGGAAGGCCCGAAGAAGTCCAAGGTCCACCACCTGGTCAAGCCGTACCGGCAGAACCAGGACCCGAAGTCCGACCAGTACCGGCAACCGGGTCCCACCGGGTCCCACCGGGTCCCGCACGGGTCCCAGGACCCGGTGGACAAGTGGGTCCCTGGGTCCCTGGGCCTACGTAGGCCAGGGTCCCGGGACCCAGTCCAAGCTCAAATGCCTGTGCTCACCAACGAGCACCGGGACCCGCACTCCGACCTCGACCTCGCACAACAAGTCATCGCAGAACGCTTCGGGATCACGACCGATCCCGACGACGACTGGCGGGCCGGCTGATGGGACGCGAGAAACCCACCAGCGCACGCCGGCTCACCAAGCGCGACCACCAAGCTCGGGCGCTGGAACTCAAAGCCGGCGGGATGAGCACTCCCGACATCGCACACACCCTCGGCGTCCACCGGGGCACCGTGTGGACATGGATCCGGGAAGGGCTCGCGGAAACCGTCGCGGCCGTCCACGAGAACGCCGGGACGTACCGCGCGATCCAGCACGAACGGATCGAAGCGGCGATCGGGGCGGTCATGCCCGAAGTGCTGCAAGGGAACCTCGGCGCGGTGGACCGGCTTGTGAAGCTACTCGCCCGGGAGTCCTCCCTCATGGGGCTCGACCTCAGGGAGCCGGACACCACCGAGCAGCACCTCCACATCCACTCCACGCCCGAGGTCATGGAGTACGACCGGGAGATAGCGGACCTTCTGCGCAAGCGGGCGATGCTCAGCCGCGGGGAGGTCATCGAAGGTGAGGTGGCGGAATGACCACGCCGCTCCTCACCCGCGACGAGGCGGCGGCGCTGCTGAACGTCAGCGTCACCAGCCTGGACCGACTCACCCGGGCGGGTCGAATCCCCGTGGTGCGTGTGACCACCCGCACCGTGCGGTTCCGGCTCACCGACGTGGAGGCGTTCATCCACGGCCAGGTCGTCGATCACCAGCCGATGCGCGCTCCTCGCGCGGCGTCGGCTCGGAGGGCGGCGGTCCCCGTCGTCACCCAACCCGGCCGGGTCCGTCACTTGTGGGAGGTGCCGGACCCCTTGCGTGCCCCGGCGCTCAAGGACTAGGCTGACACCAACGAATGACGTGGGTGCCCCGCTGGAACCGAGGCGCCCCCGCGAGCCCACCACGAGGAGACTCGGGATGAGCACCAACCCGCCAGGAGGGCCAGCCCCACGACGCCGAACCGTCCGGGTCGCCCCGGCATCCGTGAACGACACGCCGCGACCTGCAAGGGCGGCGCCCGCCGAGCCTGCACATGCCGGCCGACATACTGGGCGCGGGTCGCGTACGGGTCACGCGGCAACGTCCGCCGCGCGGAGGCGACGCTCCCCACCCTTGAGGAAGCCGTCGCATGGGTGAACGCGACGCGTGCGGCGTTCATGGCCGGTGGCAGCGGCCCCGTGAAGCGCGTCAAGGCGATCGCCCTCACGGACGCCGCAACGTCGTTCCTCGGCCGTGCGCGGAACGGTGAGGTTCTGACCCGCTCCCGCACCCGGTACAGCATGAACACGGTGCGGGGTTACGACGCGGCGCTCAGGCTCCACGTCCTGCCGTACATCGACCCGGCGACCGGGCTGGAACTCGGGACGCTCCCTGTCGATGCGATCGACACGCGCACCGTCCAGACGATGGTGGACCACCTGGCGGTGGAGCACAGCGGTGAGACGGCCCGCGCAGCGGCAGCGGCGCTCAACGCGGTGCTCGTGTTCGCGTACAGCACGCTCCGGGCCCTGGACGCCCCACCGGTCAAGCCGGTGCTTCCCCCGCCCCACAAGCGACGTGAGCGGGTCCTGACGGTCGCTGAGGGCGACAAGCTGATGGACGCGGCCCGCGCCGACGACGAACACTTCGGCCGGTCCCTCATGGCACCGCTGGTGTCCCTGCTCCTCGGCTCCGGGCTGCGCGTCAGCGAAGCCCTGGCGCTCACCTGGGGCCACGATGGACTGGACCTCACCGCCGAACCGGCCGTGGTCACCGTGAAGTCCGGCAAGACCTCCGCCGCTACGAGGGTGCTCCCCATCGACACGGACACCGCGACAACGATGCGTGCCCACTACCTCGCGTGGGGTCGGCCGGCGACGGGAACCCCCGTGTTCCAGAAGGCGAACGGTGAGCCATACGACCGGTCAGGGGCGCCACGGTCCGGGCTGGAACGTGTGCGCAAGGCCGCTGGGCTGGAAGGCGTCGGGTTCCACGTGACGCGCCACAGTCACGCAACGTGGCTCGCGTCCGCGGCGATGCCGGACACGGCGCTTGCGGCCCGCATGGGGCACGCCGACGCCGGGTTCACGAAGCGTCGGTACGCGCACGCGATGGCGGCGGACACCGACCAGGCGCCGGCCCTGCTGGAACAGGTCCGCAAGCGCCACCGCAAGGGGTGAGGATCTACAGGTTTCCGGGGTCTACTCCGTGTGCGTTGGTGCCTGGTTGGTGCTCAACGCACACGCACCCCGCCTAAAACCCCTTATCCAAGCCGATACGACGGCGCATCGCTCATCACTCGTAATGATGGGGTCCGGGGTTCGAGTCCCCGCGTCGGCTTCAGCTTCACCAAGCGGTTTTCAAGGCCTGAGCAACGACGGTTGAAGGCCTTGGGGTCGACGTTGGGGTCCGAGAGGGTCTGCCTGCCGTTTGAGGCCGGATCGTCCCCCACCCGATCTTCGGCGCGTGGCGGCTGGTCGCCGACGCGCGGACGCTGCGGTGGCAACTCGAGCGCACCGACGGGCCGCTTCACGTCGACGGTGGCGTGGTCACCGAAGCGCTTGTGGCGCTGCTCAACGGAAGCCCCTGGCTCAGCAGGCCGGGTTGCTGATCAGCTCCGACTGACGGGCCCTACGCCGGAGGCGGTTCGATGGGCTGCCTCCTTTCCGACGGATTTTCACCCGCCCGTAAAGGAACCGGCCGGACGCTCGATGCATCTGGTCTATGACCAAATCCCTCCGCCTGCCCCTCGCTGTCCTCGCCGCGCTCCTCCTCGTCGTACCCGCCGCGTTCGCGGACGGCACGACGAAGAACCAGGAGGTCGCGGTCCTCTACTCGATGGACGCGACCCGCACGGTCGTCGCGAAGTCTGGGAAGACGTTTCGCGTGTCGATGCCGGCGAACTCGGGGGTGACGTGGTTCACGGACCGCCCGAATCGCAAGGCGGGGTATCTGACGCTCAAGCAGTTCTACGCCATGTGGCAGGGCAACGGCTTCGACACGGATCCGCCGAACGCGGCGCTGCTGCTGACCCGCAAGGGCGTGGAGACGACGCACGTCGTCGAGATGACCGACCCGAAGCTCGACAACGGACGGGTCTCGTTCGCGGTCCGGCCGGTGAAGGGCGCGACCGAGGCGGGCCACCGCCATAGGCATCCGCTGAAGGCCGGGAACTTCGGCCGCTCGCGGCTGTTCATCGACGACGCAACGCTCAGCCCGTGCAGCCCGTCGATCTACGGGCCGAGCGGAGTGACTGCCGTGGGGCCTGCCCTGCAGCAATGCCTGCTTGCGCCGGGCAAGAACGTGTGGGCCTACAGCCAGGCGGCATCCAGCGGGCACTACACCGTGGTCAGCGCCTGTGCGACCGGCGCGACGTACTCGGCAACGACGAATCTGGTCACCATTCAGCGCGCCGGGACCTGGTTGCCCTATGCGCCGGGCTCCGCCATCCACGGATGTGAGAGCACTGTCAACCTCAATGCCGGTCACGAGGGCTGGATGGCCTCGTGGGGGTTCGACGCGTACAACGCGCCCGAGCCGTCGGCCGGGTCGGTATGTCCCAATCCACCCAACGACAGCAGCCACGTGAGCCTCACGAACCCGACGACGTCCGGCTACACCCTGCGGATATCGGTTCAGCAGGGCACCTCGCTCTCGTGCACCAACGAGATCACGACTGTCGTGTCTTAGTAGTCATGCGAGGGTTCAGCGGCGGTCGCCGTCGGCGCGCCTACCCCTGGGGTATGCCCAACACGGACCCCGCAGACCTCCTGGACGCCCTGAAGCTGGTAGACGACCCGGAGATTCAGGGAAACCGTGATGCAGAACGGAATCCGAGACGGTGGCCAGTCCGCTCGCACGAAGCCGGGTCTCAGCGACATGACGGACGGAACCCCGTGGTGACCTGCCACCGGGGATGCGACACCGCTGAGCAGTTGCGGGCCATCGGCCTGACCCTCGCGGGCCTGCACGCAACGTGGGCTCGCATCAGTGCTCGACCTCGACGCGGAGGTCGACGAGACGCTTCGCTCTGCCGGGCGTCTCACGGGCCCTGCGTGCGGAGAGCCTTCAGATCTGGGGTGGCCGCTCGGCCGCGACCCCCAGCGCGCGTTCCAGGGCCAATGCCGCCCGTCCCAGGGTGCCCTCGTCGTAGAGACGGCCGATCAGCGTCACGCTGTGCGGCGCACGGCGGGGCGGGTCGAACGTCGCCAGACCGCGCTCTGCGTCGGCCGCCCAGTCGCCGCGGGCCTCGCCCAATCGGATGAATCCGGCGCGCAGCGTGAGACTGGGGTGGCCGGTGAAGTTGCCGGCCGTCAGGGTTTCCTCGCGCAGGCTGGGCACCAGCAGCACGTCCACCTGCGCCATCACCCGGGCCATCTCCTCGGCGACCCGGCGGCGCAGGCGTTCGGCCTGCACCAGGTCCACCGCGCTCAGGAAGCGGGCCTGGCGCAGCACGTTCGGCCAGGCATCCGCGGTCTGGATGCTCAGCCGGTCCAGCCGGCCATCGGCCAGCGCGTCCTCGAATGACGCCGCCGCCTCGGCCAGCAGGATGGTGTTCAGGCTCGCGTAGGGCCAGTCGGGCAGCGTGACGGGCACCGGCACCATGCCGAGGCGCTGCGCCGTGGCAAGGGCCTGACGGTCCACCTCGTTGGCGGGCGCCTCGTCAATCCAGGCGTTGACGTAACCCACGCGCAGGCCCTTCACGGTGGCGCGGCCGTCGTAGGCGAGCGGCATCGCCACGCTGCCGGGGTCCGCCGCATCGGGCCCGTTGATGGCGTCCAGCACCAGCAGCAGGTCCTCCACGCCACGCGCCAGGGGCCCCAGCTTGTCCAGCGACCAGCACAGCGTCATGGCGCCGGTGCGACCCACGCGGCCGAAGGTCGGGCGCAACCCGTTCACGCCGCAGCGGGTGCTCGGGCTGACGATGCTGCCCAGCGTCTCGCTGCCGATGGCGAAGCTCACCAGGCCGGCCGCCACCGCGGCGGCCGGGCCCGCGCTGCTGCCGGACGAGCCCTCCTCCGGCACCCAGGGGTTCATGGTCTGGCCGCCGAACCACACGTCGCCCATCGCAAGCGCGCCGGTGCTCAGCTTGGCGAGCAGCACCCCGCCGGCCTCCCGCAGGCGGCGTGCGATCCAGGCGTCCTCGGCGGGCACCCGCCCGCGCAGGAACTCCGCGCCCCAGGTGGTGACCACGCCCCGCGTGTCGATGATGTCCTTCAAGCCGTAGGGCACGCCGTGCAGCGGCCCGCGCCAGCGGCCCGCCGCGATCTCCTGGTCGGCTGCCCGGGCCTGGGCCAGCGCCGCCTCCGGCACCAGGGTGACGACGCTGCGCAGGGCGGTGTCCAACCGCGCGATGCGTTCCAGGTACAGACCCACCAGCCGCTCCGAGGTCAGCACGCCGCGACGCAACCAGTCGGACTGCTGCCACAGCGGCGCATGGGCGATCGCGGCCTCGTCCTGTGGCAACGCCCCGGCGGCCGCCCCGCTGGGGACGAAGCGCCGTCGCTTCGGCAGACGGGGCTGCAGGTCCGGCGCCAGCGTGGCGATGGCATCCAGCGGCCGCCAGCTGCCGTACGGCGCCACACCCTCGCCCAGCGGCACGCTGCGCGGGCCGGTGCGGCGCTCCATCAGGGGCGCCACGTCGGTGGCCCAGTTGCCGGCCGCCAGCTCGCGCTGCGCCGGGGTGAGCTCCACCTGCATCAGCAACTCGGCGGCGGCGACGGCGGCCGGCGTCACCGTGGCGGGTGAGGTGCCCGACGGCGGCGGGGCGGGTGCCGGCTCGGCGTCACGGGCGGTGCCGGCGGCACCCCCCGGCTCCGCGCCGGTGGTGGAGATCAGGAACCGCCCGCCACCCTGACACGCCATGGACTCGCCCTTTGTCGTGCGAACGCAGCCCAAGCATCGTAGGTACGAGGGCCGTCGGCAACGCGACCGGCCGCCCATCAAGGAGCCCCGTCGCGACCAGGGCCGGACCGCCCTGGTCGACGATTTACAGGACAAACCGCGCGGAGTGCAGCACGCTCAGGACACCGGGCGGTGTCTCGTGATGATGGGTCCCGGACTTCGAGTCCACGCGTCGTCGGCTTCACCCGGAAGGTCCGCTCCGGCGGGCCGTTCCTCTTCCTGAGGGCCTCTGCGCGGCCCGGCGCCGCGGCTACTCCGCGGGCTCGGGGGGCGGCGTCATGGACTCCTCCACGTGGCGGCGGTGCCGCCGCGCGGCCACGAAGATGAGGCCCGCGACCACGACCACCACGGCGATGCCCGCCCCGACGCCGACCCGCTCGATGACGGTCACCACTGCGTGGCCCGCCAGGTACCCGGCCACACCGATCGCGACGGCCCAGGCGATGCCGCCGATCGCGTTCGCCACGAGGAACCGCGGCCACGGCATGTGCGTCGCCCCAGCGATCCACGCACCCACCACGCGGACCCCGGTGACGAACCGGGCGAGCGCCACGGCCTTCACGCCGTGCCGTTGGAAGAAGACCTCACCCATCTCCAACAGCCGCAGGCGGCGGGCGTGGAACGGGCCGTCCCACGTCCACAGCCGGCGGCCCACCCTGCGCCCGATCACGAAGCCGATGTTGTCGCCGATGATCGCGGCCGCCGCCGCGATCGCGATCACCGCCGTGATCGACAGGGACCCGTCGTGGGCCAGGATCGCGGCGGCGATCAGCGCGGTCTCGCCCGGCAGCGGCAGGCCCGACGACTCGCCTCCGACGAGGAGGCCGAGCACGAGGTATGCGAGGAGTCCGCCGTCCGGCACCCGCGCATCGTTCCACACCCCTCCCCGGTACGGGGAACGTCGCCGCGGGAGGCGGCGCGGGGCGTGGGTCCACGATGCCCAGGATCGGCGCGGGATCCGGCGACGGCGGGGCGATACTCGCCACGGGCGATCCGCCGGCGTAACGGGACGGGCCCGGCGGGGTCCTCCGGTCACCCCCGCGGCGAACCGTCCCGGTGCGGCCGGGGCCCATCCCACCCAGGTCCGGAGCTGACGAGATGACGACACGACGGGTGCTCGCGCGGTCCGCGGTGCTCACGGCGACGCTGGCCGTCCTGGCGGTACCGGCCACCGGATCGGCGGCGGTCCGCTGGTTCCACTCCCCCACGGGCAACCTGTCGTGCGAGGTCGCCGACCACGACACCCGTGGCAGCTACGCCTACTGCCAGTCCGAGCGGACGCCGGTGTCCGCCAAGCTCGCGCCGAACGGCACCGTGCGGATCTGCACGGGGACCGGCTGCCTCGGCAACGGGCCGGAGGACGCGATCACGCTGCGCTACGGCCGGTCGGTCACCGTGGGGCGCTACCGGTGCACATCCCGCGCCGACGGGATCCGCTGCCGGGTGCGCGCCTCCGGGCGCGGCTTCCTGATCAACGCGTCCGGCGTCACGCGCCTGCGCTGACCGCACCGCCCCGGCCGGTGGACCGCGGTGGCGGACCCGCCGTGGCCCGCCGGGCGGGGCCGGGGCTAGGCTTGCCCCATGACGGCGGCCCGCCTGGACGAACTGCGCCACCTGCGGCGCGCGCGGGACCTGATGGACCGCGACTACGCGAAGCCGCTGGACGTGGCGACCATCGCCGAGGCCGCGCTGATGTCCCCCGCGCACTTCACCCGCCGGTTCCGGGCCGCCTACTCCGAGAGCCCGTACGGCTACCTCATGACCCGCCGCATCGAACGGGCACAGGAACTGCTGCGTGCCGGGGCGTCGGTCACCGAGGCGTGCGTCTCGGTGGGCTTCGCGTCCCTGGGGTCGTTCAGCTCGCGGTTCACGGAGATCACCGGGATGACGCCGTCCCGGTACCGGGAACAGGACCACGGGGACCTGGAGGCCGTCCCGCCGTGCGTCGCCCGGATCCAGCTGCGCCCGCGGCGGGTACGGGCATCGAGCGCGATCGGAGAAGCGGGCGGCGCGGCCGCCCCATAGCCTCGCCTCGTCCGGCCGCCCGGGCGGCCCGTCAATCGATCCACCGGAGCACCGATGTCCCACGTCGTCGATTTCGTGAACGTCAGCACCGAGGGCCTGGAGTCCTCGCCCGTCGTCGACGCCCTCGCGGGGCTCAGGGCGAACGAGGCCCGGTACTTCAGGAACAAGTACGACCACGCCTTCACCGTGGTGCCCGCCGCGGAGGCGCCCGACACGATCGAGCGGGTCACCCGGATCCTCCGCGAGGAGCGGGACCTCGAGATCGCGTCCCCGCCCCTGGAGGCGTCCTCGTTCCAGGTGGAGACGCTGCGCTTCGACTACGTGTTCTACGAGAGCGGCCTGTCGATCAACGTGATGTACGACGTCGAGGACCCCAAGAAGCGCGCCGTCGGGTTCAAGCTCTCCGACGGCATGGACATCCCCGCCGAGCTCGAGCCCCGCTTCAAGTTCGCCCGGCAGAGGTCGAAGCTCGCCGGCACCATCCGCGGCTCGTACTTCGTCATCAAGGGCGAGTACTGAGGCCCGGCATGGCGGCGGTCAGCGTCTCCACGATGTTCATCCCGGTGCACGATCCCGAGGCCGCGCTCGCCTTCTACCGCGACGCCCTGGGCCTGGAGGTCCGCAACGACGTCGCCCGCGGCGGGTTCCGCTGGATCACGGTGGGCGCGCCGGGCCAGCCCGTGGACATCGTCCTGTCCCAGCCGCACGGCGGGCGCTCGGAGGCCGATGGCGACGCGCTGCTCGCCCTGGTCACGAAGGGGTCCATCCAGGCGGCGATCTTCCGCGCCGACGACCTGGACGCCACGTTCGCCCGCGCCCGGGATGCGGGCGCCGAGGTGCTCGACCCGCCCGCCGACCGCCCCTGGGGCGCCCGGGACTGCGCCTTCCGGGACCCGTCCGGCAACCTCGTCCGGATCGCCCAGGCCTGATCGGCGACATCAGGTCCCCGCCCCAGGAGACCCGCGCGGACACCCCGATGCCGCCGGGGGTCGCATCCTCTGGGATCGGCCGTGCGACCCGGGCAGGGAGCCGGGCAGACCACCGAGGGAGGGGCGACGACCAGACCCGGCGGCCGCGCGCGCATGCTGCTCGTGCTGGCCCACACATCCCTCGCCGGCGTCGTCGGCGCGCTCGCCCTCCTCGTCGCGACGATCGCCCTCGCGGCCGGAGACCGCTGCGATCCGTCGCCCCTCGTGCCGTTGGCCGCCGGGCTCGCGGTACTGGCGGGAATCGCCGGCGCGATCGGCGGCGCCGTGGCGGCACGCCGCCTGCCGTGCGTGATCCCGCCCGGCACGGTGTTCTCGACCCGAGCCCGAAGGGCCTGGGAGGTGGCTCTGGTCGCCGCCTCTGGGGGCCTGCTGATCGTCCTCGCAACCCTGCTCGTGACCGCGGTTTGGCTCGGTTCCGGCTCCGAATGCGGTGGATGACCCGGCCCGCCATCGTCGGGGCCCCGAACGAGGCCGCTGCGGTCAGGGCCGGCGCCGCGCCACGATGACCGCGTCCACGCCGCCCGGGGGCTGGGCACGGCGGCGGTCCTCCGCCACGAGGATCTCCCACGCATCCGGGCCGAGCACGGCGAGCGCCTCGTCCACCGACACGTGGACCTGACCCGCCGAGGCCGTGGCCTCGCCGGTGTCCGGGTCGACGGGACGGTGCCCGGCCATCAGCAGCGTCCCGCCGGGCGCGACGGCGGACGCCATCCGCCGCACCATCCCGCCGACGGGCCCGGTGATGTGGACGTACAGGCAGACCACCAGGTCGAAGGCCCCGGCCGGCGGCTCCCAGGCCGAGAGGTCCGCCTGCAGCCAGTCCACGCGCCCGGCGATCTCCGGCCCCGCCGCCGCGGCCGCATCCCGGGCGTACGCCAGGGCCGTCGCGGCGAAGTCGACGGCGGTGACGGTCCATCCGCGGCCCGCCAGCCAGAGCGCCTCCGCACCGTGCCCGCACCCGGCGTCGAGGGCACGCCCCGGGGGCAGACCCGCCGCCTCGCCCACCAGGTGGCCGTTCGGCGGGCGCCGGGCGAGCGCGTCGCCGTGCTGCGCCAGTGCCCGGGACCAGCGCTCCTCCCAGCCGCCCGGGTCGCCGTAGCCGGTGCTCACCGCACCGCCTGGGGCTCCGGCGCCCCGGCGACGGGATCCGAGGGCGGTTCGTCGCCGCGCAGCGTGGTGCGCAGCGGCACCTCGCGGATGAGCCACGTGAGCGCGAACGCCAGCAGCGCGACGGCCGCCGAGACCGTGAACACCACGCTGAGCGCGTGGGTGAAGCCCTCGATATAGCCGGTGCGCACCTCCGGCGGAAGCTGCCCCACCGCCCCCGGTTCGAGCCCGCCGGACCCCGCGAGGTCGGCGGACGAGGCCGGGAGCCGGTGGGCGAGCTCCGCGGTGAGCCGGTTGGTGAACACCGCGCCGAGCACCGCGGTGCCGAGCGAGCCGCCGATCGACCGGAACAGGGTCGCGCCGGCCGTGGCCGCCCCCAGGTCCTCGTACGGGGCGTCGTTCTGGACGGCGAGGATGAGCACCTGCATCACCATCCCCAGCCCCAGGCCCAGCACGACCATGTACAGGCCGGCGAGCAGGTCCGAGGTGCCGGAGCCCATGAGCGACAGCAGGAACAACCCGAGCGTTGACACCGCCGTCCCCGCGATGGGGTAGCGGCGGTACCGGCCGGTGCGGGTGATGAGGCGGCCCGAGACCACCGACGACACCATGAGCCCGCCCATGAGCGGCAGCAGCTGCAACCCGGAGGCCGTCGGGCTGAGGCCGCGCACCACCTGCTGGAACAGCGGCAGGAACGTCACCGCCCCGAAGAGCGCGAACCCGATGATGAAGCCCACGGCGCTGGTGACCCGGAACGTCCGGCTGCGCCACAGGCGCGGCGGCAGCACCGGCTCCGCGACGCGGCGCTCCACCATGAAGAAGGCGGCGAGGGCGACCAGGCCGGCGGCGCCCAGCAGCAGCGCCTGCGGGGAGGCCCAGGCGAAGCTGGTGCCCCCCAGGGTGGTCACCAGGACCACGCTGGTGAGCCCGACGGCGAGCAGCGCGGAGCCCAGGTAGTCGATCGACGGGCTGCCGTGCGGGGCGATCCTCGGGAAGGCCGCCGCGAGGACGGCGAGCGCCGCCAGGCCCAGCGGGAGGTTGATGTAGAAGATCCACTGCCAGGACAGGTGGGACGTGATGAACCCGCCCAGCAGCGGGCCGGCGATGCTCGCGGCGCCGAAGATGGCGATGAACAGGCCGGTGTAGCGGCCGCGCTGGCGCGGCGGCACGACGTCCCCGAGGGCCGCCTGCGCGCCCACCATCAGACCGCCGCCGCCCAGGCCCTGCACGGCGCGGAACACGATGAGCTCGGGCATGTTCCGCGCGAGGCCGCACAGCGCCGACCCTGCGAGGAACATCACGATCGCCACCTGCAGGACGCGCTTGCGCCCGTACTGGTCGCCCAGCTTGCCGTACAGCGGGGTCACGATGGTCTGGGCGAGCAGGTACGCGGTGACCACCCACGACAGGTGCTCCAGCCCGCCGAGGTCGCCCACGATGGTGGGCAGGGCGGTCGCCACGATCGTCTGGTCGAGCGCCGCCAGCAGCATCACGACCATGAGGCTGCCCAGGATCACGGGCAGCCGCGCGGCCCCGTGGGTGTCCGCCGTCGCCGTCACAGCTCCTCCATCGTCCGGGCCACCAGGCGCAGCACCCGCGGCACCGCCTCCAGCTCCGCGGGGTCCAGGTCGGCCAGCGCCCGCTCGAACACGGCCCGGACCTGGCTCCGGCGCTCCTCGACCGTGCGCCGCCCCTCATCGGTGAGGCACACCAGCACCATCCGCCGGTCGCCCTCGTGGCGCTCGCGGGTGACCAGGCCGAGGGCCTCCAGGGCGTCGATCATCTCGGTGGCGCTGGCCGCGCCGATGCCCGCGTCGGCCGCCAGACGGCTGGCGGGGCGCCGGTCCTGCTCGGCGAGCCCGGCCAGCAGGCGCCCCTGGGAGAAGGTGATGCCGCCGTGGCGGGCGTCGCGGCCGCGCAGGCGGCGCTGCGCCTGGAACAGCTCGCCCAGCGCGGCGAGCACGTCGCCGATCGCCTCCTGGCGGGTGGTGGGCCCCTGCGGCCGGGATTCGGTGGTCATGCATTCGACGGTACCAGATGATTCGGTTCCGAAAGATATGGTCCGGTGAAGGTCCGCCGGGCAGCGGCCGACCCGCCGGGTTTCCGGGACGGCGCCGCGGGGGTAGCGCCGCGCCATGGAGTCGCTCGGCAGTCCGGTCCTCGCCGCCGTGTTCGCGGCGGCGGCGATCGCGATCTGGATCGCGGGGGTGCAGCTGGCGCGCCAGACCGACGTGCTGGCGACCCGACTGCACCTGGGATCCGCCCTGGGCGGGCTGATCCTCCTGGCGCTGGCCACCAACCTGCCCGAGGTGGCGATCGTGGTGAGCGCATCCGCGGCCGGGCAGGTGGGCGTGGCGGTGGGCAACATCTTGGGCGGCATCGCGATCCAGACGGTGGTGCTGGTCGCCCTGGACGCCGGGGCGCCCGGCGGGCCGCCCCTCACCCACCGGGCCGCGTCGCTGGTGATCCTCCTGGAGGCGCTCGCGGTGGTCGCCGTCCTGGCGGTGGCGGTCGCCGGGACCCAGCTGCCCGCGGATCTCTCCCTGGGCCGCCTCGCGCCCGCCTCGGTGCTCATCGCGGCGGTGTGGGTGGGGAGCCTGCTGCTCGTCCAGCGCGCGGGCCGCGGCCTGCCCTGGCACGAGGGGGGCGAGGCGCCCGGCAACCAGGAGCCGCCGCACGGTCACTCACGGCAGGCCGCCGAGCGGGAGGCCGGCCGGCGCGGGGTGGGAACCGGGCGGGCGGCGGCGGCGTTCGGCGCCGCCGCCGTGGCGACCCTGGTGGCGGGCGTCGTGCTGGAGCGCAGCGGTGACGCCCTGGCCGGGCATCTGGGCCTGTCCGGGGTGCTGTTCGGCGCGACCGTGCTTGCCGCCGCCACCTCGCTGCCCGAGGTCTCGACCGGCCTCACCTCGGTGCGGCAGGGCGACTACCAGCTCGCGATGAGCGACATCTTCGGCGGGAACGCGTTCCTGCCGGTCCTGTTCCTGCCCGCCACGCTGCTGTCGGGCGGCGCGGTGCTGCCGCGGGCGACGGCCGCCGACGTCTATCTGACGGCCGTCGGGATCGTGCTGACGCTGGTGTACGCGGTGGGCCTGGTCTTCCGGCCGGCCCGCCGGCGGGCGCGCATGGGGACGGACTCGCTGATCGTGCTCGTCCTCTATGCGGCCGCCGTGGCCGGCCTGTTCGCGATCGGTGGGTGACCCGTGCCCGCCCGGACCCGGGTCACCCGTGCGCCGGGGCCTCAGGCCCCGGCGAGCGCCGGCTCCACCGGGCGGCGGTGGGAGCGGCCCATCAGGGTGAGCACCACCAGGGCGATCACCGCGGTCGCCGCGAGGGCGACGAAGCCCAGCACGTAGCTGCCGGTGTGGGACTTCACGAACGCCATCACCAGCGGCGGGAAGAACCCGCCGAGGCCGCCGGCGGCGCCCACCACGCCGGTCACGACGCCCACGGCGTCCGGGAACTCGTGGGCGACCAGCTTGAACACCGCGCCGGTGCCCAGGCCGAAGGCCCCGGCCAGCGACAGCGCCAGGAGGGTGAGCGGGACCATGTGCTTGTACGCCGGGGCGAGGCCCGCAGCGAGGCCGGCGGTGGCGAGGAACGAGACGGTGAGCACCGCCTTGGGGCCCACGCGGTCGGCCAGCACGCCGCCGATGGGCCGCGCGATGACCGCCACCAGGGCGAAGCCCGCGGCCCGGGCCGCGGCGTCCGGCTTGTCGAGGTGGTGCACGGACGTGAGCAGCTTGGGCAGGTAGGCGAACATCGCGACGAAGCCGCCGAAGCACAGGAAGTAGTAGAAGGTCGGCGCCCAGGCGGCGGGGCGCTCACCGAAGATCCGCAGCGGCGCGAGCATCCCGGCACGCGTGGCCGGCGGCTCCACCGGGGCGTCCCGCGCGAGCAGCCAGAAGGCCGCGGCCGTCACCGCGATGAGCACGATCGCCACCACGAACGGCGCCCGCAGGCCCCAGTGGTCGGCGATGCGCGGGGCGGTGAGCCCGCCCAGCACGGTGCCGCCCATGCCCATGCCGTACAGCCCCAGGGCCATGCCCTGCTTCTCGCGGGGGTACCAGCGGCTCACGTACGGCACGCCCACCGCGAACGAGGCGCCCGCGAAGCCCAGGAAGAAGCCGAAGGCGATCACCGCGCCGTAGCCGTCGTGCGTGACGGCCAGCGCGGTGAGCGGGATCAGCGTGAACACCATGAGGCCGGTGAACACCGCGCGGCCGCCCACCCGGTCGGTGAGGAGCCCGAGCGGGATGCGCATGAGGGAGCCCATGAGCACCGGCACGGCGATCATCATCGCCAGCTGGGTCTCCGACAGGCCCATCAGGTCCTGGAGGTCGGGGCCCAGCGGGCCGAGCATGCTCCATGCATAGAACGAGACCGTGAACGCGATCGTGGCGAGGACCAGGGCACGTTTGTTGCCTTGCGGCTCGAACGGCGGCACGAGAACCCCTTTCAGAGGGTGCCGTCCGGGCGCGCCGGGGCCAGGCGCGGGGAGCGGCGGGAGCGGTACAGGATGTGGCTGCGGGTGAGGTAGGCGGCGGGCACGCTCCAGGCGTGCACCAGGCGGCTGAACGGCCACAGGGCGTACAGCAGCCACGCCGAGGCGGCGTGCACC
The DNA here is from genome assembly GCA_046330435.1 of Thermoleophilia bacterium. Lineage (GTDB taxonomy): Bacteria > Actinomycetota > Thermoleophilia > Miltoncostaeales > Miltoncostaeaceae. The sequence continues at coordinate 9,012 of JAXLST010000025.1, read as the reverse complement.
CGGTAGACCAGGGGCGCGCCGGAGATGAGGTCCGTGTCGGGGCTGAAGGTGAACAGCCCGCGGAACCACGGTGCGACGGTCTCGCGGTAGTCGTAGCCGCCGCCCAGCAGGTTCTTCCCGACCGTGGCGTACATGCCGGTGAACACCATGACCATGAGCAGCAGGTAGGCCACGCGGTCGAGGCGGGTGGTGGTGACCCGCACCCGCGGGTCGGTCTCACGGCGCACAAGCAGCAGCACCAGCCCGGCGGTCATCATGAGCCCGGACACGGTGCCCGCCGTGACGGACACGGCGTGGTAGAGGTCCTCGGAGACCCCGGCGCGCTCGGTGACCGACGCCGGGACGAGGATGCCCAGGATGTGGCCGCCCAGGACGGCGAACAGGCCCAGGTGGAACAGCAGCACCGCGGGCCGCAGCCTCCGGCCCTCCAGCAGCTGCGTCGACCGGGTGGTCCACCCCAGCTGGTCGTGGCGGTACCGCCACACGTGGCCCACCGCGAACACGGCCATCGCCGCGTACGGCAGGGCGATCCACAGCAGCAGGTCGAGGCGGGTCACGCGATGCTCCTTCCCGGTGCGCAGGCGGGGCGCCGGGGCTCCGGCATCACCTCCGGCGGGGCGAACGGCTCGAGGCCGACGGATTCGGTGGGCGGGCCCTCCAGGGCGAGGCGGCGCACCTCGTCGCGCTCGGCCTGGGTGAGGGCGGGCAGCAGCGCGGTGAGGGCGGTGATGAGGTGGGCATACGAGGAGCCGGCGTCGTGCAGGGAAAGGCCGATGAGCTCGATGGCGGGACGGAACTCGCACAGCAGTGCGATGCCGTCCCCCGGGACCTCCGCGGCGTACTCGCACATCACCGGGAGGTGGTCGGGGAGCTCCTCGCCGTCCAGGTCCATCCCCCGGTCGGCGTAGCGGCGGCGCAGGGCCACCAGGGCGAGGCCCCGCTGGCGGCGGTCGCCGTAGGAGCAGTAGGTGAGGTCCAGGCACGTGCGGCGCGAGAAGTCGAACGTGGCGACGTACTCGCGCTGCAGGTCCTCACCGGGGCGGGCCGCCCACCATCCCGTGAAGCGGCGCAGGGCGTCCGCGGCGGGGGACGGTGGCAGGGCCCCCGCGGCGGACGCGATCGACGTGCGGGCTTCCAGCACCCCGGCGTCGGGGTACCGCAGGCCCGCGGAGATCATGTGCAGGGGGTTCACGCGGCACCCCCGAACGCGGGCTCGGCGCCGTGGCCGCCGCATCCGCAGCCCCCGCCGCCGCAGCCCTCCGCCGGGGCGGCCGGTGCGGGGACGGGCGCCGGCGGGGCGACGGGTTCCGGGTGGAAGGCGGCGACCGCGTGCTCGCGCTCCACCGCCCGGCCGTTGGCGCCGCAGCCGCCGGGGCCGCCCGCGAACTCCAGGCCGCAGGCGCCCTGCTGGGCGCTCAGCACGCTCGCGAACTCGGCGTGCGCCTTGGGGATCACGAAGCGCTCGTCGTACTTGGCGAGCGCCAGCAGCCGGTACATGTCGTCCATGTCCGCCACGCTCATCCCGACGGCCTCCGCGACCGCCGCGTCGGCCTCGCCGCCCAGGGAGCGCTCCCGCATGTAGCGGCGCATCGCGGCGAGCTGGTGCAGCACGCGGCGGATCACGTCGTCGTCCCCGGCGGCGAGCAGGTTGGACAGGTACCGGATGGGGATGCGGAGCCGGTCGATGGCGGGGAACACGTCGTCGGGGTCCGCGCCGCTGCCCTCGCCCTCGATGAGGCCCATCACGGGCGACAGCGGCGGGACGTACCAGACCATCGGCAGCGTGCGGTACTCCGGGTGCAGGGGGAGCGCGACGCGGTACCGCATCGCCAGCGCGTACACCGGCGACCGGCGTGCCGCGTCGATCCAATCGGCCGGGATGCCCTGCGCCTCGGCCTCGCGGCGCACCTCCGGGTCCTCCGGGTCGAGGAAGACGCTCAGCTGGGCGTCGAGCAGGTCCTTCTCGTCCGCGACGGACGCCGCCTCCTCCACCCGGTCGGCGTCGTACAGGACGATCCCGATGTACCGGATGCGCCCCACGCACGTCTCGGAGCAGATGGTGGGCATCCCCGCCTCGATGCGGGGGTAGCAGAGGGTGCACTTCTCGGCCTTGCCGCTCTGCCAGTTGAAGTACACCTTCTTGTACGGGCAGTTCGACACGCACATGCGCCACCCGCGGCACGCCTCCTGGTCCACCAGGACGATGCCGTCCTCGTCGCGCTTGTACATCGCCCCGGAGGGGCACGACGCCACGCACGACGGGTTGAGGCAGTGCTCGCAGATGCGCGGCAGGTACATCATGAAGACGCGCTCGTACTCCATGCGCACCGCCTCCTCGACCCCGGCGAGGTTGGGGTCGGCGGGGGCGTGCTCCGGCGCGCCGGCGAGGTCGTCCTCCCAGTTGGGTCCCCACTCGATGTCCATGGGGCGGCCGGTGATCGCGCTCACCGGCCGGGCGACGGGCTGGTGCTCGCTCCTGCCGGCCTTCGTGAGCTCGTCGTAGTCGTACGTGAACGGCTCGTAGTAGTCGTCGATCTTCGGGAGGTCCGGGTTGAAGAAGATGTTGAACAGCCGCCGGGACCTGGCGCCGCTCTTGAGCCGCAGCCGCCCGTTGCGGCCCAGCTCCCATCCCCCCTTCCAGGACTCCTGGTCCTCCCACCGCTTGGGGTAACCGACGCCGGGCTTGGTCTCGACGTCGTTGAACCACATGTACTCGGCGCCGTCGCGGTTGGTCCACACGTTCTTGCAGGTGACGCTGCACGTGTGGCAGCCGATGCACTTGTCGAGATTCATGACCATCCCGACCTGGGCCTTGATGCGCATCAGTACGCGACCTCCGACTGGCGCCTGCGGATGACCGTGAGCTCGTCGCGCTGCGATCCGGTGGGCCCGTAGTAGTTGAACCCCCAGCTCAGCTGCGCGTAGCCGCCGATCATGTGCGTGGGCTTGATGGTGATGCGGGTGAGGGAGTTGTGGGTGCCGCCCCGCGTGCCCGACACCTCCGAGATCGGCACGTTGATGTGCCGGTCCTGGGCGTGGTACATGACCGACGTCCCGGCGGGGATGCGGTGGCTCACCACCGCCCGGCAGGCCACCACGCCGTTGCGGTTGTAGGCCTCCACCCAGTCGTTGTCCGCCACGCCGATGCGCTCGGCGTCCACCGGGCTCATCCAGATGACCGGCCCGCCCCGGAACAGGGTGAGCATGTGGAGGTTGTCCTGGTAGGTCGAGTGGATCGACCACTTGGAGTGCGGGGTGAGGTACTTGAGGGTGACCTCGGCCACGCCGTCCCCGATGCCCTGGTCGCCCAGGTGGCGGGCCAGGTTGAGCGGCGGCCGGTACACCGGCAGGCCCTCCCCGTACTCGAGCATCCACGGGTGGTCCACGTAGAAGTGCTGCCGCCCGGTGAGGGTGCGGAACGGCACCTCGCGCTCCACGTTGATGGTGAAGGGCGAGTACCGGCGGTCGCGGCTTTCCATGCCGCTCCACTCCGCCGAGGCGATGACCTTGCGGGGCTGCACCTGGGTGTCCTGGTAGGAGATCCGGTGGCCCGCGTTCTCCTCCGCGAGGTCCGCCAGCGCGTTGCCGGTGCGCTTCTCGAGCGCCCGGAACCCCTCGACCGCCAGGCGGCCGTTGGTGGTGCCCGACAGGGCGAGGATGGTCTCGCAGGCCTCCTCGGCGCGCTCCATGCGGGGCCGGCCGTCGGCGGGGCCGCCGCGGACCGTGCCGTGCAGGACCCCGAGCTCGGCGACCTCCTCGTCGGGGGTCCAGGAGACGCCCTTCCACGCGGTGCCGGCGGTCTCCACCAGCGGCCCCAGCGCGGTCATCTTCGCGTGCACCGCGCCGTAGTCGCGGGTCACCGGGATGAGCTTGGGCATCGTGACGCCGGGGATGGGCTCGCACTCCCCCAGCTTCCAGTCGCGCACCGGCGCGCCGATCTGGGCGAGCTCGTCCGGGGTGTCGTGCATGAGCGGCGAGGCGACGAGGTCGGTGCGCTCCCCCAGGTGCACCGCGGCGAGCCGTGAGAACGACTCGGCGATGCGCACGAAGATGTCCCAGTCGGTGCGCGTCTCCCACGGCGGCGGGATCGCCGGCGTGAAGGCGTGCACGAACGGGTGCAGGTCCGTGGACGAGATGTCGTGCTTCTCGTACCAGGTGGCCGCGGGCAGCACGACGTCGCTGTGCAGGCACGACCCGTTCATGCGGAAGTCGAGCGTGACCAGCAGGTCGAGCTTGGCCTCGGCGGCCTCGTCCCGCCACGTCACCTCGCGGGGCCGCATCTCCGGCGGGGACTCCTCGCTGCGCACCGCGGCGGTGGTGACGCCCAGCAGGTGCTTGAGGAAGAACTCGTGGCCCTTGCTGGAGGAGCCCAGCAGGTTCGACCGCCACAGGGTGAGCACCCGCGGGAAGTTCTCCTCCGCCCCGGGGTCCTCGGCGGCGAACCGCAGCCGCCCCTCCTTGAGCTCCCGCACGGCGTAGTCGGCGGGCGCCATGCCCTCGGCCTGCGCGGCCGCGGTGATCTCCAGCGGGTTGCGGTTGAACGTGGGGTAGCTCGGCAGCCAGCCCATGCGCGCGGCCTTGGCGTACAGGTCCGCGAAGTGCGCGCCGGCGAGGGTGCCCTCGCCCAGCGGCGAGGCCAGCTCGTCGGCGTGGAACGCCTCGTAGCGCCACTGCTCGGTGGCCAGGTACCAGAACGGCGTGGCGGCCTGCTGCCGCGGCGGCCGCGTCCAGTCCAGTGCGAACGCCACCTGGCTGAAACCGGTGATGGGGCGCACCTTCTCCTGCCCCACGTAGTGCGCCCAGCCGCCGCCGTTGACGCCCTGGCACCCGCACAGCACCACCAGGCTCAGCATGGAGCGGTAGATGAGGTCGGAGTGGTACCAGTGGTTGGTCCCCGCCCCCATCACGATCATCGACCGGCCGTTGGTGCGCTCCGCGTTGCGGGCGAACTCCCGGGCCACGCGGGTGACGGTGGCGGCGTCCACGCCGGTGAGCTCCTGCTGCCAGGCCGGCGTGCAGGGCTCCGGGTCGTCCAGGCCGGCCGGCCAGTCGCCGGGCAGGCCCTCGCGGCCCACGCCCAGCTGGGCGGCCAGCAGGTCGAACACGGTGGTCACCAGGTGCCCGTTCACGCGGCGGGCGGGGACGCCGCGCCGCATGATCCCGCCGCCTTCGGTGAGGCCGGTGTCGAAGCGGGGCAGGTTGACGGCCACCAGCTCCTCGTGGCGGCCCATGAGCGTGATCGCGGGGTCGATGCCCTCCAGGTCGAGGTTCCAGCGGCCCTCGCCCTCGGTGCCCCAGCGGAACCCGATGGACCCGTTCGGGACCGCCGGGGCACCGGAGGATTCGTCCCACACCACGGTCTTGGCGTCGGCGTGCTCGCCGCCGGTGCCGAGCTGCGCCGCGGTCAGGAAGCCGCCCGCCACGTGGGCGCCGTCCCGCTCGTGCAGGTTCACGAGGAACGGCAGGTCGGTGAAGCGCTTGGCGTAGTCCCGGAAGTACGGGACCTCGCGCTCCACGTAGCACTCCCGGAGGATCACGTGGGCCATCGCGATCGCCAGGGCGCCGTCGGTGCCGGGCTGCGGGGCGAGCCAGTCGTCGGCGAACTTGGTGTGGTCGGAGTAGTCCGGCGACACCACCACCGTCTTCTGGCCCTTGTACCGGGCCTCGGTCATGAAGTGCGCGTCCGGCGTGCGCGTCATGGGGATGTTGGAGCCCCACATCATCAGGTAGGTGGCGTTCCACCAGTCCGCGGACTCCGGCACGTCGGTCTGGTCGCCCCAGATCTGGGGGGAGGCCGGCGGCAGGTCGGCGTACCAGTCGTAGAAGCTGGTGAGCACCCCGCCGGTGAGGGAGTAGAAGCGCGCGCCCGCGGCGTACGAGGCCATCGACATGGCGGGGATCGGGGAGAACCCGACCACCCGGTCCGGACCCCAGCGGCGGATCGTGTGGACGTGCGCGGCGGCCACCATGTCGGCCACCTCGTCCCAGGACACGCGCACGAACCCGCCCTTGCCACGCTGGGAGGTGTAGGCCCGGCGGTCCTCGGGGTCGCCCACCAGCGCGGCCCACGCCTCCACCGGGTCGCCCAGCTCGGCGAGGCGCCGGCGGTACCGGGTGATGAGGTCGCCGCGCACGTACGGGTACCGGACGCGCAGCGGGGAGTAGACGTACCAGGAGAACGACGCGCCGCGGGGGCAGCCGCGGGGCTCGTAGTCCGGGACGTCGGCGCCGTTGGCGGGGTAGTCCGTCTGCTGGGTCTCCCAGGTGACGATCCCCTCCTTCACGTGCACCTTCCACGAGCACGACCCGGTGCAGTTCACGCCGTGCGTGGAGCGCACGATGCGGTCGTGCTGCCAGCGCCCGCGGTACGCCGACTCCCACCCGCGGCCGCGGGCGTCCTGCTCGCTCCAGCCCTCGGCGGGCCTGAGCTTGGAGAAGAAGCTCCGCACGCCGCTTGATCCAACCGGTGCCACCGTCCACCCCCCGCCGATTTCTCTATGAGATCGTGTGAAAAATGGTCGGGTGGGCCATCCGCGTTCTCGAGCGGACCTGCTGCGGGGAACTACGGAACCCGGGCGGGTCTCAGGCGAGCCGGCTGGCCGCGACCGGGCCCCCGGCGGCCACGCCGCCGCCGGCGGGGACCCACGCGAGGGCGTCGCATGTCCCGAGTGCGCGCACGGAGGCCGGGCGCTGGTCCTCCAGCGGGACGAGTCCCTCCGGCGTCGCCGCACAGCGGACGAACAGGTCGTCGCGCTCGCGCCCGCGGATCTCGCGGGCCACGACCGTCGGGGTCCAGGGGTCCGGCACGCCCAGCAGGGCGCGCCCGAGCAGGTGGAACATCACCTGGGCGGCCCCCGGGTTGCCGGGGAGCGCCAGCACCGGCATGCCGTCCAGGGCGCCGAGCCACACCGGGTGGCCGGGACGGGCCAGCAGCCCGTCGGCGAGCGCGACGGCACCCAGCAGGCCGAGAGTGCGGCGCACGTGGTCGCGGTCGCCCACCGACGCCCCGCCCACCGTCACCAGCACGTCGGGGTTCGCCGCGCGCGCGGCGGCGATGCCGCGCTCCAGGTCGCCCGGGCCGTCGGGCACGCGCGCGGCGTGCACGAGCTCCCCGCCCGCGGCGGCGACCTGCGCGGCCAGCATCGGCACGTTGGAGTCGATGACCACCTCCGGGCGGCCGCCGGTGTCGCCCGGGTCCACCAGCTCATCGCCGCTGCCCACCAGCGCGACCCGCACCCGCCGGTGGCACCGAACCCCCGGCCGGTCGATGGCGGCGAGCACCCCCAGGTCATGGGCCCGCAGCAGGTGGCCGGCCGGGAACACCACCGTCCCGGCGGCGACCTCGGACGCCCGCGGCCGGACGTCCCGCCCCGGCGCGAGCGGGGGGACGACGAGGACGCCGTCCGCACCGGCGGACCCGTCCTCCAGGCGCAGCACGGCGTCGGTGCCGGGCGGCAGCAGCGCGCCCGTCGCGATGCGGCACGCCCCGCCGTCGGGGACCGCGCCCGGGAAGGGCCGGCCCGCGACGCTCTCCCCCGCCACCCGCACCCGGCGAACGGCGCCGGAGGCCCGCACCGCCCAGCCGTCCATCGCGGCCGCATCCGCCGCGGGCAGGTCGCGCGCCGCGGTCACGGCCTCCGCGAGGCGGCGGCCGACGGCCTCGGTGAAGGCCACCTCCTGGCCGGGGGTGGCCGGGGCCATCGCACGGGCGGCCTCGAGGGCCCGGGCGGGGGAGACGGCGCGCGGCGGGGTCACGCGGCGGGCGGCGCGATCGTGCGGGCGAGCTCCAGGGCCTCGTCGGGGGCCGTCCCGGAGCGGGCGGCGAGCCAGCACGCCACCGGGGCCGCGGTGCGGCGCGAGGCGTGGGCGGCGACGCCGGCCAGGTCGAGCAGCGCCTGGAACTCCTCGGGGTCGGGCTCCGGCACCCCGAGGGCACTGGCGAACGCCCCGATCCACTCCCGGTCCGTCATGGCGGTCTCCCCTTTCACCGGCCGGATGATTATCTTCAGACTTGCACAGAATAATTCCGTGACCGCGGCATGCGACCGCGATGACGGGGAACGCGGGGACCATGACGCATCGCCACCGGCAGCTCAGCGACACCTTCGGGCGCGTGCACCGCTCGCTGCGGTTGTCGGTGACCGACCGCTGCAACCTGCGGTGCCGGTACTGCATGCCCGCCGAGGGCATGCCGTGGCTGGGCCGGGACGAGGTGCTCACCAGGGCGGAGCTGGCGCGGCTGGTGGGGGTGTTCGCAGGGCTCGGGGTCACCGATGTGCGGGTGACCGGCGGCGAGCCGCTGGTGCGCCCGGACATCGCCGGGATCATCGGGGACGTGAAGGGCACGTCCGGGATCCGGGAGGTGTCGATCACCACCAACGGGGTCCTTTTGGCCGGGCACATCGGCGCCCTGGTGGATGCCGGCCTGGACCGGGTCAACGTGAGCGTCGATTCCCTGGACCCGGAGCGGTTCGCCCAGATCACCCGTCGCCGTGACCTGGACCGTGTCCTGGAGGGCCTTGCGGCCTGTGAGGTGCATGCGGGGCTGGGGCCGATCAAGGTCAACGCGGTGGTGCTGCGCGGGATCAGCGAACCCGACGTGCTGCCCCTGGCAGAGCTCGCCCGCCGCAGGCCGTATGTGGTGCGGTTCATCGAGGCGATGCCGCTGGATGCCTCCCGGGAATGGACCCGGGAGCACGTGATGACCGGGGCGGAGCTGCGGGAGATGATCGGTGCCCGCTGGCCCATCGAACCATTGGACCGTGAGCGGCCCTCGGCACCCGCCACCAACTGGCGGTACGCCGACGGGGCCGGGCACCTGCAGTTCGTGTCCTCGGTCACCGAACCGTTCTGCCAGGCCTGTGACCGGCTGCGGGTCACCGCCGACGGCATGCTCAGGACCTGCCTGTTCGCCACGGATGAGACCGACCTGCGCGGCCCCCTGCGCCACGGTGCGACCGATGAGGACCTGCAGGGGATCATCCGGGCCGCGGTGCTCGGCAAACACGCCGG
>JAXLST010000024.1:0-63028 GCA_046330435.1 Thermoleophilia bacterium | reverse complement strand
AGCACCACGGTGTGCAGGCCGTAGAGGCGCCCGTACAGGCCGCAGTAGCCCTCGCCGCACATCTTGCTCTGCCCGTAGTGGGACAGCGGCCGGGTCTCGCAGGTCTCCGGGGTGGGGATCGGCAGGCCCTCGTACTCGCCGTAGCCGGCGCCGCCGGTGCTGGCGAAGATGACCTTGGCGCCCACCGCGCGGGCCGCCTCCAGCACGTTGATGATGCCGATGACGTTGACGTCGGCGTCGAAGCCGGGCTCCTCGATGGCCTTCCGCACGTCCGCCTGGGCGGCGAGGTGGAAGATGGTGCGCGGCGCGAACTCGTGGGCGAGGGCCTTCATGCCGTCGGCGTCGCGGATGTCCATCTCGTGGAACACGGCGTCCGGCGGCAGCTTGGCGGTGCTGCCGTGGACGAGGTTGTCCACGATGTGCACCTCGCGGCCCTGCGCGAGCAGCGCGTCGGCGAGGTTCGATCCGATGAATCCGGCTCCGCCGGTGACGATGGCAGCGCTCACGCAGCCCCCTGGTAGCCTCGAACGGTCCCGGTGACCGCCGGCCACCGGGGCGAAGTGTGGACCAGGAACGTAAGCGGGACAACAGAACGGATGGGGGGACTCGGCGGGTGGGACGCACCGGACCGGACGAGGGGGGCCCGCGGCCCCAGGTGTACGCCCGGCTGCGCGCGCAGGCGGAGGGCCGCACGCCCGTGCTCAACGCGCCCCGGTACGCCAAGTACGTGGGGTGGGTGGTGATCGCCGCGATCGGCGGGCTGCTGTTCATCGTCGCGGACCGCGCGAACCCCTGGTGACCGGCCGCTTCCTCTCGCTGGAGGGCATCGACGGGTCCGGGAAGTCCACCCAGGGCCGCATGCTCGCCCAGGTGCTGCGGCGCCGCGGCCTGGAGGTCGTCGAGACCCGCGAGCCCGGCGGGACGCCCCTCGGCGAGGCCATCCGCGGCCTGCTGCTGGACACCCCCAAGGGCAGCGTCGCCCCCGCCGCCGAGATCCACCTGTTCGCCGCCTCCCGCGCCCAGCACGTCGCCCAGGTCATCCGCCCCGCCCTCGCCCGCGGCGCCTGGGTGGTGAGCGACCGCTTCGTCGACTCGTCCCTGGCCTACCAGGGCGCCGCCCGCGGCTTCGGCATCGAGACCGTGCTGGAGGCCAACCGCACCGCCGTCGACGGCTGCCTGCCGCACCTCACCCTGGTGATCGACGTGCCCGCCGCCACCGCCGCCTGGCGGCGGTCCGGGGACGGCGACGACCGCATCGAGGCCGAGGGCAGCGCCTTCCAGGAGGCCGCCGCCGAGGCGTACCGTGAGCTGGCCCGCCGGTTCCCGGAGCGCGTCGTGCTCATCGACGGCTCCGGCGACGCCGACGCCGTCCACGCCGCGGTGATGCAGCACCTCGAAAGCCTTCAGTGATCCACATCCCCGACCAGCCGCTCGCCACCAAGGTGCTCGCCGGGGCGTTCGCCCACGGGCGGGTGCCGCAGCAGTTCCTGTTCACCGGGCCACCCGGCACCGGCAAGCGCGAGGCCGCCGTCTCCGTGGCCCATCACCTCATCGGGATGCCCGACGAGGAGGCCCACCGCGCCTCCCTCGACCTGTCGGTCGTGCGCGCCTCCGGCGCCCAGATCCTGCTGGAGGACCTGGAGGACGCCCTCCGCGACCTCGCCTCCCGCCCCGTCGTCGGACGGTGCCGCGTCGTCATCGTCGAGGGCGCCGAGCGCCTGCGGGACGTCGCGTGCTGAAGCCGCTGGAGGAGCCACCTCCGCACAGCTTGATCCTCATTAGCGACCGACCTGAAGACCTGGTTGCCGACGATTCGGTCCTGCTGCGTCCCCGTGCCGTTCAGGAATCCGGGCTGGCGGGCGATCAGTCAGCGGCTCATCGAATGGCGCTTAACGGTCCAGGCAGAGGCCCTCGCGAGGTCGGACGGTGGCCCTGGTCGGCGCTTGCCGGGGATGCCTTCTACCGGTCGATGCGCGAAGTCGGTTCGGTCATGGGATTGAACATCTCGCTGCGGCAGGTCCGGCTGTCAGCTAGTGGACGACGCGCAGGCCCGCATGAGTACGCCGCCGCCCAGAACCCCAGCCAGGAACTCGACCTTGCGCGCCACCGCCGCCGAACTGGAGGCAAGCGCGGCGGCAAGACCGCCGCCAAGAAGGCCGAGGACCAGGAGAAGTAGCGCCGCCGGCATGATCAGCGACGGCTGGGACGCCGTCATCCTTGCGGGTGCCGCGGGCATCGTCGCCGACGCCATGGCCGTCAGCCACGCCGAGACCAGCATCCGCAACCGCCACTTCCTGGAACAGCTGCAGATCGGTGCTCAGCCGGAGTTCTGCGAGCGGGCGATCGAGGAGCTGGAGCACACCCGCGCCGAGCTGCAGCTCAACCCCACCGTCGACGTCGCCGTTCAGTCGGCGCTCATTAGGATCGAGCACGCCCGGCAGGGGGAGCGGCACGCCCTCACCCATCCCGGCCGCCTGCCCTGGTGACCGACCCCGACGACGACCCGCCGCCCCCTCCCGCCGCGCGCCGTGGGCTCCCCGGTATGCCCCTGCTGTCGCGCTGGGGGCTGGTCCTCGGCGTGGCGATCCTGTTCGCGATCGTGATCCTCGGGGGGAACCTGTTCGGCGGAGAGGCGAACCGCGTGAACGCCATCGCCGATCCCCTGGCCGAGCTGCCGGCGTTCCCCGCGGGCGCTCTCCCCTCCGACGCCCCCGATGCCGGGGAACAGCCCCAGGCCTTCGCGGACTGGGCGGAGGAGCGTGCCTTCACCGACTGGCGCAGGGCCTTCGATGATGCGGGGCGCGCGTGGGCGCCGCAGATCCAGCGGCCCGTCAGGGATCTCACCGAGCCGGCCAACGACCCGGCCGCGCTGGAGGTCTACTCGGTGGGCGACGCCGCGGCGGAGCACGTGATGCGCCTGCTGGGCATTCCGGGACGCATCGAGCTCGCGCGTCGTGAGAAGCCTGAGACCAAGCCGCAGCTGGAGCGGGACCGGGACGAGATGGTGGCGTGCCTGGCCGGAGCGTGGGGCCGCACCCTGCTGTCGCCGGCGCGGCTGGCGGCCGCCGCCCCCGCACCGGTCGCGGAGTCGGTGCGCCTGGGCGCGGAGGTGGGCGACCCGTCGGTGTGCGACACCTTCTCCACGGATGGCGCACCGTGACCGCCCTCATCTTCGGCCTCGGCGTCGCCCTTATCTGGGCGGTCGCCGCGATGACCGCGTCCCGCAGCTCCCGCAGCATCGGCACCCTCCCGACCCTGTCGTGGGTGATGCTCACCGGCATCGCCCTGGCCGTCCCCCTCGCGGCCCTGGGCGGATGGCCCGACGACCTCGACGGCGGCTCCATCGCCTGGCTCGCACTCGCCGGCACCATGAACGTCCTCGGCCTGGGCCTCTCCTATGCGGCCTTCGCGAAGGGGCACGTGGGCGTCGTCGCCGCCCTGGTCTCAACCGAGGGCGCGCTCGCGGCGGTGATCTCCGTGGTCGACGGCGAACGCCCCGGGGTGCTGACGCTGATCGCCCTGGCCATCGTGGCCGGCGGGGTCGCCCTGGTGGCCCTGGGCCAAGGGACGAACGCGGATGGCAAGAAGGACACCCTGGGGGTGGCGATCCTGCTCGCCCTTGGCGCGGCGACGGTGTTCGCGGTGACCCTCTTCGCCAGCGGTAAGGCCGCGGACGCGGTGCCCGCGACGTGGGTCGCCCTCCCGGCTCGCCTGGTGGGGGTGACCGCTCTGCTGGCGGCCCTGCCGTTCGGGGTCCGCCCCGGCCGGTTCGGCAAGCCCGTCTACTGGGCGATCGTCACGGGCGTCCTCGAGGTGTGCGGCCTCATCTGCTTCGCCTTCGGGGCGAGGGACTCGATCGCCGTCACCTCAGTCGTCGCCAGCCAGTTCAGCGCCCTCGCCGCCGTGCTCGCCTTTCTCCTTTACCGCGAGCGGCTCGTGAAGCGTCAAGTGTTCGGGATCGCGGCTATCGCAATCGGGGTGGGAGTGGTGGCGGGAGTGGCGTAGGCAGGTCGCGCCCTGCGGGTGCGTTGGCGGCCAGCTTCCAGACTGACCCCTCATCGCTAGGGCGTTCTCAGAGCGTGCGACGCGACTTCACGGAGTTGATCGACTGGGACCAACCTGACGCGCGGGGAGAGGTCCATCGAGAATTGCGGCTGCTCGGAGGTGACCACGAATACAACCGAGTCATCGCCCTGCTCTGAAGCCCAAAGTGCTGCTTTCGCGAATTTCTCAAGCACGCCAGTGTCGGGTCGCCGGCCTGTGTCGGGAAGGAACTCAATGCCAATCTGGAAGTTGCCCGCCGCCTCGAGATGTCCTGCGCCCCCTGATTCCCCACCTGCCTCAGCGCTGCGACGAAAGACGAGGTCGGGGCGATAGGTGTAAGGCCTACCGCGTCGTCGCGGCCAGGGAGGGATGGTGACTCCTTCAGGGCGCCCAACTGCCTCCAACCCCAAGCCCGCCAGGGCCTCTCTGGTTCGTTCCAGTAGACGTTCGAGCTGCCCCTCCAGCTCGCGTTTCCGGCGCTCGATCAGTTCCGTCTGACTGCCTCGGGTAGTGCGCCCCTCGTCGGCTAGTGCTGCAGCTTCGCCCGCCGCAAGCGACTCAGCTTCGAGTCTGATCCTGTCTACCGGATCGTCCGCTGCGTCACTGTCTGCCCCCTTGTAGGCGGACTCGCTCTCAAGGGCGTCCGCGTCACGGCTTCGTTGGAACGAGCTCCCTTGAAAGACGAAGCGGACGCGTCCGTTCCAAGCGGACTCAACGGCAAGTACGAAAGCCGCACCGAGGAGGGCCACTACTGCGAGCGGCGAGTATTGAGATTCTTCGCGACTCGCGACGGTCAAGATCGAGCCGGTTGATCCCGTCTCGGTCGTGCGGGTCTCCAGGGACTGCGCGAGCGGCGCCAGGTAGAGCCAGGCTGACGCAGCGAGGCAGCCGACCGCGCCAACGGCCATGACGGTGCGGCTCAGCCGCGTATGAGTCCCACGGTCCCTCTTGAGGAGCCACTGCTTCATGCCTCGCGCCCCATACCAAGACGTGTAAGGCGAAAGTCGGGCGTAGGCAACGGCTCCCGATCGCTGGACTCCCGCATGTGAGACACAAGCCAGGATTCGGGAGTCGTGAAACAGCCCGCGCATCGTTTCACTGGACCATCGGACAGTTGTGGTTCTCACTCGTTGTGCGTGATATCCAGCCCGAGCGGGGTCGAGTGAGGGAGAGCGGCTGGCATGGACGTCTTTGGTCTGCGTAGGGGTCTTCTCGAGGACTACCGCGGATACGTGACCAGTTTCCTGAGCATCCGAGACGACCGGATCAGCGAGGTCGTCGACGGGGCCTTAGAGGAGGGCCTCCTGTGGCCTCCGGCCCGCGTCCAGCTCAACCCCGCGTTCGCGCCTGGGGGAGCCGTCGACGACCTGGTCGCCGCGGGCCGACTCCACCCCACCTGCAGCCTGGTGTTCCGAGCAGGGAAGAGCGTCGACGACCCGGCCTGGGAAGCCGCTCCGGCTGCACCGCCACCAGGCACAGGCGATCGACCTAGCGGCCAACGACCAGAGCATGTGCTGACGACCGCACTGGCCTCCGGCAAGAGCCTCTCCTACATCGTCCCGATCGCGACCTCGTCCTCCGTGAGGGCTCCGGAGGCGGGCGTGCGGGCGACCGTGGTCTACCCGATGAACGCCCTGGCCAACAGCCAGATGGAGGAGCTGGGAGAAGTTCCTGGCCCACGGCGTCTCCGGGGGCGCGCCGGCGCGCGTCGCTCGGTACACCGGGCAGGAGGACCGCAAGACGCGGGACGAGATCCGCCTCGATCCGCCGGACGTGATCCTCACGAACTACGTGATGCTCTTCGAGCTGCTGCTGACCCGGCCGTACGAGCGAAGCCATCAGGAGGCGTCGAACCTGCGCTTCCTCGTCCTCGACGAGCTCCACACGTACCGTGGCAGGCAGGGATCCGACGTCGCGATGCTGGTTCGGCGCGTCCGTGAAGCGAGTGGTGTGAAGCACCTGCAGTGCGTGGGGACGTCGGCGACGCTCGCGGGGCCCGGCACGCCGGCCGAGCAACGGGCGCAGATCGCGACGGTGGCTTCCAGGTTGTTCGGTACGGATCTGCCTCCCGACAACGTGGTCGGCGAGACGTTGCGCCGGTCCACCGCGGAACGTGACGTCACCGACCCCGGCTTCATCGGGGAGCTCACCAGTCGAGTTTCGAGCCCCGCAGGCCCTCCCGCTGACCTCGCCGCCTTCCGAGCCGACCCGCTGGCCAGCTGGCTTGAGGATCGCGTCGGTATCGCGCGCGATCCCGCCACCGGTGATCTACGTCGGGCAGACCCGCTGCCCGGGGAGGGTCCGGGAGGTCTCGCCGAGGAGCTCGCACAGGCGACCGGGCACCCCGCGGAGCTCTGCCGGTCGGCGATCGAGGCCACCCTGATGCGTGGACAGGCGATCCAGCGCGACGACGCGCCGTTCCCGGTCTTTGCATTCCGCGTGCACCAGTTCATCTCCCGGGGTGACACCGCCTACGCGACCATCGAGTCGCCAGATGCCCGGTACATCACGGTGAACGGCCGCAGTTGGGCGCCGGGTGGCAGGGAACGGCGGCTCTTCCCGCTGGTGTTCTGCCGCGAATGCGGGCAGGAGTACTACGCGGTCCAGCTGGTGAAGTCCGGTG
Organism: Thermoleophilia bacterium; assembly: GCA_046330435.1. Lineage (GTDB taxonomy): Bacteria > Actinomycetota > Thermoleophilia > Miltoncostaeales > Miltoncostaeaceae. The sequence continues at coordinate 56,361 of JAXLST010000024.1, read as the reverse complement.
AGGACGAGCGCCTGGAACCTCGCGACCCCACAGGACGTGACGCTGACAAGACCGGCATCCCCGGCTACCTCTACGCATCGCCCGAGAACCCGTGGCCCACGGACCCCGCCGAGGTGCTGGAACGCGTCCCTGACGACTGGCTGGAGGCGAACGGCAGGCTGAAGTCCTCGTTCCGCGGCCACCTCCCTCAAGCGCTCAGCGTCGCGCCGCGAGGAGAGGTGGGAGCCGAGGGCGTGGAGGCGAGCTTCATGCCGAGCCCCTTCCGTATGTGTCTGTGTTGCGGCGTCGCCTACTCGGGACGCGCGGCGGACTTCGGGAAGGTGGGAACGCTCGGCTCCGAGGGGCGTTCGACCGCCACCACTATCATCGGCGGCTCGCTCATCCGCGGCCTGCGCGAGGACCCCGAGGGTGTTCCCGAGCATGCTCGCAAGCTCCTGAGCTTCACCGACAACCGCCAGGATGCCTCGCTCCAGGCCGGGCACTTCAACGACTTCGTCGAGGTCGGCGTGCTGCGCGCCGGCTTGTTCCAGGCACTGTCGACAGCCGGACCCGAAGGAGTCGAGTACGACCTCCTCGCCGCGCGCGTCGCGGAGGCGATGAACGTCCCGATGGAGGCCTACGCGGCCAATCCGTCCGCGAAGTTCGGCGAGCGTGAGTCGGTGGAGAAGGTCTTCCGCGAGGTCGTCGGCTACCGCACGTACCTCGACCAGCAGCGCGGCTGGCGGATCACCTCGCCGAACCTCGAGCAGACGGGGTTGCTGCACATCTCCTACAAGTGGCTCACCTCGGCATGTGAGGCCGACGAGGACTGGAAGGGCAAGCACCCGGCTCTGGCCGGCGCCTCGCCGCAAGCGCGTGAGGCAGTCGCGCGGATCCTCCTCGACACGCTGCGCCGTGAACTCGCCATCGAGGTCATGTACCTCGACCCGTTCCACCAGGAGCAGATCGCCCAGCGCAGCGGTCAGTTCCTGGCGGGCCGGTGGGCTCTCGATCCCGACGAGCCGATGACCAGTTGGTCCATCGCGTACCCCCGTCCGCGCCGACAAGGCGACAGCCGGTTCGCCTTCTACCTCTCGGCACGCGGGGGATTCGGCCGCCTGCTCCGGCGGACCGTCACGTTCCCGGACCACGGTGAGCGGCTCTCCGGCGAGGACGCCGAGATCATCATGCGCGACCTCCTTGAGGTGCTCGCCGACGCCGGTCTCGTTCGGCCCGTGGATGGTCCCGGTGACGTGCCGGGCTACCGCGTCAACGCGGGCGCGATGGTGTGGCGGGCGGGCGAGGGGATCGATGTGCCGACCGACCCCGTGCGCACGCCACGCCCGCCGTCTGGGTTTCGCGCGCCCAACTCGTTCTTCCTCGACCTCTACCGCAGGGAGGCGCTCGAAGCGCCCGACCTCGAGGGACGCGAGCACACGGCCCAGGTGCCGGCGGCCGACCGTGAGGATCGGGAGCAGGCGTTCCGCCAGGGGCGCCTTCCGGTGCTGTTCTGCTCCCCCACGATGGAGCTCGGCGTCGACATCTCCGAGCTGAACGTCGTGAACATGCGCAACGTCCCGCCGACCCCGGCGAACTACGCGCAGCGCAGCGGCCGTGCGGGCCGATCGGGGCAGCCTGCCCTGGTCGTCACCTACTGCTCTACCGGCAGCCCCCACGACCAGTACTTCTTCCGGCGTCCCCAGCGGATGGTCGCCGGGCAGGTGGCGCCCCCGCGACTCGACCTCGGGAACGAGGATCTGGTCCGCGCCCATGTCCACGCCCTGTGGCTCGCCGAGACGGGGGCCGACCTGGGCAGCAGCCTCGCGGACGTCCTCGACCTCGCTCACCCCGATCTGCCCGTTAGGGACGGCCTCGCGACGGACTTCGCCAGCGAGCACGCCCGTGTGCGGGCTCTGGCTCGTGCATCAGGGTTGATGGCGTCGGTGCGGGCGGAGCTGGGCGACGTCGACTGGTTCCACGACGCCTGGCTCGACGATGCGGTCAACCAGGCGCCGCGGCGGTTCGACGAGGCTTGCGACCGGTGGCGGTCGATGTACCGCGCCGCGCAGGCGCAGCGAGACCTGCAGGACAAGATCTCTGCGGACGTCTCCCGGCCCATGGACGAGCGCCGGCGCGCTGAGCGGCTCCGCGGCCAGGCGGTGACCCAGCTCTACCTGCTGGAGTCACGCGACGAGGACCTCGCCCAGTCCGACTTCTACAGCTACCGGTACTTCGCCAGCGAGGGCTTCCTCCCCGGCTACAGCTTCCCGCGCCTGCCGCTCGCGGCGTTCATCCCCGCTCGTCGTCGGACCAAGCGCGACGGCGACTACATCAGCCGACCGAGGTTCCTGGCGATCTCGGAATTCGGGCCCCGGAGCGTGATCTACCACGAGGGTGCCCGGTACGTGGTCAACCAGGTGACCCTCCCCATCGAGACCAGTGAGTCCGGGGACAGCTCCCTGCCGCTGCGCGAGGCCAAGCGGTGCGACTCATGCGGATACCTGCACGAGGTCACGCCGAACTGGTCGGCCGAGATCTGCGATCACTGCGGCGCGCTCCTCGGCGGACAGCTCCGTCAGCTGCTGCGGCTCACCAACGTCTCCACCCGCCGGCGTCAGCGCATCACCTCCGACGAGGAGGAGCGGATGCGCCTGGGCTACGAGATCGTCACCGGCCTACGCTTCGCAACGCGCGACGGCCATGAGGTGAAGCGCCTGGCGCGCGCCACCGACGGCGCCACTCCGCTCGTGCAGATGGCCTACGGCCCAGCGGCCACCATCTGGCGCATCAACCTCGGCTGGCGCCGCCGCTCCAACCCGAACCAGCTCGGCTTCGTGCTCGACACCCAGTCCGGCTACTGGGCGCGCAACGAGGAGCAGCAGGACGACCAGCAGGACCCCATGAGCGCCCAGCAGAACCGCGTCGTGCCCTTCGTCGAGGACCGCCGGAACCTTCTGACGCTCACCCCGGCAGCTCGGCTGGACACCACCGCGATGCTGTCGCTCATGACGGCGCTCACGAACGCCGTCCAGGTCGTCTATCAGTTGGAGCCCTCGGAGCTCGCCGCCGAACCGCTGCCGAACGTCGACCACCCTGGCGCGCTGCTGTTCTACGAGTCAGCCGAAGGCGGCGCGGGGGTGCTGCGTCATCTCACCGAGGACGCGCACGCCCTGCCGGAGGTCGCGCGGCAAGCGCTTCGCCTTTGCCACTTCGATCCGGAACGGGCGAGGACCTCGGCACCGCGGCGCACATGGCCGAGGCCTGCGAGGCCGCCTGTTACGACTGCCTGATGAGCTACGGCAACCAGCGGTTTCACGACCATCTGGACCGCAAGGCCATCCGGGAGGTCCTGCTCACCCTGGCTCGCGGTGCCGTGCAGGCCGGGCCGGCGAACCACCCGGAGCTGCTCCGGGCCCGGTGCGATTCGAACCTGGAGCGCGAGTGGCTCGACTGCCTGGTGGCACGAGGGCTCCGCCTTCCGGACGACGCGCAGACGTTCATCCCGACCTGCGGCACCCGCCCCGACTTCCTGTACCGGGGCTCGCTGACCGCGGTGTACATCGACGGACCGCACCACCAGGATCGGGCGAAGACCGAATACGACGCCACCAAGACGTCGTGCATGACGAGCGCCGGCTACACGGTGCTGGCGGTTCGGGCCCCGATCCTGCGACCTGGAACGCGCTGCTCGATGAAAAAGCATCTGCACGTGTTCCAGCTCGGGGGAGCGCCCACGTCCGCGAAGGTGCCGCCCCCACCGCCCAGTTCCGATGGCCCGGATCTCGACCTGTTCGACGCTGGCTGGCGGCCGATCATCGAGACGTTGATCCAGCGGGGACTCGACGTGGGCGTGCTTCCGGCGGTGACGTGCTCGATGGGGGTGAGGTCGTCGGCATGTCCGCCGCCATCGTTCGGTCGAACGGCCGTGTCCTCCACCTCGTTGACGTGACGTCCGACGGGCACGAAGGCGTGATGGAGGCCATCGAAGACAAGGGCGACGAGGTTTCGCTGGACGTCACGAGTCCGGGAGCCGCCGACTCGATCCTCGACGGTCTTGGGGTGGACCGATGAGCGTTGGTGTCGAGAAGGGGTTCCTCGACGCGACGACCAAGCTCGGCCAGCGCGGTGCCGCGCAGGTCGTCGAGTTCCTGACGCGGTACTTCGATGACAAGACGCGTCCCGGCATCAGCATGGAACGGTTGGATCGCACGAACTCGAAGGACGTGCGGTCCGCACGGGTCACGCAGGACCTCCGCGCCATCGTCTTCCGCGATGGACCCGACGACTACCTGTTGTACGTCGACCACCATGATGCCGTACGCCTGGGCCGAACGTCGCCGCATCGTCCGCAACAAGATCACCAACACCATTCAGGTGTATCCGCCGTTGGAGGAAGTGTTCCCCGACAAGAAGCCGGGAGGGGCATCGGCGGATTCGCCCGAGCCTCCAATCTTCCAAGCGCACACCGACGACTACCTGCTGAGCTTGGGCGCTCCGGCCGAGTGGCTGCCGTATCTCCGGAAGATCACCGACCACGAAGCCTTGTTCGAAGGCCTCGCCAAGTTTCCGGACGATGTCGCCGAGCGGCTGTTCGACGTGGCGAACGGGAAAGATGGTTCCACCTCCGGCGCCGGTCGTGGTGACACCGAGCTTCGACCCTGCGATCCCCTCGACCGATGGAAGTGTCGTACCGGATCTGGACGACCTCGAGCGCCTGCTGAAGGCCCCTGGCGACATGGATCGCGTTCCGCATCCGCCCGGCGGGGCATCGTGTCCGCAGACTTCGACCGGCGAAGGTGACGGGCACGGCCGGGACGGGCAAGACGGTGGTCGCGTTGCACCGGGCGCGGCATCTCGCCCGTCAGGGCAAGCGAGTGTTGCTCACCAGCCGTCACGACGCTCTGCCAGAACGTCGAGCAGAGTCTCGACCTGCTGTGTGAGGGCGAGGAGCGCGCGTGGGTCGACGTGAGCACCGTCCATCAGGTGGCGCGCAAGATCGTGGGCGACGCTGGTCTGGCGCCGAAGGAGGTTCTCGACGACGAGAAGATCCGGGAGCTGATCGAACGGTTCCGGCAGTCGGGCGACCTTCCTCTCGGAACGTCCGCGATGGTCGCCGAGTGGAACCTCGTCATCCAGGCGCAGGGCGTCGACACGTGGGACGACTACCGCACCGCGAACCGTGCGGGGCGCGGCACCCCGCTCACCGCCGTGCAGCGCAAGGACGTATGGGCCGTGTTCGCGCGCGTCAGGGACTACATGCGCGCCGGCAACCTCACCGACTGGCAGGGCATGTGCCGCACCGCGCGGGGAGCTTCTCGAGTCGAGCGAGGCCCAGTCCTCATGGACGCGGTGATCGTGGACGAGGTACAGGACCTCCGTGCAGGCCCTGCGCCTCGGTGGCCGCCCTCGGTGGTGACCGGCCGAACGGGCTGATGGTGCCTCGGGGACGGCGGACAAGCGCATCTACGCGCACCGCACGAGTCTGCGCAGCGCGGGCATCGAGGTGCGTGGCCGTGCCCGGGTGCCGCGGATCAACTACCGCACGACCGAGGAGATCCGCAGGTTCGCGGACGTATCCTCACCACGGGCGACGACCCGACGGCGCCAAGGAACACGCAACGAGACCCTCAGCACCTCGTGCAGGGGTCGCGCCCACCGCCATCGCCTTCTCGAGCCCTGCGGAGCAGTACGACTACATCGCGGAGCACGTGAACGAGTGCGTCGAGCGTGGCGTGGCTCCGAACGAGATCGCCGTGTTCGCCCGCACGAAGGCCCAGTTGAGCAATGTACGCCGCGCTGCGTCTCCATCACTGGGATGTGCCGACATACGTCTTGCGGCAGAACGGCGGCCGTGTCTTCCGAGAACGCGGTTCAGCTGGTCACGATGCACCGCGCGAAGGGCCTGGAGTTCAAGATGGCCGTCGTCATCGACGCCTCCAAGGACTCCATCCCGAACCGCTACCTGATGAACCTCTCCGGCGACGATCAGGACCGCGCGGAGTTTCGGGGAGGGGAGCGCCAGCTCCCAGCGGCGCTCACTCGCGCCCGTGACGGAGGTGCTGGGTCACGTAGGGTGACGCGTGCGAGTTCCTGCAGCCCGCCCTCGACGCCCAGGCCGCGGCGTGAGCACGACGTTCGCGATCGGGTCGTCGTCTCTGCCCGTGGCCGCGAATGGGTGGTCCTGCCCGGCGGTGACGAGGACCTCGATGGTGCGCCCCCTCGGTGGAGGCGCGAGGGAGACCACCGGCATCTACCTGCCGCTGGAAGGACACGACGTCCGGCCCGCGCGGTTCGACCCGCCCGACCCCGCAAAGGCAGGCGACGCCCGCACCGCTGGGTTGCTGCGCGATGCCCTCCAGCTCGGCGTCCGCCCCAGCGCGGGCCCGTTCCGCAGCTGGGCACATCGCGGTGGAACTCGCCCGTACCAGCTGGTACCGCTGCTCATGGCCCTGCGCATGGACCCGGTGCGGCTGCTCATCGCCGACGACGTCGGCATCGGTAAGACCGTCGAGGCATCGTTTGTCGCCCGAGAGCTGCTCGATTCCGGGGAGATCGAGCGGATGGCGGTGCTCTGCCCGCCGCACCTGGCCGAGCAGTGGCAGGTGGAGCTGGCGTGGTCCAAGTTCCACCTCGACGCGGAGCTGGTGCTGTCGGAACCGTCCGGCGGCTCGAGCGGGGCCTGCGCGGGTGAGTCCCTGTTCGCCGGGCACTCGCTGGTGGTCGCCGATGGACTTCATCAAGTCCGAGCGGCGGCGCGACGAGTTCCTGCGCACCTGCCCGGACTTCGTGATCGTCGATGAGGCCCACTCCTGCGTCCCGTCCGGGGTGCCGGCGCGGCGGCCGGCAACAGCGGTACGAACTCCTGCGGCGCGCCTCGCCGCGAACCAGGAACGGCACTTGGTCCTGGTGACCGCCACGCCGCACCCGGCAACGAGGATGCCTTCCGTGCGTTGCTGGGGCTCCTCGACGAGGAACTGCTGCAGCTCCCGGGCCGAACTGCCGGCCTGCAGAACGAACTGCACCGGCGGCGCGTCGCCCGCCACCTCGTGCAACGCCGCCGTGCGGACATCCGCAGCTACGCCGACAGCGAGACCCCGTTCCCGCGGCGGCCTGAGCGTGAGGAGACATACGCGCTCACGCCGGAGTACCGGAAGCTGTTCGACCGGGTCCTCGACTACGCCCGCGAGGCCGTCACCGACACGGGTGCGGCGGTTGCGATCGTCAGCGCGTGCGCTGGTGGTCGGCCCTCGGCCTGCTGCGCGCCCTCGGGTCCAGCCCGGCCGCTGCCGCCGCGACGCTCAGGAACCGGAGTGCCGCGATCGTCGCGGAGGATGACGCCGAGGCCGACGCCCTCGGCCGCCGCACCGTCATGGATCTCGGCGACGACGAGGAGATGGACACCCTCGACGCGGCGCCTGGAGCCGACGCCGAGCTGGCCGAGGACGAGCACGCCCGCCACCGACGGCGCCTCCTCGAGATGGCCCGCGAGGCCGACGCCCTGCGCGGGAAGAGCGACGCCAAACTCCAGGGCGCGATCACGCTCATCAAGAAGCTCGTCGCCGACGGCAACCGGCCCACGGTTCTGCCGGTTCATCCCCACCGCCGAGTACGTCGCCGAGTCCTCGGCGGCACTGCGTGGCGTGCAGGTGGAGGCAGTCACCGGCCTGCTGCCACCCGCCGAGCGGAGCAGCGGGTGCTGCAGCTCGCCGACCACGACAAGCGGGTCCTCGTCGCCACGGACTGCCTGTCGGAGGGCATCAACCTTCAGGAGCACTTCGACGCGGTGCTCCACTACGACCTGTCGTGGAACCCCACCCGCCACGAGCGCGGGAGGGCCGGGTCGACCGGTACGGGCAGCCGCGCGAGGACGTCCGCGCCATCACGTACTTCGGCTCGACAACCGCATCGACGGCATCGTCCTGGACGTGCTGCTGCGCAAGCACCGCACCATCCGCAGCAGCCTTGGGGTGTCGGTGCCCGTCCCGGCGGACTCGGACATGGTGATGGAGGCCATCCTGGAGGGCCTGGTCCTCCGCTCGGGCGCACGGGAGGCCCATCAGCTGGCGCTTTCGACGACCAGGTCGTCGCCCCCCGTCGCAAGGGGCTGCACGAGGAATGGGACGACGCCACCGAGCGCGAGACCCGCTCGCGCACGATGTTCGCCCAGGCCGGTATCCAGGTCGACGAGGTCGCCGCCGAGTCCCGTGCCGCCCGCGAGGCGGCGCCGGCGCCGACGTCGCCCGCTTCATCCGCAGCGCGGTCCCCGCTCGGCGGCACCGTCACCGCCAGTGATGGCGCCCTCCAGCTCGACCTCACGGAAGCCCACCGAGATCTGCGGGACCGCCTCACCGCCACAACGGTGCGGGTGCGCACAGAGCCGCCCGTCGAGGATCGCGAGATTCCTCCTGGTGCGCACGCACCCCTCAGGAGACGCTCGCCTCCTACGTCACCGACACGGCCCTCGATGCCGCCGCGGATGGCGTGGCTGCCCGCTGTGGACTCATGCGCACCCACGCCGTGCAGCACCTCACGACGCTGCTGCTGGTGCGGTTCCGGTACCATGTCGTCACCTCACGGCGCGGCGTCCGCGTACAGCAGTTGGCTGAGGAGAGCCGCCTGCTCGCGTTCGCCTGCATGCTCGCGCGCCGAATGGCTCACCGACGACCGTGCCGTCCAACTGCTCTCCGCCGCGGCCCGCGGCGAACCTGGCCCCCGACCAGGCCCGTCTCACCCTCACCCGCGTCATCGACCAGCTCGACGAGGTCGCAGGCCATCTTGGTGCGACGGCCGCGACCCGTGCGGCCGAACTCCTTCGCCGCGCACCGCAGGGTGCGGGCACGGGGCGGTGCGGGCGACGGTGACCCCGGAGCTACCGCTGGATGTGCTCGGCGTCTACTGCTTCCAGCCGGTGAGTGACTGATGCAGGTCAGGTCACGCGAGCTGTTCACCACCGTCCGCTCCGAGGGCGCGCTGCTTCCCCCGGAGCTCCTGCAACGCGTCGCCGACGGTGACCGGGACCTCAAGGGGCTGGCCCCGACCGACTACCACCTCATCGAGGGCGAGACCCTCGGCGAGGCCGTCAACCGCCCTGACCCGCCTTGTCGGTGCCTGGTCCGCGTTCCGTCGCGCGCTGGACGCCCTTCCAGAGAGCGACACGGCCACCACCGCCACACGTGAGCGTTGGCTGCTGGTCCTCATGCAGGAGCTGGGCTTCGGTCGGCTCACTGCTGCCCCCGCGGTCGAGGTCGACGATCGGGCGTTCAGCATCAGCCACGGGTGGGCAGCGTCCCGCTGCACCTGGTGGGCGCGCGTGGACCTCGACCGCCGTACCGCCGGCGTTGCCGGCGCCGCGCGCCAGAGCCCGCACAGCCTGGTGCAGGAGCTGCTGAATGCCAGCGACGACAGACTCTGGGGGATCGCTACTCAACGGTCTGCGCCTGCGCCTGCTCCGCGACAACGCGCAGCTCGCCCGCCAGGCCTATGTGGAGTTCGACCGAGGCCATGATGGACGGCGAGGTCTACTCCGACTTCGCCCTGCTGTGGCAGGTCTGCCACCAGTCCCGGTTCGAGGCCGAGCAGAGGACTGCTGGCTGGAGCGCTGGTCGAAGGAGTTCCGCCGAGCGCGGCACCTGCGCCAGGGAGAGCCTGCGTCAGGGCGTCGAGGCGGCCATCGCAAGCCTCGGCCGCGGCTTTCTCGCCCACCCCGCCAACACCGACCTCCGCATCGCGCTCAGGAACGGCGAGCTCGACGGGCAGGACTACTACCGACACCTGCTTCGCCTGGTCTACCGGCTGCTGTTCCTGTTCACCGCCGAGGACCGCGAGCTGCTGCTCGATCCGGCGGCCGACGAGCAGGCGAGGGCGCGATATGCGGCGCACTACTCCACCCATCGCCTTCGGCGCCTGGCGGAGCGCCGCAGGGGCGGCCCGCACCCGGACCTCTGGCGCGGCCTGCTGGTGGTGATGCGCGGCCTCGGTCAGGACGCGGGGGCGCCTGCGCTCGGTCTACCGGCGCTGGGCAGCTTCCTCTGGCGCGACGCTGCTGGCCGCCTCGGTGCGGCGGAAGTGAATCGCGATCTGCTCACCGCAGTGCGGGAGCTGGCGCGTTCGTGGAACAGGCCGGGGACGCCCGACCGGTGGACTACCGCAACCTCGGCGCGGGAGGAGCTCGGCTCCGTCTACGAGCGTCCCTGCTCGAGCTCCACCCCCAGCTCGACGTCGAGGCCTGGTCGTTCGCCCTCACCACTGGGGCGGGGTCAGAGCGCAAGACCACGGGGAGCTACTACACCCGACGAGCCTCATCGTCGAGCTCCTCGACTCCGCACTCGACCCGGTGCTCGACCGAGCGGCGGCAGAAGACGACCCCGAGGAGGCGATCCTCGATCTGGAAGGTCTGGTGGACCCGGCGTGCGGGTCCGGGCACTTCCTCATCGCGGCCGCCCAGCGGATCGCGAAGCGCCTCGCGTCGATCCGTACCGGCGACGCGGAGCCGGCACCCGAGCCCGTCCGGCACGCCTTGCGGGACGTCGTGGGCCGCTGCATCTACGGAGTCGACGTCAACGAGATGGCCGTTGAGCTGTGCAAGGTGTCGCTCTGGATGGAGGTACTGGAGCCGTGGGCCGGCCGCTGTCCTTCTTGGATCACCGAATCCTCGTCGGCAACAGCCTGTTGGGGACGACCCTGGCCCTCATCGCCGGCGGGGTCCCGACGAGGCGTACACGGCTCTGCTCGGCGACGACAAGAAGGCCGTGACCGCCCTGAAGAAGCGCAACGAGCGGGAACGCGGCGGGCAGATGTCGCTCGCGGTCCCTCGGCATGTCGGGGACCGATGCGCTGCACGCCGGATTCGCGCAGGTCGCCGCGGTGCCCGACGAGGACATCGCCGGCGTGCACGAGCGTGAGCGCCGCTACCGTGCGCTCACCTCCTCCGACGCACATGCTCGCGCCAGGTGGGAGGCCGACGCCCGGTGCGCCGCGTTCGTCTGCTCGAAGGTCCCGGGCGAGCCGGAGATCACGACCCAGACGGGTCCGCGACCTCGCGGCGGAACCCCTCCAGTCCTGGCCGCCATCCAGGAGCGGGTCGCCGATTGCCGCGGAGCACCGGTTCCTGCACTGGCACGTCGCCTTCCCCGATGTCTTTATGGTCACGGAGGAGTCGCGCTCGGACGTGGAGGGACCCGGTTGGAGTGGGGGCTTGATATTGCGTCCCTTTGGCAACCCCCCGTGGGAGCGCATCAAGCTGCAGGAGAAGGAGTGGTTCGCCACCCGCCGTCCGGACATCGCCCAGGCGGCGAACAAGGTGGCACGTGAGCGGCTCCTAAAGGCCGTGCCCGCTGAAGACCCGGCGCTCTGGGAGGCGTGGCAGGCGGCGCTGCGCGGTGCCGAGGGCGAAAGCCATTTGGTTCGGCGCAGCGGACGCTTCCCTCTGTGCGGGCGGGGCGACGTCAACACCTACTCGGTGTTCGCCGAGACGATGCACACCATCGTCTGCGAGGCCGGGCGGGTGGGTTGCATCGTGCCCCTCGGGCATCGCAACCGACGACACCACAAAGCACTTCTTCGGTCACCTGATGGCGAGCGGCAGCCTTGTGGCGCTCTACGGTTTCGAGAACGAGGACCGCCCCGGGGTGCACCATGCCTTCAAGTTCGCGTTGCTGACGCTCAGCGGTGGAGGAAAGGCGGAAGACCCAACTGCGGACTTCGTGCCCTTCGCTCGACACACCTCGTGGCTGAAAGACCCAGACCAGCCGTCCGCCTGTCTTCCGAAGACCTCGCCCGCCGTGCTGGACCCCAACACGGGGACCTGTCCCACGTTCCGATCCTGTCGGGATGCGGAAATCGCCTCATGATCCACCGACGGGTGCCCGTGCTGTGGCGGGAATCACCCGAGGAGAACCCGTGGGGGCTGTCGTTCATGACGATGTTTCATATGTCGGGCGACTCAGGCCTTGCTCGATGCGCCCGAGGGTGATGCTCTCCCTCTGTATGAGGCGAAGATGATGCACCAGTTCGACCATCGCTTCGGCACGTACGCAGACAGACCCAGGCGCAGGCAAACATGGGTACCTCAACCGCCTTAGACTTGAGGAACGCAACGCAGGTGTGCTCCCGCAACCCCGGTACTGGGTAGGTCCGCGGCACGTCGCCGATCGGCTTTCCGGGCGCTGGAGCCACAACTGGCTGCTCGCTTGGCGTGACATCGCCCCGAGTACAAACGAACGTACGCTCATCGCTACGGTCCTTCCTCGCGTTGCTGGTAATGGCCACAAGGCGCCGATAGTCATGCCGGAGGAAGTAGATAGGGCGGCGTGCCTCGTGGCGAATCTGAGCGCCTTCGTCCTGGATTGGGTTACGCGTCAGAAGGTTGGGGGAACGGAACGTTGCCTTCTTCATCATGAAGCAACTGCCGCTTCTTTCTCCGAACCACTACGAAGGCAGCTGCGACTGGGACACAGGGGGAGCCTTCCCGCGCCTCGATCACGTCGCGCGTACTTGAGCTGGCATACACAGCACAAGACCTTGCATCGTTCGCGATCGACATGGGGTACTCCGGCGCCCCCTTCCGCTGGGACCTGGTTAGGCGCGCCCTGATCCGAGCGGAACTGGACGCGGGCTATTTCCACCTCTACGGCTTGCGGCGCGAAGAGGTCGAACACGTTATGGACTCGTTCCCGATCGTTCGACGGAACGACGAGCGCGAGTACGTGAGTACCGGACCAAGCGCCTCATCCTCGAGATCTACGATGAGATGGCGGATGCCGGGCGCACCGGCAAGCCCTATCGGACGCGTTTGAGTCCACCGCCTGCTGACGATGCACTGCGTCAACCGGCGCCTGTCACGACTCGCCTATGACTGGAGGAAGCGTGGATGGAAGCGAGCGACGCGGGCGCAATCGAGGAGGCCGTGGACGAGACGGCGACTCCACCCGATGGCAGCTTCGGTGACTTCTTGGCTGAGGCCAAGAGGACGCCGCGTCCGGGATCCCGAAGAGCATCAAGATTCGTCGACTGATCGGTCTGGTCGGGGCAGCGCGGCGGGGCGGCAACGTGGTTGGTGAAGGTCCAGGCCGCGTTGGACGAGTACGGGCTGATGACCGATCCTCCGTTCACGGGCGGTTGGATCGACAACTACGTCGTCGTGCGTCTGGCACCCACGAGCGTCACTGACGGGCAGGATGCGATCCCCGAGCCCGCGCCGGTGGAAGCCGACGACGAGGGGCACGTCGGCTTGACTGTTCAGAGTCTGCGATCAGCTGGCGCCGGCATCGTTTCGGTCGAGCGCAATCAGGATCTGAACCTCGCCCGCAGTCTCATGCTCAAGCACGGCTACTCTCAGCTCGCCGTGATGTCCGGGCGGAGGAAACTGATCGGGGCGGTGAGTTGGGAGTCCATGGCGAAGGCCGCCTTGCGCGACCCCAACTTCACTCGCCGACGCGACTGAGCGGACGATGCCAGTGCGGCCGACCGACGACCTCATCGCGCTCATCCCGCGGATCATCAGCGAGAGCTTCGTCTTCGTGCTCGGTGCTGACGAGACCATCGCTGGGATTGTGACGATGGCCGACTTGAGCGAACAGTTCGCGACCCTCGCGAATCCGTTCTTCCTTCTCGGAGAGATCGAGCGGCGGCTCCGCTTGATCCTCGTCCGCGCTGGCTTCACAGCGGCGGACTTCGATGGCCTCGGTTCCGGCCGGCTCGACGCGAGTGGCCGAGTCCCTCCATGACCTCACTTTGGGGGAGATCCAACGGCTCCTTGAGCGACCGGACCACTGGAGTCGGCCGGGACTGGCCGCTGGACCGCGTCGAGGCCCGGGCGCGCACTGGATGAGGTGCGCGAGATCCGAAACGACGTAATGCACTTCAGTCCGGATCCACTGCTCCCCGAGCAGCTGAGGGCCCTGGACGAACTTCCTGTCGTGGCTTCGTGTCATGGAGCCGCGCGTATGACCCCACGAGGAGCCGCGCGTTGAAACCTGCAACGAACACGGTCACCGACCTTTTCGAGGTCGCCGTCCGGTATGTCGTGCCCCTCTATCACGCGCCTACGTCTGGAACGAGGACGACCAGTGGGAGCCCCTGTGGGAGGACATCGAGATGCTCCTCGAACATCAGCTCGAAGAGCTCGGGTCGTCCAACCCTCCCCTCGCACTTCCTTGGCGCGATCGTGTTGGAGCAGGAGACGCAGTCTCCCGGAAAGATTCCCGTTTACACGGTCATCGACGGTCAACAGCGCCTCACGACGCTTCAGCTTCTGCTCGCTGCGGCTGCCCGCGAGGCGCAAGCACACGGCGTGGAGGACGAAGCCGCGCTACTCGGCCAGCTCGTCCGGAACAACCCGCTGAAGGCAAAGGGCGATGAGGTCTTCAAGGTCTGGCCGACGAATCGCAACCGAACGGCGTTCACGGCCTGCGTCAGCGACGGGGGTCCCGACGGCGGCCACGAAGATGATCCAGACAACCTCATCGACGAGGCCTTCGATTACTTCCGTCGACGCGTCCGTGAGTGGGTGACCCAAGAAGCGACCGTCGAGGAGCGGTTCCGTCTGTTGCGGTGACGCTGTCGGACCTGCTTGAAGATGGTGTCGATCACCCCGAGCCCGGCGATAACGCGCAGGTCATCTTCGAGACGCTGAACGCACGAGGAACCCCGCTACTGGCACTGACCAAGAACGCCGTATTCCACGACGCGGTCACCCGTGGCCTCGATGCCGACACGCTCTACAACCAGTACTGGCAGCCGGAACTGGACAGCGACTACTGGCAGAAGGAGCGGAGACAAGGTCGGCTTAAGCGCGCCGCCGGGAGCTGTTCCTGATGCACTGGCTCGCCATGCATCTCGATGACCCGATTCGCGTCAGCGAGCTCTTCAAGGTGTTCCGAGAGAGGATCTTGTCCAAGCAGCCGAGCCTGGAGCACCTGATCACGAAGCTCTGCGCCGACGCCCGGGTGATGCGGGTTCGACGACTTCCCGCCTGACACGGTGGAAGGGCGCTTCTTCCGTCGGCTTGAGGCGCTCGACACCTCCACGGTCTATGCGCTCGTCCTCTTCCTCAGCAATTGCCGGACGTCACCCCTGAGAGCCGTCGCGAGTGCCTGCGCATGCTGGAGAGCTGGCTCAGTGGCGGGCGCTCATGGCGGCGACGACCCGTGACTACAACAAGTTCTTCCCTCTGCTCATCAAGAAGATCGCGGAGTCGTCCGAGCCCGCTGAGGTCGTCCTGAGGAAGCAACTGGAGAGCGAGCCGTCGCCGACCAGGCGGTGGCCGAAGGACGCCGACCCATCACCCACCTCACGACGAAGCCGCTCTACGGCTGGGTGAAGCAGTCCCGGGTGGTGATGGTCCTCCACGCGCTCGAGGAGGACCTCCGTCGGGAGTCGCCGGGCACCGAGGCGATCGGCCTGGCCGTCCAAGCTCGGATCGAGCACCTCATGCCGCAGGCGGCAGGCCAGCTGGCCGTTGCCGGCGCACCTGCCTGAAGAGTCGGCGGTCCTCGAACGCGAGCGGCGGATCCACCTCATCGGCAATTGCACTTCGTGACGCCACCCCTCAACGGCGGCTCTCGAATGGGCCATGGCCCGCGAAGGCGAAGGCACCGAAGTCGCAGAGCCTGCTGCTGTTGAACGCGCGATTGGTCGACGAGTACCCGGACACGTTCACCGAGGCGGACATAGACCGGCGATCCCGGCTCTCGCTGAACGCATCTGCCGAGTCTGGCCCGGGCCCATGACCGGCCCAAGGTGGAAGACGTGGGGCCGACAGTTGGCATGACAACTTGCGGGACAGCAGATGCCAGAGAGACCGTCGCTTCATCCCTTGACCCTCGACCCGGATCCGGGAGGAACTGATCCCATGGGCGCTGGGTGAACCCGAGCCGATCTCTGCGCTCACAAACTCCTTCCGGGATGCCCGGGAGGACGGGCTCGTGGCGGAAGCGCTCGGGCGGCGCTTGAAGCGCGAGGCAGACTTCGAGGAAGCGCTGACCTGGTACCTGACGGCGGTCGAGCGGTTCCCCAAGCCCTACTTCAAGGAACGCGCTCGTAAAGCTGCCGACAGAGCGCGAGCCAAGCTCGAAGCGGGCGGACCCTGCCGGTGCCACCCGAGGCGGCGGGCCTCGACGAGGACACCGTCTATGTCGTGAGCTGCACCCGTCGCAAGGCTTGGGACGCCTTGGCACCGCGACGCTCCCGCGGTACCTCCCTGCCGAGCAGGCGTACGCCGGAAACTCGATGCAGGAGTGGCGGCACTTGCTCAGCCGCCCGCGGCGGGCGTTGGCTCATCCTTTCCGCCAAGTACGGCTTCATCGAACCCGACCATCCGATCGGCGACTACGACGTCACGTTCTCGGACCTCTCCACCGGGCCCGTCGACGACGCCACGCTGGCGGCCCAGGTCACGTATCAGGTGCGCTGGGCGGACACGGTGCCACTCCGCCTCTTCCATCGCGTCGTCGTGATCGGGTCCGCCGTACCTCGCCCGGCGAGGGCCGCCTTCGCTGAAACCTCTGCCGAAGTTGTTGCGTGGCCGGGTGGCAGGGCCGAGGGGCACGATTCAGCAGCCGACGGCCCCTCGGCGAGCCGGGCCGAGCAAGTAGGCCGAGCCCTCGGTGAGCTCCCTGCAGCCGTCTACGACTCCGCCGACCGCTGGGATCCGAGTGGCCCGTGCTGGAGAAGATCGCGGCGCCACCCCGTGGGGCGGACGTGCTTCTGACCCTCGCCCTTGCTCTGAGCGACTACCAACTCGGCGGCGGCGCGACCGCGTACTGGGCGGAGGCGCAGTCGCTGCTGGAGCGTTTCCCTCCGGATGACGCCGGCCGTGTCTACGAGTTCATGTTCGAACTCATGCAGCGCTCGGTGGCTGCCCGGTTGGGCGAGAACAAGCTTCGACGGGTGAAGCGGCTGGTCGACTCCGAGGTGCCACAACTGACTTCGGTCGAGAGTGTCGACGCGGTCGCGCTGTGGCCTGCCCTCGCAAAGGCGGCGAGCGCAGATGGTGACCGAATGCCAAGACCATCGTGTTCGCGCTCAAGACCCTTGGGCTCCTGCACTTGGCTGCCACGGGCCGGCGGCTCGCCCTTGCCCGAGCAGCTCCGATCCCCGCTGTCGATCTCCGTGTGGCACGAGTGAGCTTGTCGGCTGGCCTCATCGGCCCGCCACCGTGCGTCAGCGTTCTCGAAGCCATCGAGAATGTGGAACCGCTCATCGAGTCGAATCGCGTCCAGATGATCGAGGCATGGACGGAGGCTGCGGCAAATGTGGGACTCAGTGCGGCCGAGATCGACAGCCTGGATCTGGCAACTCGGAGAGCCGCTCTATGCCCACCGTCACAGTCGGGCTGATGCGGAGGCCGCTCTCCAAGCCCACCTGCAACTACTCGGGGCACCGGGGCCGGCTGCCCGGGTGGCCAGGCACGAACTCACCCAGTACTTGAGGGCTGACGCCATGGGCGTCGCGAGGACGGCTCTTCTTGGTCGAAACGCCGTCGCGGAACGCCTGCGTTCCCTGGGGTGTGCTGTCGAGGACGTCACCGTCCCGCCGCGAGCGCACCGGCTGAAGGTGCGTGTGCCGGGCCGCGGCACGGTCTTAACGGCGGTGCGCTCGAAGACGGCGGGCACATGGCAGACCCAGGCGAGCCTCGGGGCGCCCGCATCGCCACCGCAGGACGTCTTCTGGGTCTTCGTGGACCTCGGTGGACAGCCGGTGGCGTTCTACGTCGTGCCGGAGTGGTGGATCCTCGACGACATCCATCGCGATCACCAGGCGCACCGCCCGACACGGGGGCAGACGCGCGGAGAACCAGTCGAGTGACCACCACGCCATTCAGGAACGGCGCATCGCCGAGTGGCGTGACTGCTGGGACCTCCTGGGGCTCTAGGAGCGCCTCAGGACGGTGATGCGGGCGCCGCCGGCCGTTGCTGCGACCGCCTCACCCAACTCGGCCCATCGCGCCAGCCCCTGCATGAAGGCGATGCCCTGCGGCCGCGGGGTGGTCGAGGGCCTGGATGGGGGGCTCGAGGAGCGGCCGGGGGAGGAAGACGATGGCCTTCGCCCGCCCCCGGGTGACGGCGACGTTCAGGCGGTTCAGCGAGTAGATGAACTCGCGTTCGCCGAGGGCGATACCCACGTCGGCGACGCCGCAGTTCACGATCACCACGTCACGTTCCTGGCCCTGCATCCGGTCGACCGTGTCGATGACCGGCGGTGACGCCCAGTCCTGCGCCGCCACGATCTCCGGCGCAACAGTCGGATGTGGGCATGGTGGGGGCTGACGACGGCGCAGGTCTCCGCCCAGAACGCGTCGTCCTCGTGATCGGTGGCGCCGCGGAGTTCGCCGACGACCTCGGCGACCAGGGCGGCCTCGACGGGGTTCGCGGCGGTTGCCTGGACGTCCTCCAGCACGCAGATCGTGAGGGGGTGGTCCGGGTCGAGCACTGTGCGCCCGAACTCCGACTGCGGTGTGCGGTCGAGGCGGAGTCGCCGGGATGCGACCTGCGGAGTGGCCGGCTGGTACGCCGGGGGGTAGATGGACGTCCGCGGGTACTCGCACAGGGTGGCGTTCATCCGCCAGTTCTCCAGCAGCGGTGCGACCAGGTCTTCTCCCCGTCGGCGGCGCGGATGCATTCGAGGACGGACCGGTGCAGAAGCGGTGCGCCGTCGACCTCCGGGTAGGCGCCGCGGACCACTGGCGGGAGCCGGCGGTCATCGCCCACGACGACGAGTCGAGCGTTCGAGGCCATCCTGCGGACCGGGATGGCGGCCTCCGAGACCTTCATCTGTGAGCCCTCGTCGATGAGGACCAGGTCGAAGGACAACTCCTGAGGTGCGACGCGCGCGACCTGCCAGACGGTCGACCCGATGACCCAACGGGCTTCCCGCTCGCCCAGGTGGCGGCCTCCGAGGCTTGGATGTGTTCCTCCCGGCCGACCTTCGCCACCGGCAGCCCCTGGACGCCCATCTCGTCGGCGAGCGTCCGGACCTTCGCCAACAGGTTGTCCAGCGCAGTGTGGGTGCAGGCGGTCAGCAACACGCGGAACGGCAGGTCCGCAGCGCGGTGCGCCTCCATCGGGCAGATGACCGCGAGGGCGATGAAGTGGGTCTTGCCGGTCCCCGGCGGCCCCCACACCAGCTGCAGGTCGTTGTCGAGGACGCCGGCGAACGCCGCGCGCTGACTGGCGGTCATGCCGTGCCGGTCGGCGAGGGCGAGCGCCGCCTCCCGCACCTCAGGCGCGGTCTCAGGGGTCGACCTGGCGGCGGCTGGTGCCTCGATGACCCTTACGAACCACGGGTCCTGAGCCTGATCCAAGGCCGCGAGTTCCTTCTCGGGGCGCTGGGTCGTGAAGTCGGTGAACCGCGGCTCCAGTACGAAGCGCTCACCGGCCTGCGGGGTTGCGAACGCTTTGCTGGGCGTGATGCTCAGCGTCAGCTCGGTGGTGTCGACGTCGGTCACGGCGGCGAGGGCGACCGGCACCTTCTTCGGCACCCAGAAGGCGTTGCAGTTCGCGTGGTCGTCGAACGCTAGGCGCCCGCGGCGTCCCTCCTCGTCTTCCCGGGAGAGCAACCAAGCGGTGAAGTCGCTCGCGGTGATCTCGACGTCGGGGGTGCGCATGAGCCGGAATGTGTCCGGGCCCGTGGCCTGCAGGGGGATGACGTCGCGGAGGGTTGATCGCTCGTCCTCGGGGAGGGCGCGGAGCCCGCGCTGCTGCAGGCCGCCGAGCAGGCGCTCGTACCTGGCGATGAACGCCAGGCGCGACAAGGACGGGTGACGGAACGACAGGCTCGGGGGCAGCATCAGCTTCGGCGGCCACGCGAACAGCGCCGAGGTGCCCTGCAGGTGCTCGCGGATACCGTTGATGACCGAGTTGGCCGCCCATACCCGGCGGCGTAGCTCCTGCTCGATCGACTCCAGGAGGTCCGTGCGATCGTCCCTCCAGGCCGTCATCACCGCCGTCGACTTGAGGCGGTTCGAGAGCTCGAAGCTCCAGAAGTCGTCCTGGCGATAGTCGAAGGCATAGGCGGATGGCCGGACGGCGGCAACGGCGTCGGCGAACCGGTACGCCACATGCGACGGCAGGGCCATCGCGCTGCGCAGCACCTGCATCAGCACGACCACCGGGAAGGCGACCTGCTCGGCGGGGTGGTCGTCGGCGCCGGCGAGGTCCGGGTGGTGGAAGTGGAAAGTAAGTCGGAGGGCGTCCGGACCGACCTCCTCGTCGAGCACCGCGACCAGCAGCTCGCGGACCAGCAGCTCCCGCTCGTACTCGTCGAAGACGTAGCTCTGCAGGCCCTTCTGCGCCCACCAGTCATCCGCACGCTGGGCGTTGTAGTGGTGCACCGTCCCCAGCACGTCCATGAGGTCGCGGACGAGGTGGCGGCGCAGGGCGACGAGGTCCGGCTCCCGTCCGCTCGTCGCGACCCGGCTGACGGTGGCGTTCGTCGAGCCGTCGAAGATCTCCTTGCCGAACACCCGGTTGAACGCGTAGCCGTAGCAGGCGCCGGTGACCGGCTCGCTCTGCAGGGTGACGACCAGTCGGACCTGCTCGCCCACCGGCATGGCCAGCGCGGCGTGGCCGGTGTCGAGCGCCTCACCGCGCCGCAGCGCCTCCACCTGCCTCCGGAGACGAGGTCCCCGGCCTTCAAGAGAGGCGCAGCCAGCAAGTCTTCGGTCGCCATCCGGTGTCGCGAGGAGCTCATCGAGGTCCTGGACGGTCGCGACGCCCGCGGATGCGGTGAGGTGACGCTTCGCGAAGGTGGACAGGTAGGGAACGAGGGAGACGTCGTCGGTCCGCTCGGCCTCGCTGCGGCAGTGGGCGAAATAGTCGCACCACTCGCAGCGGTAGTAGAGGTGCCAGAACGCCTCCGACGCGGGCGTCTCGAGCAGCGGCGTCAGGTCGTGGGCGAGGAACACCTCCAAGGGAGGTAGCACCTCAGCGAGGCTGAACCACTCCGGCTCCGGCTGATCCGTGAGCCACACGCCACCGACGGTCGAGACGGTCGGCGCACCTGGGACCGCCGCCATAACGTGCCGAAGGATGAGCGTGTAGAGCGCCACCTGGATGCGGTGCGACAGCTTCATCATGTCCGACGCCTTGGCGTCGATGACGCGAAGCTCCCGCCCCCGCTCGCCGTCGACGCACGTCACCAGATCCGGGTGGCAGTCCACGAACGCCACGAGCGACGGGTCGAGGCCGTACGCCTCGTAGAACCCGGCCGGCGCCCGAAGGGTGGCCTGGTAGACGTGCCGCCCGGGCTCGAGGGCTTGGAGCAGCCCGACCGTGTCCTCGACGCTGTGGCGCTGCTCGCTCGCCCGGGCGGTCGGTGGGCCGCCGGCGATCAGCGCTCGATCTCCGAGCTGATCGAGTAGCCGTTCCTCCCACGCGTCGCCCGCATCCAAGATGGCCTTGGTGACGATGCTCTGGTCGAGTTCCAGGTCGGGGATGCCCTCGGCCGCGCGGCGGGAACTCGGTGTCGCGGCGAAGCGAAGGTGCCGCTCGCACTCATGGAAGTAGAAGCGGGCGAGACGCGACGGGGAGAGCCGGAAGCGCGCAGCCCTCGCGTCGATCAACGCGTGGCCTCCGAAGAGGCGGGCATCGACCTGCGATCAAGTTCGACAGCGCTCAGCACAGCGGAGAAATCATGGCGCAGCGATGCTCGACCACAACCCCTCAGGCGGTCAGATCCGGCCCGACCTCACTCCTCCGGGGCCAGATTCCAGTGATCTTCGAGTGCATCGAGGCTCGCATCCCATTTCTCCCACCCTGGGAACCAGGTTTCGAGCTCCTCGAACCGAGAGTCATGCCCATGGCCCGGCAGGAGGTGGTGCATCAGCTCGTGCCACAGCACGAACTCGATGAGCTTGTTGGGGACCAGCTTGGCCGGCGCTTGGAGCACCCGGTTCACCCGGATGATCTGTCGTCCCGGGCGTTCGCCCCCTAGGGCGATCCGGTGGTAAGCGAATGCGTGTCGAATGGGCCGTCGGGTCCATTCGACAGGGATCCGTCGCAGACGGCGGAGCTCTGGCTCCCCCGCCAACCGAGCCTTCGCCAACTGGATGACCGCGTCCATGCGTTTCTGAAGCCAGGCATCGTTGCGCCGCGGCTCATTTGGCAGACGCTCCTTGCTGGGTGCCGGCGTTATGGGGCCATCGGGCCGTCGTCGCTCTCGACGCAGATCTCGGAGCGCCCGCTGAACGGCTTCCTCGTACCCGGGGAGCGAGTATCCCGCGCCGCGCGCAGACTCCGCATCGGTGCGGATCACGTCCCACCGCTCTCGCTCGGTGATGGGTCCGGCGTCGACCAACGAAAGGGCCGTTCCAATGGGCCCCATCGTGAGTTCGAAGTCCACGAACGCGGGGAGGTCCCCGGTGCGCCGCACCTGTTCCACGAACACCTCGAGTTGCCACCGAGGGGGGACCGGCGGCGGAGCGTCCGCGAAAAGGTCCTCGAACGACACGCGTCGGGAGCCGGCGATCACGCGGCGCGCAAGTTCCTCAAGGCACTCTCGCTGGCCGTCCAGTACCACCACCGGTGTGGCTCCGAACTCGTCCTCGCAACGGTAGTAGCCGAGCATCAGGGTCTCTCGCAGCTCCACGGCCTCGACGCTGACGAGCTCTTCGAGAGTCGGCTCACCACCATCCTCATCTGCGCCGAGCAGCAACTCGACGGCGTCCTGAACGTCCTGCGGGACCTCGCGCGACATCGGCCCGATCTCAGCGGGGGTCGATCCTTCGGTTCCCGGTCCTCCATCGAGATCCTCGAGTCGAGGTGTCAGCACCGCCTCGAAGTTCGTCCACTCGTCCTGGAAGTAGACGATCCGCGCGGTTGGCTCACCACCTGCCCGAGGCCCCCTCAAAACGCGCCCGATCATCTGGTTCAGGAGGATGTGACTTGCAGTGGGCCTGGTGAGGAACGCCGTGCGCGCGTCCGGTAGGTCAACACCCTCCGTGAGCATCCCGACCGAGATCAGGACGCCCGGCGTCCAAAGCTCCCGGAACCATTCGATCGCTTCGGCGCGTGAAGCCGCCGCGCGGCTGTGCACGACCTGCGTCGGGACTCCCTCCGCCATGAACAGGTCGCCGAGCGCATCGGCATTCTCGATGGTCGGGGCGAACAGGAGGGTCTTACCCCAACGAGCGCGCTCGGTCTCCCAGGTCCGCAGGATCAGGGTGTTCCTGGACGCCGTGTTGAGACGGGCGAGCTGGCGCGGCATGAGGTCGCCGGCCCGGCGGACCCGATCTAACTCCTCCGGATCCAGCTCCATTCGCTCCCCCGTGCGGACGGCGGCGTGGAAGATGGGTTTGGCGAGGATCCGATCGGCGATCAACTCGGGGAGATTGCGTTCGATGACCCGACCGCGTGAGGGGAAGCGGTCTCGCATTGCCCGTCGAGCCCGCTCACCGAGGGGCTCCGGTGTGGCACTGAGGCCGATGACCCCAAGACACGCCTCGCTGTCATCGACGACCTCCAACAGCGACTGGTAGCTGGCGGAGCCGGCTCGGTGCGCCTCGTCGATCACCACGATGGTCGGCCGGCGAAAGAACTCGAGCAGTAGTTGACGCTTCTTGTGCATCGGTGGCTGCGTGAGCGTCTGCACGGTCGCGAAGACGACGTCCGTCTCCGGATGGGCGAGCAGGGACTTCGGGGAGGCATCGCCGTGAACGATCCGTGCGACCCGCTCGAAGCCCTCCGGGAGATGACGTGCCGCCGCCGCGAAACGCGCAGCGGCCTGCTCGACCAGTTGCCGTTGGTGAGCGACCCACAGCACGCGGACCTGTTGATCGGACCGCATCCGCGACAGCGCGACATCGATCGCCACTTCCGTCTTGCCCGCGCCCGTGGGCAGTACGACCATGAGCCCGCGGCCGGCCCTCGTTCCAAGGCGTCGATCAATGGCCTCGACGGCCTCGAGCTGGTGCTGGTACCGCTCGACGACCCGCGCTTCACCCCGTCCGCTCAGGCGAACACGACCTGAGATGCGGGGGGAAGGGGCGGGCCCAGACGAGGAGTCAGCGGGCCGTCGCCTACTGTGCTCGGCGACGAACGCCTTCCGGAACTCCTCCTGGAAACGCTCGTTCTCAATGGCGCTGGCGATGGCCGCGAGCATGCGTTTCCGCCCCCTGGGGATCTCGCCGAACGAGTCGGGATCGAGTGCGCTCAGCATTGCCATGAGGCGTCGCAGCGTCTGGTCGGTCGCGTTCGGGAGCCAGTGCTTGGCCAGCAGCGGCGTGAGCCACGGCAGGAACCCCCGGCGTGGCGGGGATCCCAGGGCAATCGCACAGATCTCGGCGTACTCGGCGTGAGTCTTGGCGGGCAAGGCATCGTCCACGAGGTCTCGCCGACGAAGTTCTCGGACCAAGGCAGTCAGTTCGGCGGTCGTGAGCTCAGACCAGTTGAACCGCGACGGAACGGGTGTGGTCGATGCCACAGTTCCCCCCTATGCCAGCGTTCTCGTGAGGGTCACCCGATGGGTGCCGTTGCTGAGCGTTGCCCGCACCTGGACCGGCGCCCTCCCGCAGACGGCGGGGATGCGAACGCGGCGGTTCACGGCGAGCCCCTTGCGGGTTGGGCCGCCGAACGAACGCACGGTGCCCTGGCACCGCAGCTGCAGCCGGTAAGGAACCGGCCGGGCGGTGGCACCGCGCGAGGTGAGCCGAGCAGCGCACATCCCGCCCAACGCGGCGCAGGCTCATCCGGAGATGAGGAGCGCCGGCGGAGGCGGCGTGCCGTCGATCGCGATGGGAGGCGGCACGGTGACGGGCGTGGTCGACGCCGGCGTCGTGGTGGGCGGGGGGTGCGGAGACGGGGCCGGGGATGTCGACGGTGAAGGCGCCGTATCCGGGCTCCGGGGCGAAGTCGGAATACGTGTCGTAGGTGCCGATGTAGAGGGTCGCGAAGAGGATGCCCACGCGGGTGCCCGGAGCGATGCCGAGGTCGGTAAGGGATGCGCTCCAGAACTCGTCGGTCGCGCCGTCCCACACCGAGCCCAGGGACGGCGGCATGGGGGCAGCGACCATGGCGGTGCCGTTCCAGCGCAGGAACGCCACGGAGTCCGTGCCGATCTGGCCGATGATGTAGACGGCGACGTCGGCGCCGTCGAACGTGGGGCTACCGGTCGCCTGGTTGCCGTCGGTGTCCACATAGGTTGCTACGACGTCACCCTCGAGAAGGCTGTTCGAGTTCAGACGAATGAGGGTGCCGAAGGTGCCGGTCTCGTCCACTCCGACCACCATCCCTTGGAGGTCGGGGGCGAGCGACGAGTCGCCGATGGCGTCGCTGAACACACCGGGGGTGCCGATGAGGCCCTGTGCGGTGAACGTGCCGCGCTCCTGTCGCTCGCCGAGCGTCGACGCCTGTGCGCGTTGGGCGGCGGACTCCAGGCTCCGCTCCACGTCGGAGGGGGCGCTGATGGCGGTGGGTGCGGTCACGAGCGTGGCGATTGCGGCGAGCGCTGCTGCGGTACGTGTGCGAGTCATGGGCGATCCCCTCCTGGCGCGAGTGGCAACGGTGGGGAATCAACGGTGGTGATGGATGGTCTTACGCCATTGAGGGCCTAAGCGATCACGCCGGACGCAGCCTGGGTCCAGCGAGCAACACGAGCGCGGAGCGCGCTTCGCCCGGGCGGGATCTCGCATCCGACTTAGCGCCGGGGAGGCAAGCCGCCCTCCGTCGCCGATCAGGGTTGCGGGCCGAGCTCCAAGTTGTAGAGGCGCCAGCGCATCGCATCGGCGGACACGCCGAAGGCGTTGGCCAGCGACTCGGCGTGGGGGCCGAGCAGGTCGAAGCGAGCGCGGATGGCGTCCTCGGGCATGAGGAGGTCCGCGGCGAACACGTTGGCCTCCCGCTCGCGTTGGTCGGTCGCGCCGTGGGTCTCGACCGACCGGCACATGATCGGTGCCCGCTCACGTTGCTCCGCGCAGTGCACCACCCAGTGGGCGATCTCGTGAGCGACGGTGAACCGGCGGCGATCGGGCGGTTCGTCGGCGTTCACGCGGATGAGTCGGTGGGCGGGAAGCAATGCACCCGAGAGCGCTCCCATCCCCGGCTCTACACGGATGCGGAGTCCGAGGAGGTCCTCGGCGATGTCCCCTCCACCGGGACGAGGACGACGGCGCCCGGGAAGGCGGCGAGGTAGCGCTTGGAGGCTGGGGGGCGCGTGGGTCTCCGGGGCGGGGTGGGCTCATGAGATGCCGGAACAGGCGGTCCACCTCGGCCTCCGATTGGATCCGGGTGGGCCAGCGAGAACGCGACGTCGGCTGTGGGTTCGTCCATCGGGGCGGAGAGGCGCGGCATCATCGCCGCCACCTCCGGCTCGGGCGGGGCCCACGGCGGGAGGTCCGCAGGCGGGCGCCCAGCACGGTCCGAGGGCTGACCGAAGCCGCTCATCGATGCGGGACACGTCAAGAAGGCCGGTCTCGAGGCGGTGGTAGTTCTCGGCCAGGCGCTCGCGGGCGTTCTCGGGAAGTCCGAGCAGGGATCTGAGGTGCTCCACGACGTCCGCCCGGCGGGCCCTCCGGCCCGTCCTGACGGCGAGCAGCGTCGGTTCGCCCTCCATCCATGCGCCCATCGCGGCGATGAGCTCGGGTGACGGTGCGGGTGCCGGCGCGGACACGAGGTAGGCGTCGATCCGCTCGCCGAGCTCCGGAGCTCGGTCGCCGGCTCTCTGCAGCAGCGCTTCGACGTCGGGGCGCTCGCCAGCCTCGCGACGCCGCACGTACTCGTCGAACAGCTCGGTCACGGAGTCACGCATCCAGCATCAACTCCCGGAGTTTGCGGTGCGCTCGCCAGAGCGCCTGGTCGACGGCGTTGCGGGTCATCCCGAGACGGTCCGCGATCTGGCTGATCTCGAGCTCCTCCCGGTACCGCAAGGTCACGATCTCGCGTTCCCGGGGTGACAACAACGCGAACAGGCCGTCCATGTCGATGTGCTCCAGCGCGAGGTCCAGACCCGGGTCGTCCACCGGCACACCCCAATCCCCGGGCAGCAACGACTCCGGCGGGGCCGTCATCCCCTTCAGGGTCCAGCCCAGGACGTTGTGGACCACCACGCGGACCGGCACCGAGTACGTGCGGCCTCTGCGCAGTTCACTGAGGAGACGCAGGCAGGCGTCGTGCACCACCTCGTCGGCGCGCGCCCGGTCGAACCGCTTGGCGAGGACCCGGTCGAGCATCACGGGGTAGTAGGTCGCCAGCAGCGTGGCGAACTCCCCCTGCGCGAGCAGTCGTGCATCCTCGGCATCACGTTCGGCATGCGTCACGAGGGGGAGTCTTGCCACCCCACCGGACGGTCTTACGTGGGGGACCGTAAGAGATGCGACGTCCCGTCGGGACTCAACGGGACACGCCGTCCGGGAGGTCCGCCATGCCGTCGCTCACGCTCATCGACACCCTCCAACTGGGAGATGCCATCCACCATCGGGGAGTCACCGTCGCCCCGCTGTTCCCGCGCCGCGACCCCGCCGCCGAGTACATCACCCTCGACGAGGCCGTCGCCGCCGGACTGCGCATCACCGAGGTGGACGAGGCCGGGATGGTCTCGGCCCTGCGGGTCCACAACCCCACCAAGCGGCGTGTGCTGCTCTACGACGGCGAGGAACTGACCGGCGCCAAGCAGAACCGCATCCTCGACCTCGCAGTGCTGGTGGAGGCCGGCGCGACCGCCGACATCCCCGTGTCGTGCGTCGAGCAGGGGAGGTGGCACCACGTGAGCCCCGAGTTCACGCCCGCGCCCCACGCCGGCAATCCGAGCCTGCGCCGGGCGAAGGCCGAGCGCATCGTCGCGTCCCCCGGTGTGCCGGGCGTCGCCCAACAGGCGGTGTGGGATGAAGTGACCTTCACCGCCAACTGCCTGGGCGCGACCTCCGAGACCGCCGCCCATGCCGAGGCATACCGCCACCGCGGTGACGACCTGTCGCGGCTCGCCGACCACTTCCCGCTCCAGCCCGGTCAGTGCGGCGCTGTGCTCGGCCTCACCGGCCAGCCGAGGTGCCTCGACGCCGTGTCCCGGCCGGATGCCTTCGCGCGCATCTACCCCAAGCTCCTGGCGGGGTACCTGCTCGACGCCCTCACCTCGCTCGACGGACCGCCAACTCCCGAACCGGTGCTGTCGGTGTTCCTCGACGCGGTCCTGTCGGCGCCACCAACCACGACGGCGGCCGTGGGGCTCGGCGAGGGGCTGGTCCTGGCAGGGGACGAGGTGACCGGCACCGGTCTGTCGCTGGACGGTGAGTTGATCCAGCTGAGCGCCCACGCGGCGGTCAGTCGGTGACCGCGCCCCCGCGTTCGGCGTCCGCGAGACGCCGCCGGCAGTTGGTGACGAACTCGGTCCGCAGCGGCTCCTCGAAGCGGATCTCGTGACCTCCGAACATGATGTGGCCCACGGCCTCCACCTGCCGGCAGATGGCCATGAGCTCATCCTGGCTCATGAGGACCCTGGTTCCCGGCAGGTCCTGGGCCCCACGGCCCTCCCGCAGCGAGAGCGTCCCGGTGCGGCCGCCCGTACCCACGTTGAGCTGCCACACCAGCACCCGTCGACGCCCCGAGTCGGACAGGAATTCCGCCCTCGCATAGGCGAACTTCGTGTTGGTGTTTGAGGTGGGCAGGTCGACTACCAGGGCCATCGTGTGCCGCCTGTCCGTCGTGGAAGACTCGCGGACCTCGACGGGACCGCCGCCGAGAGCCGCCTCGCACCCGGGAAGCGCCGTGCGCGACCCGCTCGTCGAGACTAGCCATCGCCCACGGCGGCGCGGCGATCCGTACGCGTCGCCGCCAGCGTGCATCACCTCCCACCCCGAACGGAGCCGTGCCCATGTCGCTTCGCTGTGTCGTCTGGAATGCCGAGTGGGCGAGACCCGACTCCGCGAAGGGGCGCCGTCTTGCCGCGAAGCTCGCGGAGCTCGCACCCGATGTCGTGTGTCTCACCGAGGGCTTCGCGGGACTCATGCCCGGCGGCGGCGCCACGGAGACCGGGCCCGTCCCCGGCAACGCGCCCGATTCCGATGCGCGGCGGGTGTTGCTGTGGAGTCGCTTCCCGATGCGCGACATCGACAAGGTCGGCCACCCCGACCTGCCGCACGAGGCGTGGGTGTCCGCGACGCTCCACACACCGCTCGGCGACGTCTCCGTCGCGTGCGTCTGCATCCCCTGGTGGGACGCCCAGGTCGCCCGGTTCAAGGGGACCAAGAAGCGCTGGCAGGTCCATCTTGAGTACCTCAGGCTGCTCCCCGACGTGATGGCACCGCTCCGTGAGCGCGGTCCGCTCATCGTGGCCGGCGACTACAACCAGTTCATCCCGCCGGCGTGGGCACCCAAGGTCGCTGCCCAGGCGCTGGCCGATGCGTTCAGTGGAATGGAAATCGCCACCAGCGGAGCGACGGACCCCGACGGCCGGGGCCTCATCGACCATCTCGCCCACACACCGGACCTCGCCGGAGGTGTCGTCGAAACCTGGGGTGGCCGAGCCGACACGGGGCCCATGAGCGACCACTCAGGGGTCGCGGTCGAGATCCGACGCGGCTAGGTGTCTCCCTCGAGTATCGACGCGACCGCGCTCCGGAGCGGCCCGATGTCCTCGGTCACCACGCGCCACACAAGGCCGAGCACGAGGCGCCGGTAGTCATGGATCAGGACGTTGCGGTGGGCGACAAGCGCGGACCACGGGACCTCGTCGTGCCTCGCACGGAGTTCCGTGGACAGTCGGCCCGCCGCCCCGCCGAGGATCTCCAGGTTCCGGATGACGGCGTCCTGGCGCATCGTCTCGGACATGAAGACCGCCTCACCGGCCGCCGCGTAGTCGGTGATCCGGTCGATCGCCTCCGCGATGTGCTCCAGGCGATCGCGGTCCTCCGGGGTCACAGGACGACGGCGTCCACGCTGAGGCGCTCCCTCAGCGCCCGCTCACGGGGCGTCTCCTCCCCTGGAGAAGGCCCGTGAACTCGGGATCACATCACGGGGCAGCCGAGCAACTCCTCGAGGCCGGCCTGGGCAACCCGATGTCGGTGAGCCCGGCACCCGGTGCGAGGCGCACCAAGAGGTCGACGTCGGACGTGGGGGAGGCCGTCCCTCGCCACGGATCCGACAACGCGAACGTCTGTAGCGCCGTGCAGTTCGCCACCCAGCACCTCCTCGCGCCGCTGCCGCAGCGCCTCCAATGATGGCGGTGGGCCCATCGGCTGGGCGGGCGGCGCGAAGCGTTCCAAGAACGCCACCGCGAGCGCGCGGGTCGCTGCGAATAGCGGCGGGGCCGTGGCCATGCGCCGATGGTCCCAGAGGCGGCGGCTGGCAAGCCCCCCGGCAGGCACGGCGAGCACCCGGGTGGCCGCGATACGGTGGCGCTTTCGTGACCGACTTGCCCTCGGCCTCTACGAGACGCTCGTACCGAAGGAGCTGCTCGCGCAGTTGGAGGGCCTGGGTGACGCGCAGGTGCCAGGACCACCGTGACCTGCGGACTGCGGGGCCGCCGACCGAATCGCGTGGCACCTTGCCCGGCTGGTTGAGCGGGCCATCAACGACGTCGGCGAGAGGACCGCGTTGCTATGAAGGTGTGCAGGTCGCCCGGGCGCTGTCGCGCGGCTCGGGGAGCTCGCGAACGTCGACCCCACGGAGACCCCGGCAGAACCGGGACGCGTGTTGCACGCCGTCAATGGGCGGCGGCCGGATGGCAGCGCGAGGCG
Organism: Thermoleophilia bacterium; assembly: GCA_046330435.1. GTDB lineage: Bacteria > Actinomycetota > Thermoleophilia > Miltoncostaeales > Miltoncostaeaceae. The sequence continues at coordinate 25,721 of JAXLST010000024.1, read as the reverse complement.
CTCAAGGTGCCGCTCATCCCGCTGCTCGACACGACGCTGCTCACCAACGCGCCGGGTGAGCCGAGCCTGTGGAACCAACTGCGCAGCGAGATCGCCTCCGCGGACCGCATCGACGTGGTCATGGCGTTCATCCGTCGCAGCGGCACCGGGCCGCTCCTCGACGCCCTCCGCCGGCACTGCGAACAGGGGCGGAAGCTACGGGTGCTCACCACCACCTACACGGGCTCCACCGAGCAGCGGGCGCTGGAGGAACTGCGGGCGTTGGGCGCCGAGGTGCGGGTCTCGTATGACCGCACCACCACCCGCCTGCACGCGAAGGCCTGGATCTTCCACCGCAATCCAGGATTCGGCACCGCGCGTACGTCGGCTCGTCGAACCTCACGCACCTCCGCCCAGGTGACGGGCACATGGAATGGAACGTCCGGGTCTCGGCCGCGCGGAACCCGGACGTGGTCGCCAGTTCGACGCCGTGTTCGGCAACTACTGGGATGGCGGCGACTTCGTCCCGTACGACGCCAACCAATTCCAGGCCGACGCTGCCCTCGCCGGCAGGTCGACACCGGCCGCACGTGATCCTGAGCCCATCGAGATCCAGCCCCGGCCCTTCCAGGAACGCCTGCTGGAACTGCTCACCCCTGTCGCGCCAACGCGGCCACCACCGGAACCTGCTGGTCGCCGCCACCGGCACGGGGAAGACCGTGATGGCCGCCCTCGACTACGCGGAGCTGCGGCGGAGGCTCGGGCGTTCGCGGCTCCTGTTCGTCGCGCATCGCGAGGAGATCTTGGATCAGAGCCTGGCGACGTTCCGGCATGCCCTGCGCGACCCGGCGTTCGGGGAGAAGTGGGTGCGCGGCGCGCGGCCCGCCCGGTGGGAGCACGTGTTCGCGTCCATCCAGAGCATCACCGCGAACGGCCTCGCGGACCTCCACCCCGAGCGGTTCGACGTGGTGATCGTCGACGAGTTCCACCACGCCGCTGCGCAGTCGTACTCCCGGCTGCTGGACCACATCGCCCCGGTGGAGTTGTTGGGCCTCACCGCGACGCCCGAACGCAGCGACGGCCTCGACGTGCTGCGGTGGTTCGACGGCCGGATCGCCGCCGAGCTGCGCCTGTGGGACGCCATCGACCAGCAGTACCTGGTGCCCTTCATGTACTTCGGCGTCCACGACGGCGTCGACCTCACGCACGTCCCCTGGAAGCGTGGACGTGGCTACGACACCGACGGGCTCACCAACGTCTACACCGCCGACGACGCCTGGGCGCGCCTGGTGGTCCAGCAGGTGCAGCGGCACGCCGAAGCCACGTCGATGCGGTGCCTCGGGTTCTGCGTGAGCATCGAGCACGCCCGGCTCATGGCCGAGCACTTCAACCGCCACGGCATTCCGTCGGTCGCGGTGTGGGGAACCACCCCGCAGACCGAGCGCGAAGCCGCACTCCGGCAACTGGCGGCGGGGGAGATCCGCGCGGTGTTCTCCGTCGACCTGTTCAACGAGGGCGTCGACGTGCCGCCCGTCGACACCGTCCTGATGCTGCGGCCCACCGAGAGCCCCACCCTGTTCCTGCAGCAGCTCGGCCGCGGGCTCCGCAAGACCGCGGGCAAGTCGTTCTGCACGGTGCTCGACTTCGTGGGCACCCACCGCAAGGAGTTCCGGTTCGACCGGCGCCTGCGCGCCCTGCTGGGCGGTTCCCGCAAGGACGTCCGCCAGCAGATTGAATACGGCTTTCCGTTCCTGCCCGCCGGCTGTCACATGGAGCTCGACCCGATCGCCCGCGACGTCGTGCTGCGCAGCCTCAAGGAGGCGATCCCCAGCAACTGGCGGCAGAAGGTCGAGGAGCTGCGATCGCTGCGGCGCGCCCGGCCGGACATCGACCTTGCCGCGTTCCTCGACGAATCCGGCCTCGACCTCGACGACGTCTACGACGGCAACAAGAGCTGGTCAGATCTGCGTCAGGACGCCGGCGCACCGGTGCTGGCCGCCGGTCCGCATGAGGAGGCGCTGCGCCGTGCCATCGGCCGTCTGCTCCATGTCGACGACGAGGTGCGCCTCGCAGGCTGGCGCCACCACTTGGCGGAACCAACGGCACCCGTCGTGGACCGTCTGCCGGAGCGGGAACGCCGGTTGCTGCTGATGCTCGCGGGCAGCCTGGCCGAGCAGGTGCTCCCGAAAGCCTGCTCGCTGCAGGACGCAGTCGACCTGGTGTGGGCGCACCCGCAGGTGCGTGCGGAGCTCATCGAGGTGCTCGGGGTGCTGGCCGACGTGACCGACCACATCCACACACCGCTGGCCACCCACCCCGACGCGCCGCTGCAGGTGCACGCCCGGTACACGCGGCGAGAGATTTTCGCCGCAATGGGGCTCGCAAAGGGCGGCCGAATCGAGCCCTGGCGGGAGGGTATCCGGGAGGCGAAGGACGCGAACGCCGAACTGTTCGCCTTCACGCTCGACAAGAGCGGCGGCGGGTTCTCACCCACCACCCGGTACCGCGACTACGCCATCAGCCGCACCCTCATCCACTGGGAGAGCCAGTCCACCACTCGCGCCGACAGCCCGACCGGCCGGCGCTACATCAACCACCAGCGCGACGGTCGCACGATCCTGCTGTTCGCCCGGGTCCATGGCGATGACCGGGCGTTCTGGTTCCTGGGTCCCGGCACCTACCGCGGTCATGTCGGGGAGCGCCCCATGGCAATCACGTGGGAGCTCAGTCACCCGCTCCCCGGAGACCTCTACGCGGCGTTCGCGGCGGCGGTCGCCTGACGCGAACTACTCGCGCAGCCGCTCATATGTGCTCGTCGTGAACTCCGACCTCGTCGAGTTCAACGAGTCGGCCGCCCCGGTTGGGGACCAACCAGTAGTGGAGGCGACGAGCGGAGGGCGTACCCACCTGAAGCGCGGCGCGCCAGCCGCGTGCACCGTCGTCACGCAGCCGTTGAGGGGCTCCGCCCTCACCTGTGCGCCATGGATGGCACTGAATACCAGGGATCTCATGCGCGCGGTTCGCCGCGACATGAGTCACCACCTCGACAATCTTCCCGAACTCGATCCCCTGAAGGCGCTGCACAGATGGCAGAAAGGCGTCTCCCAGCCGAATCTCGCCCAGGGGATAGCGGTCGATGTCTGCGCCCAGATAGAGACGGCCATATGCCTCCTCCACCGCGGCGAGAAAGGCGTCCGGATCACGCATTGCTGGAGGCCGCTCGGTTCGAGGGCGCACATCCCGGCTGCGCTCTCGAGCGGCCTTCAATTCGGCGGCCAAACGAGCTCGCTCCTCCTGCAGTTCGGTGATCCGCGCCATCGCTGCGGCGAGCTCCGCTTCCAAGCCAGCGACCTCAGCCCTGAGGCGGTCAAGCTCCGAGGCCGCCCTCTCGGCCTTGGCATCTTCATCTACAAGGAAGACGGGCCCGCCGTCCATGAGACGAAGCGGAACAGCGCCATCGGCGTGTCGGGGAGCGTCGCGCAACGAGAACGTCGCCCGGCGAGCGGCAGCATCGGCGCTCACCACTCGCACCGCGACCACCGTGCCCTCCGCCGGATGCTCGTTGTCAGGCAATAGATGCACGGGAACCAACCCGGTGACCGCGGGCAGGACCTCGACCAGGCGGCTGCCATTGCCGAATACCTTCACAACCCTCCCTCGGACGAGATCGGCAGGCTGCACATCTGCCGCGAAAATCGCCCATGCATCACCTTGGTGTGCACCGACATCGAGCTGAACTCGACCCTCGGCGGTGATCCGCCCGACACGCGCGCGGATCGGTTGGCCGACTCGGACGACATCTCGAGGGTTGCTCACTCCTTCACGCGTCAGGTGCCTGCGGTGCGCATACGCTTGACGCCCACCGTCCAGCTCGACTGTCACGCCATTCGGGTCGATCGCGACGACCACTCCATCGACATCGTCACCGAGCATGGGTTCCGGTGGTGGTGGTGGCACCCACGCCGACAACAGGCGATCGATCCGGCGGATCGCGGCGTCCGCCCTGCCCGGAAAAGCCCAGATCAGCGGGTGGTCCTTCGAGTCGTCTTGCGGGCTGAGACCGGGCCACCAGATGCGGCAGGCGCCCCCAAAGACCCCAAAGTGGTCGGGGAGGGCCTTGGTCAGTTTGTTTGCCGTGGCCCATGACTGGAGCACGACGATGCGCGCGCGGTCGCCGACGATCGACACGAGCGCCGGTACGTCCATCACTGGCGTCGTGCGCCGTGCGGTCACCGCGATGACCGGATGAGGTCGTTTCGGATCGAGCAGACTCGCTACCAGCGCCGGTACTGCGCCGCCTTCGATCACATCAACCGATTCGTCATGTTCTTTCGAACGCGGCACGAACCGATCGTAAGGGATCAACTGGCCGATGGGATCGCCGACTCCCAGACCGCCTGCGACGTCGACGGCCTTCAACCGCGGTGACCGTCCCTACCTCGGGTCCTCCGGTGTGATGCCGAGTTCGCGGTAGAAGGCGACGGCCGCCTCGGTGGCGTTGGAGCAGGGCTTGCCGAGGCCGGAGGAGATGCGCTGGATGACGTGGCTGCGGTACGTCTCCATGGTCTTCTCGGCGTAGTCGCGCTTCTCGGCGATCTGCTTGGACGGCACCGCGTAGAACAGCCACGGCAGCAGGTCGACGTGCCGAGGCTCCAGGCCACAGCGCTCGGCGAGGGCGGCGATGTCCGACGCCCGGGTGTCGAGCTGCTGGAAACCGTCACGCACGCCGTCGAGGGCATGGCGGAACCGCTGCACCCGGTCGGCGCCGCGAATGGAGACGTCCAGCAGCAGCCCCTCGGCGCCGGTGGTGCGCACCACCTCAGGTCCCTGGGCGGCGGCGTTGGTGGTGACGATGAGGATGCGGGCGTCGGGGGCGACGTCGCGGAGGTCCTCGGCGCAGCGGCGGCCGCAGTCGTGGTCCGGGTCGCTGAACTCGTCCTCCGGGAGGGTGAGGTCGAGCACCACGATGTCGGGCCGGATCCGGGTGGCCAGGCCACGCAGGCCGTCGCGGGTCGCGTGGTGCCCCACCCAGTCGTAGTCCGGGAACTCGCCGATCCACTTCTGGATGAGCTCCGCCCGGGCGTGGTCGTCGTCGACGACGAGAACGCGGGTCGCGGCGGGTGCGGCGGTGTCGGCGGGTGCCTGCATGCTCCGATGGGCCGTGGAACGTCCTCCCCAAGGGTATTTCGCCGGTGGGCGGGCGGTCCATCGAGGTTCTACGACATTCGCCCGGCGGCCCCGATGGTGGTAGGAACCATGGCGCGCGCCAACGCAAGGAAGCGGCGGGACCCTCCGCCGGCCGAGGCGCCGAACCCGACCCCGCACGGACGGTGCCCTCCGTGGTGCGACGCATGCCCAACCACCGCGCGATCCCGCGCCGCGGCACGCCGCGGCCGCGGTGCGGGGTGCCCGCATGACCGACCGCGGCAGCCTCGCCGTCGCCGCCGAATGGGTGGAGGCCGACCCCCGCCGCGGCCGGTGGTTCTTCGCCGGCATCGCCGCCCTCGTCCACGCCGGCGCCCTGCTGTTCTGGCTGCGTGGCGGCAGCGGCCTCGACCACGCCCAGGCCGAACGCATCGCGGTGCTCGGCATCTGGGCGGCCGGCGCCGTGCCCATCGCCCGGCTCGCCGCGGGCGACGTGCCGGAGCGCGCCCGCCCCATGTGGCTGCTCCTGGACGGCGTGGTGGCGACGGCACTGGTGCTGGTGGTGCGCGACGTCGGGAACCCCCTGGTGTTCCAGCGGGCCATGATCCCCATCGCCGTGGCGTTCATGGTCGGCGAACGGCGCCGGGGATGGTCGATGGCCGGGGCGTTCGGCGCCGTGCTGGTGACCGCTGCGCTGGCCCTGCCCGCCACCGGGACGTGGGCGGAGGAGGACACCGGCCTGTGGGTGTTCTGGGCGGCGATCCCGCTGGTGTTGTGCAGCGGCCCGTTCATGCTCATCGCCGACGGCCGCACCGAGTTCGCCGACCTGCGGGCCCGCCGCCGCGACCGCGCCCGCCTGCAGGCCGAGGCCCGTGCCTCCCACCGGGCGGAGGCCACCCAGCAGGCCGAGCTGCGCGCCCACGGGCGCCTGCACAACCGTGAGACCGGCTGGCTGGTCGACGTGGCCGGCACCCTCGCCGAGCACATCGACCGCACCCGGGACCCGGCGCTGCGGCGGCGGCTCGCGGAGCTCCACGCCGAGGCGGAGGCCGCCGAGCACGCCGCCCGCGCCCTGCTCGACGAGCTGGGCGGCACCGATGCCTGACCGCGCCGGCCCCGGGGTGTGGGGGTGGTACGGGGACGCCACCCGCGACCTGGTGTGGCGCGCGTACGTGTGGTGCCGGCTGGGCGGCGCGGCGATCGTCGGGTTCGCCGCCATCTGGGGCGCCGGCGACCACGGCCGGCTGCGCGGCTGGGTGATCGCCGCGGCCATCGCGTTCCTGGCGTGGGTGGCGGCGACGACCGTGCTGCGAGGGCCAATCCGGGCGGCGGTGGAACGCCATCCGCGGTGGGGCCTGGTGGAGGTGGCGGTGGGCATGTCGCTGGTGATCGCCAGCGGCCCCAACGGGGCGTTCAGCGGCTGGACGGCGGCGCCTATCGCCATGGCCGCCATCCTGCGCCCCGGCTGGCGGTGGCTGGCGGGCGTGGTGGCCGCCCAGATCACCCTCACCTGGGCCGTGGGCCTGGCGCTGCTCGCGTGGGGCGGCGACCCCACCCACGCCCAGAACGTCACCGCCACCCGGGCGCTGCTGAGCCCCGTGGACTGGGTGATGTCCTACGGGCTCATCGCCCTGCTGGGCGCCGCCCTGCGCCGCGCCGACCGCCAGCACGCCCGCGAGGAGGCCCTCCTGGACCAGGCGCGCGCGGAGGCCGCCCGCACCGCCCGCCGTGCGGAGGACGCCGCGGCCGCCGCCGCCCGCGTGGGCGCACGCGTGGAGGACACCGTCGGCCGGCCCTGCCGGGAGCTGCACCGCCGCCTGGCCGCGCTCGCCGGGGACCTCCCGGACGGCCACCCGCTGCGGGACGACCTCGCCCGACTCGCCCGCCGCTACGAGGGCCTCATGCGTCCGGCGGCACCGGGAGTGCGGAACCTGGAGGAGCTGCTGCGTGAGGCCCTGGCGCTGCGGGAGATCGCCGACACCGAGATCGCGGTCACCGGCGAGGGGGTGGAGCCGTTCCACCCGCTGGGCACCCGCATCCGCGAGGACGCCGCGGCGGAGCTCACCGCGTTCTTCGACGAGGCCGTCGAGAACATGCTGCGCCACGGCGCGCCACCGTACCTGGTGGAGGTCACCGGCGACCGGCGCCGCGGCACCCCGCCCCGGCAGGTCATCCGCATCGCGTTCACCAGCCACGGCGACCGCGACGGCGACCGCCCCGGCGAGCGGTGGATCCTCGGGGTGCGGGCCCGCGGCCACGGCAGCCACATCATGGGGCGCGCCGCGCGGGCGCTGGGCGGCACCACCGGCCTGGCGAGCCGCACCCGCCCCACGGGCCGCACGTACGAGCGGTACCTGGAGGTCCCCGCCGACCGCATCCGGGCGCCCCGCCCGACGCCGGCGCGGGAAGCCCTGTCAGGGAATCCCGACACCACCTGACCGGGTGCCCCCGCCGACACGGCGGCCCAGTCGCGCTTGCCTGGAACGTGACCCGTTCCGCCCGGAACGGGAGACGGGGGGACGAGCATGCCGGGGACCAGAACGCTCCGCCGCGCCGCCGCGGCGGGGGCCGCCGCGCTGGCCGCGCTTCCCGCCGCCGGGCTCGGTGCCACCGCCGCCCAGGCCGTGGACTTCCTGAACCAGCAGCGCCGCATGAACGGCATCCCCGGCGTGAGCCTGGACGACTCCCTGAGCCAGGGCTGCGCCGCCCACAACGCCTACATGGCGATGCACGGCTTCGGCCACGGCGAGACCGCCGGCGCCAGCGGCTGGACGCCCGAGGGCGCCATGGGGACCCCCGCCGCGCGGGCCGCCGAGGTGCTGTACGGCGGCGACACCGACGGCTGGGACGGCCGCTGGTCGAACCCCTGGATGGCCGCCCCCCTGCACCTTGCCGGCATGTTCCACCCCAACTACACCCGCGCCGGGTACGCCCGCAGCAGCGGCTTCACCTGCATGCGCCTCAACAACCCCGGCGCCGCCCCCGCCGGGGTCTACACCCTCCCCGGCCCCGGGGTCACGGACGTGCCCACCACCATCGACGCCTCCAACGAGGGCCCCTACTCCCCGGGGGACGTGGTGGGCGTGGACGACCGCGCGATGGGCTTCAACATCCTGGTGTGGCGCATCGGCGGCGACGCACGGGCCGCCCGCTTCCGCAGCGTGTCGGTGCGCACCGCCAAGGGGCCGGTCGAGGTGAAGCCCATCGACACCAGCACCCCGCTGCCCGGCGGCGGCACGTGGAACTGGATGTCCAACATGATCGTCCCCACCCGGCCGCTCGCCCCCAACACCACCTACACCGTGGACATCGTGTTCGCGGACGGCCTGCGGCACCGCGTGTCGTTCAGCACCGGCACCACGGTCCGCATCGAACGGGCCCCGGTGGCGATTCTGCGCGCCGGCGTCGACCGCCTGCGGTGGGGTCTGAAGGGCCGCGTGCGCGTTCGCACCGCGACGGCCGTGTGGCGCAGCCCCGAGCGCTCCGTGCGGATCCGCGTCCGCGTGGGACGTCGGGCGGCGATGGTGCCCAGCCCCGCCGCCCCGGGCCTCTACCGGGTGAAGCTCCTCATCCAGGGGAAGACGCTCAACTTCCCGGGGCCCGTCCTGGTGAAGTGACCCGCCGGGCCGCGCGCCTCGTGGCGCGGTTCCGGCACGGGTGTCGTGCATCCCGCGCGCTCCGCGGGTGACCGCACACGGGATGCTCCGAATGGCGCCCGGCCCCGGCGTCGCACACCGTGCTACGTTGGCGGCGATGGAGGAGATCACGCACCGGCAGATGCGCAACGACAGCGCCGAGGTGCTGCGGCGCGTGGCGGCGGGGGAGTCGCTGCTGGTCACCAACAACGGCCGGCCGGCGGCGGTGATCGCCCCGCCGCAGGGCGACGCGCTGGCGCAGCTGGCGGCCCAGGGGCAGGTGCGTGAGGCGCGCATATCGCCCGAGACGCTCCGGGCCATCACGCCCGTGCGGTCCCGCCTGACGACGGCGGAGGTCCTGCGGGAGGTCCGCGGCGACCGGTGACCCTCGCGTACCTCGACACCTCGGCGGCGATGAAGCTGCTGGTCGCCGAACCCGAAACGGCGGCGCTCGTCGAGGCCCTGGGCACGGGCAGGCGGCTCGCGGCGTCGTGGCTGCTGCACACCGAGATCCATTGCGCGGCCGGCCGGCACCCCGACGTCCTGGATCTCGAATCCGTTCAGCGGGTCCTGGACGTGGTGAACCTGGTGGACCTCACCCGCGGCGACATGATCGCCGCCGGCACCCACGCACCGCTGCGGTCGCACGACGCGATCCACCTGGCCGTCGCCATCCGGCTCGGCGTGGACGAGGTGGTCACCTACGACGCCGAGCTCACCGCCGCCGCCCGGGCGGCGGGCCTGGCGGTCACCGCTCCGGGCGCGTAGCCCCGCGGCTCACGCCTACGGCGCGCTTGCCTCGTCGTCGGGGAACTCGGCCACCAGCAGCCGGGTGATGGTGAGGTGGCGTTCCAGGAACGCCCGCTCGTCGAGGCGCCGGCGGCGCAGCCAGCTGGTGACCTCGGTGTTGCACTTGCTGGCGTTGCACGACCGGCACACCGGCACCACGTTGGTGAGCGTGTACCGGCCGCCGCGTGAGATCGCCAACACGCAGTCGCGCTGCAGCGGCACCCCCTCGGCGCCGCAGTAGGCGCACCCGCCCCACGCCGTCCGCAGCGCCTCCCACTGCGCGTCGGTGAGGTCGTTGTCCGCCCGGTCCATGCGGCGCTTGCGCTTGCGGGCCGCGCGGGCCCTGCGGCTGCGGTTCACGGTCACGCGGCCGAGGGTAGGCGCCGCCCCGGACCGCACAGCGTGGACGTCGGCCCGCCTGGGCTAGATGTGTTGGTCGTGCACGCCGACCTCGTCGAGCTCGACGACCCTCCCATCGGGGCTCGGGAGCACCCAGTAGTGGATGCGACGGGCCGACGGCGTATTGATCTGCAGAGCCGCGCGCCAGCCCTTCGCGCCGTCCTCGCGCTGGCGTTGCGGGGCGCCACCCTCGCCGGTGCGCCACGGGTGCGCCTGAATCCCGGGGATCTCATGGGCCCGGTCGGCGGCGATATGGGCCACGACCTCGACGATCTTGTTCACGTCGATCCCCTGCGTCGTCCGCACCGACTCGAGGAATGCGGGACCGAGCCGCACCTCGCCCAGCGGGTACCGCTCACGGTCGGCCTGCTGATAGAGCCGCTCGTACGCCGCGCGGACGGCGGTGAGGAACGACGCCTCGTCATCGGTGACCGCCGGCTCCTCCGGGCGCAGGCGCGACTCCCGGGCTCGCTCTCGGGCGGCGCGCAGCTCGCTGCGCAGCCGTGAACGTTCCTCATCGATCTGTGCGATCTGATCGGCGGCGGATGCGAGCTCCTCCTCCAAACGCGCCACCTGTGCCCGCAGCCGGTCGACCTCCGACGCGGCCTCCTCCGCGCCCGCGTCGTCATGGGCGAGGAACACCGGCCCCCCGATCATCAGCCGAAGGGGCAGCGCCCCGTCAGCGCCAAGGGGCGCATCGCGCAGCGACAGGGTGCAGCGTTTGGCGCGTGGGTCCACGCTAACCACGCGCACCGCCACCACGGCGCCCTCGGCGGGGACGTCCTCGTCACGCAGTAGATGGGTGGGCACCACGCCGGCAACCCCAGGAAGTACCTCCATCAGGAGACTGCCCCCGGCAAGCAGGCGCAGGGCGCGTCCGCGCACCACATCCCCCGGCTTCGCCTCGTCGGCGAAGATGGCCCACGCGTCGCCCTGGAACGGCCCCAGGTCGAGCTGCGGGTCGCCGCTGTCGGTGATGCGACCCACGCGGGCCCGCACAAGCTGACCCACCCGGACCACGTCGAGGGGGTCCTGCACGCCCTCCCTGGTGAGATGGCTGCGATGGGCGTACGCCAGCAGCCCGCCGCCGATGTCGATGGTCGCGCCATTCCGGTCCACCGCGACCACCGTTCCCTCCACATCGTCTCCCAGTCCCGGGCGAGTTGCGGGGGTCGATGACCAGCCGTCCATTTCCGCCGCAATGCGGCGAACCGCCGATTCCCCGGCGCCTGGCCGCACCCAGACCAGCGGGTGGTCCATGGGATCGGCCTGCGAGGTGAGGCCGGGCCACCAGATGCGGCAGGCCCCCCCGAAAACCCCCAGGCGGTCTGGCAGCCCTTCCACGAGTGCGTCCGTCGCCTCACCGGGTGTCAGGAGCACCACCCGGGCCCTTCGGGCGACCGCTTCGACCAGTGCCTTGACGTCTACCAGTGGCTCCCGATGCCGCGTCGTCACGGCGACGACCGGTCTTGTTCGGGAGGGGTCAAGCAGATGTTCGATCAAGCGGGGGATCGCCGTCTCGTCAATGACCTCTGCCGGGGTTGATCCCTGGAAGTCGCCCGTCACGCTCACGCTCCAGATCCTAGGCGAAAAGAAGCGCTCACGAACAAGGCGTTTGAGCGTGTCGGGATGCATCGGACTCAAGAAGATGCGATCGCTACTACTCACTTCATGGTTCTAGCGTTTGTGTTAGGTGCCAACGATTGAAGTTGGTGGTCCGCTGTGCCAAGGTACTCCTGCGCGCCGTGCGCGTCCTTTGACAACCTAGCTCTAAAGGATTAAACCTATAGAAAAGGAGAGTGCGTCGTGGTCATCTTCTTCCACGTGTACCGAGAATGCGTTCGATTGTTCGAACCAACTGCATTGGTACAGCTTGAATTATTTTCAGTCTGGTTAGCCCTAGTTCTCATTGTTTGGCTGTATCGGACCTGCAAGCGGAAAACACGGTCAGCCAAAATTGTGCATTTCAAAGTTCACTTCTCGAAATCTGTTTCACCTAGCGGCAGAATGAAGTTTCGGTTGGAAGTCATTCTTATGAAGCGTGGGCAAGGCGCCCAGAACGATGCTGCCGGCTGATGACCGGCTGACTTGAGGAAGGGGGGGTGGGCCACCGGCTCACCCCCCTTTTTTCTTTGCGGTCGTCCCCGACCGCTGACGAGGTTGGTCGGCTCTCGACGCCACGGGATCCCTCACCCGAGGGCTCACCCCGGACGATTTGGCGCCGATGGGCTCGGGGAGTGGACCCACCGACCCAGACTCGCCCACAATGCGGGGCGAGGAGTCCGCGAAGGGAGCTGCACATGCCGTTTCCGTTCCCCGACCCCGATCCCCAGCGCGCCGCGCAGATGCGGACGGCGCGTTCGGAGACCGCCGCCACCGCCCAGGCGGACGAGCGAACGGAGGTGCCCGCGCTCGCGCGGTGGGAGTTGCGCCACACCCGCGGGATGACGGGCCGCAGCCGGCTCATGACCATCACCGCCAAGGCCCTCGATGAGGACGCCGCCATCCGCGTCGGCGAGCTGATGGGCGCCGCGCGGTTCACCGAGCTGCCCGGCCAGATGGGCCAGGCGATGCTCGACGGCGACAGCTACGAGCTCACCGCCGGGGACGCCACCTGGTCGCACACGGTGCGCTGGACCAACCGCAGCGCCACCGCCGAGCTGAGCCGGCTGTTCCGGGCCCTCGAGGCCCTGGGGACCTGGATCCCGCAGGACTGACGCCCGCCGCGGGGCGGCGGACCGGTTCCGCCGCCCCGAGGTGACCTGTCCGGAGGGCTGGGGGCGAATCGCCGGCCTGCTGCTAGCGTCGCCGCCGGATGCATACGTCCGTCCCCAGCGACGCCGCACCACCCGGCCGCGAGCCGCTGTCCACGCGGTGGCGGCGCGGGCTCCTGGGGCCCGAGCCCCTCGCCGCCGGCGGGCAGCGCGGCCCGCTGCGGATGCTGGTGGCGCCGCCCGCGGACCGGCACGCCGCGACCCGCGCCATGGCGGTCATGCTGCTGGGCGGCGCCGCGTTCATGGGGGTGCTGTCGGCGGCGGTCCCGTCGTTCGCGCACGGGCAGATCGCCATGACCGTGCTGATCGTCGCCATCCTCGGCGGCTCCGGGCTGGCGGTGTGGCGGTGGCCCGGCGTGGTGCCGTCGTGGGCGTTCGGTCTGGCCCCGTACCCGGCGGCGGCCACGGTGCTGGCAGCGAACCTGGCGACCTCCGACGCCAGCGCCGGCGCCCAGCTGTTCCTGCTGTGGCCCGTTCTCTACGCGGCGATGTTCCTGTCGGTCGCCCAGACCTCCCTGGTGCTGGCCGCCGTGACCGTCGCCGACGGGCTGGTCACCGCGACGATCCTGCCCGGCTCGGTGGCGGTCACCGACACCGCCGGCCTGGCGACGGCCCTGGCCATCGCCTGCGCCGTGATCTTCGTGCTGCGCCGCCGCGTCGCCGACCTCATGGCCGCCCTGGAACGCCAGGCCCTGGAGGACCAGCTCACCGGGCTGCTCAATCGCCGGGCTCTGGATGTCGCCCTCACCAGCGCCCTCGCCACCCACCGCCGCCGCAACGCGCCGGTGTCGCTGCTCACCATCGACGTGGACGGCTTCAAGCACGTCAACGACGTGAGCGGCCACGCGGCCGGTGACACCGCGCTGCGCCACGTCGCAGACGTCCTGCGCGCATCGGTGCGCGCCGGGGACGTGCTGGGCCGCATGGGCGGCGACGAGTTCGTGGTGATCCTCGCCGACTGCACCCGGGACGGCGGCCGGCGCGTCGCCGAGCAGATCCGCGCCGGGGTGGAGGCCGCCCGGGTGGGCGTGACGGTGAGCATCGGGGTGGCGACCGCCCCGGAGGACGGCGCGGACGCCGACGCGCTGTCGCGCGCGTCCGACGCCGCCCTCTACGGGGCCAAGCTCGGCGGCCGCAACCGGGTGGTCACGGCCTGAGGGCGGTGTGCGGTCGTGAGGCGATCGAGGCGCACGGCTCGCGCTCCCCGTCCCTCACCGCCTCCCGGCGCTCAGCCGCAGCTTTCAATCCGCTCACCCGATCGAAAGTCGCAGCTTTCGGTCAGTCCTCGATCGCCCCGATCGCGCCGCCGGCCTGGACCCCGGTCCAGAGCTGGTCCTTGAACATCTCCAGCAGCGTCCGCAGCGGCGTGGGGGGACGCCCGACGATGCGCGCGAAGTCGTCGGTCACCACGTCGTGCTCGCCCACGGCGATGCCGTCGTAGAACGTCAGCCCGCCTTCCACCGACCAGCGCTGGCGGCCCAGGCCCACCCGGAACTCGATCCACTCCTCGCGGGACAGCGGCTCGTATCGCAGCTCCCGCCGGCCGCTCACCTCCCGGCACATGGCGGCGAGCTCGGCGAGCGTGACTGCCTCCGGGGTGGTGATCGACACCACGTCGCGGTCGTCCTTCTCGGGGAACGCCAGCAGGTGGGCGATGGCCTCGCCGATCTCGTCGCGGTAGGTGAGCGACACGCGGCCGTCGCCGCCGGGGCCGGTGATGCGGCCGTCCGGGTCGAACCAGTCGCCGATCTGCTCCGCCCACATCGCCATCCGCACCCCGCAGGAGCTGAGGCCCGCGTCGGTGAGCATCCGCTCGGTCTCACCGTGCGAACGGGCGTGCCGGAAGACCGCGTCGGGGCTGGCGTTGATGCTCGACAGGTAGAGCACACGCCCCACCCCGCGCTCCACCGCCGCGTCGATGAAGTTGGGGTGCAGCACCATGCGGGTGTCGAACGACGCGTGCAGGCTGATCATCAGCACGCGGTCGCCGGGGTTCATGGCGGCGCGCAGCGACTCGGGATCGGCGTAGTCGCCGACCACGGGTGTGCCGCCGGGCACCTGGGGGGCGCGGGAGGGGGCCCGGACGAGCATGCGGAACGGCACGCCGAGCCGCGAGAGGTGGTGGGCCACGGAACCGCCGACGCCGCCGGTGGCACCGGTGACGAGGATTCCGGCCTGCGGGGAGGGTGTCATGACGGGAAGTATCCCCGGGCCGGACGCCCCCCGCCCGGAGTCCCAACTCGCCGGAATCCACCACCCGTGAACGGACGAATTCCGCGAAGCGCAGAGAAGCTGCGACGGACGTGAAAACCCTGCAGGTACCGCGTTTCCGGCAATCCGAACAGGGCACTACATTCGCAGTGGTGGGGACTGAGCGGGACACCCGGCCGGGCTGGACCCCGGACCGCGACGCGGCGGGCCGCGCACTGGTGCGGCCCATCGAGCGGCTGCGCCATGCCCTGGAGTGGCAGCTGCCCGCCAAGCCCGGCAAGACCGAGCGGTGGCTGCTGAACGGCCTGGTCGAGATGCTGGGCGCCGACCTGGCGTTCACGTGCCGCAACCACTCCCGCGACCGGTGGGAGCTGCACGCCTACAGCTACGTCGCGGATCCCAAGGAGCTCGAGGACGCCGCGGGGCGGGCGCTGCTGCGGCTGGGCGACCTGGTGCGTGCCGGGGGCGCACCGGCCGGCGGCTGGCGGGCGACCGCCCCGGACGGCACCGAGACCATCGCGGTGCGCCTCACCGGCGGCCCGGACGGGGCGTGGCTGTTCCTGGTGGGCGACTCCATGCCCAAGGACGCGCTGGGCGAGCCCATCGGGGTGGTCGCCCGCGCCGTGGTCATGTCCCACGCGGGCGGCCGCGACCCCAGCCCGGTGCGGGCGCAGGCCGCCGCCTGGGACGCCGCCCTCGCCCACCTGGGGGCCGTCCCCACCGAGATGTACGAGGCCCGCCGCGCGGCGTTCGTGGAGCAGCTCTCCGCGCTGGTGCCGGTGTTCGCGCCGGTCCTGTACCTGCACCGCGAGCACCCGGGCATCGACGGGTGGGAGGCCGTCCCGCACGGCGGCCGCGGCGACGCCGCCGACATGTACGCCGCGGCCCGGCTGTGGGGCCCGGAGTTCCTGCGGCTGCTGGACCGCCGCATGCTGCACTGCGCGATCCGCGACTACCTGGTGCAGGTGCGCGACGCTCCGAGCACCACCTCACAGGGGCTGCCGATGCCGCGCGGCCTCACCGTCGACGTCCACGCCGCCTCACTCCTGGCCGACGAGGTCACCGGCCAGCTGGAGGCGGCCATCCACCGCCCCGGCGGGATCCGCGGCACCGAGCTGGCCCTGGAGGTCGCCGGCCTGTGCGGGCCGGAGGACCAGGAGGAGCTGCGGCGCCGCATCACCGGCCTGCGCGACCGGCTGGGCGTCGGGATCGTGGTGGACGCGGTGCGCACCCGGCAGGAGCTCGCCTCGCCGCCCGGCGACCTGGACCCCACGTACGTGAAGCTCGACGAGTGGCTCACCGGCCAGCAGCAGCCCGGCGTGGTGGCCGGCATGGTGGAGGCCGCGATCGCCACGCCGTGGGCGGGGCCGCAGCGCACCGTGGTGACCGGCTTCGCCGACCAGCCGCCCTTCCAGCTGGAGGACGCCTTCGCCCTGGGCGTGCGCCTCCTGCAGGGCGAGTTCGTGGGGCTGCCCACCCGCGAACTGCGCCTGGAGCCCACCGACAGCCAGCTCGCCCGCATCCGGCGGGCCGCCGACCGTGTGCGCCTCCGCCCCGCATCGGCGGGTGCGGGCGCCCACGGCACCCTGGCCCACGCGGAGCGCATCCCCGGCTTCGGCCGCGCAGGGGACTGAGAACCGCCGGAACCGCCGAGCGGGACGTCCTCGCGGACGGGTGATCCCACAGAAGTGCCGGTGCTCGTAGACAGGCACTTCATTCGTTTCTCGTCATCGAGACGACGCAATATGGTCCGCCGGGACGCAACTCCGGAGGCCCTCGTGACATCCCCGCAGACCGACCCGCCGTTCATCGCCCGGATCCGCGGGCCGGTCGCCCGGGACGCCGCGGATGACCTGGTGTCCGACCTCATGGGCCAGGGGTGGGAGTGCTCACCCGCGCGCCGGGCCAAGCACGCGGATCCGGAGTTCATCGTGGCGCTCGCCGGCCTCACCGCCGCCGCCGCGACCCGCCTGCTGCGGGCGCTGCCGGCCACGCTCGACGCATGGGGGCGCCGGCACCGGCTGCGTGAGTACGTCGTGATCGTCGAGCGGGGCGGTGAGGAGGTGACCCGCATCACGGTCGTCACGGACTCGGACGCGGACTCGGCCGAGACGCTGCTGGCCGAGGTCTCAGGAAGCGCCGGCGCCGGCGCGGAGGACCGGACGTGACGATGGCATGGGCCGACCGCCGCCGCGCCCTGTTGGTGGCGGTGTCCGCGTACGACGACCCGGGCCTGCAGACGCTGCACGCCCCGGCGGGTGACGCCGCCCGCCTGAGAGAGGTGCTGCTGAACCCCCGGCGCGCCGCGATCGCCCCCGACGCCATGTCCGTCGTCTGCGACCCGGAACTCATCGCCCTGCAGCGGGCACTTGGGGACTTCACCGCGAAGGCGGAGCCCGACGACCTGCTGGTGCTCTACTTCTCGGGCCACGCGATCCTGCACGACGGGCACGTGTTCCTCGCCTGCCGCGACACCAACCCCGCCCAGCCCTGGTCCACCGCCCTCCCCGGCGCGGTCCTGCGGGGCATGCTCGACGGCTCTCCGGCTCGCACGCAGGTGGTCCTGCTGGACTGCTGCAACGCCGCCGGCGTGCATCCCGCCGACGGTGACGGACAGGGGCTCGCGGACGCGCTGGACACGGACGGCGTGACCCGTATGCGCTGCATCCTGGCCGCGTCCGGCGCCGGCGAGCCCTCGTACGAGCAGCGCCAGGTTCCGCCCCGGAACGACCACTCCCTGTTCACCGACGCCGTCATCGCCGGGCTCGACACAGGTGACGCCGACATCGACGCGGACGGGGTCGTCTCGATGGCCGACCTCGCCGCGTACGTGGAGCGGGAGCTGCACGTCACGGCGGCCGGCCTGCAGGCGCCCGTGCTGTCCGCGCAGCCGCGGGAGGCGGCCGGGATCGCCTTCTCACGCGTTCCACGCGAGCCGGGGAGCGAGACCCTCGCCGATCGCGTCCCCCTGGTTGCGGGCGCCGTCGACGTGATTGGCGTCGTTCGAGCGCAGGAACTCGATGCACCGCTGCGCGTCCTGTCCGAGCCCGTCGCCCGCCTGCGCGACACCCTCATGCGCACCCTCCGGGCGGACGACCCCGGAGGCGTCGAGGCGTGGCTGCTGGACGGCGTGACCCAGATGCTCGAGGGCGACATGGCCTTCGTCTGCGAGGGGCCGCGCTGGGAGCTGTCGGCGCACAGCAGCGTTGAGGACGGGGAGGTGCTCCTCGATCGCGCGCGCTGGGCTGTGGCCCGGCTCCACCGGGTCATAGACGGGACCGCCGGCAGCACGGCCGGATGGCGCGACACCGCGGAGGACGGCACCGAGATCATCGCGGTGCCGCTCACCCCCCTTGGCGTCGCGCGCTGGCTGTTCGTGGTGGGTTCCCGGATGCCCGAGCGGCTGCTCATCGAACCGGTGGCCACCGTGTGCCGCGCGGTGTGCGAATCGCACGGGCGCGGCGACGCCCCGAACCCACTGCGGGCACTGTGCGCCGCCTGGGACGGCCTGCGGCGCCGCGCGGGGTTCGTCCCGCGGGAGATCTACCGCGAGCGTCTGCGCGCCTTCCTCGACCAGCTCGCCGGGGTGGAGGCGCACTTCCAGCCGGTGCTGTACCTGGATCCCCACCAGCCGTGCATCGACAGCTGGGAAGCGCTCGCCCGCGAGGTGGGGGGCCGCACCAACGAGGCGCCCGCCCACCTGTTCGCCTCGGCGGAGCTGTGGGGGCGCGAGTTCATGCTGCTGCTCGACCAGCACATGCTGCGCACCGCCGTCGGGTCCTACCGCCGGCAGATGCGCGACGTCCGCATGCCGTGGCGGGGCCGGCCCCATCCGCAGGGTCTCACCGTGAACGTCTACCCCGACACGCTCCTGCACAACGACTACTTCCAGGAGGTCCAGGAGACCCTGGCGCGGGAGGCCGTGCAGGGGCGGGAACTCACTCTGGAGATCTCCGAGAAGCGGCCCATCCCTGACCCGCCGCCCGGGGTGAGTTGGCCCGCGGGCTCCACCACCGTGTTCCGCGACCGGCTCCGCTACTACGCCCAGGGGCTCGACGTCCGGCTCGCCATCGACGACTTCGGTGTGGGGCACGGCTCGCTCGAGCGCCTCACGGACCTGTCACTCACCTACGTGAAGCTGGACCAGTGGTTCACCCAGCAGCCCGATCCCGCCCTGTCCGTCGGCTTCGTGAAGGCCATGATCAGCGCCAAGAGCCTGGACGGCGAGAAGGTGGTGGTGGAGGGGTTCCAGAACGCGGCGCCCTTCCGGCTGGAGGAGGCGTTCGCCCTCAAGGTGCGTTTCGTCCAGGGCGCGTTCGTCGGGCTCGCGCACCCGGAGCTCAAGCTGGAGCTGGAGCACGACCGGGCCGAGCAGGTGCGACGAGCGGCCGACCGCGTGAGCCGCCGGGCGGAGCGTCCCCGGCGCATCACCGGGAACGCTGGGGACCTGCCGCCCCGGGTGCCCGGCATCGGACGGACCGAACCCCTGCCGGGGATGGACTGAGAACCGCCGGAACCGCCGAGCGCCGACGGACCGTGCCCCCCGAACCTCCAGACACGGCCGCCCCGGGCCCGCACGTTTCCCGTTCCGGAACCGCCGGTCTATCGTCGGCCCGGTTCCCCCGACCCCCGGAGGCGCACGTGCCCACGCGCGACCCGCAAGCACCGCCCATCGCCCGCATCCGCGGGCGGCTCACCCGCACCGCCGCCGAGGATCTCGTGCGCGAGCTCAACCGCGCCGGATGGGACCACACCGCGCTGCGCACCCCGGTGAAGGGCGACCCCGAGGTGGTGGTCGCGCTCACCGGCCACACCATCGCGCTCACCGGCCTGCTGTGCGTGCTGCCGCCCACGCTGCGCGAGTGGAGCCGCCGCCACGCCCTGGGCGAGTACGAGATCGTGGTGGAACGCGCCGGGCGCCGCGTGATGGCCATCCCCGTGATCACCGCCGTCGAGGCGGAACGGGTGGGGGACGCCCTCGCCGGCGCCGTGCAGATCGCGGACGGCGACCCCGCCTGAGCGTGCGCACGGGGTGACCGGGTGAACGCCGCGCAGGAATCCGGGGGACGGCGGCGAAGGATCGGCCTCAGACGGCCGCCAACGCCCACGGAGCGCGGCATGACCCCCCAGCCCCCCATCCCGCTGCTGCCGGTGACCCTGCGCGTCCGCGGCGATGCGGTCGGGGCCCGCGCGGCGCGCGACCTGCTGGGGACCCTGCAGGCCACGGGCTGGGCCGCCACGTCCCTGCGCGAACCGCGCGGCGGGCCGCCGGAGGTGACGGTGGTGATCTGGGACGACCTGCCCGGCCTGCGCGACCTGCTGGGCGGGTTGCCCGGCGTGCTCGCCGAATGGCGCGAGCGGAACGCGCTGCCCGGGTTCGAGGTGGTCATCCACCGGCGGGGCATCGACGCGGTGCGCATCCCGGTGGGCGCCGCGCACGGCGCCGTCCAGGACGTGCTGGCGGGCCTCACCGCCGCCGCATAGGACCCGCATGCCGGGTCCGGCGATCCGCGAGGCGGCCCGGGCGGACGTGGCCGCGATGCTCGGCATCTACGCGCCCATCGTCGCGGAGACGGCGATCTCGTTCGAGGACCGGGTGCCGGGCGACGCGGAGTTCGCCGACCGGGTGCGCCGGTACCGGGCCACGCACGCGTGGCTGGTCGCCGAGGACGCCGACGGCGTGGCGGGATACGCGTACGGCTCCCCGCACCGCACCCGCGGCGCGTACCGGTGGTGCACCGAGGTGACCGTGTACGTCGCCGAGCGGGCCCGGGGCCGCGGGGTGGGGCGGGCGCTGTACGGGGCGCTGCTGCCGGTGCTCGCCGGCCGGGGCTACGTGATGGCGTACGCCGGCATCGCGCTGCCCAACCCGGCCAGCGTCGCCCTGCACGAGGCCTGCGGGTTCACGCCCGTCGGCGTGTTCCGCAACGCCGGGTACAAGCTCGGGGCCTGGCACGACATCGGCTGGTGGCAGCGGCCCCTCGCCGACCCGCCGCCGGTGCCGGGCGAGGTGCCGCCCACCGGCTGAAGTCGCGATTTCCGTTTCCGGTGAACCGGGCGTATCGTCCCGCGCCCACGGTTCCCGGGATGGACGTGCCAAAGTGACCAGCAAGGCACCGCTGACCGCACTCGTGCGGGCGCAGATGAACCGTCATGCCGCCGACGACCTCGCGGCAGCCCTCACCACCTCGGGGTGGCGGGGGGCGGGCACGCGCGTGCCCGTGGACGGACCGCCCGAGGTGACGTTCCCCCTGTCGGGCATGCACGTCGGCCTGCGGCGGCTGGTGAGCTCCCTGCCCGCCGTGCTCGACACATGGCGCCGGCACCACGGCCTGGACGGCTACGAGCTCATGGTCATGCGCGGCGAGGACCGCGCCGTGCACCACGTGGCGGCGGGCGACCCGGAGCACGACGCCCTGCGGGCGCTGGTGGCGGGGATCACCGAGGTCCTCTCGGGGGATGGCGCGCCCGCCGGCACCGTGTGAGCATCGGGGGCGACCCCCGGCGCCAGGAGGCACCGATGCCCGGACCGATGACCGTCGAGCGCGCGGACTTCATCTCCGTCCCCGTCACCGACATGGAGCGCAGCACCCGCTTCTACGAGGAGACCCTCGGCCTTCAACGGGTGGGATCGGGTGCCTGGCCGGAGTTCACGCTCGGCAACGTGAGCCTCTACCTGGTGGACCCGAAGATGATGGGCCAGTCGTTCACCGCCCCGCACAGCGCGCACATCGCCCTGCGGGTGCCGGACGTCGCCGCCGCCCGCGCCGAGCTCGAATCCCGCGGCGTGGAGTTCGGCGGGGACATCTTCGACACCGGCGTGTGCCACATGGCGTTCTTCACCGACCCCGACGGCAACGCCCTCATGCTCCACCGCCGGTACGCGCCGCCCGAGGGGTAGCGGCCGCTACAGCGGCGTTTGCTGGTGCACGGCGAGGCGCCAGCCGTCGCCGTCGCGGATCCACGTGCTGGAGAACAGGGCCCGGTAGCTCGTGCCGCCGCGGATGCCGGTGGCCCGGTACGCCACCACCGCCGCGCCGGGCCCCAGGTCGATCACGCGCTCGTCGCTGAGCCCGTAGGCGTCCCACGGCTCGCCGGTGGCGTCCAGCACCTCGTCGCGGTCGTCGATGACCAGGCCCCCGGGCAGCAGCATGAGGACCTCGTCGGCGAGGAGCCGGTCGTAGGCGGCGCGGGCGGTGCGCGGATCGCTGGCGAGCGCCGCCCACAGCTCGCGTTCCCGGCGGATGAGGGGGTGCGGCACGGCGCCCGCGTACCCACCGGCCGGGGCCGGCAAACGCCGGTATGGCCGGACCCCACCTTGGGCCAGGTGCGCGGCCCACCGGGGCCGTGAGACGGTCGCATCCCACGCCGGCCGACGAAACGAGGTCCCCATGCCCCGACGCACGGACCGTCCCCGATGGCGTCCCACCCCCGACACCGCGATCGCGATGCTCGCGCTGGCGGTCGCCGCCGGCGGCGGCGGCTACGCGGTGGCCGCCGTGACGGCGGGCCCCCAGGTGTTCGCCTGCCTGGACGCCGCCACCGGTCAGCCCACCAAGATCGCCACCGCCGGCGGCTGCTCGCCCGGCCAGACCCAGCTCGCCTGGGACCAGAGCGGACCGCAGGGGCCCCAGGGGCCCCCGGGCCAGCAGGGAGCGCAGGGCGTGCAGGGCCCGGCAGGACCTGCCGGCAAGGACGCCGTCGCGCAGGTGGTGGTCGCCGGACCCCGCATCCAGAAGGCCCAGTACGCCCGCACGTTCACGATCAAGGGCACGGTGAGCGGCAGCGGATGGTTCCAGCTGCACGGGCACGTCGAATGGCGGCAGCTGCAACCGGGGCGCGACGTCGCGCTGCACTGCTCCATCAACCGGTTCGCCCCGTTCCAGACCCTCGACACCCACAACCTGAACATCCCGAAGAACGACCTGTTCGGCGTGGGCACCGTCGAGGAGTACGGCTACGTGCTGCTGCCCAGGTCCGCCGACCCCGGCGCCGGCGGCGTCGTCCAGCCGGCGGCGCCGGTGACGGTGACCTTCAAGTGCACGGCGGTCACGGGCAGCAAGCGCGCGGCGGGCCTGGTGTTCCAGGACCCCACGCTCACCATCACCCCGGCCGTCAAGGAGTAGGCAGCAGCCCGTCCAGCACGGCGGCGACCACCCGTTCCTCCCACCCGCGGGGGAACGGGCCGCCCGCCATGTAGCGCGCGTGGTGGGCGCCCATGAGCAGATCCACGGCGGCGTCCAGGTCGGCGCCGTCGCGCAGCTCGCCGCGGTCCCGGGCCGCCTCCAGCAGCTCCCGCACCTGGGCGCGCCGGGGGACGATCGACCGCTCCCGGAACAGCGACAGCAGCTCCGGGGTGGCCTGCTCCTCGGCCAGGCACGTCCCGATGATGCCCATCGCCGACAGGCGCCGGATGTTGCGCCGCATCGCGCCGAGGATCGCCGCCAGGTCGCGCCGCAGGTCACCGGTGACGCGCGTGGTGCCGGCCTCGCGCACGTGGGCGAGGGCGGCGGTCGCCAGGTCGGCCTTCGTCGCCCACCGCAGGTACACCGTTGCCTTGCTCACCCCCGCCTCGGCGGCCACGGCGTCGATGGTCATGCCGGCGTAGCCGGCGGTCGCCAGCAGCCGCAGGGCGGCGTCCAGGATCGCCCCGTCGTGGGCGGCCACACGGGGCCGCCCGGCCCTGCGCTCGGTGCCGGGTGAGGTCACGCCGCGACCGTAGCGGCCGTCGCGGGGTGGTTTCAATACTGAGACGGCTGGTATAGATATCCGGTACGTCCCGCCGGATGGCGGACGCGGAACCGGGGAGCGGTGCGGGATGACCTCAGGATCGTGGAAGGCGCTGATCGGGCTCATGGTCCTGACCATGGGCACCAGCATCATCACGCCGCTGCTACCCCTGTACCGCAGCCACTTCGGCATCAGCAACGCCACCGCCACGGCCCTGTTCGTGACCTACACCGTCACCGTGGTGCCCAGCATGCTGGTGGCCGGCAACCTCGCCGACCGCCTGGGCCGCAAGTGGATGATGCTGCCCGCCATGGCGATCATGGCGATGGCCTCGCTCACCTTCGCCCTGGCCGAGAGCGTCCCGCTGCTGTTCGTGGGCCGCGTGTTCCAGGGGCTGGCGATCGGCGGGTTCCTGGGCGTGGGCGCGGCGTTCGTCGTGGACCACGCCCGCGCCGACAGCAAGGCGCTGGCGGCGGCGCTGGCCGGGGTGTTCTTCCGCGTGGGCTTCGGCCTGGGCCCCGGCCTGGGCGGGCTCATCGCCCAGTACGGCCCCAACCCCCGGCACACCCCGTTCTGGGGGCACATCGCCCTGATGGTCGCCGGCATCCTGGTGGTCTCCACCGCGGCCGAGACGCTCCTCAAGAGCAACCGGCACCCCGGCCCCTTCCGCATCCGGCTGGGCGTGCCCAAGGGGCAGGAGGCCGGGTTCATGACCTTCGTCGCCCCCGCCACGTTCCTGATGAGCTTCGTGGAGGGGACGATCCTGTCGGTGGTGCCCCTGTTCATGGTCGAGGAACTCGGGGTGCGGAACCTCGCGGTGGTCGGCAGCATCGGGTTCCTGGTGCTGTCCCTGGGCGGACTGGCGCCGTTCATCGCCCGCGGCCTCGACCCCCGCAAGTCGATGGCGTTCGGGGCGATCACCAGCGCGAGCCTGTCGTTCCTGGTGGTGGCGAGCTCGGCCGTGAACACCGCGGCGCTGGTGGTGTTCGCCGCCGCGATCATCGGCCTCATCAACGGGTTCATCCTGTACGGCGGCACCGTGATCTGCGGCACCATCGTGCCGCTGCAGGAGCGCGGCAAGCTCATGAGCGTGCTCTACATGTGCGCCTACGCCGGCACGGTCCCCACCGTGGGCCTCGGGTACCTGAGCGACTGGATCGGCCTCACCCCGACCCTGGCGATCTTCAGCTGCGTCGCGCTCGCCATCGCCCTGTTCGTGATCACCGTCGGCATGCGGCTGTTCCGGGAGGTCGTCCCGCACGTCGAGGAGATCCAGCCGGCGGTCGCGCCCGCCTGAGGTCTTCTCAGCTGGCTCTCAGGAAGCGGGCATAGCGTCGCCGTCCGTGACGGCCGCCCCCGCTTCCGCCAGGCGCCGCCGCCTCTCCGGGCTGGCGGCCGTGAACTACGTCCTGGACGCGCTCCTGGTGATCGCGTTCCTCGTGGACTTCAACCTGCGGTTCACCGGCCTGTCGGTCCACGAATGGCTCGGCATCGTGCTGGGCGTGACCATCACGCTGCACACCGTGCTGCACTGGGACTGGATCGCCCGCACCGCCCGGCGGCTGCTGTCCACCAAGGCCCGGCAGCGGTTCTCCGCCGCGGTGAACCTGCTGCTGTTCATCGACATCGTGCTGCTGGTGGCCTCCGGGATCCTCATCGGCCGCGTTGCCCTGCCGGGCCTGGCCGACCCCGACGGGTTCTGGCGGTGGCTGCACTTCCAGACCGCCGACCTGTCGCGGATCCTGCTGGGCATCCACATCGCCCTGAGCTGGCGGTGGATGTGGGCGATGACCAAGCGCGTGATCCGGGGCGGGCAGCCCGCGGAGGCCAAGGCGTGAGGCGCTGGACGACGGGCGCCGCGGTGATCCTGGTCGCCATCGCCGCCGTCGTCGGGTTCGGGTACGTGTGGCACGACCACCTGCAGGGCGTCTGGGGACCCGGCGACCGCGGCGGCGAGCGCTTCGGCCGGGACGGCGGGTTCCGTCCCCCCGACGGTGACCGCCCGGGCGAGGGCGTCCGGCCGCCGGACGGCGACGCTGACCGCGGCCGCTTCGAGGGC
>JAXLST010000023.1:0-77273 GCA_046330435.1 Thermoleophilia bacterium | reverse complement strand
AGCGCCGCGAGCTGGAGGCCCAGCTGGAGCGCCGGGCGTTCCACGACCCGCTCACCGGCCTGGCGAACCGCGCCCTGTTCCAGGACCGCATCCAGCACGCGCTCGACCGGGCCTCACGCCAGCCGGACGCCTGCCTGGCGGTGGTGTTCATCGACCTAGACGACTTCAAGGCCGTCAATGACGGCATGGGGCACAGCGCCGGCGACGAGCTGCTGGTGGAGGTCGGCAACCGCCTGCGCACCTGCGTGCGCCCCGCCGACACCGTCGCCCGCCTGGGCGGCGACGAGTTCGCCCTGCTGCTGGAGGACCTCCCCAGCCCCGAGCAGGCCCGGCTGCTGGCCGAGCGCGCCATCGAGCTGCTGCGCATGCCGCTGCACGTGATGGACGTCGACTTGGCGGTGCCGTCCAGCGCCGGCGTGGCCGCCTACACCCCGGGCTCCACGGTGGAGAGCCTCCTGCGCGACGCGGACATCGCGATGTACGCGGCCAAGGCCGCCGGCAAGTGCCAGGCCGCGATGTTCGACGAGCACCTGCGGGAACTCGCCCAGCAGCGGCTCGCCCTGCGTGTCGCGCTGCCCGAGGCGCTGCGGCTGGGGCAGCTGCGGCTCATCTACCAGCCCATCCAGGATCTGGCCGGCCGGGAGCTGCGCGGCTTCGAGGCCCTGCTGCGCTGGGACCACCCCGAGCGCGGCGAGATCTCCCCCGCGGACTTCATCCCGGACGCGGAGGAGAGCGGCCTCATCATCGAGATCGGCCGCTGGGTCCTGCACGAGGCGTGCGCACAGGCGAAGGCGTGGAACGACCGCGCCGGCCGGCCGCTCACCATCAACGTCAACGTCAGCGGCGTGCAGCTGCGGCACCCCGAGTTCCTGCACGAGGTGCAGCAGGCCCTGGGCGACACCGGCCTGCCGCCGGAGTGCCTCACCCTGGAGATCACGGAGTCCGTCCTCATCGAGCACGGCCAGGACACCTCCATCCTCGACCGCCTGCGGGACATGGGCATCGGACTGGCGCTGGACGACTTCGGCACCGGGTACTCGAGCCTCGCCTACCTGCAGCGGTTCCCGGTGACCAGCGTGAAGATCGACCGGGCGTTCATCAGCGAGCTCACCCGCAACGGCGACGACACCCTGGTGCGCAGCGTCGTGGCGATCGCCGAGGCCCTGTCGCTCACCACCGTCGCCGAGGGCGTGGAGAGCGACTCGCAGCTCGACACCCTCCACGCGCTGGACTGCGGCCTGGCCCAGGGGTTCTTCGTGGGCCGCCCTCAGAACGCCGCGGACATCGACACGCTCATCGACACCGTCGCGAGCGTGCCGCCCGCCGCGGCCTAGTTACCGGGCGGGCGCGGGCCGCCGGCGCGGCGGCGGCGTGCCGAACTTCGGCACCCGCACCACCTGGCCCTCGGTGACCAGGCGGGGGCCCTCCTCCACCCTCCACCGCAGCGCGCCCGGGTTCACGCCGATGGCCGCCGCGGCGGCGGCGACGCCCTCCAGCAGGCCCGGCGGCCGGCGCCGCGCCGAGTGCGCGTCGCTGGCGATGAAGTGCGCGAAGCCGTTGCGCAGCAGGTCTCGGCCGGCCCGCTTGGCGCGGGGGCCGTTCTCGCCGATGAGGCTCCACGCGGTGACCTGCACCTGCGCGCCGCGCCCACCAGGTCGCGCATGCGGTCGGGGTTCGACTGGACGCTCTCGTTGCGCTCCGGGTGGGCGAGCACCACACCGAAGCCCCGCAGCTCCAGGGCGTCGAGGACGTCGTGGATGTCCAGGGGCCAGCCCTTGAACGGCAGCTCCACCAGCAGCCACCGGCCGCCGCCGCCCAGGCTCACCGTGCGGAGCTCGTCGTCGGTGCACCGCACCACGGCGTCCAGGGAGAACTCGGCGCCCGGCAGGATCCGCAGCGGCACGCCGCGGTGCTCCAGCTCGGTGCGCATCGACTCGACGGCCAGCGGGATGTCGCGGGGGTTCACGCGGTACCGGCCGGTGCTCACGTGCGGCGTGCACACCATGGTGGTGATGCCCTCGCGCACCGCGACCCGCGCCATCTCCACGGCGTCCGCCATCGTGGAGGGGCCGTCGTCGATGCCGGGCAGGAGGTGGTTGTGAAGGTCGATCATCGACCTCCCAGAGTAGCGGCCCCCGCGGTCGCGGGGCGAACGACCGTCAGCGGCCGTCCACCAGGGCGTCGCCCTCGGGGGTGATCGCGAACCACGTGAGCCCGTCCAGCACGGCCGCCCGGGCCAGGCCGGACACCGCCAGACGGTGGAGCGTGGACCGCGCCGTGACCGAGTCGGTGTCGCCGTGCTCGGCCAGCATGGGCGGCGACACCGCCCCGGACCGCATGAGCAGCAGCGCCAGCGCGCCGAGCTCGCCGCCCAGCCGCGCGTCCCGCCGGGCCAGCTCGCCCGGCGTCACCACGGGAAGATGCAGGATCGTCGCCATGCACCGAGGATGGCGCGCACCGCGGGGCCCGCACATCGATGACGCCACCCACCGGCCGTGCGGGTTTCCCGATGACGGGCGGCGCGCTATGTTTCCGGTCCCCGGGGCATTAGCTCAGCTGGGAGAGCGCCTGGATCGCACCCAGGAGGTCAGCGGTTCGAATCCGCTATGCTCCACCTCGGGAAAGCCCCGCTTTGCGGGGCTTTTTTGTTGCCCCTCAGGCCCGTTCGGCGCTCGGGCATGATGCGACGGCACACCCGGGGGGAGGACGACGTGGGTCGCTGGCGCGTCATCGCGGTGCTCGGCGCGGCGCAGTTCGTGATGGTCCTCGACACGACCGTCATGAACGTGTCGATCGGCCAGGTGGTCGAGGACCTCGGCACCGACGTCGTGCGGATGCAGCTCGCCATCACCGCCTACACGCTGGTGATGGCGGCGTTCATGCTCACCGGCGCCAAGCTCGGTGACATCCTCGGCCGGCGACGGGCGCTCACCATCGGACTCGCCGTGTACGGCGCCGGGTCCCTGTGCACCGCGCTCGCACCCGGCATCGAGGTGCTGCTGCTGGGGTGGTCCGTGCTGGAAGGCCTCGGCGCCGCCCTCGTGATCCCGGCGATCGCGAGCCTCACCGCCGGCAACTACAGCGGCCGGCAGCGCGCCCTGGCGTACGGCATCCTCGGCGGCATCGCGGGGGCCGGCGCCGCCCTCGGGCCGCTCATCGGCGGCTGGATGACGACGACGCTCAGCTGGCGGCTGGTCTTCGCGGCCGAGGTCGTGATCATCGGCGTCATCCTCCTCACGATCCGCATCGTCCGGGAGGACGGCGCGGAACGCGACCGCTCCGGGCTCGACGCGGCCGGGGTGCTGCTGTCGGCGGGCGGCATGATCCTCGTGGTGCTCGCCGTGCTCCAGTCGAGCCAGTGGGGGTGGGTGGAGGCGACGTCCCCTCCCGTCGTCGCCGGCACCCGGATCGCGCCGTTCGGGTTCTCCCCCGTGCCGTTCCTGATCGCCGGCGGCATCGGGCTCCTCGTCGCGTTCGGACGATGGCAGGAGCGCCGCGCGGCCGCGGGCAGGTCCACGCTGCTCGCGCCGGGCCTGCTGCGCACCCCGCAGCTGCGCGCCGGCGCCGTGATGCTGACCGCCCAGCAGGTGATCGTCGGCGGCGTCTTCTTCGTGCTGCCGCTGTACCTGCAGGTCGTGCTCGGCAAGGACGCGCTGGACACGGGCATCGCCACCCTCCCCCTGTCGGTGGGCCTGTTCGTGTTCGCCCTGACCGGCGCGCGGCTCTCGTCCCTCGCCGCGCCGCGGTCGATCGTCCGGGCGGGACTCGGCGCCATGTTGCTCGCGGCGGTCGTCCTGTTCTCCACGATCGACCTGGAGCTCAACGAACTCGGCTTCGCCGCCGGCCTGCTGCTGGTCGGCGCCGGGCTCGGCCTGCTGGCATCCCAGCTCGGCAACGTGATCATGAGCGCCGTTCCGGACTCGCGCTCCGCGGAAGCCGGGGGCGTCCAGGGGACGGCCCAGAACCTGGGCGCGTCCGTCGGAACCGCCTTGGTCGGCGCCGTGCTCATCGCGGGCCTCACCACCGCCCTGCAGGCGAACGTGCGCGCCAACCCGGTCCTCACGCCGCAGGTCGTCGCGGCCGTCGAGCGGGCCACCGAGCGCGGCGTCGACCTCCTCCCCGCGGCGACCGTCGCGGACCTCGCGACGCGCGCGGGCCTTCCGGCGGCGCAGGTGGCGGGGGTCGTCGACGCCTACCAGGACGCGCAGATCCGCGCGCTCAAGCGCAGCCTCGCCGTCGTCGCCGTGTTCGTGCTCATCGGGTTCACCGTGACGCGCCGGCTCCCCGCACGACGACTCACCGAGCAGGCGCCGCCGGACTGACCGCGCCCCGGTCCGCGGCGGCGATCATGTAGCGGAAGGTGTTGCCCATCCGGTGGCCGCCGCCGGGTGTGCGGAACCGGGCCAGCTCCGCGCGGATGACCTCGCGCACCGCGTCCTCCCCGGCGTGCTCGGCGGCCCGCACCGCGGGCCCGGCGGACAGCAGGCCGCGAAGGGCCGTCGCCTCGTCGGGGTAGATCCACGGGCTGTCGACGTCCCGCACCTCCCGCGGGACCAGGCCGGCCCGCGCGGCGAGGTCCTCCAGGGCACCGTCGGGCGACAGCGCATACGGCCCCGGCGCACCGGGCGGCGGCGGTGGCAGCAGGGCACCGAGGGCGCGGATGTACGCGGAGGACTCGCTGTCCTGCGGCGGTCCGAACACGGCCGCCACGACGCGCCCGCCGCGCGAGACGCGGGCCGCCTCCCGCAGCGCGGCCGCCGGGTCGGCGGCGAACTGGAACGAGCTGAACCCGGTCACCAGGTCGAACGCCTCGTCCGGGTACGGAAGGGACTCCATCTCGCCCGTGCGGAAGTCCCCGTCCGGCACGCGCTCCCGGGCGATCTCCAGGAGGGCCCCGGCGGCGTCGAGGCCGGCGACGGCGGCGCCGCGCGCGGCCGCCATCTCGCAGAAGATCCCTGACCCGCAGCCCACGTCCAGCACGCGCGTCTCCGGCCCCACGGCCGCCGCGTCCAGGACCGCGGCGAACAGCGGGACCGCGACGGCCTCCTGCACCTCCGCCCAGTCCCGGGCCCGGGCGCTCCACATGCGGCCCTGCGCCTCCGACGTCCCCACGGCCCCCTCCGGTCCGGTGTGCCGGCGCATCATCGCCTCCCCGGCTTCCGGCCGCCCCGCCAGGCCCCGCTGCGCCACGCGCCGCCGCCGGCCTCGCGCTCGCGGTGCCCGCATCGATGGCCGCCGCCTCGCCGCCCATCCGGGGCGTGCACCTGCCGGGACGTCACCTCGGATCCGAGAAGGCGCGGGGGGTTCACCTGCTCCGGAGGTCGGCGCCTGGAGGACGCGGTGCTGGGGTGGACGCGCACGCGTTCCACCGCGACGAGCAGTACTCGGTGATCGTCCTGGGGTCGGGCGGCGGCGTCCTCGGGCGGAGGAGGTGCCCGCCACCTCCGGCGCGGTCGACCCGGCAGCCCGGGCGTCCCCGGGGCACCTCGGCACGCGAAGGCACCGCGCCCTCGGCAGTGCGAACCCCGCCTGCAGACCATCCGGTTCGCGCGTCTTCCCGGTGATCACCGGGCGGCCGGCCTGATCCAGGGCTTCAGCCCCAGGTGCTCCCTCATGCCCGCGGACCGGGCCGGGAGGATGGTGGGACCGAAGGACATCGGCGCGGCGGCCTCCGCGCACCGGGCACCGCGGAGCCGTGGACGTCCCGCCCGGGGACGCCGCGCGGCCGCGCCCGGACAAGGAGGCGACGATGGCCACCGCCGAGCTGCCGCTCACCGGCAGGGAGGTGCTCACCACGACGCGCTGCGTGCGGAAGCGGCTCGACCTCACCCGCCCGGTCGACCGGGCGCTCATCGAGGAGGCCGTGGACGTCGCGCTGCAGGCGCCCACCGGGTCGTTCAGCCAGATCGCCCGGTTCATCTGCGTCGACGACCCCGAGAAGCGCAGGGCCCTGGGCGACATCTACCGCAGGGGCTGGGAGATCTACGAGCAGGTCCCGGTATACGCGGGCCGCATGCCCCTCGCCCCCGGCCTGGAGCCGCTGCGCGACCGGGCCATGGAGTCCACTAGCGGAGTACCTGGTGGAGCACATGGGCGAGGCGCCGGTACTGGTGGTGCCGGTCCGCGGACCTCACCAGCGACACCGGCAGGCGCTTCGTGGAGGCGGGATACACCCGTGACGCGGTGCAGCCGGCCGTGCTGCAGGCCGCCATGTGGGGGTCGGTGATGCCGGAGGCCTGGAGCTTCATGCTCGCCCTGCGGTCACTCGGCCTCGCATCGTGCTGGACCGTGGTGCACATGTTCCTGGAGCAGGACGCCGCGGACGTCCTGGGCATCCCGTTCGAGTCGGTGATCCAGGCGGCCCTCATCCCGGTCGCCCACCCCGTGGGCACCTCCTTCCACCCCGGGCCGCGCATGCCGGCGGGCGCCGCGGTGCGATGGAACTCCTGGTAGCCCGGTTCGCGGGCATCGGTGGCGGGTACCACCGATGCCCGCGCCCGATCCCCTCGCAGTGGACTTCAGCGGCGTCCCGGCTGGCGGACTGCCTGCGGCGCGGCGACGCGAACGGGATGCGCGACCTGCTGCACCCCCGGGGGCGGTACCGCACCGTGACCGGCGGCCCCGGCGTGCTGGACCCCGACGGCGCCGTCACCGCCCTGGAGCGGTCGGTCGCGTCACCGTCGCTGCGGGTGACGTACGGCGAGGCCCAGCAGGTGGACCCGCACTGCGCGCTGCTGCCCGGGCTGCTGCACCACGCCCTGGACGGCGGCGGCGACGTCGTGCGGCCCCGGGTGTGGCTGTGCACCGCGCGCGACAGCCGCATCTACCGGGTCATCCACACCGCCCGCGAGCACGACGCGCTGGTGGTCTACATGCGCGAGGGCATCGCCCTGGGCCTGGACTGAACCACCCGAAGGGGGAGTGGGAGCCCCCGGGGCCGCGCGCGTAGCCTCGGGCCGGCGCCGCGCGGGCCGGCGCACCGGGAAAGGAGACCGATGACCAGTCGATTCCGCCGCACCGCCGTCCTGGCCGGCACCGTCGCGCTCGCGGCCGCCGCCGCACCCGCGGCCGGGGCGCAGTTCTTCACGTACACCGTGCTGTTGGCGCGCGGCACCGTGACGTACACGTTCAACGGCAGCGGGGTCGGGACGCACCCCGCCCCGGACTTCCCGTTCAACCGCGTGGGGAGCATCTCCGGCACCCACACGTCCACGTGGAGCTTCGTGGGCAAGAAGGTGGGCCGCGCCCCGCTGCAGCGGGAGATCATCTTCAGCCCGTCGTTCCTGCGGCCGTACCGGGCCGGTGCGCGCGCCGTGTTCGACACGACCCTCATCGCCGCCTTCGGCCCGGTGCGCGCCACCTCCACCACGCAGATCACGGGCGTCGGCGGCGACGGCGTGACCCGCTCCTGCTCGGTGACCGCGTCCCAGCCCGCGGGCGGCCGGCTGAGCCCGTCCGAGTACTTCCTGCACGGCGCCCGGCAGGGCGGGGTGATGCGCCTCACGACGGTGTTCGTCGACAACGAGCTGCGGCTCACCGGCCCCACCCAGGACCCGGCCTGCGACGACGCCCTGCAGAGCGTGGACTGGGAGGCCGGCACCGAGACGTTCGCCAAGGTCGCGGCGTCCAAGGTGACCCAGCGCAGGATCGGCCGGCGCGTGACCCTGGTGGTGGCCACCACCACCCCGCTGATGGGCGAGACCGACCAGGCGGCGCCCGTGCAGGTGGGCACCCTCACGCAGCGCGCCGTGTACGTGCTGCGCCTCAAGCGCGTCGTGTAGCGCCATGTGCACGCCGCCGGCGGGATGCGTACGCATCCGGCCGGCGGCGGATGCAGCGAACTGGTGATGGCGGCCCCGGCGGTCGGTCGTAGCGTCGGCCCATGACCACACGCCCACCTCACTGGCCCGGAGACCACCCGGCATTCACGCATCACCGGCGGCGCTGGCTGGACGGCCTCGCCGCCGACCGCCTCCTTCGGGAGGTCGCGTGCGGCACGGTCCGCCCGGGCCCCGCCGACCGGGAGCACGCCATGAACGAGATCCGCACCGAGGGCGACCTCTGCATCCTCACCGCGACCCGCCGCCTCATCCTGGGGTGCTTCACCCAGCAGCAGCGGGACCTGGCGGACGTGATCCGGTCGGCCGCCGGGGTCCCCGAGTCGTTCGGCGTCGTGCAGCTCGGGCCGGTGCGGATCACCGTGGAGCCGCTCGGCGCGCGCGACGCCCCGCCCGGCGCCTGACCATCCCCCGGCGGGCCGGTCCGGCGGCCACGCCGGGAACTTATGATGACCGTGCCCTTGCCCCGGAGAGGACCGTGGGGATGGCCGGCGGCCTGACGCAGCAGCTTCGCGAACGCGGAGTTCGAGCTCGCGGCCATCGCGGCCGCCGTGGATGCCAGCGCCTCCGGCGAGTCGCGGCTGCTGCTCATCGAGGGCGCGGCGGGCATCGGCAAGAGCCGGCTGGTGGCGGAGGCCTGCCGCCTGGCGTCCGCCGCGGGCGTGCGGGTGCTGGCCGCCTGCGGCAGCGAGCTGGAACGGGACTTCCCGTTCGGCGCGGTGCGGCAGCTGCTGGAGGGCCGCGGCGCTCGGTCCCGCCGGTGAGGAGCTGCTGCGCGGTTGCGCCGCCGCGGCCTGGCCCATCTTCGCCTCCCTGCCCGGCACCGGGGAGGACGGCGGCGACGCCACGTTCGCCGCGCTGCACGCCCTGTACTGGCTCACCCTCAACGTGGCGGGCGACGAGCCGCTGCTCATCGTCGTGGACGACCTGCACTGGTGCGACCGCCCGTCGCTGCGGTACCTGGCGTACCTGGTGAAGCGCCTGGAGGGCCTGCCGGTGAGCGTCGCCGCCTCGCTGCGCCCCGCCGAGCCGGGAGCCGACGCGGCCCTGCTGGCCGAGCTCACCACCGACCCGCTGGCCATCTCCCTGCATCCCGCAGGGCTGTCCCGCGAGGCCGCCGCCGCGCTCATCGCCGACCAGCTCGGCGCCGCGCCGGAGGCGGAGTTCACGGCCGCCTGCCACACGGCGACCGGGGGCAACCCGCTCCTGCTGAGCGAACTGCTGCGGGCCCTGCGCGCGGAGGGCGTGACGCCCGAGGCGCGGCACGCCGAGGCCGTGCGGGAGATCGGCCCGCGGGCCGCGAGCCGGTCGGTGCTGCTGCGGCTGTCCCGGCTGGAGCCGGGGGTGATCGCCGTGGCCCGGGCGGTCGCCGTGCTGGGGGAGGGCGCCGAGGCCGGCCACGTCGCGGCGCTGTGCGCCACCGACCGGGTGCAGGCGGTGACCGCCCTGGGCGAGCTCGCCCGCGTCGAGATCCTGCGCCCGGGGACGCCGGTGGGCTTCGTGCACCCCCTGGTGCGCGCCGCGGTCTACAACGACCTGCCGCCGGCCGAACGCGAGTCGCTGCACGAGCGCGCCGCACGGGTCCTGGCGGACGCCGGCGCCGGCCCCGACCGCATCGCCTCCCAGCTGCTCTCCGCCCCCGGGCGCGGGGACGCCTGGGTGGTGGAGACCCTCATCGACGCCGCGCGCACGGCACTGGGCCGGGCCGCGCCGGAGAGCGCCGCCACCTACCTGACGCGCGCCCTCGCCGAGCCGCCCGCCCCCGATGCCCGGCCGGGGCTGCTGCTGCAGCTGGGCATCACCGAGTCGATGTCGAACGGCCCGCCCAGCGTGGAGCACCTGCAGGCCGCGTACGAGACGAGCACCGACCCGCTCACCCGCGCCCGCGCCGCGGCGGCGCTCGCCCCGATCCACTTCTTCCTGGGCAAGGAGGCCGAGGGCGTCGCCATCGCGGCCCGCGCCGCCGAGGGGCTGGGCCCCGAGCACGCCTCGCTGCGGCACCAGCTCGACGCGTTCCGGCTCACCGCCGCCATCTACGACCCCGCCCACATGCGGGCCGACGACCCGTGGCTGCTGGCGTGGCGGACGCACGAGTACGGCGAGGACCCGGGGTCGCGCCTCGCGGAGGCGATCACCGCGTACCACTGGGCCATGACCGGCGGGCCGCGGGACGTCTGCCTGGCCCTCGCCCGCCACGCGCTGTCCGGGCAGGTGCTGGCGTCCACCCTCAACGGCAGCATCCCGCACGTCGGCGCCCAGCTGGTGCTCATGCTCGCAGACGCCGAGGACACGCTGGACCGCATGAACGAGGCCTGGGACTGGGCCCATCGCACCGGATCGCTCATCGCCATCACCCCGGCCCGCATGTTCCGCGGCTTCGCGCTGGGCATCCGGGGGGACCTGGAGGAGGCGGAGGCGCTCATCCGCGCCGGGCTGCGCGAGAACGACGTGTGGGGGTTCGTGAGCGTGCGGCTGTTCCCGGGGTCGCTGCTCGCCCAGGTGCTGGTGGAGCGCGACGACCTGACGGGCGCCCGCACCGCGCTGGAGCACGCCGCCGGGGACGGCCGGCTGCCGGAGAACACCAACGCCGCCTGGTGGTTCAACAGCCGCCTGCGGTACCTGGCCGCGCTCGGGGCGTGGGACGAGCTGCGCGCCGCCGCCGAGGAGTGCCGCACGCGGTTCTCGGAGACCGTCACCAACCCGGCGTGGCTCCCGTGGCGGTCCCACCTGGCCCGGGCGATCGCCCGGGACGGCCGCACCGAGGAGGCCGTCGCCCTGTGCGAGGAGGAGCTCCGCGCGGCCCGCGACTGGGGGGCGTGCCGGCCCATCTCGCTCGCCCTGCGCACGCTGGGCGGGCTGCTGGGGGAGGACGGCCTGCCGCACCTGGAGGAGGCGGTCGCGGTGACCGCGGGGACGCCCGCCCGGGTCGAGCACGCCCACGCCCTGGCGGACCTGGGGACGGCGCTGCGCCTGGCGCGGCGCCCCACCGAGGCCCGGGAGCCGCTGCAGCGGGCCCTGGACCTCGCCACGGTCTCCGGCGCGACGGCGCTCGCCGGGCGGGCCCGCACCGAACTGCAGGCCACCGGGGTGCGGCCGCGCACCGACGCGCTGTCGGGGGCCGGGTCACTGACCGCCAGCGAACGGCGCGTCGCCGAGGCGGCCGCCGCGGGCCAGACCAACAAGGACATCGCCCAGGCGCTGTACGTCACGCCCAAGACCGTCGAGGTCCACCTCTCCAACGCCTACCGCAAGCTGGGGATCCGCTCCCGACGCGAGCTCGGCGCCGCGCTGGCCGGCGCCTGAGGCCGCGCCCAGGAGCGCCGCGTCGGCGGTCGCGGCGCTGAGGGTCCAAGCCAGCAGCATGGCGGCGGCGCCCGCGGCGGCCCCGGCCAGCAGGGCGCGGAACGGGGACGGGGGCGGTGCGGCGGCGGACATGCGGGGCTCCTCTGTGGGGGCGGCTGACGGCACACAGGCTCCGCCGCGGCCGGCGCCGTTCCATCGAGGACGCCCCCAGTCCGCGACCCCAGACCGGCTGGAACGTCGAGGACACGCGGTTCTCACGCGATCTCCCGCAGGCGGCGGGCGGTCCGTCCGCCGTGCCCGGGCCTCCCCCATGGGCCGCCCCCCGGATCCCCTAGGGGTGCCGGGCCGGTAACGGGGGGTGAGGACTGGGGTCGAGGTGTGGGGATGCCCGCGATGGCACCGCAGCCGCCCCGCCCGATGCTGCGGCCATGAACGAGCCCCACATCACGCTCACCGTCGCGATCGACCGCGACGGGGACCACATCAGCGGCCGCGTGAGCGCGGCCGGGGGCCACGCGCGGCCGTTCGAGGGCCGCATCGGCCTCATGGCCGCCATCGACGCGTTCGTCGCGGACGAGCCGCCGCGGGCGCCCACGCCCCCATCGACCCAGGAGAGCACCGCATGACCACGCTGAGCCCCATCGCCGACCTCGCCACCCTGCGCGCCGACGGCATCGAGATCGTCCTGCCCGGCGACGACGGCTGGGACGCCGCCCGGCAGGCGTGGCAGGTCACCTTCGACCAGCGGCCCGACGCCGTCGCGCTGCCCCGCACCGCCGGCGACGTCGTCCGCATCGTGGAGTTCGCCAACGCCACCGGCCGCCGCGTCGCCGCCCAGGCCACCGGGCACAACGCCCCGCCGCTCGGGAACCTCGCCGGGACGATCCTGGTGCGCACCTCCAACATGCGCGGCGCCGAGATCTACCCGGAGGCCCGGATCGCCCGTGTGAACGCCGGGGCCTGGTGGGAGGACGTGGTCGTGCCCGCCGCCGAGCACGGGCTGTCCGCACTGCACGGCTCCAGCCCCGACGTGGGGGTGATGGGGTACGTGCTGGGCGGTGGCGTGGGCTGGCAGGTGCGCAAGCGGGGCCTGGCCGCGAACTCGGTGACCGCGTTCGAGCTGGTCACCCCCGCCGGCCAGCTCATCCGGGCGGACGCCGAGCGGAACGCCGAGGTGTTCTGGGCGCTGCGCGGCGGCGGCGGGAACTTCGGCGTCGTCACCGCGGTCGAGCTGGAGCTGTACCCGATGGACGAGGTGTACTGCGGCTGGCTGATCTTCCCGTGGGAGCGGTCCTCCGAGGTGCTGCAGGCCTGGCGCGAGTGGACCGGCACCGTGCCGGAGGAGGTCACCTCCGTGGGCCGGATCCTGCAGCTGCCGCCGCTGGAGATGATCCCCGAGCCGCTGCGCGGCCGGAACATCGTGGTGGTGGAGGCCGCGATCCTCACCGACGAGGCCACCGCCGTGGAGCTGCTCGCCCCGCTGCGCGCGCTGGGCCCGGAGATGGACACGTTCGCGGTGACCGGGCCGCTGGGCCTGGTGCGCCTGCACCAGGACCCCGAGGGCCCCACCCCGGCCATGGTGAAGGGCGACATGTTCGACACGCTCACCCCCGAGGCCGTGGAGACGTTCGTGGCCGTGTGCGGCCCGGGCAGCGGCTCGCCACTGGTGAGCGCCGAGATCCGCCACGTGGGCGGCGCCGCGGGCCGCCCCCACCCGGGCGGCGGCGCGCTGGACCGGCTCCCCGCCGAGTACGTGTCACTGGGCATCGGCATGCCGGTCAGCCCGGAGCTCGCCGCGGCGATCCCGGCCCACCTGGAGCACGTCCACCGCGCCATGCGGGCGGCCGCCAACGGGCGCACGTACCTGAACTTCGCCGAGGAGCCGGTGGACACCCGAACCGCGTTCGACGTGGACACCCACGAGCGCCTGCGGCGGCTGCGGCGCCGGATGGACCCGGTGAACCGCATGAAGGCGAACCACCCCATCCCCGCGTGAGCGGCGGGCGGGTGCCCGGGCGCGCGGCGGCTCCTCCGGCGCCGCCGCCCGGGGCCGGGAGGGCCGTGTGCGGGCCCTCCCGGGCGCACCCGCCGTCCCGGGTGTAGGACACTGCGGTACGGGAACGGACCCCCGGACCACGGAGGCGCACATGGAGACCCGCATGCTCGGCGACGGCACCCCGGTGGGCGCCATCGCCCTCGGCGCGATGGCGTTCGCCGGCTTCTACGCCGGCGGCGACGACGAGGAGGGCGTCCGCGCCATCCACCGCGCGCTCGACCTGGGCATCACCCTGCTCGACACCGCGGAGGCGTACGGCCAGGGCCGCAGCGAGGGACTGGTGGGACGCGCGGTGCGCGACCGGCGCGACCGGGCGGTGATCGCCACGAAGGCCAGCAAGGGCAGCCCCGCGTACCTGCGGGAGGCCATCGACCGGAGCCTGGGCCACCTGGGCCTCGACCACGTGGATCTCTACTACCTGCACCGCGTGGACCCCGACGTCCCCATCGAGGAGACGATGGGCGCCATGGCGGAGTTCGTGGCCGCCGGGAAGGTGCGGGCCGTGGGCCTGTCGGAGGCCGGCCCGGAGACCATCCGGCGCGCCCACGCCGTGCATCCGGTGGCGGCGCTGCAGACCGAGTACTCCCTGTTCCACCGGGAGCCCGAGACCGACCTGCTGCCGGTCACCCGCGAGCTCGGCATCGCCTACGTCGCCTACAGCCCCCTGAGCCGGGGGCTGCTGACCGGCCGCATCCGCGGGGAGGACGACCTGGATCCCGCCGACTGGCGCCGCCAGGTGCCGCGCTTCCAGGGCGAGAACCTGGCCCACAACGTCGCGCTGCTCGAGCCCCTGGAGGCCCTCGCGCAGATGAAGGGCGTGAGCACCGCCACCCTCGCCCTCGCCTGGGTGCTCGCGCAGGGCGACGACATCATCCCGCTGGTGGGGATGGGCCGGCCCTCGAGCGTGGACCGCGCCGCAGGGGCCATGGCGGTGCACCTGACCGCTGACGAGCTCGCGACGCTGGACGCGGCGTTCCCCGCCGGGGCCGTGCGCGGCGCCCGCTACCCGGAGGCCTACCTGCCGGCGCTGGGCCGCTGAGGCGGCGGCTCACGCCACGGCGTACAGCACCGGCACCGCGACGGTGACCGCCACGGCGGCGGCGATGGCCGGCGGCTCCGCCCGCCGCCCGCGGTCCCCGGTCCACCGGTGGGCGAAGGAGCTCCCGCAGGGCGGCGAGCCGGGAGCCCGGGCGCAGGGGCCACGCCCATGACCTCCTTGGCGATGACCGCCTGGCGAGCGGGCAGGCGGTCATCGCGACGGCCACCCGCAGCAGCGGGCCGCCGAGACGCCGACGGGGGTGGGCGGTCCCCCGATGCGACCGCATGTGCCCGGCGTGGACGCCCGGGACGGGCTCAGCCCGAGGCGATGGCGTGCAGCAGGTCCGCCAGCGGACCGGGCGTGGAGAACATGGGCCAGTGCCCGGTGGGCAGCTCGTGCCAGCTCCAGCCATCCTCGGCGAAGGGGGCGAGCATCGGGTTGCCGGCGGAGGCGGCCTCGCGGATGGCGGCGGGGGTGAACCCGCCCTCGGTGCACACGACCGCGTGCCGCGCCACGCCGGCGGGCCACGGCCCGGGCGCGGCGATGGGCGTGGTGAGGGTGGCGTACGGCTGCGGTGTCCCGCGCTCCCGGATGCGGGCGAGGTGCGCGTCGGTGAGGCCGGCGCCGCTGCCGTAGGTGCCCGCCCGGATCTCCTCGTCGTCCGGGACCGGCCACAGCCAGCCGTCGCCGTCCCGCCGGGTGCGCTCGCGCTGGCGGTCGCGCAGCTCCGGTGGCTGGACGTCCGCGAGCGACAGGCCGTCGGCGAGCGGGCCGGTGTCCAGGAACACCACCGCGGCCAGGCGCTCCGGCGCACGGCGCGCCACCGCGTTGACGATGGGCCCGCTGTAGCTGTGCCCCAGGAGCACGGCGTCCCGCAGGTCCTCCATGCGCAGGACGCCCAGCACGTCCTGGACGTGGAGATCGGGCGTCACCTCGGGGGACGCCAGGTGGGCGCGGTCCCCCAGGCCCGTGAGGGTGACGGGGAACACCTCGTGGCCGGCGGCGCGCAGCGGCCCGGCGACCTCCCGCCACGCCCATCCGCCCAGGCACGCCCCGGGAACCAGCACCAGCGGCCGTGCGGCCATCGCCTCCCCCTCCCTCGGAACCGTCCCGGCATCAGGATTGCGCGTCCGGAGCGCATGCGGGGCCCGGCCCGGCACGGTCCGCGTGAGAGACCTCGCCCTGCACCAGGGCTGAGGCCTCAGGCGGCCGGCCCGCCCACCTCCGCCAGGAGCCGCAGGCCGTGGTCCCACCGCCCGAGGCCCGAGTCGGCGTTGACGTGGCCCAGCGCGCCCACGCGCTCCAGCCGGGCGCCCCAGGCGCCGACGAGGAACTCGGCGCGGTGCGCCGAGACGTACGGGTCGTCGTCGCTGGCCACCACCACGGACGGGAAGGGCAGCGGCGCCGTGGGGATGGGCGCGAAGCCCCGGATCTCCTCCAGCGCACCGGGGGCCTCCACGTCCGCGGGCGCCACCAGCAGGGCACCGGCCACGCGGGCGTCACCGGCCTGCGCCGCCCAGTGCGCGACCAGCGGGCACCCCAGGCTGTGCGCGGCGATCACGACCGGGCCGGCCAGCGCGCGCATCGCGGCGTCGAGGGTCGCGATCCACTCGGCCAGCACCGGCCGGTCCGGGTCGGACTGCCGCACCCTCGCCCAGCCGAACGCCCGCTGCCACTCGGACTGCCAGTGCACCGGCCCGGAGTCGCCCAGGCCGGGGACGAGGAGAACCTGCGGGGAGGGGTCGGGCATTGCGGGGATGCTGCCATGCGGGCGCCTCCGGACGCCCGTACGTGCCGAACGGCACGAATGCGACGGCGATCCGGCCGCCCGGCGGGACGGCGGGACGCCGCACCGCCCTCCCCATGGGCGGTCCGCGAGCGCGCGCCTCCTCCGGGCCTCGCGCACCCCGAGCGATTGCCCGGTGACGCATGCACCGTCGTGATGGTGACGAACATCCTTCTCCGTCGGGGGGAGAGCATGTCCCCGCCGGCGCGTTACGAGAACGTGCCGTTTGTCGCGAAAGGGTTCCGCGAGGGCGCGAGAACGCTCATGTTCATGCGGTCCGGCGGGCGCGGGCGCCGCTGGAAACGATCGCTCGATCCATGCGACGTTCCGCACAAACGCCGATGGGCCCGAAAACCGCATCCACCGGCCGTTCGGGGGGCGCCGAAAGCGGGCCCGGGGCGGGTACACTCGCGCCCCACCGCAGGGCTACCAAGGGGCATAAATGGGGGCGTTCGAGGACGAGGTCCGCGAGACGCGGACTTGGATGGACGGTGAGCGGTTCAAGGAGATCACCCGTCTCCACACCGCCCGCCAGGTCGTGGAGCAGCGCGGCGCGGTCGAGACGGAGTACGTCGTGGCGCGCAACGCCGCGCGGGACTTCTACGCACGGCTGCGCGAGCTCTTCGAGCAGAAGAAGTCGATCACCAGCTTCGGGCCGTACTCGCCTGGCCAGGCGGTACAGATGAAGCGCGCCGGCATCGAGGGCATCTACCTCGGCGGGTGGGCGACCTCCGCGAAGGGCTCCTCCCACGAGGACCCGGGCCCGGACCTCGCCAGCTACCCGCTCAGCGCCGTGCCGGACGAGGCCGCCGGTCTCGTGCGCGGCCTGCTGACCGCCGACAAGAACCAGCGCTACATGCGCTCCCGCATGACCGAGGCCGAGCGCGCCGCCACCCCCGAGGTGGACTTCCGGCCGTTCCTGATCTGCGACGCGGACACCGGTCACGGTGGTGACGCCCATGTCCGCAACCTGATCCGTCGCTTCGTCGAGGTCGGCGTCCCCGGCTACCACATCGAGGACCAGCGCCCCGGCGCCAAGAAGTGCGGCCACCAGGGCGGCAAGGTGCTCGTGCCCAGCGACGAGCAGATCAAGCGGCTCAACGCGGCCCGCCTGCAGCTGGACGTCATGGGCGTGCCCGGCATCATCGTGGCCCGCACCGACGCGGAGGCCGCCAACCTGCTGGACGGCTGCTCCGACGAGCGCGACCAGCCGTACATCCTCGGCGTGACCAACCTCGAGGTGCCCGCCTACCGCGCCGGCTTCATCGCCGCCCTGCGGAAGCTCCACCAGGCGGGCGTCGAGGACGCCGTGGCGCACCTGCTGTACGCGCCCTCCGACGAGGAGTACGCCGAGGCCGACGCCTGGCTCGACAAGAGCGGCGTCTCCGCGAAGATCGCCGAGATCGCCAAGGCGTTCATCGCCAGCGGCAGCGACGCGTCCGAGGAGCCCATCGACCAGGTCGCCAACGCGTTCCTGGCCGCCTGGGAGGCCGAGGCCGGCGTCACCACCCTCGGTGAGGCCGTCGCCGACGTCATGGCGTTCCGCGCCGAGGAGGGCGTCGAGCTGCCGATGACCACCGACGAGTGGCTCGAGTACGCGAAGACCGCCTCCTGGTACGCCCAGCGCAAGAAGGCCGCGGACATGGGCCTCGAGGTCACCTGGGACGCCGACCGGGCCAAGAGCCCCGAGGGCTACTTCCAGGTGCGCGGCGGCATCCCGTACGCCGTGGCGAAGTCGCTGGCGGCCGCGCCGTTCTGCGACATCCTCTGGATGGAGACCAAGACGGCCGACCTCCACGAGGCCAAGGAGTTCGCGGACGCCATCCACGCGGTGTTCCCCGACAAGATGCTCGCCTACAACCTGTCGCCGTCCTTCAACTGGGACACGACCGGCATGAGCGACGACGAGATGCGGCGCTTCCCCGAGGAGATCGGGAAGCTCGGCTTCGTCTTCAACTTCATGACGTACGGCGGTCACCAGATCGACGGTCTCGCGGCGGAGGAGTTCACCACCGCGCTGCGCGAGGACGGCATGCTCGCCCTCGCCCGCCTGCAGCGGAAGCTGCGGCTCCTGGAGTCGCCCTACCGCACCCCGCAGACCCTCGTGGGCGGCCCCCGGGCCGACGCCGCGCTGGCCGCCGTGTCGGGCCAGACGGCCACCACGAAGGCCATGGGCGCCGGGTCCACCCAGGTGCAGCACCTCATCCAGACCGAGGTGCCCACCAAGGTGCTCGCCGGCTGGCTCGGCGAGTGGGGCCAGCACCACGGCGTGCCGGGCACCCTCAAGGTCCAGTTGCGGCCGCACGTCGCCGGCTCCGACCTGCTGGAGCTCGCGGTGCTCAACGGCGACGGCGCGAAGGTCGCGAACATCGTGTTCGCGAACCTGCACGACCGCCAGGGCCGTTCGATCCTCTCGGTGCGCGACCAGAACACCGACCCGTCGCTGCGGCGGAAGCGCCTCATGACGCTGATGCACATCTTCCTCGTGCACCGCTACAAGGCGTCGGCGATCCACTACATCAGCCCCACCGAGGACAACACGCGCCAGTCCCAGAGCATGAAGAACCTGGGCCTGTTCGCGAACGTCACGGACGAGGTCGGCGACATCATCGTCGCGGACGTCGACCCCTCGACGGTGGCGGGCCTCGTCGACCCGAACGGGTCGGCGATCTCCCAGCTCATCCAGAAGAGCTGATCCCGCGCCGCGCCGGCCGCCGTCCCCTCCGGGGGGCGGCGGCCGGTCGCGCGCACGGCCGCACCCCGGTGTCCGGCCGCTCCCCGATGCCACGGCGGCGGGTTGAGCGCGACACTCGGCGGTGAGGCGATCGAAGGAGGTGCGCGATGACGCGTCTCACTCGTGATGTGGCGGCCACGGCCCTGACGGCCACGGCGGTGCTGGTGCTCGCCGCGACCCGGGAGGGGTGGGACGTGCCCCTGGTGGGCGACAGCCACCGGTGGGCGGCGGTGGTGATCCTCGTGCTCGGCGTGGCGGCGTGCTCCATGGGCCGCGTCGAGGGGCGCGACGACGTGCCGGCCCTGTTCGCGGGGCTCGGGACGGTGACGGCGCTGCTCGCCGTGTGGGCGGTCGCGGCCGGGTCGGTGACGGCCCTGTCGCTGATGGTCACCGGCTTCGTGCTGCT
The DNA here is from genome assembly GCA_046330435.1 of Thermoleophilia bacterium. Classification (GTDB taxonomy): domain Bacteria; phylum Actinomycetota; class Thermoleophilia; order Miltoncostaeales; family Miltoncostaeaceae. The sequence goes on along the minus strand of JAXLST010000023.1, from coordinate 58,111 downwards.
GTGGGCGGCCGCGATGGTGCGGCACGTGACCCACCGTCCGGGGCACCAGGCCACGGCCTGACCGCGGGCCCTCCCGGCCGGGCCTCAGCGCCCGGCCAGGTGGGCCGCGGTGACGGCGTCCGCCGGGTAGAACGCCTCGACCGACAGCTCGGAGAGGGTGATGTCCAGGGGCGACCCGAAGACGGTCTGGGTCGCGAAGAAGCTCAGCTCGCCCGCGGGCGTGCGGAGGGTGAGCGGCAGCAGGAACGCGTCCCCGGGCCGGGCGGGCGGCGCACCGCCGGCGAGGGCGTCGCGCACCGCCGGGTACGCGGCGAGCTCCTCGCGCAGGGCCGCCAGCTGCGGGTCGCCGGTGGCGGCGAGCGCCCGGTCGACGCGCTCCATGATGTGCCAGCACCAGGCGGGCAGGTCGGCGATCGCGGGGGCCATGCCCTCGGGGTGGAGGGTCACCCGCAGCGCGTTGACCGGCGGCCGCATGAGGTGCGGGGCGACGCCGGCGAGCATGCCGCCGACCGCGTCGTTCATGAGCAGGACGTTCCAGCAGCGGTCGACCACCAGGGCCGGGTACGGCAGATGGGCCGCCAGCAGCCGCTCCAGCGCGTCCCGCACGGGACCGAGCTCGTCGCCGTCGAGGGCGCGCTCGCCGTACACCGGCGCGTAGCCGGCGGCGAGCAGCAGCCGGTTGCGCTCGCGCAGCGGCACGTCCAGGCGCTCGGCGAGGTGGAGCAGCATCTCCCGGCTGGGGCGGCTGCGGCCGGTCTCGATGAACGAGAGGTGGCGCGCGGACACCGCGGCACCGGATGCGAGGGCGAGCTGGCTCAGGTTGCGGCGCTCCCGCCATTCGCGCAGGAGCCGGCCGGCATGCGGTGCGGCGGCGGTCGTCATGCGCCGACGGTAGCCGCACCGGGGAACCGGGGCCATTACCTCACGGGTCATTGCGGCGCCTCCCGGGCGCTTCCAGTCTGGAGGGGAACCCGAGCCGAGGAGGCCTGAGATGACCGGAGCGACCGCCCTTCCCCATCGTGCGCCGGCGCCGTCACCCCGCCGGCTGCTGATCGCCGACGCCGTGCCGTCCGGCGCCTCGGGGGCCGTCCTGCTCGCCGCCGCCCCGGTCCTGGACGGGGCGCTCGGCATGCCGGCGTGGGGCCTCGCCGTCCTCGGCGCGGCCTTCCTGGTGTACACCGCCGCGCTGGTGCTGCTCACCCGGGCCGGCGCACCGCGCCCGGCCGTGGCGGTGGTCGCGATCGGCAACCTGGCCTGGGGCGTCGTGTCGGCGGCCGTGCTCGTGGCCGGCGTCCTGGACCTCACGGCGGCGGGCGTCGCCGTGGGGATCCTCCAGACCGCGTTCGTGGTGGTGATCGGCGCGCTGCAGCTCCGGTCCGTCCGGGGGTGACGCGCACGCCCCGTCCGGACGGGCCCGCCCGTCCATTCCGACGTGTCGCCACGGCCCGCCCGGCGGTGAGACTCACCGCCGTTATGGGTGCGGAAGCGGGAGGAACGGCGTGGGTTGGACGCGACGGGCGGTCGCCGGCACGGCGGTGGCCGGGCTGGCGGCGGCCGGGGCCGGGATGTTCGACGCCCCTCCGCCGCCGCCCGACGGGGCCGTGCGCCACGAGCTGGCGCACGCGTGCCGGGTGGTGACCACGCCGTCCGGGTTCCGGGTGGTCGAGGTCACCGGCGCGGCGCGCGCGTGGGTGGACCGCATGCCGGCCCGCCCCGCCCTCGCCGCGGAGCCGCACCGCATCCGCCAGCGCATCGACGTGCGGGTGGAGCGCCGGGTGGTGGGCGGGTGGCGCGGGCCGCGCGGCCGGGTCACCACCGGGCCCACCGGCCGGGGCACGGTGAACGCGGGCGCCGCGGTGGCCAGCGAGCGCGTGGGACTCACCATCGGCGAGGGCGCGACGTGGCGGGTGCGCGCCACCGTGCGGGTGCGGAGCGTGCGGGACCGCCTTCCCGACGCGGTCCACTGGGGGTACGAGGTGGTGTCCCCGCCGTTCTCCTGCGCGTTCGCGGTGACCGACGAGGTGCTGCTGGGCCTCCCCCCGGGCTGACGCCCGGGGGGAGGCGCCGGCTCACGCCTCGGCGGGGGCCGGCCGCGGCGCGTCGAGCCCCACGTCGGGACGGCGCTCCTCGCGCGGCGGGTCGCACGGCTCCACCCGCAGGATGCGGGCCGCCCACGGCGGCAGCCACCAGTTCCACCGGCCCAGCAGGTTCACGAACGCCGGCAGCAGCATGCCGCGCACGACGATGGCGTCCAGGATGATCCCGACCGCCAGCCCGGTCGCGAAGACCTTCACGTCGGTCTCCGGCCCGGAGGCGAGCGCCGCGAACGACCCGAACAGGATGAGCGAGCCCGCGGTGACCAGCCGGCCGGTGCGCGCGATCCCCAGGATCACGGCGCGGTCGGTGGACGGCACGCGGTCGTACTCCTCGCGCATGCGGCTGAGGATGAACACCTCGTAGTCCATCGAGAGGCCGTACAGGAACGCGAACACCATCAGCGGGATCCAGACGGTGAGCGCCCCGGTGGGGGCGATGCCGAACACCGCGTCCGACCCGTTGCCCTCCTGCCAGAACCACACCAGGAAGCCCCACACCGCGCCCACCGACAGGACGTTGAACAGCACGGCCTTGAGCGGGAGCAGCAGCGACCGGAAGACGCGGGCCAGCAGCAGGAACGTGACGACCAGGATGACCAGCAGGACCCAGCCGAAGTTGCCGTAGACGGCGTCGTTGAAGTCGACGGCGCCCGGAATGGGGCCGCCCACCAGCACCTCGCCGTCCTGGGCGTGCGCGGCGTCGCGCACCCGCCGGACCGTCGCGAAGTCGTTCTCCTCCGGGGCGAAGACGTTGACGACGGCGAGGTCGCCGTCGCGCCAGTCCGGCCCGGCGGGGGCGACCGCCCCGCGCACGCCCTCCACCGCCCCGAGCGCCGCGGCGATGCGGTCCGGGTCGCCGCCGCGCACCACCACCTCGTACGGCGCGAGCACGCCGGCGCCGATGCCGCCGGCCGTGAGGTCGTCGAGGGCCTGGCGGGCTGGGCCGCCGGAGGCCAGGGCGTCCGCCCGCGGGCTGCCGGTGTTGAAGCTCGCCATCGGGGAGATGAGCACCAGCAGGATCACGGCGGCCGCGGCGCCCACCCACCAGCGGTGGCGCACCACGAAGCGGCCCCACGGCACCCAGCCGTTCTGGTCGGACTCGGTGCGGCGCCGGAACCCGATGCGGTCCATGCGCGGCCCGATGGTGTCCAGCACCACCGGCAGCAGGGTGATCGTCACCAGGACGCTCACCAGCGGGATGAGCATGCCGCCGTACCCGATGCTGCGCAGGAACGGCACGGGCAGCACCACCATGGCCAGCAGGCCCACGGCCACCGCGGCGCCGGACAGGATCACCGCCGTGCCCGCGTGGTCCATCGCCGCCACGACGGCCTCGCGGTTCGACCGTCCGCCGGCGACGCGCTCCTCGCGCCAGCGCATGACCACCAGCAGCGAGTAGTCGACGGCCACGCCCAGGCCGATGAGGGCGACCAGGAACTGCACGACCACCGACACGTCGGTGATCGAGGCGATGGGCCACAGGGCCAGGTAGGTCGTGGGGATGGCGATCGCCGCGATGAACAGCGGCACCAGCGCGGTGAGCGACCCGAACACGAAGGCCAGCACGAACAGGGCGAACAACCCGCCCAGCAGCACCTCCGCCAGCACCGACGGCCCGCCGGAGGATCCCTCCTCGCCCGAGGAGAGGGCGTCGATGCCGGTGATCCGCACCGGCGCCCCGGCGACCTCCAGGCCCCGGGTGGCGACCCGCGCCTGCGCGAGGGCCTCCTTGGCGGGCTCGAACGCGACGGGCCCCGGCGGGTACCAGACCACCCCGTAGGCGGTGCGCCGGTCGTCCGAGACGAAGACGTCGTCGCCGGTGGTGGTCCAGTCCTCCGACCGGGACCGCGGGACGGCGTCCGCCACGCGCCCGAAGGCCGCCGCGAGCTCGGCCTTCACGCCGGGGCTGTCGACGGTGGTGCCCTCGGGCAGCCGCACCACCGTCACCAGCGGGCCGTTGACCTGCGGACCGCCGGACGGGAAGCGGGATGCGAGGACGTCGCCCGCACGGCTGCTCTCGCGGCCGGGCAGACTGAACTCACTGGAGAGCGAGTCGCTGGCGGGGGCCGTGGCGGCGAACGCCGCGACCGCCACCACCAGCCACAGGAGCGCCACCGGAAGCCGGTGGCGCAGGATGAACCGCGTGAAGGCGCGCACGTCGCTCCTTCGGTCGAGTGGGCTGAGGACGTGTGCTTGGACCGCCGGGCGCCGACGTTCTCATCGGCGCCGCGGACGGCGCAACCGATGCACCCGCTCCTTGGCCGGCGCTTGGCCGGGCGCCCACCCGTGCGCGGCATGCGCGCGGTGCGCTCCCGGGCCGGTCCCGGGAGCGCACCGGAGGGACTACTGGCGCTTGAGGCGCACCACGGGGATCGTGCGGGTGGTGGCCTTCTCGTACTCGGCGAAGTTCTCGAACCGGCCGGCCATCTCGGCGTACAGGCGGTCGCGCTCCGCGCCCGTCTCCACCACGGCCTTGGCGGTGTAGGTCTCGTTGCCGAGCTCCACGCCCACCTCGGGGTTCTTCACGAGGTTGTGGTACCAGTCGGGGTTCGTGGCCATGCCGGCCTTGGAGGCGAAGATGACCACGTCACCGCCGTCCTCCAGGTACATGAGCGGGTTCTGCCGCTTGGCGCCGGTCTTCGCACCCGTGGTGTGGATGATGACCATGGGGGCGCCCTCGAACTGCCCGCCCACCTTGCCGCCGTTCGCGCGGAACTCGGCCATGATGCCCTTGTTCCACTCGTTGAAGTCCATGCTCACAGGGGCCCCTCCATCTGAGGTCGTTGACCCCGCAAGCGTACCCCCGTCCGCCGGATGCGAGAACCGGCGTGCGGTGACCGGGGTGTCACACCCGGGCCGGGACCAGAACGGGACCAATCGTCGCGGCCGGCCCGGGCGTGCCCGGTGACGGCCGGGGCGGGCCCCGGGAGCTGCGCGGCCGGCCGGCCGCCTGCGTGACGAGCACCAGCGGGTTGAACGGGACCCTGAAGGTGGGCCGCGGACGCCGGCGCCGGGCCGGGAGGATGGTGAGGATGAGGGCCTGCGCCACCGCGACGGCGGCGGCCAGGAGGCGCTCGCCCTTGGCGAGCAGCAGCGCGAGCAGGACCGCGGCGGCGAGGTGCGCCGCCAGGGCGACCGGGGTCGCGGGCGCGGGGTCGTGGTACTCGACCAGCCCGAACGCCCACGGCGCGGCGGACATCGCCAGGTGGGCGACGGCCTGCGCCAGGAGCATGATCCCCAGCAGCACCAGCGGCGGACGCGCCGTGAACGTGCGCGGCGCGGCGATCGTCATGAGCGGCATGAGGGCCGCGACGATGCTGAGCCACCCGAACGGGGCCGCCGGCAGCACGGCGACGTGACCCGCGGAGATGACGTGCACCCCCACCGTGGCCGTGATGGCCGCGGTGAGGATCGCCGACCTCCGGATGACGATCGCGGTGCGGGTCTGCATCACCGCACACGATCCCCCGCCCCGGCCCGCGGGCCATCGGGTGTCCCCACACCCCGGGTTGCGGACGACCCGCGACCGGCGCCGCGAATAAATGAGTTCATCCGTCAACTCGGGGGCGCTCGCGGCCGACGCTGAACCGGAGACCCAGACGCGGGGGCGTTCAGACGTGGGAATGGTCACGGCTTCGACCGACCGGGAGGCGCGGCGCCGGAAGCGCAGCGAGCTCCCCCGGATCCTGATGGTGGACGACGAGGCATCGGTGCTGGAGGGCCTGGCGGCCCTGCTGGGCCGGCGCTTCCAGGTGACGACCGCCGTGGGCGGCCGCGCCGGCCTGGAGGTCCTCGCCGAGGACTCGGGGTTCGCGGTGATCGTGAGCGACATGAACATGCCGGGGATGACCGGCGCCCAGTTCCTGGGCGAGGCGCGCACCGTCGCCGCCGACGCCGTGCGGCTGCTGCTCACCGGCTCGAACGACCTGGAGGACGCCGTCGCGGCGGTGAACGAGGGCCAGATCTTCCGGTTCCTCACCAAGCCCTGCCCCAGCGACATCCTCATCGCGGCCGTGGACGCCGCGGTGCACCAGCACGACCTGCAGGTGTCCGCGCACCGGCGGCTGCAGGAGAGCCTCACCTCCAGCATCCGCGCGCTGGCCCGCGCGATCGACGCGAAGGACCCGTCCACCCGCATGCACAGCGAGCGGGTCGCGCACCTGGCGACGCGGATCGCCGAGGCGATGGGGTGGCCGCCGGACCGCGTGGACCTCATCCGGGACGCCGGGCTGGTGCACGACGTCGGCAAGATCGGCGTCCCCGACGCCGTGCTGCTGAAGCCCGGGCGCCTCACCGACGACGAGTTCGAGGCGGTGAAGCTGCACGCCGCGCTGGGCGCGGAGATCGTGAGCGAGATCCTCACGCCAGAGCAGGTGTCGTGGGTGCGCCACCACCACGAGAAGTTCGACGGCAGCGGCTACCCGGACCGGATCGCCGGCGAGGACATCCCCGAGGCCGCCCGGATCCTCTGCGTCGCCGATTCGGTCGACGTGATGACCAGCCGCCGCCCGTACTGCGAACCGCGGACGTGGGAGGACGCGATGGACGAGTGCCGCCGCGTCGCCGGCTCCCACTTCGACCCCCGAGTCGTCGAGGCCATCACCTCCCTCTAGGGGGGCCGGGACCCGACGACGGACCACAAGGAGACCCCACCGGTGCTCGAATCATCGCGACGCGCGACCCTGTCCCTCGGGGACGTCGCCGCCGAGATCTACGCGTCGCTGGACCCCGCCACCACGATCGCCGCGATCACCCGCGCCGCGATCGGGGCGCTTGGCGCGGACCGCGCCACCACGTACGTCACCGACGAGCACGGCCGCATCACCGAGGTGCACACCACCGAGGACGACCCGCGCGTGAAGGCGTTCATCGAGCGCTCCATCGGGCGCCCGATGGAGGAGATGCCGGTGTGGACGGCGCTCGGGGCGCAGCGCGACCCGGTGCTGCTGGTCGAGGACGTGCGCGGGACCCTGGGCGACGAGTTCGCCGACCGTATCGGGGTGACCTCGTTCGGCGGCGTCCGGCTGGAGCGCGCCGACGGCGCGGAGTTCCTGGGCGGGATCTTCTGCAGCTTCCGTGAGCGCCACGCGTTCACGGAGGCCGAGGGCGGCGCGGTGCGGACCCTGGGCGCACTCGCGTCCCTGGCGCTCGCCAACGCCCGCCTGTTCCAGCGCACCGACGACGGCCTGCAGGAGGCGCGCAAGACGGCGGAGGCCCAGCGCGCGTTCCGGCTCATGGCCGAGAACTCCAGCGACGTCATCACCCGCTGCGACGCGGACGGGGTGATCGAGTACATCTCCCCCGCCGCGCTCACCGTCCTGCACGCGAGCCCCGGCGACCTGGTGGGCAAGCGGCTCCACGAGGTGCTGGGCCTGGACGCCGCCGCCGACCTCACGGCGGCCCAGTCGGTGATCTCCCGCCTGCCGCGTGAGGACGCCGAGGTGTGGGTGGAGACCTCCGCCCGCCGCGTGGGCGACGAGCTGTCCGGCGACGGCGTCGAGATCCACGCCTCCACCCGCGACGTGACGCTGCGGCAGCGGGCCCGCGACGAGCTGAGCTCGGTCGCCGCCGAGCAGCCGCGCTGCGCGGCGTGACCGCGCGCGGGCCGACGGCGCATCCGCGAGGAGGTCTGGACCCTGCTGTGCACCGAGCTGGGGACGCCTCGTGGGCGCCGCCAACGCCTGGGTGCTGCGCACGGGGACCGAGGGCACCGAGGTCGCCGGCTTCTGGACGCCCGCCGGCGCGCCGCTGGCGACCGGCCGCGAGGTCACGCCCGCGGAGCTCGGCACCGCCCTGGGCGCCGCGATCGCGAACGGCGTGCCGGCCGACGGCCGGTTCGACGCCGACGACTCGCCGCTGTGCGGCCCCGCCGGCTGCTTCTCCGCGATGCCCATCCTGGTGGAGGGCGCCGTGTGGGGCGTCATCGGCATGACCGACGGCATGCGCGTCACCAACGTCCGGAACCGCGGCCACCTGCGGGCGTTCTGCGAGACCGCGGGCGGCATCCTCACCACCCTCCTGGCGCGCGCCGAGCGCGACGAGATGGAGGGCGAGCTGCGGCACGCCCAGAAGCTCGAGGCCGTGGGCCAGCTGGCCGCCGGCATCGCCCACGAGATCAACACGCCGATCCAGTTCGTGGGCGACAGCGTGGAGTTCCTGCGCGACGCCTTCGACGACATGCGCGGCCTGCTGGAGCAGTACCGGGCGCTGGCCGAGACGGCCGCCACCGGCACCGCCGAGGCGCTCGCCGAGAAGCTGGAGGAGGCCGACGACGAGGCCGACCTCGAGTACCTGCTGGAGCAGGTGCCGAAGGCCATCGAGCGGACCCTGGACGGCGCCGGCCGCGTGGCCGAGATCGTGCGCGCCATGAAGGAGTTCGCGCACCCGCGCCGCGACTCGCAGGCTCCCGCGGACCTCAACCGCGCGATCCAGAGCACCGCCACCGTCGCCCGCAACGAGCTGAAGTACGTCGCCGACGTGTCGTTCGAGCTCGCCGACCTGCCGCCCGTGGTGTGCCACCTGGGCGACGTGAACCAGGTCGTCCTGAACCTGATGGTCAACGCGTCGCACGCCATCGCCGACCGCATCTCGGCCGGGGACATCGAGCGGGGTGCCATCACCGTGTCCACCAAGCTGTCCGACGACGCCCAGTGGGTCACCATCTCGGTGGCCGACACGGGCGGCGGCATCCCCGAGGACGTCCGGGAGCGGATCTTCGAGCCCTTCTTCACCACCAAGGAGGTGGGCAAGGGCACCGGCCAGGGCCTGGCGATCGCCGCCCGCGTGTGCGAGGCGCACGGCGGGTCCCTGAGCTTCGAGACCGAGCTCGGCGAGGGCACCACCTTCCACCTCCGGCTGCCGGTCGACGGCACCGGCGAGCCACTGGAGCTGCCCGCATGATCGGGATCCTGTTCGTCGACGACGAGCCCATGGTGCTGGAGGGGCTCGCGAACGCCCTGCGCAAGCACCGCAAGGAATGGCGCATGACCTTCGCCGTGGGCGGCGAGGAGGCCCTCGCCCGCCTCGAGGAGCAGCACTTCGACGTGGTGGTCGCCGACATGCGCATGCCCGGCATGAGCGGCGAGCAGCTGCTGGAGCGCGTGCGCGCCCGGTGGCCGGAGACCGCCCGCATCGTGCTGAGCGGCCAGACCGACGAGGACGTCGCGCGCCGCCTGGTGCACCTGGCGCACCAGTTCCTCGCCAAGCCGTCGGACGCCGACACCATCCACAAGGTGGTGTCGCGCGCCCACCGGCTGCAGTCGCTGCTGCAGGACGACGCGCTGCGCCAGCTGGTGGGCCGCATGGGCCGGCTGCCGTCCCTGCCGGAGCTGTTCATGAAGGTGCGGGACCTGCTGGACGACCCGGAGCACAGCATCGGCGACGTCGGCGAGCTCATCGGCCAGGACCCGGCCCTCGCCGCCAAGGTCGTGCAGATCGTCAACAGCGCGTTCTTCGGCATGGCGACCAAGGTCACCAACGTCGGCAAGGCCGTGAACTACCTGGGCGGCCGCACCGTGCGCGACGTGGTGCTGGGCGTGGAGGTGTTCCACAACGTCCCGGACATCGCGAAGGCCACGGGCGTGGACCCCGAGGAGCTGCAGAAGGGCGCCCTACGCGCCGCCGAGCTCACCGCCGCGATCGCCGGCGAGGTCGACCCCGAGCTGCGCGACGACGGCTACCTGGCCGGCCTGCTGGTGAACGTGGGCCTGCTGGTGCTCGCCTCCCGCCTGCCGGAGGTGCTCGCCCCGATGATCGCCCAGGCGCGGGAGACCGGCCGTCCGCTGCACGAGATCGAGCGGGAGTTCCAGCGGCAGACGCACGCCGAGATCGGCGCGTACCTGCTGGGGCTGTGGGGCCTGCCGATGGCGGTCGTGGAGGCCGTCGCCGACCAGCACACCCCGGGCCGCCTCAGCGACGAGGCGTTCGGCCTGGCCGGGTGCCTGCACGTGGCCGAGGCCCTCCTCACCGACGAGGCCCTGCTCGACCGCGCCTACCTGCAGAAGCTGGGCGTGGACGACCGCGTCGACGCCTGGCGGGATCTCGCGAAGAAGACCTTCGAGGCCGTCCCGGCATGAGCCGGGGCGACCTCGTGGAGGTGCTGCTGGTCGACGACGAGCAGCACGTGCTGGACGGGCTGCTGCTGCACCTGCGCAGGCGGTTCGCCGCCACCACCAGCACCTCGCCGGAGGAGGCGGTGGCGCTGCTGCAGGCGGAGCCCGGCCGGTTCGCCGTGGTGGTGTCCGACATGCGCATGCCGGGCATGGACGGCGCCACGTTCCTGGCGCACGCACACCGCATCGCCCCGGACGCCACCCGCATGCTGCTCACCGGGCACGCGGAGATGGACGCCGCGATCTCGGCGGTCAACGACGGCCAGATCTTCCGGTTCATGACCAAGCCGTGCCCCGCGACGGTGCTGCTGCCGGCGCTGGAGGCCGCGGTGGAGCAGCACCGGCTGGTGACCGCGCAGAAGGTGCTGCTGCGCGAGACGTTCGCCGGCAGCATCGCGGTGCTCACCAGCCTGCTGGAGCTCGCCCAGCCCCGGGCGTTCAGCAAGGCCGGCCGGGTGAGCCGCCGCGTCGGCGAGCTGGCCCGGTTCACGGGCCACGACGCATGGCAGGTGGAGATCGCCGCCCAGCTGTCGCAGATCGCCGCGGTGACGCTGCCGCCGGACGTCCTCGACCGCATGGAATCCGACGAGCCGCTTCAGGCGGAGGACCAGGCGGCCATCCGGCGGCTGCCCGCCCTGACCGCCGATCTGCTCGCGCGCATCCCGCGCCTGGAGGGCGTGGTGCGGATCCTGCGGGCCGTGGAGACCGGCGGCGACGAGGCCCCGTGGGAGAGCCGCGCGCTCGCCGTCCTGCTGGAGGTCGACGCGCTGGAGCAGCGGGGGACCAAGCCCGCGGAGGCCGTCCGGATCGTCCGCGCCCGGCGGCCGAAGGACCGCGAGGTCGTGGACGAGGTCATCGCCATGCTCGAGGACCACGCCGCGACGCACGCCGTGGGCGAGGTCGAGCCCGCGAAGCTGCTGGCCGGCATGGTGCTGGCCGCGGACGTGCGGGACCCGTCGGGCACGCTGCTGTTCGCCAGGGGCTTCGAGGTGACCTCGGCTCTGGTGGAGCAGGTGCGCGAGACCCTGGCGCGGGCGGGCGCGACCGCCAAGGTACCGGTCGAGGTGCCCGCCGCGGCACTCAGGGCCGCCTGACGGACTGAGGCATCAGACGGGGAGGGACGCCCCGAACGCCCCTCCCCCGATGGCCTCCGGCGCGGAGCCCCCCGCGGCCCGCACCGGAGTCTGTGCGACGCCCAGGATCCGCGCGAGCGCGCCGGTCACACCGGGGTCGAACCGGATGCCCGCCACGGCCGCGCACCCGGCGAGCGCGCCGGTGAGCGTCGGCGGGACCGGGTCCGTGCGGACCCGGGTGGTCACGTCCATCGCCGCGGCGACGGCGAGGATGCGGGCGCCCTGCGGGATGGCGTCGCCGGCGAGGCCGTGGGGCCCGCCGGTGCCGTCCCAGCGCTCGTGGTGCGCGGATCCACGCGGCCTGCTCGGCGTCGAGCACGCCGAGACGATGGTTGCCCCCGCGGCCGCGTGGCGCGCGCTGTCGGCCACGGCGTGGCTGCCGCAGACGCCGTCGGTGCACGGCCCGCCGGCGACGGCCGGCCGGCCCAGGTCGTGGAGCGCCGCGGCCTCCATGAGCCGTGCCCGCCGGGATTCGTCCCAGCCGAGCTCCAGCGCGATGACGTCGGCGAGCGCCGCCACCCGCCAGGCGTGGCCGCGCGTCGCCGCGGCGGGCGCCGGCCGCGGCGGCGATCTCCGTGCCGGGTGACCGCCTCGGTGCGGGCGGCGCGCCCCACGGCGGCGACGTCGTCACCGGAGCGGAAGGCGGCGACGGCGTCCCCGCCGCGGTCCTTGGCCGCGCGCAGCGCCTCCTCGGCGTTGCGCAGCAGCATGGTCGGGTGGGTCGCGTCGCGCAGGCCGCAAAGTCCCGCGGAGACGCGGATGGGCGCGGATGCCGGCGGGATCTCGCGCAGCTCCAACCGCAGGGCCTCCACGGCCCGGATCGCGTCGCACGCGGTGCCCTCGGGCAGGAGCCAGCGAAGCGGTCGGCGGTGAGGCGCGTGATGACCTCGCCGGGCTCCGCGAACGCGCGGATCCGGGCCGCCAGGTGCCGCAGCAGCTCGTCGCCACCCGCGTAGCCCAGCGCGGCGTTGAGACCGGCGAAGCCGTCGATGTCCACCAGGACAAGGGCCAGGTCCCGGCCGCCCAGGACCGCGGCGTCGACCTGGGTCTCCAGGTGGCGCTGGAACGCGGCCGCGGAGGCCAGCCCCGTGAGGCGGTCGGCGTCGATGTCGGAGGTCCACCATACGATGTTTTGCGGCTTCTTCAGTATTGAAGGGGGCCGCATGCGGTTGGCACCATGTCCCGGATGCCGTTGGCCATCGTGATCGTGGAGGACCACCCCCTGTTCCGGGACGTTCTGTCCGGAATCGTGGAGAGTGAGCCCGATTTCGTCCTGTCCTCGCGGATTCGGTGCTGGAGGCGCCCGGCGCACCCGGACGACCACGCGGACGTCGTGGTCCTGGACCTGAACCTGCCGGGGATGAGCGGGCGCGAGCTGCTCGCCGAGCTCAGCCGCCGCGACGCGGGCGTCCGCTGCCTCGTGCTGTCCGGCGACGCGCCGGACATCGTCTACGAGGTGGTGGTTTCGGCGCCGCCGGCGTCCCGTCGAAGGCTGCGGACCGGCGGGACGTCGTCCGGGCGATCCGCACGGTCGCCACGGAGGGGGCACGGTCCTCGGCGACGATACGCAGGCCGGACTCGCCGACCAGATCAGGCTCCGCCGGACCGATCCGGCGGTCGTGCTGAGCGAGCGGGAGCGCCGCATCCTTGAGCCCGTGGCCGCGGGACGCACGAATGAGGGAGATCGGCCGCGAGATCCACCTGAGCCCGGCGACGGCCGGCACCCACCTGCGGCACGTCTTCGACAAGCTCGGCGCGGCGGACTGCGCCTCCGCGGTGGCGGAGGCGATGCGCCGCGGGCATCATCGGATGAGCGCTGCCCGATGGGTGAGGAGGGCACGGATGGGATGGTGCACTTTCCCTGCAGCGCACATCGGCCGAAGGGCCGCCTGCGGCGCGACCGATCGAGCCGATCGCCTCACCTGTCCGGACGATCCACGTGTGGACGTCCGCTGGCACATTCAGTAGGTGCTCCCAAGCAGCCCACCATCACGCGCCCAGGACTCTTCAGCGGTGAACCGGGCCGATGCCGAGGCGCTCCGAGCCCTCCCGGATGCAACGGACGTCGGCATCGGATCTTGATTCCGAGCTGCGCTACCGGTTCGTGAACGAGCCGCTGGCGCAGATCAACGGCGTCTCCGGCCCCGACCACCTCGGCCGCCGGGTCACCGACGTCCTCCCGGATCTGGAGGAGGCGACGGAGATCATGCGTTCGGTGCTCGACAGCGGCGTCGCCCTGGCCACCGAGGTGAGCGGCGCAACCCCGGCAGAGCCCGGCAGACGCCGGACCTGGCGGGCGTCCTACACTCCCCTGGACCTGGGCGAGGACGGCCCGGGTCTGGGCTGCGTGGTGGTGAAGATCACCGACCGCGTGGAGGCCGAGCGCGAGGCGCAGACGCGCTTGAGCCTGCTGGACAGCGCGGAGAACGCCGCCGGGGTCGGCACCTTCGTCCGTGACCTCGACTCCGGCCGGGCCCTGCGCGTGTCGCGTGGATTCGCCAGCATCCTGGGACTGCCCGGCGGCACCACCGACCTGCCGCTCGAGATGCTCGTCTCGCACATCCACGAGGACGACCGGGCGGGGGCCGTCGATCGCATCCGCGCAGCAGATGGTGGCCACCGGGCGTGCCGCACCACTACCGCATCCGCCGGCTCGACGGCGCCGTGCGGTGGACGAGGCGCGCTGGCCGCCCTGGAGCCGCGGCCCCGACCACGGACCGCGGGTGCACGTCGCGATGGTCGACATCACCGAGCGCCGCCACGCCGAGAACTGGCCGCTGCTGCAGGCCACCTGCGGCCCTGGGGCGGTGGGGGAGCGCCTCGGCGCGGGGCCGAGGACTGCCCGACGGTGTTCGAGCAGATCGTGGGCGAGCCTACGAGGCCTCGGCGTCGCCGGGGCGGCGGTCACCCGGAGGGAGCCGGGCCGCCTCCACGTCGAGGCGGCGGCCGGAACCCTCACGACGCTGGGCGCCGTGGTCGAGGGCGGCATCGTCCCGCTCGGCGTGGCGAAGGCCGGCATCGTGGTGCGTGACGCCCTGTGGGGTGACCTGCTGGTGGAGCCCAGTCCCAGGACACAGGAGCTCGCCGACTTCCTGGCCGCCGACTTCGCCGCCCTCGCCGGCGCCGGCGTCGCGTCCGCCGAAGCCCGTGAGGGCCTGCGGCGCATGAACGCCGAGCTGGAGGAGCGGGTGCGCGAGCGCACCCACGAGCTGGCCGCCATCGTCGCCGAGCTCGAGGCGTTCTCGTACAGCGTGTCCCACGACCTGCGCGGCCCGCTGCGCGCGGTGCACTCCGCCGCCGAGCTGCTGGAGGAGGGCTCCGGGAACCAGGAGGCGCGGCTGCGCCGCCTGCGCCTCATCCGCGAGGCCGCCGAGGGGATGGACGCGCTCATCGAGGACCTCCTGGAGGTCGCGCGCCTGGGCAAGCAGCCGCTGCGGCCCGAGCGGGTCGCGATGGACGCCGTGCTGCAGGGTGTGCTCCGCACGATCCCGGCGGAGGTCGTCGACCGGGTCCGGTTCACCATCGACCCGCTGCCCGTGGTGGCCGGCAACCCCGCCCTGCTGCACCAGCTGCTGGCGAACGTGATCGGCAACGCCGTGAAGTTCACCCGCGACGCCGAGTCGCCCGCCATCCACGTGGGCTACGGGGACGTGGACGGCTCCGGCCCGGCCTTCTTCGTGCGCGACAACGGCATCGGCTTCCGCCAGGAGCACGCGGAGCGCGCGTTCGGGCTGTTCCAGCGCCTGCACGCCGACGACCGATTCGAGGGCACGGGCGCGGGCCTCGCGATCGTGCGGCGCGTGGTCGAGCGCCACGGCGGGCGGGTGTGGGCCACCTCCGAGCCCGGCCTCGGCGCGACGATCGCGTTCGTCCTGCCGCTGTGGGGGCCGCGGTGAACCCGGACGCCGTGACCGTGCTGTTCGTGGAGGACAGCGACGCCGACGCCGACCTCATCGGCCTGGCGCTGGAGCGCGCCGGCCGGGACCGCGGCGTCGTGCGGGCCCGTGACCCCGAGGAGGCCATGACGATCCTGGGCGGCCTCGACGAGGTGCCCGCCCTGGTGCTGGTGGACATCGGGCTGCCCGGCGCGGGCGGCATCGGGCTGCTGCGCGAGATCCGGGCCAGGTGGTGCCGGGCGACGCTGCCCGCCGTGATCCTGTCCTCCTCCGCGGAGGCGCGGGACGTGCAGGCCGCCTACGAGGCGGGCGCCAGCGGGTACCTGGTCAAGCCGCTGCGCTTCGGTGACCTGGCCGGCAGCATCGACGCGGCCGCGCGCTTCTGGATCGACCAGAACCAGGTGATCGCACCGGGCTGAGGTTGCGCGGACGGGTGCCGGGCCGTGCAGAATGCGGCCATGCCAGAGGTATTCCTGACCGCACGCATCACCGCCAAGCCCGGCCACGAGGCCGAGGTGGAGGCCGCCTTCCGGGCCCTGCTGGAGCCCACCCATGCCGAGGACGGGTGCCTGCGCTACGCGCTGCACCGCGTCGTCGACGCCCCCGGGCAGCTGCTGTTCGTCGAGCGCTGGTCATCCCGGGAGGCGCTGGACGCGCACCTGGCGACCGACCACCTGGTGAACGTGGGGAAGGTCACGGAGGGGCTCCTCGCCTGCCCCGTGGAGCTCACGTTCCTGGAGCCGCTGCCGGGCGGCGACCCGGGGCTCGGCTCGATCTAGCCCCGGCGGGGCTCCGGCACGTCCAGGTCCACCAGGCGCGCCGCGTCCGGCTCGCCCTGCAGGAACGGCGTGAGGAATCGACCGGCGACCTTGCCGGGCGGCCACCACAGCTCCGCGGTGAGCGCGCCCACGCCGCCACTCTCGTCACGCCCGCCCGCCAGGTCGGTGCGCAGGAAGCGGTCGCCGCGGCCGGTCCACAGCACGGCCCGCAGCGTGGGCGGCCCGGGGTGCGGCGGAACGTGCGCGCCCATCTCCGACGCGATGAGCGCGGCCACCGCGTCGGCCTGCTGGCAGGCGAGGCCCGCCTGCTTGACCGGGAACGGCCCGGCATCGCCGGCCACGTAGACGCCGGGCGACCCCACCACGCGGCCGGCCTCGTCGGCCGCGACGAACCCCAGCTGGGTGTGCGGGAGGCCCGCGACCCGGGGGCCGCGC
The DNA here is from genome assembly GCA_046330435.1 of Thermoleophilia bacterium. GTDB lineage: Bacteria > Actinomycetota > Thermoleophilia > Miltoncostaeales > Miltoncostaeaceae. Next base: position 41,661 of record JAXLST010000023.1, on the reverse strand, counting down.
AGCGCGGGCAGTGACACGACCAGATCGGCGGGCAGGTCGCCGCCGGGGACCACGTGCAGGTTGCCGTCGGCCCACGTCCGGGCCACCGCGCCGGGGTGGACCTCCACCCCCGCCTCGGCCAGCTCGGCGGTGACGGCCTCCGCGGCGTCGTGGCCGAACACGCCGAGCGGCTCGTCCTCCGCGGTCACCACCGCAAGGTCGACGGCGTCCCGCACGCCATGGCGCGTGAGCCACTGGGCGGCCAGCAGCGCGAGCTCGTAGACCGGCACCGCCCAGCCGGGCCCGACGGGCACGGCGAACACCACGCGCAGGCGCTCCCCGGCCATGGCCCGGGCCACCATCTCGTCCAGAAGGCCCGCGAGTGCCTGTTCGTCGCGGGGCCCGCGGAACAGCACGCCGGGTGCCGTGAGCCACGCCTCGGCGCGGGCGCCCACCGCCACCACCAGGTGGTCGTACTCGAGCTCCCGGCCGGTCTCCAGCACGATGCGCCGCAGGTCGGGGCGGACGTCGCGCAGGGTGCCGCCGATGAGCGCGGCGCCGGCCCGCTCCGCCAGCTCCCGCATCGGCATGCGCTCGCCCGTGGCCGCCGCGAAGGCGGACCGGGTGGCGGCCGGCGCGAAGCTGAAGTCGGGGTCCGGGGCGACCAGGCACACGTGCGCCCGCTCGCCGGCCATCGCCCGCACGGCGAGGGCGGCCTCCATCGCCGCGAAGCCGCCGCCCGCGATGAGCACGACGTCCCTGCCGGGCGGCACCCTCACTGCTCGTAGCCCTCCACGACCTCCGCGGGGCGGGTGCTGGCCTCGTCGGGATCCAGGCCGGCCTCCTCGTAGGCGCGCCGCTGGCGCAGGAGGTCCCACGCCTGGTCCAGCATGGTCGTGACCTTGCCCAGGCGCGCGTGGTCGTCCTGCGACAGCCCCTCACGGTCGCCGCCGGCGTCCAGCAGCCGGTGCTCCTCACGGACCAGCGCCTCGATGAGGTCATGCAGCTGGCGGTCGTCCATCCCGTCCACGTCCCCTGTCATCTCACGTACCTCCTCCGAGGCTAGCCGGGTCGCCGCGCGTTCCCGCGGCCTGGTGGGGGGTACCCGGACGGCCGGGGGCTGTAGCCTCGTGCCCGACCCATCGCCCGAGCGGTGCACCGCCCGCCCGCCGGCAGGACCAGGAGAACGGCATGGCCGAGTGCACCCACATCGAGTCCCCGTACATCACCTACGTGACGCTCCCCCCGGGGACCCTGCGATGCGAGGAGTGCGCCTACAAGGGTGCGAGCTGGGTCGCGCTGCGCATGTGCACGCTGTGCGGGCACGTCGGCTGCTGCGACGAGTCCCCCAACAGCCACGCGGCCGCGCACTTCCGCAGCACCGGCCACCCCATCGTCAAGAGCGCCGAGCCCGGCCAGGAGTGGTACTGGTGCTACGTCGACAAGGTGGCGTTCGCGATGCGCCAGGTCGACTAGCGCCCGGCGGCCACCCCCGATGAGCCGCCGCCGCCTGAACGCCGTCCCGCGGGTCCCGGAGTCCCTGCTCGCGGGGTTCGCGCAGCTGCGCGAGGAGATGCGCGTCCCCGCGGCCTTCCCGGAGGACGTGGTGGCGGAGGCTGAGGCCGCCGCGGCGGCGCCCGTGCCCACCGACGGCCGCGAGGACCTGCGGGCGGTGGAGTTCGTCACCATCGACCCGCCGACGAGCCGGGACCTCGACCAGGCGATGTGCATCGCCCGCACCGGCGGGGGCTTCCTGCTGCGCTACGCGATCGCCGACGTGGGCGCCTTCGTGCGGCCGGGCGGCGCCATGGAGCGCGAGGCGTGGACGCGGGGGACCACGATCTACGCCCCGGACGGCAAGACGCCGCTGTACCCGCAGGTGCTCTCCGAGGGCGCGGCGAGCCTGCTGCCCGACGTGGACCGGCCGTCGGTGGTGTTCGAGGTGCCGGTGGACGGCGACGGCGAGGCCGGCCCGGGCCGGGTGTTCCGGGCCGTCGTGCGCAGCCGGGCCAAGCTCGCGTACGGGACCGGCGGCGGGGACGTCCCGCTGCTGCGGGAGCTGGGCACCGCGCTCGCGGCGGCCGCCGCGCGGCGCGGCGCCGTCGAGATCGACCTGCCCGGCCAGCAGGTGGTGCCCGCCGGCACGCCCGAGGGCTTCACCCTGGCCCTGGAGACCCGCACCCCCGACGAGGACTGGAACGCGCAGATCTCCCTGTGCGCGAACGTCGCGGGCGCCCGGCTCATGCTCGCCGCCGGCATGGGGCTGTTCCGGGTGCTGGGGCCGCCGGACCCCGACCGCGTGGCCGGCCTGCAGGCCGCCGCGGTCGCCCTGGGCCTCGCGCCGCCAGACGTCCACGACGGGCTGCGGGCCGTGGCCGCCTGCTCCGGGCCGGAGCGCGCCGTGCACCAGCTGCGGCGCAGCGCGCGGTCGGCCGTCCCCACGGGGGCCGGCTACCGCTTCTGGGAGACCGGCGGGGAGCCGCCGTTCCACTCGGCGGTCGCCGCCCCGTACGCGCACGCCACGGCGCCGCTGCGGCGGCTCGCGGACCGGTACGTGCTCGATCTGCTGGTGGAGCTGTCGGCCGGACGGCCCGCACCGCCCGGCACCGCCGGCACCCTGGGGAGGCTGCCGGAGGTGATGGGCCGCGCCGAGGCCCTGGCCGACCGCCTCGAGAACGCGTGCATCGACCTGGTGGAGGCCACGCTGCTGCGCGCCCACGTGGGCGAGCGGTTCGCCGCGGTGGTGTGGGGCTCCAACGAGCGCGGGGCCCGCATCCAGCTGCGCGAGCCGCCGGTGCGCGCCACCCTTCCCGGTTCCGACGCCCGCCCGGGGTCCGAGCTCGAGGTGCAGCTGGCCGAGGCCGACCCGGCCCGCCGGGTCGTGGCCTTCCGCGCCGCCTAACCCGGGTCCGAGAGCACGGCCTCCAGGCCCCGCACCACGGCCTCCAGCCCGAACGTGAACTCCCCGTCCGGCAGGCCCCAGGTCGTGGCCGCGACCGCGGCGGTGAGCACCGGGAACTCGTGCGGGGCGAGGGAGGCCATCACCTCGCCGGTCTCCTCGTGGGTGGCCGCCGGGGCGGCGCCCGGCAGGCGTCCCACCTCCGCCACCACGTAGCCCAGCGTCCACACCACCGCGGCGTTGAGGGCCGCCAGGGCCTCGGGCGCGGGCAGGCCGCCCCGCACCAGCTCGTCCAGGCAGCGCTCCACGATGCGCATCGACCCGCTGGTGGTGAGCGGCCGCGTCGCCACCAGCGCCACCGCGTTGGGATGGCGCAGCAGCAGGCGCCGGTACCCGGAGGCGATCCACACCAGCCGCTCGGTCCACGGGCCGTCCGGCGGGGCGATGTGGTCGACGTCCTCCACCATGATCGCCTCGACCACGGCGTCCAGCAGGGCCGCCTTGTTCGGGACGTGGTGGTAGAGCGACATGGCCTCCACCCCCATGGCGGCGCCGAGCCGCCGCATGGAGAGCGCCGCGAGGCCCTCCTCGTCCACGATGCGCAGGGCCTCGCCCACCACGCGGTCGCGCGAGAGCGGCTCCCGCGCGCTCACGGGAGGTCCAGTGGGAGGGCGCGCTCGAACACGATGCGGTCCTGGCCGGGCCCGACGTACTGGGACCGGAAGGTGCCGGCGAACCCGAGGGCCTCGTGGAAGCGCAGGGACCCGCCGTTGGTGGGCGCCGCCAGGGCCCGCACCCGCGTGCAGCCCCGGCCGTGCATCCGCTCGCCGAACGCCGCGTAGAGGGCGCGGCCCACGCCACGGCCCCGCATCGCCGGGTCCACCATGTGGAAGTGGATGTAGGCCAGGTCCGGCTCCACCTCGCTGCGCAGCCCCAGCAGGACCCCGGCCATCCGGCCCGGATCACCCGCCGGCGCGGCGTGCACGCCGGACGCCCCGAGCTGCTCGAAGAACAGCCGGTGCATGGTGAGCCCGACGGGCCGCCCGAACCACTCGTCCGCCACGGCGCGGGCCGCGGCGAAGTCGTCGCCGGTGAGCGGGCGGATCAACAGGCCCTCCATGCCGGGAGCATTGCACCCTTCGCGGCGCGCGATGGCACGTCGCGCGCCGGTTTGCCATGGGTAGACTGGAGGGCCGATGGGCCCCGCGTCCCGGCCGCGGCCCGTCGAGCGCCCTCATCTGCCGAGCCGGACACGCCAACCGACCCGAGAGCAGCCAATGGCCAACGTGTATCCCGCCGACTACCCGCCCCCCTTCGCGGAGTCCGACTACGTCGAGCTGCCGGTCGCCGGCGAGGACGAGCGCATCGAGGTCGGCGTGCTCATCGTGGGCGGCGGTCCCGGCGGCCTTGCGACGGCGGTCCGCCTGGGCCAGCTGCTCGCCGAGGACGAGGCGCTCATGGAGCAGCTCGGCGAGGTGCCGATCGCGCTGGCCGACAAGGGCAAGGGCCCCGGCTCGCACCTGCTGTCCGGCGCCGTCATGAAGCCGGGTCCCATCAAGGCGCTGTTCCCGGACCACGACCCCTCCTCGATCCCCCACTACTGGGAGGTCGACAAGGAGGCCGTGTACTTCATGACCAAGGGGTCCAGCTTCCGGATCCCGCCGCCGCCGCAGATGCGGAACCACGGCAACTGGGTCGTGTCGGTGAGCCAGCTCGCCCGCTGGATGAGCGAGCAGGCCGAGGAGTACGGCGTGTACCTCCTCCCCGAGACCGACTGCCAGAAGGTGCTGGTCGACCAGGGCCGCGTCCTGGGCGTCATCACCGGCGACAAGGGCCGCGGCAAGGAGGGCGAGGAGCTCTCCACGTTCGAGCCCGGCATGGAGCTGCACGCGAACGTCACGGTGTTCGCCGAGGGCACGCCCGGCCACCTCTCCTCCGTCGTGCGCCGCCACTTCGAGCTGGACCGTGACTCGGTCCAGACCTGGGAGCTTGGCGTCAAGGAGGTGTGGGAGGTCCCGAAGCCCCTCACCAAGCTCGTGCACACCGCCGGCTGGCCGCTGCGGCTGCGCCCCAAGTACCGCGAGTACGGCGGGTCGTGGCTCTACCCGATGGGCGACGACAAGATCTCCCTCGGCTTCGTGGTGGGCCTGGACTACGCCGACGCCACCCTGTCGGTCCACGACCTGCTGCAGGACTTCAAGACGCACCCGCTCATCAAGGGCATCCTCGACGGCGGCAAGCGCGTCGCGTGGGGCGCCAAGACGATCCCGGGCGGCGGGCTGTACGGCCTGCCGAGCCGCCTGCACGTGCCGGGCGCCGTGTTCGTGGGCGACTCCGCGGGCTTCGTCGACATGGCGGCGCTCAAGGGCGTCAACTACGCCATCCAGTCCGGGATGATCGCCGCCGAGGCGATCTACGAGGCGCTGAAGGCCCAGAAGGCCACGCAGCCCGCCGGCCTGTGGGGCTACGACAAGCGCATCAAGGACAGCTCGCTGTGGAAGGACCTCTGGAAGGTCCGCAACATCCGCCCGGGCTTCCAGCGCGGCATGATCGTGGGCGGCATGGTCCACGGCATGGCGACCGCCTCGATGGGCCGGTTCCCCAAGGAGCTCAAGCCCATCCGGGACGCCAAGGAGCCGGTGTTCATCGGCGGCAAGGAGTACACCAAGCCGGACGGGCAGCTCACGTTCGACAAGCTGAGCTCGGTGTTCGCCTCGGGGAACAAGACCCGCGACGACCAGCCCAACCACATCCGCATCCAGAAGGTCGTGCCGAAGGAGCTGGCCGTCGCCTGGGAGTCGATGTGCCCGGCCAAGGTGTACGAGATCCCGGAGGACCAGCCGGCGAACCCGGCCGGCATGGTCACGGTGCACCTCAACCCCTCCAACTGCGTGCAGTGCGGGGCGATCACCGCGAAGGGCGGCCGCCTCACCCCGCCGGAGGGCGGCTCGGGCCCCGAGTACACCCTCACGTAGTCCTGGGCACCGCGCCCCATCCCGTCGCCCGCGGGTTGCTGGTCTGGATGCAGACCGGCAACCCGCGGCTGCACGCCCTCATGGGCGAGGAGGCACGGCACGCGGAGGACCTGTCCCCGGCGGGCGACGCCGCCGTGCGGGCGCAGCTGCGGTTCGTGGCCGAGGCCCTGGCCGCGAACGCGGGACCCGGCCAGGCCGGCGCCCTGCAGCAGCTCAGCGACGGCCTCCCGGACCGCCTGGACGCCGCCGGCCCCCGGCTCGCGGAGATCGAGGAGCTCCTGGCCGACGCGCACGCGTTCGAGGCCGGCAAGCAGTTCGGCGCCGTGGCGGAGGACGACCCGGGCCTGGCGGTGACCCTGGAGCGGCGCATCCGGGTGGACGCCTGGCTGCGGTGGTTCCTGGAGGGCCTCGACGAGGCGCTCCCCGGCAGGGACGTCGCCGCGTCGGCCACCGGCTGGCTGGCGGCGAACCAGGTGCGCCTCGCCGACACGATCTTCGCGATGGACCGCGCCGCGAAGCGGGCGGAGATGGCGCGCGGCGGGCCGGACGCCGTCGCGAACCCCGACGTGGTGAACCGCATCGGCCAGGCCGCGATGCTGCAGGGCCACGTGCGGATGCTGGTGGAGGCCATCGCGCTGAGCCTGTGACCGCCCGCGGGGCCGGCGTCCCGGCCCCGCGAGGTCGCGCGGCGATCAGGCCGGGGTGACGCCCGGCGGCGGGAACTGCGGCGTGTCGTCGTCCCCGGTGAGGATGCGGGGGTTGTCGGCCGCGGCGGCCTGCGCCCGGGCGCGGGCCACCTGCGCCTCGGCACGCATGCGCGGCATCTCGGCGCGCCCCTTCTCGTAGGCGTCGTCCATGAGGCGCCGCGCGGCGCCCTGGCCGCCCAGGCCGAACGCGATGGCGGCGCCCAGCGCGATGCCGCCCAGCACGATGTAGAACGCGCCGGTCACGATCGGCACGGCGATCCGGAGCTGCACGAGCGCCATGAACCCGGCGACCACCAGGATGAACGCGGGGGCCGTGGTGCCCACGATCCTCCCCAGGACCGTGTCGCCCATGAAGCGCTTCACGGCGGCGCCGACGAGGCCCGCCAGGGCGATCGCGGCGACCACGATGAGGATCGCGGCGATGACGTTGGGCAGGTAGTTGATGGCGTTGGCGATGAACGAGTCGAGCGCCGGGATGCCGAGCGCCCCCAGGGCGAGCAGCAGCGCGGTGAGCAGGATGAGCCAGAAGGCCACGGTCGCGATGAGCGCGCTGGGCCGGAACCCGGGCGCGTTGCGGCGCATGGCCTCGCCGGCGGTGCCGGCGAACACGGCGCGGTCCATCCCCGTGTTCGGCAGGAGCCGCATCAGCAGGGTGCGCACCGCCTTCGCGATGAGCCAGCCCACGAGCAGGATGACCAGCGCGCCGATGAGGCGGGGAAGCCATTCCCCCACCGTGTCGGTGAACCGCTGGGCGCTGTCGCCGATGTCGGCGGGGAGCAGGACGTTCACGCGTCCCTCCTCGGTTCGGGTGACGATGCGCCGTCACCTGCCCCCGGGCCCGGGCGCCGAAACCCCGCCGCGGTCAGGCGGCGGCGGGCACCGGCGGGCCGTACAGCTCGCCCTGCCCCCAGGTGCAACCCAGCCCCCGCACCAGGCGGGCCTGCTCGGGCGTCCGGACGCCCTCGGCGACGACCTTCATGCCCAGCTCGGCGGCGAGGCCGACCCAGCGGCCCGCCTCGTCCAGCGCGCAGGGGTCGGGCAGGCGCCCCACCAGGGCCTCGTCGAGCTTGAGGACGTCCGCGGGCAGCGCGCGGATGAGCGCCTCGTCGCTGAAGCCGCATCCGGCGTCGTCGATGGCGACGCCCACGCCCATGTCCAGCAGGGTCCGCATGGTGAGGGCGAGCACCGCGATCTCCTCGGCGGGGACGGTCTCGGTGAGCTCCACGACCAGCTGCCGCGGCTCGATGCCGTGCAGGTCGAGTGTGCGGGCGACGGTGTCGGCGAACCCCGGCCGCTCCAGCTCCGCGGCGGACGCGTTGATGCCGACGGCCTGCTTGAGCCCGCGGGCGGCGAGCCATCCGACGGCCCGTCCCAGGACCCACGCGCCGATGCCGTGGATCGCACCGGACCGCTCGGCCCGGGGGATGAACTCACCGGGGTCGACGAACCCGTGTCCCGGGCGGTCCCAGCGCACCAGGGCCTCCCAGCCGGCGATGTACCGGCCCGCGAGGTCCACCACCGGCTGGACGTACAGCCGGAGTTCGTCGGCGCGCGGCGACGCGGAGTGGACCTCCGCGGCGTCCGCCGCGATGGCTGGGAACTGGTTCATGGGCATGGGTGCGGGGGTCCGGACCGGGCCGGGTGCCGAAAGGTTCCATCAGATCGCCGGAACCTGCAATACCCGTTGGGGGAGGTCAGGCGGGCGGCGCGGTGACGGTGCTGATGCGCACCCGGCCCCCGCCGCTCCACGCCACCAGCGCGCCCCGCTCGGTGCCCACCAGGTCGCCCGTGCCCTCGGCGGACGACGACCCCAGCACGATGGGGGTCCCGAACGGCTCCGAGGGCGGTGCCAGCGCCACCTCCACGCGGCCGCTCTGCCGCCAGGCCACCGCGACGGTGCCGTCGGGGCCCACGGCGGTCCCGAACGGCGAGACCCCCACGGGCCGGCGGTTGAACCGGGTGAGGACGCGCGCGGCGCCCGGGCGTCCGCCGGGGGCGGCGATCGCCGCGCGGTACGCCACGGCGGGCCCGGACCCCACCGCCCAGGCGGCCGACAGGGTGCCGTCGGGGCCCGCGGCGGCCGCGACCCGGTCGACGGTCCTGCCCCGGCGGGGCGTGTCGAGGGTCCGCGCGGCGCCGGGCCGTCCGGCGCCGCGGCGCAGCGACGCGACCGGCACGTCCCCGCGGGGTCCCGTGCGGGCCCACACGATGAGGGCACGCTCCCCGGCCGCCGCGACCGCCACGCCCGTGCCGCCGCCCGCGCCGAGCCGGCGAGGGGCGCCCGCCCCGGCGGCGACCGTGCCGGTGGCGGCCGACACGCCGTCGCGGTGCCAGGCGACGGTGAACCGGCCCGCGGCGTCGATGCCGACGGCCGGTGCCAGGCGCGTCTCCCGCGCCGGGAGCACCACCAGCGCCTCGGGCGCCGTCCACGTGCCGCCGGCCGGCCTGCGGGCGAGCATGAGGGCGGAGGTGTCGGCCCGCTGGGACCAGCGCTCCCACACCACCACCGCGGCGCCGGACGGGTTCACCGCGACCCGGGCGCCCACCGACACCACCCCCGGGCGGGCGCGCTCCAGGTCCGCCCGGTGATCGCCCCGCCCGGGACCACGTCCACGACCCGCACCACGCTGCCGGCGGCGCCCGGGGCGGACTCGACCACGGCGACCACCGCGCGCCCCGTGGCGTCCGCGGCGCCGTCGGCGATGAACCCGTCGCGCTCGTACGTGGAGACCACGCGGGCGGTGCCGTACGTGCCGTCGGGGAGCCGGTCGGCGGCGAGCACCTGGCTCACGCCCTGCACGCGCTCGTCGCCGTCCCACATCACCGTCGTGCCGGCCAGGGTGATCTCCCCGAAGCGCGGGCCCTGCGGGGTGACGGCGGGCACCGGCAGCACCGCCCCGGCCAGCGGCGCGGCGGCCCACCCGGCGGCGGCCAGCGCCACGGCGGCCGGATCACGCGGCCGTCCGGCGGGCCACGGCGATCGCCACGTCGTCGGTCAGGCGGCCCGCGGCCCAGGCGTTCACCGCCGAGTGCACGGAGCGGACCAGCTCGCGCGGGGCGGCGCCGGCGCCGGCCAGCACCACCTCCCGCAGCCGCTCCTCGCCGAACTGCTCGCCGTCGCGGCGCGCCTCGATGAGGCCGTCGGTGCTCACGAAAAGCGTGTCGCCGGGTTCGAACACCGCATCCCGCGCATCGTAGGCGGTGCCCGGGAAGACCCCGCACGGCGGGCCCGCGCCCTCCAGCGCCCGCAGCGTCCCGGACGCGCTCACCAGCAGGGGCGGCGGGTGGCCGGCGGTGCACCAGCGCAGCCGGTTGCCCTCCAGGTCGATCACCATCAGCGCCGTGGCCACGAAGGTCCCGTCGGGCAGCCGCGGCAGCAGCAGCTCGTTGAGCGCCGAGGTCATGCGGCCGGGGTCGTCCTCGTGCAGGCTCAGGCCCTCCGCCGCGTACCGGACCATCGCCGTGAGGCCGGCGGCCTCCGCCCCCTTGCCGCTCACGTCCCCCACCAGCACGGCCACGCGGCCGCCGGGCAGCGTCCAGGCCCCGTAGAAGTCGCCGCCGGCCAGGCTCCTGGCCGCCGCGCGGTAGAGGCCGGCGAGCTCCAGCCCGCGCACGTTCGGCAGGTCGTCGGGCAGCAGCGCGGCCTGGAGCGTCTCGGCGACGTGGTGCTCCTGCTCGAACAGGGTGGCGTTCTGCAGCGCCATCCCGGCGTGGGCGGCCAGCTCCCCCGCGAGCCGCAGCTCCCGCGCCCCGAACGCCCGGGGACGGTCCGCGGTGACCAGCAGCACCCCGTGCAGCCGGTCGCCGGCCGCGAGCGGCACCAGCACGAACGAGCGGGCCGCCGCCGGCACCAGGCTCCGCACCGCCGGCGCCTCCACCAGCGTGTCGCTGCACATGAAGGCGCGGCGCGTGGACAGGAGGCGGTGCAGCATCGCCCGGTCGGTGCCGAGCGCCATTGCGGCCAGCTCGTCCTCGCCGACGCCGGACGCGGCGACCGGGACGATGTCACCGTGCTCGAGCTGGAACACCGCACCGGCGGTGGCGCCGGTGAGCTCCCGGGCCTGGTCGAGCAGGTGGACGTGCACGTCGGCGCTGGTGAGGGCGGCGGCCATGAGGTGCGCGGCGCGGGCCATCGCGGTCTCCTCCCGGGAGCGGCGTTCCTCGAGCAGGCGCAGCTGCGCGGCCTCGTCGGCGAGCCGGTGGGCCTCCTGCAGGGCCTCCCGCGCGGCGGTCACGTCGGTGAGGATCTCCACCCGGCCGAGCGGCTCGCCCGAGGTGTCCCGCACGGGCGCCGAGTACCGCTCCAGGATCCGCCCGTCGGCGGTGCGCAGCTCGCCCCCGGCGGCCTCGCCGGGCCGGTCCAGGGCCGCGAGGGTCTCCGCCACGTACGCGTCGCCGTCGGCGAACCGGCGCCGGAACGGCCCGGCCACCAGCGCGCGGTACGACTCGCCCGCCAGGGACTCCAGGTCGGCGCCCAGCAGCTCGCCGGCCGCCCGGTTGCCCATCAGCAGGCGGTCGCGCAGATCGGTGACCACCACCGCACTCGGTGTGCCCTCGACCACGGCCTCCAGCACCTGGCGCGTGCGGCGGTTGCGGTCACGCCACTGGTGGTTGCGGACGGTGAGCGACAGCTGCCGGGCCGCCTGCTCCAGGGCGTCCACCGCCGGCCCGCCCAGCGGGCGGGCGGGGTCGAGCGACACCAGGCACACGGCCCCAAGGCGCGGGTGGTTGGGGGTCGCCAGGGCACCGCCACGCCGCTGGCGCCGGCGAGCAGCTCACGCAGCGGGCCGGTGTCCAGGCCGCCCGCCGCGAGCTCGGCGAGCCGGTCCAGCACCGCCGCCTCGGTCACCAGGTGCGGCCACACCACCGGCGAGCCGCTCCACATCGCCTGGCCGGGCAGGGCGAGCAGGTCGTCGTCGGGCCCCAGCACCGGCGCCAGCGTGCCGGCCGGCACGCCGTCCGCCGCGTCGGCGCCCAGGGTGGTGCCGTGCCGCGGGTCGGCCTCGTCGATCACGATGATCGCCGCGAGGTCCGCGCCCATCACCGACCGCACGCGGCCGGCGAGGTCGGCGAGGGTCTCGGGGAGGTGCGTCGCGGGGCCCGGGTCGAACAGCACGCGCGCGAGGGCGGCGCCGGTGGCGGGTGCGACGGACGGCCGGTCAGCCACGGTGGACGTCGATCATGTGCACGTAGTGCAGGGCCGACTGCCGCACCGCCTCCCGCTCGGCGTCCGACAGCTCCCGCACCACGCGGGCCGGCACCCCCACCGCCATGCTCCCCGGAGGGATCTCCATCCCCTCCGGCACCACCGCACCGGCACCCACGATGCTGCCGGCGCCCACCACCGCGCGGTTCATCACGATGGCGCCCATGCCCACCAGCGCCTCGTCGCCCACGGTGCAGCCGTGCACGATCGCCCGGTGGCCGATGGTGACCCGCGCGCCCACCGTGCACGGCACCCCCGCGTCGGCATGGAGCACCGCGCCGTCCTGGACGTTGCTCTCGTCGCCCACCGTGATGTCGTCGGTGTCGCCCCGGATGACCGCCAGCGGCCACACCGACGCGCGCGCGCCGAGCCGCACCCGGCCGATGACGACCGCGGTGGCGTCGACGTGCGCGCCCTCGCCCACGACGGGCAGGTGCCCCTGCAGCGCCCGGATCACGGGGACGACGGTAACCCACATGTGGGACAACCGCCATTCAGGAACCGGCCGTTCCACCCCTTCGGGTTAATGCGGAGTGTGAACCGAACCGAAGGTGCCTAAGATCCGCCCCGGCAGGGGGAACCATCCAAGGGGAGCACGTATGAAGCGTTGGAAGAGTCTTGCGGCGGTCATGGCGTCTGTCGCCGTTCTGGGCGGCATCGCCGCGGGCTGCAGCAATTCCGACAGCTCCGAGGCCTCGACGCCCGCGGCCGCCACCACGGCGCCGAACACCGCGGTGCAGACGGACAAGGACGGCAGCACGGTCGCCACCGAGACCGCTCCGCCGGCCGAGACCAACACGGAGGCCACCGACACCTCGGGTGGCGGCGGCGGTGAGGACGTCGAGGGCGACGCGGCCGCCGGCAAGGCGACCTTCGAGGGCGTCTGCCAGGGCTGCCACGCCAACGGCGGCAACGACGCCGGCGTGGGCCCCAAGCTCGCGGGCGTCGGCCTCACGGCGGACGCGATCAAGACGCAGATCGTCAACGGCAAGGGTGTGATGCCCGGCGGGCTCGTTTCGGGCGCCGACCTGGACAACGTCACCGCCTACGTCGCCAGCATCCAGTAAGGCCGGACCCGGCCGGATGTGATTGGGGGCCATCCCGGGGGGTATCCTCCTGGGGTGGCCCTCGACGTTTCGACAGCCCAGCGTGACGATCTCATCGTTGTCCGTCTCGATGGCGAGCTCGACATCTACACCGTCGCGGGCTTCCGCAGCGAGCTCGACCGGCTCGATCCGGCGGCCGCGCGGATCGTCATCGACCTCACCGAGGTCACGCTGCTGGACTCCAGCGGCCTGGGGGCGCTCGTGAGTCTCCTCAACCAGGCCCGCGCCGGCACCGGCCAGCTGGGCCTCGTGTGCCCGCACCGCCGCCTGCGGCGCGTGTTCGAGATCACCGGCCTGCGCCGCGCCTTCACGTTCGGGGACGACCTGGACCAGGTGCGCGACGCCCTCGAGGCCGACCGCGAGGACTCCGGAGCCGGCTGAACCCTGCTCGACCTCCGCCTCATCCGCCAGGACCCCGACCGGGTCCGGGCCTCCATCGCGCGCCGCGGTCCCGTGGACGCCCTGGACGAGGTGGTCGCCCTCGACCGGGATGCGAGGGAGACGCGCACGCGCGTCGAGACCGCCCGCGCCGAACGCGGCCGCCTGAGCAAGGCCGTCGGCATGGCCAAGCGCGAGGGCCGCGACAGCTCCGCAGAGGAGGCGGCCGCCCGCGCCATCGGCGAGGCGCTCACCCAGGACGAGGACCGGCTGCGCGACCTCGAGTCCCGCCGGGACGAGCTGCTGCTGGGGCTGCCGAACCTCGCGCAGGACGAGGCGCCCGACGGCGGTGAGGACGACGCGGTGCTGGTGCGAACCGTCGGCGAGCCGCCGGCTCTTGCCGAGCCCGTCCGCGACCACGTGGAGATCGGCGAGCTGCTCGGCGGGCTGGACATGGAGCAGGCCGCGAAGATCTCAGGCGCCCGCTTCGCGTACCTCATGGGCCCCCTGGCCCGCCTCCAGGTGGCGCTCACGGGCTTCGCGATCGACCTGCTGGAGCGCAGGGGCTTCACCCCGGTGATCCCGCCGGTGCTGGTGCGCGAGGAGGCAATGTACGGCACGGGGTTCTTCCCCACCGACCGCGCCTCGATCTACCAGCTGGCCGACGACGACCTGTACCTGGTGGGCACCAGCGAGGTGCCGCTCGCCGGCCTGGGCTACGACCGCATCTTCGCCGCCGCCGACCTGCCGCTGCGGTTCGCCGGCATGTCCAGCTGCTTCCGCCGCGAGGCCGGCGCCGCGGGCCGCGACACCCGCGGCATCTTCCGGGTGCACCAGTTCGACAAGGTCGAGATGTTCACGTTCACCTCCCCCGAGGAGTCCGCGGCGGAGCACCTGCGGATCCTGTCCGTGCAGGAGGAGATCCTGCAGGCCCTGGGCCTGCACTACCGGGTCATGGACATCGCCGTCGGCGACCTGGGGGCCTCCGCGGCCCGCAAGTTCGACTGCGAGGCGTGGATGCCCGGCCAGCAGCGGTTCCGCGAGGTCACCTCGTGCTCGAACTGCACCGACTACCAGGCGCGCCGCCTCAACTGCCGCGCCAAGGGCGAGGGCGGCACCGAGACCGTCCACACCCTCAACGGCACGGCGGTCGCGGTGGGCCGCACGATCATCGCGATCATCGAGACGCACCAGCGTCCCGACGGCTCGGTGGCGGTCCCCGAGGCCCTGCAGGCGCACGGCGCACCGGCGGTGCTCGCGCCGCGATGAGCCCGCGCGTGGCCATCGTGGGCCACGCCGAATGGGTCACGCACGCCCGGGGCCGGATGCCGGCGCCCGGGGAGATCACCCACCTCACCGACCCGCTGGACGAGCCCGGCGGCGGCGGAGGGGTCGCCGCCGTGCAGGCCGCCGCCCTGGGCGCCCAGGTGCGGTTCCTCACCGCGCTGGGCGACGACGAGCTGGGTCGCCGCACCGCCGAGTCCATCGGCGCGGCCGGTGTGGGCATGGAGGTCGCCTGGCGCGGCACCCCGCACACGCGGGCGCTGTCGGTGACCGGTGACGACGGCGACCGGGCCATCGCCGTGGTGGGCGAGCGCCTGCACCCCGAGCCGGGCGACGCCCTGGACTGGGACGGGCTGGCCGGCGTGGACGCCGTGTACTTCACGGGGCGCGACCCGGGCACCCTGGCCGCATGCCGGCGGGCGCCGGTGCTGGTGGTGATGGCCCGCCGCTGGCCGGTGCTGGCCGAGGCCGGCGTGCCGTGCGACGTGCTGGTGGGATCGGCCGACGACCCGGGTGAGACGCCGCCGTACGGCGCCCTGCGGCCGCCGCCGGAGGTCGTGGTGGCCACCCAGGGCAAGCGCGGCGGGTGGGTGCGGCCCGCCGGCGAGCCGCCCTGGCGGTGGGACGCCGGCGAGCCGCCGGGTTCCCCGCTGGACAGCTACGGCTGCGGGGACGCCTTCGCCGCGGGCCTGGTGGTGGGCCTGGCGGCCGGCTGGCCGCTGGAGCGGGCCGTCGCCCTCGCCGCCCGGTGCGGGGCGAGCGCCGTCACCGCACGGGGCGGCATGGCGGGGGTCCTGCGGGCCGCGTCGCCGGACGCGGCGGTGCCGGAGGGCTGAGCCCCGCCGGGGTCAGCCGTTGCCGTTGCGGCCGCTGCGCTCCGGTTCGCCCTCCGCGGGCTCGGGTTCGGGCTCCGGCTCGGACTCGACGGCCACCAGGACCACCCGGGTGCCGCGGGTCGCCTCCACCGTGAACCGCCAGCCGTCGACGACGACCGAGTCGCCGGTGCGCGGCAGCCGCCCGAGCCGGGCGAACACCAGGCCGCCCACGCTGGTGACGGTCTCGTCCTCCACCTCGACGCCGTGGTCCACCAGGTCCTCGAGCGGGACGTGGCCGCGCACGATGAGCCGGCCGTCGGGCGCCTCGTCCACGGCGGGCGCGCGGTCGCGCTCGTCGTCGATCTCCCCGACGATCTCCTCGATGATGTCCTCGACGGTCACCAGGCCGCTCAGCTCGCCGTACTCGTCCAGCACCACCGCCAGGGACGTGCGGCGCCGCTGCAGCTCGCGCAGCAGGTCGTCCACCGGCTGGGTCTCCGGGACGAAGAACGCGGGGGTGGTGACCGACTTCACCGTGGCGTCGGAGTCGGTGGCGAGCGCCCCGCCGGCCAGGTCCGACAGGTGCACGACGCCCAGGACGCCGTCGCCGCCGGTCACCGGGAAGCGGCTGTGCCGGGTGGAGAGCGCCTCCTCCAGGGCCGCCCGCACCGGGAGGTCGGCGGCCAGGTCGCACACCTCGGGCCGCGGGGTCATGACGTCGCGGGCGATGCGGTCGCCGAGGGCGAACACGCCCTCCAGCATGTCCGCCTCCTCCGGCTCGATGGTGCCGCCCTCCTCGCTCTGGGCGATGAGGCGCTGCAGGTCCTCCGGGGTGGAGGCGAGCTCGGACTCGGTGGCCGGCTGGATCCCGAAGACCCCGATGAGCCGGTTGCCCGCGCCGTTGAGCACCGCGATGAGCGGCGACAGGAGGATGCGGAACCACTCCAGCGGGTGGGCGATGGCCCGCACCGTGCCCTCGGGCCGCTGCAGGGCGAGGTTCTTGGGCGCGAGCTCCCCGACCACCACGTGCAGGGCGGTGATGATGGTGAAGGCGATGATGCCGCCGACGATGGGCGTGGACTGCTCGCCCAGGCCGAGGCGCTCCAGCAACGGCTCGGCGAGGTGCGAGAAGGCCGGCTCGCCGAGCCAGCCGAGGCCCAGGCTGGCGAGCGTGATGCCCAGCTGGCAGGCCGCGAGGTAGCGGTCGATCTGGCGGGCCTGCCGGCCCGCGAGCTCGGCGGCGCCCACGCCGTCGGAGGCCATCTGGTCCAGGCGGGTGAGCCGTGCGCGTGCGAGCGAGAACTCCGCCGCCACGAAGAAGCCGTTGAGCAGCACCAGGAGGAGTGCCGCGCTGATTTGGACCGCGTTCAGCGCGCGGCCCCGGGTTCGTCCACGGAGCGATTGTACCGGCGTGTCCGGCGGATCCGCCTGCACCTTCGAGGGGGCCGTGTTGTGCCCCGAACGGATATGCGATATATCGCATATCCATGCAGACGATCGAGCGCACCTCCCTCTCCCAGCGCGTCTACGCGAGCCTCCTGGGCGCCATCGTGCGGGGGGAGCTCGCCCCCGGCGAGCGCGTCCGCGACACCGAGCTCGCGCAGCGCCTCGGCGTGAGCCGCACGCCGGTCCGGGAGGCCCTGCTGCGGCTGGGCCACGAGGGCCTCGTGGAGACCGCGCCCGGCGCCTACTCCCGGGTGGCCGTGGTGGACGCCGACGCCGCGGCCCAGGCATACGTGGTTGCCGCGGCCCTGCACGCACTCGCCACCCGCATCGCGACCCAGCGGCTCACCGCCGCAGACCTGGCCGCGATGCGCCGCGCCAACGAGGAGCGCTCCCAGGCCCTGCGGGCCGGGGACATCGGCGGCGCCATCGCCGCGGACGACCGCTTCCACCAGGTGCTGGTGGACCGCGCCGACAACGCCGAGCTGCGGTCGGCGCTCGAGCGCCTCATGCCCAAGGTGCGGCGCCTGGACCGCGCCCACTTCCTGCGCATGGACCCCGACGCGTCGACGCGCGAGCACGACGCGATCGTCGCGGCGTGCGAGCGGGCCGACGCCGCGCACGCCGCACGGCTGGTGGAGGAGAACTTCCTCGCGATCGGCGAGGTGATCTGCGAGGCGCTGCGGGCATGACGGCGGTGGTGCTGGCGCTCGGCGCCGCCCTGTCGTGGGGCGTGGCCGACTTCATGGGGGGCGTGGAGGCCCGGCGGCGGGCGCTGCTGACCGTGCTCGTGATCAGCCAGGCCGCGGGCCTGGCGCTCATGCTCGTGGTGCTCGCCGCCCACGCCGGCGGCCCGCCCCCCGCGGCGGCGCTCGCGGCCGCCGTGGTCGGCGGCGTCCTGGGCGCCGGGTCCATCGCGGCCTTCTACGCCGCGCTCGCCCGCGGGTCGATGGGCGTGGTCGCACCGATCACCGCCACCAACGCGATGATCCCGCTCGCGGTGGGCATGGCCCTGGGCGAGCGCCCGCAGCTGCCGCAGCTGCTGGGCCTGATGGCCGCGAGCATCGGGGTGGTCCTCGCCGCCCGCGAGCCGGGCGGCGGATCCGGCGACCACCGGCGCAGCCTCGTGCTCGCGCTGGTCGCGGCCCTGCTGCTGGGCCTCACGCTCGTCGCCTACCACCGTGGCGCGCAGGACGACCTGGTGTGGACCGTCGCCCTGGGCCGCCTCACCTCGTTCGGCGTGCTGCTGGGCGCGGCGCTCGCGACCCGCACCGGCCTGCGCGCCGGACGCGGGACCGTGGGGGTGCTCGCCGTGGTCGGCGTGCTGGACGTGGGGGCGAACCTGCTGTTCGCCGCCGCCGCCACGCTGGGGTACCTCAGCGTGGCCGGGGTGCTGGCGTCCCTCTACCCGGTGGTGACGGTGGCCCTGGCCCGGGCCCGCCTGCGGGAGCGCGTGTCGGCGCCCCAGCAGGCGGGTGTGGCCCTGGCGCTGTCCGGTGTGGCGCTGATCAGCCTGGGCTGATCAGCGGGCCCGCACGACCTTGAGCGTGCCCTTCATGCCCGCGGCCTCGTGCCCGGGGATGGTGCAGTAGTACGTGTAGCTGCCGGCGCGCAGCGTCGCGGTGACCGCCGTGCCGGTGCCGGGGTCCGCGTCCTTGCCGACCTTGGCGACCCCGCGGCCCTTGATCGCGATATCGTGCGTCGTGGAGCCGGTGTTGCGGTACTTCAGGGTGACCTTGATGGAGGTCTTCCCGGCGGGGATCTTCACCTGCAGCTTCGAGGGCTTGAAGCTCAGCTCACTGGTCCCGTTGGTGACGTTCCTGCTGGCGGTCGGGACGCCGCCTGCGGCCAGGGCGCTCATCCCCGCGGCGCCGAGCGCCGCCGTCGTGATGAGGGCGAGTGCGCCGCGGCGCATCGTGCGTGCGTTCATCGGGTCCTCCCGTGGGCCGTGCGGACCTCCGTCCGCATCACCGGGACCGTATCCCGCCGGGGCCGGGTCCCGCTCGGCGGGCGGTCGGCCGGCGGGTAGCGTCCGTCGGCGTGGACACCGTGCTGGTCGTCAACGCCGCCGCCACCTGGCTCATGGCCGGGGTGATCTGGATCGTGCAGCTGGTGCACTACCCGCTGTTCGCGGGAGTGGGCGCCGAGGGCTTCCCCGACTACCACGCGGCCCACAGCAGCCGGATCTCCCTCGTCGTGGGGCCGGCGATGCTCACCGAGGCGGGTACCGCCCTGGCGCTCGCGCTCGCGCCGCCGGCCGGGGTGGCCGGCTGGGCGGCCTGGACGGGGCTGGCGCTGGTCGCCGTGACCTGGCTCGCCACCGCGGCGCTCGCGATCCCGCAGCACGGCCGGCTTGCGCTGGGCTTCGACCCCGCCGCGCACCGGCGCCTGGTGGCCGGGAACTGGGTGCGCACCGCGGCGTGGTCCGCGCGCGGCGTGCTCGCCGCGTGGATGCTGGCCGCCGCCTGACCCGAGGAGAGGACCTCGGGGACCCGCCGACCCTCGGGTCCCCCGGTCCCTCGCCGTGCCGCTTACGCCACCGCCCAGGAGAGCGTTCGCGGGAGGCGAAGCCGTCCCACCCGGACGGCCTCGACGTGGATCGCCTCGCCGGCCTCCTCGCGGAAGCGCCGGCAGCGTGACTTGAGGTCGTCCACCGACGCCGCCCTGGCCTCGAACACGGCCACCTCGTGGGCCCTGCTCATGAGGTCCGTCACCCGGATCTGCCAGGTCGTCGTCATGTGGGGAAGGATCGGCCATGGCGGATTCCCGCTCATTGGCCCGGGGGCGGAAAAACGGGCCCGCCCGTTGGGCCATGCCCATCCCCCGTCCGGGGGCATCCGCCGATCGTCCCGCTCGCCCTCCGGGCGTTCAAGCGGACGTTCGTCCGCTATCGTGCGCCCCGCCACCCCCGCCGCGCCCGCGGCACGACATCGAGGAGCAGCACATGAGCGACGTCACCATCCAGGCCATGGACAACGGCCCGTTCCTGGTGAAGGGCCCCGTGTCCATGCAGGACGCGGCCGGCGGGACCTACGAGGCCAACAAGGACATGATCGCCCTGTGCCGCTGCGGGCAGTCGGCGAACAAGCCGTTCTGCGACGGCACCCACAAGTCGATCGGCTTCACCGCCGCCGAGCGCGCCTGAACCACGCACCGGTCCCCCCGGGCGGGCACCCGCCCGGGGGGACCGGTCGCCGGACCGAGGGTCAGGCGGCGGCGGGGGGCTCGCCCCCACCCGCGGCGGCGCCGGACTTCCAGGGGGTGAAGCCCCAGGTGGCCACGGTGAGCACGCCCAGGCCGATCCCGATCAGGATCACGCAGATGCCGATGACGATGGCGAACAGCGAGACCTGCTCGGCGAAGAAGGACATGTTGAGGCCGGTCGCGAGGGCCGTCTCGGTGACCCACAGGTTGCGCATGCCGTTCTCGACGGGACGCCCGGTCTTGGGGTCCTTCGCGGCGGCGTTCTCGTCGTTGGTCTGCTTGCCGTTCTCGTCGAGGTACCGGCCCATCTGGGCGTACGTCTGCCCGCCGGTGGCCTCGAGCGCGTGGATGCGCATGTAGCTGGCGAAGCACTTCGCGCGGCTGCCGCTGGTGATCGCCACGTCCGCGACGCTGCACGACGGCAGCGTGCCGACGGCGACGTCGGTCTTGATGCCGCCGGGCTTCATGTCCGGTGTCCCGACGATCTGCTCGCGCTTGAGCGTGTCGCGGACCTCACTCCGGCCCTGCACGCCGATCACCACGTACGCGATGCCGGCGACGAGCAGCACGACGCATGCGACGACGCCCCCGATCCATCCGAGCATCGGCCTGCGTGATCCCCCTGTCATCACTCTTCCTCCTCGAGCGGGTCCGCCCTGCCGCGAACCTGTGCCAACGACGATGGACCAGGACGCGCCGTGAAAAATCCGGACGCACGCGATGCGGGCATGCGGCGCACCACCGCATCGTTGACGCGGCAAGGAGCAGGTCCGCTCCGTCATCGGCCCCGCTAGCCTGCGGGCGGTGACGGAGGAGCCATCCCCCGAAGGGGGCATCCTGTGGGTGGACGAGTGGACGGGCGAGACCGCGCCCGCCGTCCGTCGCGCCCGCGAGGCGGGCGTGCCGGTGCGCCACCACGCCCAGCGGCTCTTCGACGCGACCCCGCTCCCGGTGCTCGGGGTGACCGGGACGGCGGGCAAGACGACCACCACGCACCTGGTGGCGGCCATCCTGGAGGCCGCGGGGATCCCGGTGGTGATGAACCGCTCCGGGAGGGCCGCCAACGCATGGCCCGAGCCCGCCCTGCTGGACGAGCCGGCCCCGCCCGGGGCCTGGCTGCTGGCGGAGCTCACCAGCACGCACCTCTGCCATCTGGAGCTCCGGGACGCCCCGCGGGTCGCGGTGGTCACCTGCCTGTGGCCCGACCACCTGGAGCTCCACGGATCGCTGGAGGCCTACGCCGCGGCCAAGCGCCGCATCCTCACCGGGCAGCCCCGCGACGGCTGGGCGGTGCTGAACGCCGACGACCATGCGGGACGCGCGCTGCTGGGACCGCCCGCCGCCGCGAACGTCGCGGAGTTCTCGGCGAGCGGGCCCGTCGGCCGCGGGGCATGGGTGGCCGACGGCCGGCTGCACGTGCGCTGGGACGGGCCGGCCCGCGCGGTGTGCGCGATGGACCGCACCCCGCCTTGGGCGCATCCGGTCGCCGTCGCCGCCGCCGCGGCCGCGTCACTCGCGGCGGGCGCGGACCCGGGTGCGATGGCGGCCGGCCTCGCCGCGGCGCCCGGGCTGCCGCACCGGATGCGCCGCGTGGGGACGCTGGACGGCTGCCCCGTGGTGGACGACGCGATGGCCGCCACGCCGTCGAAGGCCCGGGCCGCGCTGGCCGGTCAGCCGGACGGGTCGGTGGTGCTGCTCGCCGGCGGCGACGACACGCTGCCCGGCGAGCGGGTGCACGCCGACCCCCGCGAGGAGGAGCGGCTGCGGGAGGCGTGCCGGGAGGCGGCGCGCGCCGCCCGCGCGGTCGTGTGCTTCGGCCCCGCCGCGGCGCGGCTCATGCCGCTGCTGGACGGCGTCGCGGCGACGGCCGTCGCCGACCTGGAGGCGGCGGTCGCGGCCGCCCGGCCCCACCTGGAGCCGGGCGTCACGCTGCTGCTGCTGTCGCCGATGTTCCCGATGGCCCAGGAGGACCGGGCCCGGTTCGCGGACCTCAGCCGGGGGTGAGGCGCGTGCGGCCCGGCTCGGGGAGCCGGATCATCCGCCCGTCGCGCTCCCGGTACTGCCCCACCCGCAGCAGGGGCGGGGAGTACGCGTGCAGGCTCGCCGCCATCTCACCCTCCTCGTGCTGCACCTGGTGGATGTAGCCGAACGGCCCCTCCTGGGTGTCGCCGGCGCGCATCACGTGGCTGGTGGGCGAGTCGCCCATCCGCATGTGGGACTCCCGGAGGGCCCCCTGCAGGACGGTGATGCCGACCTCGGAGATGTCGTGGTCGTGGAACCCGGTGGTCTGGCCGGGCAGCCAGGACAGCACCCAGATGTCGGTGTACTCGTTCTCGAACACCAGGCGGTAGTCGCGGTACTCGTGGCTCTCCACGAGGTAGTCCCGCCACGCGCCGGTGGCCGCGATGCGCGTGCCCAGCTCGACCAGCTCGGGCGCCTGCATCACGTGGTCGATGTCCTCGAGGAACCGCAGCTCCTGAGGGAGGGTGGGGAAAGGCCAGGGCGGCGGGGGAAGCGTGTGCGTCGTCACGTTCAGGTGCTCCGATGCTTCGGGAGTTCGGCGGGGTTGTGGGCCGCCCCCGGTGTGTAGCAGACAACCGGTGAACAACCTGCCAGGGTTCGGCTGCGCGGATCGCGGTACGAATGCCCCTGATCCCTCCCCCGGAACCCTCGTCTGGAGATGCCCATGACCTCCGCTGCCCCCGCCCGCCCGGTCACCGACGTCGAGGTGTTCCTCGACGTGAGCTGCCCCTGGTGCCACGGCGGCCTCGCCACGATCCGCCGTCTGCTGGACGAGGTGGCCGCCGACCCGTCGCTCCCCGGTGTGCGGCTGCGCTGGCGGTTCATCCGCCTGCACGACATGAACCCCCCGGAGGGCATGCCCGCCTCCGCGCAGTGGGCGAAGTACGGGATGGACGAGGAGCAGGCCGCCGCCGCGAAGCTCGAGGTGGGCCGGTTCCTGCGGTCGGTTGGGGTCGGGATGGACTGGAACCGCCACACCTACCTCTACAACCCGCTCCTGGCCCACCGGCTGCTGGCGATGGTGCGGGACGAGGGCGGCGACGACCTGCCCGACCTGTGGAGCGTCGCGCGCGCCGTGTGGAGCGCGAACTTCATGAAGGGCGTCGCCATCGACGACCCGTACGCGCTGCGCGCCGCCGTGCTGGAGGCCGGGATCGACGTCCCGGAGCGCATCTGGACGCGCCTGGCCGATCCGCAGGACCACCTTGCCGAGACGCTCGCCGACCGCGAGCGGGCGCTCGAGGTGTCCCTGGACGGCGTCCCGCGCTTCTACCTCAACGGCACCATCGTGCCCGCGTGGAAGCCCATCGACGAGGTGCGGGCCAACCTCCGCGCCGCCCTCGCCGGGGGCTGATCACCCCAGGCGGGCCAGCGTGATCTCCGACAGCGCGCGGCGGACCTCGGCGAGCCGCGCGCCGTCGGTGGGGATCGCGACCTCGCCCACCGCCCGGATGGGCCGGCTCTCGAGCACCGTGCTCACCAGCAGCGCCCCGTCGGCGCCCGCCAGGCCCTCCACCGGGAGCTCCCGCTCGCGCACCGGCACGGCCTCCACCACCAGGCGGCGGGTGAGGGAGTCCAGGATCCCCAGCGACAGCGGCGGGAACACCACGTCGTCGCCCTCGATCCACAGGAACGAGCTGGTGGGCGCCTCCAGCACCACCCGGTCGCCCGCGCGGACCATGAGCGCCTCGTCGAACCCGGCGGCCTTCGCCAGCCGGTTCGCCTGCATGTTCGCCGCGTAGCTCAGCGTCTTGCTCTCCATCAGCAGCGGGCTGATGCGATGCTCCACCGGCAGGAGCCGCCACGAGTCGGCGTGGGGCGGCAGGGGCTCCTCCCGCAGGATGCGCTGCCCGCCACGGGTGAGCATGAGCCGGATCGCGCAGTCCGCCTCGGAGGTGAGCGCCGAGAACCGGTGCAGCTCCTCGGCGATCGTCGCGCGGTCGAACGGCAGCGAGATCGCCGCGCACGACCGCTCCATCCGGTCCAGGTGGGCCCGCGCGGTGCGGATGCTGCGGCCGTACTGCCGCATGCCCTCGAAGACGCCGTCCCCGCGGACGAGCCCGTCGTCCAGCAGCACGCGCACGGCCTCCCCGTCGGGCACCGGCACGCCGTCGATCATGATCCGTGGTCCGCTCATCGCCTCACCCTCGTGGTCCGTGCCGTCCTGTTCGAGATCGGCACCCGGAGTCCCCCCATGAGGCGCGGGCTCCGTAGCGATCGGGGGTTCCCAGGAGGTAGGGTCGCCCGCATGGACCTCGCACCCCCGTGCCGGTCCCGGCGCACCTGGCGCGTCATCGGTGGACTGGCAGTCGCTGCCGGGCTCCTGATGGCTGCCGGGCAGGCGTCGGCGGCCGAGCCTCCGAATCAGAACGACCCGTGCTCCTCCGTGGGCCGCAACACGTGCGGCACCACCGGGGTGGGCAGCTACCAGCGCTACCGGTACGGCATCCGCTGGTTCGGCGACTACCGGGGGGCCATCGACGGCATCCCGCCGGCCTTCTGCATCGACCTGCGCTTCTGGTACCCCGCCAAGCGGTACGCCTTCACGGAGATCGACGACGTCTCCGGCCTCAAGAACAAGGCCGGCCAGACCGTGGCGAACGCCAAGCTCTCGCGGATGGCGTACGCCCTGTGGAACTACGGGCGCAGCAGCAACGCCAACCAGCAGGCCGCCGTGATGCTCTACGTGCACGGCCTCATGGGCGACGGCGCCCCCGGCGAGGCGGCGCCCGACGCGATCGGCGCGACCGTCGAGTCGATCTACCGGAAGATCAGCGGCGAGGCCGACCGCTACCGCGGCCCGTACCGGGTGCAGGCGTCGTTCGCCGGCCGGCTCCGCGTGGGGTCGGAAGCCAAGGCGACCATCCGCGTCCTGTCGGCCACCGGCGCGCCGGTCCCCGGCGTGGCGCTCACGCTCACCTCCCGGGGCGCCTCCGACATCCCGGCCCGTGTGAACACGGGCAGCACGGGCGTCGCGACCGTCACCTTCACGCCGGACACCGCCGGCGACATCTCCCTCACGGCCAAGAGCGAGCCCATCGCCTCGACGCTGCCGCGGGTCTTCCGCCCCACGACGGCCGCGGCCGCCCGCAACGGGCAGCGCCTGGCCACCGCCGGGTCGCAGACCGTCACGGCCACCGAGACCGGCACCGTGGCGCGGACCCGCGCGACGGTGACCACGCAGGCGCGCCCGGCGAAGCTGCTGGTGGGCGCCGCCACCCGTGACCGCATCACCATCGCCGGCCTGCCCGGCGGGCGGAAGACGCCGGTCAAGGTGGAGCTCCACGGGCCGTTCCGCACCGAGGCGGACATCGCCTGCACGGCGACGCCGGCGGCCACGGCGGACATCGAGGTCACGCGGTCCGGGACCTACCAGTCCGGCGTCATCCGGCCCACCAAGCCCGGCATCTACACCTACCGGATCATCATCGCGGGCGACGAGAACTTCACCGGCGTGACCACGCCGTGCGGGGTGCCCGCCGAGACCATCCGCGTCGAGACCCAGCCGGCCGTCCGCACGCAGGCCAGCACGGCCCGCACGCCGGTGGGGCAGCCCATCTCCGACACCGCGGTGGTGACGGGCCTCAACGGCGAGACCTCGCAGGTGAGCATCTCCCTGTACGGGCCGTTCTCCACCCGTGAGGACGTCAACTGCGACGGCGCGCCCATCTGGACGGGCCAGGTCACGGCCACCGGCGACGGCGAGTACGTGACCGAGCAGTTCACCCCCACCGTCGGGGGCTTCTACACCTACCGCGAGCGACTCGAGGCGAACGGCTTCGTGCGCGCCTTCGAGGGCAAGTGCGGCGAGGTGAGCGAGGGCGTGATCGTGACCGGCGCGCCGCGCATCACCAGCCAGGTGAGCGCCCTGCAGCTCAAGCCCGGCCAGCAGCTGTCGGACCGGGTGATCGTGAGCGGCATGGGTGCGCTGTCCACCACCATCAACATGGAGCTGTGGGGCCCGTACCCCACCCGCGAGGCGATCAACTGCTCCGGCACCCCGGCATGGACCGGCACCATCGACGCCGAGATCGGCGACGGGGTCCACACCACCGAGAAGGTGCGGCTCAACAAGGTGGGCTACTACACCTACCGGGCCTCGATCGCCGAGTCGGAGGCGAACTCCGGCGTGGTGACCGCCTGCGGCGAGGCGAGCGAGACCGCGCTGGTCTCGGCCGAGCCGGAGGTCACCACCATCGCGTCGTCCGACGTGGTGAAGCCCGGCCAGCAGATCTTCGACCGGGTGCGGGTGAAGGGCCTGGGCGACTCCGAGGCCACGGTCGAGCTGCAGCTGTTCGGGCCGTTCGCCTCGAAGGCCGCGATCCGCTGCGACGTCACGCCGTTCTGGAAGGGCAGCTTCACCGTGCGCGGTGACGGCGAGACCCGCTCCCCGGCCGTCACGATCAGCAAGGCGGGCTTCTACACCTACCGCGAGAAGCTGGTCGGGACCGGCCTGGTGAAGAGCACCGAGGGCGAGTGCGGCGAGGTGAGCGAGACGTCCCTCGGGCGGCCGCTCATCCTCACGGGCCGCGGCGACGCCCGCACGGCGCCGGCGCGCGGCCTGCAGGCCGGCCGCTCGGCCCCCACGCGGGTGAAGGTCGCCGACCTGGGCATCGACGCCCCGGTGCAGGCCGTGGGGATCAACCTCACCACGGGCGCCCTGGACGTGCCGGTGAACATCCAGCGCACCGGGTGGTTCCGTGACGGGGCCGCACCGGGCGACGCCACGGGCGCAGTGCTCATCGCCGGGCACGTGGACTCCGCCCGGGCCGGCGTGGGCGCCTTCGGGCCGCTCAAGCGGGCGACGGCGCGCACCCGCATCCAGGTGACGTCCGCGGACGGCAGGACCCGCACCTACCGCGTCACCACGGTGAAGACGTACGAGAAGACGGAACTGCCGGCGAACATCTACTCCACGCGGGGCTCGGCCCGGCTGGTGCTGGTGACGTGCGGCGGGCCGTTCAACGCGCAGATCGGGCACTACCGCGACAACGTCGTGGTGACCGCCGTCCCGGTCAGGTAGCCGCGGAGCGGCGCCGGGCCCACCCGCCCGGCGCCGCCACCCGCCCGCAGCACCGTGCGCGGTCCGCGCCGTGCCTCCGCACGGGACACTGACGCGTGCTCCGGAGAACCCCCGGGGCCCGGGTGGGCCGGCCGCCGATGCCCCTCCCGCACACCGGTGACACGCTGGTGGGCAGGCGTCCGAGGGGGTGTTGCGATGGCCGCGCACGGCGGAGAGGTCCTGGTGGCAGGCGCGGGGTTCGCCGGCCTGGAGGCGGCCCTGGCGCTTCGCGCGCTCACGCACGGCCGCGTGCACGTGCGGCTGCTCACCCCGGCGAACCTGTTCACCTACGTGCCGGCCGCCGTGATCGAGCCGTTCCAGGACGCCCCGTGGGCGCAGGTGCCGCTGAGCTCGCTGTCGCGCACCGGCGGCTTCGTGATGGTGAAGGGCATGCTCGGCATCGTGGAGCCGGAGGAGGGTGCCGTCATCACCACCGACGGCCGCCGCCTGCCGTACGACGCGCTCATCGTGGCGGTGGGCGCCCGGCGGCGCACCTGGCTGCGCGGCGCGGACATCACCTTCCGCGGAACCGAGGACGTGCGGGCCTACCGCCGCCTGGTGGACGAGGTGCACGTGCTGGCCACGGGTGGCGCCGGCATCGACCTGGCGATCGTGGTGCCGTCGGGCCCCACGTGGTCGCTGCCCGCGTACGAGCTGGCCCTGCTCACCGCCGCGCACCTGCGCGGCCGGGGGACCGGCGACCGGGTGCGCGTGACGGTGGTGACCGCCGAGGAGCGGCCGCTGTCGCTGTTCGGGACCGCGGCGAGCGAGGCCCTGGAGGCGCTCCTGCACGAGCAGGGCGTCTCCGTGCGCACCGGGACGGTCGCCCGCAGCCGCGTGGGCGGCGCGCTGGTGCTGTCCACCGGCGAGCAGCTGGGCGCGGACCGCGTGGTCACCATGGCCGCGCTGTCCGGTCCGGAGATCCCCGGGCTGCCCGCCACGCCACTGGGCTTCCTGCCGGTGGAGCAGGACGGGCGCGTCCCCCACGTGGAGGGGGTGCTGGCCGCCGGCGACGCCACCGACTTCCCCGTCAAACAGGGCGGCGTGGCCTGCCAGATGGCCGACACCGCCGCGGCGACCGCCGCCATCATGCTGGGGCACCCCGTCGACCCGGTGCCGTTCGCCCCGCGCCTGCGCGGGCAGGTGTGGTCCGGGGGGGACGCGAGCTTCATCCGCGGCGACCTCGCCGGGGGGCGGGACGAGAGCGCCGGCGTGGTGTCCGCGCACGAGCCGCTGTGGTGGCCGCCCGGCAAGGTCGCGGGCCGCTTCCTCACCCCGGCGCTCGAGGGCGGGGACGCGCGGGCCGTGATGCGGGACCTGGACCCCCGGCAGACCCCGGGCACCGTCTGACCGGCCCGCGGGCCCTGGCGGGGCGGGGTGCCGGGCAGGTAGCGTTCCCGCCCGTGACGGAGCCCCGCGAGATCCTCACCTGGAGCCGCTTCGGCGAGCTGAGCCGCGGCCTGGCCGAGCAGGTGGCCGCCGACGACTTCCGGCCGGACGCCATCCTGGGCATCGCCCGGGGCGGGCTGCTGGTGGCCGGGGCCCTGGCCTACGACCTCGACGTCAAGCCCGTGTTCCTCATCAACGTCGAGTTCTACACGGGCGTCGACGAGCGCCTGCAGGCCCCGGTGATCCTGCCGCCGCAGCTGCAGGTCAAGGACCTGGCGAACCTGAAGATCCTCATCGCCGACGACGTCGCCGACACCGGCGCCACCCTCGAGGTGGTGCGGGACATCTGCGCGGACGCGGTCGCCGAGGTGCGCACCGCGGTGCTGTACGAGAAGCCCATCAGCACCGTCACCTGCGACTACGTGGGGCTGCGGACCGACCGGTGGATCGTGTTCCCCTGGTCCGCGGACCAGCCGGTCGCCTACCCGGCGCCCTAGAGCGTGACCAGCAGGGTCGCGGCGATGATCTTGGTGATCATGGCCGCGGGGAACACCAGGGCGTAGCCCAGCGCCACGCGCTGGTCGCCGCCGGTGCGCTCCTGCGCGAAGGCCAGCACGGCCGGCTGTGTCTGGGCCCCGGCGACGAGGCCCGCCAGGCGCGGCCCGCCGAGCCCGAACACCCGGGCCATGCCGATGAGCGCGAGGGCGGCCACCGCGGTCACCAGCATCCCGGCCACCGCGATGTCCAGGCCCTCGCCGGAGCGCAGGGCGTCGGCGAGGTCCCCGCCGGCGCGCGACCCGGCGGTCGCCAGGAAGATGAGGATGCCCAGCTGCTGCAGCAGCTGGGACGCCGTGTACGGCAGCGACCACACGATGGGGCCCGTGCGGGCCCGGCGGCCCAGGATGAGCCCGGCGATGAGCGGGCCGGCGGCGGTGCCCATCGTGAACGTCCCGCCGACCGGCGAGGGCAGCGGCACAAGCCCCAGCAGCAGCCCCGCGGCGAGGCCCACCGACAGGCCCACCGGGTTGAGGTCGCCGGGCCCCCGCTCGGAGTCGCCGAGGTGGCGCGACACCCGTGCCATCTGGTCGCGCATGGCGATGACCCGGATGCGGTCGCCCTGGTGCACCCGCAGGTCGGGGGTCGCGATGAGGTCCACGTCGCCGCGGCGCACGCGGGTGGCCCGGGCCCCCAGCTGCTCCAGGCCCAGCTCGCCCACCGTCCGGCCCGACAGCCTGCGGTTGGAGAGCGCGATGCGGCGCATGTCCAGCGCCCGCCGGTCCAGGGTGAGCTTCTCGTCGGCGATGTGGCCCACGCGCTCGGCCATCGCCTCCACGTCCTCCCGGCGGCCCACCGCGGACACCAGGTCCCCGGGCTCCACCACCGTGTCCGACCGCGCGACCTCCACGCGGCCCTCGTGCTTGACGCGCGAGAACACGACGGGGTGGTCCTCGGCCGCCGCAAGGTCCCCCAACGGCGGCAGGTACGGGTCGGTGACCTCGAGCGTCCGGGCCACCAGGGGCTCGGGGGCGGCGTCCTCCTCGCCGCCGGGCTCCGGCCGGTTGAGCGCCCACGCGGCGATGACCAGCATGAGGATCACGCCGCCCAGGTAGGTCACCGAGTAGCCGATCGTGGGCCCCGGCCCCCCGGCCTGCTCGCTGGCCGCCGCCAGCGCCGGGGTGTTGGTGAGGGCGCCGGCGTAGACGCCCGCCGTGACGTCGGAGGCGAGGCCCAGCAGGTCGCCGGCGAACCAGGCGACGCCCGCGCTGAAAGCGAGCAGGCCCACCACCGCGGCGACCGCGCCCAGGTTGTGGCGCAGCGCGCCGAAGAACGACGGCCCGCTGGCGACGCCCACGCAGTAGGCGAAGATGGCGAGGCCCAGGCTGCCCACCGCCGGGGGCAGCTCCAGCCGCCCGTCCCACGCCGACAGCGCCAGCGCCGTGAACAGCACCGCCGCCGGCCCGAGCATGAAGCCCCGGATGCGGAACGCGCCCACCGCGCTGCCCACCGCCAAGCAGGCGAAGAGCAGCAGGAGGGGGTTGTCGGCGAGCAGGTCTGCCACCCGACCCATGTTCGCACCTCCCGGCCGTTCCCGGTTCATCCCGGTGGCCGAGGCGGCAGGTTCCGGCATGGCCCCGCAGAACCTGTCCGCATCCTCAGCGGCACACCTCGCGAAGGAGCGTCATGCCCCGCCCCGGTCACGTCCGCCCGTCCCGCCGCCGCATCGCGGTGCTCGCCGTCGCCGCCGCCACCTGGGCCGCTGCCGCCGCGGGGGCGCACGCCGCGCCGCTGCGGTGGGCCCCGTGCGGGGGCCCGTTCGAGTGCGCCACCCTGCCCGTGCCGGTCGAGCCGGCGGCCCCGGCCGCGGGGACGCTCGACGTGGCGGTCATCCGGCTGCCCGCCGCGGACCCGGCGCGGCGGATCGGCTCCCTGGTGGTCAACCCCGGCGGCCCCGGGGGCTCCGGAGTGGGCTTCGTGAGGGACGCCGGCACGACGCTGTTCGCCACCCTCAACCGGCGGTTCGACATCGTGGGGTTCGACCCGCGCGGCACCGGCGCGTCCCGCACCGTCGTGTGCCTGGACGACGCCGGCCAGGAGGCCGACGCCCGCGCAGCCACGGCGTTCCCCGCCCCGGACGCCCGCGATGCGGTGGTCGCGCGGGCCCGCGCCTTCCAGGCGGCCTGCACCGCCAACAGCGGCGACCTGCTGGGGAGCATCACCACGGCGGACGTGGCCGGTGACATGGACCGGCTGCGCGACGCGCTGGGCGACGCCCGCCTCACCTACCTGGGCTTCTCGTACGGCACGTACCTGGGCGCCACCTATGCCGCGCTGTACCCCGGGCACGTGCGCGCCCTCGTGCTGGACGGCGGCCTCGACCCCACCGCCTACGCCACCCGGCCGCTGCTCACCGACCTGCGCCAGGCGCGCGGCTTCCAGGTCGCGATGGAGCGGTTCCTCGAGTGGTGCCGGCTGGAGTGCGAGTTCGGGGACGGCGCGCCGGAGGCGGCGTACACGGCGCTGCTGCGGCGCGCCGACGCGAACCCCCTGCCCGGCACCGACGCGCGCCCGGTGCGGGCCGTGGATGTCCTCAACGCGAGCCTGGTGGCGCTGTACTCCCGCCAGACCTGGCCGCTGCTCGCGGGCGCGCTGCAGCTGGCGGACCTGGGCGACGGCTCCGTGGTGAAGATCCTCTCGGACGCGGCGATCGGCCGGAACGACGACGGCACCTACGGCGACGAGGGCGCGGCGTTCAACGCCATCACCGCGGCCGACCGCGAGTACCCCGCCGACCTGGCGGCGTACGACGACCTGCGGGCCGCGTGGGCGCAGGAGTCCCCCCTGTTCGGCCCCGGGCTGTTCTGGCCGTCCAGCTACACCGCCGCCGGGTGGCCCGTGACCCCCCGCAACCGGTTCACCGGCCCGTTCAGCCCCAAGAACCTCCCGCCGGTGCTGGTGGTGGGCACCACCGCCGACCCGGCGACCCCCTACAAGGGGTCGGTCGCGCTGGCCGCGGAGCTCGGCGACGCCACCCTGCTGACCATGTCGGGCGACGGCCACACCGCCTACGGCGGCAACAGCAACTGCATCGACCTCCGCGTGGAGCGCTACCTGGTGTCCCTGAGCGTCCCGGCGTCGGGGATCGTGTGCCCGCAACAGGCGACGCCGCCGGCCTTCACCGTGGAGGCCGCACCGGTCGCCGCGGCGCGGCGCCTGCGGGTGCTGGCGGCGCGCGTGCGGTTCGGCGGCCCCCAGGCGCGCCTCGTGCGGTGACCGCTCCGGCGGCGCCGCCCGCCGAGCGGCGCTAGCCTGGCGCGATGGAGGGCCGGCGCACCCCGGAGGACGGCCTCAGGCTCGGCCGCGCAGCGTTCCTGGCGACCGTCGCGGCGGGCATCGCCGGCATCGCCGCGGCACCGCGCCTCAACCAGGCCCTCACCCGGGTGTCGTCCGCCCTGGGCGACGGCGGCTGGCGCATCTACTCGGTGGCGTCGCCCATGCCGAGGT
The DNA here is from genome assembly GCA_046330435.1 of Thermoleophilia bacterium. Classification (GTDB taxonomy): domain Bacteria; phylum Actinomycetota; class Thermoleophilia; order Miltoncostaeales; family Miltoncostaeaceae. The sequence continues at coordinate 9,190 of JAXLST010000023.1, read as the reverse complement.
TCGACCCCGGCGGCTACCGGCTCACCGTGGGCGGCGCCGTCCGCAACCCCGTCGAGCTCACGTGGGACCGCGTGGCCGCCCTGCCGGCGGTGCGGCAGACCTCCGACTTCCACTGCGTGACCGGGTGGTCCGTGGAGGACGTCCGCTGGACCGGCGTGCGCGGCGCCGCCCTGAGCGAGCTCGTGCGGCCGCTGCCCGAGGCCCGGTACGTCACGTTCGCGTCGCTGGAGGAGCCGTACACCGACCAGCTGACCATCGCGCAGTTCCACCTCCCGGACGTCCTGCTGGCCACGCGGATGGACGACGCCCCGCTGAGCCGCGCGCACGGCGCGCCGCTGCGGCTCGTGGTGCCGCGCATGTACGGCTACAAGAGCGTGAAGTGGGTGACCGCGATCACCTATGACACGGAGCCGCACACGGGCTACTGGGAGGCCAACGGGTATTCGGTGGACGCCTGGGTGGGGGACTCGAACGGGCTGTGAGCCGGCCGGATCGGATCCACCGGTTCACGCGCGGCGAACGCGCCCTGCACTGGCTCCTCGCCGCGACGTTCCTGGCGATGCTCGCCACCGGCCTGGTGCTGTCGGTGCCCTCGCTCGCGCCCCTGCTCGCCCGGCCGGACGCCAAGGCCGTGCACCTGGGCGCCGCCTGGGCGCTCGCCGCCGGGACGCTCGCCCTGGCCGCCGTGCACGGACGGCGGCTGCTGGCGACCGTGCGGGAGCTGGAGGTGTTCGACCGGGACGACCTGCGCTGGCTGCGCGGCGTCCCCGCGCGGGTCACCGGCGCCGGGCCGCCCGCGCCGCCCCAGGGGCGCTTCAACGCGGGGCAGAAGCTCAACACCGCCGTGGTGACGGGGCTCATGGCGGTCGCCTACGTCACCGGCGGGCTCATGTGGCTGGGCGAGCGCGACCACGCGTTCCGGTTCCCCGGCACGGTGCTCGTGCACGACTGGACCATGTACCTGCTGGTGGTGCTGGTGGCCGGGCATCTGCACATGGCCCTGGTGAACCCGTCCACCCGGCCGGCGCTGCGCGGGATGCTGCGCGGGGACGTCGACCGGGCGTGGGCCCGCCGCCACCACGCCAAGTGGGTCGCCCGCGACGAGGACCCGCAGGGAGGGCCCCCGGGCGGCCGCGACGGCGGCCGCCCGGGCACGCCTCAGGCGTAGGGCGCCAGCAGCGGCCCGCCGGGGTCCCGGCGGCCGTCCCGCGCCCCCGCGGCGAGCACCGCGAGCACCTCCGCGCCCACCCGCCAGGGGCAGGCGATGACCACGCCGTCCTCCAGCAGCTGCCCGAGCCGCGCGACGAGCGCCCGCCGCAGCCCGATCTCGTCCTGCACGGTCAGCCCCGGCGCCCGGCCGTTCCGGCCGCCCTGCGGACGCCCGAGGTCGGCGACGACCTGCTCCGCCAGCGCGGGGACCGTCCAGGGGTCCCAGTGGCGGTCGTGCCGGCCGCAGGTGCGGCAGCGGCACATCCCGCGCGCCGTGCACCTGCTCCAAGTGATCCCGAAGCCCACGTCCCAACCTCCCTGCCAGACGATGCGACGTCAGTACGAGGAAGCGCGCGCGCCGTGTGCTGGTCCTGCACGGTGAGCGTGGGAGATGGCGTCGTGCGGATCAACGCGCATTCGGCTTACGTTCGGTTAACGGAGCGTTTGTCCGCCGGTGCGAGCGATGATCCGCGGGGCCCCGCCGGGTCATACGATCGGCACGACCCACGCGACCCACCGGAGGACCGCCATGTGCAGGAACATCACCATCCTCCGCGGGCTCGAGCCCGCCGCGACGCCGGAGGAGATCGAGGCCGCCGCCATGCAGTACGTGCGGAAGGTGAGCGGGGTCACCCGCCCCGGCCCCGCCACGGCCGAGGCGTTCGACCGGGCGGTGCGGGCGATCGCCGAGGTCACCGCCGAGCTGCTGGAGGGGCTGCCGCCGCGGCGCAACCCGCCGCGCACCGTCCCGCCGCTGCGCAGGCTCAACCGCCCGCTGAGCGCCTGACGGGAGCCGCCCGGCGGGGTAGCATCGCCCCGCGCCCGTCTCCGGAGGCCCGCCCCCTCTGCGTCTCATCGTCGCCCACTGCGAGGTCCACTACCGCGGCCGTGTCAGCTCCGTGCTGCCGCCGGCCGTCCGGCTGCTCATGTGCAAGTCGGACGGCTCGGTGATGGTCCACTCCGACGCGGGCGGCTACAAGCCGCAGAACTGGATGACCCCGCCCACCCGCGTGGAGGAGTCCCCGGAGCTCATCGTGGTGGAGAAGGGCTCGGGCGCGAAGCTGGAGCGCCTCGAGATCCACATCACCGAGATCCTCTCCGACGTCACCCACGACATGGACGAGGGGCCGCGGCTGGAGAAGGACGGGGTGGAGCGCGACCTGCAGGAGGCGCTCGCCGACGCGCCGCAGGCCCTGGGCGACGGCCTGCGGCTGGTGCGCCGGGAGTACCCCACGCCCATCGGCCCCGTCGACCTGATGTGCCGCGACGACCACGGCTACCTGGCCGTCGAGGTGAAGCGCGTGGGCACGATCGACGCCGTCGAGCAGCTCACCCGGTACCTGGAGTACATCCGCGGCGAGCGCGGCCTGGAGGGGTGCCGGGGCATGCTGGTCGCCGAGTCGATGAAGCCCCAGGCGCGCACGCTCGCGCGCTCCCGGGACATCGCGACGCGCACCGTGGACCTCGCCGAGCTGCGCGGACTGCGGGAGCCGGAGCTCACGCTCTTCCTCCCCTGAGCGCCGGGCGGGCGGGGGGCGCCGGCCGCCCACTCCGGTTATCTTCAAACAATTGAAGATTCGGGAGTTGCATTCTTCTCCCTCATGCGGTTGAGTGCCGGAGGGCCTCATGTCCCTGAGGCCCGTGCGACGCACGTCCCGCCGGTACTCGATCCCCGGCGACGCGCGGAGCCCCTGGAGCAGTTCCCGCGCGGTCCCCGGCCCTGACCGGGGGCCGCGACGGGGGATCGGAGGCGCGTCATCGACAGCCAGGGCACGACCCCCCTGTACGAGGCCAAGGCGGAGCTCTTCCGCGTGCTCGGCCACCCCATGCGCGTGCGGATCCTGGAGCTGCTGCGCGACGGGGAGCGCTCCGTGGGCAGCCTGCAGGGCGCCCTGGGGCTGGACTCCAGCGGCACCTCCCAGCACCTCGCCGCCCTGCGCAAGCACGGCCTGGTCGTGTCCCGCAGGCAGGGCACCAGCGTCTACTACGCGGCCACCGACCCGGCCGTGTTCGGCATGCTGGCGGCGGGACGGGACTTCCTGGCGGCCTCCCTGGGCCGGCAGCAGGCGCTCCTGGAGGAGCTCGCCGGGTCGCTGGTGGCGGACGGGGCCGAGGCCCCCGGTGACGCGGGCGCCTGAGCCGCGTGGCTGAGCTCGTCCTCGCGGGCGTCGCCCTGGCGGCGGTGGGTGCGCTGCTGCCGCTGCGGCGTCGGCTGCTGCCCGCCGGCCTGCTGCTGCAGGCGCTGGGGCTGCTGTGCGTCGGCGCGGGCGGCGCATGGGCCGCCATCGGCGACGAGGCCGCCGGCCACGCCTTCACCTCGGTGATCTCGCCGGCGTTCGGCATCGACCGGTTCAGCGGCACCATGCTCGCGCTGGTCGCAGGCGTCGCCCTGCCGGCGGCGCTGGCGTGCATCTCCTACCTGCGGCACGTCGCGCGCCCCGGGGCGGTGGCGTCGCTGTTCGGGTGCTTCGTGCTGGCCCTCGCCGGGGTGGTGACCGCGCGCGACCCCAGCGCCCTGCTGGCGTGCTGGGAGCTCATGACCCTGCTGCCCGCCGTCGCCTCGCTGGTGGCCGACGCCTCACCCCACGTCCGGCGGGCGATGTTCGAGTACCTGGCGATCACCCACATCGGCGGGGCGGGCGTGTGGGCCGCCGTGCTGGTGCTCGCCGACCACGGGGCGATCGGCGGGGTCCCCATGGGCCCCGGGGGCGCCACCGCCGGCTTCGCCGCCGCCGCCGCCATCGTCGGGTTCGGGACCAAGGCCGGCCTGGTGCCGCTGCACGCCTGGCTGCCCCGCGCCCACCCGGTGGCGCCGAGCCCGCTGTCGGCGGTCATGTCCGGCGCGATGGTGGCCGTCGCCCTGTACGGGCTGGTCCGCGTGCTGTTCCAGTGGATGGCCGCCCCCTCCTGGGCCGGCCCCGCACTGATGGCGGTGGGGGCCGTCACCGCGGTCACCGGCATCGTCTACGCCGCCGTGCAGCAGGAGCTGAAGCTGCTGCTGGCGCACTCCACCATCGAGAACATGGGCGTCGCCGCCGCCGCCCTGGGCGCGTCCCTGTGGCTGCACGGCAACGGGGCCGACGGCCCGGCGGCGCTCGCCTTCGGCGCCGCGATGCTGCACCTGCTCACCCACGCGGCCGCCAAGGGCGGCCTGTTCCTCGCCGCCGGCGCCGTGCAGGGCGCCGCGCACACCCTGGACCTGGGACGGCTGGGCGGCCTGGGCGGCCGCATGCCGTGGACCGGCGCGGTCCTGGGCGTGGCGGGGGTGAGCCTCGCAGGCCTTCCGCCCACGGCGGGCTTCGTCTCGGAGTGGGCCGTGCTGCAGGGCGCGTTCGGGGCCGCCCGCATCGACGACCCGGTCGCCGGGTTCGTGGCCGGCGGCGCCGTCCTGCTGCTGGGCGTCGCGGCGGGGCTCGCGGCGCTGGCGGTCGCGAAGATGCTCGGCCTGGTGCTCCTGGGCCCGCCCCGCACCGACGCGGCCGCCCAGGCGCAGGAGGCGCCGGGCCCCATGCGCGCCGCCCACGGGCTGGTGCTGGCGGGGCTCGCCGCCCTGGTCCTCGCCGCGGGCTGGATCCTGCCCGGCCTGGCCGGCATGGCCGGCCCCGCGACCGGCGGCGGCCCCGACCTCCTGGACGTGCCCGCCACGGGCGGCCTCACCCCCGCCTGGACGCTCGCCGCGATCGCCGTGGCCACGCTCGCGCTCACCCGGCTGCGCGGACGCGCCGCCGCCCGCGCCCCCATCTGGCTGTGCGGGCAGCCCGCGCTCGCCCGGCAGCCGTACACCGGCGCCGGCTTCACCAAGAGCTTCCGGCTCGCGGTCGACGGCCTGCTGCGCTCCGAGCGCGACGTCGAGGTGGAGCGGCGGGGCGGCCTGGTGCACCGCGTGACCTCCTCCGGCCGGGTCCCGGACCTGGTGGACCGCTTCATCTACGACCCCGCCCAGCGGGTGGCCCTGGCGGCCGCCTCGCAGGCCCGGCGCCTGCAGTCGGGGTCGCTGCGCGCCTACATCGCCTGGCTGGGCGCCATGGTCGTGGTGTGCCTCGCCCTGCTGCGGACCGGGTGGCTGTCGTGACCGGCACCACCGCGGCGCTCGGCGCCGCCTCGGTCCTGGCCCTGGCCGCCGGCCCCGGCATCGCCGGCCTCGTGCAGACCCTCAAGGCGCGCCTGCAGGGACGCCGCGGCGCCGACCCGCTGCAGCCCTACCGCGACCTGCGCCGCCTGTGGCGCCGGTCGGTGGTGGACCCGGAGGGCACCGGGGCCGCGTACCGCACCGCCCCGGCCCTCATCGCCGCCGTCACCGCCATGGCGGTGCTCATGGTGCCGCTGGGCGCCGCGTCGCCGCGCTGGCCGTTCCTGGGCGCCGACGTGCTGCTCGTCGTCGGGCTGCTGGCCACGGCGCGGATGGCGGCTGCCGTCTCGGCGTGGGACACCTCGGCCGCCTTCGGGATGATGGGCGCCGCGCGCGACCTCGCATACGCGGTGTCCGGCGAGGCGCTGCTGCTGGGGACCCTGCTCGTCGCGGCGCTGCCGGCGGGGACCACCGACCTGCGCGGCCTGTGGGCGGCGGCCGCCGAGGCCGGTACCTGGCGCGCGCCGGCGCACTGGGCCGGGCTGCTGGCGATGGCCCTGGTGGTGCTGGTGGAGACCGGCAGGCAGCCCATCGACAACCCCGACACGCACCTCGAGCTCACGATGATCCACGAGGGCCCGCTGCTGGAGTACGCCGGCCGGGACCTGGCGATGCTGATGTGGGCGGCCGGCGCCCGCCACTGGATCGTGATGGGCCTCGCCGCCGGCGTGTTCCTGCCGCACCCGTCCGGCGCCGTCGCCGGGGCCGTGGTGACCGTGTTGTGGCTGCCCGTGCTGGCCGCCGCCGCGGCGCTCACCGAGTCGTTCCAGGCGAAGATGCGCCTGGGCCGCGCGCCGCGCCTGCTGGCCTCCGGCGCGGTCCTCACCCTGCTGGGCGCCGTCGCCTGGGCCTTCGGGGCGGGCCTGTGAGCTCCGGCCTGGTCTGGCTGTGCGTGATCCTGGGCCTGGGCACCGGGGTGGTGCGCCGGCGCTCGGCCGCGGTCGCGCTGCTGGCCGTGCAGTCCCTGCTCATCGGCCTCGCGGCCCTGGGGGTGGGGTCCGACGGGGGCGAGGCCGAGCCGCTGGCCGGCGTGGCGCTCATCGCCAAGGCGGTGCTGGTGGCGGGCCTGCTGGGGTACGCCGTGGCGCGCACCCGGCAGCCGCGCCCCATCGGCGACGACGCGGCACCCGTGCTGAACGGCCTGGTGATGGTGGGCGCGGTCGCCGCGGTCATCGGCCTGGTGCCCGACGCCGGCGTGTCCTCCCAGACCGCCATGCACGGCGGCCTCGCGCTGCTGGCGATCGGGATCGTGATGGCCGCGATGCGCCGCCCGACGCTGTTCCAGCTCATCGGGCTGCTCACCATCGAGAACGGCGTCGCGATCGTCGCGCTGGGCGGCGAGCGCGGCCTGCCCGCCGTGGTGGAGCTGGGCGTGATCTTCGACCTGGCGATCATCGTGGCCGTCGCCGTGACCTTCCAGTCCCGGATCCTCGGGGCCTTCGGGACGACCGACGCCGAGGCGATGCGGGGGCTGCGTGACTGACCTGCTGCGCATCCTGGCCATCGCGGTGCCCGGCATCCCCGGGCTCGCCGCCCTGTGCTGCCTGGTGCCCGGCGGCCCCGCCCGGTCCGACCGGGTCCTGGTCGCGGCCGGGGCGGTGGGGGGCCTGGCCGGCCTGGTGTGCGGCATCTGGGTGCTCGCCCGCGGCGCCGACGCCCTGGAGGGCGGCTGGTACGTCATCGACGCCCCGGCCGGCCTCTTCACGCTGGTGATCGCCGGCGTGGCGGGCATCAGCTGCATCCTGTCCCCCCAGTACCTGGCGCGGGCGACGCGGTCCGGCATGGGCGCCGAGGCGGCCCGCCGCTACTACGCCACCGCGATGCTCGGGTTCTGGGCGGTGCTCGCCGCCGTGCCGTTCTGCGGCAACATGGGCCTGGGCTGGCTGCTGCTGGAGGCCACCACCGCCGCCTCCGCCCTTTTGGTGTCGTTCAGCGGCGGGCGCTCCGCCCTTGAGGCCGGCTGGAAGTACCTCATCCTCACCAGCAGCGGCCTGGCGGTGGCGCTGCTCGGCATCGTGCTGCTGGTGGTGTCGGGCACCACGACCGGCGCCGGGATCGGGTCCCTGGACTTCGCGTCGCTGCGCGAGGCGGGCACCGGCGGCGGCGACCTGGCCGCGACCGCCGCGGTGCTCATCATCGCGGGGATGGCGTCCAAGGCCGGCTGGGCCCCGGTCCACAACTGGCTGCCGGACGCCCACAGCGAGGCGCCCCCGCCGGTGAGCGCCGTCCTGTCCGCCGCGCTGCTGCCGACGGTGGCGCTGCAGGTGTGGCGCACCGTGGAGGCCCTGTCCCCGGCGGTGGGCGAGGGGCTGTTCCGGCATCTGCTGGGCGGCATCGGGCTGGCGTCGCTGGCCGTCGCCGTGCCGTTCCTGTGGCGGCCCATGGCCTGGAAGCGCTTCCTCGCCTACTCCAGCCTGGAGCACATGGGCGTGATCGCCATCGGCATCGCCATGCAGAACGACCTGGCGGCCGCCGGGGTGTGCATCCACGTCGCAGGCCACGCGGCCGCGAAGGCCCTGGGCTTCTGGGCCGCCACGCCGCTGCTGCGGTACCAGCCGGCCGCCGGGCGGCGCCCGCCGCGCGGCCTGCTGCGCCTGGACCCCACGCTCGCCGCGTCGGTGATCGTGAGCGCCGGCGCCCTGTCGGGCCTGCCGCCCTCGCCGCTGTTCGCGAGCGAGCTGCTGGTGATCGCCGGCGCCGTGCAGGCGGGGGCCGTCGCCTTCGCGGCGGTCACCGCGGTGCTGCTGGCGCTCGGGTTCATCGGGATCATCCATGTGCTCATCGAGGCGGTGCCGGGCCGCGTGGACGGCCGGCGCCCCGGCGGCCCCGGCGCGATGCGCCCCCTGCAGGGCGCCTGCCTGGCGGCGCTGGCCGCGATGGGCGTCCTGGCGGCGCTGGCGTTCACGGTGCCGGATGCCGCGGTGGCCCTCGCACTGCTGGGCGGCGGCTGATGGCCGTGATCGAGCGCATCGGCGCCGACGCCTGGCGCGACCGCGTGTCCCGCGGTGACTTCGCGGGGCTGCACGCGGCCCTCGCCCCGGACGGGACGCCCGAGGTGCGCGCCGTCCTGGCGGGCCAGGCCCCGCGCATCGTCGCGGTCGCCGCCCCGCACGGGGTCGCGCCGAGCGTGGTGGACCTGGTCCCCGCCGGGTGGGACGAGCGCGAGGCGGTCGACCTGCACGGCCTGCGGTTCGAGGGGCACGAGCCGCACCGGGCGCTGGTGCACCACCCCGACGACCGCGCCCTGTGGACCACGCCGGTGGAGGGGCCGGACGTGCACACCGTGCCGGTGGGGCCCATCCACGCGGGCATCATCGAGTGCGGGCACTTCCTGTTCCACGTGGTGGGCGAGCGCGTCCTGCACGTCGACGCCCGCCTGTTCCACAAGCACCGCGGCCTGGAGCGCCACGCGGAGGGCCGCACGCCCGAGGACGCCGGCCGTGTGCTGTCCCGCGTCTGCGCCGGCTGCGCGGCCACCAACGCCGTCGCCTACGCGTCGGCCGTCGAGGACGCCCTGGGGCGCATGCCCGGCGAGGGCACCCGGCTGGTGCGGACGCTGCTGATCGAGCTCGAGCGCATGTGGAACCACCTCAACGACGTGAGCCAGATCTGCGCCGGGGTGGGTCTGGCGCCCGGCACGATGATGTTCGCGACGCTGAAGGAGCGGGTGCAGCGCGTGTGCGCTCAGCTCACCGGCCACCGCTTCATGTTCGACGCCGTCACCCTCACCGCGGCCCCCGCCGATCCGGGCGACGCCGCCCGCGAGGCCATGCGGGCGGAGCTCGCGGCCGTGGCCGCCGACGCCGCCACCGCCGCGCGCGGCCTGCTGTTCGACACGTCCCTGCGCGACCG
>JAXLST010000022.1:0-82303 GCA_046330435.1 Thermoleophilia bacterium | reverse complement strand
GCGTCCGGGCCCGTGGCGCCGTCCAGGTCGACCGCGGCGGGCGTGGGCTCGTAGTCCACGCGGATGGCGCGGACGGCGGCCTCCGCCTGCTCCTCGGTCTCGGCCGCGACCACGGCGACGGGCTCCCCGGCGAAGCGCACCCGGTCGATCGCGATGATCGGGCGGTCGCGGATCGCGTGGCCGTAGTACGGGTCGATGTCCAGCAGGTCGGTGCCCACCAGGACGCACACCACGCCGGGCATCGCCTCGGCGGCGGAGGCGTCGATGGAGCGGATGCGGCCGGCGGGGATCTCGCTGCGCAGGACCTTGCCGTGCAGCATCCCGGGGACCTCGGTGTCCCCGACGTAGCGCACCCGCCCGCGGATCTTCTCGGCGAAGTCCCTGCGCGGCACCGAGTGCCCGAGGGCGCTCCCGGTCTCCAGGTGCTCCTGCGGCCTCGGGGTGGTGGTCATCGCGCCAGCTCCCGCGCGGCGTCGATGATGGCCCGGTAGCCGGTGCAGCGGCACACGTTGCCGGCGAGGGCCTCCCGCACGACGTCCTCGTCGTCGGCGAGCTCACCCGCCTCCAGCAGGGCCGTGATCGTGAGGGCCATCCCACTGGTGCAGTAGCCGCACTGCAGGGCGTTGTGGTGCTCGAAGACCTCCTCCAGCCGGGCGAACCCGGGGGTCTCGGCGAGGCCCTCGATGGTCATCACGCGGCGTCCCCGCGCCTCGTGCGCGAGGGTGGTGCAGGCGCTCACCGGCACGCCGTCCAGCAGGACCGTGCAGGTGCCGCACACCTGGACGTCGCAGGACCGCTTGGCCCCCGTGAGGCCCAGCCGGTCGCGCAGCACGTCCAGCAGCAGGTCGCTCGGGGCGACCTCCAGCGTCCGCGGCACGCCGTTCACGGTGGTCTCGATCAGCACGCCGCCTCCAAGCTCACAGCGCCCGGCGGAGCCAGGCGTCCCAGTACTCGCGCACGAACCCGTCCCGGTACTTCTCCGGGGCCAGGCGCCGTGCGTCCTCGTCGCTCATGGGGGCGAGGCCCCCGCCGAGGGTCCCGGCCACCGCCTGGATGCGGGCGGCCCGCTCCAGCGTCGCGGCGGTCACCACCACCCACGGGATGTCGGCGCCCACCACCAGGACCCCGTGGTTGCGCATCAGCACCGCACGGCAGCCGCCCAGGGCGGCCGCGACCGCCGCGCCCTCGCCGGCCGACACCACCAGGTCGGGGCTCGCCTCGTAGCGCGGCAGCCCGTCGGCGAACAGCACCGCGTCGTGGCTCAGCATCTCCAGCCGGGCGCCCGTGGCCGCCAGCGCGGTGGCGTGCAGCGGGTGGCCGTGGACCACCGCGCCCACGTCCGGGCGGACCTTGTAGACCTCGGTGTGGAGGGCGGTCTCCAGGTGCAGCTCGACGCCGTCCTCCAGCGCCCGCCCGTCCAGGTCCACCATCACCACGTCGTCGGCGGTGACCTCGTCCAGCGCGATGCCCTTGCGCTTGATCAGCGCCGCGTCGCGTCCGGGGACGCGGGCGCTCACATGGCCCAGCGTGAGGTCCGAGTACCCCTCCGAGGCCAGTACCCGACAGGCCGCGGCGACGTCGCACCGCAGACCGCGGAGCTCGTCGGCCACGCGGCCGCCCTCGCTGGCCGTGGTGGCGGTCACCGCCGGTCCGTCGGCGGGTAGTCGGGGTGGGGGAACCCGAAGACCATCACCACGTCCTCGTCGCCGGTGTTCGCCACCGCGTGCCACACCCCGGCCGGGATGTGCAGGGCGTCGCCCTGCCGGAACGGCACGGCGCCGTCGTCCAGCCGCAGCTCCCCGGAGCCGGAGACCACGTACGCGAACTCCTCCGTCTCGTGCCGCACGGCGCCCAGCACCGTGCCCGGGGTGAACACCGACGCGCCCAGGGACCCCACGGCCCCGGGGACGTTGGTGCCGGTGACCAGCATCCGGCTCCAGCTGTCCCCGGGCAGGGGGATGGGGTCGACGTCCGCCAGGGGCACGACCGACACGCCGCTCACAGCACCCACTTCCCGTCCTTCAGGATGTAGGTGTCGTCGTCCTCGATCCGCATCGTGGCGTTCAGGAAGACGCCGTCCAGGTGCAGGGAGCAGACGTTCTGGCCGCCCGGGTAGGCGTTGTGGTTGTCGCCCAGGGCCATGTGCACGGTGCCGACGCGGCCCTTCTCGGACGGGGTGCCGAAGGGTGCCTTGTCGCTGACCCCGAAGGCGAACTCGCCGAGCACGGTCGCGTTCTCGACCCCGTCGATGGCCTTGCGGAGCCGCTCGGCCTCGTCGCCGCCCTCGATCTTGACGGCCTTGCCGCCCTCCATCGTCCAGGTGATGGGCTCCTTCACCTGGCCCTCGAGGCCGATGCCGAGCATCACGCCGTCCACCACGGCGGTGCCGTACGTGTAGTCCTCGACCGCGGCGAAGGCGACCTCGGCCCACAGCGGCACCGGGCCCATCATCTGCCCGCGGTGCTTGATGGGGGTGACCTCCAGCGACGGGCGCCCCTCGATGGAGACGTGGAAGTCGCAGCCCGCCGGGGTGGTCACGTGGACGTGCTTCTTGCCCTCCAGCACCGACATCGCGTGCTTGGCGCGCGCGATCGCCATGTGGAGGTCCTCGACGGTGAGGCCCCAGGAGCCCATGCCGGGCTCCACCGAGGCGATCTTGCCGTTCGCCGCGCAGGTCTCCTTCACGGCGTTGACGTGGGCGAAGCGGTTGGCCCACTCGAGGTTGGTGATGATGATGACCTCGTCGCTGGCGATCATCGCCTGGTGCAGGTTGCGCGGCGGGGCCATCGGGAACCGCACGTCCGCGCGGCCGCGGCGCACCTGCTGCTCGTTGTTCATCACCACCGGCCAGCCGCCGCGCTCCACGACGACCTGGGCGACGGCCTCCGCCTGCTCGCGGTTCTCGTCGTCGCAGATGATCGTGACGACGTCGTCGGGCTCGACGGACATGCAGACGTCCACGACGAGGGCGGCGTCCTGCAGCAGCTCAACACGGGCCATTCCGGCTACCTCACTCTCTCGGCCGCGAACCGCGGCAGGACCTCGCTGGCGAAGCGCTCGACCTGGCCGAACTGGTCGATCGCGCCGAACCGGCACACGAAGTGGTCGACGCCGGCCTCGGCGAACCGCTCCAGCCAGGCCGTGATCTGGTCCGGGGTGCCGACCGGCCCCCAGTTGCCGAGGTCCATGGCCTGGGACAGCTCGGGGTAGTACTTGCCGATGTACTCGCCGAAGGCGGCGCGGGCCTCGTCCTCGGAGTCGCCCACGTTCATCGTGACCTGGTAACAGATCTTCAGGCGGTCGAAGTCGGCGCCCTCGTCGTCGGCGACCCGCTTGATCCAGGCGAGCTGCTCCTCGAGCTCCTCGGGGTGCTCGGCCCGGCAGCAGGTCATCCAGCCGTCGCCGTAGCGCACGATGCGCCGGCACGCGGCGATGATCCGCTTCTCCATGACCTCGGGGGACGCCTTGCCCACCAGGCGGGGGTTCGAGACCACCCAGATCGGGGGCGGGGTCTGCACCGGCATGAGCGGGCCGAGCTCGGTGCCGGAGTAGAACGCCACGTCGTCGTACGTGAAGTGCTCGCCCTGGAGGTTCACCTTGCCGGTGGTCCAGAGCTGGCGGATGGCGTTCAGGCCCTCCTCGAAGATGGCCGTGCGCTTCTTGAAGTCCCAGCCCAGGGCCTGGAACTCGCGCCGCACGCCCTCCTCCGGGTTCCCCGCGCCGGTGCCGAGGATCGTCCGGCCGTTGGAGAGGTGGTCGAGCGTCGCCCACTCCAGCGCCAGGTACAGCGGGTTGCGCGTGGACGACACCATGCAGGAGGTGCCCAGCCGCACGCGCTCGGTGCGCTGCGAGATGGCCGACAGCAGGGAGATGGGCTCGTAGCGCGGCTTGGAGAACAGGCTGTCGCCCACCCACACCGAGTCGAAGCCCAGGTCCTCGGCGCGCTCGGCGAGCGCCAGCAGCATCTGCAGGTCGTACTCCGGGGCGATCAGCGGCTCCCGGTTGTTGAGGTTCACCCCGAATTCGAGACTCATCGCTTGAGCACGACCTCCTCGTGGCTCGCGGCCTCGAGCGTTCGCTGGGGCACGCGGATGTGGTTTCGCAGCAGGCGCTCGGCCCGCTCGGCGTCGCGCGCGCGGCAGGCGCGGGCGATCGCCCGGTGTTCGGCCACCGAGCGCCGCACCGTCCCGCGGAGGGCGACGGAGCGCATCTGGTAGCGGCCCATGTGGGCGATGAGCTGTCGGTACATGTCCTGCAGGGTCGTGTTCCGCGACACGTCGACGAACAGCTGGTGGAACGAGCTGTTCAGGACGAAGAAGCCGTCGATGTCGTCCCGCTCGAGGGCCTCGGCCTGCCGGTCGACGATCGCGTCGATGTCGTCGACGTCCTCGTCGGTGAGGTTGGGGACCGCCAGGCGGATCGCCAGGGTCTCCAGGGACTCGCGCACCTGGTAGGCCTGCAGGAACTCCTCGTGGGTGAGGGCCGAGACCACGGCCCCCCTGCGGGGGCGGACGGTGACCAGCCCCTCGGCGGCGAGCCGCCCGAGGGCCTCGCGGATGGGGCCGCGGCTGACGCCGAGCGACGCGGCCAGCGGGACCTCCGACAGCACCGTCCCCGGGGGGAGGGTGTTGTCCAGGATCTGCTCGCGCAGATGGGTGTAGACGCGCTCCCACAGCGTCACGTTCTCGACCGGTGCGAGCGCGGCGGTATCCCCCCGGACGGCCATCAGGAAGCGGATCTCCCGATTGGCCGACGAGCCATTGACTCGTGCTTCATGCCTGGGATAAGAACTCGTCGAATGTCTGTTGTCAACAGTTGGCGATCGACTCCCACGACAGCCCGTCAGGGGCTCCTGGTGGCCGTCCCCAACGCCCGAACCGCCGCCGGGGGCACGATCCCGGAACGCGATCCGCAGAAAGGACAAGGGGGGAAATTGAGACGCTCCTTCAAGCACGCGGCGCTCGCCGTGATCGTCGCCGGGGCCGTGGCCCTCGCGGGCTGTGGAAGTGACAGCAGCTCCGGCGGCTCCGACACCAGCGGGGGGTCGACGAGCACCCCGGCGGTCTCGATCGCCAAGATCGGCATCGCCGCGCCCGAGAAGGGCAACGACTACGGCTGGAACCAGCAGGGCGTCGAGGGCGCGAAGGCCGCCGCGGCGAACCTGGGCGCCGAGATCGAGGTCGCCGACGGCGTCGGCTACGACAACGTGGAGCCCGTGCTCCGCCGCCTCGCCCAGCAGGGCAGCAAGCTGATCATCGCTCAGGCCTCCGGGTACAACACCGTGGCGCCGAAGGTTGCGGCCCAGTTCAAGGTCCCGACCCTCGTCTACGACTCGCCCTCGGCCACCAAGGCCGGCGAGGTCGCCGACGTCGAGACCTCCAGCCAGCAGGGCGCGTACCTCGCCGGCATCCTCGCGGCGAACACCACCAAGACCGGCACGCTCGGCATCGTGATCTCCGCGGCCGACACGAACTGGTTCAAGATGGCCGGCGGCTTCGCCGCGGGCGCCAAGAGCGTCAAGCCCGACGTGAAGTTCAAGATGGCCCAGATCGGCCAGGCCGCGTACGCGGACTCCGCCGGCGGCAAGCGCGTGACCGCCCAGGTCATCGCGGCCGGCGCCGACGTGGTGTTCGGCATGGGCGACGGCGCGTCCTTCGGGATGCTGCAGGCCGTCGAGACCGCAAAGGCCCCCGCGGGCGCCGACAAGGTCTACTTCATCGACGTGATCGGCGACAAGACGCCCATCGACAAGAAGGGCGTGCTCCTGTCCTCGGTGCTCTGGGACTTCACGAAGACCTTCGAGCAGGCCGCCGCGGACATCGGCGCGGGCACGTTCGGCAGCAAGGGCTACAACATCGATGTCACCAACGGCATCTCCCTGTTGAAGACCGACAAGGCCCCCGCCGAGGCGTGGACCGCCGTCGACGACGCCCAGGCGAAGATCGCCTCCGGCGAGATCGAGGTCCCGCTCACGCCGGACCAGGCGTCGGTGGACGCGCTGATCAAGTAACCCCCAACAGCGGGCGGCGGCGTGACGGCGCCGCCGCCCGCGTCCCTTTCTCTGGAGTGAGTTGACCGGCACCACCGACACCCCGCAGCAGGACGCGGCCGCCGCCCCGGCGGCCGTCGAGTTGCGCGGCATCACCAAGGCCTTCCCGGGCGTCCTCGCCAACGACCACATCGACCTGGTCCTGCGCCCCGGCGAGGTCCACTGCCTGCTCGGCGAGAACGGCGCGGGCAAGTCGACGCTCATGAGCATCCTGTCGGGGATGGTCCAGCCGGACGAGGGCGACATCCTCATGGCCGGCGCGCCGGTCCGGATCGACTCGCCCAAGCAGGCCATCGAGTTCGGGATCGGGATGGTCTACCAGCACACCACGCTGGTCCCGACCCTCTCGGTGCTCGACAACCTCATGATGGGCAGCTCGCGGGCCTTCCGGCTCGACGAGGCCGGGTCGCGCGAGCGCCTGGCGGAGGTCGCGGCCATGCTCGGGGTGGAGGTCGACCCCGACGCCGAGACCCAGTCGCTGGCCCTGGGCCAGCAGCAGCAGGTGGAGATCATCAAGGCGCTGTGGCGCGGCTCGAAGGTGCTCATCCTGGACGAGCCCACCTCGATGCTGACCCCGCAGGGCGTGGTGGAGCTCGCCAAGGCCGTCGAGCGCCTCAAGGGCCACGGCCTGGGCATCGTGCTCATCACCCACAAGCTCCACGAGGCGACCTCGATGGGCGACCGGGTGACGGTCCTCAAGCAGGGCCGCGTCGTGGGGCGCCTGGCCCCGGACGAGCTCGCGGGCCGCTCCCACGAGGAGCTGCAGGACGTGATCGTGGGGATGATGTTCGGCGAGCAGGTGGCCCCGGCCCCCGAGCTGGTGGAGCTTCAGGACCACGTGGAGCCCGCCCGGGCGCGCCGCGACCTGCCGGAGGAGCCGCTCCTCGAGGTCGAGGACCTGGAGGTGGGCGCCCGCGGCGGCGAGATGGGCCTGCGGGGCGTGAGCCTCGCGGTGCGGCCCGGGGAGATCCTGGGCATCGCCGGCGTGGACGGCAACGGCCAGCGGGAGCTGGCGGAGGCCATCGCCGGACAGCGGCCCGCCGCCGCCGGCGACATCCGCTTCCAGGGCGTGTCGATCGCCCGGCTGTCGGTGTGGCAGCGCGAGCGCATGGGCCTGCGGTACGTCAGCGACGACCGCATGGGCGAGGGCACGGTCGCCGCCCTGCCGGTGGGCCTCAACCTCGTCCTCAAGCGCATCGGTCAGGCGCCGTTCTGGCGCCGCGGGACCATCCGGCACGCCGAGGTCGAGCGCAACGCCCGCGAGAAGATCGCCGAGTTCGCGATCCGCACGCCGGGCTCCGGCACGCGCGTGGGGACGCTCTCCGGCGGGAACATCCAGAAGGTGGTGCTCGCCCGTGAGCTCTCGAACGACCCGAGGCTGGTGGTCTACAACAAGCCCACCTACGGGCTGGACATCGTGACGACCCGGATGGTCCGCGAGCGCATCGAGGCGCTGGCGGCGGAGGGGGTGAGCGCGCTGGTCATCTCCACCGACCTGGACGAGCTGGTGGCGCTGTGCGACCGGATCGCGGTGATCAGCCGCGGGCGGATCGCCGGGGTCACCGAGAACGGGCCCGGCGCGGAGCAGCGCGTGGGCGAGCTGATGGTGGGCGGCCACGCGGAGGCGGCGGCATGAGCAGCGACGCGACCGCACCCGCCACCGCCGCGCAGGCGCCCCCGGGGCCCGCCGAGGCGGCGCCGCCCGCCGCGTTCGGCCGCATGGCCGAGACGGTCGTGCGCTCCCTGGTGCCGATCCTGCTGGCGCTGGTCGCCGGCGGGCTGGTGCTGCTCGCGCTGGGCGCGAACCCGATCAGCTTCTACGCGGACGTCTGGTCCGGCGGCATGGACTTCGGGGCCTGGCAGGACACCGTGATGCGCATGGCGCCGCTCACGCTCATCGCCTGCGGCCTCATCTTCGTGTTCAAGGCCGGCATCTGGAACCTGGGCATCGACGGCCAGTTCCTGCTGGCCGGCGGCGTCATCGCCGGACTCGCGCCCAAGCTCTACGGGAACATGCCCGACGGGCTGATGTTCCTGATCCTGTTCATCGTGGCCGGCGTGGTGGCCTCGATCTGGACCATCGTGCCGGCGCTGCTGCGCGCCCACTACGGGGTCAACGAGATCATCACCTCGCTGATGACCAGCTTCATCGGCATCAACCTGGCGAACATCCTCATCAAGGGGCCGTTCCAGGACACGGCCTCAAACGTCCCGCAGACCAAGGCGATCCCGTTCACCAACCTGCTGCCCACCATCCCGGGCACGCGGATCCACATCGGGGTGGTCGTGGCGGCCGTGCTGGCGGCGGCCACCTGGTACGTCATGTCGCGCACCTCGTTCGGCCTGCGCCTGGCGATCCTGGGCGCGAACGCCCGGGCCGCCGCCCACGTCGGCATCTCGGTGCCGCGGCTCATCCTGATCTCGTTCATGACCAGCGGCGCCTTCATCGGGCTGGCCGCCGCCGCCGAGATCCTGGGCATCTGGGGGTACGTGCGCGCCGACTGGAACCCGGCCTTCGGCCTGCTGGTCGTGCCGCTGGTGTTCCTGGCGCGGTTCAACGCGCTCGCCGTGATCCCGTTCGTCGCGGCGCTCGCGCTGCTGACGATCGGCGGCGACCTCGCCACGCAGAACGCGGGCGTCTCGAACGAGTTCACATTGCTGCTGGTGGGCCTGGTCCTGCTGTTCATGGGCGTCACCGAGCTGCTCGGGCGGCGCCGCAACCTGGGCCAGAGCTACCTGCAGGGCGTCCGGCGGCGGAGGAGCTGACGTGTCCGAGATCTTCACCACCGACGTCCTCACCGCACTGCTGGCGGGCGGCATCCTCGCCGGGGTGCCGCTGCTGTTCGCCGCGCTGGGGGAGATGGTCTCCGAGCGCGCCGGCGTCCTGAACATCGGGCTCGAGGGCTACATGCTCATGGGCGCGTACGTCGGGTTCGTCACCGCGTACCACACCAACACGTTCCTGGGGTTCATCGGCGGCGCCGCCGCCGGGGCGGCCGTGAGCGTGATCATGGTGGTGCTGTGCGTGCGGCTGGGCCTCGACCAGATCGTGGTCGGCATCGCCATCACGCTGGCCGCGGAGGGGGCGACCGCCCTCATCTTCGACTCGCAGTTCGCCGAGAGCCGCCCGACGCTGGGGGCGACCGGCCGCATCGACATCCCGGGGCTCTCGCAGATCCCGGTGGTGGGCGGCGGCGACACCAGCGACGGCAGCGTCTTCAGCCAGCCGCCCATCGTCTACATCGGCCTGCTCATCGTGGTGGGCACGGCGTGGACGATGCGGCGCACCCACTGGGGGCTGAACATCCGGGCCGCGGGCGACAAGCCCAGCGCCCTGGACGCCGCCGGGGTGAGCGTGCTGGGCACCCGCACCTGGGCGACGCTGTTCTGCGGGGCCATGGCGGGGCTGGGCGGGGCGTACCTGTCCATCACCGCCGCCGGCCTGTTCGAGGACTTCATCACCCAGGGCCGCGGCTTCATCGCGATCGTCCTGGCGATGCTGGCCCGCGGGAAGGCCACCTGGGTCCTCATCGGGTCCTTCGTGTTCGGGATCTCCCTGTCGATCTCGGACGCCCTCCAGATCGCGGGGGTCGACATCTCCACCGATCTGGTCTTCATGCTGCCGTTCGTCACGGTGATCGCCGTCCTGGTGGTCTTCGGGCGGCGGTCGTACCTGCCGGCCGCCCTCGCGCTGCCGTACGTCCGGGGAGCGCGCTGATGAACATCGAGACCGGTTTCACGATCACCCGGCCGCCGGCCGAGACCTACGCGCTGCTGCTGCGGCTCGAGGACGTGGCCCCGTGCTTCCCCGGCGCGGAGCTGGGCGCCGAGCGGCCCGACGGCTCCCGCGAGGTGCGCGTCACCGTGCGCCTGGGGCCCATGAAGCTCGCCTACGACGGCGACGTGCGGATCGCCGAGCGCGACGACGCCGCGCTGCGGGCCGTGCTGGCGGGCAACGCCCGGGAGGCGCGCGGGGCCGGGTCGGCCAGCGCCACCATCACCATGCGGGTCGAGCCCGAGGGCGCCGGCTCGCGGGTGACGGCCGAGGCGGAGGTGGACCTCACCGGCCGCGCGGCCCAGATGGGGAAGGGGATCGTGGAGGACGTGGCCCGCCGGCTGGTGGGCGACATGGCCACCTGCCTGGAGTCGCGGTTCGCCGCGGCACCCGCGCCCGCGGGCGGGGCCCCGGCCAACGGCACCGGGCCCGCACCGGCCCCGCCGCCGCCCGCGGCGGCCCAGCCGCTCGACGGCGGGCGGCTGCTGGCCGGGATGGTGAAGGACCGTCTGCGCGACCCTCGGGTCGCGGCGGCCGCGGCGGCCGGGGGCCTGCTGCTGCTGCGGATGCTGGGGAGACTGCTGAGGAGGCGCTGATGCGCGACCCGATGTTCACCCTCACCGCGGGACCCACGGCGACGTGGCCGCGCGTGCAGGCCGCGATGTCCGGCCCGGTGATCTACGACTACGACCCGGTGTTCCTGGAGCGCTTCGCGCGCACGGAGCGCAAGGTCGCCGAGCTGTACCGCACCTCGGGCGACGTGGTGCTCATGCAGGGCGAGGCCGTGCTGGGCCTCGAGGCCGCCGCCCGCGCGCTGGTGCGCCCCGGGATGACGGCCGTGAACCTGGTGTCGGGCGTGTACGCCAAGTGGTTCGGCATCTGGCTCGCCGAGTACGGCGCGAACCTGGTGGAGGTCGAGGTCCCGTACGACGAGCACGTGGACCCGGCGCTGGTGCGGAAGGCCCTGGAGGACCACCCCGACGCCGGCCTGGTGGCGGTGGTGCACTCCGAGACCCCGTCCGGGGTGCTGAACCCGCTCAAGGACATCGCCGCGATCGTGCGGGAGCACGGCGCGCTGATGGTCGCCGACGTCGTGAGCTCGCTGGGCGGTGAGGAGCTGGACTTCGACGGCTGGGGCCTGGACCTCGCGGTCGCCGGCCCCCAGAAGTGCCTGGCCGGCCCGCCCGGCATGTCGCTGTGCGCCGTCTCCGACCGCGCGTGGGACGCCATCCGCGCCAACCCCGCCGCCCCCCGCGGCTCGTTCCTGTCGCTGCTGGACTGGAAGGACCGCTGGATCGACGGCGGGCGCCACGCGTTCCCGTACACCCCCTCGGTGGTGGACGTGGCCGGGGTGGAGGCCGCCTGCGACGTGGTCCTGGAGATGGGCCTCGAGGCCTCGATCGCCCAGCACCGCCTGGCGGCCCGGGCCGTGCGCGAGGGCGCCGTGGCGATGGGTCTGGAGCTGTGGGCCCGCAACACGGACTTCGCGACGTCGTGCATCACGTCGGTGCGGGTGCCCGAGGGCGTCGACGCCATGGGCGCGCTCGGCCACATCCGGGAGCGCTACGGCGTGATGCTGAGCCCCGGGTACGGCGAGATCAAGGAGAAGCTCTTCCGCCTGGGCCACCAGGGCCCGGCCGCCGCGTCGCTCAACCCCGTGGTCGCGCTGGCCGCCCTGGGCCGCGGGCTGGCGGATCTGGGCGTCCCGGTCCGCACCGGCGACGGGCTGGAGGCCGCCCGGGCGGTGCTGGCGGGCGCGGGGACGGCGGTGCCCGCGTGAGGCTGACCCCCTTCGAGATCCACACCCCGTCGACGCTGGCGGAGGCCGCGGCGCTGATGGAGCGCCTCGGCGACGACGCGGTGCTCTACGCGGGCGGCACGGAGCTGCTGCTGGTGATGAAGCTCGGCTTCGCCGAGTACGACCACCTGGTCGACATCAAGGGCATCGCCGAGCTGCACCGCCTGGACGTGGAGGCGGGGGAGCTGGTGATCGGCGGGTGCGTGACCCACCGCGAGATCGAGCGCTCCGGCGCCGTGAACGAGGGGTGGCCGCAGCTGGCCGCCATGATCCGGGGCGTCGCGAACATCCGCGTCCGGAACGCCGGCACCCTGGGCGGCAACCTGGCGTTCGCCGACCCGCACTCCGACCCCGCGACGTTCCTGCTGGCGGCCGACGCCCGGGTGGACGTCTGGGGCCCCGCGGGGGTGCGCACCGTGCCCATGGGGGACTTCGTGCTGGGCCCGTATGCCACGGCCCTCGGGGAGGGGGAGGTCATCCTGGCGGTGCGCGTCCCGCCGCTGCCCGCCGGCGCGGCGATGGCCCACCGCAAGATCGCGTTCCACGAGCGGCCCGCCGTGACCGTCACCTGCATGGTGCGGCGGGACAACGGGGCGGTGACCGATGCGAGGATCGCCGTCGGGTCGGTGGGGCTGGCGCCCGCCCGCCTGGTCGAGGCGGAGCGGGCGCTGGCCGGAGGCGCCGCGGCCGACCGCGTGGAGGCGCTGGCTCGCGAGGAGTGCGCCCCCACCGAGGACGCCAACGGCGCGGTCGACTACAAGCGCCATCTGGTGGGGGTCCTGGTGCGGCGCACCGCCGACGAGGCCCTCCTGCGGGCCGGGGCGGCGTGATGCGCGTCGCCGTCGTCCGTGAGATCAAGACCGACGAGCACCGCGTCGCCCTCACCCCCGACGGCGCGGCCGACCTGGCGTCCGCCGGGCACGAGGTGCTGGTGGAGCGCGGGGCGGGGGCCGGCAGCGGCTTCCCCGACGACGCGTACGCGGCCGCCGGTGCGTCGCTGGTGGGGGTGGACGAGGCCTGGGCGCGGGCCGACCTGGTGGTGAAGGTCAAGGAGCCCCTGGCCGAGGAGTGGCCGCGCCTGCGGCCCGGGCAGGTGCTGTTCACGTTCCTGCACCTGGCACCGGACCCCGAGCTGACGCGCGCCCTCACCGCGTCGGGCGCCACCTGCATCGCCTACGAGACCGTGCAGACCGACGACGGCCGCCTGCCGCTCCTGGCGCCCATGTCGGAGGTCGCCGGGCGCCTGGCCCCCCAGGTGGGCGCGAACGCCCTGGAGCGCAGCCGCGGCGGGCGGGGCGTGCTGCTGGCCGGCCTGCCCGGCGTGCAGCCGGCGCGCGTGGTGGTGATCGGCGGCGGCATCGTGGGCACCAACGCCGCGGCGATCGCCCTGGGCATGGGCGCCGAGGTCACCGTGATGGAGCGCTCCGTGGAGCGCCTGCGCCAGCTGGAGGTCGAGCTGGGCCGCCGTGCCCGGCTCGTGGTCTCCACGCCCGCCGCGGTGCGCCGCGAGCTGGAAGACGCGGACATGGTCATCGGCGCGGTCCTGGTGGCCGGTGCCCGGGCGCCGCGCCTGGTGTCCCGAGAGGACCTGGCGCGCATGCGCGAGGGCGCCGTGCTGGTGGACGTCGCCATCGACCAGGGCGGCTGCTTCGCGACCTCCCGGCCCACCACGCACCGGGACCCCGTGTTCACCGTCGACGGCGTCGTGCACTACTGCGTCGCCAACATGCCGGGCGTTGTGCCGCTCACCAGCACCCTGGGCCTCACCGGCGTCACCCTTCCGTACATCCGCCTCATCGCCGACCTGGGCGCCGAGGGGGCCATCCGCCGGTCCGCGCCGCTGCGGCGCGGGGTCAGCACCATGGCCGGGCAGCTCACCAGCCGCGAGGTGGCCGACGCCTCCGGGGCGCGGTGGGCGGCGGTCGAGGACCTGCTGGCCGCCTAGCGCGACGAGGAGCACGCATGGAGCACCCGGACGTCCTGGTCGTCGGCGCCGGCTCGGCCGGCTGCGTGCTGGCCGCCCGCCTCTCCGCGGACCCGTCCCGGCGGGTGATGCTGCTGGAGGCCGGCGGCCCGCCCACCGACCCCCGCCTGCTCGACCCCCTGCAGTGGCCGTTCCTGGGCGACGCCCCCTACGACTGGGGGTACCACACCGAGCCGCAGCCCCACGCCGCGGGGCGGTCGTTCCACTGGCCGCGGGGCCGCCTGGTGGGCGGGTCCAGCCAGCTGCACGCGATGGGCCACGTGCGCGGCCACGCCGCGGACTTCGACGGGTGGGCCGCCGTCACCGGTGACCCGGGCTGGTCGGCCGAGGCGCTGCTGCCGTACTTCATCCGCTCCGAGGCGTTCAGCGGCGGCGCGTCGACCCACCACGGCGCCGACGGGCCCATGACGGTGTGGCTGCCGGACGAGCTCAACCCGGTGGCCGAGGCGTACATGCGCGCCATCCAGGAGCTGGGGCACCCGTTCATCGGCGAGCACAACGGCCCGGCGGGCATGCAGGGCGCCGCCCGCAACAGCCTCATGATCCGCGACGGCCGGCGGGTGAGCACCGCCGCCGCGTACCTCGACCCGGTGCGGGACCGCCCGAACCTGGAGATCGTGACCCACGCGGTGGTGGACCGCGTGCTGTTCGCGGGCCGGCGCGCCACGGGGGTCGGCGCCATCGTGGACGACGTGCCCCAGGCGATCACGGCGGGGGAGGTGGTGCTCGCCGCGGGCGCCGTCGCGTCGCCGCTCATCCTCATGCGCTCGGGCGTCGGGCGGCCGTCCGACCTCTCCCCGCACGCCATCGCGTGCACGCACCACCTGCCGGCGGTGGGCGGCAACCTCCACGACCACATGCTGGCCGCCGGCAACCTGTACCGGTCACGGCAGCCCGTGCCGCCCTCGGTCCTGCAGCACTCCGAGTCCCTGCTGTACGTCAACGACGCCGGCGAGGCCTGGCCGGACATCGTGACCACGTGCGTGCTGCTGCCGGCGGTGAGCGAGTGCTTCACCGCGCCGGAGCCGGGCACGGCGTACACGATCTTCTTCGGGGTCTGCCACCCGCGCAGCCGCGGGCGCCTCACCCTGGGCGGCCCCGGCCCCCTCGACCGGCCGGTCATCGACCCCGCCTACCTGTCGGACCCGTACGACCGCGACCGGTTCCGCGCCGCCCTCCGGCTGGCGCGCGCCATCGGGCACGGGGCGGCGATGGACGACTGGCGCGACGAGGAGCTGCTCCCCGGTCCCGGCGTGGTGGACGACGAGGACGTGGACGCGTTCATCGCCCGGGCGGCCATCACCCACCACCACCCCGTGGCGACCTGTGCGATGGGCGCCGACCCCCTGGACTCGGTGGTGGACGGGGCCCTGCGCGTGCACGGAACGGAGGGGCTCCGCGTCGTCGACACCTCCGTGATCCCGTCCATCACCACCGGCCCGGTGCACGCCGCGGCCCTGGCCATCGCGGAGCGCGCGGCGGACCTCATCGCGTCGCCGTGAGGCGGCGGGCCGGGTCCCGCCGCCGCTCAGGACCGGTGGCGGGATGCCGATGGGGGGCGGCGACCCCGCCGCGAAGTGCCCGGAAGGGCCTTTGCTAGGGTCCTGACGTTCTCAGACAGCGACACGGCAGGTGCCCCCAGCATGGGAGGAGCAGCCCTCCTCATCTACCTCGTGATCTTCGTCGGGATCATCTACATGTTCGTGGTGATCCCGCAGCGCAAGCTCCGCCGCCAGCAGGCGGAGCTCATGTCGAAGCTCTCGGCGGGGGATGAGGTCGTCACCACGGCAGGCATCTACGGCACCGTCACGGAGCTGGAGGACGCCGAGACCCTTCTCCTCGAGGTCGCGGAGGGCACCGAGATCCGGATCGCCCGCGCGGCCATCGCGAAGATCATCGTGGACGTCCCGGCGACCGACATCGCGTCCGACGCCCCGGCGCCCGACGGCGATCCCGACACCGGAACGGCGTAGCCCATGAACACCGGGAGGCGCGCGCTCCTCCTGCTGCTGGTGGTGATCGGCCTCACGGCCGCATCGCTGGTGGCCATCGCCTTCAAGCCCGCCACGCTCGGGCTGGACCTGCAGGGCGGTGTGGAGGTCGTACTCGAGGGCCGGCAGACCAGTGCCGAGCAGCCCGTCGACTCCGCGGCGATGAACCGCGCGGTCGAGGTCATCCGGAACCGCGTGGACGCGTTCGGCGTCGCCGAGCCGGAGATCCAGACCGCGGGCTCCAACCAGATCGTGGTGGCGCTCCCGGGCGCCGACGACCCCGACCGGGTCGTCAACGACCTCATCAAGCCGGCGCAGCTCTTCTTCTACGACTTCACGGACAACGTCGTCGACGAGACGCCGAACCCGGACCTCTACAAGACGGTCCTGCAGGCGCAGAAGACGAAGATCCGGGACGCCAGCCAGGGGTCCCAGACCCTCTACGCCTTCACGAAGGGCACGCACCGCCTGGTCGCCGGCCCCGTGGTGGTGGGCGTCGAGGCCGACGCGCTCCAGGTGGCCCGGCAGGACCTGCGCGACCTGGTCGTGGCCGCGGGCAGCACCATGGCGAAGGTCGACGTGGAGGCCGTCCCCAAGGGCCTCACCATCGTCCGCCAGGTCGAGGAGCTGCAGACCCGCGCGGGCGGCGGCCGCAACACCTACTACATCTTCCAGGACCGCCCCGGCATCAACGGCAACGACATCAAGTCGGCCGACAGCATCCGCGACGTTGGGCAGGGCCGCACCGGCGAGCCCATCGTGCGGATGGACTTCACCGGCTCCGGGTCCGAGAAGTTCCACGACATCACGCGCGACCTCGCCCAGCGGGGCGCCGTGCAGAACACCAAGTTCTCGTTCGCGATCGTGCTCGACGGCGAGCTCATCTCGAACCCCACGATCGACCCGAACGACCTGCCGGACGGCATCAGCGGCGGCAGCGCCCAGATCGAGGGCAACTTCACCGCCTCCTCCGCCCGCACGCTGGCCGACCAGATCAACTCCGGCGCCATCCCCGTGCGCCTGGAGGTGGTGAGCCAGAAGCAGGTCTCCGCGACCCTCGGCAAGGAGTCCCTGCGCTCCGGCCTCATCGCCGGCGTCGCCGGCCTGCTGCTGGTCGTCGGGTTCCTCATCGTCTACTACCGCCTGCTGGGCATCGTGGCGACGCTGGGCCTGCTCATCTACGCCGCGCTGTTCTACGCCGCGGTGGTGCTGGTGCCCATCACGCTGACGCTGCCGGGCATCGCCGGTGTGATCCTCACCATCGGCGTCGCGTCCGACGCCAACGTGGTCATCTTCGAACGCGTGCGCGAGGAGGCGCGGTCGGGCAAGAGCGCCGCCGCCGCACTGTCGGCCGGGTACCGGAAGGGCCTCGCGGCCATCGTGGACGCGAACGTCGTGACGTTCTTCACGGCGATCATCGTGTTCCTGTTCGCGACCGCCGGCCCGCGGGGCTTCGCCTTCACCCTCGGCATCGGGGTGCTGCTCTCGCTGCTCACGGCGGTGTTCGCCACCCGCGCGATCTTCGGCGTGCTCATCGGCACCCGCTTCATGCGCGACGAGAAGGCGCTCGCCCTCAAGCAGGGCCACGTCTTCAAGATCGACTGGGTCGGCAAGTGGAAGCTGTGGGTCGTGCTGTCCACGATCCCGGTGCTGTTCGGCCTGGGCTGGCTCGGCGTGAAGGGCCTCAACCTGGGCCTGGACTTCGAGTCCGGCACCCGGATCGCCATCACGTACGACAAGCCGGCCACCGAGAACGGCATCCGCGACGTGCTGTCCTCCGAGGGCATCAACGACGCCAAGATCCAGGCCACCACCGAGAAGGTGGACGGCCGGGACGTCGCCGGGTTCCAGATCCAGACCAAGTCGCTCGAGCCGGACGTCCAGCAGAAGATCCTGCGCGACCTGGACCAGCGGTTCGGGGCGAAGGTGAGCTCCCTGGACCAGGTGGGCCCCACCTTCGGCAAGCAGATCATCCGCAACGCGATCTACGCGGTGATCATCAGCTTCATCATCGTGGCGCTGTACCTGGTCATCAGGTTCGAGTACAAGCTCGCGCTGCCCGCGATGCTGTCCGTCGTGCACGACGTGGCGCTGTGCATCGGCGTCTACGCCGTGCTCGGGAAGGAGGTGACCAGCGCGACGGTCGCCGCCCTGCTCACCATCCTCGGGTACTCGCTGTACGACGTGGTGATCGTGTTCGACCGCATCCGGGAGAACGTCCCGCTGATGCGCGGCAAGCGCTATCGGGAGATCGTGAACCTCTCGGTGAACGAGGTGTTCACCCGGTCGCTCATCACGTCCCTCACCACGCTGCTGCCGGTGCTCGCCCTGTACTTCTTCGGCGGCGACACCCTGCACGACTTCTCGTTCGCCCTGCTGGTCGGGATCCTGTCCGGCGGCGTCAGCTCCATCGTCATCGCCGCGCCGCTCGCCTCCTGGTGGAAGGAGCGCGACCCGGACGAGCAGCGCCGGGCCGCGAAGATCGAGCGCAAGCGCCAGCGGATGATCGCCAGCGACGCCGACGTGGTCGACCTCGCCGTGCTGGAGCGCGCCGAGAGCGCCCTGGAGGACGTGCCGCTCGACCAGAACGCCGGCCTCATCGGCGAGGGCAGCGCCTCCATCCCGCCGGAGGACTCCGTGGACCCGCGTCCGGTGGAGCTCCCGTCCGGGACGCAGGACGCCGCCGCGCCGGCCGCGGTGGTCACCGACGAGGACGAGGCGGACTACGAGCCCCTGGACGCCCCGGCGTCCTCCGGGGAGCCCTCGGGCGACGGCGAGGGCCCCGCGGTCCAGCACGAGCGCCCCGACCCGGAGCGGCAGCGGCGGCACCAGCAGGTGCGCCGCAAGCGGCGCCGCTGAGGCCCTCCTCCTAATACCGGCGGTTCCTTCGCCGATAACGACCTCAGGCATCCGCATTGGACTGCCGGTGCCGTCGTGATCGACCGGAGGAACCGCGCGAGTGTGGAGCAGGCTTGAGGGTGTTGGCAGGGACGGCGTGGGGAAGGCCCCCGCACGCCGTGCGCCGGAACCCGCGCCCGCGGTCCTGAACGAGTGGGTCGCGCCGCCGCAGCCCGCCCGCGACCGGGGCGACCAGACCCCCGATGACATGGCGGTGATGGCGGAGTGGTGCGCGGTGGGGTACAGCGCGCCGGACCCGCCGTCCCCGGCGCCCGACGAGATCGACCTGGCGGCGTTCGCCGAGTGGTCGGCCCCCGTGGTCACCGCCTCGGCGGAGCCCGACCTCGCGACGGTCGCCGAGTGGTCGGCGATGCCGTCCGGCGCGGTCATCTGGGAGCGCGCGCTGGCGCTGGCCGAGGCCGCCGCCGTGCGCGAGGCACCGATGAGCCGCATCGAGCGCACCCGGGCCGAGGGCACCTTCCAGGTGACCGGCCTGGCCCTGGCCTCCGGGCACCTCGTGTTCGAGGGCATCACCTTCACGCACCGCCTGCAGCGGCCCCCGAAGCCGGAGTCGGTGCGCCTGATCGCGAGCACCGAGGAGAACGTCGCACCCGGCGGTCTCGTCGTGATGGCCGACAGCGGGTTCGGTCCGGGCACGGAGGGCTTCACCCTCGTGCTCGCCGCCGCCGCGCCCGGCCGGTTCCACGCGCGCGGACGCTACGAGGTCGAGCTGAGCTGAACACCCCGGGCGCGAGCGCCCGTCACGGAGGGGTCGCGACGCCGGACGGCGCCGACCCGGAACCCCTGATCGTTGGCCGCCCCGGACGGGCGGCAGTCCGCCCCTCGGACGAGGGTGCATGGAGGCCCTGAGGATGATGAGCACGATGAACCTCGCACTGGTCGCCGGTGTCGCCGCCCTTCTGGTGGTGCTGCTGGTGATGCGGCGGAACACCGCGGACGGCGGCTCGTCGCCGAAGCCGGCGAAGGCACCCAAGGTGAAGGCCGTGAAGGCCCCCAAGGAGCCGAAGGCACCGAAGACGCCGAAGGCGCCGCGGGCGAAGAAGGTGAAGGCCGAGAAGCCCGCCAGGGCGCCGCGTTCGCGCGGCCGCCGCCGCGGCGCACCCGAGGCCCCGCCGGAGCCCGCTCCGCCGATGCCGCTGGGCGCAACCACGTCCGCGACCCCGGATGCCGCCGACCAGGAGACCACCGAGTTCGGCCTGCCGACGGCCCCCGTGCCGGGCGAGCCCGACTGGGACGCGATGCGCGCGGCCCTGAACGGCGTCGAGGTTCCTGAGCCCGTGGCCGCCGCCGAGACGGCGTTCACCGCCGAGGCCCCCGTGCAGGAGGCCGTGCCGTCTGCGGAGCCCGCTCCCGTGCCGGTCGCCGCCCGCGCGGACGAGCCGCAGCAGTCGTGGGACGACGAGACCCTCATCACCGAGCCGGGCTGGCCGCTGCCGGGCGACATGGACGGCGGCTGGGACGACGGCGGCGACGCCGGGTACGACACCCCGGCGCCCGCACCGGTCGCCGAGCCCGCCGCGGGCGAGACGTGGCTGGGCCAGGCGCCCGCCGCGCCGGCCGCCCCGGAGCCCGCGCCCGCGCCGGCCGCCGAGGAGGACGCCATGTGGGCGCCCGACCCGGCCCTCGCCTGGAAGGCCGCGCAGCAGGCCCCCGAGCCCGTCGCCGAGGCGCCGGAGCCCGAGGCCGAGGCCGAGTCTGAGGAGGACGCGGCGTGGATCGGCGGCACCGCCTGGTCGGCCGACGCCGAGCCGCAGGAGGCGCCCGCCGCCGAGGCCGACGTGCCGGAGACCCCCTCCTGGGAGGACATCCCGGTGTCCGCCGACGCCGACGCGGCGCCCGTGACCGACTGGGACGCCCCGTCGTGGGGCGCGCCGGCCGCCGAGGAGACCCCTCGATCGGCTCCTGGGACACCCCGGCCGAGCCCGTCGCCGAAGAGGCCCCTCGATCGGCTCCTGGGACACCCCGGCCGAGCCCGTCGCCGAGGAGACCCCTCGATCGGCTCCTGGGACACCCCGGCCGAGCCCGTCGCCGAGGAGACCCCCTCCATCGGTTCCTGGGACACCCCGGCCGAGCCCGTCGCCGAGGAGACCCCTCGATCGGCTCCTGGGACACCCCGGCCGAGCCCGTCGCCGAGGAGACCCCCTCCATCGGTTCCTGGGACACCCCGGCCGAGCCCGTCGCGGAGGCCGCGGACGAGCGGTCGCCCTGGGTGACCGGCGACTGGTCGTCGGCCACCGAGCTGGAGCCCGACCTGGTGGGCGCCGGCGCCGAGTCCGCCGCCACCCTGGCCCCCGAGGCCCCGGTGGAGGAGTTCACCGGCCCGTCCCCGGCCACCGACTGGCCGGCCGCCGACCCGGACGACGCATGGACCGCGCAGGAGCCCGCCGACACGTGGGCCCCGTCGGCCGACGACGCATGGGCGTCCGCGGTGGCCGAGGCCACCCCGCCGGTGACGTCCTGGAACGTCGATGACCCGGCCGAGTGGACCCCGCAGCCCGAGCCCGCCGCCGAGGCCGTCGCCCCGGTGCCGGAGCCCGTCGCCGAGACCGTCACCGAGGCCGTGGCCCCGCCCGCCGAGGTGCCGGCCGAGCCGGTCGCCGAGACCGTCCCGGAGCCGGTGGCCGAGGCACCCGCCCTCGTGGAGACGGTCATCGAGGTCCCCGCCGAGGTCCCCGCCCCGGAGGCGCAGGCCCCCGCCGCGGTGGCCGAGGCCCCCGCCCCGGCGCCCGCCCCGGCGGACGGCCTGGCGTGGTGGGACGACGTGGAGCCCAACCCCTCGGACGTCCTCATCGGCGAGACCCCGGACTGGATGCGCGGCCAGGGCGAGGAGCGGTTCACGGGCCGCTGGTCCCTGGGCGGCATGGCGCTGCAGCCGGGCCACCAGACGCTGTCGGGCGTGACGTTCCGCCAGCCGCTGGACGAGGCCCCGCGCACGTGGAGCCTGCCCACCCGCGGCCGCCCGGACGCCGGCACCCTGGTGCTGGTGGTCGAGGCGATGATGAACTGCGACGCGAAGGACCTGAAGGTCCTGACCGACGACGGGTTCGCCCCCAGCCGCGAGGGCTTCACCCTCACGCTCACGGCGAGCTCCACCGGGCCGTTCGCGGCCAGCGGCACCTTCCGCTACCTGGACGCCTGACGCCGCGCCCAGGGGGGCCCTCCGGGGCCCCCCTGGTACGCTCGGCGCAGTGACCCCCCCGCCCGACCGGCGCCAGAACCTCGCCCGCATCGGCGAGATCGCCCACGTGGCCGCGCGCCACGGGTTCGGGTACGTCTTCGGACGGACGCCCCCGGGCCAGGGTCCCTCCGGCGAGACCGACCCGCCGGGCACCCGCGGCAAGCGCGTGCGGGCCATGCTCGACGAGCTGGGCCCCACGTTCGTGAAGTTCGGGCAGCTGCTGTCCACGCGCCCCGACGTGGTGCCGCCGGACATCCTGGCCGAGCTGCGCGGCCTGCAGGACGACGCGCGCCCGGAGCCGGTGGAGCGCATCCGGGCCGTCATCGAGGCGGAGCTCGGCCGCCCCGTGCACGAGGTGTTCGCCGAGTTCGACGACGCGCCGCTGGCCGCGGCGTCCATCGGGCAGGTCCACCGGGCGGTGCTGGAGGACGGCACCGAGGTGGTGGTCAAGGTCCAGCGGCCCGACGCGGAGCGCCGCATCATCGCGGACCTCGGCCTGCTGGAGCAGGTCGCGAAGATCGCGAAGGACCGGGTGCGGCGCCTGGCCTTCATCGACGTGGTCGCCCTGGTGGAGGAGTTCGGCCGCAGCATCCGGCGCGAGCTGGACTACCGGGTGGAGGCCCGCAACGCCGAGGCCTTCGCCCGGAACTTCGCCGGCGAGGACGGCGTGGACGTGCCGTTCATCCACTGGCCGCTCACGACGCCGCGGGTGCTGGTGATGGAGCACCTGCAGGGCACCTCCCTGGCGCACCTGGACCTCGAGTCCTGGACGCCGGAGGACCGCCGGCGCCTGGCGGACCGCATCTCCCGGGCGTGGATGGCGATGGTGTTCGACCACGGCCTGTTCCACGCCGACCCGCACCCGGCGAACATCCTGGTGCGGGGCCCGGAGCACATCGGCCTCATCGACTTCGGGATGGTCGGGAACCTGTCCGCACGGGACCGCGAGGCCGCCGTGCGCCTGCTGGCCGACGTGGTGGACCTGGACGCCGAGGCGATCCCCCGGCGCCTGCGGGCGCTGGGCGTGCGGTACCCGAAGAAGCGCGAGCAGGAGCTCGCGGACGAGCTGCAGGTGGTCCTCCAGCGGCACGCCGGCCGCTCGATGGGGGAGCTGGACGCCCGGGCCCTGCTGGGCGAAGTGTTCGAGACCGTCTACCGCCTGCAGATCGTCCTGCCGGCCCGGTGGGTGATGCTCGACAAGGCGCTCGCCACGCTCGCCGGGGTGGCGCTGCAGATCAGCCCCGACTTCAACGTGTTCGAGACGGCCCGCCCGTACGCGTACCGGCTCATCGCCGACCGGTTCCGCCCCGACCGCATCGCCGGGCGGCTGCGGTCGGACGCCGAGGGCTACCTGCAGGCGTTCCGCGACTACCCGTTCCAGATCTCCGAGCTGCTGGAGGAGCTGAAGGACGGCGAGGTGGAGCTCACCATCCACCAGCACGACCTCCCGCGGGCGATCGACCGCGCCGAGCGCGGCGCGAACCGCCTCATGCTCACGCTGCTCTCGCTCGCCCTGCTCGTGTCGTCCGCGATGGTCGGCACACTCATCGACACCGGGCCGAAGCTCATCGGGTTCGCCGTCGCCGCCCTGCCGGCGGCCGTCGCGGGCTTCGCGCTGGCGGCCTGGGTGGTGGTGGGGATCGCGCGTTCCGGGAGGTGGTGATGGGCTGGCGGGCGGATCGTGTGGCGTTCGCCGAGGTCCTGGCCCTGCAGGAGGCCCTGGACTGCCCGGAGCCCCTGGCATGGACCCTGGTGCGCCGCGGCCTGGGCGACCCGGCGGCGGCCCGGGAGTTCATGGCCAACGACGGGCCGCTCGCCGACCCGGAGGCGCTGGACGGCATCTCGGCCGCCGCCGACCGGCTCGTGCTGGCGCTGCGGCGCGGCGAGAAGATCGCCGTGCACGGCGACTACGACTGCGACGGCGTGTGCTCCACCGCCGTCCTGGTGCGCAGCCTGCGCGGCGCCGGCGGCGACGTGGTGCCGTTCCTGCCCAGCCGGTTCACCGACGGCTACGGCGTGCGCACCGAGAACGTGGAGCTCCTGGCCGACCAGGGCGTGAAGGTGCTGGCGACCGTGGACTGCGGGACGACCGCCGAGGACGCCCTCACGCGGGCGGTGGAGCTGGGCCTCGACGTGATCATCTGCGACCACCACCTCGCCGGCGGCGCCCGGCCGCCCGGCATCCTGGCCAACCCCGCGCTGGGGCGCCCGCAGGACGACCTGCCCGCGGCCGTGGGCGTCGTGTTCATGCTGGTGCGCGCGCTCGCCGCCCGGCTGGGGGAGGGCCTGCTGGGGCCGCGCCCCGAGGAGGAGCTCGACCTGGTCGCCCTGGCGACCGTGGCCGACCAGGTGCCGCTCATCGGCCAGAACCGCCGCCTGGTGGCCCGCGGCCTCGAGGTGCTGCGCAAGTCGCCGCGTCCCGGCATCCGGGCGCTCTGCAAGGCCGCCGGCATCGACCCGCGCACGCTCACCGCACGCGACCTGGGCTTCCAGCTGGGCCCCACCATCAACGCCGCCGGCCGGCTGCGCCACGCGATGGAGGCCCTGGACCTGGTGCTCGCGCCCGACGAGGCGACCGCCGGGCCCATCGCCGAGCGCCTGTGGGCGCTCAACGTGGAGCGCCGGGAGGTCGAGCAGCGCATCACCGCCGAGGCCATCGCCCAGATCGAGGCGTCCCCCGACGAGATCCGCGAGGGGCACGCCATCGTCGCCGCCGGCGACGGCTGGCACGAGGGCGTGGTCGGCATCGTGGCCTCCCGGCTGGTGGAGCGCTTCGACCGGCCGGCCATCGTCATCGCCCGGGACGGCGAGGTCGCCAAGGGCTCCGGGCGCAGCCTCCCCGGCGTGGACCTGCACGACCTGGTCTCCCGCGCCGACTCGGTCCTCACCCGGTGGGGCGGGCACGCGGGCGCCATCGGCCTGCAGCTCGACCCGGCCGACATCGCCACGTTCCGCGACGAGCTCCTGAAGGCCGCCGAGGGCATCAGCGGGGTCATCGACCGCGCCCGCGTGCGCCCCGTGGACGCGGTCGTGGGCGCCCGGGACCTCACGGTGGGCAGCGCCGAGGCGTTCGAGGTGCTGGCGCCGTTCGGCCGCGGCAACCCGTCCGTGCGGCTCCTCATGCCGGGGTGCACCGCGGAGGGCGCGGGCACCGTCGGCGCCAACGGCCGGCACCTTCAGGTGCGGCTGCGCTGCGGCGGCGCCCACTCGCGGGCCGTCGGGTTCGGCCACGGCCACCGTGCGGCACGGATCGAGGACGGGCAGCGGTTCGACGCGCACGTGTCCCTCGGGGTGGAGCGCTTCCAGGGCTTCGTGGGGCCGCGCGTGGTCATCGAGCGGCTCGAGTCGGTGACCCGCGGCCGCGGCACGGTGGTGCGGGACTGCGCCGCCGCCTGCGACCTCGCCTGCACGGCGCGGCGCGGGCTCGCCGAGGTGCGCCGCCTGCTGCTGTCCGGCCCCCAGGCGTCCCCGGCGGCACCCGCGGAGGCCGCCGCCCCGGCCGGCGTGCGCGACCACCGCGGCGAGGGCTCCGCCATGAGCCGCATCGCCGCCCTGGCCGGCGCCGACGGCGGCGTGCTGGTGGTGACCGCCGACGTCGCCCGGCGCCGGGCCGCCCTGGAGGAGGTCCTGCAGCCCGCGCGCATCGGCGTGGAGCTCGCGGTGCTGGGCGGGGGACGCTGCGAGGCCGCCGCGCTCGCCGCCCGCATGGCGGGGCTGGAGGGCCGCCCGGCCATCGCGATGCTCGACCACGGGGCGCTGCCGGGCGCCGTCGTCCCGGGCGGGATGCACCTGGCGGTCCTCGACCCGCCGTGGGACGCCGACCAGGCCGGGTGGATCCGGCACCACGCCGGCGGGCGGTTCCTGCACCTGCTGTGGGGCGAGCCGGAGACCGAGTTCGCCCGGATGATGGCCACCGCCCGGTGGGACCTGCGCGCCGTGGCGGCCGCCGTGTGGCCCGGGCTGCGCGACGGCGCCCCGCGCGCCTGGGACGCGGAGCTCGAAGAGCTCCTGCTGGGACCGGCCGGCGCACCCCTGCGCGAGCCGGCGGCCGTCGCGGACGCCCTGGCCGCCCTGGTGGAGCTGGGCCTCCTGCACGCGTCCGAGGAGGGCCTGCGCGCCGAGGTCCCCGCACCGCGCCGCGACCTGTCCGACGCACCGCGCGCCGCCGAGTGCGCCGCGCGCCTGGCGGGGGCCGGCGAGTTCCTCGACCGCAGCGGCACCCTGGACCTGCTGGAGGCCGGGCCGCTGGTCACCGTCTGACCGCGGAGCGCTACCCTAGGCGGCACATGGCGAGCCCCGTCGCGAACATCGGCCACACCCCCGGGCGCTACCCCCAGCTGGAGGAGCTCATCGGCGAGGTCCGGGAGCACCACCCCGCGGCCGACGCCGACACGCTCCGCCGCGCCTTCGCGTTCGCGGAGGAGCACCACCGCGACCAGCAGCGCCAGTCCGGCGAGCCGTTCATCACACATCCTCTGGGATGCGCCCGGATCGTCGCGGGCCTCGGCATGGACGACATCTCCGTGGTGGCCGCGCTGCTGCACGACACGGTGGAGGACACGGGCGCCACCCTCGCCGAGGTGGAGCGCGAGTTCGGGCCCACCGTGGGGACCATCGTGGACGGGGTCACCAAGCTCTCGAAGATCCACTTCGAGAGCAAGGAGGAGCTCCAGGCCGAGAACTACCGCAAGCTCATCGTCTCGATGGCCAGCGACATCCGCGTGCTGATCGTCAAGCTCGCGGACCGCCTGCACAACATGCGGACGCTGGCCTACATGACCAAGCAGAAGCAGATCCAGAAGGCCCGCGAGACGCTGGACGTGTACGGCCCGCTGGCGCATCGCCTGGGTATCCACTCCCTCAAGTGGGAGCTGGAGGACCTGGCGTTCGCGGCGCTGCACCCCCGCCGGTACAGCGAGATCCAGCAGATGGTGAACCAGCGCCGGGCCGACCGGGAGAGCTACATCGCCGAGGCCGGCGCCTACGTGAACCGCGAGCTCGAGGCCGTCGGCATCACCGCGGACATCACGGGCCGGGCGAAGCACTTCTACTCGATCTACGAGAAGATGACCCGCAAGGGCAAGGAGTTCAACGAGATCTACGACCTCACCGCGATGCGCGTGCTGGTCGACTCGGTGAAGGACTGCTACGGCGCCGTCGGGATCATCCACGCGCTCTGGAAGCCCATGCCCGGGCGCTTCAAGGACTACATCGCGGTCCCGAAGCCCAACATGTACCAGTCCCTCCACACCACGGTGGTGGGGCCCGAGGGCAAGCCCCTCGAGATCCAGATCCGCACCCACGAGATGCACCGCACCGCCGAGTACGGCGTCGCCGCGCACTGGCTCTACAAGGAGGGCCCCGCCGCGTCCGCGACCGGCGGCAACGGCGAGATGGCGTGGCTCACGCGGATGATGGACTGGCAGCGGGACACCACCGACCCCGCCGAGTTCCTCGAGTCGCTGCGGCGCGACCTGTACGGGGACGAGGTGTTCGTGTTCACCCCCAAGGGCGAGCTGCGGAACCTCCCGGCGGGTTCGACGCCCATCGACTTCGCCTACGACGTCCACACCGACGTCGGGCACCGCTGCGTGGGCGCGAAGGTGAACGGCCGCATCGTGCCGCTCACGTACCGCCTGCAGAGCGGCGAGTTCGTCGAGATCCTCACCTCCAGCCGCCCGCGGGGGCCGTCGAACGACTGGCTCAAGCTGGCGCGCACCAGCAAGGCGAAGTCCAAGATCCGCGCGTTCTTCCGCCGCGAGCAGCGGGAGGACCACGAGCACCAGGGCCGCGACCTGCTGCAGGAGACCATGCGCAAGGCCGGCCTGCCGAGCCAGAAGATGGCCGGGTCGCCGCTGCTGCTGGAGGTCATCAAGGAGCTGGGCTTCCGGAAGGCCGAGGACTTCTACATCTCGATCGGGGCGGGGAAGACCAGCTCCCAGATGGTCGTGAACAAGCTCCTCACGCGGCTCAAGGCCGGCCAGGCCATGTCGGAGGAGCGGGCGTCGGAGCCCAGCGGCGGCCGGCGGCCGCAGGTGGCGCAGGCCAGCAGCGACATGGGCATCGAGGTGGACGGGCTCACCGACGTGCTGGTGCGCCTCGCCAAGTGCTGCAAGCCGGTGCCCGGCGACGAGATCCTGGGCTACATCTCGCTGGGCCGCGGCATCACCATCCACCGCGACGACTGTCCCAACGCGCGGGCGCTGCTGCGGAACCCCGAGCGCTTCACGCCCGTCAGCTGGAGCGGCGAGAACCAGCACAGCTTTCGGGTCGAGGTCTGCGTGACCGCGGGGGACCGCCCGCGCCTGCTCGAGGACCTGTCCCGCACCTTCGGCGAGCACGGGGTGAACATCATCTCCGCGCACTGCGCGATGGAGAGCCAGCTGGTGGAGGACCGCTTCGTCGTGGACGTCGGCGACGTGGAGACCCTGAAGACCGTCATCAACGCCCTGAGGAACGTGGAATCGGTCTTCGACGCCTATCGCGTCACGCCCGGCTGAACACGGACATGCTTTCCGCAACCCCGCCGTCCGCCGCCCGCCGGGCCGGCTGATAGCCTCGCGCGCCGATGGAATGGGTCGACCTCGTCACGCCGGCACTCGCCGTCATCGGAGTGTTCCTCGGCGTCGGGCTCATCGTCCAGAGCATCCGCCACTCGCGTGCGATCCGCCGCCTGGAGGACCGCCTGGCCGGAGCGGGCGCCGCGGCGGCCGACGCACCCCTGCAGCGCCTGCAGGAGCTCCAGCAGCGGGTGACGACCTCATCCGGCCGCACCGGCGCGGGCGGCCGCACCCCGGTGGTCGCGATCACCGCGGTCGTGGCCGTCGTCGTGCTGGCGGCCGGCGCCTGGGCGCTGTTCCTGCGCGACTCCGGCGGCGGTGACTCGGCCGGTACGCCGGGCGTGACCACGCCGGGCACCACCACCGGCAAGACCACGTCCCAGCCGGCGGCCGACCCGAACCTCTGCAAGAACGTGGCGCCGCTGGACGACAACGCGCTCACCACCGTCTCGATCTTCAACGCGTCCGGCGTGTCGGGCGCGGCGCGCACCACGGTGCAGCCGGAGATCTCCATCAAGGGCTACACCATCGGCAAGGTCGACAACCCGCCGGACGGGCGCAGCGACCTGCAGACCACCGTCGTCCAGTACGTGGCCCAGAAGGACCGCAACGCGGCGTGCAACGTGGCCCGCGACCTGGGCATCAAGCCGCTGAAGGTGACGCCCCTCGAGGGCTTCTCCGCCGACCAGGTCGGGGGCGACCAGGTCAACGTCGTGGTCCTCGTGGGCCTCGACCTGGCCAACGGCTAACCGTTCCGGGGAGGTTTCGGCGCCCTTCCGGCGCGTGAAACCGTTTTCCCCGCTTGCGGATGTGCTGAGACGGCCGCTACCCTTTCCTCCAACGTTCGTGCTGATCCGCACGAACGCACAGGGGGAGGGTGAGACATGGCAACGCTGTATCCCGCCCGGGCCGCCGCCACCGAGTCCCGGTCGGCAGCGCACCGCGTGCGACTGAGCCACAAGCGCGTCTACGCATGCCGCTACTGCTGGGAGTCCGTGAAGGTCACCAGCGCCCGCTACCTGCCCGACAGCTGCATGGGGTGCGGGGCGTCCACCTGGGAGGAGGACGGCCGCTGCGGCGCATGGGTGCACTGCGACGGCGTCCGCCGCGAGGGCGACCGCGGGCACGCGCACTGCCACGCCTGCGGGCACAGCATCTGGACCGAGGTCGGCCCGGGGCTCAGGGCCGCGTAGATCGCGCGCCCCCGTCTGCGGGGCGCGCAGCCACCCGGGAGCGCCCGGCGGGGAACCCGACCCAAGGGGCCGCGGCGCACCGGGACCGCGATGGGCGCCCGGCGCGTGCACGCCGGGCGCCCGTCGTCATTCCGGGGGGACGCCCCAGCCGCCGCCGCCCGGCGTCTCGATGGAGAGGACGTCGCCGGCGGACAGCCTGCCGCGCCACTTCGCCGGCACCGGCGCGCCGTTGACGGTGGTGCGGCCCGGGGCCCCGTCCGCGCCCCCGGCGGCGCCGCGCGGGCCGGACGCCCGGCGTTCGGCGATCACCGAGGCCTCCATGCCGGCCAGCGCCCGCAGGCGGCGCTCCACGCCGACCCCGCCCCGGTGCGCGCCGGCGCCGCCGGAGCCGCGGCGCACCCGGTACGCCTCCACCCGCAGGGGGTAGGCGATCTCGAGGACCTCGACGGGCGTGTTGAGGGTGTTGCTCATCGCCACGTGCACCGCCGACGGCCCGTCGGCGTCCGGGGAGGCGCCCTGGCCGCCCCCGAGGGTCTCGTAGTAGGTGAACCCGGCGCCGCCGAGGGTGAGGTTGTTCATGGTGCCCTGGCCCTGCGCCGGCAGCGGCAGCACCCGGCCCAGGGCCGCGAACACCGCGTCCACGATGCGGCTGCTGGTCTCGACGTTGCCCCCGGCCACCGCCGACGGCGCGGAGGCGTTCACCAGGCTGCCCTCGGGCGCGACGACCTCCACCGGCGCGAACGCCCCGGCGGACGCCGGGATGTCCGGGTCGGTGGCGCAGCGCACCACGAAGTAGACGGCGCTGCGGGTCACCGCGATGGGGCAGTTGCAGTTGCCCGGGCCGGCGGGGTCGGTGCCGCCGAAGTCCACGCGCATCCGGTCGCCGGCGATCTCCACCGCCACGCGGATCGCCAGTGGGGCATCCGTGACGCCGTCGCCCTCCATGAACTCCTCGGCGGTGTACCGCCCGTCGGGCATCCGCGCGATCTCCGCCCGGGTGCGGCGCTCCGCGTACGCCAGCAGCTCGGACATCGCCTCGGCGACGGTGGCCGGGGAGTGGCGCGCGGCCACCTCCTCCATCCGGGCCTGGGCCAGCCGGTGGGCGGCCAGCTGCGCGCGCAGGTCGCCCTCGCGCTCGGCGGGCGTGCGGGAGTTGGCCAGGATGACCGCCAGCACGTCCGTGGGCCGGCCGTCCGGTCCCACCAGGCGCACGGGCGGCAGCACCAGGCCCTCCTGCACCAGCTCGCGCGACCCCGCCGGCATGGAGCCCGGGCTCATGCCGCCCACGTCGGCGTGGTGGGCGCGGGTGACCGCGTAGCCGGCGACCGCGCCGCCCAGCACGACCGGGCTCACCAGCGTGAGGTCCGGCAGGTGGGTGCCGCCGCGGTACGGGTCGTTGACCACCCACACCTCGGGAGCGGCGGCGCCGCGCGCGATCACGGCGGCGACGGCCTCGGGCATCGCGCCCAGGTGCACCGGGATGGACGCCGACTGCACGACCATCCGCCCCCCGGCGTCGAACAGGGCGGTGCTGCAGTCGCGCCGTTCGGTGATGTTGGGGGAGTGGGCGGCCCGCACCATGGCGGCCTCCATCTCCTCGGCGACCGCCCGCAGGGCGTTCGCCATCACGCGCAGGCTCACGGGGTCCATGCGCCCTCCGTCCCGTCGCGGCGGGCGTCCACCGACCCCGCGGCGTCGCGCACCGCGGTCCACCCCGCCGGCAGCCAGCAGGTCGCCCCGTCCATCACGATCGCGGCCGGGCCGTGCACCGGCGCGCCCTCCGGCGGTCCGGGGGGCGGGGGCGGGGTACCGGGCCGTTCGGCCGCGACCCGCAGCGTGATGACCTCCACCGGATGCCCGGGCGCGGCGTCGCCGTAGCGGCGGCGGTGCGCCTCGTGGAACGCCCCGGCGAGGCGCGCGGGATCCGCGCCGGCCCCGGGCCAGTCGACGGTGAGGGCGTGCCGCTGCCCGGTGTAGCGGCAGTCCGCGGCCACGGTGACCACCGCCCCCGGCAGCTCCGCCACGGCGGCGGCGACCAGCTCGTCCAGCGGCGCCCGGAGCCGCCCGGCGTCGGCGAGCGGCACCAGGACGGTGCGGGTGCGGTCGCGGCGCTCGCCGGCCGTCACGAGGCCCAGGGCCGCCAGCACCCCGGCGGCGGCCGGCGCGAGCACCCGGGCGGCGCCGATCTCCTCGGCCACCTCGCATGCGTGCATGGGCCCCGCGCCGCCGAAGGCGATCACGGTGCCGCCCCGCGGGTCGATGCCGCGCTCCACGCTCACCAGCCGCAGCGCGCGGGCCATCTCCTGGTTGGCGACGCGGATGATCCCCCGCGCGCAGGCGGGGACGTCCAGGCCCAGCCGCTCCGCGAGGTCCGCCACCGCCGCCCGGGCCCGGCCGGGGTCGAGGGTGATCGCGCCGCCCAGCTCGCCCGCGCCCTCCAGCCGCCCCAGCACGACGTTCGCGTCGGTGACCGTGGGCTCGGTGCCGCCCAGGCCGTAGGCCGCCGGCCCGGGCCGAGCCCCCGCCGACCGCGGGCCCACGCGCAGCGCGCCGCCGCTGTCCGCCCAGGCGATGCTGCCGCCGCCGGCCGAGACGGTCTCCACGTCGAGCATCGGCAGGTGGAGCGGGCGGCCGTTGATGACCGTGCCCCCGGTGCGCCCCGGTGCGCCGTCGCGGATGAGCGCGACGTCGCAGGACGTCCCGCCCATGTCGAACGTGAGGGCCAGCGGGATCCCGGCGGACGCCGCGATGCCGGCGGCGCCCATCGCCCCGCCCGCCGGGCCGCTCAGCACGGTGCGGCTGGCGTGGTCGGCGGCGCCCCCCAGGTCGATGAGGCCGCCGCTGCTCTGCATGATCTCCGGCTCGGGCAGGCCGGCCTCGGCGGCGCGCACCCCCAGCCGGTGCAGGTAGCCGCGCAGCACGGGGGTGAGGGCCGCGTCCACCGCCGTCGTCGACGCCCGCTCGTACTCCCGGATCTCGGGGAGCACGTCGCTGGAGCAGCTCACGTGCACGCCGGGCAGCGCGGCGCGCAGGGCCTCGCCCACGGCCCGCTCGTGCTCGGGATGCGCGAACGAGAACAGCAGGCACACGGCCACGGCACGCACGTCCATCGCCGCCACCCGCGCGACGGCGGCCTCCAGGGAGGCGGCGTCCAGCGGCACCACCACGCCCTCCGGGCCGCAGCGCTCCCGCACCTCCGCGACGCGCTCGTGCGGGATCACCGGCGGGGGATGGTGGGCCTCCAGGCGGTAGAGGTGGGCCCGGTCCTGGCGCCGCAGCTCCAGCAGGTCGCCGAACCCCTCCGTGGCGACCATCGCCGCGGGCGCCAGCCGGTCCTCCAGCAGGGCGTTCGTGCCCACCGTCATCCCGTGGGCGAACCGGCCGAGCCCGTCCGCGGCCATGCCGGCCGACGCGAGCACGCGGGCGACGGCGTCCACCACGCCCGCGCTCTGGTCGTCCGGGCGCGTGGGGACCTTGGCCGTGAACAGCCGGCCGTCCACGACCAGCGCCGCGTCGGTGAAGGTGCCGCCGACGTCGACGCCGACCACGCCCCGCCGCCGCCCTGCCGTCGCCGCGCCTATCATCGCCGGGCACACTATCCACCGCCCCGGCCCGCAGCCTGCACACGCCCCTCGTCATCATCGCGGCCGCCCTCCTCGCCGCCCCCGCCGCCGCGCTCCCGGCGGTGGTCCCGCCCGGCCTGCCCGGCGCGGACCTCGCCGCCCCCGCCGAGCTGCCGGGCGCCCCCGGGCCCGTGCTCGCCGGCGGGACCGCCTGGAGCGCCACCGGGCCGGTCGCGCCCGTGCCGGTGTCCCTGCCGGACGGCACGCCGGCCCTGCGGCTCTCGGCCAACGCCACCCTGCGGTCCGCCGAGGTGGAGGTGCCGGCGGGGGCGCAGGCGCTGCTCCTGCGCGTGCGGTCGGGCTCCGGCGCCGCCGTGGGGGTGTCCGCCGAGCCCGCCGGCGGCGGAGCCGCCGTGCCGCTCGGGACCGTCGACGCGGACGCCCGGGGCACCGTGCGGGCCGTGCCGGTCGCGGCGGTCGCGGGGCGGCGCGTGCGGCTGGTGCTCGACCCCTCGGCGACCCTGGGGGGCCTGGTGGACGTCGCGGCCGTCGGCCCGTTCTCGGCCCCGCTGCCGGGCTGGGAGTTCACGGCCGGCGCCGCGCTGGTGGACCCCGGGCCGCCGGCGGCCCTCACCGTGCGGGGCGACCCGGCCGCCTTCCGGTCGCCCGTCGCGGCGCCGCCGCCGCGCACGCGGCGCCTGCTGGTGCGGGTCGCGGGCACCGGGACGCTGCGCCTGTCGGCGGGAGCCGGCCGGGTGAACGTCGTCGCGGCCGGCGGGGCGGGCCGCGACGTGACCGTGCCCGTCCCGGCCGGGGGAGCCGTGCGGCTCACCGTGGACGCCGACCCCGGCGACGGCGCCCTGGTCCTGCGGGACATCGGCCGCTACGTGGTCGCCGTGCGCGCCTCGGGCGTCACCGTGCGCCGCCGCGGGCGGCTGCTGGTCGTGCGGGGCACCCTGGGGCCCGCCGGCGCCCGTCTGCCGGTGCGCCTGGCCGGGGTCACCGGCGCGTCCGCATCGCGGCGGGCCGGCGCGGACGGGCGCTTCACGCTGCGCGGCCGCGCGGTGCGCGGCGCCCGGCCGGTCCTGGTCGTGGCCGGCGACCGCACCCGCGTCGGCGGCCGCGTCCCGCTGCCCCGCTAGGACTCCACGTAGCGGGCGTACGCGCCGCGGAACGTCGCCCGGGCGCGGTCGGCCATCGACACCGCGCGGCCCCGGTCGCTGAACACGCCGATGTAGACCACGTACAGGCCCGGCGAGAGGTTGGGGTGGTCGTCCGAGATCAGGATCCCGGCCCCGCCGAAGCCCGCCGCCCGGGCCCTGCTGCGCTGCTGGCGCGCCGCGTCGGGGTCCTCCGCCGAGGCGACGACGGCGGTCCACGCGGAGGTGCCCACGGGCCAGTCCGACGACGGCTCCCCGGTGTCCGGCGGCTCGGCGGCCGACGTGGTGGCGTCGGTCGTGGTGCCCGGGAGCGATCCGGTGGTGTCCGCCGGGAGGCCCCCGCCGGTGTCGGTCGTGCCGGTCGAGGTACCCGGGAGCGGCGTGCCGGGCGCCGTGGAGCCCGAGGTGGTGGTGACGAACCCGGTGCCCGTGCCGACGTCGGGGGAGGTGGGGGTGGTGGCCGACGTGTCCGGGGGCAGCGGACCCGTCCCGATGCCGGTGGTGTCGATCGTCGACGGCGTGGTGACCGGGGGCGGGGCCGTCAGCACCGTCGCCGGCCGGCCGCTCCCGCCGTCGTCGGACGCGACGGCATAGCCCAGGAAAC
Source organism: Thermoleophilia bacterium (assembly GCA_046330435.1). GTDB lineage: Bacteria > Actinomycetota > Thermoleophilia > Miltoncostaeales > Miltoncostaeaceae. Next base: position 47,529 of record JAXLST010000022.1, on the reverse strand, counting down.
CCGCGCCCACGCCGAGCACCGCCAGGCCGGCCGCCAGGGCACCCATGCCGCCGCGCCGCCGCAGGCTGGGGGCGAGGGGGGTGGGGGCGCCGCACTCCAGGCAATAGGTCTGATGATCGTCCAGGACGGCGTCGCACTCGCGGCAGCGCGGCGGCCCGGACTCCTCCTCCGGGGCCGCGGCGTTCGGGGTCTCCGGCTCCTGCGGCGCGCCGGCCGGTTCGCCGGGACCGGTCATCCCGCACCCTCCGCGGCCTGGGGCGGCACCGGGATCACCTGCGTGCCGCCCGGGGTGAGCAGCTCCGGCGGGGGCGGCGCGAAGCGCGCCCCGCACTGCATGCAGAACCGGGCCTCGGCGTAGAACGGCGCGCGGCACACCAGGCAGGCCCCGGCCTCGGCCGGGCCCCCGGCGGCGACGCCGGCGGGACGGCCCTTCTGCCGCTGGATCTCCTCCAGCTGCGCGTCGATGAACCGGACGGCGTCATCGACCTCGGCGATCATCCCGGCGCGGTGCCGGGCGACGGCCTCGCCCAGGCGGCCGGCACGGAACAGCTCGAACGTGAGCCCGCCCAGGTGGAAGAGCATCTCCTCGCGCTTGGCCATGAGCTCGCGGCGCTCGCGGCGCAGGCGGGCGCCGCCCCCGGCGGGCGCCGGCACGGCGATGGCGCCGGTGCGCTGGTCGGGATCGGGCGGGCGCTCGATCACGCCCGTCTCCTGCGGGTCCTCGCCCGGCCCGGCCTCCCGCCGCCGCAGGCGCAGCGACCGGCGCCTGGGCTGCTCGCCGGCGGCCTCCGGGTCCGCCGCCGTCTCCGGCGCGTCCCCCGGCTGCGCCTCGGGCGTCCCGGCGGTCTCGTCCGGCGGAGCCTCGGGCGGCTCGGCGGACTCGCCCTGGGGCGTCGCGGCTGTGTCCTTCGGTTCGGTCAAGTTCGGCCGATGCTATCGATGATCGCGGCCGTCATCCCCCGTCCGCGGTCCGGGATTCGTATCCTGTGACGGTGCCGCAACAGCAGCCGCCATGGTCGACGGAGCCGTTCGGGGATGCGCTGCGCGCCGCGCTGGCGTTCCGCGGCATGAGCTTCCGCGATCTGGAGTCCCGCTGCCTGGTCCCCGTGGGCAACCTCCACGACCACGCGACCGGCAAGCGCAAGCCGCCCGGCGACGACCTGCTGCGGCGCATCGCCGCCGGCCTCGACGTCGACCCCGCCTACTTCCGGGAATGGCGCGAACGCCGGCTCGTCGAGGCCCTGCGCGAGGTGCCGGCGGCCGAGCTGTGGCTGTCGCGGCAGATCGCCGGCGGGCGCCTGGCCCGGGCCTGGAAGGCCCTGGACGCCGACGCGCCCCGCTCCGGGTAGCCTTCCGCCGCCATGGCGGTCCATCTCCTCACCGGTGCCACCGGCCTCGTCGGCGGCCGGCTCCTGCGCGACCTGCTCGCCGGCGGCGACACCGTGCTCGCCGTCGTGCGGAACGTGGCGGACGGCCCGGCGCTCGCGGCACTGGGCGCCGAGGTGGTGGTGGGCGACCTGGCCGAGCCCGGCGCCTGGACCGCCCGCATCGCCGAGGCCGACGTGGTGTGGCACGCCGGGCTGCCGCGCTTCTCCCCGCCGGTGCGCGGTGCCTCGGTGCGCCGGGCCGCCTCGCAGGCCGCCGCGGCGGCGCGCGCGATCGCCGAGGCCGCCGGGCGACCGGCCCGTGGTGCTCGCCTCGTCCGCGCTGGTGCACGGGGACCGCCCCGGCGACCACGTGGGGGAGGACGACCCCCTGCGGCCGGCCGCACTGGCCCGTCCGGCCGCCGCCGCCGAGGATGCGCTGCGCGGCCCCGGGACGCGGATCGTCCGCCTGGGGTGGGTCTACGGCCCCACCGGGATGCTCTCCGCCGTGGTGCGCGGCCTCATGGGCTCCCGCTACCGGATCATCGGGGACGGCGCGAACCGCATGCCGCTCATCTCCGCGGATGACGCCGCGGCGGCGATGCGCGCCGCCCTGGAGCTGCCGGCGGGCGCCCACGCCGCCGCGGAGGAGGACGTGCCCACCCAGAAGGAGCTGGTGCACGCCATCTGCGCGGAGCTCGGCGCGCTGCGCCCCGACCACATCCCGCCGCGGCTGGCGTCCCTGAGCTTCGGCGGTCCGCTCGCCGAGGCGGTGCGGACATCCGTGCAGCTGGTGCCCGGCCGCTTGGCGGCCGCGGGGTGGCGCCCGGCGCGCGACTGGCGCCGGGACCTGGTCAGCTCGGTGCGTCCTCCTGCGGGGTCGGCACCAGCCTGACCTCCGCGCGGGACTCCATCCGCCCGCCGCGGTGGAACGTGATGTCCAGCGTGTCGCCCTTCAGGTCGCCGTAGACCCCGATGCCCAGCGAGAGCATCACGGAGCGGCCGAACCCCAGCTTGGGCCGGGCGTGCAGGGGCGGGGTGAAGCGGATGCGGTCGCCCTCGACGTGGAAGCCCTCGCCCTCCTCGCGGGGCGAGCCGTTGACGTACACGGCGAAGGGGGCCTCGGCGCCCTGCGGGAGGCGCACCCAGTGAACGGCGTTGAGCCGCCGGAGCTCGGAGATCTCGGTCATCCCGTCAGGTTAGTACGGCTCCGCGACCGCCGTGGCCGCCGCCCGGGAGCCGGGGTCATCCGCACCGGCGTGGTCGGTGACCACCCTCGCCAGCGCGGCGACGGCGGCGGGGTCGAGCTGGCTCCCCGACACGCGGGCGCACTCGGCGAGGGCCTCCCCGGGGGTGCGCGCGGACCGGTACGGGCGGTCGGTCGTCATGGCGTCCCAGGCGTCCGCGGCGGCGAGGATGCGCGCGCCCTCGGGGATGCCGTCGGCCGCGAGGCCCGCCGGGTACCCGCGCCCGTCGACCCGCTCGTGGTGGTGGCGGACCCAGCCCACCTGCTCCTCGGTGAGCACCTCGTGCACGATCGTGGCGCCCAGGTCCGCGTGGGCGGTGACGCGCGCGAACTCCGCCGGGGTGAGCGCCGCCGGCTTGAGCAGGATCGCGTCGGGGATCCCGATCTTGCCGACGTCGTGCACCAGGGCGGCCTCCCGCAGCGCCAGGGCGCGGTCGCCGCTCCAGCCGGCGGCCACGGCGATGCGGTGCGTGAGGTCGGCGACGCGCTCGGAGTGCCGCTGGGTGGCGGGGTCACGGGCGTCGACGGCGCGGGCCAGCGCGCGCAGGGCCGCCAGGGTCCGGGCGCGCTCGGCCCGCGGCACCCCGTCCCGGTCGGCGCCGGGCGCATGACGCACGGTCATGTCGCGGCCCTGGGCCTTGGCGGCCAGCAGGGCCGCGTCGGCCATGCGGAACAGCTCGCCGGGGGTGCCCGCCAGGTCCAGGTCGCACACCCCCGCGGAGGCCGACAGCACGATGCCCTCCGCCAGCGGCAGTGCGCCCACCGATGCGCGGGCGCGCTCGGCGGCGCGGACGGCCCCGCCGGCGCCCGTCCCCGGCATGATCCACCCGAATTCCTAACCGCCGATGCGGGCGACCAGCTCGCCGTCCCGGGCCGCGGCCCGCAGGCGCGCGGCGACCTCCGCCAGCACCCGGTCCCCGGCCTGGTGGCCGTGGGCGTCGTTGACCTCCTTGAAGTGGTCCAGGTCGAGCACCGCCAGCGCCAGCGGCCGGCCGTCCCGCAGCGCCAGGGCCGCCTCCTCCCGGAGCCGCGCGTGGAACGCCCCGTGGTTGGGCAGGCCGGTGAGCGAGTCCGTGGCGGCCCGCTCGGCCAGCCGCCGCCGGGCGAACGGCTCCAGGCGGTCCTCGATGCCCTCCGCCAGGCGGTCCGGCTCGCGTGCGACGACCACCACCGCGCCCCAGGTGCGCCCCGAGACGCGGATGGGGGCGGCGATCCCGGCGCGCATCCCGGTGCGCCGGAACACGCCCTCCGCGGGGTCGGGCAGGGCCAGGCCGCGGGTCATGCGCACGGGGGACCCGGAGTCCAGGACGCGGGCGAGCAGCCCGCCGGGCGCCACGGCCGCCGGCACGCCCACCGCCAGCCGGCTCAGGTCCGGGTCGCCGCCGAGTTCCGCGCCCATGGCCTCCGCGGCGCCGTCGTCGTGAACGCGGATCACCCATGCCGCGTCGCCCCCGGTGAGGGAGAGGACCTCGCCGGCCAGGGCCCCGAACACCTCCTCGTGCGGCGCCTCGGAGGCGACGGTCTCGGCGACCGCCCGCAGGGCGGACTGCTCGCGCGCCGCCCCCTCGACGTGCGCCAGCACGCGGTTCCGCGCCCGCGCGAGCAGGAGCCACAGCAGCATTCCGGCGGCGCTCAGCACGCCGACCACCACCACGGCGCGGACCGTGAGGGACCGGATCGTCCCGTCCAGGTCGCGGGTGGCGCCCTCGGCCGCCGCACGGCGCAGCTCGACCCACCGGTTGTGCTCCTCCGAGACCCGTGAGGTCAGCCCCGGCGCCATGGCGATGAGGTTCGCCTGCCTGCCCGGGTCGTCGCTCACGGCGATGGCGCCGGCGCCGGCCTCGATGAGCCGGTACAGCGCGAGCACGCGCAGGGTGGCCTCCTCGATGCGCGGGTCGGAGGGCATCCGCTCCCGCTGGCGCTCCGCCAGCGCCCGCGCCCGGTCGCCGAGGGCCCGGATGTCCCGCAGCAGCTCCGGCCGCACCGACATGCCCCCGCTCGCCTGCTCCTCCCAGAACCGCACCTGGAGCATCCGGCCGTCGTCGCGCAGTGCGCTGAGGTCCCGCAGGAAGGTCTCCGCGTCCCGCTGCTTCGCCGTGGCGTGCAGCAGGGTGCGGCCGGAGGTGAGCACCAGGCCGGCGACCACCGCCGCCATCAGCACGAGGACGGCGAACTGCGCGAGCTGGAGGCGCCGGACGCGCGCGAGCCCGGACGCGCCGGGATCCCCGGAGGGCGAGGGAGGTCGTTGGAGCCTGGGCACGGTCCCGCGACGTGGACGTTTCCGGCCCCGCGGGGCCGTGGGCGCGCCTAGGGTAGTACCGGATCGCCCGGCAGTCGAATCCCCGGAATCAGGCCGTGACGGGGAGGGTCCAGCCGGGCCGTTCCTCGCCCGTCTCCTCCAGGTCCCCGGACGCAACCAGCCGTTCCATGGCGGCGACCGCGGACGCGTCGAGCTGAGTGCCGGCCACGCGGCGGCATTCCGCCAGGGCGGCGGCGGGGGTGAGGGCGCGCCGGTAGGGCCGGTCGGCCGTCATCGCGTCCCACGCGTCGGCCGCCGCGAGGATCCGCGCGCCCTCCGGGATCCGCTCGCCGCCCAGGCCGGCCGGGTACCCGCCCCCGTCGACGCGCTCGTGGTGGTGGCGCACCCACTCGACCTGCTCCGGTGAGAGCACCTCGGCGACGATGACGGCGCCCAGCTCCGGGTGGGCCGCGACCTGCGCGAACTCGGCCTCGGTGAGGCCGGCGGGCTTTCGCAGGACGTCGTCCGGGATGCCGATCTTCCCGACGTCGTGCACCAGGGCGGCCTCGCGCAGCGCCCGGGCGCGGTCGTCGGGCCAGCCGAGCTCCAGGGCGATGCGGAACGTGAGGTCCGCGACGCGCTCGGAGTGCCGCTGGGTGGCGGCGTCCCGCGCGTCGACGGCGCGGGCGAGCGCCCGCAGGGCGGCGAGGGTCCGCGCCCGCTCGGCGCGGCGCAGGCGCTCGTCGCCGTCGGGCTCGTCCAGGACCCCCGGCTCGAACCGCACCGTCATGTCCCGGCCGTGCGCCTTGGCGAGCAGCAGCGCGGCGTCGGCGAGGCGGAACAGCTCGCCCGCGGTGCCGGCGTCGTCCAGCTCGCACACCCCGACCGACGCCGACAGGGAGAGGCCCTCGACCGGCTCGGAGGCGATGACGGCGCGGGCGCGCTCGGCGGCCGCGACGGCGTCGTCCACGGTGGTGCCCGGCATGATCCAGGCGAACTCCTCGCCGCCCACCCGGGCGACGACCTCGCCCTCCCGCGCGGCCGAGCGCAGGCGCCGGGCGACCTCGGCGAGCACCAGGTCACCGGTCTGGTGCCCGTGGGCGTCGTTGATCTCCTTGAAGTGGTCCAGGTCGATGACCGCGAGCGACAGGCGGGCGCCGCTGCGGATCGCGACCGCGGTCTCGTCGTGGAGCCGCTCGTGGAACACCCCGTGGTTGGGGAGGCCGGTGAGCGGGTCGGTGGAGGCGCGCTCGGCGAGCCGGCGCCGCGCCTCGGCGTTCCCGATCGCCAGGCCGGCGAGGCGGGCGAACGGCAGCAGCGCGTCCTCGCTTCCCGCGGGCAGCCGCCCGGGGTCGCTGGCGACGACGACCACCGCGCCCCAGACCCGCCCGGCGACCAGGACGGGGGTGGCGAGCCCGACGCGGATGCCGCGGTCCCCGAACGCCCCGGCGATGGGCCCGGGCAGCACCATCTCGGCCTCGGTGCGCGCGGGACCGCCGGCGGCCAGGGCGTTCGCGACGGTGCCGCCCGGCAGGATCGGCCCGCGGAACCCGCGGCCCATCAGCATGTCGAGGTCCCCGCCCGTCGCGGCCGCCGCGACGACGCCCTCGTCCTCCTCGATCCGCAGGACCCACCCGGCCTCCGCGCCGGTGAGCAGCACGACCTCACGCGCCAGGGCGGCGAAGACGGACTCCCCGTCGTCCTCCCGGGCGACCAGCTCGGCCACGTGGCGCAGGGCGGCCTGCTCACGGCGCGCCGTCTCGATGTGGGCGAGCACCCGGTTGCGGGTGCGACCCAGGGCGACCCAGAGCACCACCCCCACCGCCGTGAGGGCGATCACCGCCAGCAGCCCCTCGACCGCGAGGCGGCGGATCGTCGCGTCGAGGTTCTGGGACGCGCGGTTCGCCGCGTCCACGCGCGCCTCGACCCAGCGGTCGTAGTCCACGCCCAGGCGGTCGACCCGGACGAGCGTCCGGTCGACCTGCCGGCGCCGCAGGGCGGGGTCCGTGGTCGCGAGGTACACGCCCACCGCGCGGGAGATCACCGCGAAGCCCGACACGACGCGCCGCGCCGCGGCCGCGGCCGCGGGCCCGGCCGTGAGGCCGTCGGCCTGCCGGGCGGCGAGATCCTCCGAGACCGCCGTGAGGGACGCCAGCCGCAGGCCGAGCTGGGGCGTGACCCCCTGCCGGCCGCGGGCGGTGGTGCGCCAATAGGCGATCTGCGTGAGGCGCGCCTGGTCCCGCACGGCCACCAGCTCGCGCAGGAAGTCGTTCTCCGCGCGCTGGCCGGCGGTGGCGTGCAGCAGCGAGCGCCCGGCGAGCAGCCCCAGCGCGGACACCAGGATCGCCATGGCCACGAGGATCGCGATCTGCAGCTGCTGCAGGCGCCGGACGCGCGCGAGGCCCGACGCGTGGGCGATCGAGGACGCGCCGCTTCGGGCGTGCTGGGAGGGGATGGCGCGCATGGGTGCTCTTTGGAGGATCGGCCCCGGTTCCGGGGGCCTTGAGCCGCGGCCGAGGGGATGCCCCGCGGGTATGCTCGATCAGGTTCCTTTGCGACGGGAGGCACGAATGAAGGTCGTGATCAGCGGTGGCGGCATGGTCGGCATGACGCTCGGCCGGCTGCTGCGGATGCGGGGCTTCGAACCGGTGATCATCGAGCGGATGCCGGCCGGGGCGTACGTCCCCCGGGGCTACATGCTCGGCTTCCAGGGATACCCGCCGCTGGAGGAGATCGGCGTCCTCGACGGCGTGCGCAAGCAGGGCTGGGACATCGCCCCGCGCCCCGACGGCTCCGCCGTGGCCGTGTGCGTGGAGGTCGGCAAGCTGCTCACCGCCCTGGCCGAGGACCTCCCGATCGTGCACGAGCACGTGGTGTCCGACCTGGTGCGCGACGACAGCGGCCGCGTGGTGGGCGTCGTGGCGACCTCCAACGACGGCTCCTCGAGCACCACCTACGAGGCGGACCTCGTGGTCGCGTGCGACGGCGTGGGCTCCCGGGTGCGGGACATGGCCGGGCTCGAGGTGAAGATCGAGCCGCTCGCCGAGGCGTCCCTCACGTGGATGAGCCCCGAGCCGGGCGGCGTGTCGTTCGCGATGGGCTACCTCTCCGACGGCTCCCACATCGGCACCCTCGGCTGGCCGCAGGGCTCGGCCGGGTGGCGGACCTGCGAGAAGGTGGGGGAGGAGGCCGCCCTCGCCCCCGGCCTCGACGCCATCAAGGAGATGTGGATCCGCCTGCTGCCCGAGTGCGAGAAGGGCATCTCGGGGCTCACCTCCATGGACCAGGTGCGCTATTCGGAGCCCCGGCTGCTCTCCGCCCCCGAGTGGTGGAAGCCGGGCGTCGTGATCATCGGCGACTCCGCCCACTTCTTCGGCCCGGAGACGGGCGTGAGCTCCGGCCTGGGCCTGGGCGACGCCCACGCCCTCGCGGAGGCCATCCGGCAGAACCCGGACGACCCCGACGCGGCGTGCCGCAGCTACGTCACCTGGCGGGCCCCGGTCATCCGCCCGTACGAGGCGATGGACCCGGGCCGGCAGCGGATGGTGCTGGCCGGCGGCCAGCAGGCCAAGCCCGAGGAGCGCTGGCCCCCGGCCGAGTGAGGCGCACGGCCGCCCGCGCCGCGGTGCGCGGGCGGCCCGCCCCGTCTCAATCCGAGGCGGGCGGCTCCGGGGCCGGCATGCCCGGCACGCGCGTGCGGGGCAGCTCCCCGCGGCGGGAGATCAGCACCGGCATCACCGCGCACCAGGCCACCGCGGCGACGACCATCAGGACGCCCATGGTGCGGACCGTCTGCGCCACAGCCCCGGCCGATCCGATGGCGTCGAACGCGTCGGGGCCCAGCAGCCACGCCCAGTCATGGGTGTCGCCGCCCACCAGCTGCAGGCGCTCGTACGGGGCGTCGGCGATGTAGACCGCGGCCCCGTGGCACGACAGCCCGGCCCACGCCAGGCCCGCCGCGCCGCCCAGCGGGTCGCGCATGCGCAGCGCCAGGTACGCCCCCACGGCGAGGGGGACGGCGATCTGGGCCACGGTGCCGCCCAGGAAGTAGATGGTGCGCGGCGCCCAGATGAGGGACCAGTGGCCGGACTCGTGGATGCCCAGCTCGACCATCTGCAGCGGCGCGAGGGGGGCGTCGTCGGCGAAGTACCGCACGCCGAGGACGGCGATGACCAGCGCTCCGGTCACATAGCGCCAGAGCCATTTCCAGGACGGGACCGGGGTCACGTCCCTTCATCGGCAGCGGCGGCCCGCCGGTGGAGGCGCGGGCCGCCGCTCCCTGCGATCAGTCCTCGTCGTCCTCGTCGTCCTCGTCCTCGGCGACCAGGACCTGGGGCAGCGTCGCGTAGAACGCCTCCTCCAGCTCGTCCGGGACCTGCACGGTGATGCTCGTCACGTGCATGTGGTCGCCGTGGGTGTGGGCCTCGGTGCTGATGGACGCACCGCTCAGCACGAAGGCCGGCAGGATCCCCACCGGGTCGAGGGCGTCGTCGTCGTTGACGTCCACCCCGAAGGTGCCGAAGAGCTCCGACAGGCGGTCTGCGTACTGGACCGAGTCGGCCCCGATCTTCATGACGGTCTGCATGGCGTCCTTTTCCGCTTCCGGTTCGGCGCGCGGCCCGGGGGCCGCGCGTGCGACCGCACCATACCCGCGTGCGGCCCGCCGCACCCGCGCCGGGTCAGCGGGCGAGGATCGTCCTGGGGGCCTTGTAGTCCCAGTTCTGCCAGCAGCAGAACGGCCGCACCGGCAGCGCCTGCAGGCGCTCCCAGGGGAAGGTCTCCAGCAGGGCCTTGCGGTCCTGGCCGCCCAGGATGCGCGTGAACGCGTTGCGGCCCAGGCCCCGCGGGTCCTCGCCGTAGAACACCACGGCGCCCGACTGGTCGCGCACCACGATCCCGTACTTCTGCGCGGCCTCGGCGATCATCCGCACCAGCGGGTGCAGGCCCAGCGAGCGCACGTCCAGGGACGGGTCCAGCCGGAAGCGCTGCCCCTCCATGGGGGCGGCGGGGTCGTCCGACCAGCCGTCGGTGCGGGTCGCGGGGAAGGTGAGGCGCTCCTTCAGCGGGGCGGGGATCGCGATCGCCAGGGCGTGGTCGATCACGCCCCGCCGGATGTCCCGCTCGGTGATGACGCCTCCGGCGGCCGGAAGGCCGGACGCGGTGGCGCCGTACGGGGCCTCGATGATGCCCGACGACCGCGAGACGCCGATGATCCGGGCGCCGGCCTTGGCGGTGAGGCGCGACCCGTTGCGGCTGAAGCCCCAGAACTCCCACATGGTGTCGCTGGACGGCTGCCAGATCACCACGTGCAGGTCGTCGCCGCCGGACGGGCGGGCCCGCGCCGGAACCGGCACGGGGGAGGACCACCGGAAGGTGCTGCCCTTGCGGTGGAACAGCCCGGACGGCTCGTACACGCGCACACGGGGCACCTTCGGCCCCACGCGGTAGATCGGTACGCTGTAGCTCTCGATGTTCAGCCAAGGCCCGCCGGCGGCGTCCTTCTGCCGGATGAGCTCGGCGACGATCGCGGCGGAGTTCGGGTTGAGCGACCCGCGCGCGTCGAGCGGGGTGTTCCAGAAGCTCTTCGGGGAGAACATCTGCCCGGGGGCGGCGGCCGGCAGGAGCGCGGCGGCGGCGGCGGGCAGGGCGGCGGCCGCGCAGAGCGCGGCGACGAACAGGGGGCGAATCCGTCGCATCGCGGGCGAGCCTACCGTCCGGCCCCGCGCGGGCGCCCCGGGTCCGGTCGCCGCGGGACCTCGCCGGCGCTCGACGCCCCGTCCGGCGCGCTGGGATCGTGCGGCATGGCCGACGCGCGGTTCGCCGCGGGGAGCATCCGGCTGACGGCCGCCGAGGCCGGTCGCTCGACGCGCGCTCGGACCTCGCCGCCCTGCTCGCCGATCCCGGGCTGCCGGTGCTGGACGGGCGGATCCTGGGCGTGGTGTTCGAACGGCCGCGCCGCGTCGCCGCCCCATCGGGGCCGCTCATCGACATCGGCGCGGAGGAATGGGCGGGGGACCTGCGCCTGGCCGTCGATCCCGCGACCCGCGCGGTCGTGGCGTACGGGGCCACCGGGGAGCCGGAACCGGTGAACTCGGACCTCGCCGCGTTCCTCGCCTTCCTGGCGGCCTTCCGGCCGGTGTGCGACCGGCTCGGCGAGGACGTCCCGCCCGTGGTCATCCGCTCGGCGGAGGAGTCACGGCTGCTCCTGGAGGCCAGGCGGCGCGGGGAGCTCCGCCCTCCCGCGGTCCGGCGGCCCCCCGTGGACCGGCACCGGGAGGTGCGGCGGCTGCACCGCGGGATGGCGTCGGTCGACCCGGATGCCCTCGCCCCGGGGCGCTACTGGGCCGACGTGCTCGAGGAACTCCGCGACGGGCTCATCTGACGGCCGCCCCGCCGGGTCCTCAGCGGGGCAGCGCGGCCAGGGCGGGCGGGGTGGGTCCGCCGGGAAGGAACTCCAGTCCCACCGGGCCGTCGTATCCGAGCTCCGCGAGCCGGGCCGTGATGGCACCCAGGTCGAGCCGCCCGGTGCCCGGCGCGCCGCGGCCCGGGTGGTCGGCGAACTGGACGTGCCCGATGCGGCCGGCGACGTCGTCGAGGGCGGCGACCGGATCGAGGCCGGCCATCGCGGCGTGGTAGGCGTCGAACAGCACCGTCACCGCCGGATGGGCCACGCGGTCCACGAAGGCCGCCGCGTCGGCGGGGGTGGGCAGGAGCGGCCGGTCGACGTCCACGGCGTTGAGGTGCTCGATCACCAGGCGCCCGCCGATCGCCGCGACGGCGTCCGCCGCCGCGCGCACCGCGTCCGCGGCGGCGGCCAGCTGCGCCTCCAGGGGCTCCCCGGGCCGCACCCGGCCGGCGAGCAGGTTCACGGCGGACCCGCCGCCGGCGACGGCCACCTCGGCGGCGGCGACCGCGGCGGCCACGACCTCGTCGCGTCGCGCGGGGTCGTTGCAGTACCCGCGCTCACCGGCGGCCAGGTCCCCGCCGTCGGCGTTCACCGCGGCGGCGCGCAGGCCGGCGGCGCGGACGGCCCGGGCCCAGTCCATGGGGTCGGGGGCCGGCGGCCACCACGTCTCGCACAGGGCGAACCCCTCGGCCGCCGCCGCGGCGGGGCGCTCCAGCGGCGGCAGCTCGGTGAACAGCGTGGACAGGTGCGCCGACCAGGCGGTCACGCGCCCAGCTCCCGCCGTCGCTCGGCGAACCGGCGTCCCTCGGCCAGGGCGTCGGCGCGCATGCGGGCCACCTCGGCGGCGGCGTCCCCGCCGGTCCACGACGCGAACGCCCCTCCCTGCTCGGCGCGCGAGGTCAGGGCCTCCGGCACCTCCGCGTTGGCGGCCAGATGCGGGAACAGCTGCCGCGACACCGCCGCGAACGTCCGCAGCCCCCCGAGGTCCGCGGTCGCGAGGGGCCCGGCCGCCATCCAGCGGGGCGCCAGGCCGGCGGCGACCGCCGCGTCGATGTCCTCCGCGCTGGCCACCCCGGCCTCCAGCATGTGCAGGCACTCCCGCAGCACGGCGAACTGGATGCGGTTCCAGATGAACCCCGGGACGTCGGCACGCACCACCAGCGGGGTCTTGCCCATGTCGTGCGCGAGGCACTCCAGGAACGCGGTGACGGCCGCGTCCGTCCCGGGGCCCGGCACCACCTCGACGACACCGGTGAGGTGCGCCGGCTTGAGGAAGTGCAGTCCCGCGAACCGGCCGGGATGCGCGAGGGGCGCGGCGACGTCGGCGATGCGCAGGGAGGAGGTGTTGGTCGCGATCACCGCGTCCGCCGCCAGGTGCGGCTCCACGGCGCGCAGCAGCTCGTGCTTGGCGGCCAGGTCCTCGGTGATCGTCTCGACCACCAAGCGGGCGCCGTCGAGGCCTGCGGCGTCGGCCGCGCACGCCTCGGGCGCGGGGCCGTCACCCCGCGCGAACCCCGCGGCCCGCGCCGCGGCGCCGGCGGCGCGCTCCGGCGTGCGGCCGGCGATCCGGACCCGCCACCCGGCGTCCGCCAGGGCGGCGGCGATCTCCGGACCCATCGCCCCGGTGCCCAGCACCACGGCGACGCGGCTCGGGGCGGCGGGGCTCATGCGGCGGAGTGCGCCCCGGCCTCCATCTTCGCCAGGCGCGTGCGGCCCAGGAAGGCGGTCGCGGCGACGCAGGCGCCCAGGATGGCGACGATGGCGGATCCGCCGGGGATCTCCGTGATCCCGGACATCAGCGCGCCCACGATCGCCGCGCAGGGGATGGTCATGATCCAGGCGATCAGGATGTTGCCGGCCACGCCCCACCGCACCGAGCGCAGGCCGCGGGTCGCGCCCGCGCCCATCACGGCGCCCGAGATGCAGTGCGTCGTCGACACCGGGAACCCGAGGTGGCCGGTGAGGTAGAGGATGGAGCCGCAGGACGCCTCGGCGGCGAAGCCCTGCGGGGGCTGGAGCTTCGCGATGCGGCTCCCGAGCGTGCGGATGATGCGCCAGCCGCCGGCGTACGTGCCGAGGGCCATCGCGGTCGCCGCCGACAGGATCACCCAGAACGGCACGTCGAAGTTCTCGGCGCTGGCGTGGCCCGAGGCGATGAGCGCGAGGGTGATGATGCCCATGGTCTTCTGGGCGTCGTTGGTGCCGTGCGTGAACGCCAGGAACCCGCCGGACACCAGCTGCATGCGCCGGAACACCATGTTCACCGGGGCGGGCGCCATGCGGCGGATCACCAGCAGGAAGATCCCCATCAGCAGCAGCGCCACGCCGGCGCCCAGCACGGGGGCGGACAGCGACGGGATGAGCACCTTGTGGATGAGCCCGTCGCCCAGGAGCACGTCGAACCCGTTCGCCGCGATGGCCGCGCCGGCGACGCCGCCGATCAGCGCGTGGCTCGAACTGGACGGCAGCCCGAGGTACCAGGTGATGAGGTTCCAGGTGGTGGCCCCGATGAGCCCGGCGAGCACCACGTCCAGCGAGATCACGCCGGGGTCGACGATGCCCTTGGCCACGGTCGCCGCGACCTTCAGGGACACGAACGCCCCGATGAAGTTCAGGGCCGCCGCCATGAGCACCGCGGCCCGCGGGTGCAGCGCGCGGGTGGAGATGCCGGTGGCGATCGCGTTCGCCGCGTCGTGGAAGCCGTTGGTGAAGTCGAAGAACAGCGCCGCCGCGACGACCGCGGCCAGCAGCAGGTCGGTGGGCACGGGGTCAGGCGGCCTTCACCAGGATGTTGCCGATGACATGGGCGACGGTCTCGCACGCGTCGATCGCCCGCTCGAGGGCCTCGTGGATGTCCTTCCACCGGATCACGAAGAGCGGGTCCACGCCGGGCTCGTGGAAGAGCGCGGCGATGGCGTCCCGCTGGATGGTGTCGCCCTCGTCCTCGAGGCTCTTGATGCGCAGCAGCGTCTCCTGGGAGGTGCGCCGGCCCTTGAGCCCCGCCAGGGCGGTCGCGACCTCCTCGCAGGCGGCCACCAGCACGCGGCACTGCTCGATCGCCGCGGGGTTCATGCGGTCGACGGCATAGAGGTCGAGCAGCTGCGATGCGTAGAACACGTTGTCCACGATGTCGTCGCCGCGGGTCGCGAGCTCGTAGATGTCCTCGCGGTCGAAGGGGGTGACGTAGTGGGTGTTCAGCAGCTGCACGAGGTCGTGCGTGATGCCGTCACCGACGCGCTCCAGCTCCTTGAGGGCCGCGCCGGGCACGGCGGAGTTCGGCCACTCCGCGAACCGGGTGCGCGCCATGCGCGCCGCCTCGACGGCGTTCTCGCCGTGCCGCGTGAACAGGTCGTAGAAGTTGGGCCCCTTCGAGCCCATGGAGAACCGCATCGGGGGGAGCACCACCAGGTCGGGAACATCCGGCCGCCGTGAGGCGGCGGGGCGAGAATACTCCCGCGACCCGCCGCCGTGGCGGCCGGGATGGCGTCAGGCCGGCGCCGCCCCGGGCGGCATATGCGCCGGCCCCTCGGGAGCCGGCTCCACGCTCCCGGCGTCCAGCCGGAAGGGCGGGTAGACGTCGGTCATGAACGCCGCGTACACGGTGGTGCGCAGCGCCCACCGGTTGAAGCCCATCACCAGGTCGAACAGCGCGGCCGGGTAGGCGCCCTGCACGAGCAGCAGGATCACCGCGACCAGCACGAGCACGCTCACGACGCTCACCTGGGCGCCCCAGCCGCCGGCCAGCAGGCCGGCGATCACGTACTGCGGGATCCCGATGAGCCACCAGCCGATGAGCGGCAGGCCGCGGCGGCCGGGCCCCTCCGGGTAGTCGATCTCCAGGCGGGCCGGGTAGTCCGGTACGTCGGCGAGGGTGAACGGCGGGTAGCGGTCGGTCGACAGCGGCCCGAACGCGTAGGCCTGCACGCGCCAGCTCCAGCGCAGCACGCCCGTGGTGTAGCCGAACAGCCCGCGCGGGTAGCGGCCGGTGAAGAGCCGCACCACGAACGCCGCGAGGGTGGCGAACACGAACCCGATCCACAGGAACGCGAGCACCACGACGTGCGGCAGGGCGAGGAACCACTTCACCAGCCACATCCACCGCGACAGCGGCGCGTCGAGGCGCGCCTCCAGGCGGAGCGGATGCCGGTCGGTCATCGTGCACCTCCTTCACACGGATGCCGTCGGTTCATGCTCCGCCCGGCGGCCCCCCGCGGGCATCGGTCACGGCACGGTCGGGGCTCAGGGGTTCCGCGGACCCGCTCAGCAGAAGGTCGCGGCGCCGTAGATGCCCACGCCGAGGATCACCGCGCCGGCCGCGAACGCCCCGGTGTTCTCGGTCGCCATCCCCAGGACCATCATGCCCGCCCCTCCGAAGATCGCCAGGGACGAGCCGACGCAGCCCAGGCCGTCGGAGAACAGCACCGCGTCGCCCGGGTCACCGAGCCGGGACTCGCCGAACGCCAGCACGCCGCCCTCGTCCCCGGCGCGCTCGAGAAAGGCGTCGGTGGCCTCGGGGACGTCCTCCCGCACCCGTTCGACGAGCGCCCGAAGGCCGTCCTCGCCCAGCAGCCGGCCCACCCGGAGGGCGAGCTCCCGGTGCCGTACGGCGCGTCCCACCGGGTCGTCGCCGTCGGGCGGCGGGCCCTCCCGGTCCGCGACGGCCGGATCCATCCGCAGGACCATCTCCTGGGCGGCGCAGGCGAGCGCGAGCAATGCGGACCGGTCGCCGGCGTCCAGCGGTCCCAGGCGGCCGGCGAGGTCGGGCGGGGGCGGTGCGGGCATGGGGTCTCCTTCGCCGTGGACCGGCCGAGCGTCGACCCGCGGCACCGCGTGCGTCAAGCGCCGCCCCCGCGATCGGGCAGCACCGGCTCGACGGGCTCCGCGACGTCCTTCACCGCGCCCCGCCGCACGATGAGCCGATCGGTGACCGGCCGGCCGGTGACCCCGTGCACCACGATCGAGGTGACCACGCACGCGATCACGGTCCACACCACCAGGCGGGTCTCCTCGGGAGCGAGGATGCCGGCCGCCGCCACGGCGCTCGCGTAGTAGAGCGAGCCGGCGCCCCGCACCCCGAACCAGCCGATCCACAGGCGCGCGCGCCGGTCCCACCGGGCGGGCAGGGCCGCGAAAGTCGCCAGGGGCCGCACGACCAGCAGCAGGAGGGGCACCAGCAGCCACCCCGACCATCCGGGCGCGCCGAGCCCGGACAGGGTGAGCGAGCTGCCGAGCAGAAGGATCAGGGCGAACTCGCCGACCATCTCCACCATCTCGGCGCCGCCGTGGGCGCCGCGGGTGATCTCGTGGTCCCGCTCGTACCGCCGGAAGCCGATGCCGCCCGCGAACGCCGCCAGGAACCCGTACGCGCCCACCATGTCGGTGAGGCCGTAAATGACCAGCACGGCGCCGATCGCGGCCCAGCCGTCCAGGGTCTCCGACACCAGGCGCCGGTCGCGCAGACGGGTGAACGCCCAGCCCAGCATCCAGCCCAGCCCGCCGCCGATGGCGAGGCCGCCCGCGATGCCCCACACGACGTCCGCGGCGATCCACTCCCCGAGCCAGCCGCCGTCGCCGGCGGCGACGAACAGCCCCAGGAACACGAACGGGAACGCCAGGCCGTCGTTGAGCCCGGCCTCCGCGGTGATCGCGACGCTGGGCTCGTCCTCCCGCTCCTCGCCGGGCGGCCCCACGCCGAGGTCCCCGGCCAGCACGGGGTCCGTGGGCGCGAGCGCCGCGGCCAGCACGATCGCGGCGCCCGCCGAGAGGCCCATCACCCAGTGCCCGAACGCGGCGACCGCCGCGATCGTGGCCGGCATGACCACCAGCAGCAGCGCGCCGGGCGCCGCCCACGTCCGGCCGCGCAGCGGGCTGTCGAGCCGCACGCCGGCCGAGAACAGCGCGACGACGACGGCGAACTCGGTGAGCCGCTCGCCCACGTGCGCGTCGGCGACCGGGTCGTACCACGCCACCCCGAGGGCGGTGAGCAGCGGCGCGGCGAGCGCCCCCAGGGCGAGGTAGACGACCGCCGCCGAGAACGCGCGCTCGCGCTGGTGGGTGATCGCGAGGATCGCGGCGAACAGGGCGATCCCGGCGGCGATGATGCCGGCGGAGGCGAGCGTCCCGCCGTGCCAGCCCGGGACGATCGCGGCGGTCAGGGTCACCCGCCCCCGGTTCCCCGGGCGCGGGCGGGCCACACCCCCTACGGGCCGTGCAGGGCGCCGCCCTCCACCGGGACCAGCGCCCCGGTGACGTACGAGGCGGCGGGGGACAGCAGGAACGCCGCGACCCGCCCGAACTCCTCGGGGCGCCCGTACCGGCGCAGCGGGATGCCGGCCTCCTTGCGCGCCCGGTCCTCGGGACCGGTGTCCAGCGACCGCACGCGGTCGGTGTCGATACGGCCGGGCATGAGTGCGTTCACGCGGATCCCGCGCGGGCCCAGCTCCGTCGCGGCCTCCTTGGCGAGCATGGCCAGCCCCGGGCGCAGGCCGTTGGAGATCGCGAGCCCGGCGATGGGCTCCCGCGCGCTGGTGGACAGCACCAGCACGATCGCCCCGCCGTCGGCGAGCGCCGCCGCGACGGCCCGGAGGGCGCGCAGGGCGCCCAGGAACACCGTCTCGAACGATGTCCGCCAGTCGTCCTCGGCGGTGGCGAGCAGCCCGCCGGGCGGGGGCCGCCGACGCTCAGCAGGGCGCCGTCGATGCGCCCCCACGTCTCCGCGCAGGCCGCGACGAGCCGGCCGGGGGTCTCCGGGTCCGCCAGGTCCGCCGCCACGCCGCGCGCGAGCGGGCCCAGCCCTGCGGTGGCGGCGTCGACCGCGGCCGGGTCGCGGCCGCTCAGCACCACCCGGGCCCCGTCGCCCACCAGCTGGTGCGCGGTGGCGAGGCCCAGCCCGCGGGACGCGCCGGTGAGGACGTAGGCGCGCCCTGCCAGGCCCAGGTCCACCGCCGGCTACCCGCCGAAGGCGCGGTCGATGCGGGCCCGCAGGTCCTTCAGCCGCCGGTCCGCCTCGGCCCGCAGCTTCTTGAGGTTCTGGTCGGACTCGCCGCGCCTGCGGGCATCGGCGATGGCCGCCTCGGCGCGCGTGCGGGCGTCGCGCAGCGCCGCCTCGGCGCGCCTGCGGGCCTCGGCGGTCCCGCCGGCCCTCGCGTCGGCGATCTCCTTGTCGATGCGCTTGCGGGCCGAGTCGAGCGGCCCGTCGAGGCGCTGGCGGGCGTCCTGGAGGGTCTGCTCGACGGAGCTGCGCACGCGGTCGGCGGAGGATCCGTCGCCGCCGCAGCCGGCGAGGCCCGCCAGGGCCGCGGCCACGGCGAGGCCGGCCGCGACGCGGCGGGAGGGGAGGGAGAAGGGGGCCATGGGATCGATCGTAGCGACGATTCCGCGACCGGCCACATGGGGCCCCGGATGAAGCACGCGCGGCAGGATTCGAACCTGCGACCTTTGGCTCCGGAGGCCAACGCTCTATCCACTGAGCTACGCGCGCAAGCCGGGGCATGTTAGCCCAGGTCGCGGATCTCCGTGGCGTCCGGGGCCCCGCTCAGGCCGGGTACATCTCCGCCAGGGCCGACAGCGCGGAGTCCCGCACCCGCCCGTCGGACGCGCCGGACAGGCCGCGCGCCGCGTCGCCGCCGTTGAAGCCCAGCACCACCGGCGACCCGGTGACCGGCTCCAGGTTCACCCAGTACGCCCAGCGGCCGTCCGCGGCGGGCGCCACCCGGCCCAGCACCGACGCGTCGCCCCAGAACCGGGCGGGGAACCGCAGGTACAGCTTGTCGAGCACCCCCATGCCCAGGCGGCCGACGGCCGCCACCTTGGCGTCCGGAGGGAACGGGTCCCAGTCGATCTCGTCGCGCTGGAGGACCCCCAGCGGCAGGGTCACCACCAGCGCATCGGCCGCCAGGCGGGTGCCGTCGGCGGTCACGGCCGTCACGCCGTCGTCGCCCGTGCGCACGGCGGCGAGGCGGGCGCCCAGCCGCACGTCCAGGCCCCGGGCCAGGAACTCCGCGAGCCGGTCGTAGCCGTCCGGCAGCAGCACGTCCCCGCCGCGCGGCTCGGCGCCCGCGTCGAACCACATGAGGCTCAGCTCCCGCGGGGACGCGCCGTACTCGGCGTCCACCTCGGAGCGGATCGCGTACCGCAGCGCGGCGTCCCCGGCGGGGAGCGCCCCGGCCAGCGGCCGGTCCGGCCCGCCGGCCTCCTGCGCGGCGGCCACGCGAGCCATCGCCCGCTCCAGCTGCGCCTCGCCGGACGGGCCGCCCCGGAGGTCGGTGTCGTCGTAGTCGAAGGCCGCCGTGCGGGCGCCGGCCGCCCGGGCCAGGGCGGCCACCGGGTTGCCGTCGACCCCGTGGATCCACGAGGCGCCGCGCTCCAGGGGCACGCCCAGGCTCCGGTCGGTCCACACGCGGCCGCCGATGCGGTCGCGCGCCTCGATCACCACCACCCGGGCGCCGGCGGCCGCCAGGCGCTCCGCACACGCCAGGCCCGCCATCCCCGCGCCGGCGACCACCACGTCCCGGGCCCCGGCGTCCAGCACCTCGGCGGCGGCGCGGCGGCCGCTGCGCACCGCCCCGTGCACGGTGGACGGGAAGCCGGCGTCGGTGGCCTCGCCCGCCCAGAAGACCCCGTCCGGGCCGGGGGCGGCAAGCGCCGCCCGGTCGGCGGGCGAGGAGCCGACCGCGTGGAAGGAGTACGAGCCCCGGGCGTACGGATCCCGCAGCCAGTCGGTGCGGACCATGCCCGTCACCTCGCGGCCGTCACGGCCCGTCGCACCGCCGGATCCGCCACCGCACCCCGCGATGCCCAGCGCGACGCCGAGGGCGCCCATCAGGAAGGCCCGCCGGTCGTGCGGCACGGGCGCTAGTACTCGGCGCGGGTGGTGCGGACCGCCCCGGCGACCACGAACACGGCGAGCCAGGCGAGCACCACCACGATCGCGGTGGGCACCCCGAAGTCGTCGGACCCCGTGAGCACCCCGATGGCGATCGGCAGCACGACCCGGTCGAGGGAGTCCGAGATGAGGGTGAGCAGCGCCAGCAGGTTGAAGCCGGCGAGGTTCAGCACCAGGGCCACCACGATCGCGCCGCCGACGGAGCGCAGCAGCGCGCCCACGGCGAGCGCGATGGCCCCGAACACGAGCGACACCAGCACCGGCTGCCACACCAGCAGCGCCAGGTCGGACGCCCCGATCCCGGTGGCGTCGGTGGTCTGGACCCCGTCCGGCACGGACTGCCCGAGCGCGACGGCGCCGAGCGCCGCGAGGGCCATGGCGGGCAGCATCCCGGCGACGACCGCGATCGCGAACGCCGGGTACCGCACCAGGTAGAGCCCGAGCTTGGACCGCCCGGTCATCACCAGGTAGCGGAAGGTGCCCTGCTGCACGTCGTACGCGCCCTCCTGGGCGCCGATGAGGGCGGCCATCACGAACCCGGCGAAGCTGAGCACGTCGCGGCAGGCGTGCAGCACGTCCAGCCGGCTCACGAAGTCCCCCTCGCCCTGCGTGCCACGCACGACCAGGGTCACGACCAGCGTCGCGACGACCGCCAGCAGCATCGCGCCGATGTGCGACCAGTACATGCCGCGCCGCCGGACGATCTTGAGGAGCTCCTGGACCAGCATCACCGGGCCGCCGGAGGGGGAGGGGGCATGGGCGGTCCGGCCGGCGGGGGCGGCGGGTACCCGCCCTCGGTGCTGGGCGTCGCGCCCGCGGTGATCTGGAGGTACCGCTGCTCCAGGCTCTCCTCGTACTTGGTCACCGACGCGACGCCCACGCCGGCCTGCACCAGGGCGCGGGTGATGCCGATTGCCGCCTCGCGGGCGGTCGAGCCCACGGCCAGCAGGCGCCCGCCCTCCTTGGTGCGCACCGCCGTGACGCCGGGCATGCCGTGGAGCACGCCGAGCGCGCGCGGGACGTCGTCGCAGTCCACCTCGATGCCGGTCTCGCCGGCCTCGATGAGCTCCCGCATGGTGCCCTGCACCATCACGGCGCCGTGGTTGACGATCGCGACCGCGTCGCAGATGCGCTCCACCTCGTCCAGCAGGTGGGAGGAGATGAACACCGTGCGGCCCTCGCCGTCCACCAGTCCGCGGATCATCTGCCGGAACTCGGCGATGCCCGCGGGGTCGAGGCCGTTGCTGGGCTCGTCGAGGATGAGCAGCTCCGGGTCGGACAGCAGCGCCCGCGCCACGCCGAGCCGCTGACGCATGCCCAGGCTGTAGCGGCTCACCCGCTCGCCGCCGCGCGCCTCGAGCCCCACCTGGGCGAGCACCGCCGGGATGCGGCGGCGGGCGTCGGCGTCCAGCAGCGCCGCCCACGCCTCCAGGTTCTGGCGGCCGGTCATGTACGGGTAGAAGCGCGGCTCCTCGACCATGCCGCCCACCCGGCGCAGCGCGCCCACGGGGTCGGCCGCGACGTCGATGCCGCGCACGCGGGCGACCCCCGAGCTGGGCCGGGCCAGGGCCAGCAGCATCCGGATGAGCGTGGTCTTGCCGGCGCCGTTGGGGCCGAGGAAGCCGAAGCACGTGCCGGCGGGGACCGAAAGCACGACCTCGCGGATCGCCACCCGGGACCCGAACCGCTTGGTCAGGGCCTCGGTCTCGATGATCGGGGGACTCATCGCGGGCAACCGTAGATGATGGGACCGGATGGCGGAAACACGAATCGGTGTCATCTCCGACACGCATTTCCCGCGGCGCGGCGGGGGCGTCCTGCCCGCACGCTGCCGCGAGGTGCTGGCCGGGTGCGACCTCGTCGTGCACGCCGGAGACCTGTGCGACATGGACGCCCTGCGCGCGGTCCGCTCCCTGGGGCCGCCGGTGCTCGCGGTGCACGGCAACGCCGACGACGCCCGCGTGCGGGCGCTGCTGCCGCCCACCGAGACGTTCGACCGCCACGGCGTGCGCACCGTCGTCGTGCACGACGCGGGCCCGGCGGCCGGCCGCCTCGCGCGCCTGCGGCGGCGCTTCCCGGACGCGCGGGTCGTCATCTTCGGGCACAGCCACATCCCGCTCGCCGAGGAGGCCCCGGATCTGCTGATCCTCAACCCCGGCAGCCCCACCGACCGCCGCCGGCAGCCCCACCACACCATGGCCGTCCTCACCCTCGCCGACGGCCGTCCCCCGCGGTGGGAGCACCTGGTCGTCGATCCCGCCTGAGGGCGGCGGTAGGGTGGTGCGCCCATGGACCTGTGGGTCACGTTCATCGGCACCGCCGCCTCGGTCCCCACCGCGGCCCGCGGCACGGCCGCCACGCTCATCGCCCGCGGGGGCGACCGGTTCCTCGTGGACTGCGGCGAGGGCACCCAGCGGCAGCTGCTGCGCTCCGGGCTGGGCCTGGCGGAGCTCGACCTCATCCTCATCACCCACCTGCACGGCGACCACTACCTGGGGCTGCCGGGGCTGCTGAAGACCTACGGCCTGCGCGGCCGGACCGCACCGGTGCGGATCGCCGGGCCCAAGGGGCTCACCAAGCTCCTGGAGGTGCTGCGGCCCGTCATCGGGCGCACCCCGTTCCCGCTGGAGGTCACCGAGCTGGGGCCCGGCGGGGTGCCGTGGCGCGCCGACGGGGCCCGCATCGAGGCCTTCGCCACCAGCCACGGCGTGCCGTCGGTGGGGTACGCGCTCATCGAGGACGACCGCCCCGGGATGTTCGACGTCGCCGCCGCGACGGCCCTCGGCGTGCCGTCCGGGCCGATGTTCGGCCGCCTGCAGCGCGGCGAGACCGTGGAGCTCCCCGACGGGTCGGCGGTGCGGCCGGAGCAGGTGCTGGGGGAGCCGCGCCGGGGCCGGCGGGTGGTGCTGACCGGCGACACCGAGCCGTGCGCCGGCACGGTGCAGGCCGCCCACGGGGCGGACCTGCTGGTGCACGAGGCGACCTTCTGCGAGGACGAGCGGGACCGGGCCCGGGAGACCCACCACTCCACCGCGCGCGAGGCCGCGGAGGTCGCCGCCACGGCCGGCGCCGGGCTCCTGGCGCTCACCCACGTGTCCAGCCGGTTCATGCCCAGGGACATCCGCGCGGAGGCGCGGGCCGTGTTCCCCGAGACCGTCCTGCCGCGGGACTTCGACCAGGTGGAGCTGCCGTTCGCCGAGCGCGGCGGGCCGGTGTTCCACCCCGGCGGTGCCCGCGCCCGGGAGGGGGCCGGCACCGTGTCGGGGGGCGCCGACGCGTCCGCCGGGACTGCTAGCCTGCAGGAACATTCCACCGACCTTTAACCCGGCCCCGTGAGGCCGGAAAGGAGCGGCACATGAACCACGCGCACGGCACGACGGCCCACCCGCCGCACCCGTGACCGGCGACCCGGTGAAGCAGCTGGTCGACCCCGACCAGTTCCGCCGGACCATCGCCCGCATCGCCCACGAGATCGTCGAGCGCCACGCCGACCCGGCGGAGATCGCCCTGGTCGGGATCCGCACCCGCGGGGTGCCGATCGCCGCCCGCCTCGTGGAGCACATCGAGCGGTTCACCGGCATCCGCCCGGCCCTCGGCAGCGTCGACATCGCGCTGTACCGGGACGACGTCGCCTCCGGGGCCCTCCCGGTGGTCGGCGAGACGGACCTCCCGTTCCCCGTGTCGGAGCGGGCGATCATCCTCGTCGACGACGTCCTCTACACCGGACGCACCATCCGCGCCGCCATCGACGCCCTGTTCGACTACGGGCGCCCCCCGCTCGTGCAGCTGGCGGTCCTCGTGGACCGCGGCCACCGCGAGCTGCCCATCCGCCCCGACTTCGTCGGCCGCAACCTGCCCACCGCCCGCAGCGAGCGGGTGCGCGTGCGCCTGGCCGAGATCGACGGGGCCGACGAGATCCAGCTGGTCAACCAGGAGACAGCATGAGCTCCCGACGCTCACTCATCGCCATCGGTGACCTCACCCGGGACGAGATCACCCGCATGCTCGACCTCGCCGAGCGCTTCTCGGAGGTCATGCGGCGCGACATCAAGAAGGTCCCGACCCTGCGCGGCCGCACGGTCATCAACATGTTCTTCGAGGCGTCCACGCGCACCGCGACCAGCTTCGAGCTGGCCGGCAAGCGCATGTCCGCGGACGTCATCAACGTCAAGGGCTCCGGCTCGTCGGTGGAGAAGGGCGAGACGCTCAAGGACACGGTGCTGACGCTCAACGCGTACCAGCCCGACATCCTGGTGATCCGCCACAAGGCGGCGGGCGCCGTCGCCGCAGCGGCCCGGTACACGCAGGCGGCGGTCATCAACGCCGGCGACGGCAAGCACGAGCACCCCACCCAGGCGCTGCTGGACCTCTACACGCTGCGCCGCGCCGCCGGCCGCCTCGAGGGCCTGCACGTGGCGTTCGTCGGCGACGTCCTGCACTCGCGGGTGGCCCGGTCCGGCGCCATCGCCCTGGCGACGATGGGCGCGAGGGTGACCTTCGTGTCGCCGCCCACGCTGCTGCCGCGCGACGCGGAGGCGGGCCTGGGGGTGCGCGTGAGCACCGACATCCGCGACATCGCGGACGCCGACGTGGTCTACGCGCTGCGGATGCAGCACGAGCGCATGGGCAAGGGCGGGTTCGTGCCCAGCCTGCGCGAGTACGCCACCCAGTACGGCATCGGCCACCACCGGCTGCGCCCCGGCCAGCTGGTGATGCACGCCGGCCCGATGAACCGCGGGGTGGAGATCACCGACGAGCTGGCCGACGACCCGACGGCCCTCATCACGACCCAGGTGGAGAGCGGCATGGTGGTGCGCATGGCGGTGATGTACGACCTGCTCACCGAGAGCGGGGCCCGCACGCCGGAGGCCGTCGCCGAAGCGGTGGCCGCGTGAGCGCCCGGCTCGTCCAGCGGCCGGGACCGGCCGCATCGCTGGTGATCCGCGGCGCCCGGATCCTCGACCCCATCGCCGGCATCGACCGGGTGGGGGACCTCGTCGTCCGCGACGGGGTGATCGGCGGCGACGCCGCGGGCCTGGAGGAGGTCGACGGCACCGGGCTGGTGGTGGTGCCCGGCTTCGTGGACCCGCACGTCCACCTGCGCACCCCCGGGCGGGAGGACACCGAGGACATCGCCTCCGGCTCCCTGTCCGGCGCCGCCGGCGGGTTCGTCGCCATCGCCGCGATGCCGAACACCCAGCCCCCGGTGGACGACGCCCAGGACCTGGTGCGCCTGCTGGAGCTCGCCGAGCGGGACGCCGTGATCCCCGTGGGCTTCATCTGCGCCATCACCAAGGGCCAGCAGGGCTCGCAGCTCACCGAGGCCGCGGAGCTCGCCGAGCTGGGCGCGGTCGCGCTGTCCGACGACGGCCGGCCGGTCTCCGACGCCGCCGTGTTCCGGCGCGCGCTGCAGTACCAGCGGCTCGCGGGCCTGCCGTTCACCCTCCACGAGGAGGACATGGCCCTGTCCGGCGACGGGGCGATGCACGAGGGCGCCGTGTCGGCGCGCCTGGGCGTGGGTGGGATCCCCGCCGTGTCGGAGGCGATCGCCGTGGGCCGCGACGTGCTGCTCGCCCACTACGAGGGCGCCCGCATCCACGTCTGCCACGTCTCGGCGAAGGAGACCATCGAGGAGGTCCGGCGCGGCAAGTCGATGGGCGTGCGCGTGACCGCCGAGGTCACCCCGCACCACCTGGTCCTCGTCGACGAGGACTGCGAGAACCTGGACGCCGCGACCCGCAAGATGAACCCGCCGCTGCGCGGCCGCGAGGACCGGGAGGCCCTCATCCAGGCGCTCATCGACGGCACCATCGACTGCGTGGCGACCGACCACGCGCCGCACGGCGCAAGCGAGAAGGAGCTGCCGTTCGAGGAGGCCCCGTTCGGGGTCACCGGCCTGGAGACCGCCTTCGCGGTGCTCAACACCCACCTGGTGCGCACCGGCCGCATGCCGCTGGAGCTCCTGGTGCGGCGGATGAGCGGGGACGCCGCCCGGGTACTGGACATGCCGGAGCCCACCCTGGCCGACGGGGCGGCGGCGAACCTCGCCGTCATCGACCCGGAGGCCGTCTGGCGGGTGGGGGCGGACGGCTTCCGCAGCAAGTCGAGCAACTCCGCGTTCCTGGGCGACGAGCTCACCGGGCGCGTGACGATGACCATCGCAGGAGGGCAGATCGCATGGCGGACCTGACCGGACGGCACCCCGGCCTGCTGCGCCGCGGGGAGGTGGGCCTCATCGTCGTGGACGTCCAGGAGGCGTTCCGCCCCGTGATCGGCGGGTTCGACGAGGTGGTGCGCAACTGCCGCATCCTGGTGGAGGGCTTCGGGATCCTCGGCGGCCCCGTGCTGGTGAGCGAGCAGTACCCCAAGGGCCTCGGGCACACGGTGCCGGAGATCGCCGAGGTGCTGCCGCCCGGCACGCCGGTGGTCGAGAAGCTGCGGTTCTCGGCGATCGGCACCGAGGACTTCGACGACGCCCTGGAGGCCACCGGCCTGCGGCGGTGGGTGGTGTGCGGCATCGAGACGCACGTGTGCGTGAACCAGACGGTGCACGACCTGCTGGCCCACGGCCACGAGGTGCACCTGGCGGTGGACGCGGTGTCGTCCCGCGCGGACGCGAACGTCGCGGCGGGGGTGGACAAGTGCGTGGCGGCGGGGGCGGTGCGCACCAGCACCGAGGCCTGCCTGTTCGAGATCCTCGAGGTGGCCGGGACGCCGGAGTTCAAGGCCATCAGCAAACTGGTCCGCTGACGATGGCCACAGGGTACGTCGTGACCGAGGACGGTCTCGTCCTCGAAGGGCGCAGCGTGGCCGCGGACGGCACCGCGCTGGGCGAGATGGTGTTCACCACCGGCATGACCGGCTACCAGGAGGCGGTCACCGACCCCTCCTACCACGGGCAGATCCTCACGTTCGCCGCGCCGATGATCGGCAACTACGGCGCGGGGCCGGCGGGCATGGAGAGCGACCGCGCCTGGTCCCCGGGCGTGCTGATGTCCCGGGCCGGCAACGGCCCCGGCACCGGCGGCCCGCAGGGGTGGTGCGACTGGCTGCGCGGGCAGGGCGTCGTCGCCCTGGACGACGTCGACACCCGGCGGCTGGTGCGGCACCTGCGGGACCGCGGCGCGATGCGCGGCGGGGTCAGCACGGAGCTGGGCCCCGAGGAGCTCATCGCCCGCGTCATGGAGCACCCGGTCCTCGACGGACGCGACCTCACGGTGGACGTCGCCGGCCCGCGGCGCACGCTGGGCACCGACGGCCCGCGGGTCGTCGCGATCGACTGCGGGATGAAGCGCTCCATCGCCGAGGGCCTGGTGCGTGCGGGCTGCCGCCTGGAGGTGGTGCCCGCGGGCACGACCGCCGCGGAGGTGCTGGCGCTGGACCCCGACGGGATCTTCGTCTCCAACGGCCCCGGGGACCCGGCGGCCGTGGCCCCGGTCATCGGGGCCGTGCGCGAGCTGCTGGGCACGCGCCCGCTGTTCGGGATCTGCCTGGGCCACCAGATGCTCGCCCACGCGCTGGGCCTGCGCACCGAGAAGCTGCCGTTCGGGCACCGGGGCGCGAACCACCCGGTGCGCCGCACCGACGACGACCGCGTGGAGGTGACCGTCCAGAACCACGGGTACGCCGTGGTGGGCGAGGCCCTGCCCGACGGGGTCGAGGTGACCCGCGTGAGCCTGTTCGACGGGTCGGTGGAGGGCCTCGGCGCCCCCGAGCTGCGCGCCTTCAGCGTGCAGTACCACCCGGAGGCGAGCCCCGGGCCGCACGACGCCCGCTACCTGTTCTCCCGGTTCATCGAGGCGGTGGCCTGATGCCCAAGCGCACCGACATCGCGACCATCCTGGTCCTGGGCTCCGGGCCCATCGTGATCGGCCAGGCCGGCGAGTTCGACTACTCCGGCACCCAGGCCTGCGCGGCGCTCCGCGAGGAGGGCTACCGGGTGGTGCTGGTCAACTCCAACCCGGCGACGATCATGACCGACCCGGGCACGGCGGACCGCACGTACGTCGAGCCGCTGGACGTCGCGGCCGTGGAGCGGGTGATCGCCCGCGAGCGCCCGGACGCGCTGCTGCCCACCCTGGGCGGCCAGACCGCCCTCAACCTGGCCATGGCCCTGCACCAGCAGGGGATCCTGGAGCGGTACGGCGTGGAGATGATCGGCGCGAACGCCGAGGCCATCCACCGCGCCGAGGACCGCGAGGCGTTCCGGGAGACGATGGACCGGGTGGGGCTCAGGACCCCGGCCAGCGTCATCGTCACCGACATCGCCAGCGGCCTCGCCGCGGCCGAGGAGATCGGCTACCCGGTCATCCTGCGCCCGGGCTTCACCCTGGGCGGCGAGGGCGGCGGCGTGGCCCGCGACCGGGCCGACCTTGAGGACCGCCTCGCCCGCGCGCTCGACGCCAGCCCCATCGGGCAGGTGCTGCTGGAGCAGTCCGTGCTGGGCTGGGCGGAGTTCGAGCTCGAGGTGGTGCGGGACCGCAACGACAACGCGGTGATCATCTGCTCCATCGAGAACGTCGACCCGATGGGCGTCCACACCGGCGACTCGGTCACCGTCGCGCCGGCGATGACGCTCTCGGACCCGGAGCTGCAGGCCCTGCGCGACGCCGCCCTGCTGGTGATCCGCGCCGTCGGGGTGGAGACCGGGGGCAGCAACGTCCAGTTCGGGATGAACCGCGAGACCGGCGAGATCGTCGTCATCGAGATGAACCCGCGCGTGAGCCGCTCCTCGGCCCTGGCCTCCAAGGCCACCGGGTTCCCGATCGCCAAGATCGCGGCCCGGCTGGCCGTGGGCTACACCCTCGACGAGCTCCCCAACGACATCACCCGGGTCACGCCCGCGAGCTTCGAGCCCACCCTCGACTACGTGGCGCTGAAGATCCCGCGGTTCGCCTTCGAGAAGATGCGGGGCGCGTCGGCGGAGCTCACCACCCACATGAAGAGCGTGGGGGAGGTGCTGGCCATCGGCCGCACCTTCGGCGAGGCGTTCGGCAAGGCCATGTCGGCCCGGGAGCTGGACGTCAGCCCGAGGGTTCCCGCGACCCTCGACGAGGCCCTGAGCCTGGTCGCCGAGCCGACCTGGGACCGCTTCGACATCCTGGTGTGGGCGGCCGCGAACGGTGCGACCCCCGCCCAGCTGTCCGAGGCGTCCGGCGTGGACGTGTGGTTCTGCGAGCAGATCGCCGCGTTCGCCGCCGCCCGCGCCGAGGTGGCGGGGGACCTGGAGTCCCTGGACGCCGCCGCGCTGCGGCGCGCCCGCCGCGCCGGGTTGACCGACCGCGACATCGCCGCCGCCACCGGGGCGGGCGAGCTCGCCGTGGGACGGCGCCGCCGCGCCCTGGGCGTCACCCCGAGCTACCACGCGGTGGACACCTGCGCCGCCGAGTTCGCCGCCCTCACCCCGTACTACTACTCGGCCTACGACACGGTGTCGGAGGCCGCGGCCGACGACCGCCCGTCGATCGTGGTGCTGGGCAGCGGCCCCAACCGCATCGGGCAGGGCATCGAGTTCGACTACTGCTGCGTGCACGCGGTCCGCACGGCCCGCGAGCTGGGCTACGCGGCGGTGATGGTGAACTGCAACCCGGAGACCGTCTCCACCGACCACGGGGTGAGCGACCGGCTCTACATGGAGCCCGTCACCCTCGACGCGGTGCTCGACATCTGTGCGCAGGAGCGCCCGCACGGGGTCATCGCCCAGTTCGGCGGCCAGACCCCGCTGCGGCTCGCCTCGACCCTCGCCGCCGAGGGCGTGCCGGTGCTCGGCACCTCGCCGGAGGCCATCGACCTGGCCGAGGACCGCGGCCGCTTCGGCGACCTGCTGTCGCGGCTGGGCCTGGAGGCCCCGCCGTGGCGGGTCGCCGCCCGGCCCGAGGACGCCCTGGCCGCCGCGCGGGAGGTCGGGTTCCCGGTGCTGCTGCGCCCCTCGTACGTGCTGGGCGGCCGCGCGATGGCGATCTGCGACGGCCCGGACGACGTGCGGGAGTACCTGGAGCGGGAGCGCCCGTCCGGCGTGGTGCTGGTGGACCGGTTCCTGGAGGGCGCGCTGGAGCTCGACGTCGACGCCCTGTGCGACGGGACCCGCACGTGGACCGCGGCCGTGATGGAGCACGTGGAGGCCGCCGGGATCCACTCCGGCGACTCGGCCTGCGTGCTGCCCCCGCAGGACGCGGGCCCGCGGCTGGTCGCCGAGCTGGAGGACCAGACCGCGGCGATCGCCTCGGGCATCGGCGCGGTGGGCCTGGTGAACGTCCAGTACGCCGTGCAGGACGGCCGGGTGTACGTGCTGGAGGCCAACCCGCGGGCGTCACGCACCGTCCCGTTCGTGGCGAAGGCCACCGGGGTGCCGCTGGTGCGGCACGCGGTGCGGCTCATGCTGGGCGAGACCCTGGACGCACTCGACCTGCCCGACCGGGTCATGCCCCGGCACGTGGCGGTGAAGGAGGCGGTCCTGCCGTTCTCCCGGTTCACCGGCGCGGACTCGGTGCTGGGCCCGGAGATGCGCGCGACCGGCGAGGTCATGGGCGTCGCCGGCAGCTTCCCCGCGGCGTTCGCGAAGGCGCAGCGCGGGGCCGGCGCGGCCATCCCGTCGTCGGGGACGGTCGCCATCTCGACCCGTGACGAGGACAAGCCCCGGGCGGTCGCCCTGGCGGCGCGGCTCGCCCGCGCCGGCCTGTCGCTCATCGCCACCGACGGCACCGCACGGGCCCTGGAGGCCGCCGGCGTCCCGGTGGACCGGGTGGCCAAGCTCTCCGAGGACGGGGCGGACATCGCGGACCGCGTCGCCGCCGGCGAGGTGGTGATGGTCGTCAACACGCCCAGCGGCCGCGGGGCGCGCAGCGACGGCGCCAAGATCCGCGCCGCGGCGATCCGCGCGGGGGTGCCGTGCATGACCACCATGGAGGCCGCGGAGGCCGCCGCCATGGCCCTGCGGGCCGGGGCCGAGGACGCGCTGGAGCCGGTCGCCCTGCAGGACCTGGGGGCGACCACCGCGGCGCGCGTGGTGGGCGGGGGAGGGGCCGATGCGGAACGGCCAGTCTGAGGTTAGGGTGCAGCCACACGTTCTCCCGAAGGTCGGACCCTGCACCTGAGGGTGAGGGTCGACTCCCCGACGACCGGACACGAGGGTGAGGATTTGACGTTGTCATCAGGCGAGCGGGACCCCTATGCTCGCGACGCCATGGCCACGAGACCCCATTCGCAGGCCCCGGAGCGTTCGCTCGACCAGCGCATGGACGCGCTGCGCCGTGCGAACGAGATCCGCAGCCTGCGAGCTCAGCTCAAGCGTGACCTGAAGGACGGCGCCGTCTCGATCACCGAGGTGATCTCCAACCCGCCCGACTACGTGCAGACCGCCAAGGTGTTCGACATCCTGATGGCGGTGCCGAAGTACGGGAAGGTGAAGGCGACGCGCTTCCTCAACCACTGCCGCATCTCACAGGGCAAGACCATCGGCGGCCTGTCGGAGCGCCAGCGGGCCGAACTCGTCGAGCTGCTGGGGCGCTGATCCCCGAGGTCGGCGCGTCTCCGGTCGCCCGGCGCCCGCGGGTGATCATCATCTCCGGTCCCTCGGGGGCCGGGAAGGGGACGCTGATCGAGCGGATCCTGGCCCGCATGCCGCACGTGTGCGTCGCCGTGTCGGCCACCACCCGGGGCATGCGCCCGGGTGAGGTCGACGGCGAGGACTACCACTTCCTCACCCAGGAGGAGTTCGCGCGCCGCGTGGACGCCGGCGAGTTCCTGGAGCACGTCACCTACGCGGGCAACCGGTACGGGACCCTCCGCTCGGAGGTGGAGCGCCAGCTCGCCGCCGGGCGGTCGGTGGTGCTGGAGATCGAGCTCCGCGGCGCCCGGGCCGTCCGGGAGCGCCTGCCGGAGGCCGTGTCGGTGTTCATCGAGCCGCCGTCGCTGGAGGAACTGGTGCGCCGGCTCAGGAACCGCAACACCGAGGCCGACGCCGACATCGAGGCGCGGCTCGCCGAGAGCCGCATCGAACTGCAGGCGATGGAGGAGTTCGACCACAAGGTGCTCAACGACGACGTGGACGCGGCGAGCGGCGAGCTGGAGGGCATCGTCGACCGGGTGACGCGCGCCGGGGCGGCCTGATGGCCGAGATCCTGCTGGGCGTCAGCGGCGGCATCGCCGCCTACAAGGCCGTGGACGTGCTGCGCATCCTGCAGCGGCGGGGGCATCAGGTGAGCGTGGTGATGACCCGCAACGCCACCCGCTTCGTCGGCGAGACGACCTTCGCGTCCCTGTCGGGGCGCCCCGTCGGCGTCGACCTGTTCGGGATGCCGCAGGAGCCGGGGTACGACCACCTGGACTTCGCCCGGCGCGCCGACGTGATGCTGGTGTGCCCGGCGTCGGCGAACACCATCGCCCGGATGGCCGCGGGACTCGGAGACGGCCTGCTGGCCACCTCGTTCCTGGCGTTCGAGGGCCCCGTGGTGGCCGCCCCCGCGATGAACACCAAGATGTGGGAGAACGCCGCGGTCGTCGAGAACCTGGCGACGCTCGCCCGCCGCGGGGTGCACATCGTGCCGCCGGAGTCCGGGCTGCTCGCCGACGGCGACGTCGGCATGGGCCGCCTGGCCGAGCCCGCGGCGATCTGCGACCGCACGGAGGCCGCGCTGGGCGTCTCCACCGAGATGTCGGGCCGGCGGGTGCTCATCACCGCGGGCGGCACCCGGGAGCCCATCGACGCGGTGCGGTACGTCGGCAACAGCAGCTCCGGGAAGATGGCCTGGGCGATCGCCGACGCGGCGCGGGCGCGGGGCGCGGAGGTCACCGTCATCGCCGCGAACGTGGACCTGCCGCGCCGCGGCGACGTCACCTACGTGGACGCGCCCACCGCGGCCGGGATGCACGCCGCCTGCCTGGAGGCGTTCCCCCATTGCGACCTGCTGGTGATGGCCGCCGCCGTCGCCGACTACCGCCCGGTGACCGCCGCCGAGGGCAAGATCGACAAGTCCGCGGCGTCGGCCATGGAGATCCGACTGGAGCGCACCGAGGACATCCTCACCGACCTCGCCGCCCGCCGGTCCGGGCAGGCGCTGGTGGGCTTCGCCGCCGAGGCGGGTGAGGCGGGGCTGGAGCGCGCCCGGGCCAAGCGCACCCGCAAGGGCGTGGACATCGTGGTGCACAACGACATCAGCGCCCCCGGCGTGGGTTTCGGCAGCGCGGACAACGCGATCACGATCATCGGCCCCGGGGACGGCGAGACCCACCTCGACCGCCGCAG
The DNA here is from genome assembly GCA_046330435.1 of Thermoleophilia bacterium. Taxonomy (GTDB): domain Bacteria; phylum Actinomycetota; class Thermoleophilia; order Miltoncostaeales; family Miltoncostaeaceae. The sequence goes on along the minus strand of JAXLST010000022.1, from coordinate 14,147 downwards.
CAAGCGCGCCTGCGCGGAGGCCATCCTGGACCGCGCGGCGGCACTGCTGCGCTGACCCGGTCCGGCCCGCAGGCCGGCCTCGGACCCGCCACCGATGCCAAACGGCGCGCCGTGCGCTCTGCTGTGCGCATGCGCACCGTCATCCTGACCGCGGCGGCACTCGCCGCCATCGCCGCCCCGGCCGCGGCCGACACGTGGCCGGTCCCGGCGCACGACGCCGCCAACACCTCGCGCAGCGCCGCGGTGTCGGCGCAGCGGGCGGCGCTGCTGCCCGGCTGGCCGGTGACGGGCCAGTGGGCGCGCACCCTGCTGGTCGGCCCGGACGGCCCGGAGCTCCTGCCCGGCACCGGGTCGCCGCTGGTGATGAACGCCAACGGCACGGCGCGCGCCCGGGGGAGCGCGGCGGGGCTGGACGCGATCGGGCCCGACGGGCGGCGCTACGCGTTCCGCGACTTCGGGGACCGGGTCGCCGCGTACTCGCCCTCCGGCACGCTGCTGTGGCTGGGCCCGGCCGTGGACCTGGGGCCGGAGGCGTCCGACCGGACCATCGTCCCCGCACCGGACGGGACGGTGTACGTGACCGGCGACGAGGGCGTCGCCGCGCTCGAGGGCGCCACCGGGGCCCTCCGCTGGACCGATCGCGCCGGGATGTCGCAGACCAACGCCCTCGCGGTCGCCCCGGACGGCACCGCGGTGTACGGCCGGCTCGGCGGCGTGCCGGCGTCGGCACTCGTGGCGCGACGACCGGACGGCTCCGTCCGCTGGCAGGTCGCGCTCGACGGCCGGGTGAACGACGTCGCCATCCACACCGACGGCACGGTGATCGTCTCCCAGGACCGCTCCTCGGCCGCCGGCGGCGCCGCGCTGCGGGCATTCACCGCGGACGGCGCGCCGCTGTGGAGCCTCGACACCGGCCTCATCGCCCCCGGCCCGCCCGCGATCGGCGCCGACGGCACCGTGTACGCCCCGGTCGCACGGGGCATCTCCCGCGGCGACCGGGTGGCGAGCACCGACCGGCTCATCGCCGTCGGGACCGACGGCGCGGTGCGGTGGTCGCTGCGCGGCGCGTGGACGCCGACCCGGCCCGTCATCGGCGGCGACGGCCTGGTCTACGCGGGCGGATCCCCGCTCACCGCCATCCGGCCCGCGGGCACCGTCGCCTGGCGGTACCCGGCGCCGCTCGGGCTGGTGCCCCTGGCGATCGGCACCGACGGCACCCTCTTCGCACGGGGGCTGTACGGGAACGTCTTCGCGTTCGCGTCCCCCTCGGCGCCGGCCGCGCTGCCGGTGCTCGCGCCCCCGCGGCGCGGCCTGCTGTCGTCGGTCGGCCTGTCGGCGTCGTTCTTCCGCACCACCGGCGTCGCGTCGCTGTGCACCGGCATCGCACGGTGCGCACCCGTGCGCCCGCTGGGCGCCACCATCACGGTCCGGCTCGCCCGGGAGGCCCTGGTGCAGATCCGGGTCAGGAGGGCCTCGGACGGCCGGCTCGCGGCCCGCGCCGACCGGAGGATGCTGCCCGGGACGACCTGGCTGTCGGTCCGCGACTTCGGGGTTGTGCTGCCCGCCGGACGCGCCGCGCTGCGCCCGGGCCGCTACGTGATGGCCGTGCGGGCCGCCGCGGGACGGCTGCGCGCGACCGCCCAGCCCATCCGCTTCACGGTGGTCGCCGGGGGCACGGCGGTGCCGGCGGGCTGACGGCCCGGCTCCGCCGGGGCGCGGCGCGCTGCTACCCTCGCCCCGTGGCATCAACGGATCCGGCATTGTCGCCACCCCCCGAACTGGTGGCGGCCGGACGGCTCGCATCGGAGCTCGTCGCGGCCTGCGCGAAGGCCGTGCGCGCCCCGCAGGAGGTGCTCGAGGCGTGCGTGGCCTGCCTGGTCTCCGGCGGGCACCTCATGATCGAGGACGCGCCCGGGGTGGGGAAGACCGTCCTGGCGAAGGCCCTCGCCCGCGCCGCCGGCTGCAGCTACGCCCGGGTGCAGTGCACCGCCGACCTCCTGCCCGCCGACGTGACCGGCGTCACCGTGTGGCACCAGGGCGACGGGGCCTTCCGGTTCCACCCGGGGCCGGTGTTCGCGAACCTGGTGCTGGTGGACGAGATCAACCGGGCGTCCCCCAAGACCCAGTCGGCCCTCCTGGAGTGCATGGAGGAGCGGCACGTCACGGTGGACGGCACCACCCGGCCGGTGCCGGAGCCGTTCATGGTGATCGCCACCCAGAACCCGGTGGAGTACGAGGGCACCTTCCCGCTGCCCGAGGCCCAGCTGGACCGCTTCGCCCTCCGCGTGACGCTGGGGTATCCCAGCGCCGCGGACGAGGCGGCGATGATCCTGGACCTCAGCACCCACGACGCCCTGGACGGCGTCCCGGTGGTGGCCGACGAGCGGTCGCTCATCGCCGCGCAGGCGGCGCTCGCAGACATCCACGTCGACCCTGCCCTCGCCGAGTACGTGGTGGGCCTGGTGCGCGCCACGCGCTCCGACCCGCGCGCCGACCTCGGCGCCAGCCCCCGCGCCGGCCTGTCGCTGCTGCGCGTCGCCCGGGCCCGCGCCCTGGTGCAGGGCCGCCCGTACGCCCTGCCGGAGGACGTCAAGGCGATGGCCCGCATGGCCCTCGCGCACCGGCTGCTGCTCACCCCCGACGCGCGCGCCCGCGCCGTCGACCCCGCCGAGGTGGTGGAGGACGCACTCCGGGCGACGCCCGTCCCCCTTGCCTGAGCTCCCGGGGGCGGCCCGCCTCGGCGCCCTGCCGGTGCGCCCGACGGCGCGCGGCGCCGCCCTCCTCGCCGCGGGCGTCGCGGCCCTGGTCGCCGCGAGGGGGTTCGGCACCGCCGCCCTCGCCCCGCTGGGCGTCGGGTTCGCGGTGCTGGCGCTCGGCGCCCTGCTGCTCACCGCCCTCGCCGCCCGCGGGGTTGACGCCACCCGCGTCCTGCGCCCGGCGCGGCCACGCGCCGGCGAGTCCGCCGAGGCGGTGGTGACCGTGCGCGGCGGCCAGGGCGCGCTGCTGGCGATGCGCCTGCTGGAGTGGGAGGCCGACGCCGGCCTCGGCGCCCTGGGCCCGCAGCGGGCCGTCCGCGCCGGCAACGGGGTGACGCGCATCCTCATCCCGGCGGCCCGCCGCGGCGACCACACGCTCCCGCCGCTCACCCTGCGGATCGGCGACAGCCTGGGCCTCGCCGTGGCCGTGCGCCGCACGGGCCCCGCCGCCGAGCGGGTGCTGGTGGTCCCCGAGGCGCTCCCGGCGGCCGACACCACCGCCGCCCTGGGCGGGCGGCAGCGGGGGCGCATCACCCTCGCCGGGGAGGACGTCTCCAGCCTGGAGGGGCTGCGGGAGTACCGGCAGGGCGACCCCCTGTCCCGGGTCCACTGGGGCCAGTCCGCCAAGCGCGGCCGCCTCCACACCAAGGTGTTCCGGCCCGAGGACGGCGGGGGGCGCATCGCCACCGTGCTGCTCGACGCCTCGGCCCAGTCGTCCGCCTCCGCGGAGGACCGCGAGCTGGCGGTGGTCGCCGCGGCGAGCGTCGCCCGGTCGGTCGCCACCGGCGGCGGGCGCGCCGTGTCGGTGGGGCTGTGGCTGGGCGACGAGGGCGCCGTGCGCGAGTCGGCGTGGCCGGAGGCCGAGAGCCGCCTGGCCCGCATGCGGTTCGACGCCGCCGCCCCGCCGATGCAGGACCTCCTGCACCGGGCCGCGCGGCTGCTGCAGCCGGGCTCCGGGCTGGTCGCGGTGACCGCGGATCCCGACGAGGCGGTGGGCGAGGCGGCGCGAGCCGCCCGGCGCGCCGGCATCGACCTGGTGCTGGTGCTCGCCGGCGCCCGCGCGGCGGTGTTCCCGGCCCCGGCCGGGGTGCCCACGGTCCGGGCTGCCGACCGCGCCGCCCTGCAGGCGGTGCTCGCCCCCGCGGGCCGCACCCGGGCGGTGGCCCGTGCATGACACCCTGCGCCGCGCCGCCGCGGCCGTGCTGCTGGCCGCCGTCCTGGGCATCGCCTGGTCGGCGCTGTACGACACGGACCGCAGCTCGCAGCTCATCGTCCTCGCCGTCGTCGCCGCCCTGCCGGTGCTGGGCGACCTCTCGCCCCGCTCGCCCCGGGCCGCCGCCGCGGCGGGCACCGTCCTCGCCGCGCTGGTGGTGGGGGCGATGGCCGCCCAGGTGTCGGTGTGGTCGCTGGCCGGCCTGTCCGGCGAGGCGTGGGGCGCCGTCGCGCGGCTCATCCCGGACGGCATGGCCGCCTCGTCCTCGGCGTCGGTCCCGGCATCCCCGGTCGACGACGCCGCCTTCGTGGGGCTGCTCGACGCCGCGTTCGCCGCGCTGGTCGCCGGGGTGGCCTGGCAGCTGGTGTCGCGCCGGCGCCCGGTCGCGGCGGTCATCCTCGCCGGGCTCGGCCTGGCGTACCGGTGGACCGTCACGGCGCCCGACCGTCCGCTGCTGGCCGGCACCCTGGCCCTGGCCGCGCTCATCGCCGTGCTGGCCCTCGGCGGCCGGACGCCCGCGCCGCCGCGGCGGGGCTGGGGCGTCCGCGTGGCGGGCGCCGGGCTGGCGGCCGTGCTGGGGGCCGCCCTGCTGGCACCGGGCGCCGCCACCCAGGACCGCGGCTGGTGGGACTGGCGCAGCTGGAGCCTCACCGGCGACGCCTCCGGCGGCACGGGCCTCGACATCCGGCAGACCTACGGGCAGCTCGACTGGCCCGAGAAGCCCCGCGTGGTGATGCGCGTGCAGTCGCCCCGGCGGCTCCCGCTGCGCGCGGCCGTGCTGTCGGACTTCGACGGCAGCGCGTTCACCCAGGCGCTCGACGGCGTGGTGTCGCGGCCGCTGGAGGTCGACAACGGGCGGGTGTTCGTGCAGGCGAACCCCGACATCACCCGGGAGTCGGTGCGGCAGGACGTCACGTTCGCGTCCCTGCGCAGCACGCTGGTGCTCGCCGGGGGCATCCCGCTGGTGGTGACCGGGCGGTTCGGCGGCATCGCCCAGCTGCGCGAGGGCGGGACCGTGCAGGTCGACCCGTCGCTGGGCCCCGGCACCAGCTACACCGCCTTCGTCGCGGTGGAGGACGCCAGCCCGCGGGACCTGGTGGACCGCGACACCTACTCGCCGCAGGAGGCCCTGGACACGCAGGGCATGACCGCCATCCGCCCCAGCGCCGGGGCGGAGTCCGTGCTGGTCCCGCTGTTCGGCACCGGCGGCGCGGATCCCACCGACGACGCCCTGGGCGCGTACGCGGTGGTGCGCCGGGAGGCGCGCCGGGTGATCGGCGACGCCGCGTCCCCCTACGTCGCGGTCAACCGCATCGAGACCTATCTGCGGCAGGGCTTCTCGTACGACGAGGCCCCGCCGTTCCCCGTGGACGGCACCCCGCCGCTGGTGGACTTCCTCACCAACACCCGCCGGGGCTTCTGCCAGCACTTCGCCGGCGCGATGGCGCTCATGCTGCGCAGCGTCGGCATCCCGGCCCGCATCGCCGTGGGCTACACGCCGGGCCGCTTCGACCCGCAGCTGCGCAAGTACGTGGTGCTCGACCGGGACGCCCACTCGTGGGTGCAGGCGTACCTGCCGGACGCCGGGTGGGTGGACTTCGACCCGACGCCGGGCCGCGCCGTCGCGAACCGGGCGTCGGTGTCGTCGCCGCGGTACGACCCGCCCCCGGCGGCCGACCCCGCACGGCCGGACGTCACCCAGCAGCCCGTGGACCCCGTCACCGACGGCCAGCAGGCCCCCACGCCGCGCCGCCGGAGCAGCGGCCCACCACGGCGCCCGAGACGCCCGTCGCCACCGGCGGGGGCGGCGACGGCGTCGACCCGTACCGCCGCGGGCGGGGGCGCCCTCGTGCTGCTCCTGCTGCCGGGCGCGTACCGGGCGCTGCGCCGGGCCCGCCTTCGGCACACCGGCGACGAGCGCGCCCGCGTGCTGGGCGCCGTGGGCGACCTCGAGTCCGCGCTGCGGCGCACCGGCATCGCCCCGCCGGAGGACGGCGACGCCCGCGAGCGGGCCGCCTGGCTGCGCCGCAACGCCGGCCTGGACGCCGCCCGCCTGTACGCGCTCGCCGAAGCGGCCCGTTACGCCCCCGGCCGGCCCGCGCGCGGAACCGCCCGTGAGGCCTGGCGGGAGTCGGCCCGGCTGCGCCGCGAGGGCAGGTCCCGGGCGGGCTGGCCCCGGCGGCTCGCCGCGTATCTGGGCGTCCGCCCGCCGGACCGGAGTACCCTCACCGCATGAGCGGGTACGAGGCCTACGAGGCGTACACCAGCGGCAGCGAGCTGCTGCGGATGCGCGAGTACCGGCAGGCGGCGATCGCCCTGGAGCGGGCGAAGGCCCTGGAGCCCGCCAAGGCCTCCATCCGCGAGGCCCTGGGGCGGGCGTACCTGTCCTGCCGCGCCTACGCGCAGGCCAGGGACGAGTTCCAGGCGGCCGTCGACATGCACCCCACCGACGGGTACGCGCACTACGGCCTCGCGCGTTCGTTCGACCGCCTCGGGGAGCGCATCCTGGCCAAGCGGCACTACCGCCTGGCCAAGTGCTTCGGCACCGACCTCGAGTAGGCCCCCTAGGACGCGGCCAGCAGCGCCGGGTCGTTCACGAAGGTCCCGTCCTTCACGCGGCCGATCAGCTGCACCAGCCCCTCCGACCACTGCACGCCGTCCCCGTTGCGCACGCCGACCGCGTCCGGCTCGAGGTCGGTGACGGGGATCGAGGGGGCGCCGCACTCGCGCGGTGACGACCCGGAGATCGACGCGCACAGCCGTGCCGAGCCGTCCCGGTCGATGAACAGGTACCCGGCGGCGACCACCGGCTCGCCCGTGCGGTCGGCGAGGACCTCGGCGATGTTCGGGCCGGTCGGCCCGGCGATCATGGCGCCCGCGGCGGGGTCGGCCAGGCGCTGATCGGCGGAGGTGCCCGTGGCGGAGGCCGCCGGGGCCGGGCTTCCCGAGGTGTCGTCGCCGCAGCCGGCGGCGACGGTGAGGGCGAGGAACGCGGCCGCGATGGCGGCGGCGCGGCGTGGGGTGGTCACTGCGGCCTCCCGGTGTGGGTTCGGTGGGAGGTGATCCGGCGCCGCGCGCCGATCCGTCACACCGCCGGCGGGTCCGTGCGCGGCGGGCCGCTCAGCGAGATGCCCTCGGGGATGTCGAACCCGGTGCGCACCAGCGGCTCGTACACCTCGTCGACGGTGGAGACCAGCAGGCCCAGGAGGTCGTCGAGCCCATCGCCCTCCAGCGTGCCGGCGTCGGCGTGGGCGACCGCGAACACGTCGCCGTGGTCGTCCACCGCGAACCGCCACCACGGCGTCTCCAGGTTGCGGCGCAGCAGGCGGAACTGCACCGCCTCGGTGTCGCGGTCGGGGCGGCGCATGATGAACGCCGTGAGCGACGCGGTGCGCTCGTTGCAGCGGATGAGGACGCCGATGCCGCCGCGGGCCTGGGAGGGGAGGGCGACGTGCAGGGTGCGGGCGTCCACGCGGTCGACCTCCAGGCCGGTGTCGGCGAGGAGGCCCTGGATGCGGTCGGCGAGCTGCATGGCCGGATCGTACCCGCGCCCCCCGCGTGAGAAGCTGCCCGCCGTGCGGGTCGTGCTGCAGCGGGTCAGCGAGGCGTCCGTCCTGGTGGACGGCGCGGTGACGGGGGAGATCGGCCCGGGGCTGCTCGCGCTGGTCGGCGTCGCCGCGGGCGACGACGAGGAGACGGCGCGCCGGCTCGCCGCGAAGACCGTCGCGCTGCGCGTGTTCCCGCGGGGCGACCGGGGGTTCGACGCGACGGTCGCGGAGGCCGGCGGAGGGGTGCTGTGCGTGAGCCAGTTCACCCTGCTCGGGGACGTGCGGCGCGGGAACCGCCCGTCCTGGTCCGGCGCCGCCGAGCCGGGTGCCGCGGCGCCCCTGGTGGAGGCGTACGCCGCGGCCGTCGCGGCGGCCGGGGTCCCGGTCGCGCACGGGGTGTTCGGCGCGCACATGGAGGTGCGGCTGGTCAACGACGGGCCCGTCACACTGGTGCTCGACAGCGCGGAGCTCGCCCGGTCCCGGCGGGGATCGGCCGACTGATTCCATCCCCAGCGAGTGCTATCGTCGGGACACCGCTTTGACACGAAGTCGTTGGGACGTCGGGAGAGTGGGCTTGTCAGCCCACTCTTTTCGTTTCGGCGAAGGGATCGCACCGAGGGAGGAAGGAGGTGGCAGTGGACGTCCGCGAAGCGCTGGAGCGCGAGGTCGAGGCGTGCCTTGCCGAATCCCTCCCGGAGGTGGACCTGCTCGAGCTCACGGTCATCGGCCGCGGCGACTCCGCCATGGTGCGGGCCGTGGTCGACCACCCGGACGGCGTGAACCACGACATCTGCGAGCGCGTCACCCGCGCGATGCAGGCCGTGGGGATCGGCGACCGGTACGGCATCGAGGTGTGGTCGCCGGGTCCGGAGCCGCCGCTCCGCACCCTCGAGCACTTCCGCCGCGCCGTCGGCCACCGGGTGGCGCTGCGCGTCGCCGAGGGGGAGCGTGCCCGCTCCCGTGAGGGCCTCCTGAGCGCGGTCGGGGACGAGCACATCAGCATCACCACCCCCTCGGGGGTGCTAGACATCCCGTTCGGCGCGATCCGGCGTGCGCGCGACCTGGACGGAGGGGACCGGTGGTAGGCACCGCTCGACGGACGGCGGGGCCCTGCCCGCGCCGGCGAGGCGCCCAGACGAGGAGCTGCAGTTGAACCGCGAAATCATCGAGGCGATCAAGCAGATCGAGCGCGAGAAGGGCATCGACTCCGAGACCCTGCTCATCGCGCTCGAGGACGCGCTGCTCGCGGCCTACAAGAAGACCCCCGAGGCGTCCGAGCACGCCAAGGTCGAGATCGACCGCGACAGCGGCGCGATGCGGGTCTTCCAGCTCATCATCGAGGAGGACGACGAGCTGCGGACCCTCCCGCAGGAGGAGCCCGTCATCCCCGAGGGCGTCGACCCCGACGAGTTCGAGCCGCCGGAGCCCGAGATCGACTGGGACGCGTACGCCGACGAGGAGATCGAGGTCATCGACGTGACCTCCGACAACTTCTTCGGCCGCATCGCCGCGCAGACCGCCAAGCAGGTGATCCTGCAGCGGATCCGCGAGGCGGAGCGGGAGATGATGTACGAGGAGTACGTCGACCGCGTCGGCGACGTCGTCACCGGCATCGTCCAGCAGTCCGACCACCGCTACACGCTCGTCGACCTGGGCCGCGTCGAGGCGCTCCTGCCCGAGAGCGAGCAGGTCGGCGGCGAGCGGTACGACCACGGCTCCCGCATCAAGGCGGTCATCACCGAGGTCCGCAGCTCCGCGAAGGGCCCGCAGGTCATCGTGTCCCGCCGCAACGACCAGCTGGTGAAGGAGCTGTTCAAGCTCGAGGTCCCCGAGATGGCGGACGGCCTCGTCGAGATCCGCAACGTCGCCCGCGAGCCCGGCTGGCGGTCGAAGATCGCGGTGGTCTCGCACGTGCAGGGCGTCGACCCGGTGGGCGCCTGCGTCGGCCCGCGGGGATCCCGCGTGCGGATGGTCGTGAGCGAGCTCCGCGGCGAGAAGATCGACATCATCCCGTTCAACGACGAGCCGGCCCGGTACATCGCCAAGGCCCTGTCGCCCGCCCGCGTCCGCGAGGTGCTGGTGGACGACGAGAACCGCCAGGCGACCGTGATCGTGCCGGACGACCAGCTGTCGCTGGCGATCGGCCGGGAGGGCATGAACGCCCGCCTCGCCGCGCGCCTCACCGGCTGGCGGATCGACATCAAGAACGAGTCCACCTTCGCGAACGAGGACGCGGACGGCTTCGAGGACGACCAGGTCGGCGGCATGGCCCGCTGCGCCGCGGTGCTCCGCAACGGCCGGCGCTGCCCCAACGCCGCGGAGGCCGGGACCCGGTTCTGCGCCATCCCGGGGCACGCCAAGCTCGCCCAGCTGGAGACCCAGCTCGGCCGGGCGATGTCCGCGGAGGAGGTCCAGGAGGCCGTCACCCCGAAGGGCTACGCCCGCATCTCGGAGGAGGCCGGCCTGGCCGGCGCGACGGCGGCGAGCGAGTCGGAGGGGAGCTAGCACGGGGGAACGCGGGCACACACCGGTCCGCCGGTGCGTCGCGTGCATGCGGCGCGCCCCGAAGTCCGAGCTGCGACGATTCGTCGCGGTGGAGCGCGACGGGGTACGGTGGCTCCGGCATGATCCCGAGGGGCGCGCGCCAGGCCGGGGCGCCTACGTGTGCGCCTCAGACGAGTGTTTCGAGCGCGCGGTCGCGCGGCGGGCCTTCGGGCGCGCACTGAGGATCGCGGGCGCACAACTGCAGGTCGACCGGGAGGCCGTCGCCGGCTCGGCGGCGTAATCTCCCGAAGGAGAACGATGGGGAAGAAGCGGGTCTACGAGATCGCGAAGGACGAGGGGCTTCCCAGCTCGCTGGTGCTGCAGCGCCTGCAGCGGGGCGGGATGGCCGTCAAGACCGCGTCGAGCACCGTCGACGTGGACTGGGCGCTGCACGCCCTGAACCCGAAGCGGTACCCGCGTCCCGCCGGCGAGATGCCGGAGGTCGAGGAGCGGCCCGTCCGCCAGAAGGCGAAGGCCCCCCGAGAGCGTCGAGGTGGTCGGGTCGCCGAGGCCCGCCGCCCCACGGCCCACCCCGCCCGCGCCCGCGGCCGTCCGCGCGCCGGCCAGCCGGAGCCGCCACCGAGGCCCAGCAGGCGCCCCCGGCCCGAGCCGGCGCCCGCCGAGCAGCACCCGGAGCCGGAGCCCGCCGCCGAACCCGCCCCCGCCCCCGTGGCGGAGGCGCCCGCCGCCGAGGCACCGCCGGCCCCCGCCGAGCCGCAGGCCCGGGGAGCGCCCCGCCCCCGAGCCGGCGCCCGCGCGCTCCGGCGCCGGTCGTCGAGCTCCCCCAGTTCCAGCGCCCGAAGCCCCGCGGCCCGCGCCGCGGCCGGAGGCACCCGCCGAGACCCCCGCCGCGCAGGCGGAGGCCCCGGCCCCCGAGACGGCCGACACCCAGCCTGTGGCCGAGGCATCCAGCGCGGACTCCGCGGCGCAGGACGCCCCCAAGGGCGCCCGCTCCCAGGAGCCGCCCCGCAAGCAGGAGCCTCAGTCGCAGAAGCCCCAGAAGCCGCAGTCCCAGCGCCCGCAGTCACGGCAGCCCCAGCAGCCTGAGCGCCCCGCGCGGACACGTCCCGCCCGCAGCCCGACATGCGGGGCGCCGGCACCCCCAGTCGGCCGCGGCCGTCCCGGCGGCGCCGGGCGCCCCGGCGGTCCGGGCGGACGCCCAGGCGGCGGTCCCGGCGGCCCGGGCGGCCCCGGCGGTCCCGGCGGCCGGCGCGGACGTCCGCGGCGCGTGGTCATCGACGCCCAGGCGGGTCGCCGGGGCGCCGGTGGCGGTCCCGGCGGCGGGCGCGGCCCGCGCGGCGGTGGCCGCGGCCAGGGCGACCGCGACGGCGGCGCGTCGACCGCGACGGTCGACACCTCGCCGGTGGAGATCGCCTCGGGCGCGACCGTGAAGGACGTCGCCGAGGCGCTGTCGGTCTCCTCCGCGCAGATCATCAAGGTGATGATGGGCATGGGCGAGCTGGTCACGCTCACCCAGTCCCTCTCGGACGAGGCGATCGAGCTGCTCGCCGAGGAGCTGGACCGCAAGGTCACGATCGTGCACGCCGAGGACGAGGCCGAGTCCGAGACCTTCGAGGACGCCCCCGAGGACCTGGTCGCGCGCGCCCCGGTGGTCACCATCATGGGCCACGTCGACCACGGCAAGACCTCGCTGCTGGACGCCATCCGCACCACCGAGGTGGCGGCGGGCGAGGCCGGCGGCATCACCCAGCACATCGGCGCCTACCAGGTGCACCACGGCGACCGGGAGATCACCTTCCTGGACACGCCGGGCCACGAGGCGTTCACCGCCATGCGCGCCCGCGGCGCGAAGATCACCGACGTCGCGGTCATCGTGGTGGCCGCCGACGACGGCGTCATGCCGCAGACCCTGGAGGCCATCGACCACGCCCGCGCGGCGGAGGTGCCCTTCCTGGTCGCGGTGAACAAGATCGACAAGGCGGGGGCCAACCCGGACCGCGTGCGGCAGGAGCTGTCGCAGCGCGAGGTCATCCCGGCGGAGTGGGGCGGCACGCACGAGTTCGTGAACGTGTCGGCCCTCGACGGCACCGGCCTCGAGTCGCTGCTGGAGACCGTGCTGCTGGTCGCCGACGCCGACGCGGAGCCCAAGGGCAACCCGAACGCCCCGGCGTCCGGCACCGTCATCGAGTCCCGCCTGGACCCGGGCCGCGGCCCGGTCTGCACCCTGCTGGTGCAGCGCGGCACCCTGCGCGTCGGCGACGTGATCATCGCCGGCGAGCACTACGGCCGCGTCCGCGCGATGAACGACTTCAACGGCGAGCCCGTCACCGAGGCGACCCCGTCGGAGCCCGCCGAAATCCTGGGCCTGTCCGGGGTCCCGGACGCCGGCGACAAGTTCCGCATCGTCGACAACGAGCGGACCGCCCGCCAGATGGCGTCGGAGCGCAGCCAGCGGCTCCGCGCCGAGGAGCTGGCGAACCGCCGTCCGCCGGTGTCCCTGGACGACCTGTTCGCCCGCATCAAGGAGGGCGGCCTCAAGGAGCTCAACATCATCGTCAAGGGCGATGTGCAGGGCTCGGTGGGGGCGCTCGTGGACGCGCTCAACAAGGTCGAGCAGACCGAGGTGCGCCTCAACATCATCCACACGGGCGTGGGCGCCATCACCGAGAGCGACGTGAACCTCGCGTCGGCCTCGGAGGCGATCATCATCGGCTTCAACGTCCGGCCCCGGCCGGAGGCGAAGCTGCTCGGTGAGCGCGAGGGCGTGGACATCCGCACGTACCGGGTCATCTACCGCGCCATCGAGGACGTCCGCGACGCCCTCGTCGGCCTGCTGGAGCCCGACATCGTGGAGGACGTCATCGGCCAGGCGGAGGTCCGGGCGACGTTCCGGTCGAGCCGCCTCGGCACGATCGCGGGCTGCTACGTCACGGACGGCATCATCCGCCGCTCCGCGCAGGCGCGCCTGCTCCGCGACGGCACGGTGGTGCACGAGGGCCGGATCGGCTCCCTGCGGCGCGTCAACGACGACGTCCGCGAGGTGCTGCAGGGCTTCGAGTGCGGCATCCTGCTCGAGGACTACAACGACGTGAAGGACGGCGACACCATCGAGGTCTTCGAGCTGCGCGAGGTCGCGCGCACCTCGCAGGCCCCGGCGGCCGACAGCGCCGAGTAGCGTGGCCCCATGGGGAGCGGTTACGTGGGCGCCGTCAGTGCCGACCTGCATCTCCCGCAGGGCGGGTCGCTGAAGGACAAGCGCCGTGAGCTGCGCCGGCTGAAGCAACGGCTGGCGCAGCGCCACGGGTGCGCGGTGGCGGAGGTCGACCACCACGACCTGTGGCAGCGCGCGCGGGTCACGGTGGCCATCGTGGGCCGGGACGCCGCGGACGTGGGCGCCCAGATCGAGGCGGTGAGCCGCACCCTGCACGCCGACGAGGCGTTCGAGGTGCTGGAGGAGTCACGGGAGGTGCGCGCCGTGGAGGCGGAGCCGACGTTCCTGGAATGGGGGTCCCGGTGACCCCGCCCCGCGGCAACCGCCAGCGGCGTGGCGGCGAGGTGATCAAGGAAGCGGTCACCGAGGCGCTCGCGCGCGACGTCTCCGACCCGCGCCTGGGCTTCGTGACGATCACGGGGGTGGAGCCCTCCCCGGACTTCGCCGTGGCCACCGTGCTGTTCACGACGCTGACCAAGGCGCAGCGCGAGCCGAGCGCGAAGGCGCTGGAGTCCGCCCGCGGGCTGCTGCAGCGCAAGGTCGGGCAGGCCCTGCAGACGCGCCAGACCCCGCACCTGGCCTTCGTCTACGACGAGACCGAGGACCGGGCCCGCCGCATCGAGCGGCTCATCGACGAGATCGCCGCGCACGACGACACGGAGACCGCATGAGCGAGGAGCGCAACGGCCATCCCATCCCGGACGGGGCGCGCGACGCGACCCCGGCGGAGGTGGCCCAGGCGCTGCTCGCGGCCGACGCCGGCCTCATCATCGCGGCACACCGCAACCCCGACGGCGACGCCCTGGGGTCGATGCTCGGCCTGTCGCGGGCGCTGCGCGCCGCCGGCCGGGACGTGGTGCTCGCGCACCCGGACCCCGACCCCGTGCCGGACGAGCTGGCGTTCATGCTCCGCG
>JAXLST010000021.1:0-99388 GCA_046330435.1 Thermoleophilia bacterium | reverse complement strand
CCGCCGGTAGGATCGCCCGCGTGACGACCCCCGAGCAGCCCGGCCCGCCCCGCCGGCCGCACCCGCTCCGCTGGCTGCCGAACGCCCTCACCGTGGGCCGCCTGGCCGCGCTGCCCGTGCTGATCTGGGTGCTGGTGGCGGCCGACGGCCCCACGTCGGCGACCGCCGCATGGCTGTTCGCCGGGGTCGCGGTGACGGACTTCATCGACGGCAAGCTCGCCCGGGCCTGGCACGCCGAGACGACGTTCGGGCGCCTCGCCGACCCGTTCGCCGACCGCATGCTGGTGGCGGTGGGACTCGTCGGGCTCATCCTGCTCGACCGCATGCACCCCGCCGGCCCGGTGATCGTCCTGGTCCGGGACGTGGCGACCATCGGCGCGGTCGTCGCCTTCCGCAAGAGCGGCCTCGACCTGCGCGTGGACATGCTGGGGAAGACCAGCAGCTCGCTGGTGATGGCGGCCATCGCCTTCGCCCTGCTGTCCACCGCGGCGTGGATCGACTGGGTGTTCTGGGCGGGTGTGGTGCTTTCCCTGGTGGCGTTCGGGAACTACGCGCGGACCGCCGCCCGGCAGCTGCGCGCCGCGCCGCCCTCGACCCCTGCATGAGGGTTTCCGGGTCCTCGGCTATGCTGGGCACCTCACGCAACGCGAGAAGGACGGAAACGTTCATGGAGCTGGAACCCCTGCCCGAGCTGGGCTCCCTGTCGGATGCCGAGCTGAAGGCGCTCATCGGGGAACTGAAGGAGCGTGAGATGGAGCTCTCGATGCAGCGCCGCGCGCTGCACGGGCGCATCGACATCCTGCGCGGCGAGCTCGTCCGCCGGCTGTCGGCCAAGGACGAGGGCGAGCTGTCGGTGCTCGACCTGGACCAGCTGGCGAACATCCTCGCCGGCCGCATCCAGGACGTCGGCCGGCTCGAGGGCTGACGGGAGCTGAAGCGATGAGGTGCGCCGAATGCGGGGCGGTCCAGAGCGAGGCGCACCGGTTCTGCAGCAACTGCGGCGCCCCGCTGCGCCCCGAGGGCGCCACGGCGGAGGCCACGGGGCCGTGGACGATGGGCGGCGGGACCGAGGACTGGACCGCCGGGGGCGCGCACCCGGACGGCCCCGTGCTGGCCGTCCGGGCCGGCGGCCCGCAGGGGGCGCTCATCGTGATCCCCGACCAGGGGGTCGTCACCATCGGCCGGTCCCCGACCTCCGACGTGTTCCTGGACGACGTCACCGTGTCGCGTGACCACGCCCAGATCCTCAGCGGGGACCGCGGGCTCATCCTGCGGGACCTCGGGAGCCTCAACGGCACGTACGTGAACCGCCGGCGCATCGACGAGGACGAGATCCTCCACGACGGCGACGAGCTCCAGATCGGCAAGTTCCGGCTCACCTTCATCGCCCAATGACGACCCAGGACGCACCCGCGCTCTTCCCGCCCGGGGAGGAGGAGCCCACGATCACGATCGGGGCGGTCTGCGACATGCTCAAGGGCGAGCACCCGACGATCTCGATCTCCAAGATCCGGTACCTGGAGGACCAGAAGCTCATCTCGCCGAAGCGCACGCCCGGCGGGTACCGGCTGTTCACCACCCGCGACGTCGAGCGGCTGCGCACGATCCTGCGGCTCCAGCGCGACGAGTTCCTGCCGCTGCGGGTGATCCGCCAGGAACTGGACGCCTCCGCGACCGGGGCGTTCAGCGCGACCACGCAGGCGAAGGAGCTCAAGCGGGCCCGCCTGTCGGAACCCGCCCCGACGCGGCGCCTCACGGTGGAGGAGGTCCTGCGGGAGACCGGTGCGCCCGCGGAGCTGCTGCGCGACCTGCAGGCCTACGGGCTGGTGAACGCCGGGAACGGCCTGGACGACACCGAGAAGGAGATCCTGCAGACCGCCGCCGAGCTCGCCGCCTACGGGGTGGAGCCGCGGCACCTGCGCCTGTTCCGCACCGCGGCGGAGCGCGAGGCCGGCCTGCTGGAGCAGCTGCTCACCACCGGGCTGCGGTCGCGGAACCCGGAGCGCCGGCGGGAGGCCCTGGACGCGCTGGAGAGCCTCGCCGCGATGGTGTCCCACATGCGCCACCTCATGCTGGTCACGGAACTGCGCGGCATGGTGCACCAGGGGTGACGGACCTCGACGCGGTGATCCGCAAGGTCCCGGACCACCCGAAGCCGGGGATCCTGTTCTACGACGTCATGCCGGTGTTCGCCGACCCCGCGGCCCTCGACCACTGCGTGAGGGAGCTGGCGGGGTGGGCGCGGCCCCTCGGCGTGGACGTGGTGCTGGGCGCCGAGAGCCGCGGCTTCATCCTGGGCGGCGCGCTCGCCCGTGAGCTGGGCGCGGGGTTCGTGACCGCCCGCAAGCCGGGAAAGCTCCCGGGCGCGACGATCCGCGAGGAGTACGAGCTGGAGTACGGCACGGACGTCCTGGAGATGCACGCCGACGCGATCACCCCCGGGCAGCGCGTCCTGGTGCACGA
The DNA here is from genome assembly GCA_046330435.1 of Thermoleophilia bacterium. GTDB lineage: Bacteria > Actinomycetota > Thermoleophilia > Miltoncostaeales > Miltoncostaeaceae. The sequence continues at coordinate 96,925 of JAXLST010000021.1, read as the reverse complement.
CGACCTCCTGGCCACGGGCGGCACCGCCGCCGCGAAGATCCGGCTCGTGGAGGCCCTGGGCGGCGTGGTCGCCGGCGTCGCGTTCCTGGTGGAGCTCACGTTCCTGCCGGGCCGTGAGCGCCTCGCCCCGCACCCCGTGCACGCCCTCATCGCCTACGACTCGGAGGAGGTGCCGGCCACGTGATCGCCATCGGCGTCGACATCGGCGGGACCGGCATCAAGTCCGCGCTCGTGGACACCGTCCGCGGCGAGCTGGTGAGCGAACGGCTCCGCACCCTCACCGCCGGCGGGGCCCCCGGCCACATCGCCGCGGCCCTCGCGGAGCAGCTCGCGCAGCTCGGCTCCGACGGCCCCATCGGCATCGGCTTCCCCGGCGTCGTGAAGAACGGGGTGGTGTTCACCTCCGCCCACGTCGACGACGAGTGGCAGGGCATGGACTTCCGCGCCGCGATGCGCGAGGCCGCCGGCCGGGACGTCGTCGTCCTCAACGACGCCGACGCCGCGGCCCTGGCGGAGGCCCGGTTCGGGGTCGCAAAGGACGTCCCCGGGGTCGTCCTCAGGCTCACCCTCGGCACCGGCATCGGCTCCGCCATGTTCGTCGACGGCGTCCTCGTGCCGAACCTCGAGCTCGGCCACATCGAGGTGCGCGGCAAGGAGGGGGAGCTCCGCGCCGCCGCCAGCGTCCGCGACCGCAAGAAGCTCACCTGGGAGCAGTGGGCCGAGCGCCTCAACGAGTACCTCGACCACGTCGACCGGCTCGTCTGGCCCGACCTCATCGTCCTGGGCGGCGGCGTCACCAAGAACGCCGACAGGTTCCTGCACCTCCTCCGGGCACGGCCCCCGATCGAGGTCGCCCGCCTCCAGAACCAGGCCGGCATCGTCGGCGCCGCGATGCGCGCCGCGGAGGGGCTGTCCCACTAAGGGGTTCTGATCACCTGCGCGTGGACGGTGGAGACGTGGCGGAGGCCGAGGGCCGCCGCGGCGGCGGGTGAGACGTCCAGGTCGCGGCCGGGGACGAACGGGCCGCGGTCGTTGACGCGCACGACCACCTCGCGGCCGGCGTAGTCGAGCCGCAGGAGGGTCCCGAACGGCAGCGTCCGGTGGGCGGCGGACAGGGCGCCGGGGTCGAAGGCCTCGCCGGAGGCGGTGAACCGGACGGTCGGGGCGTACCAGCCGACCTTCGCGGCGAACCGGGCGCCGGCGGGCGACGGGCCGTCGCCGGTCATGCCGGATGGGGTGGCGACGGACTGGGCGGGTCCGGCGGGGGCGGTGCCGAACGTGATCGGCAGCCCCGACTTCGCGTCGACCGGCGTGGCCCCGGGGAGCGCCCGGTCCCGGAGGACGGCGGCGGGCAGGCCCCGCACGACGCCGGCGTCGGACCTGGCGCCGCCGAGCGGCTGGGCGGTGCGGTGGACGCCGCGGGCCGTCGCGCGCGCGGCGTCGAGGCGCGCGGTCACGCGGGCCCGGCGGGCGGCGAGCACCCGGGTGTCGGCCGCCAGGCGCTCCTTGCGGCGCTGGAGCTGCACCTCGGTGGTGCGGAGCTCCACCACGGAGCGCCGGTATTCCTCAAGCATCGCCGCGTCGCTGTGGGCGAGGGCGTCCATGAGGTCCTTGCTCGCCTGCGCCTCGTCCGGGTCGCCGCCGATCATCGCGAGGATGGGGCTCACCACCGGCTGGGCGTAGATCTGCCGGAGCCGCTGGTTGAGGATGAGCAGGCGCGCCTGGTACCGCGTGCGTGCCGCGTCGAGCCGGGCGCGTGTCGCCGCGAGGGCGGCGCGCTCCTCGTCCAGGGCGGCGGCCGCGCGGTCGTGCTGCCGGGCGACGGCGCGCTGGCGCTGCTCCAGGCGGCCCAGGTCCGGTGCGGCGGCGGCATGGCCGGCGACGGCGCCCACGGCGATGACCGCCAGCGGGGCGAGGGCGACTCGGGGGACGGCGCGCATCACCCTGGGTATCGGCCGGTGCCGCGCCCGCGTTGACCCGCGGGGCGGACGGCGGGGGCGTCAGCCCGTGGCCACGGCCCGCAGGTGGGCGACCAGGGCGTCGGCGGACAGGGCGGTGCCCGTCGCGTCGCGCATGAGCTCGCCGGTGGGCCGCATGTTCGCGCCGCGGTGCACGCGGTCGCGCATGAACCCCAGGATCTCGGGGAAGCGCCCGTCCGCGATCGCGGCGTCCAGGCCGCCCAGGTGGGTGTCGGCCGCCTCGGCGAGCTGCGCGGCGTACAGGTTCCCCAGGGTGTAGGTGGGGAAGTAGCCGAACAGCCCCTCGGGCCAGTGGATGTCCTGCATCACCCCGACGCCGTCGTCCGGCGGCGTGATGCCCAGCAGGTCGCGCATCCGGGCGTTCCACTCGCCGGGCAGGTCCTCGACCTCCAGGTCCCCGCGCATGAGCGCCAGCTCCAGCTCGAACCGGAGGGCGATGTGGAGGTTGTAGGTGACCTCGTCGGCCTCCACGCGGATGAGGGACGGCTCCACCGCCGTGGCCTCCCGGTGCAGGTCGGTGGTCTCCAGGCCGTGCATGGCCTCCGGGAACCGGCCGCGCATGAGCGGCGTGATGCGCTCCCAGAACGCGCGGGTGCGGCCCACGTGGTTCTCCCAGAAGCGCGACTGGGACTCGTGGGCGCCCATCGACGGGGCGTCCAGCAGCGCGGTGCGGGCGTACTCGGCGGGGAAGCCCTGCTCGTACATCGCGTGCCCGGCCTCGTGCAGCACGGCCATGACGCTGCCAACCGGGTTCGCCTCGTCCACCCGCGTGGTGAACCGGACGTCGCCGTAGCCGGGGCTGCTGGTGAACGGGTGGGCCGACAGGGCGACCACGCCCCCGGAGAGGTCGTAGCCCACGAGCTCCGCCAGGTCCCGGGCGAGGGCCACCTGGGCCTCCGCCGGCCAGTGACGGCGCGGGAACGGGGGACGGGGCCGGGAGGCGCCGATCTCCACCAGCGGCGTGTGCCGCGCGCGCAGGTCGGCGAACACCGGCTCGAGCTCCGCGGCGCGCGCGCCCGGCTCGTAGTCGTCCAGGAGGGCGTCGTACGGCTCCACGCCGTCGGCGACGGTGCGCGCCTGCAGGCGCTTGAGCTCCACCACGCGCCGGAACGGCTCGGCGAACGCGGCGTAGTCGCCGGCGGGCCGCAGCTCGATCCACATCCCCACGCAGCGGGAGGTCGCCTCCGAGAGGTCGCGCACCAGGGACTCCGGCATGCGCTGCGCCCGGCGCCGCGCACGGAGCATGAGCTCGACCTGACGGGCCCGGGCCGGATCCAGCGTGTCGTCGGCCTCGAGTTCCGCGACGGGGCCGTCGAGGTCGGCCCGCACCAGCTCACGGTGGTGGATGGCGGCGAGGGTGCCCAGCTGTCGGGCGCGCGTCTCGCTGCCGGCGGGCGGCATCCCGGTCTCGCGATCCCATCCGAGCAGGCCCGCCGCCCCGCCGACGTCGGCGAGGGTCCCGGACCACTCCTCGAACAGCTTCCATGCGTCGCTCACCCGGTGATCCTACGGGACGGCCCGGGCGGGGTAGGGTCCGGTGCGTGACCGAGCCCGTGAAGCGCAACCGCCTGCTGGTCCTCTGGGAGGACCTGCCCATCGGCGTCCAGATCGCCGTCGTCCTGCCCAGCGCCATCCTCGGCCTGTGGGCCGTGCACGTGTGGATGCTGGGGCAGCCCACCGGCCGGGGGTTCGGCTACGGGCTGTTCTGGGGGCTGATCGTCGGCTTCGTGATCGTCGGCTCGACCCGCGCGGAGCGGGCGCGCCGGCGGGCGGGGAGACCGCCCGGGGGGTGATCCGGGTCCCGGGCGGCGGACCGCCCGGGACCGGGACCGGTGCGTCAGGAGGACGCGGCCGTCTGCAGGCGCTGCAGGGCGGTCGTGAACTCCGAGGCGATGGAGGCCACCTTGGTGGCGTCGCCGGCCTCCGCGGCGTCCAGGAGCTCCCGGCCGAGGCGCGAGATGTCCGGTGACGCGGCGACGATGGCGGCGCGCTTGGTCTCCAGGGCGGGGACGTCCACGGTGTAGCCGGACATCTTCGCGGTGACCGTGTCGAAGTCGTCCAGCTGGCTGCGCAGCAGGGAGCTGCGCTGCTTGAGCGCGTCCGGGCCGTCCGCGGCGGCCTGCAGGGTGAGGCCGAACTGCGTGAGGGTCTGCGCGAACGTCTGGATGTCGGCGACGAACGTGGCGGTGCCGACGGTCTGGCCGGGGGTCACCGGCGGGGCCGAGGTGGTGTCCACCGGGGCGGTCGTCGGGACGCTGGAGGTCGCCGTGGCGGTGCCGTCCTGCGTGCCGTTGGTGTCGCCGCACTTGGTGAGCCCGAGCTCGGAGGCCTTCTGCTTGGCCTTCGCCTCGATGTCGTTCAGCTTCGGCGTGTACTCGGCGAGCACGGTGGCCGCGGCCGTGCCGCCCGCGATCTTGTCCTTGGCCTCGGTGATGAGGTCGGTCTGCTGCTGCAGCAGGCCCAGGGCCTCGTCGTAGGCGGCCTTCAGCTCCGACGGCGGCGTGATGGCCTTCAGGCGGGTGAGCTGCTCGTTCTGGACGGCCAGGCCCTTCTCGAGGAACGGGACGATGTCCGCCTCGGAGGTCGGCTCGCCCAGGGCGCTGACCTTGGTGTCGATGTCGGCGCAGACGGCGTCGGCCTGCTGGCGGAACTGGTCCGCGCTGAGCGCCGCCGTCGTCTGGGTCGCCGGCTTGTCGCTGGTGCTGCTCCCCCCGCAGCCCGCGGCGACCAGGATGCTGGCGGCGGCGAGCGCGGCGGCGATGGAACGGCGGCGGATCGACTTCATTGCGTGGAGGCCTCCTTGCGGCGTCTCTGGTCCGGGTTCCGCGGTTCGGGGCTGCCGCCGCGTCCTCCGTGTTTCCCCGCCGACCCCCGAGGGCTCGGCACGGTTACATCGGCGCGGCGACGCCAGGGATTACGACAGAGGAACGGATGGTTGTCGGCCCCCCGATCGGGGAGGCCGGGCGCCCCCGATCGGCGGACCTCCGCACGGTGCGGACGGATGCCCGGTCCCGGGGGTGTCAGACGGCCCGCAGCGCGGCGGACGCGGCGGTGGCCGGAAGCGCCTGCGCGACCGGCATCCGGAGGCGGAAGGTGGCTCCCGCGCCGGGCCGGCTGGCGACCTCCATGCGGCCGCCGTGGGCGCTGGCGATGAGCTGGCAGATCGCCAGGCCCAGGCCGGACCCGGAGGTGGCGCCGGCGGCGCGCCCCCGGTAGAAGCGCTCGAAGACGTGGGGCAGCTCGTCCTGGTCGATCCCCGGGCCGCTGTCGCTCACCGACAGGACGGCGTCGTCGCCGCGCCGCTCCACCCGGAGGCGCACGGCGGTGCCGGAGGGGGAGTACCGCACGGCGTTCGCCAGGAGGTTGTCGACCACCTGCCCGAGCCGCTCGCGGTCGCCGTCGGCCGGCAGGGAGGGGTCGCCCTCCAGGCGCAGCTCCACGCCCGCGGCGTCCGCCGCCGGTCCCGCGGCCTCCACCCGCTCCGCCGCCAGCGCCACCAGGTCCAGCGGCTCCGGCGTGATGCCCATGCGGCCCGCCTCCGCCTGCGCGACGACCAGGAGGTCGCCCACCAGCCGCAGCAGGCGGCGGGCGTTGCGGTCGGTGATGCCGAGGAAACGCTCCTGATCGGCGGTGAGCTCGCCGCCCTCGCCGTCCAGCAGCAGCTCCAGGTACCCGATGACCGAGGTCAGCGGCGTCCGCAGCTCGTGGCTCACCAGCGCGAGGAACTCGTCCTTCAGGCGCTCGGCCTCCCGCTCGGCCGTGACCTCCCGGTGCACGAACACCCGGCCGATGTGGTGGCCCAGCCGGTCGCGGACCGGCGCGGTGTACCGCACGAACGAGCGGCCGGTGCCGGCCAGGCGGAACTCGTGGACGCCCTGCAGGTCCCGGTCGGCGCGGATCGTCGCGACATCCGCCAGGTACGCCTGCGGGTCCATCACGCCGGCGACGTCGTCCGCGGTGCGGGCGTCCACGCCGCCGCACGGCCCCAGCAGCGGCACCAGCGCGGTCTCGAACGGCGCGTTGGAGATGAGGATGCGGCCACCGGCGTCCACCAGGTGGATCGCGTCGGGGGTGGCGTCCAGCACGGCCCGGACGATGCCGGCCTGGCGGCGGGCGGCCTGGAACGCGCGGGCGTTGTCCAGGGCGATCGCGATCTGGCCGGCCAGGTGGGAGATCGCGGGGCCGTCGAGGTCGGCGATGCCGGAGATCTCGGGCAGGGCGAGGTGGGCGGTCCCCAGCAGCCGGTCGGCGCGCGTCACCGGCACGCGCACCGTCGCGCCCCAGTCGTCGGGCTGGATGCGGATGCCGTCCGCCCGGTCGGCCCGGTCTCGCAGGTCCGCGGGGCAGTCCCCGAAGGTGACCGGCGGTCCGTCGTCGCCCAGCAGGAACGCCCCGCCGGACGCGCCCGCCAGGGCGCACAGCCCCGCCAGGCCGATGCGGGCGATGGCCTCCGGCTCGGTCTCGCCGGACAGGCGCTGGCCCACCCGGTACAGGGTCTCGGTGCGCTCCTGCTCCCGGCCGCGTTCGGCCAGGAGGGCGCGCAGCTCCCGGTTCTGGTCCATGATCCGCCGCCGGTCGCCGCGCTCGGCGCGCAGCCGGCCCAGCACCACCGCCAGCACCAGCAGGGCCATGAGGCCGACGACCGCGTCCTGGGCCCCGGAGCCGCCCACGACGGGCAGCAGCACGGCCACGGCCGCGGTCACCGCGAGGGCGAGCCACAGCACCATGCGGTCGAGGCGGCGGGGGGTCACGGGACGTCCATCGGCCGCGGGTCCCCGGGCTTGACCCGCGGCGCCCGCCGGTGGGGCTCAAGTTTTCCGGCGATCTGCCGATTGGGGGCACGACCGTGTGCCCCCGGCGCCGCCACCGCGGCCGCCGGACGATCAGGAGGCCCCCAAGATGACCTACGCGCCCAGCGGCGGAGAGCGCCGCAGACACCCCCGGATGCGTGTCGACGTGCCGGTGCGCCTCGCCGGCGACGGTGCCGGCGTCCCCGCCGACATCATCGACCTGTCGGAGGGCGGGTTCCTGGTCGCGGGTTCCGACCTCCCCACCGGCTCCCGCGTGCGGCTCGAGATCGAGCTCGCGGAGCTGGGCTGGCACGTCCTCGACGCCGAGGTGGTGCGCCGCGAGGAGGCCGGCCTGGGGGAGGAGCGCATCGCCGCGCGGTTCGCCCGGGTCGCCACCGAGGGCGGCCGCGACGCCATCCGCGCGTTCTTCGAGGCGCGGCTCGGCGCCTCCGCCTACCGCATCAACTAGCGGCGGTCAGGCGAGGAAGTCCAGCAGGGACCCGGACATGCTCGGGGCCCGCCCCTCGTGGGTGCCGGCCTCGGGTTCCCGGTCCGGGTCGCGCTTGAACCGGTCCCGGTGCTTGGCGGCGCGCTCCGCCTCCGGGATCTTGCGGGCCTTCTCGACGTCCCGCTTCACCGACGAGGCGGCGAGCACCTGCGTCTGGGCGTCCCGGTGGATCGTGGCCTGCGCGATGCGGACCGCGTCGATGCTCGCCGCCTGGTGGAACCCCGTGGCGTACGTCATCGCGCGACCCCTCCTAGGCCTGCGTGCCCGTCCCGGCGGCGGCGGCCTCCGCGGCGATCCGCGCCTTCTCGAGGCGCTCCCACGCCATCTCCTCGGCGCGCATGTGGTCCGCCGGGGTGGCGTACATGTGCGCGCCGCGCGAAACGGCCAGGTAGTCGGACCTGGCGCGTTCGAGATCGGCGAGTGGATCGATGCGGGTTGTCTCGGCCTGCACGCTCACCTCCTGGGCCCCCTCCGCGGGGACCACGTCCTTGTCGTCTGTATCGGCAGCCGGCTCGCGGGATCAACCACCGGGCGCCCGGCATTCCCTCGCCATCTCCCGACCCGTGTTTCCCGGGCGCCGGGCGCGGGCCTATGCTGCGCAGCGGCCGGCGGGCCCCACGAGCGGAGCAGCGCATGACTCTCGACCCCATCCCCGAGCTCTCGACGCCCCACCGGGAGCCGCGGCGCACGAAGATCCTCGCGACGCTGGGGCCGTCCACCGACCAGCCCGGCGTGCTGGAGCAGATGGTCGACGCCGGGCTGGACGGGGTGCGCATCAACTGCGCATACGACACACCGGAGACCTGGGCCGACCGGATCACCCGGGCGCGCGGCGCCGCCCGGCACGCCGGGAAGGCCCTGTCGGTGCTGGCCGACCTCTCCGGCCCCAAGCTGCGGCTGCCCGAGGACACCGAGCCGCTCGACGTCACCGTCGGACAGGAGCTGGTGTTCACCGGTGACACCCCCGCGGAGGGCGCGATCGTCAGCGGCTGGGCGGGCCTCCCCGAGGCCGTCGACCCGGAGCGGTCCGAGATCGTCATCGGCGACGGCACCCCGCGGTTGCGGGTGACCGCCGTGGCCGGCGGCACCGTGCGCGCGGTGTGCACCCGCGCCGGGCGCCTCGCCCCCCGCAAGGGCTTCTACGTGACGTTCGCGACCGGCGGCGCCGGGACGCTCGACGAGGACGACCTGCGCGACCTGGACGCCGTGTGCCGCATGGGCGTGGACTTCGTGGCGCTGTCGTTCGTGCGCACCGCCGCCGACGTGCGCCGGCTGCGCGACGAGCTGGACGCGCGCGGCAGCCGCGCCCGGATGGTCGCCAAGATCGAGAAGGTCGAGGCGGTCGGCGTGCTGGACGAGATCCTGGAAGTCACCGACGGCGTGATGGTCGCCCGCGGCGACCTGGGGGTGGAGGTGGGCGTCGCCCGCGTGCCGACGCTCCAGAAGGAGGTCATCCACAAGGCCACCACCCGCGGCAAGATGGTGATCACCGCGACCCAGATGCTGGAGTCCATGGTCACCAGCCCGGAGCCCACGCGTGCCGAGGCCACCGACGTGGCCAACGCGGTGCTCGACGGCACGTCCGCGGTGATGCTCTCCGGCGAGACCACCGTGGGCCGCCACCCGGTGGACGCCGTGAAGGCCATGGCCGAGATCGCGGAGGTCGCGGAGGCCGCCGACCGGCCGTTCCACCTCGACATCGACGCGGAGCCGCGGACCGTCCCGGAGGCGGTGATCCAGTCGGCGGTGCACATGGCCGAGCAGCTCGACGCCGCCGCGATCCTCATCCCCACCACAACGGGCGGCTCCGCCCGCGCCGCGGCGAAGTACCGGCCCAGCCGGCCGGTGCTCGCCCTGTGCCTGGACGAGACGGTGCACAACCAGCTGGCCCTGGAGTGGGGGGTGGTGCCCGGGATGCTGCCCGAGGGGCTCGACACCCCTGACCAGCTCATCCGCGGCACGCTCGCCGGCGGCCGGCAGCAGCTGGGACTCACCGACGACGACCTGGTGGTGCTCACCTACGGGCAGCGGGTCTCGCGCCCGGGGAGCACGAACCTCATCCTCGTGCGCCGACTGGCCGACGGGGGGACATGAGCACCTCGGCCCCCGGCCGGGTGACCTCCACCCGCCGCGGTATCGTCCCCGGCAGTCCCCATCGATCAGGAGGCCCGATGGCCCGCGTCACCACCGTCAGCCGGTCCGCCCGGCCCACCGTCAGCGTGGCAGCAGGCTGGCCGCCCGCGCGGCGCATGGGCATCGGGGCGCTGCGGTTCGGCGGCACGGCCATGAGCGACCGGCTGCTCACCGGCGCCGGCGTCGGCATGGGGGAGCGGGTCGTCGACCTCACCCCGGGCGCCGGGACGCTGGGGCGCGCCGCCGTCGCGCGGGACCTGCACCAGTGGACCGGCGTGTGCCTGAACCGGGCGCAGGCCCGGCGCGTGGGGGCCGCGGTGACCGGCCACGGCTGCGGCACCGTCCTGGGGGCGCCCGACCGCACCGGTCTGGCGTCCGGGTCGGCCACCGTCATGCTCGCCGAGGGGCTGCTCACCGGCCTCTCGCAGGCCAGCAAGCTCGCCGTGCTGGAGGAGGCGGCCCGCGTGCTTCGCCCCGGCGGGCGCATCGGCGTGCACGAGCTGTGCGTGCTGGAGGGGCCGTGGGGCAGCACCCCGGCCGAGGAGATCATCGCGGAGATGTCGGCGTTCGCGAACGGCGGCCTCCGGCCGCTGACCGAGGCCGGCTGGCGGGCGCTGGTGGAGGAGGCCGGGCTGTCGATGGCCGGCACCGCACTCGGCGCGATCGAGCTGCCGAACCTCCGGACGCTCGCCGCGCAGGAGGGCCCGCGCGGCGCCGCCCGCGCCATGGGCGCGCTGCTGAAGCCCGGATCGGACTTCCTGCGCGTCAAGCGCTCCGTGGAGTCCGCCACGCGCCACCAGGACCGGCTCGCGGCGATCGTGGTGATCGCCGAGCGGCCCCTGGTGGGGCCGCTGCGCCGCCGGTGAGCCTCTGGCCCGGGTACCGGATCGGCCCGTACCGCATCGAGGCGGAGATCGGGTCCGGTGCCCAGGCCACCGTGTACCGGGCCCACGACACGGGCCGCGGCCGCGACGTCGCCGTGAAGGTGCTGTCGGTCGACCTGGCGCACGACCCCACGCTGCGCGCCCGCTTCGAGCGGGAGGCCCGCCTGGTGGCCGGCCTCGACCACCCGGCGGTGGTGCCGGTGCACGACGCGGGCGAGGTCTCCGGGCAGCCCTACATCTGCATGGACCTCATCGACGGCGGCACGCTGCAGACGCGCCTGACGGCCGAGGGGGCGCTCGCGCCCGCCGAGGCGGCGGCCGTGCTGCGGCGCATCGCGGGTGCCCTCGACCACGCCCACGGCGCGGGCCTGGTGCACCGCGACGTCAAGCCCGGGAACATCCTGCTGGACCCGGCCGGGGACGCCTGGCTGTCGGACTTCGGCCTCGCCCGGGTCGCCGCCGACGCGGAGCGCCTCACGCGCACCGGGATGTGGGTGGGGACCCTCGAGTACATGGCGCCCGAGCAGATCCGGGCGCAGCGGGTGGGACCCGCGGCGGACCTCTACGCCCTGGCGGCGGTGGCCTACGAGGTGCTCACCGGTCGGCCGCCGGTCGTGCGCGGCAACGCCGCGGACCTCATGCAGGCCCACCTCGCGGACGCGCCGCGCCCGGCGTCGGCCCTGCGGCCCGAGGTGGCCGCCGCCGACGCCGTGCTGGCGCGGGGGCTCGCGAAGGAGCCGGCGGAGCGCTTCGGCAGCGCCGCCGCCTTCGTCCACGCCCTGTCGGGCGCGCTCGGCGCGTAGCGCCGCACGCTCAGGCCGCCCACCCGGCGGCGGCGAGGGCCTCGCCCACCCGGCGGCGGGCGCGGTGGGCGCGCACGCGGGTGGCGCCGGGGGTGAGCCCGATGACCTCGGCGATCTCCGCGGGGGCCTGCCCGGCGATGTCGCGGGCGGCGACCTCGCGGTACTCGGGGGACAGATCGCGGACGGCGGCGGCGACGGCCTCGCCCAGCTCGCGCCCGTGCACCACCGTGAACGGGTCGGCGGACCGGTCGGCGACCTGCGGGAGCTCCTCGACGGGGACGGGGCGCAGGTTGCGGCGGCGGGCGACCCGGTAGGCCTCGTTGCGGGCGATGGCCGACAGCCAGGCGCCGAGGTCGTCGCCGTTGAAGCGGGGGAGGGCGCGCATCGCGCGGGTCCAGGCCTCCTGCACGGCGTCGTCGGCGTCGTGGTCGTTGCGCAGGATCGACCGGCACATGCGCCGCAGGCGGGCGTCGTGGGCCTCCACCAGCTCGCGCTGGGCCCGCGGGTCCCCGGCGGCGGCCCGGGCGGCGAGGCGGCGGTCGGCGGTGGGGCGGATGGCGACGACGGGGGCGGAAACGGTCTGCATGTCAGGAGGCTCCTGCTCGGTGATGGGCGTTCACCCGACACGACGACGCGGCCCGCTCCCGACTTCCATGGACCCGCCTGGAATAATCCGCGGGCCCCGGTCGTCGTGAGTGGTTCGGCCCCGGAACGGAGGCATCCTTGACCAGCGCATCCGGCCCCCAGGACTGCCGGCGCCTCGCGGCGCTGATCGACCGCGACCTGGACGGCGAGCTCACCCCCGACCAGCGCGCGTTCGCCGACGCGCACCTGGCCGGGTGCCCCGCCTGCCGCGCCCGGCGCGCGTTCCAGGCCGACCTGCGCAGCCGCCTGGACGCGGCCCTCGCGGCCGACGCCCCGCCGCCGGAGCTGCTGGAGCGCATGGCGCGGCTGCTGGAGGAGGAGGAACGGCGGGCAGAGGCGGCCGGGACGTGAGGGCCAGCACCGTCCGGCGGCGCCGGTTCGAGGTGGTGTTCGGGGCGGAGCTGCCGCGCCTGTACCGGTCGGCGCGGCGCCACGTGCACAGCGACGCGGACGCCGAGGACCTGGTGCAGGAGACGATGCTCCGCGCCTTCCGCGCGTTCGACCCCGCGTCGCCGCCGGAGAACCCGGCGGCCTGGTGCCAGCGGATCCTGCTCAACCTCGCCGCCGACCGGGCCCGGGCGCGCGAGCGGCGGCCCGAGCCCCTGTCCGTCGACGACGAGGGCGGCGGCCTGTACGACCGCCTGGAGGCCGGCCGCGACACCGGCATCTTCAGTGACCCCCAGCGGCTCGTCACGCGCTGGAGCGACCGCGACGAGGTGCGGGAGGTCATGGACGGGCTGCCGGAGTGGGCCCGCCAGGTGCTGGTGCTCTCCCATGTCGCCGGGCTGCGCTACCAGGAGATCGCCGAGGTGCTGGAGGTCCCGGTGGGCACCGTGATGAGCCGCCTGTCCCGGGCGCGCCGGGCCCTGGAGCGGGGCCTCGCGGACCGCGCCGGCCTGCCCGACCGGAGCCGGCCCCGCGTGGACGCGCCGGACCCCGCCGCCCAGCCGCGCCTGGAGGGACTGGAGCGCAGCTGGGGCCAGGTGCCCCCGGCGTTCTCCGCGCTCGCCGCCAACCCCGCCCTGCTGGACGCCGCCGCGCAGATGATGCGCACCGTCATCGACGACGGGGCCCTGCCGGCGGCGGTGAAGCGCCGGCTGCTGGCGGCGATCGACCGCGACGACGTCACCGACCCCGACCCGGCGGTCGCGACGCTGCAGGAGTTCGCCCGCCGGGCGGCCCGCGCCCCGGCCGAGCTCACCCGGGCGGACTACGAGATCCTCGCCGCCGAGGGCTGGACGGAGCCGCAGGTGCTGGAGGCCCTGCACCTGGCATCGTTCGCGCCGTACCTGAGCCGCATGAACACGGCGCTCGGGGGATGATGCGGGCCTGACAGCGCGGGGGACCCGGAAACGCCGGGACCGCGGGCGGGTCCCGGGTGGGACCGCGAACGACGAAAGGCACGGCCCGATGGCCGACGGGAACTACCTGGTTGGGATCGTGGGCGGCGGCTTCGGCGCGCTGCTCACCCACACGACGCTCCGCTACCTGGGCCTCGAGAACGACGAGATCGTGATCTTCGGCGACGAGGAGGACCCGGTCGCCACCTACCGGGCCTTCGCCTGGGGACTGGGCCAGACCGTGCTGCGGTCCGAGAGCGAGAGCCACTTCCTGCCGGCCGACTGGCCGACCTTCGCGGTGCTCGACATGTTCGCCCGGCGGCGCCTGCACAGCGTCGCCCGGAGCGTCAACCGCACCTTCAACCCCGGCGTGCCCGACATCCTCGCCGAGGCCCGGGCCGTCGCGGAGACGTTCGGCTACCGGGAGAGCTTCCGCCACGGCCTGGTGGGCGACATCGTGCGGGGCGGCGGGGAGCGGGACCCGCACTTCGGCATCTACGACACCTCCGGCACGCTCCGCGCCCGCGCGCGGCACGTCCTGGTCGCGGTGGGCCACAGCCCCCTGTTCTTCCCCCCGGTGCTCGAGGAGGCGCGCAAGACGGCCGCCCTGCGGGAGCGGATCGTCCAGGCGTACGAGCCCAAGCACTACGCCCCCGGCGGCCGGTACGTGGTGGTGGGCAGCGGGATCGCCGGCGTCAACGAGTGGGTGAACGTGCTGGAGGCCGGCGGGGAGTGCATCGCCCTGCGGCGCACCCCGGCACCGGACGACCAGGACCTCAACGTGCCGCGCTGCCTGTTCGAGGCGTACGGCATCGACGCCTTCCAGCAGCTCGACCACGCCCAGCGGCTGCGCCTGCTGGGCCAGGTGCTGCGCGGCACCACCCCGCAGCGCCGCAACTGGCAGTCGCTCATCGCCGACGGCTACCGGGACGGCACCTTCCGGGAGGTCATCGGCGAGATCACCAGCGTCGCCCCCGGGCCCGAGGGGCTCGTCGTGGACATCGCCCTGCAGCAGGGCGGGTCGACCGGCCCGCTCCACGTGACCGGCATCTCGGCCGCCACGGGGTTCCGCAAGGACGCGATGTCGCAGCCGCTCATCCGGCGGCTGGTGGAGCGCTACCGGCCGCCCATGGAGGGACCCCGCATCGCACTCGACGGCAACTGCGGCATCCCGCCCGCCGACCGGCCCGACAGCCGCCTGTGCATGATCGGGATCCACGCGAACATCGTGATCCCGAACGGCGACACGATCGCCGGGCTCAAGTACATCGCCCGGCGGTTCTCCGCCGACGTGATGCGCGCCGAGCGCCGCGCCAAGCGCGGCCTGGTGGAGCGCAACGCCATGCACTTCCGCGCGATGCGGCGGACGATCGCCGACCTGCGCGCCCTGCCCGACACCCCGCAGCTCTCCTAGGAACCCGCCATGTGCCCGACCCTGCTGGGACGCCTCCAGACCCGCATCGTCATCCTCATCCTGCCGGCGGTGCTCGCCGCGCTGCTGTCGCTCGTGACCTCCAACGGGGAGTGGCTGGCGCTGGTGGGGCTCTACCTGGTGATGGGCGCCGTGCTCGACTGCTGCGTCTACGCGCCCGTGGTGTCCTGGCAACCCGGCTGGCTCACCGGCATCCTCGGCCTGGCCGAGTACGTGCTGCTGCTGGTCCTGGCGCTCGCACTGGGCTTCGGGATCCCGGTGGGGCAGGCGACCGTCTTCTACGCCGCCGTATGGGTGATCGCCCAGTGCGTCCGCATCGTCGTGCTGCCGCTGCTGTTCCTCACGCGCCTGGAGGACGGGGGCGAGCTGCGCCCGGTGCGGTGGACGGTGCCGCCCGCGCACGAGCAGTTGCCGGTGCTCGCGTCCCCCGCGGAGGCCCTGCCGGAGCGCCTCACGGGCGTGTGGAACCGGCCCAGCGAGGTGGGCCGGGCCCTGCCGGCACCCAGCCAGATCGGCCCGATCCCGTCGGAGTTTCTGCGGGTTCTGGAACGCGAACGGATCAATCCTTTGTAAGCCCTCATCCCGGGCCATTGCCCGGATGTCCCGCCGGTGAGACCGTGGGGTCGTGCCCAGGGCGGGCCGCCACCCATGAGCGCCGCCCGCGACACCGGAGGGACCGTGCCCCCTCAGCACAGCGCCGCGGTTGCCCTGCTCCCAGACGCCTGGGACCACCGCGCAGATCTCGTCGCCTACGCCCGCCGTGTCCTCGGCGACGCGGGCGCGTCAGCGGAGGACGTGGTGCAGGAGGCCTACCTGCGCCTGGCCGAGCAGGGCGCCCAGGGACGCGCGCCCCGCGAGACGCGGCCGTGGATGTTCCGGGTCGTCCGCAACCTCGCCCTCGACGAACGCCGCCGCGCCGTCCACGTCTCGGACGCCGAGATCATCGCGTTCCCGGCGCACGGCTCCGCACCCGGAGACGTGTTCGAGCGGCGCGACGCGGCCCAGCGGACGCTGCAGGAGGTCGCGGCCCTGCCGCCGCGGGAGCGCCGCGCGGTCGTGATGGAGCAGGCGGGCATCGGTGCGGGGGAGATCGCCCGCGAGCTCAGCACCACGCCGAACGCCGTCCACCAGGCCCTGTTCCGGGCCCGCAAGCGCCTGCGCACCGCCCGCGCCGGGGTGTGGGGCGTGCTGCCGCTGCCGCTCGCCCGCTTCGCGCTGCGCATCGGGGAGACCCGGATGCCGGAGATGCTCGCCACCGCGGGCGGCGGTGACGGCTCGCGCATGCTCCCGGTCGCGGGCGTCCTGGGGGCCACCGTGGCGGGCCTCATCGGCGGCGGTGCCGCCATCCAGCACCTCACCCACGACCCCGTCACCATCTCCGCCGAGCGGGCGGGCCGCATCGCCGCCCCCGCCCAGGACGCGGCCACGGTCCGCACCCCGGCCGCCCCGTTCGCCGGCTCCGGCGCCCGGACGGTGCTCGCCTCGACCGGGCCGCGCGCGGGCGGCTCCGCGGGGACGGGCACGCCGGGCGGTTCCGGCGGCACGCGCCGGGCGTCCGGGACGACGCCCGCCGCCGGTGCGCCGGACCGCGGCGCCCGTGACCACGGCGACTCCACCCCGGACGGCGGCTCGCCGGGCCGGCATTCGTCCGACCACGACGTCCCCGTCGTCCGGGCACCGCACCGGAGTCCGGGGACGGCCGCACGCATTCCGGCGGCGGCTCCAATCGCAGGACGACTACCGCGAGCTGAGCTCCGGCGGGACGCGCGTCTCGGGGTCGTCCTCGGAGGACGCTTTCGCGTCCTCGCGCCACACTCACCACGTCGCCCGAGCACCAGGAGACCACGACGGCCTCCGGTGAGCAGCGAACGTCGACCACCGCGGAGCGCGCGGCGACGACCTCCGAGCAGGCCGCCACGGCGCCGCAGCACACGTCCACCTCGGCCGAGACGCAGACCACCACCGAGGCGAAGGACTAACCGCCCGGCCAGGTTGTCCGGGCGGCGGTCCGGTGTCACCCTCGGGGGCGTCCCCGGGGCCGCCGGACCGTCCGGCGCCGCCCAGCCTCCCCGAGGGGGTCCGTGCCCAGCAGCCCCGTCAACCGCGTCACCGCGCGCCAGGACCCGTCGGTCCACCACGCGGAGCTGCTCGCCTACGCCCGCAGGATGCTGGGCGACGAGGGCCGGCACGCCGAGGACGTGGTGCAGGAGGCGTACCTGCGGCTCGCCGAGCAGGATGCCGCCGGGCGCCGTCCCGACGACGACCGCCGGTGGCTGTTCCGGGTGGTGCGCAACCTCGCCCTCGACGAGCGCCGGCGGGCCCGCCACGCCGCGCCGCTGTCGGATGAGACCCTGGCCGGGGCGGGTGACGGTCCCGGCGACGTGCTCGAGCACCGCCAGGCCGCGGAGCGGACGCTGCAGGAGGTCGCCGCCCTGCCGCCGCAGCAGCGCCGGGCGCTGGTGCTCGACCAGGCCGGCATGCCGACCGCCGAGATCGCGCGGCGCATGTCCACCAGCGAGAACGCCGTGCACCAGGCGCTGTTCCGCGCCCGTCGCCGCCTGCGGCACGCCCGCTCCGCCGCGTGGGGCGTGATCCCGCTCCCCGTGGCCCGGTTCATGATCCGGGCCGGTGACGCCCGCCTGCCCGAGGTGATGGTGGCGGCCGGGACGCCCGGCGGCGGCGGGCGCCTGCTGCCCCTCGCCGGCGTGATGGGCGCAGCGGCGGTGGGGCTCATCGGCGGCGGCACCGTCGTCCACGAGCTCGCCGAGCCGCCGGACGTCATCCGGTCGGAGCGCACCGGGCTGCTGAGCCAGGCGACGACCACGCCGGTGACGCCCGCCCCCGGGACCGCGTCCACGGGGACCGGCGCACCGCGACGCGCGGCCGCGCCGTCCCGGACCACCCAGGCGGCACCGCGCGTGCGGCCCGCGGCCGCCCGCGCGAGCGTGGTCTCCTCGCGCGCCGTCCGCCGGGCGCCCGTCGCCGTCACCCGGGCCCGCGCGGTCACCGCGCCGCCCGCCGCCGCACCGGCGGCATCCGCGCCGCGCGCATCGGGGACGCCCTCGCCGGGGACCACCGCGCGCCGTGACGGCGGGGGCCGCCACACGGGCGGTGACGACGGCCACCGGGACCGCGGGCACGACGGGCAGCGGCATCGCGATGGAGATGGGCAGCGGGATCGCGACGGACACGGGGAGCGGCATCGCGACGGGGACGGGCGGCGGCGCGGCGGCGACGACACCGCCCGCCGGGGCGGCTCCGGCGGCTCGCACGAGGCCCACCAGGCCTCGCGGTGGAGCGGAGGCCAGGCGCGGCGCGGCGGCGGCGACGACGGCCACCGCGAGGGCGGCCGTCACCGCGACGGCTCCCGTCACCGCGGGGGCTGACCGCCCCCCTCGGAGACGACCACGACCGGGCCGTGCGCGGCGGTGAGCGCGGCGGACCAGTCGCCCGACATCGGGATCACGATCGCCGACGCACCCTGCGGCGCATCCGCGGCCACCCGTGTGCCGAGGCCCGCGGCCAGCAGCTCCGCGGTGGCGTCGGCACCGCCGGACACCACCGGGCGGCCGTCGGGCACCAGCCCCTCCCCGGTGGGGTCGTACAGGGCGGCGACCGGCACGCCGGCCCCGGCCGCGACGCGTCCCACCGTCGCCAGGTCCTCCCGGCGGTCGCGCCGTCCGATGCCCATCGCCACGTAGTCCGGGGCGACGCGGTCCACGAGCCGCAGGAAGTCCTCCGCGGGGTCCGTGCTGGTGAAGGTGACCGGCGTGACCCGCACGTCGGGCGCGCCCACCACCGCGGCCAGCGGGACCAGGCCGGACAGGGTCCGGGCGGTCTCGTGCGAGGCGTCGGTGATGCCGGCGCGCACCTCCGGGTCGGGCATGGCGGCCGGCTGCGCCACCACGAGCTCCACCGGGCGCCGGGTGCCGGCGAGGGCCCGGCCCAGGCCCGCCACCCGCACCGGGGACGCCCCGGGCCCCACGGCCACCAGGATCCGCAGCGCGTCGGGCGGGGCGGCGGGCACCTCGGCGGGCGCGGCGGTCTTCCGCGGCAGGAAGCGGTTGGCGAGCGGGTTGGTGAGGACCGTGGTCACGATCGCGTACACCACCAGGATCGCGTACACCGGCCCGCCGGCCTCGATGACGCCGGCGGTGGCGCCCACCTGGGCGACGATGAGCGGCAGCAGCCCGCGGCAGCTCATGAGGACCCCCAGCAGATGGCCCTCACGCCACGTGAGGCCCACCGTGCGCGCGGCGAGCGCCACCGGCACCCACTTGGCGGCCATCCCCGCCGCGATGAACACGGCGGCGCCGACCAGCAGTGACGGCTCCAGGGTGCGCAGGTCGGTGGACAGCCCCGAGAAGCCGAAGAACACCGGCAGCAGGAACAGCACGGCGAAGCTCTCGATGCGCTCGGTGAGCTCCCGGGAGATGCCCTCGCGGCGGGGCATGCACAGCCCCAGCACGAACGGCCCGATGACGGCGTTCACGCCGATCCGGTCCGTCGCCCAGCCGGTGAGCGTGACGAGCACGAACACCGTCGCGATGACGTTGGGGGTGAGGCGGCCGGCGCGGTCGTGGTACGCGCCCAGGCGGGCCAGCAGGGGCCGGACGACCGCGAACATGAACGCCAGGAAGCCGGCGGCGGCGGCGAGCTTGAGGATCGTGGAGGACGGCCCCTCGCCCTTGGCGGCGCCGGCGGCCACCCCCACAAGCGTGAACAGGGCGATCGTGACCGCGGCGGCCGCGGACACGCCCACGGCCCCCATCGGGGTGCGCATGAGCCGCCGCTCGATGAGGATGCGGGCCATCACGGGGAACGCCGTCACGGTGAGGGCCGCGCCCACGAACAGGGCGAACGGACCGGCGTCGGGCACCGGCCCCAGGAAGTACGCGGGGTCGTGCAGCAGGGGGGCGACCCCGAAGCCCGCCGCGAACGGGACGGCCACCGCGGCCACCGCCACCGCCGCCGTCGCCCGGACCCGCCCCCGCAGCAGGCTCATGTCGAGGTCGAGGCCGACCAGGAACATGAAGAAGCAGAGGGCGATGGTCGCGATGCCCGAGAGCACCGGGCGGGCCTCGGCGGGGAACAGCTCGCCGGAGAGGTGCTTGCCGAGGATCGTGGGGCCCAGGGCGACGCCGGCGAGGATCTCGCCGACGACGACGGGCTGGCCCACGAACCGCATGGCGGAGCCGAGGATGCGGGCGAGCGCGACGATCGCCACCACATCGATGAGGACGTAGGCGACGGTGTCCGCGGTGGTCACGGCGAGCCTTCCGTTCGGGGTGGGCGGGCGCGCGGGGACGCGCCACGGAGGCGGCCGCCCCGGGACGGGGCGGCGTCAGGTCAGCGTGCGAGCAGGTACAGCAGCACGGCCAGCGCGACGAGGGCCAGGACGATGAACGTGACGAGGTAGGCGCGGAAGCGCACCTGGCGGTCCCCCTGCAGGGCGCGGATCCCGGACGCGGGGTTCCGCTCGCCCGGGACGGGGCCGCGCGCCGGCGGCTCGGGGTAGCCGTGCCCGGCCGCCGGGGGTGCCGCGAGCGGGGCGGCCCGGCCGGTGCCGGGGCGGGCGGCGGAGGCGGGGGCGGCGGTGCCGGGGCGGGCGGCGGCGGCGGGGGCGGCGCGGCCGCCGGGGCGGGCGGCGGAGGCGGCGCGGGGGAGGGCGGAGGCGGCGGCGCCGCCGCGGTGCCCCCGGCGAACGCGTCGGGCGAACCGATCTCGGTGTGCACCGCCGTCGACCTGAGGGTGAGGGCGCTGCGCCCGATGCGGATCTCGTCCCCGGGGCGCAGCGGCTGCGGCCCGGCGAGCCGCGTGCCGTTGAGCACCGTGCCGTTGGTGGACCCCAGGTCCTCGACCTGCAGGCCGGCGTCGCCGCGCGAGACCCGCGCATGCCTCCGGGAGGCCTGGGTGTCGTCGAGGGTGAGCTCGCAGTCGGCGTCGCGGCCGACGACCACCGGTTCCGCCCCCAGGTCGACCCTCGCGCCCTGCGACGGGCCGTCGGTGACCAGCAGGTACTCCTCCGCCATCTGCCGCTTCCTCTCATCGCGCGATGCCTTCGAGGACGGGGATGCTATCCGGGGTCCCGGCGTTACCGTGACGCCGGCCACCGCCCTGGGATAGCGTCGCGGCGTGCACGTGCCCGCCGTGTCCCCGATGGCCGCCGCAGCCGGCGTGCCGGCGTCCGCGTTCGAGATCGCCTCCGTCCTGCTCGCCATCGCGGTGATCGTGGTGGCCGCCCGCCTGACCGGCGTGCTGTTCGCCCGGATCGGCCAGCCGCGGGTCGTCGGGGAGATCGCCGCCGGCATCGCGCTGGGTCCGTCGGTGCTGGGCGCCGCCCTGCCCGCGGCCACGGACCACCTGTTCGGCGACGTGCGCCCCACGCTCGGGGTGATCGCCAACCTCGGGCTGGTGCTGTTCATGTTCCTGGTGGGGCTGGAGTTCGACGCGTCGCTGGTGCGGGGCCAGGGCCGCACGATGGCGAGCGTCTTCGCGGGGTCGCTGCTCACCCCGTTCGCGCTCGGGGTCGGGGCGGGGCTGGTGACCCACTCCACCGTGTTCCCGCAGACCGGCCTGCTGGGCTACTGCCTGTTCCTGGGCGCCGCGATGTCCATCACCGCGTTCCCGGTCCTGGCGCGCATCCTCGCGGAGCGCGGCCTCGCCGGCACGCCGCTGGGCGCGCTGGCCCTGGGCTGCGCCGCCCTGGAGGACGTGTGCGCCTGGCTGATCCTGGCGGTCGTGGTGGCCGTGGTGAAGGCCGACGGCGCGGCCTCGTTCCTGGTGACCCTCGGGCTCACGGCGGGGTTCGCCCTGGTGATGCTCCTCGCGGTGCGCCCGGCGATGGGCTGGGTGCTGCGCCGGGCGCCCCGCGGCGACGCGGGCACGACCGCGGGGGTGCTGAGCCTCATCCTCGCCGGCGTGCTGCTGAGCGCGTGGGCGACCGAGGAGATCGGCATCCACGCCATCTTCGGCGCGTTCGCGTTCGGCGCCGTGCTGCCGCGCGACGCGCGGCTGGTGGAGGACGTCTCCCTGCGCCTCGAGGACGTCGTCGTGCTGCTGTTCCTGCCGGTGTTCTTCGCCTCCGCGGGCCTCAAGACGGAGATCGGCGCCGTGGACACCGGGCCGCTGCTGCTGTGCGGGCTGCTCATCCTCGCCGCCGCGGTCGTCGGCAAGTTCGCGCCGGTGTTCCTCGCCGCGCGCCTCAACGGCCTGCCGCCGCGCGACGCGGCGACCCTCGGCTTCCTCATGAACACCCGCGGGCTCACGGAGCTGGTGATCATCTCCGTCGGGCGGGAGATCGGCGTGGTGAACGCCCCGATGTTCGCCATCCTGGTGTTCATGGCCCTCGCGACCACGGTGATGACGAGCCCGGCGATCGACGCCGTCCGGCGCCGGCCGGAGCCGGTGTTCCGGCCCAGCCAGGCCGGCCTGGCACCCGGGGAGGGGCCGCGGCGCATCCTGGTGGCGCTCGACGGGGGCCCGTCCGACACCAGGCTGGCGGAGCTCGCCGCCCGGCTGGCGGAGCCCACCGGGGCGTCCCTGGTGCTCGCCCGCGTGCTGCCCACCCCGGAGCGCCTGTCCCGCCGCACCACCGCGTACGACGCGGCGACGGCGCGCGACGGCGCGCTGCAGGCCGCCGAGGTGCTCGCGGGCGGCTACCGGCAGCAGGGCTACCGCGTGGAGGTGCTGGCGGAGACCGCCCCCGACCCGGGCGTGGCGCTGTGCCGCGCCGTCGAGCGCACCGGGGCGGACCTGGTGCTCATGGGCGCGCACCGCTCGCTGCTGGGCACCGACGTGCTGGGCGGGACGGTGGGGACCGTGCTCACGCGCTGCCCGGCCGACACCGCGGTGCTCGTCGACCGGGAGGGCGGCGCGCTGGCCATCCCGCGGGGCAGCACCGTGCTGGTGCCGTACGGCGGCGGCCCGCACGAGCGCGCGGCGGTGCGGCTGGCCGAGAAGCTGGCCGCCACCAGCGGGGCGCCCCTCGCGGTGCTCGCCGCCGACGCCGGCCGGTCGGCGGAGCTCGCCGCCGCGGGCGTCGCCGGCCCCGCGGTGCGGGTCGCCGGGGCGGCGCCGCGCGAGGACCTGTCGGCCGAGCTGGAGCGGGCCGGGGTGCTGGTCATGGGCGCGGGGGAGGACTGGGCGCTCGCCGGCGGCATCGGCCGCAGCCGCGCCCGGCTGGTGTCCGGGGCCGTGCTGCCGGTGCTGGTGGTGCGCGAGGGCGCCGCCGGCGGCGGCCGCGAGATGGAGGAGTGGCTGCGCCGCACCCGCCAGGAGCAGCGCACCGACTGGCTGGCCACCCGCACCGGGACGGTCCCGGGGCCCGCGTGACCGCGCCCGACGGCATCGAGCTGCGCCCCGGGGGCCCGCACGACGTGGAGCCCATCGCACTGCTCATCGAGCGGGAGAACCGCCCGAGGGTGGGGGACCGGGAGAAGATCGCGCGGCGCCTTGAGGCGCTGCCGTCCGTGGTCGCGACCGAGGACGGCGAGCTGGTGGCGTTCATCCACTGCCGGCGCATGGCGCCCGACGTCGTCGAGCTCTCGAACATGGTGGTCGCCGGCCACCTGCG
The DNA here is from genome assembly GCA_046330435.1 of Thermoleophilia bacterium. Taxonomy (GTDB): domain Bacteria; phylum Actinomycetota; class Thermoleophilia; order Miltoncostaeales; family Miltoncostaeaceae. The sequence continues at coordinate 73,836 of JAXLST010000021.1, read as the reverse complement.
CCGCCGCGGCGTGGGGCGGGCGATGGTCGCGATGATCGAGGAGCGCCTGCACGCCGAGGGCTTCCGGGCGGCGGTGTTCGTGAACAGCCGGCTCCACGCGGGCACCACCGACGAGCGCGTGGCGGCCGCCCGGGCCTTCTGGCTGGACCGCGGCTACACCATCGTGTTCGCGACCGCGGGGACGGCCGTGTTCGCCAAGGTGCTCGGCGACGGCTGAACCCGGGCGGCGAGATACCCGGCGGACCGGGCGAGCAGGACGCGCACCAGCGTGCGCGCCGCGCGGCGCAGCAGGATCGCCTCCATCCCGCGGCCCGCGACGTCCCCGCGGGCGGTGACCGCCCCGTCGCTCACCTCGACCTCCACGCGGGCGGCGAGGCCGCGCACGGTCCCCTCCAGGGCGATCCGGTGCGGGCCGTGCTCCGCCACGCGGAGCGGCCCCACCCGGTCGCCGGTGCGCGGGCGGTAGGTCCCCCAGCGCGGCACCGGACCCCGCAGCAGCGCGGCGACGGCCATGAGGAGGCGCAGCCAGGCGGGGGCGGCCACCAGGGCTGCGCGCAGGGCGGTGGCCGCGTCGGGGTATACGCCCACGGGCAGGGGCGCGCGCATCGCGAAGCCGGGCCCGCCGGCGGGCGTGCGCACCACGGGGACCTGTCGGACGTCGGCCGGGGTCATGGGCGCAGAAGCTCCCACATCCGCAATGACCGGACAACCGTCCGTTCCGGGGGTTCTGCGGCCCATCCCCGCCCGGCGGGCGACTAGCATCACGCCGTGCGCAATCGCACCGCCCTCGCCGCGATCGTCACGGCCGCCCTGCTCGCGGCCCTCGTGACCGTCTTCCTCGTCACCCGCGGCGACGGGAACGCCTCGGCCGCGCTGCGGGCCGTGCCGTATCCCAAGGAGATCCCGGCGCCCGCCACGCTGGGCCGCGACCAGGCCGGGCAGGCGGTGCAGGTGCCGCGCGCCGGACGGCCCGCGGTCGTCACGTTCCTGTTCGCCAACTGCCCGGACGTGTGCCCGCTGGTGGCGCAGGAGATCTCCCAGGCGCTGGACGACGCCGGGCCCGCCGCCGACGGCATCGACGTCGTGGCGATCAGCGTCGACCCCGAGGGCGACGACCGCGCCTCCGTCGACCGCTTCCTGAAGGCCCACCGCCTGGCCGGCCGCATGCGGTACATCGTGGGCACCAGGGCGGAGCTCGCCCCCATGTGGAAGGCATGGCAGGTGGCGGCCCAGCCGTCCGGGGACATCACCAAGTCGTCCCACACCGCCCGCGTCGTGCTCGTCGACCGTGACGGGCGGCAGCTGGCCAGCTACCCCGGCGGCATCCCGTTCGCCCCCGAGGACCTGGCGGCCGACATCCGCACCCTCACGGGATGACCGGGGCGGCTCGCAACAGCGGTCACTAGCGGTCCGTCGGGCCCCGCGGGTAGTCTCGCGGACGACCGGGGACCCCCGCAGTGCGGCCCTCGGTGGAGGCAACCAATCAAGGGGCGCAAGAATGAAACGACGTCGGATGGCGGCGGGCCTCGCCGCCCTGGCGCTGAGCACGGGCCTGATCGCCGCCGGGTGCGGCAGTGACAGCAGCAGCGGGAGCGGCGACACCAACGGCGGCGGCGCTGCCGGCGGCGACGTCGGGGAGCTGAAGGTGGGCGTGCTGGTGCCGCTCACCGGTGACCTCTCGCCGTTCGGCGGTCCCAACGCCAAGGCCGCGCAGCTCGGTGCCGACACGGTGAACCAGGCGGCGAAGGACGCCGGTGTGGACCTCACCATGTCCCTCACCACCGAGGACTCGAAGACCGACCCGCAGGGCGCCCAGGAGGCCGCCACCAAGCTGGTCGAGTCCGACGGCGTGAACGTCATCGCCGGCCCGATGGCCTCCTCCGAGGTCATCCCGACCGCCGAGAACGTCACGGTCGACGCCGGCGTCCCGGTCATCACCCCGTCGGGGACCTCGCCGGAGATCACCAGCCTGGACGACAACGGCCTGGTGTTCCGCACCCCGCCGTCGGACGCCCTGCAAGGCAAGGTCCTGGCCTCGGTGCTCGGCAAGTCCATCGGCGCGGACGCCACGGTCAACACCGGCGGCCGCAACGACGCCTACGGCACCGCCCTGGTGGAGGAGTTCACCAAGGCGTGGGAGGCCGGCGGCGGCAAGGTGGGCCTCAACGTGCCGTACAACCCGGAGGCCAACTCCCTGGACTCCGAGGCCGGCCAGCTCGCGGGCGGCAACCCCGCCGCGTGGGTGATCATCGACTTCCCGGACTCCTGGCAGAAGATGGGCCCGGCCCTCCTGCGGACCGGCAAGTGGAGCCCGGCGAAGACGTGGACGGCCGACGGCCTGCGGTCGCCGGACCTGCCCAAGAAGGCCGGTGAGAAGGTCACCGAGGGCATGCAGGGCACCGTGCCGACCAGCGCGGACGCACCCGCCGGCAAGGCCTTCGACGACCTCTGGAAGGCCCAGATCAAGACGGACCGCCAGACGTACGACGCGCAGATGTTCGACGCGATCGTGCTCTACGCGCTGGCCTCCGTGCGCGCGGGCTCCACGGACGGCACGGCGATCGCCGGCAAGCTGGCCGAGGTCTCCGGCGCCCCCGGCAAGAAGTACACGTTCGAGCAGCTCGGCGACGCCCTCAAGGCCGTGAAGGCCGGCGAGGACATCGACTACGAGGGCGCCTCCGGCCCCATCGACCTGGACGCGAACGGCGACCCCGCCGCCGCGAGCTACGGCAAGTGGGACTACAAGGGCGGCAAGCTCGTGGACAGCACCGAGGTGTTCCCCGTCACCGGGGGCTGATCACCGCTCATGCGCCGAGGGGGGCCGCCGGGCGGCCCCCCTCCACGCATCACTCCCTGCCGGCCCCGCCGCCGCCCAGGTAGAGCTCGGCGACCTGCGGGTCGTCCAGCAGGTCGGCGCCCTTGCCGGTGAAGCGGTTCTGGCCGCCCTCGAGCACGTAGCCGCGGTCCGCGAGGGACAGCGCGGCGCGGGCGTTCTGCTCGATCATCACGATCGTCACGCCGGACTCGTTGACCTGCTTGACGGTCTCGAAGACCTCGCCCACGGCCTTCGGCGCCAGGCCCGCCGACGGCTCGTCGAGCAGCAGCACCGACGGCTCCGGCATGAGCGCCCGGGCGACGGCGAGCATCTGCCGCTCACCGCCCGACAGGCCCTCCGCGCGGTTGCGGCGCCGCTCGTGCAGGCGGGGGAACAGCGCGTACATCGCGTCCATGCGCTCCTGCATGGTCGCGCGCGAGTTGGCGGCCCCCATCTCCAGGTTCTCCTGGATCGTGAGGGAGGGGAACACGTTGTTCACCTGGGGGACGTAGCTCATGCCCAGCGCGCTGATGCGGTTGGGGCGCTGGCCGGTCACGTCCGCGCCGCGCAGCGTCACCCGGCCCTCGCGGAGCGGCACCAGCCCGAAGATGGCCTTGACCAGCGTGGACTTGCCGGCGCCGTTGGGACCGATGACCACGACGATCTCGCCGTCGCTGGCGGTGAGGTTGCAGCCGCGGAGGATGTCGACCTCCGGCACGTAGCCGCCCACCAGGTTCTCTGCCACCAGCACGGGGGCGTCGCTCACGCGGCGTCCTCCCCGTGGGCGCCGAGGTAGGCGTCGATGACGCGCTGGTCGCGGCGGACCTCGTCGGGCGCCGCCTGGGTGATGACACGGCCCTCGCCCATCACCACCACCTCGTCGCTCACGCCCATGACGACCTCCATGTCGTGCTCGATGAACAGCACGGTGAGGCCGCGCTCCTCGCGCAGCTTCGCGAGGTAGTCGAGCAGCTGACGCCCCAGCGTGGGGTTCACGCCGGCCATCGGCTCGTCGAGCATCACCAGCGTGGGCTCGGCCATGAGTGCCCGGGCGAGCTCCAGCAGCTTGCGCTGGCCGCCGGACAGCGTGGCGGCGTAGTCCTCGGCCTTCGCGGCGAGCCCGACCTGGTCGAGCATCTCCATCGCGCGCTTCCGGACCTCGGTCTCCCGGTGCCGCCACCGGCGCGGGACGAGGGCGTTCACGAACCGCTCCCCGGGGTGGTCGTTCGCGGCGAGCATGGCGTTCTCGATGACCCGCATCTTCCCGAGCACGCGGGTGAGCTGGAACGTGCGGACCATGCCCGCCCGGGCGAGCTGGTCGGGGCCGCGGCGCGTCACGTCCTGGCCCTGGAACCGGACGGACCCGGAGTCGGCGCGCGTGAACCCGGTGACCAGGTTGAACGCCGTGGTCTTGCCGGCGCCGTTGGGCCCGATGAGGGAGGTGATGCTGCCGCGGCGCACCGTGAAGGTGGCGCCGTCGACGGCCTTCACCCCGCCGAAGTGCCGGCGCAGGTCGGTGACCTCGAGGATGGGCGCGTCAGTCGAGATGGAGCTCCTCCTTCTTCCCGAACAGCCCCTGCGGCCGGAAGGCCATCATCGCCATGATGATGAGGCCGATCACGACGAACCGCAGCGCCGCCACCTTGTCCTCGGCGATGGGGAAGTCCAGGAAACGGACCCCCGAGATGATGAACGCGATGACGATGGAGCCCAGGACCGTCCCGAAGTAGCTGCCGATGCCGCCGAGGATGAGGATCGCGAACCCGATGAAGGTCACGATGGGCTCGAAGTTCTCGGGGTAGAGCGACGTCTGCAGGAAGGTGAAGTACACGCCGGCCAGGCCGGCGATGGCCGCGCCGAGGGCGAGGGCCTGCAGCTTGAGCCGGAAGACGGGCTTGCCGACCGCCGCGGCGGCGTCCTCGTTCTCGCGGACGGCCCGCAGCGTGCGCCGCCACGGCGACCGCCCGATGTGGAGCAGCAGCAGGGCCACCAGCACGGCGGTGAGCCACGTGAGGACCAGCAGCGGCACGCGCCGGTCGATGCCGTTCAAGCCGAGCCCGTCGAGCCAGTCGAGGATCGACTGGTTCCAGTCCCGCCACGCGCCGGAGGCCTTGCGCAGGCCGAGCGTGCCGCCGGTCTCGTCCTGGCGGTTCTGGATGAGGATGCGCAGGATCTCGCCGGCCGCGATCGTGACGATCGCGAAGTAGTCGCCGCGCAGCCGCAGCGTGGGCAGGCCCAGCAGCACCCCGGCGATCGCCGCCAGGCCGACGGCGAGGACGGCCGCGATGACCGTCGGGACGCCGTTGGTGGCCATGAGGCCCATGCCGTAGGCGCCGATCGCCATGAACGCGACGTGCCCGAAGTTGAGCAGGCCGGTGTCGCCCACCTGGACCTGCAGGCCCAGCACGAAGATCGCGTAGACGCCCGCGACGGTGAGGACGTAGGCCCAGAAGCCGAATGCCAGGAGCGGATCCACGTGCGCCTCCTCACCCGGTCCGGGTCGCGTGGCCGAGGACGCCGTTCGGGCGGAACAGCAGCACCAGGATGAGCACCACGAACCCGATCGCCTCCTTGTAGGTGGGGGTGATCCAGTTGGTGGACCATTCCTGCACCAGTCCCAGGGCGATGCCGCCCACGAGGGCGCCGAACGGGTTGCCGATGCCGCCCAGGATCACCGCGGCGAAGATGCCGAGCAGCAGCAGGAAGCCGGTGTCGGGGCGCAGCGTGGTGAAGATCCCGGCGAGCACGCCTGCGAGGCCGGCCAGCCCGCCGCCCAGCACCCACGTGTAGGTCACGACGCGGCGGGTGTCGATGCCGCTCACCTCGGCCAGGTCGAAGCTGTCGGACAGCGCCCGCATCGACTTGCCGATGTACGTGGACCGGAGCATGAGGCCCACCGCGACCAGCACCACCGCGGCGATCGAGATGACGATCACCTGGATGAGGCTGATGCGGACGATCCCGAGGTCGAACGTCCGCGTGTTGTCGATGTCCAGGCGTTTCTCCTGGCCGCCCCATCCGAACAGGATGAGGTTGCGGATCACGAACGCCAGGCCGATCGAGAGCAGCAGCAGCTGCATCACCCCGGCGCCGCGGTTGCGCATGGGCCGCCAGATGACCGCCTCGGTGAGCAGGCCCACCACCGCGATGGCGACAACCGCGGCGGCCGCGGCCACGATGAGCGGCGCGCCCCAGCTGACGTTCACGACGAAGGCGACGTAGCCGCCCAGGGTCATGAAGTCCCCGTGGGCGAAGTTGACCAGCTTGAGGATCGCGTAGACCAGCGACAGGCCGATGGCCCCCAGCGCGTAGATGGAGCCGCTGGCGAGGCCGTTGATCGTGGTCTGGAGGAAGGTTTCCAAGGGCGCGGGGGTGTCGGATCGCGGGACCGCGCGAGCCTACCGGAACCTCGTGTCAGTCCGCACGAGCGATCCGGGTCAACCGGTCCGCGAGCTCGGGGGCGTCCACCCGCGCCGCCACCTCGGCGAGGGTGGGGGAGGGGCCGCGCCACCGCAGCCCGTCGACGCCGTCGTCCATGAGCGGGACGTCCTCGCGCAGCCGGGCGAGCTCCCGGAACAGCATGGCGTCGGCCCGGGCGTGGGCGAGGGTGGCGCCCAGCGTGCCGGCGGCGCGCACGCGGACGTCCCAGGTGGACGCGTCGTCGGGGATGTCCTCCAGGCGGCCGTACCGGGCGAGCACGGCCGCGGCGGACTTCGCGCCCCAGCCGGGCAGGCCCGGGTAGCCGTCGGCGGTGTCGCCCACCAGCGCCAGGTAGTCGGGGATCGCCGCCGGCGGCACGCCGAAGCGGTCCACCACGTCGTCGGCGGTCCGGATGAGCCCCTTGCGGCGGTCGAGCTGCACCACCCGGTCGCCGCGCACGCACTGGGCCAGGTCCTTGTCGGGCGTGGCGATGTGCACGCGCCGCACCCGGGGGTCGGCGGCCGAGCGGGCGGCCGCGGCGGCCAGGGCGTCGTCGGCCTCGAACTCGGCCATGCGCCACACGACGAACCCGCAGGCCTCCAGCAGCTCCTCCAGCAGCGGGAACTGGGCGAGCAGGTCCGGCTCGATCCCGGCGCCGGTCTTGTAGCCGCCGTACATCGCGTTCCGGAACGACTCGATGACCGTGTCGGTGGCGACGCCGACGTGCGTGGCGCCCTCCTCCAGCAGCCCGGCGAGCGACCGGGCCACGCCCCGGGCGGCGGCCACCTCCATGTCGCCGGCCCGGTGCGAGGGCAGGGCGTGGTGGTGGCGGAACAGCTCGTAGGTGCCGTCCACCAGGTGCACGTCGATGCGGGCGTCCACGGGCGGTCAGGCCTCCGGGTACGGCGCGTACCGGCCGTGGAGCATCAGGTCGTTGCCGTCGGGGTCGCGGAACAGCGCCATGCGGCACACCCCGGTGTCGATGACCGGCCCCAGGAACTCCACGCCCTTCGCCTCCAGCTCCGCCCGCGCGGCCGCGACGTCGTCCACGTGCAGGGCGGGGTGGCCGTTGCGCTGCGGGGTGAACGCCATCCCCACCGACTCGGGCTCCCAGATGCCGAAGCAGACGCTCCCGGCCCAGAACTCGTACCGGGCGTGCTCGTCGCGGCGCAGGCCGAGGACCTCCCCGTAGAAGCGGGCCGCGGCGTCGGGGTCGCGCGTCGGAACCGCGATGAAGTCCACTCCGGTGATCATGGCCGTCCCCCAGGTGATCGACTGGGCTGACACTACCCCGGGCGGCGGATCACGCGTCGAACGCGGCGCGCAGCTCCGCGGCGCGCCCGCGGGCGGCGGCGAGCTCGGCGGGGTCCAGCCGGTCCAGGTTGCGCAGCATGGGGCGCATGCGCGGGTTCGCATTCCACCGCTCGCGGTGGCGGTCCAGGAAGTCCCAGTACAGGGCGGTGAACGGGCAGGCGCGGGGGCCGCCGCGCGTGGCCGGATCGTAGGCGCAGCCCCGGCAGTGGTCGCTCATGCGCTTCACGTACGCGCCGGAGGCGGGGTAGGGCTTGGTCATCATGCGGCCCCCGTCGGCGTGGAGCGCCATGCCGAGCACGTTCGGCGCCATCACCCACTCGTGCCCGTCCACGAAGGACACGGTGAACCACTCCAGCGCCTCGGACGGCCGCACGCCCAGCAGCAGCATGAGGTTGCCGAACAGCATGAGCCGCTCGATGTGGTGGGCGTAGCCGGTGGCCCCCAGGCCGCCCACGGCGTCCGCCATGCAGCGCATGCGGGTCGGACCGCCGCGGAACAGGTCCGGCAGCGGCGCGTCGGCGCCCAGGGCGTTCATGCCGTCCCAGTCGCCGCCCCACAGGCGGTACAGCCCCGCCACGTACTCGCGCCAGCCGATGACCTGGCGCACGAACCCCTCGGCGGAGGCCAGGGGGACCGCGCCGGCGCGGTGGGCGTCCTCGACGGCGCGGACCGCCTCCATGGGGTCCAGCAGGCCGAGGTTCATCGCCGCGGCCAGGCCGGAGTGCCACATGAGGCGCCGCCCGCCGAGCATCGCGTCCTGGTAGGGGCCGAACGCGGGCAGCGCGTCGCGCACGAACGCATCCAGGCGCGCGCGGGCCTCCCCGGGCGTGGCCGGCCACAGGCGCGGGCCGATGGCGCCGAACGCGCCCGGTGCCAGCCGTTCCAGGTCCCGGCGCACGCCGGCGTCGATCGCGTCGTCGGGGTACGGTGCGAGCTCGGGCGGCTCGAGGTCCCGCGGCGGCGGGCGGCGGTTCTCGGCGTCCAGGTTCCAGACGCCCCCGAGCGGCGCGTCGCCGTCCATCAGGACCCCGAGCCGGCGCCGCTGGCGCCGGTAGAAGTCCTCCATCACCAGCCGCCGCCGGCCGGCGGCCCACGCGTCGAACTCCTCAGGCGGGGTGAGCAACAGCGACCCATCCACCGCGCGCACCCCGGGCAGCCGTGCGAGCGCCGCCGCCCGGCGGCCCAGCGGCGCCAGGAGGCGCACCTCGGGGTCCCCATGCTCGGCCCGGTGGGCGGCCACCCCGGCGGCGAACGTGGGGGCGCTGCGCAGGTCCACCTCCCGCCCCTCGGCGCGCAGCCGTTCGGCGCACCGCCGCATCGCGGACAGCACCATCAGCAGCTTCTGCCGGTGGTGCGGGCCGCGCCCGATCGCCGCCGCGCTCTCGATGACGAGCACCCGCCGGGCCCCCTCGAGCACCGGGTTGGCGGGGGACAGGTGCTCGGCGAGCAGCCATGCGGTGTGGCCGGCCACCGGGCGAGGGTACGCCTCGCCCACGGCGCGGCCAGGGGGTACGGTCGGCGCATGGCCGCGATGGTCCGCCTCGACACCCGCCCCGACGGCGCCGCCGCCCTGGCCCGGGCGCGGGCGCACCTGGACACCCTGGGCTGGTACCCCCGGCCGGTGCGCATGCGGCGCGTGCGCATGTACCTGGCGCCGTGGTTCTTCCGCCTGCCGCTCGTGCGCCGCTTCCACGGCTATGCGGCCTGGAACCTCATCCTGCTGCGCGAGCTGCCGTTCACCGACGGCCTGGTCGCGCACGAGCTGTGCCACGTGTGGCAGATGCAGCACCACCCGCTGCGGATGCCGCTCACCTACCTGCACACGCCGTACCGCACCAACCCGTGGGAGGTGCAGGCGCGGCGCGCGCGCAGGGGTTGCGCCCCTGACGCCGCGCGCCGGCCGGGTCAGAGGGTGACGCGCTTGAGGCCGTGCAGGGCGGTGCCCACCGCGTTCGTGGCGTTCGCGTAGGGGGTGCCGGGATTCAGCATGCCGGTGGCGCGGTCGAAGTCACCGGCGTTGATCGCCGCGGCCACGGCGCCTGCCTCGCGGTGGAAGGCCGCGTGCTTCTCGACCACGGCGGCGAACTCCGCGTGCGAGCCGTATTCGGCGCGCCCGGCGCCGTGGAGCCACTGCCCGAGGGCACAGCGGTCGTCGGCGGTGATCGCCGCCGCGTCGAGGTGCTCCTTCTTGTTGATCGCCGTGCGGAGCCGCACCTTCCACTCCGCATGCGCCTGCGATGCCTGGACGAGATCCATGGGGCCTCCGGCCGTTGGGGATGGCCGGGCCGTCGTCGTGGGCGAAGGGCGGCCCGTCCCGGGTGGCATCGGTCGTCCCGGGCCGTCCTTGACGGGCGAATCCGTCCCTCGGCGGTGTGCGGATGGGGCTCGGCGGGATCCGCGCCGGGGCGTAGCCTGACCGGATGATCGACGCCGACACCCTTCTCGCCACCACGCGCGCGGTCCGCCGCCGCCTGGACCTCACCCGGCCGGTGGAACGCCACCTGCTGGAGGAGTGCATCGCCCTCGCACAGCAGGCCCCGTCCGGGGGCAACCGGCAGATCTGGTCGTTCGTGGTCGTCACCGACCCGGACCGCCGCGCCGCCCTCGCGGAGCTGTACCGCCGCGGCTGGGAGCGGTACGTCACCGAGGGCATCGTCGAGAAGCCCGTGCGTGCGACCGACCCCGAGGCACGGGCGCGGCAGAAGCGCATCACCGCGTCCGCCCGGTACCTGGCCGACCACCTGCACGAGGTGCCGGCGCTGGTGGTCCCGTGCATCACGCACCGCACCGACGGCCGCGACGTGGTGGTGCAGGCCTCGCAGTTCGGCTCGGTCCTGCCGGCGGTGTGGAGCTTCATGCTCGCCGCCCGCGCCCGGGACCTCGGGACGGCCTGGACGACGATCCACCTGTTCCATGAGCGGGAGGCCGCCGAGGTGCTGGGGATCCCGTTCGACGAGGTGATGCAGGTCGCCCTCATCCCGGTCGCGCACCTGGTGGGGGAGGGCATGAGGCCCGGGCACCGCCGTCCGCTGGACGAGGTGGTGCACTGGGACCGCTGGGGCGGCTAGCGCCCCAGCGCGGCGAGGAGCGGCGCGGCCAGGTCGGCGCGTCCCACGCCGAGCCACCATGCGGCGGTCTCCGCCGCCGCGACGGGGCGCCACCCGGGCACCCGCCCGGCCACCGCCGGGTTGCCGTGGCCGTCGAGCACCGCCGCCAGCCGGGCGTCGTCCAGGCCGTTGGCCTCGGCGAGGTAGGCGAGGTCCTCGGCCGGGTCGCCCCAGCGCCAGAACTCCCAGTCCACCAGGTGCGGCGCCGGCCCCCACACGATGTTCGCGGCCACCAGGTCGCCGTGGACGGGCCGGAAGGGTGCCTCGCACCGCGGGACCGCGACCGTGACCGGATGCCCCGCGTCCGCCAGGGCACGGGCCGCGCCCTCGGCGCGCCGCGCCGCGTACCCCGCCGCGGTGGTCTCGGGCGACGGCCACCACGGCAGGGCGGCCGCGGCGCACACGCCGCGGGCGTGCACCCGGGCGAGCAGGCGCCCCAGTTCCCGCAGGTCCCCATCGCCGGCCGCGGCGAGGTCCCGCGGCGCGCCGTCCACCTCGGCCATCACCAGGCGGCCCGCCGAGTGGGCGATGAGGGCGGGGACCCCGGGGACCCCCGCCAGCAGGGCCAGGGCCGCCGCCTCGTGGGCGAGGGGCGCCTCCGGCCCGGTCTTCACCACCGCGGGCGGCGGGCCGGGCTCGCGGGTGAGCGCGAACCGGCCGCCGCCCAGGGAGAGGGGGTCGTCCATGACCCCCAGGCTACCGGCGCCGGGCGTCAGCCCAGGGGCGCCCGCACCCCCGCGGTGCCGAAGGCGGTGGTCCCGGTGAGGGCCGAGCCCAGGCCGAACGTGCTGTTCAGCAGCGCCGCCGCGGCGGGGGTGAACGTGAGCGTCGCCCCGTTCACGGTCGCCAGGCCGTGGGTCGTCCCGGTCGTGGCGGTGCCGAGGCCGATGGTCAGGATCGCCACCCGGTTGCCGCCGACCAGCGCGGTCAGCTCCGGCTGGGCCTTGGTGGTGTCGATCGTGAAGTCCGTCAGCTCGACCTTCGTGGCGCCCTTGGTGAGCGAGATGCCGCCCACGTGGGTCACCTGCCCGGCCAGGTTCGCCTTGGCGAGGGTGCCGCCGGAGACCGGGACCACCAGGCGGCCGGCGGCGTCCGCGCCGCCCGGCCCGATCACGCCGGGCGTGATGCCCACCGCGGTGAGCGTGGAGGCCAGGGCGGCGTCCAGGGTCACGGCGGTCGAGTACGACCTTGCGGTCACCTTCACGGCGCCGACGGAGACCTTCCGGGAGAAGAGCTTCACCTTGAAGGCGCGGTTCAGGGCGGTGGCGGCCTGCGGCGTGAGGGTGGTGGTGACCCCGCCGATCGTGATGTCGCGGCCGGCCGCGATGGCGACCTTCGCCTTGGAGGTGTTCAGGTTGAGGAGCGGGATCCGCTTGGCGCCGAGCTTCGCGGTGAGGAACGAGCGCTTGCCGACGACGACGTTGAAGTCGGTGACGCGCACCACGGTGCGGCCGGCCTGGAACCTGAGGCCGCCGGAGTGGGTGATGCGGCCCGCGCCGGTGGACAGGTCGTCCACCACGCCGCCGGTCACCGGGAACGCGATGCTGCCGCCCTTCACGCCCGCGGGCCGGATGGGCGCGACGGACACGCCGTTGGCGGTCAGGACCTTGGCGGTCGCCCGGTCGAGGGTGAGCTGGGTCTGCCCGGAGCGCTCCAGGACCGCGTCTGCCCCGAACGCGGCGGGCGCGGCGGCGAGGGCGCCGGCGGCGGAGAGGGCGACTGCGAGGGAGATCCGGCGGCGCCGGGTCGAGAGGGATGTCACCGAAGTGCTCCTTGGTTGGGGAGGGGGTTCGGCGGGGTGTACGGAGCCCGGGGTCCCGGCGGATTCGGCATCCGGAAATCCGCGTCGCGTGAATCCACCCGCCGGGCATCGTCCGTATGACGCTGTGGTATGTCTGCAAGCCATGCACTCGCCGCACCCCTCGCGTCGCCGCGCCATCGCCGGCCGTGGCGGCAGGTGAGCGTGGAACCGATGGATGACGACCTCCGCCTCGCGGAGGACTTCCGGCGCCGCTCCGACGGCTCGCTTGAGGCCGTCTACGCCCGCCACGCCCCGGTCGTGCTCGGGTTCTTGACGCGCGCCGTCGGTGACCGCACCACGGCCGAGGACGTGCTGCAGGAGACGTTCACCGACGCCTGGCGCCGGGCGGACCGCTTCGACCCCGGGCGCGCGTCGCTGGCGACATGGCTCATGGTCATCGCCCGCAGCCGCGCCATCGACCACCTCCGGCGCCGCATCCCCGAACCGCGCGACACCAGCGTGCCCGGCGCCCTGGACGAGGCGGAGGACCCGGACACCTCCACGGAGGCGCTCCTGGGCCGGTGGCGCGTCGCGGCCCTGCTGTCCGGGCTGCCGGACGAGGAGGCGCGCGTCCTGCGCATGCGCTTCCATTTGGGCCTCACCCAATCGGAGATCGCCGAGCAGACCGGAATGCCGATCGGAACCGTCAAGACCCGCATGAACCGTGCCCTCACGCGGCTGCGGTCCGTGCTCGACGCGGAGGGCGCCGCATGAGCGGTGTCGACCCCACAGCCTTCCTGCTGGGCGAGCTCGCCCCCGAGGAGGAGGCGGAGGCGCTGCGCAGGATCGAGGAGGACCCCGCCTTCCGCGCGGAGGTCGAGCGGCTGCGGCCCGTGGTGGCCGCGCTCGAGGCCCTCCCCGGCGACGCCTGGGATCTCCCGGAGCCGCCGCCGCTGCGCCATCCCGACGCCGTCCCGGCCGCCGAGCCGCGTCCCGCCAGGTCTCCGAGGGCCGGGCGCGCGCCGTGGTGGCGCCGCGCCATGGTCCCGATGCCCGCCTTCGGCCTCGCCACCGTGATCGCCCTCGCCTGCGGCGTCGGCATCGGCGCCCTGGTGGTGGGCGGCGGCGACGCGCCGTCCGCGCCGCGGCAGGTGGCCGACGTCCGCCTCGCGGCGTTCGGCGACACGCCCGTCGCGGCGGGCGGCGACGCCCGCATCATGGCGGGGCAGGAGCTCACCCTGCAGGTCCACGACCTCGCCCCCAGCGACGGCGGCAGCTTCTACACCGCGTGGCTGCTGGGCGAGGACGGGAAGACGGTGTCCCTGGGCTCGTTCCGGGTGCCGTCCTCCGGCGCCGCGACGGTCCGGCTCCCCCTTCCGGTGTCGCCGTCGCGGTTCGACTATGTCGACGTGTCCGTGGAACCCGACGACGGCAACCCCGCCCACTCCGGGCACTCCGTGCTCCGCGGGCGCACCGCATGACCCGCCGCGCGCTCGCCGCCGCCGCGGCCGCGCTCCTGCTGGCCGCGGGCGCGGCCGGCTGCGGGTCCGGCGACGAGGCCGCGGCCCCCGCGTCCGCCACCGTCACGACGGTCCCCGAGCGCGGGCCGGTGCTGCTGGGCGGGAGGGCGGAGCGCATCGACGGGACCGTCGAGCGCCTCGAGAAGTACCGCGGCAAGGTGGTGCTGGTGGTGAACACCGCGAGCCGCTGCGGGTTCACGCCCCAGTTCGAGGGGCTGCAGGCGCTGTACGCCGAGCACCGGGACGAGGGCTTCGTGATCCTCGGGTTCCCCAGCAACGACTTCAAGCAGGAGCTCGCCGAGAACAAGGCCGTCGCCGCGTTCTGCAAGGTGAACTTCGGCGTGGACTTCCCGATGTTCGCCCGGGTCCAGGTGACCGGCGACGGCGCGCTGCCGCTGTTCCGCCGCCTCGCGGAGCGGTCCCAGGCGCCCGAGTGGAACTTCCAGAAGTACCTGCTGGACCGCCGCGGCCGCCTGTCGGCGGTCTACGCGCCGGGCATCGAGCCCGGCGCGCCGGCGGTCACGCAGGAGCTGGAGCGGCTCCTCGCGGAGCCCGCTCCCGCCCCCGCCTGAGCCGCTACCTGATGAGCGGGATCCTCGCCCCGTCGATCCCCACGAGGATCGCCTCCGCGTCGACGCCCATCCACCCCTCCAGCAGGGACGCGTAGACGGTCCGGAACTCGGTGGTGACCTTGAGGTTGTCGTCCTCGTCGAGGTTCGTCAGCCCCGGGAACTCGCTGCGGATACCGCCGTTCACGCGGTTGCCGATGACCATGAGCCCGCCGCCGGCGCCGTGGTCGGACCCGCCGCCGTCGTTGTCCTCCGGCCGCCGTCCGAACTCGCTCCACACCATGATCACGACGCGGTCCGCGAGGCCGCGCGCCTCCAGGTCGGCCTGGAAGGCCGTGATGCTGTCCGACACGTCCTTCAGCAGGTCGACGTGCTCGGTGAGCTGCCCGTCGTGGGTGTCGAAGCCGCCCTTGCTGAACGACATCACCCGGGTGCCGAACCCGGCGCCCAGCATCCGCGCGCCGTTGCGCATGGCCTTGCCGAGGTTCGAGTCGGGGTAGGCGACGGGGACGGGGGGCAGGTTGTCCCCCTGGTCGCGCAGCGGCTTGAGCTGGTCGACCATCCGGAAGGCGTTCTCGTACGCCTGCCCGGCGGCCCGCGGACCCTCCCGGCGGGGGCTGAGCCCGCGCGCCGACTCGCGGTAGACGCGGGTGAAGCCGTCGTCGGTCCAGACGTCCGGGATGGAGAAGCCGAACGAGCCGGGGTCGTACACGGTGCCGACCGGGGCGCGCTTGGCGCGCAGGGTGGGATCGAGGCCCCACGACACCGAGATCGCCTGCAGGGGGTTCGTCGCGCTGCCGGTCTTGTCCATCACACGGCCGAGCCAGCCGGTCTGGTCGTTGGTGTGGCCCACGAACCCGCGCCACCAGTAGCCCTGGGAGTTGAAGTGCGACTGGTCCGGGTTGGCGTAGTCGACGGCCGGCAGCACCGCGACCTTGCCCTGGTTGTAGAGGTTCGCGATGCCCGCCATGGACGGGTGCCAGGCGAAGTCCGTGCTGCCCTGAACCGGGATGAGCGTCTCGGCGGGCAGGGCGATGTGCGAGCGCAGCGTCCGGTACCTCGGGTCGCTGATCGGCACGAAGGTGTTCAGGAAGTCGTTCCCGCCCTCCAGGTACAGGGAGACCAGGATCGGGGCGTTGGGGTTGTCGGCCGCCTGTGCGGCCGCCGACTCCAGGATGCCGCGGGGGCTCAGGGCGCCGAGCGCGCTGGCCATCAGCACCATTCCGGCGCCCCGCTCCAGCAGGTCCTTGCGGGTGAGCCCGCCCTGGCGCTCGAAGGCCGCGAGGCCGTCCATCGCGTCGTCGGGGATCGCCAGCATCTGCTGCCCGGCGCGGGTCATGAGGGCGCGGCGGCTGAAGTGCAGGTCCGCGCATCCGGTGCGTCGCATCAGGGTCCTCATCGCATCGTCTCCCTTCAGCAGACCTGGGCGTCGGGCCCGGCCAGGAGCAGGTGGCGGAGCACGCGCTGCCGCTCCGGGAAGTAGTGCTTGACCTCCCAGTCGTCGGTGCGGCCGGCGACGGCCGCCGCCGCGTACCGCTTCATCGCGGTCCGCGTGCGGGGTGAGATCTGGGGGCGTCCGGTGGCGGCGATCGCGGAGGCGAGGGCCTGGTCGACGGTCTCGGTCTTGTCGATCGAGCCGTCCTTGATGTCCTTGTCGAGGACCTTGCTCACCACGTCGAAGCGGGCGCGGATGGTCGCCGGGCTCAGCCACGACGCGTCCTGGTCCCAGCCCGCCACGTTCGGCGGGTAGAACGGCTGCTGGCCCATCTCGTCGAGCTGGTACGTCCAGTCGCCGTAGGTGATGCCCCGGTTGAGCCGCCGCAGGATCCCCGCGGCGAACACGACGGGGGGCTTCACCTGGTCGGGGGCGTCCAGGTCCGCGTACAGGGTGGGGTGGTTGAGGATGATCCGCAGCACCGGCTTGATCTCGTACTTCGAGGCCTTGTAGGCGCGGATCATCTGGCGGAGCGTCGCCGGCGGCACCGGCCGCGGCGTGAAGTAGCTCCAGAGCTTCGAGCAGAGGTACTTCGGGTGGTTGGGGTGCTCGACCGCCATGTTCACCACGTCGATCGCGGTGAAGCGGCCGCGCTTGCCGAAGATCCGCTTGAAGTCGGTGTCGTGCCGGTCGGCGTCGTACCCGAACGACTTGGTGTCGTAGTCGAAGGTGTACCCGGTGAGGGCGCGGGCGGCCTCGCGGATGTCCTTCTCGGTGTAGCCGTTGTTCACGCCGAGGGTGAACAGCTCCATGAGCTCGCGGGCGAAGTTCTCGTTCGGCGAGTTCTTGTCGGAGCCGGCGAGGTCCAGCCACAGCTGCATCGCGCCGTCGTTGAGCATCGCCAGCGCGAGCTTGCGGAAGTTGCCGAGCGCGTGCGTGCGCAGCGTGTAGTAGTGCTTGACCATGAGCTGCACGTCCCCGACCTTCTGGTTCGAGGTCGCGAAGTGGTCGTGCCAGTTCAGGGCCATCCGCTCGGCCAGGGGCTGGCGGGTGCGGACGCACTTGTCGAACCACCACAGCACGTCGTGGCCGTACACGTTGAGCGGGTCGAGGGGTGCGCCGTCGACCTTGGCCTCCGGGCCCGCCCAGCGGGCGCCGCGCGGCCGCAGCAGCTCCTCGACGGCGGCCTGGCGGCCCTTCCGGGCCAGGCGCTTGACGTCACCGGGACGCGGGCCGAACCCGGCGCGCCACAGCAGGCGCTCGATCTCCAGCTCGGCCTTCTTGGTCCGTGCCATCAGCGCCTCCTGGCGGGGTTCTTGACGGTGAACGACCGGACCATCCCGTGCTCCTCGTGGCCGGGGATGGTGCACACCAGCCAGTAGCGGCCGGCCTTGAGCTTGAGCCGCAGCGTCCCGAGGTCGCCGGAGTGCAGCGTCCGGGTGACCCTGAGGATGTGGCCGTTCGCCGCGCGGACGGCGAGGTCGTGGTCGTCCTGGCCGATGTTCTTGACCTGGATGATGAGCACCCCGGCCGGGACCACGCGGCGGCTGGGGTTGAGGCGGTACTCGCTGGCATGGACGAGCATCCGGGCGGGCACTGGCGCCGCTTTGGCCGCCTTCGGGGCCGGGGCGTGGGCCACGATGGGCGGGGGCGCTGCCGGGGCGGGCACGAGCAGGGGGGCACCTCCAGCTGGGGCTGGCGTTGTCCGGGCCGAACGGGCACCTCGGCACCGGGACGGGACGACTGTGCGTGTCCCGCTTCATCGTCCGGACGGACCGGACGCTTGAGACCCTAACCCGGGTTCATGCGGGGCCTCCGTTCGGGTCCCGTGTGCGTTCCGTAAAGAGCCCTTGCGGACGCAAGGACCGCTCCGGTGCTCCAGTGCGGGCCGCCGCGTGCCGATGCACGGTGCGTTGGGAGACGTCCGCGCCAGCCTGCTGTTCGCCCTCGACGCGCTGCCGCGCAGCCGCGCCGCGGCCGACCGCCGCGACCTGCTCGACCGGGGCACCGGCGCCGCCATGGCGCTGTCCCGCCGCTCCGAGCAGGGCGGTGAGCCGGGCAGGGCGGAGGCCTACCGGGCGGTCGCCCGGGCGCTGGCGGCATGCGCGCCGACGTCGGTGGACGGGGCGGTCGCCGCCCGCCTGCGCGCCGCGGTGCGCGCCGCCGACGCCCCGGACGCCGCCGAGCGCGTCGCCCGGCTGCTCGCCGGCACCTACCCGGCCTGATCCGCCGCCCCGTACGGGGCGACGGATGCCCGGCCGCGCCGCATCACGGCCTGGCGGCCACGGCCTCGACCTCGAACGACATGTCGGGGGTCGCCAGGGCGGCCACCCCGATCACGGTGTTGACCGGGGGCCGCCGGCCCCACCTGTCCATCACCGCCTGCGTGAGGGCACGCAGGCGTTCGAGGTCCAGGTCCACGACGTACGTCCGCAACCGCACGACGTCCGCGAGCGAGAGATCGTGGGCCGCGAGGGCGAGCGCGAGGTTGTCGAGGGTGCGCGCGACCTGTTCGGCGAACACCGGGGACACCACGCTGCCGTCCTCCGAGGACGCGTACTGCCCCGCCACGTACACCAGCTCGCACCCGGCCGGGACGCGGGCGGTGTGGGCGTAGCCCCACGGGGCGGGATCGTGGAGGCCGGCGGGGTTGACGACCGAGTGGCTCATGAGGGCTCCTTCCGCTGTTTCGGAGGACCCTGCCACGGTCGTCTGTCAGCTGTATGTCATGTTTTGTGCGATCCTCCGCCGCATGCGGAGGACCGACCGCCTGTTCGCGCTGACCGAGCTCCTTCGTGCCCGCCGGACGGGCATCACGGCGGAGCAGCTGGCGGAGCGGTTCGAGGTGTCGGTGCGGACCATCCACCGGGACCTCGACGCGCTCCGGGCGGCCGCGGTGCCGGTGGTCGGGGAGCGCGGCCGCGGGGGCGGGCTGGCGCTCGACAACGCGTACACCCTGCCGCCCGTCAACTTCACCCCGCACGAGGCCGCCGTCCTCGTCGCCGCCGGGCGCTGGCTGGAGCGAAGCCGCCTGCTCCCGTTCGTTGAGACCATCCGCTCGGCGACGGACAAGGTCGAGGGCGCCCTGCCGAGAGCGCGCCAGGCCGAGGTGGGGCGGCTCGCGGACAGACTGGCGTGGATCGGCGTCCCCGCGGCGCAGGCTCCCGCCCACGTCCGGGCGGCGGTCGAGCACGCCTGGGTCCACGGGGCCCCGCTGCGGATCACCTACGCCGGTTCGCGGGCGACGACGGTCCGTGACATCCGCATCGAGGCGCTTCTCCTCGAGCGCACCGTCACGCTCCTCAACGCCCGGGACCTCGGTCTGGGCGAGCCGCGACAGTTCCGGCTGGACCGCATCCGCGACGCGGAACCGCTGGGTGCGGACCGACGTCCGGGCCCCGCCGGCGGGGGCGGCTACCCGGCCTGATCCGCCGCGGCCCGCCGCAGGCGGTCGCGGATGGCGTCGCCCAGCCCGCCCGCCGGGGGCGGCACGGCGACCACCACCTGCACGCCGAGCGCGTCGGCGCGGCGCAGGAGGTCGTAGAGGGACCGCGCGTAGCCCTCGGTGCCGGGGTCCGGCGGCACCAGCGCCACCGCGTCCGCGGGGACGCCCGCGCCGGGCGCGGGCGCCATCACGGCCACGCGCCGCCCCGCGGCGAGTTCCCGCGCCACGACCGGGCCGGGGTCCCCGGCCACGATCACCCGGGCGGTGGGGGCGTAGTGGGCCGCCAGCATGCCGGGGGCCCGGGCCGGCCCGGTGGCGACGCGCTCCACGGCAAGCCCCAGCACCTCGTCCAGAGTCTCGGCGGGCAGGCCGCCGCTGCGCAGGACCGTCGGGGGCTCCGCGGTGAGGTCGAGGATCGTCGACTCCAGGCCCACGCCGCAGGGGCCGCCGTCCAGGATCACGTCCACCCGGTCCCCGAGGTCGGCGGCCACGTGCGCCGCGGTGGTGGGGGAGGTGCGGCCGAACGGGTTGGCGCTGGGGGCGGCGACGCCGGCGCCCACCAGGCGCAGCATCTCCAGGGCCAGCGGCTGGGCCGGCACGCGCAGACCCACGGTGCCGCGCCCGCCGGTCACCACGTCCGGCACGTCGGCCGACCGGTTGACGACGAGCGTCAGCGGCCCGGGCCACAGGCGCTCGGCGAGGGTCCATGCGGCGTCCGGCACGTCCCGCCCGTACCGGTCGAGGATCGCGGCGTCGGCCCCGTGCACGATGAGGGGGTGGCCGGGGGGCCGGCCCTTGGCCGTGAAGATGCGCGCGACGGCCTCCGGATGGACCAGCGACGCCCCCAGCCCGTAGACCGTCTCGGTGGGGAACGCGACCAGCCGGCCGGCCCGCAGGGCGGCCGCGGCGACGGCCGGATCGCGGGTCACCACGGCGTTTCCGGAAGTTGTGTCAGATTTCACTGGCTGACTTGGCCGATCGCTAACCATTGGTTCATGCGAAATGGTGTCTCGGCGGAGATGCTGTCCCCGCTCGTTACCGTCTGGGAGTGTGCTCCCGGACACGGCGCGGCAACCGTACGTGGCAACGCGGCCGATTGCCCCCCGCCTGACGAGCCCGACCGACGGGCAAGGGCACGGCACGTCGGTCGGAACCTTCACGACGGGCGGCGCGGATGCGCCGCCCGTCGGCGTTTCCCGGCCGATCCGCGCCGCCACGCGGTAGGGTCCCGCCCCGGTGCTCACGCCGCTCACCCTCACGGTCGCCGTCTTCCTGTTCGCGCTCGCGGTGTGGGGGTTCGGGCTCGCCATCGTTGGACGCCCCCCGGACCGCGCCTACGTGATCGGGGTGCTGCTGGGCGAGGCGGAGGTGCTGCTGCACGGGATCGCCGCGCTCATCGCCATCGCCGCCGGGCACCGCCCGGACTCCATGGGGGAGTTCATGGGCTACCTGCTCACCTCCGTCGTGCTGCTGCCCTTCGTGCTGCGGCTCACCCAGGACGGGCGGGCCACGCGCTGGGACAGCGCCACCATCGGCGCCGTCGCGCTGGCCGTCGGCGTCGCCGTGATCCGGCTGCTGGGGCTGTGGTGACCGGCCCGGGACGGCTCCTGGCCGTGGTCTACATGGTGTTCGCGATCGCCGCCGGCGCCCGGTCGCTGTTCCAGATCGCCACGAAGTTCGGGGACGCGCCCCTGGCGTTCACGCTCAGCGCCGTGGCGGCGGTGATCTACCTCCTCGCCGCGCTGTGCTTCCGCCGGCCGTCGGGACGGTCCTGGCGCACGGCGGTGGTGCTGCTGGCCGTCGAGTTCGCCGGCGTGGTGCTGGTGGGCCTGCTGAGCCTGGTGGAGGACGACTGGTTCCCGGAGCCCACGGTGTGGTCCGACTTCGGCGTGGGGTACGGCTTCATCCCGCTGGTGCTGCCGGTCGCGGGCCTGCTGTGGCTCTCCCGGCCAGCCACGCGGGCGCAGTTCGCCGCCGCCGGCTGAGCCGGCATTTCGCGCGGCCGCGCGCGGGGAATACGCTCCGGCTGCTCCCGCAAGGAGGACCCTCCCGATGCGCCGCCGGCCGCCCGTTCTGCTCACCGCGCTCGCCCTGGCCTCGGCCGCCGTCCCGGCGGCCGCCGCACCGGGGTGGATCGCCCCGCGCACCCTGTCGCCGGACGCCGGCGACGCGGTCACCGCCTCCGGCGCCGTCGACGCGTCGGGTGCCGCGACGGTCGTGTGGCAGCAGTTCTCGAGCATCGACCAGCCGCGCATCATGGCCGCCACCCGCGCACCCGGCGGGGAGTGGTCGGTGCCGCGGCCCATCTCCGCGGCCGGCGCCGCCACCTCCGAGCTCCCCGCGCCGTCGGCCTTCGACCCGCGCGTCGCGGTGGGGGCGTCGGGCACGGCGGTGGCGGTGTGGCGGTACCGCGACGGCGGCGGCTACGTCATGGAGGCCGCGGTCCGGCCGCCCGGCGGGGAGTGGGGGCCGCCGCAGGTGATCTCGCGCGCCGCCCGGCGGTACGACGCGCCGGCCGTGGCGGTGGACGCCCAGGGCGACGCCGTGGCGGCGTGGGTGCGCGACGGCCAGACGGGCATGACGGTCGAGGCCGTCACGCGCCCGGCGGGGGGCGGCTGGTCCGCGCCGGTGACGCTGTCGGCCCCCGGGTCCACCGAGGCGGCGCTACCGGTGCTGGCGGTGCGCGACGACGGCGCGGTGGCCGCCTGGTCGTGGCGCGGGGGGCCCGGGGACCTGTGGCGCGTGCAGGCTGCGGCGCTCGACGGCGCCGGGTGGAGCGCGCCGCGCGACGTGTCCCAGACCACGGTCTCGCCACCGGTGCCCGCCGCGGCGGCCCTGCCGGACGGCTCCGCCTGGGTCGCGTGGGACCGCGAGGCCGGCACCGGCAAGGTGGCTGAGGCCGTCGCCCGCCGGGCCGACGGGTCCTGGGCCAAGCCGGACACCCTCACCGATCCCGACGCGACCGCCGGCGCGCCCGCGCTCGCGGTGACCGGCGACGGCCGCGTGGCCCTCGCGTCCGCCGTGGGCGTGGGTCCCGCGACCGCCCGCGTGGAGGTGCGCCTCACGGGACCGTCCGGCTGGAGCGCACCCGAGACGCTGGGCCCCGCGGCGGAGCTCGCCATCGGCCCGCGGCTCGCCGCCGTCCCCGGCGGCCTGCAGCTGGCGTGGGACGGCTGCCCGGACGGCGGATCCTGCGCGGTCCGCGCCGCGCGCCGCGACCTCGCCGGCACGTGGACGGCCTCCGACCCGCCCGGTCCCGCCATGAGCCTCGGATCGCTGTCCGCGGACGCCTCGGGGGACGTCCTTGCGGTGGGCACGCGCTTCACCGGCGCCGAGCCGTCCGCCGTGGTGCAGGTGACCGCCCTCGACGTCGCCGGCCCGGCGCTCGGGTCGGTCGCCGTTCCCGCGTCCGCGGTCGCCGGCGGCCCGGTGAACATGTCCGCCGCCCCGGTCGACACCTGGTCGGCGCTGGCGGGCGGCCCGCGGTGGGACTTCGGCGACGGGACGCCGGCGGCGGAGGGGGAGGGGGTCGTCCACACGTGGGCGGCGCCCGGCGACTACACCGTGACCGTCACCCAGTCGGACGCCCTCGGCAACGCATCGGAGGTCCGGCGCACCGTCACCGTGGCGGCGCCGCCGGAGCTCGCCGTGGAGGTGCCCGTCACGACGAGCTCCGTGCGGGCCCTGCGCGTGGGCGGCGTGCGGGCGGTGTGCACGGGGGAGGCCGCGTCCGGCTGCCGGGTGGCGGTGAGCTTCCGGCTGTCGGCCGCCCGGCAGGTGCGCGTGCGCGTCGCCCTGCGCGGGCGGCGCGGCGCCTGGGCGGTCACGGTGCGCGGCCGCCGCGGCGTGAACCGCGTGACGCTCCCGGCCCGCATCGGCGGCGTGCCGCTGCGGCCCGGCGTGCGCCTGGCGGTCAGCGTCCGCCGCGTCTGAGCCGGGGGAGGCCCCGGGTCAGCGCAGGGCGGCGGCGTCGGCCGCCGGGCGGGGCCTGCCCACCAGGTATCCCTGCAGGACGTCGCAGGACAGCTCCGAGAGGCGGTCCGCGCCGTCCCGGGTCTCGACGCCCTCCGCCACCACCGTGAGCCCCAGGTCGTGGCCCAGCCGGATGAGCCCGCCCACCAGCGCCGCATCCCGGGCGCCCTCGGCCATGCCGCGCACGAATGTCCGGTCGATCTTGAGCTCGTCCACCGGCATCTCGCGCAGCGTCGCAAGGGGCGCGAAGCCCGTCCCGAAGTCGTCCAGGGAGACCCGCACGCCGTCGGCGCGCAGCGCCTCCAGGTGCGGCACCGCGTCACGTGCGGACGCCAGGCCGTTCTCGGTGACCTCCAGGGTGAGGGCCGTGGCCGACACGCCGCCGGCCGCCAGCGCCCGGTGCACGCGGTCCTCCAGGCGCGGGTCCCGCAGGTCCCGCGTCGAGATGTTCACCGCCACCCGCAGGCCCGTCCCGGTGGCGTCCCACCGGGCGGCGTCGCGCAGCGCCACCGCCAGCACCGCGTCGGTGAGCTCGCAGATGAGGTCGCTCTCCTCGGCGAGCCCCAGGAAGTCGCGGGGCAGCAGCAGCCCGCGCTCCGGGTGCCGCCACCGCACCAGCGCCTCGGCGCCCACCAGGCGGCCGTCGGACGTGCACTGCGGCTGGTAGTGGACCTCCAGCTCGCCGGCGGCGATCGCGCGGCGCAGCTCCTCCCGCAGCAGCAGCCGGTCGGGCCGCCGCACGTCCGCCGCGGACGCGTACACGGCGACGCCCGTGTTGTTGCGCTTGGCGTGGTACATCGCCACGTCCGCGGCGTGCACCAGGTCGTCGGCCGCCTGGCCGTGGTCCGGTGCGACGGCGACCCCGATGCTCCCGCTCAGCGCGATGTCGGTGCCCTCGATCTCCACCGCCACCTGCACCGCGTCCAGGAGCCGGAACGCCGCCTCCACCGCGTCGTCGCCGCAGGTGCCGGGGAAGAGCACCGCGAACTCGTCGCCGGCGAGCCGTGCCACGACGGCGTCCTCGCCGGCCGCCTGCGACAGCCGGGCGCCCAGCTCCCGCAGCGCCTCGTCGCCCGCCCGGTGGCCGAACGTGTCGTTGAGGTCCTTGAAGCCGTCCAGGTCCAGGATCAGCAGCGCCGGCCCGCGGTCGGACGGCGTGGCGAGGGCCTCCCGCAGCCGCTCGAACAGCAGCGTCCGGTTCGCCAGGCCCGTGAGGGCGTCGTGCCGGGACTGGTGGAGGTGCAGGCGCGCGCTCTCGGCCAGCGCGCTCTCCGCGAGCCGCCGCTCGGTGACGTCGCGCAGCATCACCACGCTCGGCGTGCGCGGGTCGTCCCGCTGCATGGCGTTCACCGTGACCTCGAACGTCCGGGGCCCAGCGCCGGTCTCCGCCTCGAACTCCCACGACCCGCGGTTGATCGCCGACCGGCTCCAGCCGGAGATCAGCGACGCCGCGTCACGGCCCACCACGCGCTGCCCGCCGGCGCCCAGCAGGGCCGCCGCCGCCGGGTTGAGGTCCAGCACGCGCTCCCGGCCGTCCACGACCACCACGCCGTCGCGCATCGCCTCCACCACGAGGTCCCGCGCGACGGGCAGCAGCCCGATCTGCGCGTCGATGAAGTTCATGCGCTTGATGCCCCACATGAACCCGAACACCGACACCAGCAGGGAGAACGGCGTGGCGTCGTACCCGCCGGGATCGGCGATCTCCAGGACCGACACCACGTTCACCGTCAGCGGCGTGATGATGAGGGCGATCACCAGCACCGCCTGCGGCCGGTACCGGCGCGGCGCCCGCCACGCCGCCCGCGTGAACACCACCAGCGACGCGAGGATGAGCGCGTACGCCCACAGGACGTGCACGACGTACCAGGGGCCCGGGACGTTGTCGACGGGGCCCTGGCCGTCCGGGATGATCAGCGACTGGAACATCAGGCCGCCCCAGCCCGTCGCGCTCAGCAGCACCGTCACCGGGACCGGCGCCGCCAGCAGCAGCCACTCCCGGGAGCTCATCCGCGCCCGGCCCGCGGCCTCCGACGCCGACCACCAGAAGCCCAGGGTCATCACGCAGATCGCGGTGAACACCACCGTCACCGTCGCGCGCTTCACCGAGGCTTCGGTCGCGAGCGTCTGCACCGCGATGGCGGACATCCACACCGCCAGCGATGCGGCCGCCACCGCGAGCCCCGGGCCGCCGGGCACCGCGCGCCGCCGCACCGCGAGCGCGAGGACGCCGCACGCCGCCACGGCGGCGCCCGCCAGCAGCAGCGCGGCGGTCTCATGGGTCGTCACGTTCGGGGCCGGGTCGGGGGCACGGCGGGCTCCTGTGAAATCGGCCGCGCCGCGGGCCCATCCCCGGTCCCGCACACGGCGGCGGGGATGCTGACAGCCCACCCGCGTTTCCCAAACAGAACGGACGGTTAGGTCCGTCCTGGGGGACCGGGGGCGTTTGGGGCCATGCGACAGAACATCACTTCTGATGCGTTTGCTCTTTTCGAACCGCCCGGCCCGGCAGTCGTTTGGCGCTGAGATGCGTCCGGGGAGTTTTGCGCCTGGAACCGCGCCTTTCGGGTCTGCGTCCTCGCTTGTACTGAGAGTTGATTCCTGCAGGTCGACTCGCCAGCGCTCCGTGATCCGGAACTGTTGTCGCGCCCGGCTTTTCACCACCGCCCGGCCCGGCAGTCGTTTTGCGCTGAGATGCGTTCGGGGGGTTTGCCGCCTGGAACCGCGCCTTACGGCTGCCCGGATCCAATTTGAGGTCGCCATCCATGGCTCCCGGATCCCGACCCTCGCCATCCACACGCTCTTGCTCTGCGGATCACCTGCCAGGCGTCCACACGGGTACAGACAGGCGTCTCCTGCGCATCAACTCGCTGACGTCCCTGCGCGCCAGTTGATCGTGCTTGTCCTCCGCCCATGGATGGGCGGAATTCCCACCTCGATCACGAGCCGTGGTCGCACCGGGAATCAACCATCAGTACCCGTGTGGACGCCTCTCCCGGAAGGCTCGACCACAGAAAAGTGTGGATGGCGAGGATGAGATGCCGGGAGCCATGGATGGCGACCTGAATGCTGTTGCCGGGCAGCCGTAAGGCGCGGTTCCAGGCGCAAAACCCTCCGTGGGCCATCAGCGCCAAACGCCTGCCGGGCCGGAACGGTTCTGAAAAGCCGGCGCGACAACAGTTCCGAATCACTGAGCGCCCGGATCACACCAAGCGCCAAACGACTGCCGGGCCGGAACGGCTCTGAAACGGAAACGCCCCGAACCCCGTTTCGATGTGGCGCCCGGGTTGGTACTTCCAACCACAGGCCATTCAACGGAGGTCCCAGATGCCGCGGTACACGACGACCGTCCATTCATCGATGTCGCCCGACGAGGCGTTCGCGTACATGGCGCGGTTCGAGAACCTGATCGAGTGGGACCCGTCGGCAGTCGAGGCGTCGGCGGTGGACGGTGCGCCCACCGTCGGGTCGCGGTACGAGGTCGCGGTGAGGTTCGGGAAGGGCGTGCAGCGGCTCACGTACGTCGTGCGGGACTACGATCCGCCGCGGATGATCCGGCTGTTCGCAGACGCGGGGCGGTACACGTCCACCGACACGATCACCGTCGCGCCGGACGGTGACGGCTCGGCGGTGACGTACGACGTCGTGATCGGGCTCAAGGGGCTGCTGAAGCTGGCGGGGCCGATCGTGGCGTCCCGGTTCCGGGCGGCCGGGGATGCGGCGCGCGACGGGATGGCCCGGGTCCTCAACCCGGGCTGACGATCGAACGGCTCCTCGTCCTGTCGGTCGTCGTCGCGGCGATCCCGGGTGCCCTCCTGGCGCGCCGGGAGTGGGCGCCGCGCGCCGAGGACCTGATCTGGCGGGGGCTGTACTGGACGGGGATCCCGCTCGGCGCGGTGCTGCTCACCGCGTCACCCATCCGCACCGCGGGCCCGGCGGCGGCGGGTGCGGCGCTGAGCGTCGCCGCCCTGCTGCCGTTCGCGTGGTGGTACGCGGCGTCGCGGTTCGGTGACCCGCGGGAGCGGGCGGCGTTCGTGCTGTCGGTGTTCTGGGGGAATCTGGGGTGGCTGGGCCTGCCGGTGGTCGCCGCCGTGCTGGGGACCGGGGCGCTGCCGGCGGCGGTGCTGTTCGGGGCCGTCGTCGGGCCGCAGCACTTCCTGGTGGGGATCACGATCGCGGCCCATGCGGGCGGTGCCCACACGATCGGCGGCGCCCGGGCCTGGGCCGTGGCGGCGGCCCGCAACCACTACCTGGTGGCGACCCTCCTGGGACTCGCGTACGCCCTGGCGGGGCTTCCGGTGTGGCACCCGGTGGTCACGGGGGCGAACTGGGCGATCATCGCGTCCGCGGCGCCGGCGTTCTTCGCGTTCGGCGTGGTGATGGCCCGGGCGCCCAAGCGGGCCGACCGTGACCTGCTGGCCGCCCTCGCCGGGCGGTTCGCGCTGGGCCCGGCCCTGCTGGCGCCCGTCGCGCTGGTCACGCACGTCCCGGCGGCGTTCTGGTGGCAGTCGGCCGCGGCGTCCGGGATGACGCCGCTTGCGCTCGCCGCCCAGCACGGGCTGCCGCGGGAGCGGCTCGCCGCGACCGTCCTGTGGTCCACCTGCGCGGTCGGCGCGGCGGCGGCGGTCGCCGTCGCACTGCACCTCGGCTGACGGCTAGCGCAGCCCCCGGGCGTGGAGGTCCTCGACCACCGCCCCGGTGATCGCCGCGCCGATGAGCTCGGTGCGGCGCAGGAAGGCGTCGTCGCGGGTCCCGGCACCGCACTCGATGAGGATGCGGGCCTGCGCCCGCGTGCGGTAGTAGCCGTAGAACCGCATCATCCGGACGTTCCCGTCCCGCGGGACGACGCCGTCGAACGGTGAGAACGCCCCGAACGCGGGCGTGTGGATGCGCCCGAAGCGCTTGGCGAGGCGCACCGCGAGGGCGCGGGACCGGCGCTCCACCGCCCGCGAGACGGTCGTGGCCTTCCGGTGCGGGGCCGAGTCCGAGTACGGCACCGGGCTCGGGGTGCCGCCGCCCTCGCCGTGGTACCAGTTCTCGCCGGCCCCGAAGATCGCGTGGCCGATGGACGCCGAACCGTCGGGGGTGTCGTGGTGGATGCTCACGAACGTCGCGCCCTCGGCGCCCCACGGGGTCACCATGCCGGGCGTGCGCCGCGCGTCGATCCCCTTGCCGCGCAGCCGCCGCACCACGATGGCGGCGACGCGCTCGTTGAACGCCGCCTCGCCACCGAACGGGCCGCTGCCGGCGCCGGTCTGGTCGCGGTAGCCGGGTTCGCGCGGGCCCTCGTGGCCGGCCTGGATCCACACCACCGGCGCCTGGGCGGCGGCGGCCGGGAACGCGCCGGCGAGGACGGCGGCGCATGCGAGCAGGGCGATTCGGCGCGGCACGGGGCGGAACGCTAGCGGCGTCCCCGGCCGCGATCCAATAGCCTCGGGGCCGTGACGACCTCCTCCCCCTCCCCGCCGCTGCGCTACGTCAGCACCCGCGGCCGCGACGCCGGGCGCGCCTTCAGCGAGATCCTCCTGGAGGGCCTGGCACCCGACGGGGGCCTCTACCTGCCGGACCGCTACCCGCAGGTGGACGCCGCGACGCTCCGGGCCTGGCGCTCGCTGAGCTACGCGGAGCTCGCCGAGGCGGTGCTGTCCCTCTACATCGACGACATCCCCGCCGCGGACCTGCGGGACATCGTCGCCCGCACCTACACGGCCGAGGTGTTCGGCACCGAGGAGATCACGCCGCTGGAGCCGCTCGGCGACGGGCTGCTGCTGCAGGGGCTGTCCAACGGGCCCACGCTGGCCTTCAAGGACATGGCGATGCAGCTGCTCGGCAACCTGTTCGAGTACGAGCTGGGCCGCCGCGGCGAGACCCTCAACATCCTGGGCGCGACGTCCGGCGACACCGGGAGCGCCGCCGAGTACGCGATGCGCGGGAAGGCCGGCATCAGCGTGTTCATGCTCAGCCCGCACGGCCGCATGAGCCCGTTCCAGCAGGCACAGATGTTCAGCCTCCAGGACCCGAACATCCACAACCTGTGCGTGGAGGGCGTCTTCGACGACTGCCAGGACATCGTGAAGGCCGTGTCCGGGGACCTCGAGTTCAAGCGCCGCATGCGGATCGGCACGGTCAACTCCATCAACTGGGCCCGGCTGCTGGCGCAGGTCGTCTACTACGTGCGCGGCTGGCTGCGGGCCACCGACCGGGACGGCCAGGAGGTGAGCTTCACCGTCCCCTCCGGGAACTTCGGGAACATCTGCGCCGGGCACGTGGCGCGCATGATGGGCGTCCCGATCCGCCGGCTGGTGACCGCCACCAACGAGAACGACGTCCTGGACGAGTTCTTCCGCACCGGCACGTACCGGGTGCGCGGCGCCGCCGAGACCCACGAGACCTCCAGCCCGTCCATGGACATCTCCAAGGCCTCGAACTTCGAGCGGTTCATCTTCGACGTGGTGGGGCGCGACCCCGACCGCACCCGCCACCTGTTCGCCGACGCCGTCGCCCGCGACGGCGGGTTCACGCTCACACCGCAGGAGTTCGGCCGCGTCGCGGGGTTCGGGTTCGCATCGGGCCGCAGCACCCACGCCGACCGGCTGGCGACGATCGCGGCCGTGCACCGCGGCACCGGCCGGCTCATCGACACGCACACCGCCGACGGTGTCCGCGTCGCCCGCGACCACGTGGAGCCCGGGGTGCCCATGATCGTGCTCGAGACCGCCCAGGCCGTGAAGTTCGCGGACGTGGTGCGCGAGGCCACCGGCGTGACGCCGCCGATGCCGGCGTCGGTCGCGGGCATCGAGGACCTGCCCCGCCGCTTCGAGGTCGTTCCCGCGGACGCCGCCGTCGTGAAGTCCCGCATCGCCGGGTACGTGGGCGCATGAGCACCTACGCGCGCATCGCCGGACTGCCGGTCCGGGTGGAGGGCTACAGCCTCCACGAGCTCACCCGGCCCACCTCCAGCGGCTTCCAGCGCATCTCCGTCGAGGTCCACCTTCACGGCGGCGGGCATACCGGCCGCGGCGAGGACGCCTGGTACGACGAGCCGGACATCGCCCGGTTCCTGGAGGCCGGCGAGGTGCTGGACCTCACCGGCGGGTCGACGCTGGACGAGGTCTCAGGGATCCTCGGCGCCGCGGACCTGGTGCCCGGTGGCGAGAACCCGCTGGGCCCGCTGTTCCGCCGCTGGGGGTTCGAGGCCGCCCTGCTCGACCTCGCGCTGCGGCAGGCCGGCGCCTCGCTGGGCGAGGCCCTGGGCCGCACGCCCCGCCCCGTGGAGTACCTGCTCTCGCTCCGCCTCGGCACGCCCTCCACCACGGCGCCGCTCGAGGCCCGCCTGGCCCTCTACCCCGGCCTCACGTTCAAGCTCGACCCCACGAACGACTGGGACCAGGACCTCGTGGACGCCGTGGTCCGCGTCGCCCCCGGGCGGGTGCGGTCGCTCGACTTCAAGGCCCTGTACACCGGGACGCTGGTCGACACCCGCCCCGACCGGGCGCTGTACGAGCGCTGCCTGGCGGCGTGGCCCGACGCGTGGATCGAGGACCCGCACCTCACCGACCCGGAGATCGCCGCGGTGCTCGCGTCGCACATGGACCGCGTGACCTGGGACGCGCCCATCCACACGCTCGAGGACGTCACCTCCCTGGCGCACACGCCGCGGATGGTGAACATCAAGCCCTGCCGGTTCGGGAGCCTGCGGGCCCTCATGGCGGTCTACGACCACTGCGAGGCGGCGGGCATCGGCATGTACGGCGGCGGCTTCTTCGAGATCGGCGCCGGCCGCGGGCAGATCCAGTACCTGGCGTCCCTGTTCCACCCGGACTCCCCCAACGACGTGGCGCCGCGCGGCTTCCACTGGCCCGCGCCGGGGCCCGGCATCCCGCCCAGTCCCCTCGCCCCCGCCGCGCACCCCACCGGGTTCGCCTGGGACGACGCCGACCCGCCTCCCTCGGACCCCGCGGCGACCGCCTAGAAACGCGGACGCATCACGTTCCGCAAGGCATGAGGACCCACCCCTCCCCATGCCTCCGCGGACCGTGGTAGCGTGCGCGCCGGTGCTCTGACGACCCGTCATCCGGGCACCCCCGACACGTATGGCACACGCCGACGACCAACCTCACAGGTTCCGGCCGCACCCCCGCGGAGCCGCCCTGGCATCGGCCCTCGTGGCCGCCTCCCTCGCCGGGGCGCTGGCCCTTGCCGTCTCCCCGGCCGGCGGCCAGGGCGGCGGCGGCATCGACGCGCAGCGCGCGAAGGTGCGCGCCCTGGAGGCCAGCCTCGTGCAGGTGAACGGCGAGGCCCAGGCGGCGGAGCGCGCGTACAGCGCCGCGGACGACACCGTGCGCCGGCTGGAGCGCCGCATCGCGGAGAACGCCGGTCAGCAGAAGGTCGCCGCGCAGAACTTCACGCTCTCCCAGGACCGCCTGGCCAAGCGCCTCCGGCAGATCTACGCGCAGAACCCGCCCTCGATGGTCGAGGTGCTCGTGTCCTCCGGCAGCCTCACCTCCGCCGTCGACAGCTACGACATGGTGCGGCGGGTCGCCGACCAGGACCGGGACATCATGGAGGGCTTCGCCGCGGCCCGGACCCGGCTCGCCGAGCTGCGCGTGCAGCTGGTCGAGGACCGCAGGGCGGCCGGCAAGAACCGCGCGGAGGCCGGCCGGCGGCTGCAGCAGCTGCGCGCCCTGGCCGGTGAGCGCCAGCGGATCCTCGGCGCCGCCCAGAGCGCCCTGTCGGGCATGGAGGCCGCCGCCGCCCAGCGTGCGGCCATCGCCGACGCCCAGCGTCGCGCCGCCGTGGCCGCCGCGCCCGGTGCCACGCCCGAGCAGGTGACCGGCTCCAGCGGCCCCGACCCGGTGCCCACCTCCCTGGTCCCGGGGGCCGGGTCCCAGGGCGGCGCCGCGCCGTCCGGGTCGGACGACATCAGCGCGCACCTCGCGCGGATCGCCCAGTGCGAGTCCGGCGGGAACCCCGCGGCCGTCTCCCCCGGCGGCGACTACCGGGGCAAGTACCAGTTCACGCGCGCCACGTGGGCGGCCGTCGGAGGGTCCGGGGACCCCGCCGCGGCACCCGAGGCGGAGCAGGACATGCGCGCCAGAATTCTGTACGAACGCGCCGGTCCCGGCCAATGGCCGGTCTGTTCGGCAGGCTGATCCAGCAGGATCACGACGCGCACCGGCGTTTCCTCCGGGAAACACCCTTGACGCCGGATCGCAAACCGCAGATATTGCTCCGGGTCGTTTCACGGGCGCACGGGTGAGACCGGCTGAGCGACGCCTTCGCGCCCGGACCGCCGCCCGACACCGCACCCCTTCGGACATCACCGGCCCCCGCCGGTGCCCCGTGCCCGCAACGCGATGTCGTGCGTCCCGGTCATGATCGACCGCGTGATCTCGACGTCAGAATCGGAGGCGGATGTCCACGCAGCAGCTTGGCGGGTTGAAGTACGACGGTGAGCTCCGGGCGCTGATCGTCCGCGGGCAGGAGCTCGGCTTCCTCGGTCTCGAGGAGATCGCCGAGGTCCTCGACGGGCTCGGGCTCGACACCGACGTCGCGGAGGAGGTCTACCAGCAGCTCGAGGAGGCGGGCATCGAACTGCTCGAGCAGTCCGAGGCCCTCCAGCGGGCCGCGGAGCTCGCCGACGAGTCGGACCGCCCGCGCCGCCCCACCGCCGTGGTGGAGCAGACCACCGACGCCCTCCAGCTGTTCCTCAAGGACATCGGCCGCGTGCCGCTGCTCACCGCCGCCGACGAGGTGCGCCTCGCCAAGCGGATCGAGAGCGGCGACCAGGAGGCCAAGCGCCAGATGGTCGAGGCCAACCTGCGTCTCGTCGTCTCCATCGCCAAGGGCTACCGCGGCCGCGGCCTGCCGTTCCTGGACCTCATCCAGGAGGGCACCCTCGGCCTGGTGCGCGCGGTCGAGAAGTTCGACTGGCGCCGCGGCTTCAAGTTCTCCACGTACGCCACCTGGTGGATCCGGCAGGCCGTGACCCGCGCCCTCGCGGACAAGGGCCGCACCATCCGCATCCCGGTGCACGTCGTGGAGAAGCTCAACCAGATCAGCCGCGCGGAGCGGGTCCTCATCGGCCAGCTCGGCCGTGAGCCCACCGTCGAGGAGATCGGCGAGGCCGCCGGCCTGCCCGCCGACGAGGTCGAGGAGATCCTGCGCTCCGCCCAGCCCACCGTCTCCCTCGAGAAGCCGGTCGGCGAGGAGGAGGAGTCGGAGCTCGGCCGCTTCCTCGCGGACGAGACCTCCGTGGCGCCCGAGGTGTCCGCCGAGGTGTCCCTGCGCGAGCAGGCCCTCCGCGACCTGCTGGACCAGCTCTCCTACCGCGAGCGCCGCGTGCTGGAGCTCCGCTACGGCCTGCGCGGCGAGAAGCCCCGCACGCTCGACGAGCTCGGCCGCATGTTCAACGTCACGCGCGAGCGCATCCGCCAGGTCGAGAGCCAGTCGCTGCAGAAGCTGGCGAGCCTGCCGGACTCCGCCCGCCTGATGTAGTCACCGCGCCGCTCCGGCGGCGCATCGCAGGACCTTCGGGGGCCCGGGAGACCGGGCCCCCGCGCGTTCACGGGGCGCTACGCGCGGGCGGCGGCGAGGGCGGCCTCGGTGCCCTCCACCAGTTCCCGCACGATCGTGGCGGCGGGCCGCGGCTCGGCGCCGATGGCGGCGGCCTGCCCGGCGAGCATGGTCATGAGGTCGGCGCGGCCCTGCCGGTTCGCCTCCCGCCGCAGGTCGGCGATGAGCGCGGCCTGCGCCCCCCACCCCAGCGTCCCGGCGTTCGCGGTGACCAGGGCGTCGATGATGCGGTTCCTGATCCACCGGGCGGGCCGGCCGGTGACCTGGTCGGTCACCACGGTGTCCTCCGGCGCGGTCTCCCGGAGGGCCCGCCGGTAGGTGTCGGTGACGCCGCTCTCGGTGGCCGACAGGAACAGGGTGCCGAGGGACACCCCCTGGGCGCCCACCAGCAAGGCCGCCGCGATGCCGCGCCCGTCGGCGATGCCGCCGCTGGCGATCACCGGCACGTCCCCGCCCAGGGCGTCCCGGACCTGCGGCACCAGCGCCAGCGTCCCGGTCTCCGAGGCGGTCTCCGCCCCGGGGCCGAACCGGCTGCGATGACCGCCGGACTCCGAGCCCTGGGCGATCACCGCGTCCGCGCCGGCGGCCCGGGCGGCGACCGCCCCGGCCACGCTGGTGGTCATCGCCAGCACGGGGGCGCCCGCGGCGCGGGCGGCGG
This sequence comes from Thermoleophilia bacterium, assembly GCA_046330435.1. Classification (GTDB taxonomy): domain Bacteria; phylum Actinomycetota; class Thermoleophilia; order Miltoncostaeales; family Miltoncostaeaceae. Next base: position 39,265 of record JAXLST010000021.1, on the reverse strand, counting down.
GCAGCGCCGGCGACGGGTCGTGCCAGGTCGTCACCACGCGCGCGCCGGCGTCCAGCGCGGCCTCCAGGAGCGCGAGCGGCGGATCCGGGGCCGGCGGCGGGGGCGGGTCGGGCGGCAGCCCGAGCTCCGCGCGGAACGGGGCGAGGACCTCCAGCATCCGCTCCCGCGTGGTGGTCGCCTCGGTGCCCCCGGCGAGCTGCAGGTTCACCCCCACCGGGGCGCCGCCCGCGAGGCGCACGGCGGTGCGGGTGGCCTCGGCGGTGGCGTCGGCCGTCGTGCCGGACACGCCCAGCACGCCCAGGCCGCCGGCCCGGGACACGGCCCCCACCAGCTCCGGCGTGTTGGGGCCGCCGGCCATCCCCGCCAGCAGGATGGCGTGCCGGATGCCCAGCAGGGCGCAGAGCGGCGTCTCGAGCGCGCCCATCAGTTCAGGCTCGGGTCCTCGGGCATGCGCGCCAGCAGGCGGAACGCACCGCCCTTGCGGTCCAGCACGCGCCGCCAGAGGGCGTCCGGCTCGTCGGTGAACACATCCGCGGCATCCGCCTCCACGTCGATCCAGGCCCCCTCGGCGATCTCGTGCTCCAGCTGGCCCGCCCCCCACCCTGCGTACCCGCCGAACGCGCGCACCGAACGCACCCGCTGCGGCAGCCCCGCGGTGTCCTCGTTGGGGTCGACCACGCCGACCGTCCCGACGGTGAGCGTGGCGGCCGCCTCCGGGTCGGCGAAGTCCGCCAGCAGGATCACCGCCTCGGGCTGCACCGGCCCGCCCTGGTGGACGAGCTCGTCCTCCGGCAGGGCGTCGGACAGCGGCTCGGGCAGGGCCTCGCGCGCGGTGATGTCGGTGGGGCGGTTGAGCACCAGGCCCAGGGCCCCGTCACGTGAGTGCTCCAGCATGAGCACCACGGTGCGGGTGAAGTTGGGGTCCTGGAGCGTCGGAGACGCCACCAGGAGCCGCCCGCGCCGGAAGGCGGGGCCGTCGCTGAGGGACTCGGCCGCCATGGCCCCAATCTAGTGGACCGGCGGGCCGGGCGGCCGCCCGGCGCCTCAGCCGCCGAAGATCTCCCGCAGGAAGTCCAGGTGCTCGTCCAGCTCCTCGCGGTCCCGGGCCTGGGCGGCGTCGCACAGCCCCTGGAAGCCCACCGACGCCACGGGGTGCACCTCGCGGCGCACCCGGGTGAAGTAGTCCGCCAGGTGCGCGGCCTGCTCGCGCGCCTCCGCCCACCGGTCCATGCCGGCCAGCAGCTCGATCACGCGCATGCCCGTCGCGGCGAGCTCGCCGTACGCGGGGACCGGACCGGCATCGACGGCGGGTGCGCCGTCGGCGATCAGGGCTGCGGCCGCGGCCCACCCGGCGTCGCCGAGGGCCGCCGCCATGGGGGCGAGCGACGCGGCGGCGGCGAGGAGGTCCCCGCCGCCGCCGGGAGCGTGATGATCAGCCGTCGTGGCTCAGCAGCTGAAGCCGCCGGCGCTCACGCACGGTGTTGATGATCCCGCCGAAGACCACCAGCACCACGGTCAGGAGGATGCCGAGCCAGAAGATCGGCATGTGGCCGGAGAGCCGCTCCTCGGGCCCGAGGTCGCGGATGCCCCACCCCATGCAGAACCACACAACGGTGAGGACCAGCACGGTGCCGGCTGCCCGGAAGGGCCAGGTGATCGGGAGACGCTCGTTCTCGTCGTGGTGCGAGGACGCCATTCAGGTCCTTTCGTACGGTCGGTCCGCGCCGGACGGTACCACGGGGGTCCGATGGAACTCGCCATCCACCGCGCCCATCCGGGGTACGCGGTGACGCCCGCCCCCGCGTTGCGGGACGGAGCGCCCTACCCCGGGGGGCGCACCCGGCCGGCGATGCGGCGCTCGCGGGCGACGACCGCGAACTCCTCGCCCGGCACCGACCGGTAGAGGCGCGCCGGGCGGCCGGGCCCGGTGCGGCGCTCCATGCCGGCCTCCTCCACCACCCCGGCGCCCAGCACGTCGCGCCGGAAGTTGCGGGTGTCGAGCCGCGCGCCGAGGACGGCCTCGTACACGGCCTGCAGGTCGCCGAGGGTGAACGTCTCGGGCAGCACCTGGACGGCCACCGGCGCGTAGGCGGTCTTGGCGCGCAGCCGGCCGCGGCCGTACTCCAGCGCCCGGGCGTGCTCCGGCGGCAGCGCGGGGAGGTCGTCCAGGGGGAACCAGCGCACCTCCACCACCTCGCTGCCCGGCACCAGGGCGTGCCTGGCGGCCGCGATGAGGGCCAGGTAGGCGACCGCAACCCTGCGCGCCCCGTCGCGGTCGAACGTGTAGAGCTGCTCGAGGGTGATGCCGGTGATCCCGGTCTGGCGCGCGAGCACCGCGGCGGCCGCCTCCTGCAGGGGCACGCCGGGCTCCGGGGTGCCGGCCGGCAGCGACCACTGGTTCCCGCTGCGCCGCACGAGAAGGGCCTCGAGCGCCCCCTCGAGGACGGTCATGACGACGAGCTCGACCCCGACGGGCTTCACGCCGGGTCCGGTGGCGGCGCGGCCGCGGCCTCCGCCCAGCGCGCCAGGCCGTCGAAATTGTTCTGGTACCAGGCCAGGCGCCGCCACTCCTCGGCCGACGCGCTGGTGCCGACCGCGCGCTCCAGCGGGAGGGACCGCTCGATCTCGCGCTCGATGGCGTCGCGGCCCCCGCCGGCGAGCCAGCCGCGCAGGGCCGCCTCCCCCATCACCGCCAGCTGCTCGTCGGCGACCGCGATGGCCGCCTCGGGGTCGCCGACCGGGCCGAAATGCGAGGCGGACACCACGGTGGGCGACCACTCGCGGATGCGGGCGAGGCTCGCCCGGCCCGCGGGGATGTCGACGTCCGCCGGCGGGACCGTCGGGTACAGCCCGCCGCCGGCCAGGTGCGCGCCGACGGCGTCGCCCGCGATGACGGTGCCCGTGGCGGGGTCCAGCACCGACATGTGGTGCCGGGCGTGCCCGGGGGTGGTGATCATCTCGAGGTGGCGGCCGCCGCCCAGGTCGACCCGGAAGCCGTCGGGCGCCGCGACGACCCGGGTCTCGGGCACCGGCGACATCCCGCCGTACATCGGGGCGTGCTCGGCGTAGACCACGTGCGACGCGGACACCAGGCGCGCGGGGTCGATCATGTGCCGCACGCCGCGTTCGTGCACCACCACGGTCGCGGCGGGGAACGCCGCCGCCAGCTCGCCGGCGCCGCCGCAGTGGTCCAGGTGGATGTGGGTGAGCACGATCCACGCGAGGTCGTCCGGACCCAGGCCGGCGCCGCGCAGGGTGGTGACCACGTGCTCGGCGGAGGTCTGCGGCCCGGGATCCACGAACGCGGGCCGGTCGCCGGCCACCAGGTAGCCGGTGGTGCGGCCCGGGACACCCCCCAGGAGGGTGTCGATGAGGGTGATGCCGTCGGCGATCTCGGTCATGCACCCGGAGTGTCGCATAGCCTTTGGGGCGTGAGCGACGAATCCACACGCACGCGGGCATGGGAGGCGGCCGGCCGTGCCGCGGCCTCCCTCGTCCGGGACGGCGACCGGGTGGGCCTCGGCACGGGGCGCGCGGCGGCCGCCGGCATCCGGGCCCTGGGGGAGCGGGTCCGCGAGGGGCTCCGCTGCACCGGCGTCCCCACCTCCCCCGCCAGCGCCCAGCTGGCCGCATCTCTGGGCATCCCGCTGGACCGCATGCGCGGGCCCCTGGCCATCGCGTTCGACGGGGCGGACATCGTCACCCCGTCCGGGCTGGCCGTGAAGGGCGCCGGCGGCGCGATGGTGCGCGAGCGCATCGTCGGCGACGCCGCCGGGCGGTTCCTGGTGCTCATCGACGGCCCCAAGGTCGGCGGCACCCTCGACCCGTGGGGTGTCCTGCCGCTGGCGGTGATCCCGTTCGCGGCCGACCACGTGATGGACGCCCTGGGCCACCTCTCCCCCTCGCGCCGCCCCGGCCGCTCGGACGACGCCCTGGTGCTGGTCGACGTCCGCCCGCCGGCGGGCACCGACTGGGAGGCCCTGGACGCCGAGGTGCGGACCATCGGCGGCGTGGTGGACACGGGCCTGTTCCGCCTCGTCCCCGGGGACGTGCTGGTCGGGCGGGAGGACGGGACCGTCGTCAGCGTCGACACGGTGGACGCCGGGTGACGCGGACCGCCTCGCTGGCGATCGCGCGCACCGTGGGACGTCTCTCCCGCCGCCTGGGTCGCGGCGGCGGGACCAGCGCCCCCGGCAAGGTCCTGCTGCGCATGCGGCCCACGGCCATCCAGGAGATGGCCGCCCGGCTGCCCATGGGCAGCCTGGTGATCTCGGCGACCAACGGGAAGACCACCACCGCCCGCCTGGTGGCCGCGTGCATGGGCGCCGAGGGCTGGCGGGTGCTGGGCAACCCCGCGGGGGCCAACCTCCTGTCCGGGGTGGCCACCGCCCTCCTGGACGGCACCGCGCGGCGCCCCGCGCCGCAGGTGGGGCTGTTCGAGGTGGACGAGTTCGCGCTGCCCGAGGTGGCCCGCCGGCTGCGGCCGAGGGTGCTGGTGCTCATGAACCTGTTCCGCGACCAGCTCGACCGCTACGGCGAGCTGGAGGCGATCGCGGACGCCTGGGACGCGATGCTGCGGGACCTCCCGGCCGACACCGTGCTGGTGCTCAACGCCGACGACCCGGCCATCGCCGAGCTCGGCCACGGCGCGTCCCGCCGGGTCGTCTACTTCGGCATCGACGACCCGTCGGCGGCGCTCCCCGAGCTCCCGCACGCCGCGGACTCCACCCGCTGCCGGAACTGCTCGGCGCCGCTGGCGTACGACCGCGTGGTCCTGGGCCACATGGGCGACTGGCACTGCACCGCCTGCGACCGCCGGCGTCCCGCCCCCGACGTGCGCGCCACGCGGGTGGCCCTGCAGGGCACCACCGGCCTGGACCTCGAGCTGGCGACGCCCGGCGGCCCGGTGTCGGCACACGTGGCCGTCCCCGGCGTGCACAACGCCTACAACGCGACCGCCGCCGCGGCCGCGGCGATCGCGCTGGGGATCGCGCCCCAGCGCATCGGCCCCGCCCTCGCATCGGCGGACGCCGCCTTCGGCCGCGCCGAGCGGGTGCGCGTGGACGGTCGCGAGGCCGTGCTGCTGCTGGCGAAGAACCCCGCCGGCGCCAACGTGACCGTGCAGACGGTGCTGCTCGACCCGGAGCCCCTGCACCTGCTGGTCGCGCTGAACGACCGCACCGCCGACGGCCACGACGTGAGCTGGATCTGGGACGTCGACTACGAGCCGCTGCTGCCGCGGCTGGAGCGCCTCACCGTGACCGGCGACCGCGCATACGACATGGCCCTGCGCTTCGTCTACGCCGGGCTGGACCGCGAGCGGGTGACGGTGCTGGAGCGGCCGGAGGCGGCACTTGACGCCGCGCTCGGGGCCCTTCCCGAGGGCCGTACCCTGTACGTCCTGCCCACCGACACGGCGATGCTGGGCCTCCGGGAGATCCTGGTGCGCCGCGGCGCCGCGGAGGCCTTCTGGCATGACTCCTGACCGCGACACCGCGGCGCGGTTCCTCATCGAGCACGCGCACTTCGACGAGGACCTCCCGCTGTGGCGGGCCGTCGCCCGCGAGCGCGCCGGCGCCGTGCTGGACCTGGGGTGCGCCGCGGGCCGCGTGACGCTGCCGCTGCTGGAGGACGGCCACGAGGTGTGGGCGGTCGACACCGACCCCGCCATGCTCGCCGAGGTGGCCCACGGCGCCGCGGGTCTCGGCGCGGACGCGGCCCGGCGCCTGCGCACCGTGCTCGCCGACATGACCGACTTCTCGCTGGGCACCACGGTGCGCCTGGCGATCGCGTCGATGAACACCCTGCAGGTGCTGCTGGAGCCCGCGGACCAGCTGGCCTGCCTGGAGTGCGTGCGGAACCACCTGGACCCCGAGGGCGGGGAGTTCTGGTTCGACGTGGCCCTGCCGGACCTGGCGGACGTCGCCGGCTCCCTGGGGCTCGTGCGGGCCGAGGGGCACCACCGCGACGAGGCCGGCGGCCGCACGCTCTGGCACTCGGCCTGGTTCCAGGACCTGGACACCGTCACCGGCACCGCGGCCTTCACCCACCGGGTGGAGGAGGTCGCCGACGACGGCACGGTGCGTCAGTGGCACCGCGAGCACGTCGTGCACCTGTACAGCGCGCCGGAGCTCACCCACCTGCTGGCGCGCGCCGGGCTGCGGGTGCTGCAGACCTTCGGGGACTTCGCCGGGTCGGACCTGGAGCCGGGCGCGGAGCGCCAGGTCTACCGCTGCGGGGTGGCCTGATGGCGGTGTTGCGCGTGTGCCACCTCTACCCCGGCGAGCTCAACATCTACGCCGACCGCGGGAACATCGCGGTCCTGCGGCGGCGGCTGGAATGGCGCGGCCACACGCTGGAGGTCACCGAGGCGGGCATCGGGGAGGCCATCCCCGCCGACCACGACCTGTACTACCTGGGCGGCGGCCAGGACCGGGACCAGATGGTGGTGGCCGAGGACCTGCCCGCCACCAAGGCGGACGCCCTGCGATCGGCGATGGCCGACGGCGCCGTGCTGCTGGCGGTGTGCGGCGGCTTCCAGCTCGCCGGGCACGGCTACACGGCGGTCGACGGCTCGCGCATGCCCGGGATCGGCCTGCTGGACGCCGACACGGTCGCCGGGCCCACGCGGCTCATCGGCGACCTGGTGATCGACGCAGAGCTCGAGGGCGAGCGGCACCGCGTGGTGGGCTTCGAGAACCACGCCGGCCGCACCACCCTGGGGCCGGGCAGCGTCCCGCTGGGCCGCGTCGCCAGCGGCCACGGCAACAACGGCACCGACGGCGGCGAGGGCGCCGTGACCGGCCGGGCGATCGGGACCTACCTGCACGGCCCGCTGCTGCCGAAGAACCCCTGGCTCGCGGACACGGTCATCCGCTGGGGCCTCGAACACGCCGGAGGGGCGCCCGTGACGCTGGACCCGCTGCCCGACGACCTGGAGGAGTCCGCGCACGCCGCGGCCGCCGCGCGCGCCGGGGTCCGCCGGTGAGCGGCCCGGTGTGGGTGCAGGCCCGCCGCAGCGACCGGATGAACCCGTCCATCATCCGGGAGATCCTCAAGCTCACCGAGCAGCCGGGCGTGCTGAGCCTGGCCGGCGGCCTGCCGTCGCCCGACAGCTTCCCCGTGGAGGCGATGCGCGAGGCGTCCCGGCGGGTGCTCGCAGACACCCCGCGCGAGGCCCTGCAGTACGCCGCGAGCGAGGGCTTCACGCCGCTGCGGGAGTGGGTCGCGGCCCGCCGCACCGAGGCGGGGCATCCGGTGGACACCGACGACGTGCTCATCACCAGCGGCTCCCAGCAGGGGCTGGACCTGGTCGCCAAGGTGCTCATCGACACCGGCACGCGCGTCGGGGTCGAGACCCCCACCTACCTCGGCGCGCTGCAGGCGTTCGCGCCGTTCGAGCCGGAGCTGGTGAGCCTGGACGGCGACGACGACGGCCCCGCCCCGGAGTCGTTCGCCGAGGCGCGGGCGCGGTTCGCGTACCTGCTGCCCAACTTCCAGAACCCCACGGGCCGGGAGATGCCCGCCGCGCGCCGCGACGCGGTGGTGGCGGCCGCCGCCGCCGCGGGCACCCCCATCGTCGAAGACGACCCCTACGGGGAGATCTGGTTCGACGAGGCCCCGCCGGCGTCCCTCGCATCGCGGTGGCCGGAGGGCGTGCTGTACCTGGGCTCGTTCTCCAAGGTCCTGGCCCCGGGGTTCCGCCTGGGGTACCTGGTCGCGCCGCACGAGCTGTACCCCAAGCTCCTGCAGGCCAAGCAGGCGGCGGACCTCCACACGCCGGGCTTCAACCAGCGCGTCGTGTACGAGGTGGTGAAGGACGGGTTCCTGGACGAGCACGTCCCGACGATCCGGGCCCGGTACCGCGCCCAGCGCGACGCGATGGCCGCCGCCCTGGAGCGGCACCTGCCCGCCGGCACGACCTGGCGGGCGCCGCACGGCGGGATGTTCTTCTGGGTGCGCCTGCCGGAGGGCTTCGACGCGATGTCGCTGCTGCCGCGCGCCGTCGCCGCGGGCGTGGCGTACGTGCCGGGGGCGGCGTTCTACGCCGGCGACCCGGACCCCCGGACGCTGCGGCTGTCGTTCGTGACGCTGTCCGCGCAGGACATCGAGACCGGCGTGGACCGGCTGGGCCGGGTCATCGCCGACGGGGCCTGAGCGGCCCTACCGCCCGCTGCTGCCGAACCCGCCCTCGCCCCGGCCGTCGGAGTCCGGGAGCTCGTCCACCTCGACCGGGTCGCCGGTCCACACGGGCACCAGCACCAGCTGCGCGACGCGCTCGCCGGCGGCGATGGTGTGCGGGTCCCCGCCGTGGTTGACCACCAGCACCTGCACCTCGCCGCGGTACCCCGCGTCGATGAGCCCCGGGCTGTTGGTGAGGGTGATGCCGTGCTTGCGTGCGAGGCCGGAGCGCGGCACCACCAGGCCCGCCCAGCCCTCCGGGATCGCCACGGCGATGCCCGTGGGCACGACGCCGCGCTGCCCGGCCTCCAGCACCAGCTCCTCCACGGCGACCAGGTCGAGACCGGCGTCCCAGGGGTGCGCCCGCGCCGGGACGACCGCGTCGGGACGCAGGCGGCGGATCGCCAGGGGCGGCGGCTGTCGGAGCGGATGGGGCATGCGGTCGCCGATCATGCCATCCGGCCACTACCATTGCGCGCCGTGACCGAATCCCCCGACGACGCGCGCCGGCTCGCCGAGCGCACCCTCGCCCTGGTCGACATCCCCTCGGTGAGCCGCGACGAGCGGCGCATCGCCGAGGTCGTCGAGATGGCGATCCCCCGCGGCACCTTCCACGAGGTGTACGGCGACGGCGAGGCCTTCTACTTCCGCACCGACCGGCGGCCCGGGCGGCCCCTGGTGCTGCTGGCCGGGCACCTCGACACGGTGCCGCCGCAGGACAACCTGCCGGGGCGCATCGAGGACGGGCACGTGATCGGGCTGGGCGCCACCGACATGAAGGGCGGCGTCGCGGTGATGATCGAGCTCGCCCACTGGGTGGACCGCGAGTCCCCGGAGCTGCACGCCGACCTGGGCCTGGTGTTCTTCACCCGGGAGGAGCTCCCGGTGGCCGAGTCCCCCCTGCCCGCGCTGTTCGCCGCGTGCCCGGAGATCCACGAGGCGGCGCTGGCGATCGTGCTGGAGCCCACCGACAACACCCTGCAGGCCGGCTGCGTGGGGAACCTCAACGCCAGCCTGGTGTTCAACGGCAGGAGCGCCCACTCCGCCCGGCCGTGGCAGGGCGAGAACGCCATCACCCGGGCCGTCGAGGGGCTGGCCGACGTGGTGCGCGTGGCCCCGCGGGCGGTGGAGATCGAGGGGCTCACCTTCACCGAGGTCCTCAGCGTCACCCGCATCGAGGGCGGCATCGCCGACAACGTGATCCCCGACCGGGTCCACTGCCGCCTCAACTTCCGGTTCGCCCCGGACCGCGACACCGACGGCGCGGTGCGGCGCCTGAAGGACCTCATCGGGGACGCCGGCGACCTGGAGGTCACCTCGGTGAGCCCGTCCGGCCGCGTGACCACCCGCACGCCGCTCGCCGAGCGACTGCGTGCCGCCGGCGACCTGGAGGTGGCCCCCAAGCAGGCCTGGACGCCGGTGGCCCAGTTCACCCAGGAGGGCATCGACGCCGTGAACCTGGGGCCGGGGGCGACCGCGTACGCCCACACGCGGGACGAGCGCATCAGCATCGACGAGCTGGCCCGCACCTACCGCACGCTGCAGCGGTTCCTGAGGGAGGACGCATGACCCGGTTCCCCGTCTCCCCGGTGCTGCGCGAGGTGGGCGACTACCCGTTCGTGCGCCTGGACGAGGCGAAGAAGCGCGTGGCGGCCCGCGGCGTGCGGCTCATCGACTTCGGGGTGGGCGACCCGCGGGAGCCCACCGCGGCGTTCATCCGCGAGGCGCTCGCCGCCGGCATCCGGGAGACCATGGAGTACCCGAAGGCCGTGGGGCTGCCGGAGCTTCGGGCGGCCGTGGCGGAGTGGATCGGCCGGCGGTACGGCGTCGCGCTCGACCCGGACCGCGAGGTCATCCCCACCCTGGGTTCCAAGGAGGCGGTGTTCAGCCTCGCCCAGGTGGTGGTGGACGTCCCCGGCGGGCGGGACCTGGTCATCACCACCCAGCCCGGGTACCCGGTCACCGAGCGCGGCGCCCGGTTCGCCGGCGCGGAGGTGCTGCGGCTGCCGCTTCACGAGTCCGCCGGGTTCCTGCCGGACATCGACGGCATCGGCGCAGCCACATGGGACCGCACGGCGCTCATCTGGGTGAACTACCCCAACAACCCCACGGGCGCGGTCGCCCCGCTCGCGTTCTACGAGCGCCTGGCGGCCCTCGCCGAGCGGCACGGGTTCCTGCTGGCCTCCGACGAGGCGTACTCGGAGCTGTACTTCGGCGACGAGCCGCCCGCATCCGCCATCCAGGTCGCCGACCGCGGCAACGTCGCGGTGCTCAACACGCTCAGCAAGCGCTCCTCGATGACCGGCTACCGGTCGGGCTTCGTGGCCGGCTCCCCGGAGATCGTGGCGGCGCTCAAGAGCTTCCGGCCCACCGTCGGCACCGCCCCGCAGGAGTTCGTGCAGCGCGCGGCGGTCGCCGCGTGGGGCGACGAGACCCACGTGGAGGACGCCCGGGAGCGCTACCGCGTCAAGCGCGGGCTCATCGCCGGGGCCCTCGAGGACCGGGGCCTGCGGATCGCCGGCAGCGAGGCCACCATGTACCTGTGGGTGGAGGTCCCGGAGGGACGGACCTCCGAGGAGTTCGCCACCGGGCTGCTGGAGCACGGCATCGTCGTCGCGCCCGGCTCCTTCCTGGGGCCGGCCGGCGAGGGCTACGTGCGCTTCGCCCTGGTCCCCACCATCGACGACTGCCGCGTCGCCGCGGCGATCCTGGAGGACGTGCTGTGACCGACATCCCCGCCCTGGCGGCCCGCATCGACGCGCTCTTCGAGCTGCCCGCCCAGGAGGCCGCCGCCGGCCGCGACGACGTCGAGGAGGCGATCCGGATGCTCGACGCCGGGGAGATCCGCGTCGCCGAGAAGCGCTCCGAGGGCTGGGTCGCCAACGAGTGGGTGAAGAAGGCCATCCTCGTGTACTTCCGGCTGCGGGTGAACGAGCCCATCGAGCTGGGGCCGTACACGTACTTCGACAAGGTGCCGGTCAAGCGCGTGACCCCGGACATGGGCGTGCGCGTCGTGCCGCCCGCCGTGGCCCGCTACGGCTCGTACGTCGCCCCCGGGGCCGTCCTCATGCCGTCGTACACCAACATCGGCGCCTGGGTGGGCGCCGGCACCATGGTCGACACGTGGGCGACGGTGGGGTCCTGCGCGCAGATCGGCGAGAACGTCCACCTGTCGGGTGGCGTCGGGATCGGCGGCGTGCTGGAGCCGCCGCAGGCGACGCCCGTGATCATCGAGGACGGCGCGTTCATCGGGTCGCGCTGCATCGTGGTGGAGGGCGCCGTCGTCGGCGAGGGCGCCGTGCTGGGCGCGAACGTGGTCATCACCGCGTCCACCCCGATCATCGACGTCACCGGCGACGAGCCGCAGGAGTACCGCGGCTTCGTGCCGCCGTACTCGGTGGTGATCCCCGGCACCCGGCCCAAGGAGTACCCGGCCGGGACCTACCAGCTGCCCGCCGCGCTCATCATCGGCCGGCGCTCCGCCTCCACCGACCTCAAGACGAGCCTCAACGACGCCCTGCGCAGCTACGGGGTGGCCGTCTAGGGATCAGTCCGCGCGGGTGAGGCGCTCCAGCAGCGCGCCGGAGGCCTCGCCCGCGTAGACCGGCTCCGCGGGGCCGGTCATCGTGACCTGCAGGTCGTCGGCGACGTCGATCACCAGGTCGCCGCCCGGCAGGTGCACCGTCACCGGCGACGGCATGCCCCCCAGCCGCACCGCCGCCGCGGCGGCCGCGCAGGCGCCGGTGCCGCAGGCCTGGGTCTCCCCGACCCCCCGCTCCCACACCCGCAGCGTGAGCTCGCCCGGGGCGTCGGAGCGGATGAACTCCACGTTGGTGCGGTCCGGGAAGCGGTCCGCCACCTCCACGTCCGGCCCCACCGCGCGCACGGCGGCGGCCGGGTCGGGATGGGTGATGACCGCGTGCGGGTTGCCCATCGAGACCTCGGTGAACCGCACCGCGCCGGCGGCGACGGCGAGCTCCTCCTCGCGCTCCCCGGACGGGAAGCGCGCGGCCCCCATGCGCACCTCCACGCGGCCGTCCGGGCACATCGACACGCGGGTGGTCTCCGGGCCGGTCAGCACCGTGCCGTCCGCGGGCAGGCGCCCGTCGCGCGCGAGGTATGAGGCCACGATGCGGATGCCGTTCCCGCAGTTCTCCGCGACGGAGCCGTCGGCGTTCCACACGGTCATGCGCGGCACGCCGTCCTCGAAGCTGATCTCCAGGACCCCGTCGGCGCCGATCCCGGTGTGCGGGTCGCACATCGCCACGGCCCTGGCGGGCGTCATGGCGAACGGCAGCAGGTCGCGCTCCACGACCACGTGGTGGTTGCCGGTCCCCTGCCACTTCTCGAAGCGCATCCCGCCAAGGGTAGCGGGCCCCGCCGTCACCCCGCCGAGGCGCTCCGCCACATGTCCAGCAGCTCCGGCAGGGCGGTGGCGGCGGGCTCCTCCCCCAGCTCGATGCGCCGGGCATCGGGCCAGCGGCGCAGCCACTGCAGCTGGCGGCGCGCGAGCCTGCGGGTGCGGGCGGACAGGAGCTCGGGCAGGTCCGAGGCGTCGATCTCGCCGCGGTGCATGGCGGCGACCTCCTTCGCCCCGATGATCTGCAGCGGTTCCCGCCGCACGCCGGGCGCCTCGAGCGCCGCCTCCAGCTCCGGCACCAGGCCCTCGTCGAGCTCGCGCCGCACGCGCGTGGCGATGAGTGCGTCCAGCACGGGCTTGGGGCGCGTCACCGCCACCAGCAGCGTGGGGTGGCGCATCGACCCGTCCCACAGGCGGGCGCCGCCGCCGTCCTCCCCGGCCACCGCGAGCTCCAGGGCACGGGCGAGCCGCCGCGGGTTCATTGTGTCCACGCGGTCCGCGGCGTCCGGGTCGCGTTCCCGCAGCTCCCGCCGGGCGGCCTCGGGGTCCGCGGCCACCAGGCCCTCCGCCCATGGCCGCACGCCCTCGGGCGGCGGGGCCGGGAACCCCAGGTCGGCGAGCGCGGCGCGCAGGTACAGGCCGGTGCCGCCGGTCACCACCGGCACGCGGCCCCGCGCGAGGATGTCGTCCACCGCGGCGTGCGCGAGCGCCGCGAACTCCGCGGCGGTCGACCCCTGGGTGAGGTCGAGGTCCAGCACCCCGTGGTACGGCACCTCGGCCAGCTCGTGCGGCCGCGGGGCGTCCGCCGCGACCATGAGCCCCCGGTAGCGTTGGAACGGGTCGGCCACCACGATCTCCCCGTCCAGGGCGAGGGCCGCGGCGTGCGCGAGGGCGCTCTTGCCCGCGGCGGTGGGCCCGAAGATCGCGAGGACCCGCGCCGGCGGGTCCTGTGCGGGGTCGGTCAGGCGGGGACCGCGGCGGGCACCTGCCGCCCGGTGAGGGTCGTGGACGTCGCGCCGTCGATGTGCACGTCCACCAGCGTCCCGGGGGCGGCGTCGCCGGTGAAGTTCACGGTGATGTTGTGGCTCAGGCGACCGCGCAGGCGGGTGGGGTCGGTGCGGGACGGGCCCTCCACCAGCACCTCGCCGGTGGTGCCGACGAACCGGGCGGACCGCTCGCGGGCGATCTCCTGCACCAGCTCGACCAGCGCGGTGATGCGCTCCCGCTTGGTCTCCGGGCTCACGTCGTCGTCCATGGTCTCGGCGGCCTCGGTGCCGGGCCGGGCGGAGTACACGAACGTGTAGGCGCCGTCGTACCGCACCTCGCGCACCAGGCTCATGGTCTGCTCGAAGTCCGCGTCGGTCTCGCCGGGGAAGCCCACGATGATGTCGGTGGTGAGCGACAGGTCCGGCATCGCCGCCCTCAGGCGGTGCACGAGGTCCATGTAGCGCTCACGGGAGTACGTGCGCCGCATGCGGCGCAGCACGTCGGTGGACCCGGACTGCACCGGCAGGTGCAGGTGCGAGCACACCTCGGGGGTCTCCGCCATCGCCGCGATGACGTCCGCCTTCATGTCCTTGGGGTGCGGGCTGGTGTAGCGGACGCGGGCGATGCCCTCCACGGCCGCGACGGCCCGCAGCAGCTCGGCGAAGGTCATGCGCTCATCCTTCGCCAGATCGCGTCCGTAGGCGTTCACGTTCTGCCCCAGCAGCGTGACCTCGCGGACCCCGTCCGCGGCCAGGGCCGTGACCTCCGCGAGCAGGTCCTGTGGGGTGCGGCTGCGCTCCTTCCCCCGGACCGAGGGGACGATGCAGTAGGAGCACACGCAGTTGCAGCCCACCGAGATCTGCACCCACGCCTGGTGGGGCCGCTCCCGCTTGGCGGGCAGGGTGCCGGAGAACGCCCCGTCGAAGCTGAACGCCCCGACCGCGTCGATCCGCTCGCGCGCGATGAGCTCACCGAGGCGCGACACCTCGCCCGGTCCGAACGCGATGTCCACGAACGGGAACTGCTCGAACACCATCTGCTTCTGCGCCTGTGCCCAGCACCCGCCGACGGCGACCACCACGTCGGGACGTTCCCGCTTGATCCGGCGCGCCTCGCCGAGGTTCCCGGTGAACCGGTCGTCGGCGCTGCCCCGGATCGTGCAGGTGTTGAAGAGGATCAGGTCGGCCGCGTCGCGGTCGTCGGCCTCCGAGTATCCGATCGACTCGAGGAGCCCCTTCATCCGCTCCGAGTCGTGGTCGTTCATCTGGCAGCCGAAGCTGGTGAGGTGGTAGCGCACGGCGGTGGATGATAGCTGCGGTGCGCCCTCCCCGGCCGCTTGCGGCGGCCGGGGACGCCAGGCGAGGCTTCCCGTGTGGATGGGCCCGCTCGCGTCGACGTGCTGTGGCTGCCCCTCGGGGCCGGCGGTCACTCGGTGCGCGTCAACGGACGCGTGTGGGAGGCGGTCGGCGCCTGGCGAGCGGGCCGTGAACGGCGCGACCTCTACCACGCCGGTCTCGAGGTGACCCTTCCCGAGGGGCGCTGGACGATCGAGCAGACTCCGGTGCCGGCGGGCGACCCCGCGGATCGCGGTGTCGTCGTGCAGGGACCGGTGATGAGCCGGTTGGCGGGACGGTTCAGGTTGTTCCGGTACGAGGTCCGGTGCTGGAGGGACGGGGTGATCCCCGACACCGCGGAGGCGGTCGGCGACCCGGTCACGGTGACGCGATCGCCGGCCCGCGCGCGTGCGGTGCTCGCCATGGCACCCCGGATCCCGCCGCTGGTCTGGGGTCGTGATCCCTGCGGCGCCGGGGAGATGTGGAACTCCAACTCCGTCGTCGCGTGGCTCCTCACGCGGGCCGGGATGGATGCGGATGCGGTCCCGCCCCCCACCGGGGGCCGGGCGCCCGGCTGGCGCACGGGGATCCTGGTCGCGCGCGGCTGGGGTCCCGGCACGCCGCTGGAGCGACCCGGGACCCCGTGAAGAACGATCAGCCCGCGGGGACGGGGTCCAGGACCTCGCCGGTCTCCGGGTCCACCTGAAGCTCCGGCTGCTCGAACAGGCCCGCGTCCTCGCGGATGCGCCGGTCGATCTCCTCGGCGATGTCCGGGTGCTCCTTCAGGAACGCCCGGGCGGCGTTGCGGCCCTGGCCGAGCCGCTCGTCGCCGAACGAGAAGTACGCGCCGCTCTTGTTGACGATGCCCTTCTCGACGCCGAGGTCCAGGAGGTTGCCCTCGTAGGAGATGCCCTCGCCGTAGATGATGTCGAACTCGGCCTGCCGGAACGGCGGGGCCACCTTGTTCTTCACCACCTTCACGCGCACCCGGTTCCCGATCGACTCGGTGCCCTCCTTGAGGGTCTCGATGCGCCGGATGTCCAGGCGGACGGAGGCGTAGAACTTCAGCGCGCGGCCACCCGGGGTGGTCTCCGGCGAGCCGAACATCACGCCGATCTTCTCGCGCAGCTGGTTGGTGAAGATGCAGATGGTGCCGGCGCGGTTGAGGGTACCGGCGAGCTTGCGCAGCGCCTGGGACATGAGGCGCGCCTGCGCGCCCACCTGGTGGTCCCCCATCTCGCCCTCGATCTCCGCCTTCGGCACGAGCGCCGCGACCGAGTCGATCGCGACGATGTCGAGGGCGCCGGACCGCACCAGCAGGTCCGCGATCTCCAGGGCCTGCTCACCGTGGTCGGGCTGGGAGACCAGCAGCTCGTCGACGTTCACGCCGATGCGCCGCGCGTAGGTGGGGTCCATGGCGTGCTCGGCGTCGATGAACGCCGCCATCCCGCCGCGCTTCTGCGCCTGCGCGATGAGGTGGTACAGCAGGGTGGTCTTCCCGGAGCTCTCCGGGCCGTAGACCTCCACGATGCGCCCCCTGGGCACGCCGCCCACGCCGAGCGCGAGGTCGAGGGCCAGGGCCCCCGTGGGGACGACCGAGGTGTCCATGAGCGCGTGGGCGTCGCCCATCCGCATGATGGAGCCCTTGCCGAACTGGCGCTCGATCTGCGAGAGCGCGGCGCCGAGGGCCTGTTCCTTCTCCAACGTGGGCCTCCTCAGAGGGAATGGACGGTGCCGAGCCGGATGCCGGTGACGGGGACGTAGCGCGGTGCGTTCCCGGCGGCCTGATGGGAATCATAGAGCGACACCCGGTCGATGGCGAACACCTGTTCGTCATCCGTCGGGAACGGTACCAGGGGGGTCGGCCGTCGCAGCCGCGCGAGCGTGACGTGGGGCCACGGCGGGCGGTCCTCGGCCGGCATCCCGGCCGCCGCCGGGATGACCGCGACTGCCCGGCGAACAGCCCGGCCAGGCCGCCCAGGTCCTCCAGCCCGCGGCGACGAGGGTGGTTGACGGGCCGCTCCCCGGCGTGCCCGCCAGGCCATGATCCGGGCCGATAGCCGGACCGAGGCGGCGCCCAGCCCGGCGACCGCTGCGGCCAGTGCCCCGCCGCCGCGGGATCCACCCGCCCCAGGAAACAGAGCGTGACGCAGGTTCCGCGCCGGCACCGGCCGCCCGCCCCACCGGCCTGCGCTCCGCGCGCGAGGGCGGCGAGCCGGTCCCGGGCCGGGTCCGGGAGCTCGGCGGCGAGGAAGAGCCGGTTGTCGGGGCGCAGGCCGTCGGTCACGGGTTCCACGCTATCCCGCGGCCCGGTCGCGGATGGCGCGCGCGGTGCCGCGGAACCGTGCCGTGAGCGTCACGGGTCCCGCAGGCGGGATCCATGCCGGAATCGGCGGAGGTGCCGCTAGGCTCCGCGCCGATGATCGGATACCGGAGCATCGCCGTCTGCACCGACGGCAGCGCATCACCCACCCCGGGCCTCGCCGAGGCGCGGGCCCTGCTGGCGCCCAGCGGCACGCTGCGCCTCGTGCACGTCACCCGGCGGGTGCCGCTGGCGGCCGCGGGGACCGCCGCACCCGGCGCCGGCGCCGACGACCCGGTCGAGGGCGCCCGCGCCGAATAGAGGGCGTCGCCGAAGCCGAGGCCGGGCGCGGAGCCCGTCCTGCTGCCGACGCCCCCGCGGCCGCGGTGGCCGAGTGGGCGGCCGCGAGCGGCGTGGGCCTCCTGGTCGCGGCGCCCGGCGCTCCCGCCTGAGCGCGCCGTCCTGGGCAGCTTCACCAGCGACCTCGCGCACGGCGCCGTGCCCGGTGCTCATCACCCGCGCGCCCGCCGGCGACGCCTGGGGCGAGGACGCATCGGCACCGCTGCCGCCGTCGTCGACGAGGGGCCCGCCGCCACCCTGGTCGCCCACGCCGCGCGCGCCGCGGCCGGGGACCGCCTGGTGGTCGTCCACGCGCTGGACGCCGGGATCATCGAGCGCATCGGCGGCGCCGACCTCGCCGCTCCCGCCTGGCTGGTGGAGCTCGCGGAGGGCGAGGACGCCGACGAGGTGGTCGTGGTCGCCGGCGGGGCCCGCGAGGTGTGCGAATGGGCGCAGGAGGCCCCTGCGGGGCTCCTGGTCGTGGCGGCGCGCAACGCGCCGGGCCCGGCGCGCCTGGGGAGCTTCACCAGCGCCCTGGCCGTGCACGCCCCCTGCCCCGTGCTCGTGGCCCGCGCGGCCGCCGCCCGCTAAGCCGAGAGCAGCCCCCGCAGCAGGTGCAGGGCCCGCACGGTCGTGCGCTGCCGGATCACGTCCCGGCTCCCGCGGAACCGGTGCTCCTCGACCGCGGTGCCGTCCGGCCCCGCGCACCCGATGTACACGAGCCCCACAGGCTTGTCGGCGGTGCCCCCGCCAGGACCGGCGATGCCGGTGACCGAGAGCGCCCACGCCGACCCCAGGGCCCGGCGGGCGCCCTCGGCCATCGCCCGCGCAACGGGTTCCGACACGGCCCCGTGGGCGTCGAGCAGCGCCTGGGGCACGCCCAGCAGGTCGCGCTTGGCGGTGTTGGCGTAGGCGATGACGCCGCCGGCGAACCACTCCGACGATCCGGGGACCGCCGTGAGCCGTTCGCCGATCATCCCGCCGGTGCACGACTCCGCCACCGACAGCAGCTCCCCCCGCGCGGCGAGCGCCCGCCCCGCCACCACCTCCACGGAGGCGCCGTCACGGCTGAACACCGCCGGCCCGAACGCCTCCTGCAGCCGGGCCGAGACGGCGTCCGCCCCGCCGGGGGCGCCGGCATCGGCGAGGGTGATCTCCAGCTCGCCGATGCGCGCGCAGATCCCCATCCGCACGCCGGAGAGGATCCCGGTGCGGGCGTCGTCGAGCGCCTCCACCACCTGGGACTCCACCACGTCGTGGATGCGCAGCACGCGCCGCCCCCCGGCGACGCCCGTGCGGGCGAGCACCGCGCGCAGGCCCGGGTCGTGCTCCACGGCGGCGAGCCACATGGCCTGCAGCTCGCCCGGGGGCCCGGGGAGCACCACGACCAGCGTCCCGCCGGCCTCGATCGCGCAGCCGGGGGCGGTCCCCACCGGTGGCAGCAGGCGGGCGCCGACGGGGAGGGTCGCCTGCTTGCGGTCCGTGGCGTCCCGCGTCTCCTGGGTCACGGTGAACCGCGACGGGTGACCGTCGGCGTTGCGCCGCACCAGGGCCAGGGCGTCCTCGCGGAGGGCCGTCGGCACGCCGGCCGCGGTGGCCACGGCCGCCATGGTGACGTCGTCGTGGGTGATCCCCAGGCCGCCGCTGGTGACGACCAGGTCGACCTCGTCGTGGATGCGCTCGCGGACCTCGGCGGCGATGTCCGCCACGCGGTCGGGCAGCACGGTCACGCGGACCGGATCGACGCCGCGGGCCTCGAGCCACGCGCACAGGAACGCCGCGTTGCGCTCGGTCACGCGGCCGTGCAGCACCTCGTCGCCGGTGACGACGACGGCGGCGCGGACCGGGCCGGCGGCGTGCTCAGCCGTTGCCGGCGGACCTCGGTCCCCTGCGGGACACGAGGAAGTCGGCGGTGCCGCCCGTGAGCGGGTACACCTTGTCGTTGACCGTGAGCTTGAGGCCGTCGGTGTTGGCGGCCCGGAGCCAGATCGACTGGTCGACCTGGAAGCTCTTGCTCTCACCCGGCAGCAGCGTGGCGCGGTACACCTCGCGTCCGCCGGCGTCCTTCGCGCGCACCTCGACGTAGGAGCCGTACGCGCCGGTGCCGGTGAGGAGGATGCGGACCGCCTCCGGCCGCTCCTCGGTGGCGGTGCTGGGGTCCTGGGTGGCGAGCGCCGGGGACGTCACGGCGCCGGGCACGGCCGGCGTGATGGCCCGGGTGCCCTCGTTGGGGTCGCCGACGCCCATCTGGACCAGCAGGCCCACCCCGAGCACGCCGCCGATCGCGAGCCACAGCAGCTGGGCCTCGGTGCGCCGCCGGCTGGGGCGGCGGCCCCCGCGGCGGGACGCGGGCCGGCGGCGGTTCGCGGACTCGCTGCGCGGGCGGCCCGGCGCGCTGCGCCTGATGCTTGCGCTCTCGGTGGGGCGCCGGTGGTCGGCGCCGTCGAAGGCCCCGAAGCGGGACTCGTACTCGTCGATGACGAGCTGGCCGTCCAGGTCCAGGAACTCGGCGTACGACCGCAGGAAGCCGCGGATGTAGGCCGGGGACGGGAGCAGGTCGAAGTGCTCGTCCTCGAGCGCGCGCAGGTACTTCGGCCGGATCTTCGTGGCCAGCTCGCACTCGGAGATGTCGAGGCCCTTGCGAAGGCGGGCCTCTCTGAGGGTGTTCCCAATTTCGAACATGCAGAAGTTGCACCGGACGATCCGCGTCCGGGCAGGGCCACCCTAGCCAGGGCGTTCCGGGCGTGCAACCGCCCGGAACGCTATGCATGCGGATCAGTCGGGAGGCGTGTCCATTTCGGGATCCGACCCCGCGGCACCGGCCCGTGACAGCAGGCGCGGGAGGTCCCCCTCGCCCACCAGCACCGTGCGCGGCTTGGAGCCCTCGTGCCCCGAGACCACGTTCATCCGTTCCATCATGTCCACGAGCCGGCCGGCACGGGCGTAGCCCACGCCGAGCCGCCGCTGCAGGAGCGACACCGAGGCGGTGCCCTGCTGCACGACCAGCTCGATGGCCTTCGCGAGCATCTCGTCGGACTCGGGGTCGGGCTCCTCGACGGCGGCCTCCGGCGGGCGCTCCAGCAGCTCCTGGCGCATCTCCGGCCGCCCCTGGGCGCGCCAGTGGTCGGTGATCGCCTGGATCTCCTCCTCGGAGACGTAGGCGCCCTGCAGGCGCTGCAGCCGGGAGGTGCCGACGGGGCGGAACAGCATGTCGCCGCTGCCCAGCAGGCTCTCGGCGCCGCCGGCATCCAGGATGACCCGGGAGTCGACCTGCGAGGACACGGCGAAGGCGACGCGCGACGGCACGTTGGCCTTGATCATGCCGGTGATCACGTCGGCCGACGGGCGCTGCGTGGCGAGCACGAGGTGGATGCCCACGGCCCGGCTCTTCTGGGCGAGCCGGATGATCGCGTCCTCGACCTCGGCCGGGGACACCATCATGAGGTCCGCGAGCTCGTCGATGAGCACCAGCACGGTCGGCATGGGCGGCTGGCCGGCCTTCGCGCGGGCCTCGTTCCAGTCCCGCAGGTTCCGCGCCCGGGCGAGGCCCATCAGCTCGTAGCGGGTCTCCATCTCCCGCACGATGTTGGTGAGCACCGCGGAGGCGTCGCGCATGTTGGTGACGACCGGGGTGAGCAGGTGCGGGATCGACTCGTAGTGGTTGAGCTCGACCTTCTTGGGGTCGATCAGGATCATCCGCAGCTCGTTGGGGCTGGAGCGCAGCAGCAGCGACGCGAGCAGCACGTTGAGGCACACGCTCTTGCCGGTGCCGGTGGAGCCCGCGATGAGCAGGTGCGGCATCTTCGCCAGGTCCACGTAGACCGGCTTGCCGGAGATGTCGAGGCCCAGCCACGCCATGAGCGGGCCCGACCCCTCCGGGAACTCGCGGTAGATGTCGCCGAGGGTGATGAGCTGGGCCTCGGGGTTCGGGACCTCGACGCCCACGGCCTGCTTGCCCGGGATCGGCGCGATGATCCGCAGCTCGTCCCGGGCGGCGAGGGCGTAGGCGAGGTCGTCGCGCAGCGCGGTGACCCGCCCCACCTTGGTGCCGGGCGCCAGCTGCAACTCGTACCGGGTGACGCGGGGGCCGCTCACGGCGTCCGACACGGTGGCGGTGATCCCGAAGTGCCCGAGGGTCTCCTCCAGGCGCCGGGACGTCTCGCTGATGAGGGCCTGCGGCACGCGGTTGGGGCCGCCGGTGCGGCGCAGCAGGCGCAGGCTGGGGCGGCGGTAGTTCGGGCGGCCGTCCTCCCCCACGCTCACGCGCCTGCGGACCACGGGCGCGGCCTCGGGCTCGCCCGGGACCTCGTCGTCGTCCTCGACGGGGGCGTCCAGGTCGGGCGGCGGCGGGGGCAGCTCCTCCTCGGTGCCCTCGTCCAGGACCGGCTGCTCGAGGACGGCGTCCTCGTAGGTGAGCGGGGCGTCCGCGCGGGCGGAGGCCGGCGCCGGGGCGTCGTCGCCGTCCACCCGGCCGAGCTCGTCGGCGAGGGCCGGCGACGGCGGCAGGTGTGAGGGCTCGTCGAAGAGGTCGGGGAAGCTGTCGGCGCCGTCCACCAGGGGCGCGGGGTCCGGGGCCCGCCGGCGGCGGATCCCGACGACGGCGACGCCGGAGCCGGTGTCCACCGCGGACCGGACCTGCCGGGAGAACGCCTGGCCGCCGCGCAGCGCGGTGAGGGTGGCGGACGCCATGCCGCGGCCGACGCTGCGGCTGGCGGTGGCCGCGCCCTTCCCGGAGCGGCGCAGCACGTGCCCGAGTGAGGCGCCGGAGATGAGGACCGCCGAGGCGATGATGCCCAGGCCCACCAGGATGCCGGTGCCGATCGAGCCCACCGAGTTGCCGGTGACGAAGTAGACGGCCTCGCCGACGCTGCCGCCGCGGGCCTGCATCACGCGGGCCGAGAACCACCCGTCGCGCGTCATGCCGCCCAGCCCGAAGCTGCCGGCCGCCAGGGCCGTGCACACGCTCACCAGGCCGATGCCGGCCCCCAGGCGCAGCGGTGCGATGCGCAGCAGGTCGTCGTCGAGGATGAGCAGGACGCCGAGCCCCACCAGGGCCAGCGGCGCGGCGACGGTGAGCCGGCCCACCCCAAGGCGCACCAGGTCCTCGAGCCACCCGCCGAGCGGGCCGGCCCCGAACCCCAGGTACAGCTGCGCGGCCAGGAACAGGCCCAGGCCGGCCAGGCCCATGCCCACGAGCTCGCGCACCTGGTGCGGGCTCATCGCCGGGGTGCCGCGCTTGCGCGGTGCCGGCCGTCGGGTGTTGCGGCGACGTGCGACCTGTGTGCTCACGGACCCTCCTGCGGACACGGCGGGACGTGGCTGACTGAACGCCCGCCCCTTCTCATTGGCCGGTGGGCCCCCCGTTCCTGCCTCCGCGCGGTAGCGTGACCGTGGACACCGGCGTATCGGCAGAACCGAAAAGGAGACCCACAGCATGGCCTTCGAGCTGCCCCCCCTTCCCTACGCGTACGACGCGCTCGAGCCGCACATCGACGCGCGGACGATGGAGATCCACCACAGCAAGCACCACCAGACGTACGTCAACAACGCGAACGCCGCGCTCGAGGGGACCGAGTTCGCCGACGCCTCCGTCGAGGACGTGCTGAAGAACCTGTCGAAGCTGCCCGCCGACAAGCAGACGGCGGTGCGCAACAACGCCGGCGGCCACGCCAACCACACGCTGTTCTGGGAGATCATGGGCCCGGGCGGCGGCGGCGACCCCAGCGGCGAGCTCGGTGACGCGATCACCGCCACGTTCGGCTCCGCCGACGAGCTGCGCGCGAAGATGAACGCCGCGGGCGCGGGCCGGTTCGGCTCCGGCTGGTCCTGGCTCATCTGGAACGGCAGCGGCCTGGAGGTCACCTCCACGCCCAACCAGGACTCCCCCATCCTCGACGGCAACGTGCCGCTCCTCGGGATCGACGTGTGGGAGCACGCGTACTACCTGAACTACCAGAACCGCCGTCCCGACTACCTCTCCGCCTGGTGGAACGTGGTCAACTGGGACGCCGTCGCCGCGCGGTACGCGGCCGCCAAGGGCTGATCCCGCCCCGGGGGGCCGGCCCGTCCGGCCCCCCGGAACCGCCCATGGCCGACTCCGGGTACTCGGGGACCCCGCTGTGGAAGAAGCTCGGCATCCGCGAGGGTGCCCGGGTCGCGCTGCTGGGCGCCCCGGAGGGCGCGGAGGCGCTGCTCGAGCCCCTGCCGGACGGCGTGCGGCTGCTGCGGCGGGTCGCGCCCGGGCTCGACGTCGCGGTGCTGTTCACGGACTCCGCCGCTCGCCTGGAACGGCGGATGCCGGCGGTGCGGGCGGCGATGACCCCGGCGGGCGGCCTGTGGGTCGCCTGGCCCAAGCGCAGCTCGGGCGTGCCCACCGACGTCACCGAGGACGTGGTGCGCGACATGGGACTCGCCGCGGGCCTGGTGGACAACAAGGTGTGCGCGATCGACGCCACCTGGTCCGGACTGCGCCTGGTGACGCGGCTCGCGGACCGGCCCCGGGGCTAGGCCTCCGCGGGCACCGGGACGGGCGGTGCCGCCTCGGCGGGCGCCGGCCGGGCGAAGTGGAAGCCCTGCCCGCACTCGCAGCCCAGCTCCACCAGCACCCGGTGCTGGCCGGCGCGTTCGACGCCCTCCGCCACCACCTGCACGCCGAGGGTGCCGGCGAGCTGCAGCACCGCCCGGGCGATCTCCCGGGACTGCGGCTCCGCGTCCACGTGCTCCACCAGGCGGCGGTCGAGCTTCATCACGTCGACGGGGAGCTCCCGCAGCCGGGCGAGGCTGCTGTGCCCCGTCCCGAAGTCGTCGATGGCGATGCGGGCGCCCTGCTCCCGCAACCGGGCGAGCTCGGCGATGGCGCCGGGGTCCGCGAGGGCGAACGCCGCCTCGGTGACCTCCAGCACGATCGCCGCCGGCGGGACGCCGGCCTCCCGGGCGGCGTCGAGCACGTCGTCGGCGAGGCCCGGCTCGGCGAGGGTCGCCGGCGCGAGGTTCACGGTGACGCACAGCTCGTCCCAGCCGCCCCCGGCGCGCCAGGCGGCGAGCTGCGCGGTGGCGGTGCGCAGCACCCAGCGGTCCAGGGCGCCGCCGAGCCCCAGCTCCTGCGCGCGGCGGATGAAGCCGTCCGGCGGGACGTCCACGCCGTCGCGCGGCCAGCGCACCAGGGCCTCCATCGCCGTGACCTCCAGGCGGCCCAGGTGGAGGATGGGCTGGTACTCGAGCGCGAGCCGCCCCTGCTCGATGGCGCGGCGCAGGTCGGTGGCCGCCGTGAGGCGGGCCCCGGCGCGCTCCCGGATCTCCTCGTCGTGGGTCACGTGGCGGCGGCGGCCCAGTTCCTTCGCCCGGTACATCGCGGCGTCCGCGTCGCGGACCATCGACTCGGGCGTCGCCTCCGGTCCGTCCAGGGCGATGCCGATGCTCACGCTCACGAACGCCTCGGAGGTCCCGATCGCGATGGGGTCCTCCAGTGCGGACTGCAGGCGGCTCGCCACGATCTCGGCGTCCTCGCCGGTGCCGATGCCGGTGCACACCACCACGAACTCGTCGCCCCCGAACCGCGCGAGCATGTCCGCGGGGCGCAGGGCGGCGCGGAACCGCTGGGACACGACCGTCAGCAGCTGGTCGCCGGCGGCGTGGCCCAGCTCGTCGTTGACGGACTTGAACTCGTCGAGGTCGCAGAACAGCACCGCGACCCGCGACGGGCCCGGCGACGCGAGGGCGGCCTCCAGGCGCTCCTGGAACCTCGTGCGGTTCGGCAGGCCGGTGAGGTCGTCGTGGGCGGCCTGGTGCTCCAGCTGCGCCTCGACCCGCTGGCGCCGCCCGATGTCCGCCGAGAGCGTGTCCGCCATGCGGTCGAACGCCCCTGCGAGGAGGCCGATCTCGTCCCGGGAGGGGTCCCCCACGCGCGCGTCGAGGTCGCCCCGGCTGATCGCGGTGGCCTTCTCGGTGACGCGGCGGATGCGGCCGCTCACCGACCGGGACACCACCAGCAGCACCAGGCCGAGGATCCCGACGGCGGCGGCGAACGCCGCGAACGTGGCCGTCGTGATCCGCCGCGGCACCTCGAACGCCTCCGCCGCGTCCACCTTCACCACCAGCCGCCAGCCGGTGCCGTCGATCGGGCGGAGCGCGGCGATCACGTCGGTGCCGCGGTAGTCCTGCACGCCCTCGACGATCAGCGGGGGCGGCTCGCGCAGCGCCTGGACGGCGGGCGACGACGCCCGCACGGGCGGCACGACGGTCCGGAACCGCGTGGCCTCCTTGCCGCGCGGCGGGGTGATGAACCGCGCCCCGCCGGTGCGCGGGTCGCGCTGCACCAGGTGCAGGTCGGCGGTGTCCCCCAGCCCGGTCGCGTCGACGGCGGCCTCCACCGGTGCCATGTCGAGCTCCGCGACGAGCACGGCCGCGGCCCGGCCGCGCACCCGCAGGGACACCGCGTGGACGTAGGCGCCACCGTCCGCCACCGGGAACGCGCGCCCGGCGAACCACGGCAGCGGGTCGCGCCGCAGTGCCAGGACCGCCTCGCGCGCGGCGCCCGCCGGTGCGGCGGGCCGTCCCGTCCCGCCCGGCCGGGTGCCGGACGCCAGGAGGCGCCCGCCGGTGGTCCACACCGACACGGCGCGCAGGCCGCCGGTGAGCGGCACCTCCCGCAGCCGCTGGCGCAGGCGGGCGCGGTTGCGGGCCGTGGGGCGCTCCAGGAACGCCAGCAACCGGGGGCGGATGCCGTCGGGGCCCGCGACGGGCGCGAGCCGGCCGGTCGCCGAGCGGAGCTCCTGCTCCACCCGCGACACCTCCAGGTCCGCCACCGACGCCAGGTGCTGCCGGGCGTCGGACTTCAGCTCACGCGAGGTGAAGGTAACCGTCGTGAGGCCGATCCCGGCCAGCACGAGGGCGCTCGCGATGCCGGCGAGCAGGAACTTCTGCCGGATCGAGAACCGGGCCGGGCGCTGGCGGAACGGGAACATGGCGAGGCCATACTAGGCCCCGCCACGTCAACCCGGAAGTTGCCTAAACCTCCACAATGACCGGGAGCACCATGGGGCGCTGTCCGGTGCGCTTGCGCAGGAGGCCCGCGACGGCGTCGTGCAGCTGGTGCTGCAGCACGCCGATCTCGGTCACCCGCTGCGCCGCGGAGGTGCGGAGGCTCCGCTCGATCTCGAGCAGGGTCTCCTCCATCACCTGGGGGTCGTCCGCCGCGGAGAACCCGCGGGTGATGACCTCGGCGTCGCCGATGGGCTCGCCGGTGTCGGCCTCCACGGTGGCCACGATGACGACCACGCCGTCGTCGGCGAGGTGCCGCCGGTCGCGCAGGACCTCGTCCGCGACGTCCCCCACGCCGAGGCCGTCGACGTAGGTGACGCCGGCGGTGACGTGGTCCACGATGGCCGCCGTGTCCCGGGTGACCTCCAGGACGTCGCCGTTGTCGAGGCGGAAGATCGCGTCGGCCGGGACGTCCAGGCCCATCGCCAGGTCGGCGTGCGCCCGCTGGTGGCGGGGCTCGCCGTGGACGGGCGCGAAGTACTTCGGGCGGATGAGCTGCAGCATCCACTGCAGGTCCGCCGAGGTGCCGTGGCCCGACACGTGGATGCGCGGGTCGGAGCTGCCGGTGATGAACCGGGCGCCGAGCCGCACGATCCGGTTGATCGTGTCGTTCACCGCCAGCTCGTTGCCCGGGACGGTCCGGGAGCTGTAGACGATGGTGTCCGACGGCTGGATCGTGAGCTGGTGGTGCTCGCCGCGCGCCATCCGCGACAGCGCGGCCAGGGGCTCGCCCTGGCTGCCGGTGCAGATGATCACCTGCTCGTCGGGCCGGTACTCGTCCAGCTCCTTGAGCTTGACCAGCGTCTGCGGCGGCACGCGCAGGCACCCGAGGTTCGTCGCGATCCCCACGTTGCGGGACAGCGAGCGGCCCACCAGGGTCACCACGCGCCCGTCGTCGAACGCCGCCTCCATGATCTGCTGGACGCGGTGGATGTGCGAGCTGAAGGTCGTGATGATGACCCGACCGGGGGCGGTGGCCAGCACGCGCCGGATCTCCTGCCCCACCGACCGCTCTGTCTGCGACTCCGGCGGCTCCTCGGCGTTGGTGGAGTCCGCGAGCAGCAGCAGCACGCCCTCCTCGCCGAGGCGGGCGAGCGCCGGGACGTCGGTGCGCGGGGCGCCGGCGACCGGGGTGTGGTCGAACTTGAAGTCCCCGGTGTGCACGACGGTGCCCTCGTCGGTGTGGAGGGCGACGGCCAGGCAGTCGGGGATGCTGTGGGTGAGCCGCACGAACTCGGTGCGGAACGGCCCCACCGTGGGGCCCTCGCCGGGACCCACCTCGATCATCTGCACCCGGTCGGTGAGCCGGTGCTCGTCGAGCTTGGCGCGCACCAGGCCCATCGCGAAACGCGGGCCGATGATCGTGAGCGCGCCGACCGCGCGGACCAGGTACGGCACGCCGCCGATGTGGTCCTCATGGCCGTGCGTGAGGATGAGCGCCTCCAGCTGGTCGGCGCGCTCCTCCACGTAGCTGAAGTCGGGCAGGACGAGGTCCACCCCGAGCTGGTCGTGCTTGGGGAACGTGACCCCGCAGTCGATGACGACCATCCGGCCGTCCTTCTCGACCACGTACATGTTGCGTCCGATCTCGCCGGTCCCGCCGAGCGGGATGACGCGGACTGGGCTAGGCCCGGGCGAGGACGCCATGCGCCTCCATGACGGTGCGCAGGATGTCCCGCTGCACTGGTGTCGCCGCGACCAGGGGGAGGCGCAGGCGATCCGAGGGGATCAGCCCGAGCATCTGGAGCGCGGCCTTGATGAGGATGGGGTTCGAGGTGACGAACAGCGCCGCGACCAGGTCGGCCAGCGACGCGTCGATGCGCCGGGCCTCGTCCATGTCGCCGCGGCGGCCGGCGGCCACCAGGTCCTGCATCTGCTCGCCGACGAGGTGCGAGGCGACGGAGATGACCCCGGCGCCGCCCAGCTCGATCACGGGGAGCAGCAGGTCGTCGTTGCCCGCGTACACGGCCAGCGGCGTCTGCGTGCAGATCTGCCGGAGCTCGCCGAGGTCCTCGTGGGCCTGCTTGACCGCCACCACGTTCGGGATGTCGGCGAGCTCGGCCAGGAGGCTGGGCTCCAGGTTGATCACCGACCGGCCCGGGATGTTGTAGACGATGACCGGCAGCCCGACCTCCGCGATGGAGGCGAAGTGGCCGACGATGCCGTCGCGGGGCGGCTTGTTGTAGTACGGGGTGACCGCCAGGACCGCGTCGCAGCCGAGCGCCGCCGCCTCGTGCGTGAGGTGCACCGAGTGGGCGGTGTCGTTGCTGCCGGTGTTGGCGATGATCTTGGCCCGGTCGCCGACCTCGTCGACCGCGAGCTTGAACAGCGCGATCTTCTCGGGGTCGGTGAGCGTGGAGGCCTCGCCGGTGGTGCCGGCGACGGCCAGGCCGTCGGTGCCGTTGGCCACCAGGTGGTGCATGAGCGTCGCGAAGGCGGCGTCGTCGACGCGCAGGTCGGCGTCGAACGGCGTGACGATCGCGGTGATGATGTCTCCGAACACGACGGTCATGGTACAGGCGCACCCGGCCGTTGCACCCGCCGCTCCGGCAGGATGGACCCGTGCGGATGGACAGGATCACCGACCCGGCCGACCCCCGGCTGGCGGATTTCACCGGGTTGCGCGACGGCGACCGGCGCTTCATGCGCCCGCCGCCCTCCGGCGGCCGCCGCACCCCCGTGTTCGCGGTCGAGGGGCGGCTGGTCGCCGAGCGGGCCCTGGCCTCGGGCCACGTGCCGGTGGCGTTCCTCGCGGACGAGCGCCGGGCGGCGGACGTGCCGCCGGGCCTCCCCGACGGCGTGCCCGTGCTGGTGGCCGCCGAGTCCCTGGTGCGCGAGGTCACCGGCCTCGGGGTGGTGCGGGAGGTCCTGGGGCTGTTCGAGCGCCCCCCGGCGCGGGACCTCGGGGACGTGCTGGACGGCGCCCTGCGGGTGGTGGTGCTGGAGGGCATCGCGAACCCGGTGAACCTCGGCGTCCTGGTGCGCACCGCCGCGGCGCTCGGAATGGACGCGACGCTGCTGGACCCCGCCTCCACGGACCCGCTCTACCGCCGGGCGGTCCGCGGGTCGATGGGGGCCGTCCTGACCCATCCCACCGCGCGCCTCGAGGCGCTGCCGGAGGGCCTGGCGCCGCTGCGGGATCGCGGCTTCCGGATCCTCGCGCTCACCCCGGCCCGGGACGCCGTGCCGCTGGACGAGGTGGTCCCGGCGCCGGGCGAGCGCGTCGCGCTGCTGCTGGGCTCCGAGGGCCCCGGCCTGAGCGCCGCCGCCATGGCCGCGGCGGACGCCCGCGTGGTGATCCCCATGGCGGGCGGCGTCGACTCGCTGAACGTCGCGGCCGCTGCCGCCGTGGCCTGTCACCGGCTGGGCCGGATCAGCTGAGGCAGAGCGCGTAGACCTCGTACGGGATGTTCTGGGACACCAGAGCCATGTACTTGACGCGCCAGCCGATGGGATTCCCCGACCCGTCGAGCTTCGGCCAGCTGGCGGTGATGTGGCCCTTGGACCCGTCGGTGATGATGCCGCCGCCGCCGGTCGCCCGCTGTCCGGCGGGGCAGTTCACCGACGCCTCGCTCTCGACGTTCGCCGCGCTCATGGGGCTGCCGGTGCCGGTCGCCAGGGTGACGCTGGCGGAGCCGTCGCCGGGCGGGCCCACCGGGCCCTGGATCCCCTGGATGCCCTGGGGTCCCTGGGGGCCCTGGGGGCCGGTGTCGCCGGTGGCGCCCTTGGGGCCGGTTGGGCCCTGCGGGCCGATGGGGCCCGGGGCGCCGTTCTCACCCGGCTCGCCCTTGGGGCCGGCCGGGCCCCGGCCGGAGGTGGCCGTGGCCGCCGCGGTCTGAAGCGCCGAGACGGCCCGGCCCTGCGCGGCCACCGCCTTCGAGAGGGCCCGGACCTGCTTCTCGAGCTTGGCGACCCGCGCCGACGATCCCCCGGCCGGGCGTTTGGCGAGCTCGCCCGAGGACGGCGCACCCGACGCGAACGACACGGACGCGATCACCGCGACGGCGGCCGCCAGCGCGCAAGCGCGGGCTCCGGACCCGATCCGTGATGTGGGCAGCATGGGCACCTCCTCGGCCGACTCATCCCTTACGTCGGCAGCGGGCGCGCCGCGCCCGTCCCGCACGATGCGGGATGCCCTACCCCCCGCTCCCCGGCTCCCTGGCGACGCGGTAGCAGCCGGCCCGCGCGGCGTCGGCCGCCTCGAGGGCGCGGCGCCGCTCGTCGGGTCCCAGCGGGTCGCCGGCGACCGACCGCGCCTCCTCGTCCAGGGCGCGCAGCACCGCACGCCGCGCGTCCGCGGGACGCGCCGCCTCGGCCACCAGCCGCGGCCCGGCGGCGATCTGCTCCAGGTACGCCTCCAGCGCCGCGGCGCGGACGGGACCGGTGGGGTGCTCGGTGACCTCGTGGCGCAGGGCCATCATCTCCCGCTCCCACGCCACCAGGCTCCTGCGGCGCGACTCGACCTGGCCGGCGGCGGCCTGCGCCATGCGCCCCGCCCTGCCGCCCGCGCGGATCGAGAGGTCGCGCAGGGTCGCCACCAGCCGCTGCCGGTGGTGCTCGTTGGCGGGGTCCGCGAGCCAGGCGCGGGCCGCCCCCAGCAGGGCGGCGGCGGCCGCGGGGCCGAGCCGGCGCCCGATGACGAGCGCCAGCCGGAACAGGCTCTTCTGCAGCACGCCTAGCGGGGGATCTCCTGCAGGGTCTCCGGGTCGAGGCGCACGCCGTCGGTGATGCCCTCGCCGGGCGGGGCACCGATGATGAGCCAGGCGGCGTCCCGGTCCGAGGCGTTCACGATGCGCCGCGGCGTGTCCTTGCCGACCCGCACCCAGTCGCCGTCGTCGACCTGGATCTCCTGCGACCCGATCTGCATGGTCTGGGGGCCGCCGGACACCAGGTTGTAGAGCTCCTCCTGGCTGCGGTGCCGGTGCAGCGGCATCGCGTCCCCGGGACCGAACCGCCACAGCCGCGCCGTCATGCTCTGCGCGCCCACGGCACCGCCGATGTCGCGGGAACCCGCGCCGCCGCCGCGGCGCTCGCGCAGCTCGATGTCGGCCGTCGCGGCCTTCGCCCAGCCCTCGTCGCTCATCCGTGTCCCCCTCGGGTCTCGACCGGCGCGGCAGGGTTCCGCGCCAATGCGCCAAGACTAGCGGCCCCCCTCCCCGGCTCCCCGGGGCCGGTCCGGCTCAGCCGCCCGCCAGCATCCTCGCGGCGGTGAGGAGCTCAGCGAGGTCGTGGAACCGCCGGGGGTTGCGCCCGGTGCGCGCCCTCAGCCGGTCCAGGCGGTGGTGGACGGTGTTGGCGTGCACCCCGAGGGCCGCCGCGGCGCCGGTGGCGCTCAGGTCGGCGTCGGCGAACGCCCGCAGCGTGGCGGTGAGGATCCCGCCCGCGGCGGCGTCCTCCCGCAGGGTGTCGAGCACGGCCGGCTCCGCGAGCCGCCAGGCGGTGGCGTCGGCGGTGTCCGCGAGGTGGTCGGTCACGCGGGTGCCCTCCAGCGAGCCCGCCCGTCCCGGTCCCGCGCCGCGGCGGCCGGCCCGCGCCT
This sequence comes from Thermoleophilia bacterium, assembly GCA_046330435.1. Taxonomy (GTDB): domain Bacteria; phylum Actinomycetota; class Thermoleophilia; order Miltoncostaeales; family Miltoncostaeaceae. The sequence goes on along the minus strand of JAXLST010000021.1, from coordinate 7,187 downwards.
CACGGTATGCGGCGGCCACCTCGTCGGTGCGCTCGTGCACGAGGCTGACCCCGGCGGACCAGTCCGTGCCGGTGAGCAGCGCCTCCACCGCGGCGCGGGCGGGTACGGCGCCGACGCCGTCGACCGCCAGCACGACCACCAGCGCCGCTGCGGCTCGCCACCGGGCCCCGCACGCCAGCCGCAGCGAGGCGACGAACCCCTCGGGCGCGGGACCCGGGCCCCCGCACCCCCGGCCACCGCGTACGGCCGGCCCTCGGGGAAGCCGGGCAGGGCGGGGGCCGCGGGACCGGCGGCGCTGTCCAGCAGGTCCAGCAGCGCCCCGTCCCCCTCATCGCGCATGCGGTGGCGCTCCTCCAGGTACGCCTCGGTGAACAGGGCCGTGACCGTGTCGCTGTGCGGGAGCGAGCGGTCCATGAGGACGAGGGCCACGACGCTGCCCTCCGGGCTCTGGGCGGCGGCCTCCACCACGGCGTGGAAGATCGCCCGGTTGCCGATGCGGTACACGTGCAGGAGGTCGTGCAGCGGCACGCCCTGGCGGGCCCGCATGCGGGCCTGGTCGGTCACGAACCCCAGCTCGTCGCGGGTGAGCGTGCGCTGCTCGCGCACCGCGGTGAGGAACGCGCGGACGTGGTCCACGCAGTGCTCCTGCGCCGCCTCCAGGAACCCGGGCGCGCGGTGCTCCGCCCACCCCGGCACCTCCGCCTGGAAGCGGGCGACCATCTCCCATCCCACGTCCTGCACGCGGTCCTCGAGGCTCCAGAGCGTCGCCGCCGTCAGATCCTCGGGGTGTGCCTCTCCCACAGCGCCTCCCCCCGCGGTTGTGCCGCCCACACCATACGGACTCGTCCGCCGATTCTGAAACCGACAGAACCGAATGGTCTGCGCCGCCCGCTCGGGGCTCAGGAGACGCCGGTGCGGCGCCGCGGTCGGCGCTGCGGCACGCCTCGGGGGGACGCGGCCGCCCGTCCGTCAGGGGAGGCATCCAGGAGTCGGACGGCGACGAGGAGCTCGACGAGGTCCCCGAACCGCCGGGGGTTGCGGCCGGTGGTGCGCGCGAGCTTGTCGAGCCGGTAGTAGACGGTGTTCGGGTGGACGCCCAACGCATCGGCCGCCCCCGGTGCGCTGAGGTCCGCGTCCAGGAACGCCAGGAGCGTCACGGCCAGCGTGATGCCGCCGTCGCCTTCCAGCGCAGCCCGGATCCGGGGGTCGAGGAGCCGTCGTGCCGTGTCGTCCGCGGTCGCCATGAGGTACTCGGCCGCGCTCATGCCGAGCAGCGAGGCGACCTCGTCCGCGGAGCCGGACCGCAGGACGGTGCGGGCCTCCGAGTGGCCCCGGGCCAGCTCGCCCAGGCCCCGGCATGGGAGGCTCACCCCGGCGCGGTGCCCGCCGCCGAGCGCGCGTGCGAGCACGGCGTGGATCTCGCCCGCGGACCGGTCACCGACGGGGAGCACCGTGACCACCTCCTGGTCGCGAACCACCGCGACGGCGGCGCGGCCGTCCGAGAGGTCGATGCGGCCGAGGCGGCCGGCCAGCGCGGCCAGGCCCTCCGCGTCCGTCCCGGGCGCGGAGCGCCGGCAGGTCACCACGACATAGGGCGCGTCGGGGTCGACGCCGAGGGCGCGCGCACGGTGGTCCGACTCGGGACCCGGTTCCAGTGCCCCGGCGAGCGCGCGGTCCAGCAGCGCCCGGCGGGCGGCGTCCGCACCAGCCTCCATTTCGTGTCGGGTCGCGAGATAGGACTCCGTGAAGGTGGTGGTGATCACATCGATGTGGCCGAGCGTCCGGTCGGTGAGCGCAAGGGCGGCCTCCGCCCCCTGCCGCGTGGCCTCCGCGGCCTCCACGATGGCCCGGAAGACGGCGCGGTGGCCCGCGCGGTACACGTGCAGGAGCGCCTCGAGCGGGACGCCCTGACGCGCGCGCATCACCGCCTGCGTCCGTACGAACTCCAGCTCCTCGTTGTCCAGGGGCCCGCGCCGCCGCGCCACGGTCAGGAAGGCCTCGACGTGGTCCGCGCAGTGGGCCAGCGCCGCCTCGACGAATCCCGGGTCCGAGTGGGCCGCGTACTCGGGCACCTCGGCGTGCGAGCGCTCGAGCATCGCGCGGGCGATCTCACCGGCCCGGAGCTCGAGGGCATCGATGACCCGGGCCTCGGCAACCGCGTTCTGTGGGTCTTTCACAAACGGCTCCGCCGGTATTTGTGGGCCACACCATTGCCCGCGGCCGTCCGCCCGGTCAAGCATCCCCGCAGGCTCCGCACCGCACCGCCACCCCGAGGAGGACCATGCCGCGAAGCTACGAGGTCACCCGCGCGATCGCCGCGTCCCCCGAGCACGTCTGGGCGTTGCTCACCGACGATGCCGGCTACGCCACATGGAATCCCGCCGTCATCTCCATCAAGGGGCCCATCGCGCCGGGCGGCAGGCTCAGCCTGGTGTCGAGCGCGAGCCCCGGACGCACGTTCACCCCGACGGTCACGGCGATGGAGGCCCCGAGCAGGATGGTGTGGTCCGACGCCATGCCGCTCGGGCTCTTCCGCGGCGCCCGGACGTTCACCCTTGCGCCGGCGGCGGGGGGCACGACGGACTTCCACATGCGCGAGGCGTTCACCGGGCCGCTGGCGCCGCTGATCTCCCGGGCGATCCCGGACCTCACCGAGAGCATCGAACGGTTTGCCGACGGCCTGAAGGCGGCGGCGGAGGCGTCCCGATGAGCCCCGTCCGCGGCGATGGCACCGCCGGGTCGCCCTGGGTGCTGACCACCCCGCCGGGCACTTCGGAGTTCACCGCCCACCGCGACCCGGAGGCCGACCCGCCCGCGCTGGTCGTGCAGGTCGGCAGGACGCAGCTGCGCTACCACCTGCGCTGCGTCGACGACCTCCACGCGATGCTCGCCGCAGCCGGCGACTGGGTCCCGCTGGGCGGTGCGGACGAGCAGAAGCCCGCCGCCGAGGGCACCGTCGAGGCGTGGGGCCGCGATCCGGGCAACCCCGTGGGCGGGTGGTACGGCCTCAAGAAGGGGCTGCGCGGCAGGTTCGGCGTCTACGTCCCGCCGGTGCTGGAGGTGCTCGGCCGGGCCGAGGTGGAGCACAACCCGCGCAACAACCGGATGCGCGCCGCCGGGTGAGCGGCGCGCCGAGGGCTACGCGCCCGCGGCGTCCAGGGCGGCGTACTCGTCGGCGGTGAGGCTGAGGTCCGAGGCGCCGGCGAGCTCGCGCAGCTGCTCGGGCGTCGTCGCGCTGGCGATGGGGCTGGTGACGCCCGGCCGGGCCATGAGCCAGGCCAGGGCGACCTGCGCCGCCGTGGCGCCGTGCGCCGCCGCCACCCGCTCCACCTCGGCCAGCATGTTCCAGCCGCGGTCGTTCATGTAGTCGCGCTGCACGCCGGGCGCGCGGGGCGTGTCCGGCAGGGGCTCGCCCGGCCGGTACTTGCCCGCCAGGAACCCCCGCGCCAGCGCGAAGTACGGGGTCACGCCCAGGCCCTCGGCGCGGCACAGGTCCTCCAGGTCACCGGCGTAGCCGGCCCGGTCCAGGAGGTTGAAGTGCGGCTGCACGGCGGTGTACCGGACCATGCCCTTGTCGTCGCTGACCTGCAGCGCCTCGGCGAGCCGCCCGGCCGGGATGTTCGACGCGGCGACGGCGCCCACCAGGCCCTCGCGCACCAGCTCGTCGAACGCGCCCATCGTCTCCTCGAACGTGGTGTCGAGGTCGTCCTCGTGGGCCCAGAACAGGTCGATGCGCTCGACGCCCAGGCGGCGCAGGGACTGCTCGGCCCCGTCGCGGATCTGGGCGCGCGAGAGGCCCTTGGGGAACAGCGGCCCGCCGGCCATGCCGACCTTGGTGGCGATCACCAGGCCGTCGGGGCGGCCGCGCGCCGCGAGCCACCTGCCGATGACGCTCTCGGACTCGCCGCCCTGGTTGCCGGGCACCCACGCCGAGTAGATGTTGGCCGTGTCGATGAAGTTGCCGCCCAGCTCCACGTAGGCGTCGAGCACCGCGAACGAGGCGGCCTCGTCGGCGCCCCACCCGAACACGTTGCCCCCCAGGCACAGGGGCGACACCTGGAAGCCGGAGGCCCCCAGGGCACGGCGGTCCGAGATGGGCATGGCTACTCCTCGAACAGGACGGGCTCGAGCCCCAGGGTGAGGCCCGGCCGGTTGGCGACGTCGCGCACCGCCAGGACGACGCCCGGCATGAAGCTCTCGCGCGACAGCGAGTCGTGGCGGATGGTGAGGGTCTCCCCCAGCCCGCCCAGGATGACCTCCTGGTGGGCGACGAGGCCCGGCAGGCGCACGGAGTGGATCACCGGGTCGCCCTCCATGAGCATCGCCGTGCGCAGGGCGGTGCCGGACGGCGCGTCGAGCTTGCCGTCGTGGTGGAGCTCGATGATCTCCGCCTTCGGCATGTGGCGGGACGCCTCCGCGGCGAACCGCATGAGCAGCACCGCGCCCACGGCGAAGTTCGGCGCGATGAGCGCGTTGGCGGTGCCGGCATCCGCCTGGGCGCGGATCTCCGCGACCTGGGCGTCGGAGAGGCCGGTGGTGCCGATGACCGCGTGCACCCCGGCGGCCAGGTAGGCCAGCGTGTTGGGGTAGACGACCGCGGGCTGGGTGAAGTCGACCGCGACGTCAACGCCTCCGGCGGCGAGCGCCGAGGGGACGTCCGGGAAGACGCCGGGGCCGGCGGGGAGCGCGGGATCGACCCGGGCCGCCACCTCCATGCCCTCCGCTGCGGTGACGGCGCCCACGACGGTCGCACCCATCCGACCGGCGGCACCTGCGACGAGGACTCTGATCACGGTCGCGGAGGCTACCCCATCGGGCGGTCCGCGGTCAGGGGCGCAGCGTGAACGCGCCCTCCGCCGCCGTGACGCCGTTCACCAGCACCCGGAAGCGGTGCTCCCCGGGGCGGTGGGTGCGCGTGGTGTGCTGCCGCAGGGACACGGTGGTGCCCGCGGCGGCCGCGCCCCCGGCCGGGATCTCCCGCTCCCCCATCAGGAACGTGCGCGCGCCCGTGCCGCGGGCGTTCACGAACTCGATGCGCAGGTGCACGAGGACCGTCGCCGTCCGCGCGCCGTCGTTGCGGACCTCGCACGCCACGCGCACCGATCCGCCGATGCGCGGGTCCGGCGGGTCGGCGGTGAGGCCGGCGACCCGCAGGGCGTCCCCCGTGAACCCCAGCAGGGCGAGCGCCTCCGGGTCGCCGGCGCGCGTGAGCGTGCGCAGCGCGTGGCGCACCAGCGCGCGCCGCCGCGGCGGCGCGTCCTCCAGCCACGCGCGGCACACCGCGAGTGTGACGCCGGGGTGGTCCTTGGCGATGTCGTTGAGGTTGTTGGCGACCGACCGGCGCACGTACTCCGCCGGGTCGTCCCGAAGCGCCTCCAGCAGCGGCAGCACCGGCGAGGGGTCGTCCTGGAACGCCCGGATGCGCGGTGCCCAGGGCAGGCGCGGCCGGGTGCCCTCGCTCACCAGGCGCCGCACGTGGGGCGACGGGTCGCGGGTCCACTCCGCCAGCCGCGCCAGGGTGCGGTCCGGGTGCGCGGCGATGAACGCCCTGATGCTGAACTCGGCGGTGAACCGCCGGGTGAGCGCGTGCTGGAGGTCCATGGCCTCCTCGAAGTGGCCGGTGCCGTGCTCGGCCACCAGCTGCACGTAGGGCAGGTGCCGGAACGTGTCCATGCCCTCGCCCGCGATGGTGTCGCCCGCGATGGGCGGGCCGAGGGAGGCCCCGATGATGCGGGCGGCCTCCGGGAAGCCCCCGGGCAGGTGGTCCCACAGGGCCGCGGCGATCGCCCGCGACCGCGCGGTGAGCTCGAGCGCCGCGAAGCCGTCGAGGGCGGCGGCCAGGAACGCCTCCCGGGGGAAGCCCGGGTGGACGGCGCCGATGCGCTCGGCCACCCACTCCGCGACCTCCGGTCCGAACCGGTCCTTCAGGGCCTCCGCCATCGGCTGAGCCTGCCAGGCGGCACGGACGCCGGGCAGGAGGCGCCGTCCCGGCCGCGAAACCTCCCAGAAACGGCGGGTCGTCCGCCGGTGGACAGGAGAGGTTCACAGTGCGCGAACTCACGTTGCGGCGGGCCGTGCTCGCCGCGGCCGCGATGGGGCTCGCGGTGCCCGCCGTCGCCGCCGCCCAGGCGCCGGCGTCGTGGTCGGGGCCGCTCGAGGTCTCGGCGGGGCTCGACGTCCGCCCCGGGCCCGACACCCAGCTCGCCCTCGACGCGGTCGGCGGCGGCACCGTCGGCTGGCTCGAGACCACCGGCGGCACCCAGTACGGCACCACGCCGACCGGCTACACCGTCTCCACCCGCGACGGCACGCTGCGCGGCGCCCTGTCGCCGGTGCGTGAGGTCGTCACCGGCGAGGGGCAGGTGTTCCTGCGGCAGCTGGTGCGCCACCGTTCCGGCGACGTCGCGGTGCTGCTCGAGGACCGGGACCCCGCGGGCCCGTGGCAGCTGTTCGTCCGCCGCGGACCGGCCGGCGTGTTCCGGTCGTTCGTGCTGCCCCCCGGCACCGGGGGCGACGTGCGGGTCGCGATCGACACGAACCGCCGGGTCGTGCTCACCTGGGCGCGGGGCGGCGTCGTGCGGACCGCGGTGCGGCCGCGCAACACCACGGCCTGGACCTTCCAGCCCGACCTCACGGCAACCGGCCGCGTGATCGCCCTCGACGTGCAGCTCAACGGCCGTGCGATCGCCGTGTGGGACGACGACGGCACCCTCACCGCGTCGGTGCGGCGCGCCACCCTGGTATGGGAGGACGACGGGGCCGGCACGCCCGTCGCGGACCTCGGCGACGGCCGGGCCCGGCGCGTCCTGGCCCGCATCGGCGTGAACGGCCAGTCCGCCGTCCAGTGGACCGGGTCGGTGACCCGTGAGCGGCTGCTGGCGACCCGGCGCGCCCGCGCGGCGACGGCGCCCCCGCTGTCCTGGACCCAGCCGGCGCGGATCGACGAGCCCGGGCAGGTCACGGCGGGCGGGATCCCCGACGCCGGCCTGGCGGTGGGCCCCACCGGACGCGTCGCGTCCGCCTGGAACGTCGCCGGCGAGGGCGGCACGTCCGTGCTGCGGGTGCGCGTGCAGCCGGCCAGCGGCGCCGCCCCCGCGGTCACCGAGGACGCCGGCACCGTGGCGGGCCAGTCCCCGCTGCGGCCCGAGGTCGCGGTGGACGCCCGCGGCGACGTCGCCGTGATCGCC
>JAXLST010000020.1:0-99665 GCA_046330435.1 Thermoleophilia bacterium | reverse complement strand
GGGTGCCGTCGCCGGACTTCACGTAGACGGTGCGCATGCCGGCGCCCGTCGCGCGGGCCGCGATGGCCGCCACGCCGCCGGATCCGCGGACCTCCCACACCCAGGTGCCGAGCCCGTCGAAGGGCGCGTCCCCGGCCTCCAGGGCGTCGGGGTCGTCGGGCCGCACCACGGGGGAGGCGGCGAGCGGGCAGCTCACCGTGAGGCCCCACACCTCCTTCACCGCCGCCGGGATGCGCGGGCAGCCGGGGCCGCCGGGGTCGCCCACCGACACCCATGCGCCGCCGGGCGTGGTGCGGAACAGCTCCGGGTCGCCGTCGACGCGGGTGAAGCGGGCCAGGGCCCAGCCGGTGCCGGCGAGGCTCGCGGCCTGCACCGACCCGGGCACCGCCTCCGGCGGCACGGCGGGCGGACGGCGCATCGCCCTGGCGTGGGCGGCCGCCAGGGCGGCGCGCAGGTCGGGGGTCACCCCCAGGGGCTGGGCGCCCAGGGGGTCGGGGCGCTCCGGCTGCCGGGCCCACAGGTGGGCGGCCAGGGCCGCGAGCCCCGCCAGGTCGGGGTCCGTGCCCGGCGGCGCGGCGCGGCCCACGCCATAGAGCCAGGTGCCCGCGGCGAACACGGCGTCCACGCGCACCGTGCCATCGGCGGCGGTGGTGGTGATGATGCGCCCGTCGGCGGGGTCCGCCAGCTCGTCGCTGCGCTGGGAGGTGGTGTCGGCGCGGACCCGCAGCGCCCACCGCACGGCCTCGAGCCCGGCCCGCGCGCCGCCGGGCGTGGCGAACTGCACGGCCCACACGGTGGTGGCGGGCAGGGTCGCGGTGGCCGGGACGTCCTCGCGGACGCCGCCGATGAACGCGTTGCGCGCGAGCCGTGCGATCGCCTCGGCGCGGCGGGCCTCGCCGGCCGGCATCACCTGGTCGACCAGGTGGTCGGGGAGCGTGAGGGCCGTGGCCGCCGTGGGCGGCGCCGGCAGCCACGCGGGGTCGGGCAGCCGGTTCTCGAGTCCCGCGGTGGGGTCCTGCGCGACCGCGGGGGCGGCCACCACCGGGGTGCCGGCGGCGGCGATCAGGCAGAGCAGAAGGGCACGTCCGCTCATGTGTGGTCCGCCTCCTCGTGGAGAGCGGGCGACGCTACCAGCGCGGTTCGTGGGGACGGGGGCCTCCGGTTCGCCGGGACCACCCCGTCTACGCGGCGGGCGGCCCCGTCCCTGCCCCGGGCGGGATCAGACCGCCGGAAGCGCCGGTTCCCACGCCGGCGCGCCGTCCCTCAGGGCCACCCGGCGGGCGCCGCGGCCCTCCCGTGCGCTCACCACCTCGGTGAGCCGCTCGTCGGCGAACACCAGGGCGGCGCCGTCGTCCACGCCGTAGGCCTCGGGGAAGTGCCCGTTCCGCACGGCCGCCTCCAGGGCTGGCGCGCGGCCCGCGTCGCCGTCCACGTGGGGGCAGAACGCCCCGGGCAGCAGGCCCAGGCCCTCGACCGGCGCGAAGCCGTGCCCCAGGGAGTTCGACAGGCCGTGCCGGAACCAGCAGATCGCCCCGGCGCTCACCCCGGCCATCGCCACGCCGCGGCCGTACGCGTCGCGCAGCGCCGCGTCCACGCCGTGGAGCGCCCACAGGGCCAGGAGGTTCGCGGTGCTCCCGCCGCCCACGTACACCAGGTCCTGGTCGGCGATGGCCTGCTCCACCGACCGCGGGTGCGGCCGGAAGATCGCGAGGTGGTCGCACCGGCAGCCGCGCGGCGCGAAGAACTCGTAGAACCGGGAGATGAGGTTCCCGCTGTCGCCGCTGGCGGTGGGCAGGAACAGCACGCGGGGCGTGTCCACGCCCAGCAGCTCGAGCATGCGCTCCTCGATCGCCGGGTGTCCCGGGTCGGTCGGCCAGCCGTCGCCGCCGCAGGCGAAGATCCGTCGCGTCATCCCGGCGAAACATAGCCGCGACACCGTGCCGCGAGGTCTGGACGCGGGGCCAAGCGGCGTGCGGAATGTCTGGTTGACCGGCGGTCGCCCGCCGGAGCCGGATACCCCACCATGGCCCCCACGCCAGCGACGGGAGACGCCCCATGACCCTGCCGCGACACCGCAGCCGATACCTGCCGGGATTCCGGGTCGCCCGTCCGCGACGCCAGATCGTGGCGATGGGCGGCGGCGGCTTCACGGAGGAGCCGGACAACCCCGCGCTCGACCGGTACATCCTGGAGGCCACGGGCCGCGACGCCCCGCGGGTGTGCTTCCTGCCCACCGCGGGCGGGGACAACAGCAGCTACACGGTCAAGTTCTACAAGGCGTTCTCGGAGCTCGGGGCCCGCCCGTCGCACCTCCAGCTGTTCCACCGCACCGTGGAGGACGTGCGGGCGTTCCTGCTGCACCAGGACGTCATCTACGTGGGCGGGGGGAACACGGCGGGCCTGCTGGCGGTGTGGCGGGTCCACGGCCTGGACGCCGTGCTGCGGGAGGCGTGGGAGCGCGGGGTGCTGCTGGCCGGGCTGTGCGCCGGGTCGCAGTGCTGGTTCCAGGCGGGGGTGACCGCCTCGTGGGGGCCGCGGATGGCCCCCATCCACGACGGGCTGGGGCTGCTGGCCGGCAGCAACTGCCCGCACTACGAGCTGCGGCGCGAGGCCTACCTGGGCTTCGTCCGCGGCGGCATGGCCCCGGGGATCGGCTGCGAGGACGGGGTGGCGCTGCACTACGTGGGCGCCGCACCGCACCGGGTGGTCAGCTCCCGGCCGGGGCGCAGGGCGTACCGGGTGGAGGTGGGCCGGGACGGTGAGGTGGCCGAGCACCCCATCGAGCCGCTGGTGCTCGCCTCCACCCGGGCCGCAGAGCCGGCGCTCGTCTCCTAGCGCGCGGCGGCCGCGGGGCCCGGCGGCGGTTCGAAGCCGCCGCCGCCGGGTCATCCGCTACCGTTCGCGTCGATGAGCACCGAGACCAGCGGCTGGCAGCAGCCCCCACGCCCCTCGTTCAACTCCCCCGCGGCGGACCTGAACCAGCTCCGCAACGAGGCCAAGCGCATCGCGGAGTCCGCTCCGTCGCAGCCCGTGCACCCCGCGGTCCTCAACCGGGCCCGGGCCCTCGCGGAGGCCGTCGAGCACGACCTCGGCCTGCCGGAGACCGCCGACGGCCTGTGTTACTCGGACCTCGCGGTGCTGCTCAGCCAGACGAAGTAGCGCCCGCGGTGGCGTCGTACGCGGCGCGCGCGGCGTCCATCGCCGCGGCGTTGGCGTAGGCCCAGCCGGACAACGCCCCCACGGGCGCCAGCAGTTCGGTCCCCAGCCCGCTGAGCCGGTACTCCACCGACGGCGGCGAGGTGGGTTGCACGACCCGTTCCACGATCCCGTCGCGCTCCAGCGAGCGCAGCGTCTGGGTGAGCATCTTCTGGGAGATGTTCCCGATGGCCCGCATGAGGTCCGAGAACCGGTGCGAGCGGCCGTCTGCGAGCGAGATGAGCACCAGCCCGGTCCACCGCTCCGCGAGGCGGCCCAGGAGCCTGCGGGCGGGGCACGCCGCGTCGGCGGCGTCGAGGGCGGCGACATCCATCTGCGTGCGTGGGATGGTTGCCATGCGGGTGAGTATGTCACCCCCGCATCACCGACTTTCGGCGGGTTTTCGGCCCCCGCCCTTCCCCCCGACGGGGAGGATCGCGAGACTCGCGGCACCGCGTCCCCGCCCCGTGGCGTGCGCGGCCCGCACGGCCCGGCGCCGTGCGCCTGGAGAGGGCGGTCCCCGGGGCCGGCGTCCGCGCGCCGGCCCCGGCGGCCGGGGGATCAGCCGGGCCGCGGCACCCGGATCACGGTCGCCTCCGAGGGCCGCAGCACCCACACCGCTCCGTCCCCGCGCGCCGCGGTCGTGCCGGCCTTCAACGCCTCCCCCAGGCGCAGCACCCGCCCGGTGCGCCGGCCGGTGGCGATGACCACCTCCGCCAGGGCCTCGTCGCGTCGCCCCGGCCGGGTGACCGGCCGCTGCTGCAGCACCCATGCCCGGTTCCCGGCCGGGAGCACCTGCACCGCGCGGTGGCGCGGCAGCAGGATGGGCAGCGGGACCGGGAGGGCCGCGCCGTCAGCACGCGTCGCGCTCTGGCTCCCCACGATCCACACCGTCCGGGCCGAGACGGCCGTGAACGGCACGCCGAACCGGCCCGGGAAGATCCGGGGCCCGGACGCGATCGCGCCGGTCGCCGCGTCGGCGCGGGCGAGGACGCTGTCGTCGTAGCTCTGCTCCGACTCGCCCCACAGCCACAGGGTGGTCCCGAAGATCGCCGCCGCATCGGCGGAACCGGCCGGTCCCAGGCGCACCGTGCGCCCGAGCAGCGCCCCGTTGGTGGCGTCAAGCGCCTCGGCGCGCCGGGGGTGGCACAGCTCGAAGATCGGCTCCGCGGAGGGTTCGCAGACCCCCGTGGCCCAGACATGGGGGCCGGAGGTCACCACCGACCGGGCGCCGCCCGGGATGAGCGTGCGGGTCACGGCGAGGGTGCGGGCGTCCACGCGGGTCACGCCGTCCGCGTCGGCCGTCCAGACCGCATCGGCGCCCACGGCGATGGCGCGCGACTCGCCGGGCACCGGCACGGCGGCGGCCGGCCGGCCCGTGCGGCGGTCCAGGCGCCGCAGCACCGTGTCGCCGGCGACGTCGGAGCCCTGGTCCAGGACCCACACGCCGGCGGGGCCGGCGGCGATGGCGAGCGGGGTGCCGGGCAGCGCCACGCGCCGCGGCCCCGACGGGGTGACCGTGATCGCCACCGTGCCGCTGGGCCTGCGGGCGGCGCCCACCAGCACCCGCACCCGGTTCACCCCGGGCGCCGTGAGCCGGGCCGGCACCGTGACCACCGGCGGGCCGAAACCGGGGGTGGTGACGGTCGCCGTCGCGAAGGTGCGCCAGCCCGTGGAGATCCTGCGCTGCACCTGGACGGGCACGCGGTACCCGCCGGACCCGAGCGTGAGCGTGAGAGGGACACGCGCGTTGGCCGCCGCGGAGCCGGGGCCCGTGAGGCGCGTGGGGCGGGGATCGGGCAGCACGAGCGCCGCCCCCGGCCGGGTCGTGCGCTCGCTCACCTCAACCGAGGTCTCGTCGCTCGCCGCCGCGATGACGTCCCCGGACGCCGCGACGCCCAGCGCATTCCAGCCCGAGCCGGGCGGGAACGCCGGCTCCGGGGCCCTCCACGCGCCGCCCGCGGGCCTGACGAGGGCCACCGGGGTGCCGTCGGGGCCCTCGGCCCCCGCCGCGGCCACATCGCCGTTGGCGCCGATGGCGACGGAGCGTGTCGTCAGCGGCAGCGGGCTCGAGGCGTCCGGTGCGCTCCAGGCGGCACCGGTCCGGCGGGCGATCACCGCCGCGCCGTCGGGGCCGGTCCATGCGGCGGCCGCATCGTCGCCCGGCAGGGCCCGCACCACCGGCGGGTCGAGGACGTCCCCGGCCGTACCCAGGTCGGGTGGCCGCTCCGAACGCCGCACCTGCCGTGGCCGCCCGGGCGGAGACCACCCGCCGGTTCACGCCGTCCCAGCCGCGCCAGACGGCGTCCACGCCGCCTCGTCGCGCCCACGGTCACCGCCGGGTTCTGTGCGCATCCCGGCAACTGCGTCGCGCCGCCCCAGGGGCCACCGGGCGGTGCCTGCGCCACCCAGGCGGCGCAGGTGCCGGACTGCCAGGCGGCGGCAGGTGGCCGCCGGTGCCGATGGCGACCGACGGGGTCGACACGCCGGACACCGGGGCGTCGCCCAGCACCGCGGGGGCGTCCCACGCCGTCGCCGCCGTGCGCTCACGCGCCCGGGCCCTCCGGTCGGCGTCGTCGAACACGACCACCACCTGGCCGCCCGGTCCCGCGGCCACACCGGGCGCGGCGCCGGGGAACGGCCGGCCGGCGCTCAGGTCCTCGGCCGCGGTGAACGCGCCGCCCGCACCGCGCACGACGGCCTGGACGGTGGAGGCGTCCACCGGGACCGTCCGGCTCAGCACCCACACCACCCCGGTTCCCGATCCGCCGGGGTCCACCGCGGCCTGCACGCCGTAGAACAGGCAGGAGCGCCCGCATACCGGCGTGAGGCGCACCGGCGCGCCGAAGGGGGAGGCGCCGTCGGGCCGGGTGGCCGCCCAGACGGCGGGGTCGGCGCCGCCGACGGCCCACGCCACCACCGCACCGCCGTCGTCCTCGACCGCGACGCGCGGCGGGTAGGCCTGCGTGAGACCCGAGGCGAGCACCGCCGGGGCGTGCCAGAACGGCGCCTGCGCGACGGCGGCGGGGGCGGTCCCCGCGGTGAGGGCGGCTGCGGCGATCAGCACGCGCCGGGGCACGCGGCGGCGTGAGGTCATGGTCGGATCTCCCGGTCTCGGCCCGGCTGCTGCCGGTGGACCGGATCCTGCCACGCCCCGCGGAACCGGGGCGAACCGTCAGTCCCGGCGCAGCACCAGCATCTGGTCGGCGCCGCGCTGCCACTCGTACGGGACCGTGCGGATCTCGCTCCGCACCCCGTCGGCCGCGAGCGCGCCCAGCAGGTCGTCGAAGTACGGCACCCGCTGCAGCGTGGTGTCGAGCAGCGGGAACACCCGGACCTCCTCCGAGGCCACGCGCAGCAGCTCCCGCAGGCAGGCCAGGTGGTCGTCGCGGTCCAGGTGGTCGGGGTACGTGAACATGAGGTGCGCCGACAGGGCGAGCCGCACGTGGCCGTCGGGGAACGGCAGGTCCGGGAGCTTGGCGGGCACGTGGAACGGCCCGGGCCCGGAGAACCCGGCGGCGAAGCGCTCCAGGCCGGCGAGGCGGCGGGCCAGGTGGTCGTCGGTGTCGTGGAAGAACCCCATGACGTACAGGTGCGGGTTCTCGATCACGTACCGGTTGCCGGTGTGCGTGTCGCGCCGCGCGACCGGCAGGAACTCCTCCAGCGGCGTGGCGTAGACCGGGTCGACGCTGATCACGGTGCCGCCCATCGCGCGCACCGCCTCGCCGAAGTCCCCGGCACCGCCCGGGCAGTCCAGGATGGGGCCGGCGAGCAGGTCCGCCTCGGTGAGGTCGAACATCGCCATGTACTCGTCGAAGGGGCGGGCGGTGGTGATGATGTCGCCCAGGCCCCGCGGGGTGCGGCCGTCGGTCGTTGACACGGCAAGGATCGTAGCGGGCGCCGCGCCGCCGCGCCGGGGTGCATGATGACCCGATGCCCCCTCTCGCCATCCGCCTGAGCGGCGTCAGGAAGTCGTTCGGCGCCCTGGTCGCGGTGAACGGCCTGGACCTCGAGGTGCCCGAGGGCACCTGCGTGGGGCTCCTGGGCCCCAACGGCGCCGGCAAGAGCACCACCATGCGGATGCTCACCGCGCAGGCCATCCCCGACGCCGGGGAGATCGAGGTGCTGGGACACCGGCTGCCCCGGGAGTCGAAGTCCGCCCGGGCGCTCATGGGTGTCGTGCCGCAGCTCGACAACCTCGACACCACGCTCACCGTCGAGCAGAACCTGGTGGTGTTCACCCACCTGTACCGCATCCGCCGGCCCGACCGGCGCGCCGCCATCGAGCGCGCCCTCGGCATCGCCAACCTCGCGGACCGCCGCGACACCCGCGTCGACAAGCTCTCGGGCGGCATGCGCCGGCGGCTGCTCATCGCCCGGGCGCTCGTCCACGGCCCCCGGCTGGTGCTGATGGACGAGCCCACCGTGGGCCTCGACCCGCAGGTGCGCCAGGAGATCTGGGCGCTCATCGACGCCCTCCGCGGCGAGGGCGTGTCCATCCTCATGAGCACCCACTACATCGAGGAGGCGGAGCGCCTCGCGGACACCGTCACCGTCGTGTCGCACGGCTCCGCGGTCGCCACCGGCCCGCCAGCGGCGCTGGTCGCGGAGCTCGCCGGCACCGAGGCGCTGGAGGTCTACGGACCGCCCGCCCGCCTGGCCGAGGTGGAGGCCGAGGCCCAGGGGCTGGGGGTCCGCACGCGCCGCACCGGCACCTCGGTGGCGCTGCTGCGCCTGGAGGACGCCACCGGCCCGCTGCCCGCCGGGGAGCGCCGCCCCGCGAACCTGGAGGACGTCTTCGTGCTGCTCACCGGGGAGGAGATCGCATGACCACCGCGCCACCGCCCGGCCCCCGGCTGCACCGCCTGGAGCGCTCGGCGCTGATGGGCGTCCTGGTGCGCGAGGTCATCAACTTCAGCTCGTACTGGCGGTCCACTACCGTGTCCTCCACGGTGGAGCCCACCATCTACCTGCTGGCCTTCGGCTTCGGCTTCGGGTCGCTGGTCTCCAAGGTCCAGGGCCTGGACTACGTGGAGTTCGTGGGCACCGGGACCGTGGCCACCGCGGTGATGTTCGCCTCGGTGTTCGCGACGATGTTCGGGACGTTCGTGAAGCGCGAGTACCAGCGCACCTACGACGCCATCCTCGCCGCCCCCGTCGACACCGAGGAACTGGTCACCGGCGAGGTGCTGTGGGTCGCCACCCGGGCCGGGGTATACGGCACGGCGCCGCTGCTGGTGGCGCTCGCCTTCGGCCTGGACCCGTCCTGGGGGATGCTGGCCGTGCCGCTCATCGGCTTCATCACGGGCTTCGGCTGGGCGGCGTTCGGCGTGCTGATCGCCGCGATCCTGAAGTCCATCGACCACTTCTCCTACGTCACCAGCATGGTCATCACCCCGGTGTTCCTGGTCGCCGGCACCTACTTCCCGCTGGACGGCCTGCCGGAGTGGGCGCAGGTGGCCGGGCACTTCAACCCGCTGTACCACTGCGTGCAGCTCGTGCGGCACGCGGCCTTCGGCTGGCAGGGCTGGACCGACGCCGGGCACGTGGGCGCGCTGCTGCTGTTCGGGTTCGCGATGTGGCGGCTGGCGATCTGGCGGTCCCGCGTGCGGCTCATCATCTAGGGAACCGATCTCCGGGAGGCGCGGCGCCCGCCGGGGAACAATGGAGCCGATGCGGCGCATCGAGGACTACGCCCTCATCGGGGACCTGCAGACCGCGGCCCTGGTGTCCCGCGAGGGCGGGATCGAGTGGTGCTGCCTGCCGCGGTTCGACTCCGGGGCGTGTTTCGCGGCGCTGCTGGGCGACGCCCGCAACGGCCACTGGACGCTCGCCCCGGTGGGCGGGGTGCGGCGGCGCACCCGGCGGTACCGGTCGGACACGCTCATCCTGGAGACCGTGGTGGAGTGCGACACCGGCGCGGTGCGCATCATGGACTTCATGCCGCCGCGGGACGCCGCCCCGGACATCGTGCGGATCGCCGAGGGGCTGGACGGCGAGGTGACGATGCGGTCGGAGCTGGTCATCCGCTTCGACTACGGGCGCATCGTGCCGTGGGTGCGCCGGGTCGACGGGGCGCGCCTGGCGGTGGCCGGCCCGGACGCCCTGTGCTTCCGGACGCAGGCGCCCACCCACGGGGAGAACCGGTCCACCGTGAGCGAGTTCACGCTCCGCCCCGGCGAGCGGATGCCGTTCAGCCTCACCTGGTACCCGTCGCACGAGCCCCTCCCGCCGGCGCGGGACCCGGAGCGGGAGCTGGACGAGACCGAGGGCTTCTGGCGGGACTGGACGTCGCGGTGCAGCCACGTGGGCGACCACCACGAGGAGATCCACGACTCCCTGCTCATCCTCAAGGCGCTCACGCACCTGCCCACCGGCGGCATCGTGGCGGCCCCCACCACCTCGCTGCCGGAGGCGATCGGCGGGTCGCGCAACTGGGACTACCGGTTCTGCTGGCTGCGCGACGCCGCGCTGACCCTTTCGGCGATGCTGCGCGCCGGGTACCGGGAGGAGGCCCGCGCGTGGCGGGACTGGCTGCTGCGCGCCGCCGCAGGCGACCCCGCGGACCTGCAGATCATGTACGGGGTGGGCGGGGAGCGGCGCCTGGACGAGCGTGAGCTGGAGTGGCTGCCGGGCTTCGAGGGCTCCGCCCCCGTGCGCGTGGGGAACGCCGCCCACGGGCAGCTGCAGCTCGACGTCTACGGCGAGCTCATGGACGCCATGTACCTGGCCCTGAAGGCCGGGGTGGACGGCGACGGGGAGTCCTGGTCGCTGCTGCGCACCCTGCTCGAGTGGCTGGAGGACGCCTGGCGGCGGCCGGACTCCGGCATGTGGGAGGTGCGCGGCCCCGAACGGCACTTCACCTCGTCCAAGGCCATGGCGTGGCTGGCGTTCGACCGCGGCGTGCGGATGGTGGAGGAGTTCGGGTTCGAGGGGCCCGTGGACCGGTGGCGGGAGCACCGCGACGCGATCCGCGCCGAGGTGCTGCACCGCGGCTGGGACGCCGGCCGCGGCGCCTTCGTGCAGGCCTACGGCGCCCCGGATCTGGACGCCGGGGTGCTGCTGCTGCCGCTCATCGGGCTGCTGCCCGCGGACGACCCGCGCATGGTCTCCACCGTCGAGGTGATCCGCCGGGAGCTCACCGTGGACGGTCTGGTGCAGCGCTACCTGCCGCGGCCCGACGGCGCCGTGGACGGCATCGCCGAGCCGGAGGGCGTGTTCCTGCCGTGCTCGTTCTGGCTGGTGTCGGTCCTGGCGATGCAGGGCGAGCACCGCGAGGCCCGTGAGCTGTTCGAGCGGCTCCTGGACCTGCGCAACGACGTGGGCCTGCTCTCGGAGGAGTACGACCCGGTCGCCGGCCGCCAGCTGGGCAACGTGCCGCAGGCGTTCACCCACCTGGCGCTGGTGGACGCCGCCCTGGCGCTGTCGGGCACCCGGCCGCTGCTCAAGCCCGGGACACGTCCTGATCCGTTTGACCGGGTTCCGGGACGGGGACAACGGGACACGCGACACGACGGGCCCCGCAGCCCGCCGCGCGGGTGATGGCCGCCGGACCGCGTGGCGCCCCTCGCGGATCCGGCGGCCGTCCCGCCGGGTCACGGCCCGGGCGGCAGCTCCATGAAGCGGCGGGCCACCGCGCCGTAGTCCAGGGCGCCGTCCACGTCGTCGAACAGCGCGCCGGCGACGTCGGCGATGGGCTGGGGGCGGCCGGCGAGGTCGCGGGCGTGGCCCAGGTCCTTCCGCAGGTCGCGCACCCGGAACCCGGGGCGGTGGTCGCCGCCCAGCACGCGGGGGAACAGGTGCTCCAGCTGCCAGCTGGCCCCGGACGACGCGAGCACCACCTGCCGCAGCAGGGCGGGGTCCACACCGGCGCGCTGGCCCATGCCGAACGCCTCGGCGGTCGCGGCGCTGATCACGGCCACCAGCTGGTTGTTCACCAGCTTGGCGACCAGGCCCGCGCCCACCGGCCCGCAGTGGGTGCGCTTGGCGGGGTCGCCCATCGCGTCCAGCGCGGGCGCCGCCGCGGCATAGGCGTCCGCCTCACCGCCGCACATGATCGCCAGGGTCCCGGCCTCGGCGCCGGGCGGGCCGCCGCTCACCGGGCAGTCCAGGTACGCCACGCCCCGCGCCGCGCACTCCCGCGCCAGCTCGCGCGCCACGGCGGGGGCGATGGTGCTGAGCTCCACGATCACCGGCGGCGGGGACGGGGCCTCCAGCGTGGCGCGCACGACGGCGCGCACGTCGTCGCTGTCGGTGACGCAGCTGCACATGAGCTCACGGCCGTCCACGGCCTCCGCGATCGACGGCGCCGGGGTGGCGGGCAGGCCGTCCACCTTGGCGGGCGTGCGGGCGTACACGGTGACCTCGTGGCCCGCGGCGGCGAGGTTGCGGATCATCCCGGCGCCCATCAGGCCCGGGCCGACGAAACCGATGCGCATGTGCTCCTCCGGGTCGGTGACGCGGGGAAGCCTTGCAGGGACGAGGAGTCGGCGTCCTCGGGGGGAACTGGTGAAGGGCCGCCGAAGCCGATGACGCACGTCCGGTGACGCCATCCGCTCCGATCAGGAGCCTGCTGCGCTGTGCCCTGAGCGCTGCGGCTCCGATTGCCGCGCGGGTGGGGAACGGCCCTTCTGCCTATGAGTTTTACACAAGTTCATCCGGTCATGTCGCCCCCTATGTGCGGGGCGGAACATCCGGCCTCCCCGTCCGAATGGCGGGGGCCGGGGTTGCGGACGCCCTCCCACCCCGATACAGACCCTCAGGTGAGCACGCAGCCAGACCCGAAGCCCGCTCCGGATCCCGCTCCGCCACGCGGCGGAACGGCCCTCCCGCGGGCCCAGGCCGCGGCCGACCGGGCCCGGCGGGGCACCGTCACGCTCGCCAACCTGGTGGTGGGCGTCGTGGTGCGCGGGCAGCGCGACAGCGTCACGGGGCTGGCCAGCCAGTTCGCCTACAACGCCTTCATCGCGACGATCCCGCTGCTCATCGTGGTGCTGTCGGTGGTGAGCCTGGTGCTGGGGGACGACGCGCCGCGGCGCATCATCGAGACCTACAAGGAACAGATCCCCGAGGCGTACAAGCAGGCGCTCACGGACCTGCTCACGGAGGCGGTCACCAGCCCCAACCAGGCGGTGCTGTTCCTGGTGCTCGGTACCGCCGGCGCGCTGTACCTCGTCGGGAACGCGATCGGCGCGCTCATGGTGGGCCTCGACCGCTCCCGGGGCGTCCCGCACCGCTCGTGGTTCCACACCAAGGTCGTGGGGATCAAGTTCGCCGCCATCTGGAGCGTCCTGATGGTCGCCGTGAACGGCCTGCTCATCGTGGGGCAGGACCTCATCGACTGGGCCGACGAGAACTGGGGCCTGCAGAACGACGCGGTGCTGACGCTCCTGAACATCCTGTTCCCGGCGGCGACCCTGCTGCTGCTGGTGATGGTGTGGGTGCTGTACCGGTACGGGCCCAACGCCTCCCGCCGTCGGCTGCTGACCTACCT
Organism: Thermoleophilia bacterium; assembly: GCA_046330435.1. GTDB lineage: Bacteria > Actinomycetota > Thermoleophilia > Miltoncostaeales > Miltoncostaeaceae. The sequence goes on along the minus strand of JAXLST010000020.1, from coordinate 86,977 downwards.
GCCCGGGATCCTCGTCGCGGCGATCGGGATCATCGGCTTCACCCAGCTGTTCGCCGTGTACGTGAGCAACTTCACCGCGTTCACCGTCTACGGGACGCTGATCGGCGTCGTCGTCTACCTCACGCTGCTGTGGGGCATCGGCGTCGCCCTGCTGGGCGGGGCCGAGGTGAACGAGGAGATCATCGCGATGCGCCGCGGGCGTCCCACGGTCACCCCCCGCCGGGCGTCGGTCGACCAGGACTGAGCCGGTAACGCCCGGGCCGCCGGGGCGGTCGGTGCGGCACGAACCGACGACCGGAGACCCCCATGCGCACCCCGCTCCTGCTGGCCCTCGCGGCCGTCGCCGCCGCCGCCGTCCCCGCCGCCGCCGCGCCGTCGGACCACCGGGTGGCGTGCCTCACCGCCCGCGGGGACGTGGGGCGGGTGGCTCCCGCCGCGTGCCGGATGCTGGGCCTGGGGCTCGGTGACCTCGGGGACTTCAACCTCCGGAACCTGCGGTGGACCGGCTGGGGCACGGCCACGGCGCGGGCCACGGGCGTCGTCCGCACGATCCCCTTCGAGGGCGACGTGGTCACCACCACCCCCGCCCGCGTCGTGCTGTTCCGCCAGCGCGCGGGGTGCGGCGGCCGCCGGTGGTACACCCGCGCCCGGGTCTCGCTGCGCGGCGGCGTGCCGCTGCAGCTGCGCCTGCCCACCTGCCCGGGGCCGCGGACCTAGGTCTGGCAGGCGGGGCACCAGTAGGTGGTGCGGTTCGCATCACCCTGGCCCCGCGACAGGATCGGCGTGCCGCACCGCCGGCACGGCAGGCCTCGGCGGCCGTACACCCACTTCTCGCCGCTGGGCCGCAGCCCCGGGGGACGGCCCGGCCGGTCGTAGGTGCTGATGCGCCCGCGGTCCCGCACGCCCCGCTCCAGCAGCTCCGCGGCGATCGCGCCCACGCGGCCGGCCTCGTCGTCGGTGAGCGACCCGACGGCCCGCCAGGGATCGACGCCGGCGAGGAACAGGCTCTCGCTCTTGTAGACGTTGCCGATGCCGGACACCACGCGCTGGTCCATCACCGCGTCGCCCACCTGGCGTCCGGGGTCGCAGCGCCGCAGCGCCGCGGCCGTGTCGGCCGCCGGATCGGTGGCCGTCGCCAGCAGGTCCTTCCCCAGCCGCTGCACGGCGGCCGGCAGCGGCTCGCCGGGCTCAAGCAGCCGCACGTTGGGGCACCGGTACAGGGCGGCGGTCCAGCCGGGCACCTGCAGGCCCAGGAACAGCCCGCCGGGATGCACCGGGCGGCCGTCGGGCACCAGTCGCCACACGCCGTTCATCATCAGGTGGGAGTGCAGCACGCGGCCGCTGGCGAACCGCAGCAGGTGGTGCTTGCCGCGGGCCTCCGCGGACGCGACCGTGTCGCCCTCCAGGCGCTCCGGGATGCGCCGCGTGGCGATCATCGGCTCGTCGCTCCAGGCGCGCAGCAGCGGGAGGCCGGCGAGCACGCGGTTCCAGTCACGGGCGTTGCGGTGACTGATCTGCCCCTCAGGCACGCAGCAGCATCCCCTTGAGGTCCACCCGGAAGCCGGCCGAGGCGAGCAGGTCCGCCCAGGCGGTGCCGGTCACCGGCTCGCCGTCCACGCGCTCCACCAGCAGCCGCCGGGAGCGGTCGGCGCGCACCCAGGCCGCCAGCGCCTCCAGGGCGGGTCCGGTCCACTCGGGGTCCGGGTCGCGGAACGTGGTGAGCGACCGCCCGCCGCGCTCCACGTACAGGGCGGGCGACCCGTCCAGCAGCACCACCTGCGCGCCGTGCACGCGGGACGGGCTGCGCCTCGCGTGCCCCTGCGGCCAGGCCAGCGCCGCGCCGTAGGGCTGCGCGGGATCCGCGGCACCCATCACCAGGGCGTCCACCGGTTCCCCCGGGCGCCGGTCGCGCAGGTCACGCAGGCGCTCGACGGCGCCGGGCAGCGCGAACTGGGCGCCGCCCAGGCCCTCAACGAAGTACCCGCGCCGGCACATCCCCACGGTCTCCAGGTCGCCGAGCGCCTGGTAGACGCCGGAGAACCCGCCGGGGATCCCCTCCGCCACCACGGCACCGCGCGTGACCACCCCGTGCCGCTCCAGCAGCAGCTCCGCGTGCGCGCGGCGGCGGTCGGCCGGGGCGGCCGCCCCGCGGGTGAACAGACGCTCCGCTCGCGACCACCGGCCGGCGACGGCCGCCATCCCCCCGCGGGCGGGGCCGCGCCGCATCGACAGGCGGGAGCCTCCGGGCCGCGGCGGGCGGGCCTGGGCGGTGGGCAGCCGGCGCGGGGCGCGCAGCGGCGCCCACAGGTCGTTGGTGGCCTGGCCAGCCCACACCAGGGCCCACAGGGCGGCGAACAGCTCCTCCCGCGGGGCCTCGACGGCCTCCAGCAGGTCGTCCCAGAACAGCGCGCCACCCTCCAGGGCCGCCGCCACCGCCGTGACGACCGGGTCGTCCTGCGGCAGGTCGGCGGCGCCGGACGGCGCGCCCAGCAGCGGGGCGTCGTCGCGCAGGTACAGGGCCACGCGGCCCTGCCCGGCGCCCACCCACACCACCTCGCCGGCGGCGGCCAGCTGGTCGAGCCACGCGGGGCTGTAGGCGCCCAGGCGGCGGGGGAGGGTCTCGGCCTCCCATTGCGCGGCCGGCAGGGCCACGCCCTGCAGCCGGCCGATGACGTCGCGCAGCGCATCGGGGCCGGGAGCGGCGGGCGGCCGGTCGATGCCGTGCCAGGCGGGCAGGAACCGGCCCAGGGCGGCGGGGTCGGCGGGCTCCACCTCCTTGCGCAGCACCGCCAGGCTCGCCCGGCGCAGGCGGCGGAGGACCTCGGAATCGCACCACTCCCGGCCGCTGCCGCCGGGGCGCATCTCCCCGCGCACCACGGCGCCGGACGCCTCCAGCCCCGAGAGGGCGGCCTCGGCGGCCCCGCGGGCGATGCCGAAGCGGTCGGCCAGGTCCCCGGCGGGGAACGGCCCGTGGGTGCGCGCGTACCGGGCCACGAGGCCGGTGAGGGCGTCGTCGACCGGCTCCAGGAACGCCCCGGGCAACCCGGAGGGCGGCATCACGCCCAGGCCGTCGCGGTACCGGCCGGCGTCCTCGGCGGCGATCCAGCGGTCCTCCCCCGCAAGGCGGATGCGGGTGCTGCGGCGCTCGGCTGCCAGCACCTCCAACCAGGCCCCGGCCTCCCGCGGCGCGGTGACGCGTGCCGCGACCTCCGCCTCGGTGAGGTCGCCCACCCGGCGCAGCAGGTCGTGCAGGCCGTCGGCGTCGCGGGCGCGGGCCCGCTCGGACCGCCCCTGCAGGTCGTCCTCCACCGACTCCAGCGCGCCGGGGTCGATGAGCTCCCGCATCTCGTCGCGGCCCAGCAGCTCCCGCAGCAGGTCGCGGTCCAGGGCGAGGGCCTGCGCCCGGCGCTCCGCCACCGGCGCGTCGCCCTCGTACATGTAGGTCTGCACGTACTCGAACAGCAGGCTCGAGGCGAACGGGGAGGGGGACTGGGTCTCCACCTCCACCACCCCGACCTCCCGGGAGCGGATGCGTGCCAGCAGGTCGCGCAGGGCCGGCAGGTCGAACCAGTCGTTCAGGCACTCCCGGTAGGTCTCCAGGATCACCGGGAAGCTGCCGTACTTGCGGGCCACCTGCAGCAGCGACGAGGCCCGCAGCCGCTGCTGCCACAGCGGCGTCCGCTGGCCGGGCCGGCGGCGGGGGATGAGCAGGGCCCGGGCGGCGTTCTCGCGGAAGCGGGCGCCGAACAGGGCGGTGCCGCCCAGCTCGCCCAGCACCAGCTCGTCCAGTTCGTCCGGGTCGATGAGGGCGACCTCGGCGGCGGGGGCCGCCTCCGCCTCCGGCAGGTGGATGGCGATGCCGTCGTCGGTCCAGATGCCGTGGGCCTCCTGGCCCATCGTCTCCCGGATGCGCACGCCCAGGGCCATCGCCCAGGGGGCGTGCACGCGGGCGCCGAACGGGCTCAGCACGCACAGGCGCCAGTCGCCGATCTCGTCCCGGAACCGCTCCACCACCACGGCCCGGTCGCTGGGCACGGTGCCGGTCGCCGCGGCCTGGTCGTGCAGGTACTGCACCAGGTTGGCGGCGGCGCGCTCGTCGAACCGGCTGTCCGTGCGCAGCCGCGCGATGGCGGCGTCGCGGTTCGCGGACACCAGCTCCCGGGCGGTGCGGCCCACCGCGGCGCCCAGCTCGGCGGGACGGCCCACGCCCTCGCCGCGCCAGAACGGCACCGCCCCGGGCACGCCCGGCGCGGGGGACACCAGCACCCGGTCGCGGGTGATCTCCTCGATGCGCCACGTGGAGGCGCCCAGCAGGAACGTCTGGCCGGCGCGGGCCTCGTAGACCATCTCCTCGTCCAGCTCGCCCACGCGGCTGCTGCCGTCGGCCAGGTACACGCCGTACAGGCCGCGGTCGGGGATCGTGCCGGCGTTCTGCACCGCCAGCTGCCGCGCCCCCGGCCGGGCCCGCACCGTGCCGGCCACCCGGTCCCACACCAGGCGGGGCCGCAGCTCGGCGAACTCGTCACTGGGATACCGCCCGGCGAGCATGTCCAGCACGTTCTCCAGCTGCTCGCGGCTGAGCTCCGCGAACGGGTACGCGCCGCGGGCCACCTCCAGCAGCTCCTCGACGGTCCAGACGCCCTCCACGCAGATCGCGACCAGCTGCTGGGCCAGCACGTCCAGTGGCAGGCGCGGCACGGCGGTGTGCTCGATCTCCCCGTCGCGCATGCGCTGCACCACCGCCGCGCACTCCAGGAGGTCGCCCCGGAACTTGGGGAAGATGCGGCCGCGGCTGGCGGCGCCCACGCTGTGGCCCGCCCGCCCGACGCGCTGGATGCCGCGCGCGACGCTGCGGGGGCTCTCCACCTGGATCACCAGGTCCACGGCGCCCATGTCGATGCCCAGCTCCAGGCTCGAGGTGGCCACCAGGGCCGGGATGCGGCCGGCCTTGAGGTCCTCCTCGATGAGCAGCCGCTGCTCGCGGGCGACGCTGCCGTGGTGGGCGCGGGCGATCTCCTCCCCGGCCAGCTCGTTGAGCCGCAGGGCCAGGCGCTCCGCCAGGCGCCGGTTGTTCACGAAGATGAGCGTGCTGGCGTGGGCCTTCACCAGCTCCACCAGCCGCGGGTACATGGCCGGCCAGATCGAGCGGCGCTGGTTCTCCATCCCGGCGACCGAGTCGATGGCCTCGGCGAGCGGCACCGGCCCGTCGGAGCCGAGCTCCGCCATGTCCTCGACGGGGACGATGACCTCGAGGTCCAGCTCCTTGCCGCCGGAGGCGTCCACCACCGTCACGTCGCGGGGGCGGCCCTCGCCGTCCTGGCCGCCCAGGAACCGGGCGATCTCGCTCAGGGGGCGCTGGGTGGCCGACAGGCCGATGCGCTGCACCGAGCCGCCGTCCCCGGCGACCAGCCGCTCCAGCCGCTCCAAGGACAGGGCCAGGTGCGCGCCGCGCTTGGTGGCCGCCACCGCGTGGATCTCGTCCACGATGACCGTGCGGACGCCGGCGAGGATCTCCTGCGCCCGGCTGGTGAGCATGAGGTACAGGCTCTCGGGCGTGGTGATGAGCACGTCCGGCGGCCGGCGGATCATCCGCTGGCGGTCCACCTGGGGCGTGTCGCCGGTGCGCACCGCCACCGTGATGTCCGGCAGCGTCTGCCCGGCGCGCCGGGCGGCGTCGGCGAGCCCCGCCAGCGGCCCGGACAGGTTGCGCTCGACGTCGTAGTTCAGGGCCTTCAGCGGCGAGACGTACAGGATGCGGTCCGGCTCGCGGCCGTCGAGCTTCGCCGCCATGAGGCGGTCCAGCGCCCACAGGAACGCCGTGAGGGTCTTGCCCGATCCGGTGGGGGCGAGGATGAGCGTGTGGTCGCCGGCGGCGATCGCCGGCCAGCCGCCGCGCTGCGCCGCGGTGGGCTCCGCGAAGGCCCGCCCGAACCACTCCGCCGTGAGCGGGTGGAACCGTTGCAGTGCGGGGTGGGGGGCCACCCGACGATGGTAGTCCCGGCCGCGGCGCCCGGCAGGGGGTCCGGGCCTCAAGTGCGGTGACCGCGCCGCCGAAGGGGCCGGTGAGGACTCACGTGCAGCCGATCGAGGAAATCGGGCTCCAGGCGACGCTCGCGCGCATCCGCGAGATCACCGCGCCCACCGCAACGCCGGTCACCGCCGCCAGCTCCGTGCAGAGCGGCGTGTCGGCGTCCGCGTTCGCCCAGCAGCTGGCGTCCGCCCAGGGCTCGGCGTTCGGCGACCTCACCACCGGCGTGCTGCCCGCCACCTACACGCCGCTCGGCACCTCGACCTCCACGGCCACCGCCGCGGCCCTCGCCGCCCTGCAGGGCACCACCGGCGGCGGCACCGTGTCCCCGCAGTACGCGAACCCGGTCCTGGGCGGCGTGCAGCCGGTCACGACGGCGCTCACCGGCCCGCAGCCCGTCGCGAACGCCCCGGCCGGGACCACCACCGGCACCGCCGGCCCGCAGGGCCAGCTCATCGCGCGCATCGCCACGCAGGAGCTCGGCGTCGCCGAGGAGCCGCCCGGCTCCAACAACGGTGCGCGCATCGCCGAGTACCGCACGGCCACCGCCAACTCGGGCGTGGGCCCGTGGTGCAGCTACTTCTGCTCGTGGGTCGCGGCGCAGGCCGGCGTGCCCATCGGCCCCACCGGGCAGGGCGAGGGCTGGGTCCCGAACGTCCAGTCCTGGGCGAAGCAGACCGGCCGCTGGATGCCGTCCGGCTCCGAGACCCCGCCGCAGGCCGGCGACCTGGTGGTGTTCGACCGCAACGGCGACGGCCTCACCGACCACATCGGCGTGGTCACCGGCGTGCGGCCCGACGGCGGCATCAGCACCGTGGAGGGCAACTCCAGCGACCGCGTCTCGTCGCGGACGTACGGGCGGGGCGAGTGGACGGGCATCGTCCGCCTCCTGCCGCCCGGCGCCTAGCCCGGGGTATCCTTCCGCCCCATGGGGACCCTGGAGACCGGCACGCCCCCGGCCATCCGGCCGCGCGAGCGTGACACCGCCGGCGGCGGGGGGTACGGGGAGTCGACGCACGTCATCGTGCTCAACGACGACCACAACACCTTCGAGCACGTCGCCGCAACGCTGGCCCGCTACATCCCGGGCGTCGACTACGCGCGCGGCATGCAACTGGCCAACAAGATCCACAGCACCGGGCAGGCGCGGGTGTGGAGCGGGCACCGCGAGATCGCGGAGCTGTACTGGGACCAGCTGAGCGGTGCGGGCCTCACCATGGCCCCGCTCGCCTAGCGGGGCGCCGTGGACACCGCCGAATGGCTGCTTCGCGCCCTCGCCGCCGAGGGCGTGACGCACCTGTTCGGCAACCCCGGCTCCACGGAGCTGCCCCTGCTGGACGCGCTGCCGCGCCAGCACCAACTGCGGTACGTCCTGGGCCTGCACGAGGCGGCGGTGATGGGCATGGCCGACGGGTACGCGCAGGCGTCCGGGCGCATGGCCGCCGTGAACGTCCACGTGCAGCCCGGTATCGCGAACGCCGTCTCGGGCATCCTCAACGCCGCCCGCACCCGCACGCCGCTGCTGGTGACCGTGGGGCAGCAGGTCACGTCCCTGCGGGACGCCGCCCCGTTCCTGGGCGGTGACGTCCTGAGCCCCGTCGCCGGGCTGGTGAAGTGGTCCGGCGAGGTGTCGCGGGCCTCGGAGCTGCCTGAGGCGATGCGCGCGGCGGTCCGCGCGGCCCGCACCCCGCCCCGCGGCCCCGTGCTGCTGAGCCTGCCCATGGACGTGCTCGTCGAGCACGCCCCGGCGGGGCATGACGCCGTTCCCGGTGACGCGCCGCCACCGCCGGAGTCCGGGCCGCTCGCCGCGATGGCGGCGCTGCTCGACGGCGCGGACCGGCCCGCGGTGCTGGCGGGCGACGGCGTGGTGCACGAGGGGGCGTCGAACCTGGTGGCGGCGCTCGCCGAGCGGCTGGGCGCCCCGGTGTGGGGCGAACCGCAGGCAAGCCGGGCGGTGCTCGCCTGGGACCACCCGCTGTGGCGGGGGCAGCTGCCGCCGTTCGCCGCGCAGATCCGGCCGGCGCTGGAGGGGCACGACGTGGTGATCGCCCTCGGCATGCCCGTGTTCCGGGTGTTCGGCGACAGCCCCGGCCCCGCCCTCACCGACGGCACCCGCCTGCTGCATGTCGACGTCGACCCCGCGGAGATCGGCCGCACCACGACACCCGCCGTGGGTGTGTGCGCGTCGGTCGCCGAGACCCTGCGCCGGCTCCTGGAGGCGCTCGGCCCCGCGCCGGACCGCGTCGTGCTGCGGCGGGACCGGGCGGCGGCGGGAATCGAGGTCGCGCGGCGCACCGCCGCGCAGGGGCTGCCCGCGCCCCGGGCCGACCACTCGATCGGCCCGGCCGACCTGTCTCGCGCCATCGCCGCCGCCGTGCACGACGACGACCTGGTGGTCGACGAGAGCCTCACCTCAGGCCGGGCGCTGCGCACCGTGCTCACGCGCCGGCCCGGCAACTGGCTCGCCCACCGCGGCAGCGCACTCGGGTGGGGCCTGCCCGCCGCGGTTGGGGCGAAGCTCGCCGGCCCGGGGCGGCACGTGATGGCCCTGCAGGGCGACGGCAGCCTGTTGTTCGGCGTCCACGCCCTGTGGACCGCCGCCCGCGAGGGGCTCGGCGTGGCGCTGCTGGTGGCCGACAACGGCGGCTACGAGATCCTGCGCGCCGGCATGGAGGGCCTCACCGGACGGCCCGACGGCGAGTGGCCCGGGCTCGCGCTCGACGCCCCGCGGCTGGACGTCGCGGCGATCTGCGGCGGGTTCGGCGCCACCACGGCACGCGTCGCGGACGCCGGGGAGCTGCCCGACGCGCTCGCGGATCTGCGCGCCCGCGCCGCGGCCGGTCCCGCCGTGCTGGTCGCGGGCGTCTCCGGTCGCACCCCCGCCGTGGGCTACCCGGTCATCGCGGGGGAGTGAGCGTGGAGGGCGTCGTCCTGCTCATCCTCATCGCCGGCGCCGTGCTGGGCGTGCTGGCGAAGGTGGGGTGGGACACCTGGGGGATCGTCCGGGAGGAACGCGCCGAGCACGGGCATCTCACCAGCTACGGGATCCTGAGGGTGGCGATCATCGCCGGGCTGGTGCTCATCGTGCTGTTCTGGATCCTGCTGGGATTCCTGGCGGGCGACAACACGCCGGTGTACTGATGCTGCCGCTGGGCGACGGCTGCCGCGCCCACCGGCTCGACGGTGTCCCCGCACTCACCGAGGTGCCCGCGCCGGTCCCGGGTCCGGAGCTGGCCGCCGCGCTGGGGCGGGTGCGCGCGGAGCTGCCGGGGCGCGGGATGTTCGACGGGCCCATCGCCGTGCCCGTGGCCGCCGGCCCGGACGGCATCGCCTGGTACCGGGCCACCTACGCGTGGAACGTCGTCCAGCGCGAGGGCGTCGCCGAGCTGCCCGCTGGCCGCGGGATCATCGCGGTCGCCGTGCTGCTCCACGACGGGGCCGGCCGGTCGCTGTGGCAGCTGCGGTCCGATGGCGTGGCGTTCGGCGGCAGGTGGGACATCACCGCCGCGGGGGCGTGGCACCCCGGCGAGGACCTGCAGGACGCCGCGCTGCGGGAGGCGCACGAGGAGCTCGGCTGCCCGCCCGGCACCCTGGGCGCACCCGACGGCCGGTGGCTCACGGTGGGACCGGCCCCCAGCGGTGCGACGCTGGTGCTGCGCATCCCGGTGGAGCCGGCGACGGCGTTCCGGCCGGACCCCGCGGAGGTCGCCGAGCTGCGCTGGGCGGCCGACCCCGCCGACCTGCCGGCGCCGGGTCTGGGGCCGGTGCGGCACGCGGCGCTCCGGGCGGCGGGACTCGCCCGATAGGGCGTTCCGCTCCGCGGATCCCGCACACCGCTCTTTCCTGGTTTTCACAATTCGGGCATCACGCCGGTTGCCCGCACACACTCCGCGACAGGAAGCTGACACGGACCCCAGGAGGCGCTTCACGAACGGTCGAGATGGTGCACGCCATCGCAGTCACCTCAGGGCACAAGGAGACCGACCATGGCCAGCACCACCGCTTCCCGCAGCGCCACCCGCCGCTTCCGCCGCCTCGCTTGTCTGCTGGGCGCCGGCGTCGTCGCGTTCACCGTCGCGCAGACGGCCACCGCGACCACCCCCGTGGGCACGCAGGTCCGCGCGACCGTCACGGGACCGGACGGTGACACCAACTACGGCGTCGACGGCGTCGCCGCCGCCCGTGACGGACGCACCGGCAACCAGCTGCTGGTGTGGCGCCGCGTCGCCAACTCGCCGAAGGCCCGCATCTACGGGCGCTTCCTGGACCCGCAGGGCCAGCCGGCGGGCGCCGAGTTCCCCATCTCGGATGCCGGCTTCGACGCCGGGTCGCCCACCGTCGCGTGGAACCCGAGGGCCAACGAGTTCATGGTGGCGTTCGAGCGTGAGACCGCCGTCGCGGGCGAGTACGAGATCTACGTCCAGCGCCTTGCCGGGGACGGCACGGAACGCGGCACCGACACCCGCATCACGACCGCGGGCAACGGCACCCCCGCGTTCGACGCCGGCGACCCGGCGATCGTCGTGAACGAGGCCCGCAACGAGTACCTGGTGGCCTACGAGTCCGACGACAACGCCGGGGCGTTCGTGGACGACGAGCTGGAGGTCCACATTCAGCGGCTGGCCGCGGACGGCACGCAGCTGGGCACCGACGACCAGCGCGTGTCGAGCGCCGGCCCCACCGGCAACGCGAACTTCGCCGCCGAGGACGTGAGCGCTGCGTGGGACGAGCGGCACGACGAGTACCTGCTGGCGTGGGAGGCCGACGACGCCGCCGGCCCGTACGTGGTGAACGAGCGGGAGATCCGCGTGCAGCGCGTCACCGGCGACGGCGTCGAGATCGGCACCGACGACCAGCGCATCTCCGACGTGGGCCCGCCCGGCGACGCCGACTACGACGCCACCGACCCGTCCGTCGCCTACAACGCCGCGGCCGACGAGTTCATGGTCACCTGGGACGGCGACGACAACGCCGCGCCGCTGGTGAAGGACGAGACCGAGATCTTCGCCCAGCGCCTGTCGTGGGACGGCGTCGAACAGGGCATTGACGACCAGCGCATCTCCGACATGGGCGCCGACGGCGCGACCACGCCGGGGGCGAACGGCAGCAACGTCTCCTACGACCCGCGGGCGAACGAGTACCTGGTGGCCTGGCACGGCGACGACACGGGCAACGGGCACTACGAGGTCTACGCCCAGCGCCTCTCCGCGTCGGGTGCGGAGGTGGACGGCAACGACGTCCGCGTGTCGTTCATGCAGGACGAGAACGCCAACACGGCGGGCGCGTTCGACCCGGCCGTGACCTACGACGGCGCCGCGAACCAGTACCAGCTGGCGTGGACCGGCGCGTCCACCGTCGCGCCGCTCGCGGGCAACGAGTTCGAGCTGTACGCCCGGAGGTTCGGGGCCGGGACCCCGGTCGTCACGACGGCGCGCCTCTGCAAGACGCTGCCGGCCCTCACCGACCCGCCGAAGGGCGACCCCTCGAAGATCACCCTTAGCGTCGACCAGCTCATCATCAACCAGCGCATCGACCAGGCCGCGATCCGCCGCGCCAACGGCGTGCAGGCGTGGATCGACGCCGGCGTCGAGGCCCGGGACCTGTGCCAGGCGGCGCTCGGCGCCGACGAGCTGTACAGCGGCGCCGCCGGCGGCTGGACCGGCGTGCCCGCCACCTACGGCGAGCCGAACCCGCGCCCGGTGGACATCCCCGCCGCGAAGCCGGGGGACCCGTCCAAAGTCACCCTCACGGTGAACCAGCTGCTCATCAACCAGCGCATCAGCCAGGCGGCGATCCGGCGGCTCAACGCCCTGAAGGCGCGGCTCGACGCCGGCCTGACCGGCGGCGACGTGAAGGACGGCGCGGTGGGCCGGGCGCAGCTCCTGGCCGGGACCACCGTGGTCTACGCGCCCGTGCTCACCACGCCCCCGGCGGCGAGCGTCACCACCATCGCCCCCGCGAGCCCCGGCGACCCGAGCAAGGTGACCCTGAGCGTGAACCAGCTGCTCATCAACCAGCGCATCAGCCAGGCCGCGGTGAAGCGCGCGAACGAGCTCATCCACCGCTTGGGCGAGGGCATCGGCCCGGAGGAGATCCGGGACGGCGGCCTCACCGCCGCCGACCTGGCCCCCGGCCTGGCGCTCAGCACCGCCCCGTGACCCGCCCCGGCGCCCCGTCCCCTCGGGCGGGGCGCCGCCCCGGAAAGGACTCCCGAATGACCCGGTCCCCGCGTTCACTCACCCGCCGCTTCACCCGCCTCGCGTGCCTGCTGGGCGCCGGGGCGGTCGCATTCACCTCCGCGCAGTCCGCCCTGGCGACCACCCCGCTCGACCCCCAGGTCCGCCTGTCGGTCACCGGCGTCGAGGGGGAGATCAATGCGCAGTCCACCTCCCCCGCCGTGGCCGTGAACACCCGCACCGGCGAGCGCCTCGTGGCCTGGTACCACTCCGCCGCCGGCACCTACGTGCAGGGGCGCCTCGTCGGCCAGGACGGCCTGCCGGTGGGCGACGAGTTCCACATCAGCGACAAGGGCGCGTCCATCACCGACCCGTCGGCGGCCTACAACCCCGTCGCGAACGAGTACATGCTGGCCTACACCAGGACGCGCGGGAGCCGCACCGAGGTCGTCGTGCACCGCCTGTCCGCGGCCGGCGTGGAGATCGGCGACGACATGGTCATCTCGTCGATGCGGCCGGGCACGAACGGCGCCCAGGACCCGGAGATCGCCTACGACCAGACGCGCAACGAGTACCTCGTGGTGTGGCAGGGCGACGACGACCGTGGCTCCCTGGTGCTGAACGAGTACGAGGTCTACGGGCAGCGGATCGCCGCGCACGGCGCCGAGGTGGGGCCCGACGACATCCGCATCTCCGACATGGGCACCGACGGCGATGCGAACGCGTCTGCGTTCCTCCCGAAGGTGGCCTGGAACGCGGCCCACGACGAGTACCTGGTGACGTGGTGGGGTGACGACGGCACGGCGCCGCGCGTGGACAACGAATTCGAGGTCCACGTGCAGCGCCTGTCCGGTGACGGCACCGAGATCGGTGAGAACGACAAGCGGATCTCGGATGCCGGGCCGGCCGGCGATCAGAACTACGACGCGACCGACCCGTCCGTGGCCTACGACCCCGTCACCGACGAGTACGCGGTGGTGTGGTCGGGCAACGACGACACCGCGCCGATGGTGTCCGGCGAGACGGAGATCTTCCTGCAGCGCCTCGCATCCGACGGCACCGAGGTGGGGACCGACGACCAGCGCATCTCGGACGCCGGGACCCCCGGGGACTTCCAGTACGTCGCCTTCGAGCCGGACATCAGTGTGAACGAGCGCGCGAACGAGTACCTGGTCGCATGGACCGGGGACGACGACACCGCGCCGCTCACCAAGGGCAAGGAGGAGGTCTTCGCCCAGCGCGTGTCGGGTGCCGGCGTCGAGCTGGACGGCAACGACCTGCGCGTGTCGGTCACGACGACGGACGGCGATCTCACCCCTCACGTCTCGGGCGCCGCGGTGGCCTACTCGCCGGCCGACAACCGGTACCAGGTCGCCTGGTGGGGTGACGGCCTCGCCACGCCGGCGCACAGCGGCGACTTCGAGGTCTTCACCAAGCGGTTCGGCGCCGGCACGCCGGTAACGCTGACGGCGACGCTCTGCAGGGCCACCCCGCCGCTCGTGGACCCGCCGAAGGGGGACCCGTCGAAGATCACCCTCAGCGTCGACCAGCTGCTCATCAACCAGCGCATCGACCAGGCGGCGATCCGGCGGGCCAACGGCGTGCAGGCCTGGCTGGATGCGGGTGTGGAGTCCCGGGACCTGTGCCAGGCGGCGCTGGGCCCGGAGGAGCTGGCGACCGGCTCGATCGGCGGGTACACGGGCGCCCCGGCGACGTACGCGCAGCCGAACCCCAGGCCCGTGGAGGTCCCCGCCGCGGTGGCGGGCGACCCGTCGAAGGTGACCCTCACGGTCAACCAGCTGCTCATCAACCAGCGCATCAGCCAGGCGGCGATCCGGCGCCTCAACGGCCTCAGGGCCCGCCTCGACGCCGGTCTGACCGGCGGCGACATCCGCGACGCCCAGGTGGGACGCGCCCAGCTGCGGGCCGGGACGACGGTGCTCTTCACCCCGGTCGCGGCGCCGGTGGCGGCGAGCGTGACCAGCATCGCGCCGCCGAGCCCCGGGGACCCGTCCAAGGTGACCCTGAGCGTGAACCAGCTGCTCATCAACCAGCGGATCAGCCAGGCCGCGGTGAAGCGGGCGAACGAGCTCATCCACCGGCTGGGCGAGGGCATCGGCCCGGAGGAGATCCGGGACGGCACGCTCACCGGCGCCGACCTGGTCCCGGGCCTGGTGGTCAGCACCGCCCCATGAGGCATGCGGCTCCCTCCCGGCCGAACCCCTCGGCCGGGAGCGACGCCGCAGAAAACTGGTCGTTTGTGCGGTGCCGGGTTGCGTTTCCGTCGGACAGGATTCGTGCGATGCGGAACTCGGAACCGCCGGACCGGACGAGCGCGAGATGACGCGACGGACCCTGACCTGCTCCCTCCTGGCCGTCGCGGCCGCCACCGTTCCGGCATCGGCCATCGCTCCGGCGGGCGAGACGCGGCAGATCGCCACGGAGTCCACGACGCCCGGCCTGGCGAAGGCGCTGAGCGTCGGCGCGCCGTCGGTCGCATGGGACTCGATCGAACGGCGTTTCCTGGTGACGTGGCGGTACGACGGCCACATCGAGGAGGAACCGCTCACCCGCGGCAGGTTCGTCGACGCCGCCGGTGTCCCCCAGGGGCCGGCCTTCAAGGTCGCGGACGGGCGCGGGGGTGCCCTGGTCCACAACCCGGTGACCGGCGGGTACGGGCTCATCGCCGACGGCGACCTCGTGACCCTCGACCGGGAGGGGCGGGTCCTCGCTCGGTACCGGTTCGCGCAGGGCTCGGGAGACTCCTGGCGCGCCGCGCTGTACGGCCCGCCGGCGATCGCCGTGGACCGGCGCACGGGGGCGTATCTGGTCGCGTGGCTCGTGAACCCCCAGCCGGACGAATGGAAGATCCTGATCACCCTGATCCGCCCCGGCCACGGAGGCGTCATCGAGACCTCGCCGGTGCTGTCGCCGTTCGGCGGCCCGGACCTGGAGCGGTCCGGTAGCCCGGCCTTGGCCTGGAACCCCGCCGACGGCGGCTTCCTGCTGGCCTGGGGGTCCGAGGAGGGCCTCCATGTGACGCGCCTGGACGCGGACGGCCACCGGGTCGGCGGGATCACCGACGTCACCGCCACCCAGCCGGGCAACGTGGTGCTCACCGGTGTGGCGGGTGGTCGCTTCACGGTCGGGTGGTCAGCGCCCGGCCCGGGGCCGGAGGGACAGTCCGACGCCTTCACGCGCCGGCTCCGTTCGGACGGCTCCGTGGACAGCGACGCGCGCCGCGTGACGCACGTGGTCTCCCCGGCCGGGTTGCGCGGGATGGTGGTCGGACTGTCGGTCGCCGATGCGGGGCGCGACGGCGACACGCTCGCGGTCGCCGACATCGACGCGGTGGGACAGGAGGTGTACGGGCAGGCGCTCGGCCCCGACGGTGCCGAGACCGGACCGGACGACGTCCTGCTCTCCGGTGGCCCCGGGACGTCCGACCCGGGTGACAAGCATGGCGCCGTCGCGGCGGACCCGTCGACGGGCCGGTATCTGGTTGCGTGGACGTCCGCCACCCGCATGGAGCCCCTCGAGTTCCAGGTGCGCGTGCGGGTCGTGAGGGCGGACGCGGTGACGGCACCGGTGTCGGCCGCTCCGGTGTGCCGCCCGCTGGCGGCACCGCCCGCGGTCGCGGGCACGGGGCGCGTCACGCGGACGGTGCGCCAGGCGCGGATCACGATGCGGACGGCGCGGGCCGCCCTCCGCCGTGCCGAGGCGGCCGCACGCTGGCTCGACGACGGCGTGGTGGGACGCGACATCTGCGCCGACGGGATCGGCCCGGTGGAGTTCCGCACCGGGACAGGCGCCGGGGCGGCGTTGACCTCCCTCCCGAATGGCGCTCCCGATCCCCGCCGCGTGCGCATCGCCGCACCGGAGGCCGAGCCACGGCACCTCGTCCTGGACGCCGGGCGGCTGGCGGCGGACCAGGACACGGCCCGCCGGGCGATGGCGCTGGTCGCGGCGCTCGAACGTCGTCTCGACGCCGGGCTCACCGGCGGGGACATCGTGGACGGCAGCATCGACCGCACCCACCTCGCGCCCGGCTTCCAGCCCGTCGGAGTCCCCGCCGATCCAGCCGACCCCCCGACGCCGGTCGCCCGGCCGGTCTCGGTCCGCGCACGCGCTGGCGTGCGGGTGACCCTCGCCCAGATGCGGATCAACCAGCGCATCGCGCGGGCCGCACTGCTGCGCGCCGACTCGCTGATCCGGCGCCTGGAGGGCGGGATCGGCCCTGACGAGATCCGGGACGGCACGCTCACGGCCGGGGACCTCGCACCCGGACTGCGGGCCGGCGCGGCCCCGGAGGGATGAGCCGCGGGCCGGCGTTTTGCGCTCGCGGTGAGGAACGCAAGGATGCGGGAACGTCCCCGCTCATCCCCCAAACCAAGGAAGGTCGGCTCCGAGTGTTCCGACGTGCCCTCACCTGCTCATGCATCGCGGCCCTGAGCTTGGTCGCTCCGGCGGCGGCGATCAGTCCCGTGTCTCCGGCGACGCTCCTCGCCGACCTGGGCGACGAATCCGGGATCTCATTGTCGAAGCCGTCGGTCGCATGGGACGCGCGTGGTGGCCGGTTCCTGGTGATGTGGTCCGAGAACACCCTCGGAGGCGCGTTCTACGGGGCCCCTCAGCGGGTGTTCGGCCGCTTCGTGGACACCGACGGCACAGGGATCGGCCCTGCGTTCCGGGTCGGTGAGGGCTCCGCCGGACCCCTCGTCGCCAATCCCGTCACCGGCGAGTTCGCCTTCATGAACGGCACGAGCCTCGTGCGCGTCTCCGGAGACGGCGTCATCACCGGCACGACCGCCGTCGTGGAACCGCGCCTCGCGTTCATCCCGCAGTGGGGAACGGCACTCGCCGTGAACGGGCGGACCGGTGACTACGTCGCCGTGTGGACGACTCCCTCGGACGCCGGCGGATACGAGATCTTCGCCCGCCGGATCCCGGCCGACGGAAGCGCGCCTGATGCCGTGAGCCGCCTGTCCTCGGATGGCGCCACCGGGCCCGAACCGGGGTCGCCGGGGAATCCGGCGATCGCCTGGAACGAGGCCGACGACGAGTACATGGTCGTCTGGCGCGCCCGGTCGGAGATCCGTGCCCGCCGGCTCGGCGCCGATGCCGCGCCGCTTGGCGACGAACGGAGCATCTCCGCACCCGGTGCCGCACCGGCGAGGCTGGCCGGGGGCCCCGCCGTGACGTATGTCGGGCGTTCCGGCGACTACCTGGTGGCGTGGCCCGGCGGCTCGTGGCCGGGCGGTGAGGCCCTCATCCAGCGGCTGCAACCGGACGGCACGGAGGCCGGGACGGACGACCTCGCGATCACGGCGCTCGGCTCCGCCGGGGACCCCGCGCGGAGTGTCCAGACGGTCTCCGTCGCCGCAGCGTCCCGGAGCGGTGAGGTGCTGGTGACCGCCGACGGTGGGCTGGACACGGACGTGCGCGTGACGGCGACGGCGGTCGCCGGAGCGACCCCGGCGGGACCGACGATCGAGGTCTCGGACACCCCGGTCACCGACGAGCGCACCCGCGTGAGCACCGTCGCCTACGACCCGGTGTCCAACCGGTACCTCGTCGCATGGATCGCGTGGCCCGGCGAGTACTCCAACTGGTACCTCTGGGAGCGGCTCTACATCCGCGTGCTGTCCGGTGGCGCCGTCTCCGAACCGTCGGCCGCCCGGTGCAAGACGCTGCCGCCCGCACCGGTCTCCGAACAGCCCGCCGGGCGGGTGCGGCTCACCGAGGCGCAGCTCCGGACGAACCGGCGGATCGCCCTGGCCGCGCTGCGCCGCGCCCAGGGCGTGCAGGCGTGGCTGTCGGCCGGCGTGCAGTCGCGCGACCTGTGCCAGGCGGCGCTCGGCCCCGCGAAGTTCCGCACAGGCACCGTCACCGGGTACACGGGCGTCGCCGCGACGTTCGGTGACCCCGACCCGCGGCCGGTCGCGATCCCGCCCGCCGTCGCCGAGGCCCCCGGGGCCATCCGCCTCACCGCGGCGCGGCTGCTCGCCGACCAGCGCATCGCCCAGGCCGCGCTGCGGCGCGTCGCGGCCGTGGAGGCGCGGCTCGACGCCGGCCTCACCGGCGCGGACATCGCCGACGGGGCCGTCGGGCGGGCGCAGCTGGTGTCCGGGTTCCGGCCCCTGTACGTCCCGGCGGGACCGTCGGAGGCGACGGGCACGGCCGCCACCGTCCGCACCCCGGCCGAGCCGCGGCGGGTGCGGGTGACGACCGCCCAGATGCGCATCAACCAGCGCATCGCCCGTGCCGCCCTGCTGCGCGCCGAGGCCCTGATCCGCCGGCTCGAGGACGGGATCGGGCCCGACGAGATCCGCGACGGGTCGCTCGGCGCGGAGGACCTCGCCCCCGGCGTGGCGGTCAGCACCATCCCGTGAGAATTCTCACCCCCGCCCCGCCCATGCGGCCGGGTGGGGGTGATCCGCCACCCCCCGTGCGTGCGAAACCATTGGTGATGCACGGGACCAGCACCCCGCCGGCGACCGCCGGAACCGGCGTGGGATATCTCACGGCGCGGCGCACGCCCGGGGCGCAGAGTGGGGCGATGCCGAGCACGGACGCCATCGCGCAACGGCTCGCCGAGGTCCGGACCGCGACGGAGCGCATCGTCGCGCCCCTCGACGACGCGGCCCTCACGCGTACGGCGACGCCCATCATGAGCCCGCCCGTCTGGGACCTCGGGCACATCGCCGCCTACGAGGAGCTGTGGGTGTGCTGCCGCCTCGCCGGCGGCGACTCCCTGCACCCCGACCTCCAGGCCGCCTACGACGCGTTCGAGACGCCCCGCGCGGTGCGCACCAGCATCCGCATCCTCACCCCGCCGGAGGCCCGCTCCTACCTCGCCGAGACCCGGGAGCGCACCCTCGGCGCCCTCGGGCGGTGCCGCCTCGACGACCCCTCCGACGCCCTCGCGCACGGCGGGTTCGTGTTCGGCCTGGTGGCCGGCCACGAGGCCCAGCACACCGAGACGATCCTGCAGGGCATGAAGCTCGCGGACCCGGGTGCCTACGTCCCCGTCCGGCCCGCCGCCCGCCCGCCGGCACCGGCGCCCGCCGCCGCCCCGGCGCGCATCGCGATCCCCGCCGGGCCCGCCACGGTCGGGGCCACGGGCGACGGCTTCGCCTACGACTGCGAGCGGCCGGCGTACGAGGTGCACCTGCCGGCGTTCGCGATCGCCCGCGACCCCGTGACCTGCGGCGACTGGCTCGGGTTCATCACCGACGGCGGCTACGACCGGCCGGAGCTGTGGACGCCGGAGGGCTGGGCCTGGCGCGTGTCCGAGGACGCCACCGCGCCGCTGTTCTGGTTCCGCGACGCCGACGACGACTGGGCCCTGCGGGACATGGACCTCGAGCGGGCCGTCGACCCGGCCGAGCCGGTGTGCCACGTGTCGTGGTTCGAGGCCGACGCCTACGCGCGGTGGGCCGGCGCCCGGCTGCCCACCGAGGCCGAGTGGGAGCGCGCCGCCGCGGGCGCCGTCGCCGACCCGGCCCGGTGGAACCTCGGCGCCACCAGCTTCCGGCCGCTGCCCCCGGGGACGCTGCCCGGCACGAGCGACGCCGGCTGCCGGTCCGTGCTGGGCGACGTGTGGGAGTGGACCTCCACCGAGTTCGGCGGCCACCCGGGATTCCGGGCGTTCCCGTACCGGGAATACGCGGAGGTGTTCTTCGACGGCGGGTACCGCGTCCTGAAGGGCGGCTCGTGGGCCGCGCAGGCGCACGTGGTGTCCCGCAGCTTCAGGAACTGGGACCTGCCGCAACGGCGCCAGATCTTCGCCGGCCTCCGGCTGGCATGGGATGGGGAGACGACATGAGCACCACCCTGCAGCCGCGCCGCACGCGGTCGCCCAAGCCGTACCGGCTGGACGTGCACCTCGGTGCCGCCGGCGCCCTGGACTCCCTGGCCGACGACGTCCGCGAGGGCCTGTCGGCGAGCCCGCGGTTCCTGCTGCCCAAGTACCTGTACGACGCGGTCGGGAGCGACCTGTACGAGCAGATCACCGACCTGCCCGAGTACTACCAGGCGCGCACGGAGCTCGGCATCCTGCAGCGTGAGATGCCCGGGGTGGTGGAGCGCCTGCGGCCCACCGAGCTGGTGGAGCTCGGGTCCGGCTCCTCCCGCAAGACGCGGGTGATCCTCGACGCCATGGACGCCGCGGGCCTGCTGCGCCGGTACCTGCCGGTGGACGTCTGCCCGCCGGCGCTCCTGGACGCCGCCGGCATGCTCGCCGAGGCGTACCCCGGCCTGCGGGTGCACGCCGTGGCCGGCGACTTCGAGCGGCACCTCGACAAGGTCCCCGCCCGTCCCGTCGCCGGTCGCCGGCTCGTGGCGTTCCTGGGGGGCACCATCGGCAACCTCCCGCCCGAGCACCGCGACCCGTTCATGCGGCACCTGGCCGGGCTGCTGGAGCCCGGCGACGCGCTGCTGATGGGCATGGACATCGTGGGCGGCGACCCGGAGCGCATCCGGCGCGCCTACGACGACGCGGCCGGGGTGACCGCCGAGTTCAACCGGAACATCCTGCGGGTCATCAACCGGGAGCTCGCCGCGGACTTCGTGCCCGAGGCCTGGGACCACCGGGCCGTGTGGCGCCCCCGCCTGGAGCGGGTGGAGATGCGCCTGCGGGCGCAGGAGCCGATGCGCGTGCACCTGGGCGCCCTGGGCATGGAGGTCGCGTTCGAGGCCGGCGAGGAGCTCGTCACCGAGCTGTGCTGCAAGTTCCGCCGCGACACCGCGGAGGAGGTCTACCGGCGCGCCGGCCTGGACCTGGTGGAGTGGCACACCGACGAGCTGGGCCACTTCGCGGTGTCCATCGCGGTGAAGGCCGGCTGAGGTCAGGCGGCGGGGGCGTCCGGCACGAGCCGGACCCCCTCACGGCGCTCCAGCGCCCCCTCCACGGCCTCCACGACGTCCTCCCGGCGCACCCCGGGGACCCATGACCGCAGGCCCGTGGCGGCCCCGTCCAGGGCGTCGCGCAGGGCGTCGCGCTCCGCCGGGTCCGGCTCCAGGAGCTCGGCGAGCAGCGCCGCGTCGAACGACAGCGGCACGCCGCACTGGAACAGGGAGCCCGTCCGGCGCCGCACCTGGCTGAGCCCCACCACCTTCCGGTCGTCCGGGCCCACCACCTCGAAGGGCGACAGGCCGCCGAAGCACGCCCGCGCGGCGCGCAGCGAGGCGGGATCGGCGCGGCGCTGGGCGGCGTGCGCCTCCTCCACGCCCACCACGCGCACCGGCACCCCGAGCGTCGCGATCCCCTCGGCGACCGCCTCGCCGATCCACCGGTACGCCATCGCCAGGTCCCGGTCCGCGAGGGGATGCCCCGGCGGCAGCACCACGTCGAACGACACCAGCTCGGCGTCCCACAGCACGGGCCCGCCGCCGGAGCGGCGGCGCACGACGTCCACGCCCAGCCGCTCGGCGGCGGGCAGGTTGAGCACCGGGTCGCGCGCCGCCCGGCCCAGCACCAGCACGGTGCGGTCCACGAACGACCACGACGCGGCGGGAGGCCCCGACGGCGCCATCCCGTCCAGGAGGGCCTGGGGGAGGGCGACGGCGTCCGGGCCCGCCAGCACGGCCGGGCCCAGACGCCGCCACGTCACGCTCACTCCCGGTTCGGGTCCAGCGCGGCGGAGAGCAGGCGCTCCTGCTCGGCCTGGTGGGCCTGCGGGTACCCCTCGCTCGGGCTGGCCCGGGGGTCACGGCCCTCGTAGCCCAGCTTGATGCCGAGGCGCTCCGTGATCAGCGGGTGGATGTAGTCCCAGGAGCCCATGTTCTGCGGCTCCTCCTGCACCCACACGAACCGCTCCGCGTTCGGGTACTTGGCGAGCAGGTCGCGAAGCTCCTTCTCGGGGAACGGGTAGAGCATCTCGACCCGGCCGACGGCCACGTCCGTCCGTCCCTCGCGGGTCGGGTGGGCCTGGAGCTCGTGGTACACCTTGCCGCTGCACAGCAGGACGGTGCGGACCGCGGCGTTGTCGGTGGTCTGCGGGTCGTCGAGCACCGGGTGGAACCACCCGCTCGTGAGGTCCGACAGCGCCGAGCTCGCGCTCTTGAGCCGCAGGAGGCTCTTGGGCGTGAAGATGATCAGCGGCCGCTGGCGGTCCGTGAGGGCCTGCTTGCGCAGCAGGTGGAAGTACTGGGCGGCGGTGGAGCAGTTCGCCACGCGGATGTTGTCCTCCGCGGCGAGCTGCAGGAACCGCTCGATGCGGGCGGAGCTGTGCTCCGGGCCGTTGCCCTCGTACCCGTGCGGCAGCAGGAGGGTGAGGCGGGACTTCTCGCCCCACTTGGCGCGGCCGCTCACGATGAACTGGTCGATCATGATCTGCGCGCCGTTGGCGAAGTCGCCGTACTGGGCCTCCCACAGCACCAGGGCCTCCGAGGCGCGGGTGCTGTACCCGTACTCGAAGCCCATCGCCGCGGCCTCCGACAGCGGGCTGTTGTGCAGCTCGAAGGAGCCCTTCGCGCCGTTGAGGTTCTGCATCGGGATGTGGGTGCGCCCGGTGCGCGGCGTCCAGGTCTCGCCCTCGCCGACGTCGTGGAGCTCCAGGTGCCGCTGGCTGAAGGTGCCGCGGGCGACGTCCTGGCCGGTGAGGCGGATCGGCACGCCCTCCTGGGTGAGCAGCGCCGCGTAGGCCAGGGCCTCGGCGTGCGCCCAGGTGATGCCGCCCTCGGCGCCCATCGCCTGGCGGCGGCGGTCCAGCTGCGGCTTGAGCTTCGGGTGGATGGTGAAGCCCTCGGGCACGGTGATGAGCTGCTCGTTGAGGTCGAGGAGGATCTCCTCGCTCACGGCGGTCTCGACCGGCGGCTGCTGCACGACGCGGTGGTGGTCGTCGTGGGCGGGCGACTCCGCCGCGACGGCGCGGTGCGCCTCGCTCATGCGGCGCTCGGCCGAGGAGAGCATCTCGTTGAAGCGCTCCTCGGTGATGAGCCCGTCCTCGATGAGGCGGCGGCCGTAGATCTTGCTGACCGGCGGGTGCGCCTTGATGGTGCTGCTCATCACGGGCTGGGTGTAGGCCGGCTCGTCCACCTCGTTGTGGCCGAGGCGCCGGTACCCGATGAGGTCGATCAGCACGTCGCGGTTGTAGGTCGCGCGGAACGCCACGGCGAGGCGGGCCGCCACCAGGCAGGCCTCCACGTCGTCGGCGTTGACGTGGATGATCGGGACGTCGAAGCCGCGGGCCAGGTCGCTGGCGTTGTGCGTGCTGCGCGAGTCCTGCGGGTCGGTGGTGAAGCCGATCTGGTTGTTGGCGATCACGTGGATCGTGCCGCCGGTGGTGTAGCCGCGCAGGCCCTGCAGGTTCAGGGTCTCCGCCACGACGCCCTGGCCGCTGAAGGCCGCGTCGCCGTGGATGACGACGGGCACCGCGACGCTCGGGTCGATGCGGGCCACGGACTCGTGCCGGTCGGTCTGCCGGGCGCGGGTGGAGCCCTCCACCACGGCGTTGACCTGCTCGAGGTGGCTGGGGTTCGCCCCCAGGGTCACCGTCACCGGCCGCCCGGCGCGGGTCACGAAGGTGCCCTCGGCGCCGAGGTGGTACTTCACGTCGCCGGCGGTGGTGTGGAACTCCTGGTCCTCGTCCTCCTCGTGGAACTCGATGTGGCCTTCGAACTCGGCGAGGATCGACTCCACGGGGCGGCCCACGACGTGGGTGATGAACGACAGCCGGCCGCGGTGGGCCATGCCGAGCACGACCTCCTCCGCGCCGGTCTCGGCGACCAGCTCGATGATCTCGTCGGTGAGGGGCACCATGGTGTCCACGCCCTCGATCGAGAAGGTCTTCTGGCCCAGGTACTGGCGCCGCAGGAACCGCTCGAAGGCGTCCACCTGCACGAGGCGCTCCAGCACGGCCATGCGGCGCTCCGGCGGCATGGGCTTCGCCATGGCGCCGCTCTCGATCTGCTTGCGCCACCACAGCCGCTGCTCGTGCGAGGAGATGTGCTCGACCTCGTACGCGATGTTGCCGCAGTACGCGGCCTGCAGGTTCGGCAGGGCGGCGAGGAAGCTGTCGCCCGGCACGTTCACCCGCAGCACGGAGGCGGGGATGCGGGCCATCATCTCGGGCGTGAGCCCGACGGTCGCGGGCTCCAGGGCCGGGTCGCCCGGCGGGACCGAGCCCAGCGGGTCGAGCGTGGCCTTGAGGTGGCCGTGGCTGCGGGTGGCCTTCACCACCGACATGGCGGCGGCGGTCCAGGCGACCAGGTCCATGTCGGGCACCGTCTGCACGGCGCCGCCGGCGGGCGCGGCGGCCGGCACCGGCGCCGCGGCGGGCTCCGGGCGGGCCGGGGCGAGGCCGAGGCTCTGGCGGACCTCGTCGTAGAAGCCCTCGTCGCCCTCCAGGAAGGCGTCGATGGTGGCGAGGAAGCCGCCGGACTCGGCGCCCTGGATCACGCGGTGGTCGTACGTGGAGGTCATGGTCATGACCTTCTCGACGCCCAGCTCCTTGAGCTTCTCGGAGGCGACGCGGCCGAAGCCCGGCGGGTAGGCGATGGAGCCGGTGGCCACGATCGTGCCCTGGCCGGCCATGAGCCGCGGCACGGAGGCGATCGTCCCGATGCCGCCCGGGTTGGTGAGGCTCACGGTGGCGCCGCGCAGCTCGTCGGGGGTGATGCCGCCCGTGCGGGTGCGCTTGACCAGGTCGTCGAAGGCGTCGCGGAAGCCGCGGAAGCCCAGGGCGCCGGCGTTCTTCACCACCGGGACCATCAGGGCGCGGCTGCCGTCCTTGCGCTCCACGTCCACGGCGAGGCCGATGTTCACCCCGTCGCGCCGCAGGGCGTGCGGCTTGCCGTCGGTGCGCTCGAACCCGGTGTTCATCACGGGCCAGCGCTGGGCGGCCTTCACGATCGCCCAGGCGACCAGGTGGGTGAAGCTCAGCTTCTCCTTGCGGCCCTCGGCCGCGAGGTCCGCGTTGATCTGGCGGCGCTGGGCGTCCAGGGTGCCCACCTGCACGGTGCGGAAGCTGGTCGCGGTGGGGACCGTGAGCGAGTCGTCCATGTACTTGGCGAGCACCGCGGACGGGCCCTTCAGCAGCACGGCCTCCTCGCCGGCGGCGGCGGGCGCCGCGGGGGCGGCCGCGCCGGCGCCGTTGCCGGAGCCGTTGGCGCCGGAGGCGATGGCGCGCTCGACGTCGCCCTTCTGGATCATCCCGGCCGGGCCGCTGCCGGAGACCCCGGCGAGGTCGACGCCGCCGGTCGCCGCCAGGCGGCGGGCCACGGGCGTCGCGGGCGGGCCCTCGGCGTCGGCGGGCGGGGTGCCCGGGGCCTGGGCGGCGGGGGACGCGGCCTGCGGGGCCGGAGCCGCGGCGGCGGCGCCCTCGCCCACGGCGATCATGCAGATGGGCTCGGTGATCTCGAAGCTGTCACCCGGATGCACGAGGATGCTGTGCAGCACGCCGCTCACCGGCGACGGCACCGGCGCGTCGACCTTGTCCGTCGAGATCTCGGCGAGGTCCTCGTCCTGGCGGACGGCGTCGCCCGGCTTCTTGAACCACTCGACCATCGTGCCCTCGACGATGGACTCCATCTCGGGCAGGCGCACCGGGTAGAGCTCCGCGTCCCCGGCGGCCGGGGCGGGGGCGGCGGGAGCGGGCGGGGGCGGCGCCTCGGCGACCGCGGCGGCGGACTCCTGGGCGGCCCCGGTGGCGACCGGCTCCGGCGCGGGTGCGGGCGGCGGCGGCGGCGCGGACCCGTCCGTCGAGATCTCCGCGAGGAGGGCCCCGACCTCCACCGTGTCGCCCGCGGCGGCGACGATGCGGACCACGACGCCGGCCACCGGTGCGGGTACCTCGACGTCCACCTTGTCGGTCGTCAGGTCGAGCAGGGTGTCGCCGGCGGCGACCGTGTCGCCCTCGGCGACCCGCCACTCGACGATGCTGCCCTCCGTGACCGACTCCCCGAGCTCGGGGAGCAGTACCTGGACGGTGGATTCAGTGGTGGACACGCGTCGCTCCAGATCGAATTCGCCGGCCGGCCGAACGGAACACCCCGCCGCAGGGGGTCCGGGCACCGGTTGTCGCATATTGAGGTCTCTTCGGCACCTGGGATACCGCCGATGACGCTTCGGGCAACGTCATCCGGGTCCCGTTCGCCATGCGCACATGATGACCTCCGCCGGGGTCATGTGCCCGGCGGGGGGACGGTCGGGGGACGAAGGGCGCGGAGGGAGGTCAAACCGTCCGCGGCCCGCGTCAGTCCTCGTCGGCCGAACCGCCGTCGTGCGAGTGGCACCCGTGGTGGCCCTTGTGGTGCCCGGAGGCGCCGTGCTCGCCCTTGCCCGTGCCGGGGACCTTGCCCTTGGGGGCCTTGCCCTTGGACGGCGGCGGGCTCGTGGACGGGCCCTTGCCCGGGGGCGGGCCGGGCTGCGAGGGCGACGGGGCCGACTCGGGGCCGGAGGGCACGGGCGCCGGCGTGACGGCGGGCGGCGACGGCCGCGAGCCGGTGTCCTCGACGCCGCTGGGCGGCGACGGAGGGGTCCCTGGGACGCACCGCGCCGGGGGGCGTGGGCCGGCCCTGCTCCCGGAGCGCCCGGGGGCGGCGGGGTTCGGCGTCTCGGTCTCCGGCGTGGTGACGGGCGGGGCCACGGGCTCCGCCGGCTCGGCGGGCGGCGGGGTGGGCGACGTCGTGGCGGGCGGGTCGTCGACGGGGGCCTCGGCGGCGCCGCCGCGGTGCGGGTTCCCCCGGGCGACCCGGCGGCCCGGGGCCGCGCCGACACCCGCGGTGTTCCCGTCGGCGCGCGTGGCGGGCGAGGACCCCTGGTCCGGGTGTGCCCCGGCGGGCGTCTCGGTGCGGCGCACCTGCCCGGGCGGCGTGCCACCCGACGGGCCGTGCGTCTTCTGCGGCTCCTCCGCGGGCCCGCTCGCCGGCGTGGAGGCGGGCTCGACCGGGGCGGTCAGGGGGGCGGGCGGATCCTGGGTGGTCGCGCCCTGCGGCGCGGCGGCCGGAACCGGGTCCACGGCCGGGGCGGCGACGGGGGGCGCGGCCTGCTCCTGCGCGCCCGGGGCGGCCGGCGTGGCCCTGCCGGACGCCGTCAGCAGCGTCATCGACCCGGGCCCGGACGCCTGGATCCGCTCGATCGCGGCTCCGGTCAGCAGGCGGTGCGCACCCATGCTGGTGATGTCCAGCTGCGGCTGAGCCTCCATCTTCGTCCCGCTGACACCGCTCGTCGGGCGGTCGGCGACCACCATGCCGGGCACCACCGTGGCGCCGCCGATGGTCAGCACGCCCAGGATGGCGGCGGTCTGGACGCTGAGGCCGCCCAGGAACGATCCCCCGCCCACCGATCCCACCAGGGCCGTGAGCCCGCCGCTGCCGGCGGCGGCACCGCCGCCCAGCCCGAGGCCGAGCCCCTTGAGGATCCGGGCCGCGGCGACGGCGGGGATGACGGGGAACATCGCGGCGAGCTGGCGCGGGCGGTTCACCAGGGTCGCGCGGTACTCCGCGCAGCAGGCGCACTCGTCGAGGTGGGCGCGCAGCCGGCGGGACCGCAGCATGCGGCCGTCGTGCTCGGAGATGCGGGCGCGGACGTCCGCGCAGTCCAGCTCGCGGCCGGCGGCCCGCTCCACCAGCGACTCGCGGGCCTCGAAGATGAGCCGCTTCGCGCTCTCCGGGGAGGTGCCGAGCGCGTCGCCGATCTCCCGGTGCGACATGCCGTTGAGCTCGCGCAGCAGCAGCGCCGAGCGGTGCAGCTCCTTGAGGTCGGCCAGGTCGCGCCGCAGTCCCTCGAACCGCTCGCGGGTGACCTGCATGTCGCCGGGGTCGTCGCCGCGGGCGGCCTGCTCGGTGGTGAGCGTCTGCCAGTCCGGGCGCTGCCGGATGAGGTCCAGGCACGCGTTCCGGGCGATCGCCAGCAGCCACGGCCGCAGGGAGGTGACCCGGTCCCCGCGGCGGATCGCCTGGTACGCCTTGATCAGCGTCGTCTGGAACGCCTCCTCGGCGTCCTGGGCGTGGCCGGTGACGCCGCGGCAGTACCGGGACAGCGGGTCGCGGTACCGGTCCACGAGCTGCTCGAAGGCGCGCGCGTCCCCCTGGCGCACGAGACGCACGATCCACTCGTCGGAGAACTCCCCGGAGGGCGCCGGGAGGTAGGCCAGCGCGGCCGGGCGGTCCTGAAGGGTCGCGGGCAGGACGTTCCCTGTGTTCGTAGGTCACACCGGGACGGGCACCGGTGCTCGGGAGCGTGCGGAGGCTATCGCCAATTGCGGGTTCATCAAATGTGAGCTTTTCCGAGGCTCGAGGGAGTTCTCCCACGACCTCCGTCTAGTTCGCCGCCCCCCAAGGGGGGCGCTCCCCCGGGTTGCGGAACCTCAACGCCGGAGTCCGCCGACGCCGACGTAAGTCCGTCCGGCCTCCCCAGTGGTGATCTGCAGAGGTCACCGACGAGAGGAGTGACGATGCGCACACGCACCGTCGCCACCGCGCTGCTCGTGTCCACCGGGACCATCGCGGGCGGCGTCGCCATCGCCCGCACCGTCCGAGCTGGGTCCGTACCGCCGCCCCCGGCCGCGGTCCCCGATGAGGTCGTCGCCGCGCGCGGCCGAGCTCGCGGAGGAGCAGGAACGGCTTCGAGGACGCGATGGGCGCCCCCACCCCGGGGCTGCCCGCGATCCGGCGGCGCGAGGCGCGGCGGGCCGCCGTGCGCGCCTCCACGGCCGGGAACGGCGCCCGTGGCTCGGGCCGCCGCGGGCGGGGGATCCGCGACCCCCCTCGGCCGTCCCGGCGGCAGCGCCCGCGGGCGGAACCCCGGTCCCGCAGCCCTCCCCGCTGCCGGCCCTGCCGGCCCGCCGGCGTGGGGGCACCACCACGGCCGCCCCATCGGCCGCGCCCGCACCCGCGCGCACCGTGCCGTCACCCGGCACCACCACGACCGTCCACGCGCCCCCGCCGGCGGCGGGCGGGACGACCACCTCGCCCGCCGCCGGGACGAGGACCGGCGGCGACACCCGCACCACCGGCGGCGGCGGGACCAGCACGACCCCGGCGCCCACCACCACGACGCCGCGGCGCCGTCCCGGCCGGACCACCACGTCCGGCCAGTCCTCCCAGCCGCCCCCGGCCACCACCACGGCGGCCCATGAGGGGAACGGGGACGACTGATGACCCGATCCCCCGCCGACTCCGTCAAGGCCCTCGTGGTCGGGATCGCCGTGGTGGCGTTCCTGGTGGCGTGGGCCGTCCTCGCCGGCCGGCCGTGGGAGGGCCCCGCCGCCGTCCCGC
The DNA here is from genome assembly GCA_046330435.1 of Thermoleophilia bacterium. Lineage (GTDB taxonomy): Bacteria > Actinomycetota > Thermoleophilia > Miltoncostaeales > Miltoncostaeaceae. The sequence continues at coordinate 57,550 of JAXLST010000020.1, read as the reverse complement.
CGCGGGATCCCCGGATGGTCGCCCTCGACCGCTGGGAGGCGCGGCTGGACGCCCGCGCGATCGCGGTGGAGGCGGCCGTCCGCCGGCGCTGGTCCGACTACCAGCGGCGCCTGCGCGCGCGGCTGGAGCGCACCGGGATGCTCGAGCTGCCACCGGGGCCGGTGATCGCCCGGCGGCGGGCGGGTGCCCCGCCGATCCTGGCCCGCAGGCCCGCGCACCACGTGGTCTGGACGAAGGCCTCCTGATGTCCGCACTCGCCCATGCGGTGCTCGCCGCGGACCCCGAGCTGGGGGTGATCCACCGACCCAAGATCACCCCGGCCTTCTGGGTGCTGGTGCGCGCGACGGGGCTGGTCGCCTACGGCGCCGTCACGTGCACCGTGCTCGCGGGCCTGCTCATCAAGACCCGGGCGCTGCCCAAGCGCATCGCGCCCGCGATCCGGCTCGACCTGCACCGCACCCTGTCGCTCGTCGGCCTGGCCGCCGTCGCGCTGCACGGGGTGGTGCTCCTGCTCGACCGCAACCTGCCCACGATGCCCCAGGACCTCGTGATCCCCGGCACCGGCCCGTACCGCCCGCTGTGGGTGGGCGTCGGCGTCGTCGCCGGCGAGGTCTGGCTCATCGTCCACCTGTCGTTCCGGGTCCGGCGCCGAATCGGCGTCCCGGCCTGGCGCCGGCTGCACAAGGCGACCTTCGCCGTCTTCGTCGCCGCCACCGCCCACGGCCTCATGGCCGGAAGCGATCCGGAACGCCCCTGGGGCCTCGCGCTCCTGCTCGGCGCCGCATCCGCGGTTGCCGGGGCCACCACATGGCGCGTCCTCACGGCGCGCGCAACCGCCGCCCCCGCGGCCAGACCCGTCCCCAGCACAGGGAGCTGACATGCCCGAGTACCGCATCTCCATCGACCCGTCCGCCTGCACCGGCTTCGGCGCCTGCGTCGACCTCGACCCCGAGACCTTCGTCCTGGGCGGCGACGGCATCGCCGTCGCGACCGTCACCGCCACCGACCGGGAGGCGGCCCTCGCCGCCGCACGGGCCTGCCCGATGACGGCCATCACCGTCGTGGCGGCCGACGGCGCCAAGGTCGTGTGACCGTGCGGCGCACGGACGTGCTCATCGTGGGCGCCGGCCTCGCCGGCGCCCGTTGCGCCGAGGCGCTCCGGGCGTACGGGTTCGCGGGGGACATCCTCCTCGCCGGGGACGAGCCGTTCCCGCCGTACGAGCGGCCCGCCCTCTCGAAGACCGTCATCACCGACGGCCACGACCTCGCCGACGTCGCCCTGCGGCCGGACGACGCCTGGGCCTCGCGCGGCATCGACCTGCGCACCGCCGCCGAGGTGATCTCCGTGGACCTCGACGCGCGCACCGCCGTGGCGGGTGACGAGCCGGTCGCCTGGCGGCGGCTGGTGGTCGCCACCGGCGCCCGCGCCCGGCGCCTGCCGGGCACGCCGCCGGTCGACGGCGTGCACCACCTCCGCACCCTCGCCGACGCCCGCGAGCTGCGGCGCCGCCTGGGGCCGGGCACCAGGATGGTGCTCATCGGGGCCGGGTTCGTGGGGGCGGAGCTCGCCTCCAGCGCCCGCGGCCTCGGCACCGAGGTGCACGTCGTGGAGGTGGAGGAGCTGCCGCTCGGGCGGGTGCTCGGCCCCGAGGCGGGCGCCCGCGTGGCCGACCGGATGCGCATGGCCGGCGTCCACCTGCACATGGGCGCCATGGTGGAGGAGATCGTGGCCGGCGCCGGCCGTGTGCGCGCGGTCCGGCTGCGCGGCGGCGGCGAGATCCCGTGCGACGAGGTCGTGGTGGGGATCGGCGCCGTCCCGAACACCGAGCTGCTCGGCGGCCGCCTGCCGCTGGCGATGGACGGCGGGATCGTCACCGACGAGGCGGGCCGGACGGAGGTGGACGGGGTGTTCGCCTGCGGTGACGTCGCGAGCCTGTGGCGCCGGGACATCGGCCGCCACGCGCGGCTGGAGCACTGGTCGGCGGCGGCGGAGTCGGCGCGCGCCGTGGCCGCCGCCATCGCCGGGGCGGACATCCCGTCGCCGGGGATCCCCTACGTGTGGAGCGACCAGTTCGGCTGGCGGCTGCAGATGGTGGGGCACCCCACGGGGGAGTCGGTCATCGACGACGAGCCCGACGGCTTCACCGTCCGCTACCTCGGGGACGGCGGCGCCGTCGTGGGCGGCCTCGCGGTGAACCGCCCGCAGGACGTCCCGCTCCTGCGCGCGGAGATCGCGGCGGGCGTCGCGGTGACCGCGGGGTAGGCCCGGAGGAGATTTCTTCGGCGGCGGCGGAATGGACGGGGCCGGGGCGGCGTCCTTCGAGGACACAGGCAACCGCACACACCCCGGAGCACACCATGTTCAACCGCCGCCACCTCCCCGCCGTCCTCGCCGCCGCCACCGCCGCGCTCGCGTTCGCGCCGGCCGCGCTGCCCGCCCCGGTCCCCGCCTCCGGGACCGTCGCGAAGGTCGTCGACGGCGACACCCTCCGGGTGCGCCAGGGCGGCGTCGTCCGCACCGTCGACCTGGCGGGCGTGGACGCCCCCGAGCCCGGCGAGTGCTTCGCCACCGCCGCGACCCGCCGCCTCAAGGCCTCGGTCGCCCTGGGCTCCGCCGTCCGGTTCACCTTCCCGGGCCGGCGGCCCGGCGCCCGCGCCAAGCGGTTCTCGGCGCTGGTCCGCACCGACCGCTTCCAGCTCAACCGGCGCATGGTGGTCGGCGGATTCGCCCGCACCGACGGCGCCGACCTGTTCACCTCCGGCCAGGTCCTGGTGGACGCCGAGATCGCCGCCCAGGACGCTGCGCGCGGGCTGTGGGCCACCTGCGAGGGCTTCACCCCGGCGGCCGGCACGCAGCAGGGCGGCTCCGGCGCGACCCCGCCGGCGTCCGGCGGCGCCCCGGTCATCCCCTCCACCCCGCCCGCGGCGGGCGTCCCCTCCGACACCCAGATCCGCGACCAGTTCAACCAGCTGCTCAAGGGCAAGGCCGTCCTGCGGGAGACCTCGGACGCCTTCTCCCTGACGCAGCGGCAGATCAACTTCTGCAGCAACGGCCAGTACCGCGAGGTCGTCAACACCATCTTCGGGACCGCCGGCGGCGCCAGCCTCACCACGACCGACGGCACCTGGACCATCACGCGCACCGGCGCCGCCGCCGGCCGCTTCACCGGCGTGATCATCCGCCTGGACGCCCCGGGCACCGCCGACGACCGCGACATCGACATCGACGTCCTGGCCGACGGCACGGTCAACCTCGACGGCCGCGTCGCGACTCTGGGCACCAACAGCGAGTGCGCCTGACCGGCGCCCTCGCGGCTAGTCGATCCCGGCCCGCACCTTGATCGGGATCCCGGCCTCCTGGGCCAGCTCCTCGGCCCCGCCGTACCGCACCGCCCAGCGCGCCCGCTCCGCGTCGATCCCCGCTTCGACCAGGCGCTGCTGGACGGTGCGCTCGCGCGCCGCGCGGAAGAACAGCACCGCGACCGCGCCGAACGCGATGAAGCAGTGGGTCACCATCATCACGGTGCCCGCGATGCCCTGGTCCTCGAGCGGGCTCATGCCCAGGGCCTGCGCGGCCGCCGCATGCGACGCGTAGAACGCGTGGCCGGCGAACCAGAAGACGTTGGCGATGGTGAGGCCCACGAACCACAGGCCGATCATCACGCCGCACTTCACGCCGGTCGTGTACCAGCGGGGGGCGGCCGCGAGGCGCTCCGTCACCGGCGCCCAGAAGATCGCCCCGAAGGTGAAGAACGCCACCTGCTGCACGATCCACAGCGGCTGGCTGATCAGCACGTGGTGGTGGATGGCGGGGACCAGCCAGGTGACGGTGCTCAGCACCCACAGCCCGAACGCCATCGGCGGCGACAGCAGCGGCGTCCACCACCGGCGCCGGGTCTCGCCGGGCACCGCCTGGGGCAGCGCCATCAGCGCGAGCAGCGGGGCGACCGCGCCGATGAGGACGTGCTGGCCCATGTGCGCCGACAGCAGGCCGCTCTGGGCCAGACCCGCGACGGGGGAGCAGATGGCCAGCAGCAGCACCGCGCCGGCGGCCAGGGCGTAGGCCCGGCCCTCGCGACGGCCGGTGATGAGCAGCCAGGCGACGAGCAGGCCCGTGAGGGCCACCTCCACCGGCGGGATGGCCCACAGCGTCCACCAGTCGTCGAGCACGACGTCCCGGACGGCCTGGTCGTAGCCGGTGCGGGCGCTGAACGCGCCGCCGGTGAGGATCGTGAGGGCGACGGCCAGGGCGATCGCCCCGGCCCCGAGCATCAGCGGCAGGGCGCCGCGGGCGGTGGTCGCGCGTGCGGCGGTGGTCGTTCCGGAGCTCACGGTTCCACAGGGTAGTGCGGCGCGGGCGCCGGCGCCGGGGACGAACGCCGCTCCACGCGCATCATCGGGCCCCGGTCGGGGCGCAGGGTCATCATCGGCCGCTCGCGCGGGGCCCGCCCCGCCGGCCGCAGGGCCGTCGTCCGGGCGATGGTCGCGAGCACCAGCGGGCCCTCGGCGCGGGCGAGGTGGGTGCCCACGCACTTGCGCGGACCGGCGCCGAACGGCAGGAACCCGGACGCGCCGTCCGCCGGCAGCGGCCGGTCCGGGTCGAAGCGCCCGGGGTCCGGGAAGCGCCTCGGGTCGCGGTGCATCAGGTAGGGGGAGACGATCACGACGGTGCCCGGCGGCGCGGTCCAGCCGCCCACGGGCAGGGGCGCGGCGGCCACCCGGCTCACGATCCACGCGGGCGGGTGCAGGCGCAGGGTCTCCTCGAACACCGCCCGGGCGAAGGGCAGGGCGGCGGGGTCCGGGCCGCCGTCCCACGCGTCGGCCTCGGCGGCGAGCCTGGCGGCGGCGTCGGGGTGGCGGGCCACCTCCCACCACGCGAACGCCAGGGCGCTCGCGGTCGTCTCCAGGCCCGCGCCGAGCATGGTGAGCATCTCGTCGCGGACGAGGTCGTCCGGCAGGGGGCGCCCGTCCTCGTCGCGGGCGGCCAGCAGCCTGCCGAGCATGTCGTCGCCCGTGGCGCCGCCGGCCCGCCGCGCGGCGGCGGCGCGGGCGACCAGCCCGTCCAGCGCGTCGCGGGCCCTCAGGAAGCGCCGTCGCGTCCGCCCCGGCAGCCGCGACCGGATCGGCCCGAACGGCGGCTGCAGCAGCTGGAAGAACTCCATCACCGCGCCGACGGCCTCCCGGATCGGGCGGGTGTGCGGGGACAGGTCCATCCCGAACATCACCTCGCCGACGACGGTCGTGGTGATGGCCGTCATCTCCGCGCCCACGTCCACAACCGCGCCGTCCTCCCAGGCGGCGGCGCGCGCGGCGGCGTGGCGCACGACCGCCTCGCCGTAGGCGCCCATGCGGTCGCGCTCGAAGGCGGGCTGGATGATGCGCCGCTGCCGCCGCCACAGCTCCCCGTCGCTGGTCAGCAGCCCGTCGCCGAACAGCACGCGCCGGTTGCCGTCCAGCCGCCACTTGACCAGGTCGCCGGCGTGCCCGGCGAGCAGCCGCGTGGCGAGCGCCGGATCGCTCACCAGGACGGCGTGGCGGCCCCCGACCGACATGTGCGCGACGTCCCCGTATCGCCGGCGGATGCCCGCGAGCAGCGCGAGCGGGTCGCGCGCCCGCGTCCGCAGCAGCCACGGCACGTCGCGGAGTCCCGGGCCGGGAGGGGGGTGCGGGTTCTCCTCGGGCATCGGCCGAGGGTACCCGCGGGGCCCGTCCGCGACGCGCCCGGTTGCGCGCCTCCACCCTGCCTGATTTATTCTGCGACTCAACGGAGAAAATGTACCGGGGAGGGACGAGATGGATGCCGTGGCCCAGCAGATGACGCCCCCGAAGGACGCCGCGTGCAGGGACCTGGACGTGCGCCCGCTGCTGGCGGCGGGCACCGAGCCCTTCGCCGCGATCATGGAGGCGGTCGCCGCCCTCGGGCAGGACGAGGTGCTGGTGCTGCGGGCGCCGTTCGACCCGCGTCCCCTCCACAACGTGCTCGGCAAGCGGGGCTTCGCCCGGGCGAGCCGGGAGCTGGCGCCGGGCGACTGGGAGGTGCGCTACTGGCGCCCCGAGGTGCTCCTGGACGTCCGGGGCCTGGAGCCGCCGGAGCCCCTGGAGCGCACCCTCGCCGCCCTGGAGCAGCTGCCGCCGGGCGGTGTCCTGCTGCATGTCAACGACCGGGTGCCGGCGTTCCTGCTGCCGGAGCTCGACGACCGGGGCTTCACCTACGCCCTGGACCGTGACGACCGCGGCGTGCTGCTGCGGATCCGCGCGGGGGAGCGGTCATGACCGAAGCCGAGGCCTGGGAGGCGCTCCGGCGGGTCATCGACCCGGAGCTCGGCCTGGACGTGGTGGAGCTCGGCCTCATCTACGGGCTCGAGGTCACCCCGGACCGCATCGGCGTGACGATGACCCTCACCACCCAGGGCTGCCCCCTCCATGACGTCATCACGGGCGGCGTGGAGCGCGCGCTGGGCCGTCCGGGCGGCCCGGCCGTGGACGTGGAGGTGGTCTTCGACCCGCCGTGGGATCCGGAGCGGATCGGCTCGACGGGCCTGGCGGACCTGGGCGCCCCGGGGAGCCGGGGGTGAGCGAGCGCCGCTACGAGGCGCCCGGGGCGCGCACGGCGGAGCGCCGGGCGACGGTCGGCGGGCCCCCGTGGCAGCTGCCGGTCGCCGTCCTGGCCGCGGCCGCGGCCGCCCAGGTCGCCGGGATGGCGGCGCTGGCCCTGGCGGCGCCGGATCTGGCCTCCGGCGTCGCCTACGGGCCCGCCCAGCTGGGCGCGGTCCACCTGCTGGGGCTGGGCTTCCTGACCGTGGCGATCCTCGGCGCGCTCCTGCAGCTCGTGCCGGTGCTGTTCCGCAGGGTCCTCATGGGCCCCGTGCCCGCGTCGCTGACGGGGGTCGCACTGGTGGGCGGCGCCTGGTCGTTGGCGCTGGGGCTGTGGTCCCAGGACGTGCCGGCGATCGCCACCGGCGGGACCCTGGTGGTCGCCGCGCTCGCCGCCCTGGCCGCGGCCCTGGTGAACGTGCTGGTCCGCGCCGCGCGGGCGGGGACCGCCGGGGCGCCGGGCGCGGGCATGGCGCTCGCCACCACCTGGCTCGTGGCGGTCGCCGCGGTGGGCGGACTCATGGCGGCGAACCGCGTCGAGCCGTTCCTGGAGGTCGACCGCCTGCGCCTCATCGGCGCGCACGCCGTGCTCGCGCTGGTGGGGTGGATCGGCGGGGCGATCCTGGCGATGGCGCTCCGCCTGGCGCCGATGTTCGCCCTCTCGCACGGGTACCCGCGGCGCCCCGGCACGGTCGCGCTCGCACTGTGGCACGCGTCGGTGCCCCCGCTCGCGGCGGGCATCCTGTGGGATCTCACGCCGGTGGTCGTCGCCGGCGCGGTCCTGCTGCTCGCGGGCATCGGGGCCGCGGCCGTGTATGTCGGCGGGGTCGCGCGCCACCGCCGGCGCCGCGCCGAGGCGCCGCTCGTGCACCTGGTCATCGGCCTGGCCTCCGCGGCCGCCGCCTGCCTCGTCCCCGCCGTCACCTGGATCGTGGGCGGCTTGGTGGTGCGGGCCGCGATCCCGGCGGTGCTGCTGCTCGCCGTGGGGATGGGCTGCGGCGTCACCTCAGGGCACCTGTTCAAGGTGGTGCCGATGCTGGTGTGGACCGGCCGGTGGGCCGGGCTCGCCGGCACGCCCGGCGCCCCGACGTTGTCCGACCTGTTCCCGCAGCGCCTCGCCGCCGTCGAGCAGGCGGCGTTCGCCGCCGGGCTCGCCGCCCTGGTGGCCGGGGTCGCGGCGCATGTCCCGGCGCTGGCCCGCGCCGGGGCGCTTCTGCTGCTGGTCGCGGCGGTCGCCGTCGCGGCCGCCGTCGCCGTGTGCGCCGCCGCCCGCCGGCCGCGCCACGCCGACCGTCCTGTCCGACCCCTCACCGGAGGAGCCACATGAGCGACACCACCGTCCTCGACGTCCGCGAGATCATCCCGCGGGAGCGCCACCCCAGGATCTTCGGCCTGTTCGACGGGCTCGCCCCGGGCGAGGCGTTCGAGCTGGTGAACGACCACGATCCGCGGCCGCTGCGGTACCAGTTCGAGGCGGAGCGCTCCGGCGCGTTCTCCTGGGACTACCTGGAGGAGGGGCCGGAGACCTGGCGTGTGCGGATCGGCCGGGAGGCCGCGCCGGCGGCCTGACGCCGTCGCGATTCCGGCGGGCGGCGTGCGGGAACGGCCGGGGGCCAACCGCGTCAGGGAGGTCCCAGATGGCCGAGCCGCACGACCGCACCGATCCCGCGAAGGACCCGGAGGACTGGACCACCGGCGACGAGCCGATGACCGGTCCTCAGGCGTCCTATCTGCAGACGCTGGCGCGGGAGGCCGGCGAGGAGGTCCCGGAGGGGCTCTCCAAGGCGGAGGCGTCGAGGCTCATCGACGAGCTGAGGGAGCGCACCGGCCGGTCGGAGTGACGGCCGGTCCGGTGGCGCCCGGACACCCGTTGCCATCGCCGCCGGGCCGCGGGGTGCGAACTTCCCCGCGCGCCTCCATCCCGTGACGGATGTGCGCGCCGTCGGGCGGCCGTAGCGTCGGTATCGGGCACCGGCGCACGGTGCGCCGGCGCCGTCACCGATCACGACCAGGAGGTGAGGCGATGACCGGTGCAGAGCTGATGCTGGCCGCGATCACGGCGTACAACGACCGCGACGAGATGGCCTTCGCGTCCAGGATGGCGCCGCGGATCGCCTATCGCGATCCGATGCTGCCGGGGGACCTGATCGGCAGGGAGCGGATGCTCGCGGAGGTGTTCGGGCGGCTGCGGATGTTCGAGGACCTGCGGTTCGAGATCGACCGCGTCGTCGACGCGGGCGAGTTCGTGTTCGCGACGGGCCGCTGAATCGGCACCCACACGGGGCCCATCCCGATGCCCGACGGATCGGTGCTGCAGGCGACCGGGAGGGTGGTGCCGCCGATCGTGACGTGCATCGTGGCCCGCTTCGCCGACGGGCAGGCGATCGAGCTGCGGCAGTACTACGACATGCTGCCGATGATGCTGACCCTGGGCGCGGTCGCCCCGGCCGTTCCGGCGACGGCCTGACGGAGCGGTGTCCGGCGGGCGGCGCGGCTCACCGCCCGCCGGGCTCCTCGGGCGGGCGCCCCGTCTCGTGGGCGTCACGCCGCGCCATGAGGACGATCACGGCGATCAGGATGATCACCGCGGCCGCGCCGATGGGCAGGAACACCCAGCCCGCGATCCCGCCGGTCTCGCCCCCGCCCGTCCCGCCGTCCGGCGAGGTCTGCGATCCGGCGACCGGCACCAGGAGGGGCGCGGAGAGCAGGACCGGTGGCGGCCGTCGCATGCCGCAGGGTGCCCTTGGCGTCCGGCCGGGAAACGCAGCTGGGGCATCCGTCCGGGCGCGGCCCCGGGGCGCTGCGGCGGGATGGAGGCCGCAGCGCGGCCGGCACGGATGCCGGCGGTCCCGGGCGGCCGGATGATGGAACCGGCCTGCCGCGCCGGACACGGGAGACGGCGATGCGCACCGCGAACGCGCTCCACCGACCGCACACACCGAGGGACCCCGACCGCGGGCGTCTCACCCGCCGGCTGATGTCCGGTGGCGGACCGCCGCGAGGCCCGGCGGTCCCGCGTCCCACCGGCGAGGGGACCTCCGCGGGGGCGACGTTCCTCGGCGGCGTCGTGTCCCTGGCGCTCACGGTGTCGGCCTTCCTGGCCTACGGCTCCGCGGTGGACACCTCCACCAACACCGTGGCGTCCGACTTCGGCGGCGCGCCCCAGCTGGGCATGCTGGCCATCGCCTGCGGCGTCTTCACGCTGGTGCTCGGGATCGCCCGTCCGAGCCCGGCGCGTGGCAGCCGCCTCAAGGATGCGGGCTTGATCCTCGCGGCCATCGCGGTTGCACTCGCGGTGCTCGCGGGACTGCTCACCGTCGCCTTGGTCGACAACACCTGAGTGCGGCTCCGGGCACGAAAAAAGGGCCCTCGGATGAGGGCCCTTCGGAGTAGCGGGGGCAGGATTCGAACCTGCGACCTTCGGGTTATGAGCCCGACGAGCTACCAGACTGCTCCACCCCGCGGCGGTCCGTACAACTTGCCAGGGGGACCACCCGGTGTCAACCGGACGGGGTGTCCTGGGAGGGGATGAGGACGACGGGGTCACCCACCCGGACCCACCCGGGCCGGGCGACCTCCGCGTACACACCGAACAGGTTGTCCAGGCGGTTCGCGAGGTTCGCGAGCACGGTGTTGTCGCGCTCCAGGGTGTCGGGGTCGAGGGTGGTCACCGCGCACCGCTCGGTGGGGGAGACGATGCCCGCCACGGCGCCCTCGCCGAACGCCACGAACCCGCCCACCCAGGCGGCCTCGGCGAACGGGTCGGGCACCTCCAGCTCGACGACGATGTTCGGGCGGAAGCGCCGCGTGTCGAGGTCCCGGCCCGACCATTCCGCGACCTGCCGTACCGATGCGTCGGTGACGATGTGGAGCGGCGCGGCGTCGAACACGCCCACCGGGCTGCGGGCGAGCTGGGCGTCGCGGTCGAGCTCCGCGGTGAGGGCCGGCCCCAGGGCGGGGTCGTCGACCGGCAGCTCGGTGCCGTCGGGTGTGGTGACCAGCACGCCGCGGCTCGCCTCGGGGTCCGCGTGGCGGGCGGCGAAGTTCAGCATGCGGCTGGCGCGCCGCACGGTGACCACCGACCCGGTGGGGCTCACCACCGCGTGGGTCCGGTCCCCCTGGATGCCGTACGGCCCCACGAACAGATGACGGGACCGCTCGCCGGCGAATGACTTGACCGGGTAGCGCCACAGGTCCGCGACGAGGCCGATCCGCGTGCCGGACACCGCGCCCCGGTCAGCGGGTGAGGGCGAGCACGATGACCAGGACGATCAGCAGCCCCAGCACCAGGTACGCGTACCGCAGCACCCTGCGCCGCAGGCCGAACGTGTCCTGGAACGCCCGCCGCGCCCGTTCGAGCTCCTCGTCGCTCGAGATGGGGTCGGGCCAGTCGTCGTCCTCGTCGCGTGCATCGCGTGCCATGCGCTCAGGCTACCGCGGCCGCAACGAAAACGGGGGGCCCACCGGGCCCCCCGTCGTGAACTCCGCGTCGTGCGGCGGTTACGCCACGTCGCGCAGCTTCTGCGCCTCGGCGAGGCTGGCCAGCTTCTGCAGCGACTGGTTCTCGATCTGGCGGATGCGCTCCCGCGTGACGTTGAACGTGCGGCCGACCTCGTCCAGCGTGCGAGGGTGCTCGCCGCCCAGGCCGTACCGCAGCTCCAGCACGCGGCGCTCCCGGTAGCTGAGGGTGTTCAGCACGTCCCGCAGCCCCTCCGTGCGCAGCACGGCGTGGGCCTGGGCCTCCGGGTTGGGCGCCTTCTCGTCGGCGAGGAACTGGCCGAACTCCGACTCCTCGTCGTCGCCGACCGGCTTCTCGAGGGAGACCGGGGTCTGGGCGCTCCGCTTGATCGACTCGATCTCCGGAAGCGGCAGCTTCACCACGTCCGCGATCTCCGCGATGCTCGGCTCCCGGCCCAGCTCGCTCACGAGCTTGCGCTCCGCGCGGTTGATCTTGTTGAGCTTCTCGACGACGTGCACCGGCATCCGGATGGTGCGGCCCTTGTCGGCGATCGCGCGGGCGACGGCCTGGCGGATCCACCAGGTCGCGTACGTCGAGAACTTGTAGCCCTTGCGGTAGTCGAACTTCTCGGCCGCGCGGACGAGGCCGAGGGTGCCCTCCTGGATGAGGTCCAGGAACGCGAGGCCCTGGTTGCGGTAGTTCTTGGCGATGGACACGACGAGGCGGAGGTTCGCCTCCACCATCTTGCGCTTGGCCTCGAGGTCGCCCAGCTCGATCCGCTTGGCGAGCTCGACTTCCTGGCGGGCCGTGAGGAGCGGGATGCGCCCCACGTCCTTCAGGAAGAGCTGCAGCGAGTCGGTGCTGGTGTCCGCCTTGAGGTTGATGCGCTTCGGCCGGTCCGCCTCCTCGGCGAGCTTGGCCATGCGCTCGTCGGCCTCACGCTGGTCCAGGAGGTCGATGCCCTGCTCGTCGATGTGGCGGTAGAGCTCCTCGGCCGCCGCCGGGTCCATGTCGATCCCCTCGACGGCCTGCGCGACCTCCTCGATGGCGAGGAAGCCCTGCTCCTGGCCGCGGGCCATGAGGCTCTGGAGCTCTTCGGTCGTGATCATTTCCTTGAGCGACAACTGCTCACCTCCAGCCCTGGTTGGCAGCGTGTGCGCCGGAACCGGGGCTTCCGAAACCGATCCAGCAGACAGCGAACGTACGTTCGGACACTAGCGCTATACCTTTTGAAGTCAAGGGGGTTGCACCCCTCTATCGGCACGAGACCGAAAACCTTTAGGCCCGTTACCCGATTTTTTTTCCGGGCCTCTGCGACCGCCTCGCGGGCAGTCCTCACCAGCGTTCTCGACATGGAAGCCGAGTGCGCTTAACGCCGGGTAAAGGACCCGTTGAGGTTCAGCCGCCGGCTTTGGTGATCTGCTTGAGCAGATCGGCGGCCAGGAGCCCCAGCGGCGTGCGGGGTCCCAGCTGGACGGTGCGCTTCCACGAAGCGGTCACCGTGGTGACGTCGGGGACGTACAGGGCGAGCCACCCCTGGTTGAAGACGACCAGCTGGCTGTCGGGGAACCGCTGCGCCAGGGACTCCAGTTCCCCGGACGCCTCCTGCAGGCCGGTGTCGGTCGCGATTGCCCGGCTCATCGCGAGGCCCACGAGGGGCTCCGGGTCCGAGGGGGCCAGCCGCTCGGCCTGGCGGAACGCGGTCGCCGCGCTGTCGGCGTCCGCGAGGTCCATGTAGGCGCGGCCCAGCTCGACGTAGCGCTTGGCCGTCGGGGTCTTGGCGATCACCTCGCGCAGCGCCACCACCTGCTGCTCTGCGGGCAGCTGGCGGATCGCCGGCGGCAGGGCTCGCGGGAGGATGATGGACAGCGGCGGCAGCTTGCTCTCGCCGCCCGTCAGTTCCTGGCCCTGCGGCGTGACCACGCCGACGATGATCGGGGCCTTGTCCTGCGGCCCCTCGCCGACGGGATCGTTCAGCAGCGAGGCGATGCCCAGCGCCACGAGGGCCGCCACCACCGCGGCGGCGACCGTCGCCGCAAGGCGCCGCGGGCTCAGGGGCGCGCCTGGGGAGGCCGCCGCACCGGGAGAGGGATCGCTCACGCACGGCATCGTGCCCGTCGGAGCCCCCGCCCCACAAGGACTCGGTTCCGCCGGGGGGACAGAGGTCATCATTTCCGCCGGTCGCTCAGGACTGCCCCGCCACGTGCCGACAGCATCCACGTGACCGAAGAGAGCCGTCCCCGCACCCGGCTGCAGGCGATCCTCGCGTACGCGATCCGCCGCGGCGCCAGCGATGTCCATCTGAAGGTGCCGGCGCGCCCGATGCTGCGCGTCGACGGGCGCCTCGAGCCCATCGCCGACCACCCGCCGCTCACGCCGGCCGACACCGACGCCTTCGCCGCAGAGGTGTGCGAACGCAACGACGCCAAGCTCGCGGAGTTCCGTGAGTCCGGCGACGCAGACCTCTCCTTCGCCGCACCGGGCATCGGCCGCTTCCGCGTGAACCTGTTCCGGCAGCGCGGCTCCGCGTCGATGGTCATGCGCGTCGTGCCGTTCAGCGTGAAGACCCTCGAGGAGCTCGACATGCCGTCCGCGGTGGCGAAGCTCGCCGAGGAGGAGCGCGGCGTGATCCTCGTGACCGGCACCACCGGGTCCGGCAAGTCCACGACGCTCGCCGCGATGATCGACCGGATCAACCGGACGAGCCACAAGCACGTGGTCACGATCGAGGACCCGATCGAGATGCTCCACAACGACCGGCGCTCGGTCATCAACCAGCGCGAGGTCGGCCTGGACACCGAGTCCTTCATGGGCGCGCTGCGGCGCGTCCTGCGGCAGGACCCCGACGTGATCATGATCGGCGAGATCCGCGACCTCACCACGATGGAGGTCGCCCTGAGCGCCGCGGAGACCGGCCACCTGGTGCTGTCCACCATGCACACCCTGGACGCCACCGAGACGGTGAACCGCGCGATCGGCTTCTACCCGCTGCACCAGCAGATGCAGGTCCGGGCGATGCTCGCCGGCACGCTCAAGGGGATCATCAGCCAGCGGCTGGTGCCGCGCTGCGACGGCAAGGGCCGCGTGGCCGCCGTCGAGGTGATGGTCACCACTGGCCGGGCGAAGGACATGATCACCAACCCGGACGAGACCGGGCGCCTCCACGAGATCATCCGCGACGGCGAGTACTACGGCATGCAGACGTTCGACCAGTCGCTGTTCGACCACGTCTCGAACGGCCGGGTCTCGCTCGACGAGGCGATCCAGCACGCCTCGAGCCCGCACGACTTCAAGCTCATGCTCGACGCGGGCGCGGCACGCCGTGACGCGGCGATGTACTCCTGAGGACGCCCCCGCGGCGGAGACGCCCGGCGAGGTCCTAGACTCGGAGGCGATGCCCCCCGAGCCCTGCCCCGTGGTGGAGACCGCCCGCATCGTGTCCGGCAAGTGGACGCTGGTGCTGCTGCGCGACCTCGCCACCGGCACCCGGCGGTTCTCGGAGCTCGAGCGCTCCCTGCGCGGGATCAGCCCGCGCACCCTCTCCACCCGGCTCAAGGCGCTGGAGGAGGAGGGGATCGTGGAGCGCACCGTGCACGGCGGCGTCCCGCCGCGCGTGGACTACGCGCTCACCGACAAGGGCCGGCACCTGGTGCCGATCGTCGAGGCCATGCGGGAGTACGGCACCCGCTGGCTGCTCACCGGCTGAGCGGGGCCTCCGGCTCCAGCCCGTAGAGGAGGGCCACCAGCGCCTCCTCCACCGCCGCCGCGGGGACCTGCAGCGGCCGCACCGCCGGCGGGGCCTCGTGCACGCCGGGAAGCGCCAGGCCGGCCATCACCGGGCACACCCCGAGGTCGAGGCAGGCGCGCGCGTCGATCCCGATGGGCGCGCCCTCGCCGTCCAGCCCGGGCGGCCGGAACCGGCGGCTCGCGGCGACCGACACCGCACGCACCGCCGCGGCGCGCGCGGCGGCGGCCGCCGCGCCCTCGGGCGCCCCGCCCATGCCCAGCGGGACGGCGGCCGCGGCCGCCCCCGCCCCCAGGCCGGCCAGCTCGGTGATCGCGGCGTCGCCGCAGTGGCTGAGGGCCCGGCCGGAGGCGTCCACCGGGTGCGGGGGCCGGGGCGCGGAACCAGCGGTCCGGGAGGGCGGCGATCTGCACGGCCACCTGGTCGCCGTCGCCGGCGACGCAGGTGAGCAGGCTGCAGGCGGGGTCCGGGGGGAGCCCGGCGAGCGTGGCGCGGGCCGCACCCGCGGCCGCGGACAGCCCCAGCCCGTCCTCCCCGGCGAGCATCGCCACCGCGTGCACCGAGTGCGGCGCGCGCTCCGCCAGCGCCGGCAGCAGCTCGTGGAGCACCAGCAGCGACAGGGCGCGGGTGCGCGCGTGGCCGTCGTCGCCCATGGCCAGCGCCTCCTCGCACCGGGCGTACACGTCGACGGGGCCCGAGGCGCGCAGCGCGGCGGCCAGGGCCGGTGCCGCCGTCTCGGCGAGGATCCGCGCGCGGCGCAGGCTCTCCGGTGACCCGTCCCCGCGCCACACCGCCGGGCCGCCGTGCAGCACCGGGGCGACGGCCGTGCGGCCCGTGGCGTCGTCCCGCACCAGCCAGCACGGCGTGGACGGCCCGATGACCATGGCGCCCGGTGCGACCGCGCCGGCCGCCATCGCCGTCGCGATGGGAACCTCCCCGCCGGCCAGCAGGGCCTCCGCGGTGGCCGCGTCGTGCGCCCATCCCTCGAGCTGGCAGGTCGCCACGGCCGCCCTGCGCTGGGCGGCGCACAACCCCGGCCAGTCGGCGCGGGACCCCCCGACCAGCAGCCACGCGGGGCGGGGCACGTCGAGCAGGAGCCCGGCCGGGGCGACGCCGGCGAGCACGGGACGGCTGGTCTGCAGGTGTTCGACGGCGCGGGCGTTCGCCGCCTCGATGCGGTCGTCGGCGTACGCCACCACCAGCTCGCCCAGGGTGGCCGACGGGCCGTCGCCCCGGGGCTCCAGCAGGTGGACCTCGGCGCCCTGCGACACGAGGGCCTCCGCCAGCGCCGGGGGGCCCATCACGCTGACCCGCATGCCCATCCGCTCCTCCCGGCCGATCTCGGCGTACCGGGCAACCGTAGCGGCGGCCCCCACCGTCATTAGTGTTCACCACATGCGCGAGCAGGCTTCGATGGCGATCATCGCCGCCGGCGGCGTCCCCGCCGCCCTGGAGGCCCACAAGGCGCTGGGCGAGGGCTCCGACGTCCTGCTCATGGAGGACGGCCTGGACCCCGCCCACGAGGTCGCCCTCAAGGGGCGCGCCGCGCGGCTGGGCCGCCTGGTGCTGGGGCCGGGCGCCGGGCACGCCCGCATGCAGGGCCTGGCGCTCGGATTCGGCCCGGCGGTGGCGGACGGGCCGGTCGGCATCGTCTCCGCCAGCGGCAGCGCCGCGCGTGAGCTGCAGGTGCTGCTGGACCGCATGGGCGTCGGGGTGGGCGGCTGCTACGTCGTGGGGCCCAACGACCTGCGCGAGGACGTGGGCGGCGCCGGGGCCGAGGAGGCCCTCGCGCGGCTGCGCCGGGATGCCGATACCGAGGTGACGATCCTGGTCCCCTGGCCCGGCGACGAGCGGGTCGCGGACCGCGTGGTCTCACTGGCGTGCGACGGGCGACCCGTGGTGGTGTGCGTGTTCGGCGAGGAGGTCGTGGTGCCGCCCGGGGCGACGGTGGTCGACACCCTCGACGCCGCCGCGCTCGCCGCCGCCCGCATCGCCGGACGCCAGGTCGCCCCGCCCGCCGCGGGACGCCCGCGCTGGGTGAGCGGCGGCCTCATCCGCGGGCTCTACTGCGGTGCCGGGCTCTGCGCGGAGGCCGCGTACCTGCTCGCCGACCGCCTGGGGCAGGTCACCTCCAACGTCCGGCTCGCGAACGCCGTGCCGTTCGACGCCGCGGCCGGCGCCCGCGCCCACGCGTGCATCGACCTCGGCGACCCCGCGCTGCGCGGCGGCGCTCCGCACCCCATGGTCGACCCGGTGGTGCGCACCCGGGCCATCGAGGAGATCGCCGGCGACCCGCGCATCCGGGTGGTGCTGCTGGACGTGGTGCTGGGCTACGGGGTGCACCCCGATCCGGTGGGGGCCCTCGCCGAGCCGCTCGGCACACTGCTGCGCGGGCGCCCGCAGGTGAGCGTGCTGGCGCACGTCGTCGGGACCGAGCGCGACGCGCAGGGCCTCGCCGATCAGGAGCGCCGCCTGTCGGAGATGGGCGTGCGGGTCCTCACCTCGAACGCCGCGGCCGCGCGGATGGCCGCGGCCCTCGTGGGATGAGGGTCCTCGTGGCCTGCGGCTGGCCGCGTCCGGTGGGCGCCGCCACCCATGCGGAGCGCCTCAGCGCGGCCCTCCGGGCCCGCGGGCTGGAGGTGCACGCCGTCGCCGTCGGCAACGCCGACCGCCCGGCCGCGTTCCCGGAGCTCGGCCTGCCGCCGACCGCGGTCTCCTCGGCGACGAGCCTCGAGGTGGCGCTGGGCGACGGCATCGACATCGGCCACGCCGAGGACCCGTCGGCGGCGGTCGCCCTCATCGGGCTCCGCGACGCCGGCACCGTCGGCGCCGTGGTGCACACCGTCCACCACCTGGAGGCGCACAGCGAGGTGGAGCCGGAGGAGCTCGAGCGGCGCGCCATCCAGGAGTCCGACGTGGTGGTGTGCGCGTCGAACTGGTGGGCGGACCGCATCCGCACGCAGTTCGGCGTGGAGGCTTTGGTGGTGCCGCACGGCGTGGAGGCCGACCGGTTCGCCGGGTGCGCCGCGGACCGCGAGGCGGCCGGGGACGCCATGGGCTGGGGCGGCCGGCCGGTGGTGCTCACCGTGGCGGGGGTGCAGGCGCGCAAGGGCAGCCGGGTGCTGCTGGAGGCGTTCGCCCGCGCCCGGGCGCGGCTGGGCGAACGCGCCCTGCTGGTGCTCGCCGGGCCCGTGGAGGAGTCCGACTACCGTGACGGGTGGCTCGACGACGCCGACCGGCTCGGCCTGCGTGTCCACATGGGGGAGCGGCCGCCCGCCGGGGCCGACGTCGTGGAGCTCGGCACCGTGCCGGTCGAGCACATGCCGCTGCTCTACCGCGCCGCCGACGTGGTCGCGACGCCGTCCACCCGGGAGGGGTTCGGGCTCACCGTGCTGGAGGCGGCCGCCGCCGGCGTGCCGAACGTGGTGAGCGACATCCCGGTGTTCGGCGAGCACCTGCGCGACGGCGAGAGCTGCCTCATGGTCCCGGTGGGCGACAGCGGCCCGCTGGCCATGGCCCTCATCCGCGCCGCCCGCGACGAGGCGCTGCGCGGACGTCTGGTGGCGGGCGGCGCGGAGGTGGCCCGGCGCCTGTCGTGGACGGCGTGCGCCGCCGCCCACGAGCGGTCCTACCGGACGGTGCTCGCCCTGCGCTGAGTCACGCCGCGGTGCCCTCCCGGCCCGCGACCGGGGCGGGCAGGCCGTCGATCGACGCCCGGTTGTTGCGCACCTGGTAGGTCCTGACGCCCTCCGGCCCCTTGGACTCCGCCCAGCGGGTGAGCTGGTCCCGGTCGCCGGCCGGGGTGAACCGCGGCACCGCGAAGCCGCACGACGTCTGCACCCGCTCGACGGCGACCTCAACGATCTGCCGCACGCCGGGCAGGCCGGGGAACAGCGGCCGCAGCTCGTCCCAGCCGTCGTCGCCGGGGAGGACCGCCCGGCCCCTGCCGTACAGGCGCAGGATGTCCGGCGGGCCCTCGAAGGCGCAGAACATCACGGTGATGCGGCCGTTCTGGGCGAGGTGCGCCGAGGTCTCGTTGCCGCTGCCGGTGAGGTCCAGGTACGCCACCCGGTGCGCGTCCACCACCCGGAAGGTGTCGAGGCCCTTCGGGGAGAGGTTGACGTGGCCCTCGGCCTCCAGCGGCGCGGTGGCGACGAAGAACATCCGCTGTCGCTCGATGAACTCCCGCCGCCGGTCGTCGATGTCGTCGTGCACCTTCACGAGGCGTCCCCCTCCGGCCCGGGCAGGTCCGCAAGCCGCACGTCGATGATCGGCAGGACGTCGTCCAGCCCGGCCTCGGCGGCGATGCGCCGCGCCTCCTCGAAGCGCGCCCGGGCGCGGGCCAGGCGGGCGTCGTCGTCGCGGTTCTTGATGGTGTTGTCGCCCGAGAGGATGAGCTGCCGCACGCGGCGGCGCGCCTCCTCGAGCAGGTCGTCGGCGGTCATGCCCTCAGCCTCCCACACGCGGCCCGTGCGATACTCGGCGCCGTGGACTGGATCTGGGACAACGCCGTCCTGCTGGCGTTCCTCGTGGGGCTCGTGGCGGCCCTGGCCGGCCTCGCCCTGCTGGGGCTCCGGGCGTGGGGCGCGTACCGCGCGGTGCGCGGCGCCACCCGGCGCCTCGGCGCCGCGGGGCAGGAGCTGTCCGCGGAGGCCGCCCGCGTGTCGGCGGCCGTGGCGGCGCTCCCCGACCGGCAGGCGGAGATCCAGGCCGCCGTCGAGCAGCTCCGCGAACGGGCGCAGGCCCTCGGGGTGCTCGCCCGGCACGTGATCGTCGCCCAGCGGATCCTCCTGGGGCCGCTGCGCTACATGGGACGGTGACCGGGCCGGCGCAGGACGCCCCCGTCGCGATCGTCGACGTGGGATCCAACTCGGTGCGCCTGTTCCTCTGCGAGGGCGCGGACGCCGACGGTCCCCGCGGGCCCCGGTTCACCACCGTCACGGGCCTGCGGCGGGGGGCCGACGTGGATGGCACCGTCGCCCCGGAGGCGCTGGAGCGGCTCGACGCCTGCCTGCAGGAGTACGGCCGGCGGATGCGGGACGCGGGCGTCACGGCCGGCGTCGCGCTCGGCACCTCCGCGGTGCGGGACGCGCCGAACCGGGCGGAGGTCGCCGACCGGATCGCCGAGCGGCTCGGCCTCCCGCTCACCGTGCTCTCCGGTGCGGAGGAGGCGGCGCTGGCGTTCGCGGGCGCCCGCCTGGCCGTCTCAGGGGACGGCACGGTGCTGGTGCTGGACGTGGGCGGCGGCAGCACCGAGCTGGTGCGCGGCGACGCCGGCGGGGTGCGGGGGGCGGTGAGCCTGCAGGTCGGCGCCGTGCGCTGCACCGAGGGCTTCCTGTACGGCGACCCGCCGACCGCGGCGCAGCTCGACGCCCTGCGGCGTGCCGTGCGCCCGGCGTTCGCCGCCGCCGTCGACCGCGTGGGCGGGCCCGCGCCGATGGTCGGCGTGGCGGGGACCGTCACCACGCTCGCCGCGATCCGCGCCGGCCGCTACGACCCCGCCGTCGTGCACGGCTCGGAGCTCACCGTCGACGAGGTGGAGGGGATGGTCGACCGGCTCGCGGTGCTCCCGCTCCACGCCCGGCGCGAGGTGCCGGGCCTCGACCCCGCGAGGGCGCCGGTCATCGTGGCGGGGGCGGCGATCGTCGCCTGCGCCATGCGGGCCGCCGGGGCGGACCGCATGGAGGTGAGCGAACGGGACCTGCTGGACGGCGCCGCCCTCATACTCGACCGCATCGCGTCCCCCGTGGACCCGGCCCTGCCGCCCGCCGCGCGCCTGCGCGACGGACCGTCCCCGCAGGTCTAGAATCCCGCGGCATGAGCGACGCCGTGCCCGCGGAGGCCGGCCAGGATGGCGGCCTCGAGCAGTTCAGCCACATCGACGGGCTGGTCGATGCCCTGCGCGGCATCACCGACAAGCGCGAGGAGCGCACGCTCATCTTCGCCAAGGGCGAGAACACCCGGCACCTCCGCCACGCCCAGGTGCTCAACCGCTGGCCCCTCCTGTCGGAGCCGTGGGCCCGGGCGGTCGAGGAGAAGCGCGTGAACAGCGTGGACCGCACGCCGGGCGCCGCCACCTTCGGCCGCTGAGGCCGTGGATTAGGCTGGGGCCGCTCCCGGCCGGAGTGGCGGAACGGCAGACGCAGCGGACTTAAACTCCGCGGCCCTCGGGCGTGTGGGTTCGACTCCCACCTCCGGCATCGGCGTGCCCGGCCGGGACCGCCGCACCGCGGTCCCGGCCGGGGCGCACCGCCCCGCTCAGCCCAGCGTCACCGTCGGCGGGATCAGCACCTTGTCGATGGCGTGGATCACGCCGTTGGACGCCTCCACGTCGGCCTGCACGACGGTCGCGCCGTCGGAGCCCACCGTCACCGTGCCGCCCTCGGCGTTCACGTCGAGCGTGGAGCCCTCGGCGGTCTCCGGCGAGGACGGGCCCGTGATGTCCGCCGAGCCGACCCGGGCCGGGAGCACGTGGTAGGTCAGGATCTTCCCGAGGTCGGGGGAGGCCAGCAGCTGGTCCTGGGTGAGCCCGAGGTCCGCCAGGGCCGCCTCGAACGCCGCGTTGGTGGGGGCGAACACCGTGAACGGCCCGGCGCCCGAGAGGGTCTCGACGAGGCCGGCCTTCTGGACCGCCGCCACGAGGATCGAGAAGTCCGGGTTCGACGCGGCGACGTCGACGATCGTCCCGGCCGTCGTGGCGGCGGGCGCGGTCTGCGTGACGGGCGTCGAGGCCGTGGTTCCGGCGGCGCCGTCCGAGTCGTCGCCGCAGCCCGCGACGACGAGTGCGGTCGATGCGATGGCGGCGGCGGCGATCATCCGGAAAGGCTTGGTTCGGGTCATCAGGTCGCTCCGAGAGGGGGAGTTCGCGCGGCGGCGGGTGCTCGCCACTGCAGAGACCTACGCCGTCCGGCGGCCTTCCGGATTCACCACCCGTCGCCCCGGGCCCGAGGATCTGCCCATGGGCCCTCCGCGCCCGCGGTCCGACACAGACGGTGAACCCGCCCACCCCCCCCGGGACAGGACCCAGCCCCGATGAACACTCCGCCGCAGCGCCGCAACAAGCCCCGCCTCAGGGCCGCCCTCGCCGTCATCGCCGCCGTCGCAGCCCTCGCGGGGGCCACCGGCTCCGCCGCCGCCGCCACGACCAGCACGTCGGCGAGCTCCGGCAAGGTCACGACGATGAAGGTGTCGTGGTGACCCGCGCCGCCTGAGCGCCAGCCACGCCCCGGGACGCACCCGGCGTCCCGGGGCACCGCACCTCCGGCACCGCGATTGAGGCGGACGGGACCCCTGGCATAGCCTCGGCCCCATGACGCTCTCCGATGCCGACGTGCTCGCCGCCGTCGCCGCCCGCCGCGACGAGGCGCTCCGCACGGTCCGCTTCGTCCACGCCCACCCCGAGCTCGCGCACGAGGAACGGCGGTGCTCCGCCCACCTGGCGCAGGCGCTCGCCGGCGCCGGGTTCGCGGTCGAGACCGGCATCGCCGGCATGGAGACGGCGTTCCTGGCGACGTTCACCGGCGCCGAACCGGGGCGGACCGTCGGCATCGTGGCGCTCTACGACGCCGTCGCCACGGTGGGCCCGGACGGCGAGCCGGTCCCGATGCACTGCTGCGGCCACGGCCCGATCGCGGGCGGGGTGCTCGCGGCCGCCTCCGCGCTGGCCGCCCTCGGCGACCGGCTCCCCGGCCGCGTCGTGGTGGTGGGGTGCCCGGCCGACGAGATCCACGCGCCGCTCACGCAGGAGCGCGGCGGCGGCAAGGCGCTCACCGCCGCCGCCGGGGTGTGGGACGACGTCGACGCCGCCCTGTACGCCCACCCGGAGTTCATGGACACGGTGATCCGCGAGTCGCTGTGGATGCGCCGCCAGCGCGTCCGGGTGGCCGCATCACGGAGCCTGCGGGCGGACGCCGACCAGCCGCCCCTCGATGCCTTCCGCACCGTCGCGGCGATCGTCGCCGAGAGCGACCCCGGCCGGGTCATGCTGGAACGGGTCGTGCTGGACGGCGACGTCGAGGAGGGGACGGGCCTGGTCCTGACCGCGACCTTCCTGCTGTTCTCGCCCACCGAGGAGGAGCTCGAGACGGCCGTGGCCGGCCTCCGGGCGCGCTTCGCCGCCGGCGAGTGGACGGAGGGCCCCAAGGTCGCGGGCGTGCGCCCCGACGACGGCGTCACGGCAGCCGTGGCCGACGCATTCCGGGCGGCCGGCGGCGACTTCGTGGCCGACCCGCCGCCGCTGCCATTCGCGACCGACTTCGGGAACATCTCCCACCGCGTCCCGGCGGCCCTCGTCGGCGTGGGGCGCGACGGGGGATGGGCGTTCCACACGTCCGAGGGCGAGGCGCAGTTCACCGGTCCCGAGGGGGATCGCGTCGCCATGCGGATGGCGGAGGTCCTCGCCCTGGCGACGGTGCGCCTGGCCGACCCGGGGCCCGCCGCCCGCCCGTCCTGACCTGCGTCCCGGGCGCCATTGCCGGCGGTGCCCGCCGGGACCCGAGGATCTGCCCATGGCCCCGGAGCGTCCGGAGCCCGACACTCTCCTTGACGAACCCCGACACGCCAAGGATGGCCTCATGAACTCGACCGATCGCCGCAACAAGCCCCGCCTGCGCACCGCCCTCGCCGCCGCCTTCGCCGTCGCGGCCCTCGCCGTCGCGGTTGGTCCGGCGGCGGCCGCCACGAGCCCGGCGCCGAACACCACCAACACCACGACCATCACGACCACGGTCAAGGTGAAGCCGCCGGTCACGGCGATGAAGGTGTCCTGGTGACGGGACGCTGACCGCGGCTCAAGTCGTCCGCCGGGAGACCCGACGTTGATGGGGTGGGCGGTGCGCCAGCACCGCCGGCCCCGAGCATGAGCCCAGCCCCCTCGCCACCGGCCCCGCGTCCCGCGGGCGCACGCGCCTCGCGCGTGCTGCTGGGCGCCCTCACCGCCGCGATCGCCCTCGCGGGCGTCGCCCTGTTCGTCCTGGTGCTCGAACCCCACCGTGCGGCGCCGTGGTGGCCCCCCGGCCTGCCGTGGTGGACCCTCGCCCCGGCCTTCCTGCTCGCCGAGATCGCGACGGTGCGGATCGAGGCGCTCGGCCGCAGGCGCATCAGCTACACGTTCTCGTTCACCGAGCTGCCGCTGGTGATCGGGCTGCTGTTCGCGTCGCCCGCCCACCTGGTGGCCGGCGAGTTCGCGGGCGCGCTCGTGGCCCTCGCCCTGGTGCGCCGCCAGACCGGCCTGCGCCTGCTGTTCAACCTCGCCCAGTTCGTCCTCACCACCTGCGTGGCGGCGGCCATCCTCCACACCGGCCTCGACGCGTTCGGCACCGAACCCGCCCAGCAGGTGTGGCTCCTGGTGGCCGCCGGCGTCCTCGCCGGCAACATCCTCGGGACCCTGCTGGTGACGCTCGCGGTCGCCGCCAACCAGCGGGCCTGGCCGTCGGGCTGGCGGCCGGGGGAGATCGTCGACATCGGCACCGCCGTGGTCGTGACCACCACGTTCTTCGCGATCGCGTGCGCCGAGCTCGCCCGCGCCCGCGCGACCGCCCTCGCGCTGCTGCTGCCCGCCGCCGGCGTGCTGGTCATCGCCTACAAGGCGTACGTGCGCGACCGGCGCCGCCAGGAGCGCACCGAGCTGCTGTACGGGTGGATGCAGCGCGTCCAGGCCGCCGCCGACATCCGGGCGGCCGTCCGCGCCCTGCTCGAGGAGGCGCGGTGGCTGTTCCGCGCCGACCTGGTGGAGATCCTGCTGCTGCCCGGCGACGAGGGGGACACCGCGCTGCGCAGCACCGGCGGGCCGGGCGACGAGATGGAGATCATGGTGCCCGTCGATCCGTCGGTCGCCGCCGCGGGCGGCGAGAGCAGGGTGCGCATGCGGGCGGCCCTGCAGGCGGATGACCGCACGGTGGGGCGGGTCACCGTGAGCCGCGCCGCGGATGCGGAGCCGTTCGACGCGGGCGACCGGGCCCTGCTGGACACCTATGTGAGCCACGCGGGCCTCGCCCTGGAGAACGGCCGTCTCCAGCGGTCGCTGGTCGACATGGCCAGCACCAGCGAGCGGCTCGCCCTGCAGGCGGTCACGGACCCCCTCACGGGCCTCGCGAACCGGTCGCTGCTCATGGAACGGCTCGCCGCCGCCCTCGCGGTCCCCGGAGGCACCCCGGTGGGCGTGCTCCTGGTCGACCTGGACGGCTTCAAGGCGGTCAACGACACGCACGGGCACGCGGCGGGTGACCGCGTGCTGGTCGCCGTCGCCCAGCGCCTGCGCGGCTGCATGCGCACCGGGGACACGGCCGGCCGCCTCGGCGGCGACGAGTTCCTGGCGGTCCTGGAGGGGGTCTCCGGGATCGCCGAGGCGCAGGCGATCGCCGGGCGGCTGGAGCTGGCGATGCTGGAGCCGGTCAACCTCGGTGGCGGCACCGTCACCGTGGGCGGAAGCATCGGGATCGCCGTGGGCCGGCCGGGGGAGATCGACGCCGACGCCCTGGTGGCCCGGGCCGACGGTGAGATGTACGTCCGCAAGGCGCAGAGCGGGGGCCGCGGCCGCAGGTAGGCGAACCCTCGACGTCCTCAATACTGGACGTAATTCGTCCGTCCACTCGTGTCGATATTCCTGCGACCCCTCACGAAGCAGGAGACGCATGGACGCGAAACGACGGGCGCACGGAACGCGCCGAACCATGGCCCTCGCGGCGCTGGCGGTGGCCGCCGCGCTGCCCGCGACGCGGGCGGCGGCCACCGCCCCGCCGGCCTGCTCCGCCGCCGGACTCACGGTCACGGCCCTCCACGGGCCGTACTTCTATATCGACAGCGGCAACACGCCGGCCCTCATGGGCGCCTACGCCGGATACGGGATCGCCGACACCTCGGGCAGCCCGCGCACGGACACCTGGGTGAAGCTGGCGTCGTTCGCCGGCGGCTCCGTCACCCTGGGGACCGGCCAGGCCGCGGCCCAGCAGATCGCCTCGCTCGCGGCGAACGGGAGCACCTCGCGGTTCTTCTACCTGAAGGCCGCCTCGGCCACCGCGACCGCCCAGACGCACCTCGTGCAGGTGTGGCAGGGCCGTCCGGACCTGCCGGGGAGCACCCAGCTGTGCGAGGAGAGCGGCGGGTTCGCCAGCGTCCAGGAGACGATCAAGGCCGCCGCCAACAAGCTCACGGAGGTCGCGGTGAACGGCGGCGCTCCGGCGCTCGGCAAGACCTTCACCGTGACCGTGAAGGGCCAGACGGGGACCATCGGCTCCGGCCTCACGCCGGCCGCGCCGGCCCCGTCGGACTCCTACTCGTTCTGGATGAGCCCGTCCGCCGCCGGGAACTGGCCGGCCGACGCCTACCGCCTGGTGGGCACCAACCTCGCCTTCTCGGATTCCTCCACGTACGCCGACACGCTGCGCGTGGCGGGCCTGAGCTCCACCAGCAAGGACTACGAGGTCACCTACACCTTCCGCGCCATCGGGTTCACCACGAGCGCGACGCCGCTGCTGCCCGTCCAGCAGATCACCTCGGGCACGCAGATCAAGCACACCGACCTCGGCTCGCTCGCGTCGCTGCCGGCGATCTCCCCGGTCACGAACAACATCACCGGGTCCCTCACGTCGAACGTCACGCAGCTGCCCGCATCCGGCGGGAACGTCGACTACACGGCGTCCTTCAGCGGCACCGGCGGCGCGGTGCTGGACACCTTCGAGGTGACCATCCCCGCGGGCGCGACCTTCGTCTCCGGCTCGGCGCAGTGGAACGGCGTCACCATCGGCGACCCCGTCCTGAGCGGCGGCAAGCTGGTGTTCCAGGGGCCGTTCACGCTCGGCGCCGGCTCGAACCCGCTCACGTTCACGCTCATGCTGCCCGGCACCTCCGGCGACAAGACCACGTCCCTGGTGGCGACGGTGGGCGACGCGACCGTGGACAGCACCACGAGCCTCACCGACAACGCCCCGCCGGCGCGGGTCGTGAACGTCGACACCGCGCCCGACGCGGTCGACGACACCGTCAGCGTGGCCTCGGGGGCGACCACCGACATCACCGTGCTGGGCAACGACACCGACGCCGACGGGGACACGCTGAGCGTGACCGCCGTGGGCACGGCCACCAACGGCACCGCCTCGGTGCACGGCAATGCGGTCCGGTACACCCCCACCGGTGCCTACACCGTGACCTACGACATCTCGGACGGCCGCGGCGGCACCGACACCGCGACGGTGAACATCACGGTGGTCGCCCCCAGCGGTCCCATCGCCGCCACCGACGACCCCGGCATCACGGCCGCCGCCAACGGCAACGTGGACGTCGACGTGCTGGCGAACGACACCGGCGACGGGACCCTCGGCATCCAGTCTGCCGGGACGCCCGGCCACGGCACCGCGACGATCATCGCGGGACCGCGCATCCGGTACACCCCCACGCCGGGCTGGAGCGGCACCGACACCTTCACCTACACCATGGTCGACGGGGTGAGCCGCACGGCGACGGCGACGGTCACGGTGACCGTGAGCGCACCGCC
This sequence comes from Thermoleophilia bacterium, assembly GCA_046330435.1. Classification (GTDB taxonomy): domain Bacteria; phylum Actinomycetota; class Thermoleophilia; order Miltoncostaeales; family Miltoncostaeaceae. Next base: position 30,262 of record JAXLST010000020.1, on the reverse strand, counting down.
GGCCTCCGCGCCCTCCGACGACGCCGCGAGCGTCGCGTGGGACGGCACGGTGCTGGTGGACGTCCTGGCCAACGACCCGGGCGGCGCGACCCTGGACGCGGTCGCCACCCAGCCCGGCCACGGCACCGCGGTGATCGAGGGCACCTCGATCCGCTACACCCCGGACGGCTCGTACGCCGGCTCCGACACGTTCACGTACCGCGTCAACGGCTCGGCGACGCCGGCCACGGTCACCGTCACCGTCACGCCGCCCGCCGCGCCGCAGGCCGCCGACGACACGGTCACCGCCGGCCCCGGCGACCCGGTCGAGATCGACGTGACGGCCAACGACTCCGGCGCGGACCTCACGTTGACCGGCGTGACGCAGCCGGGCAACGGCACCGTCACGATCTCCGGCGGGCGCGCGGTGTACACCCCCGCTCCCGGCTTCCTGGGCGACGACACGTTCACCTACACCGTCACCGACGCGGTGGGGAACACCTCCACCGCCACCGTGCGGGTCACCGTGCGGAACGGACCGCCGGTGCTGGACGACCCCGGGGCGCGCACCGTCACCGCGGGCGGCACCGTGGCCGTCGACCTCGCGGGCACCGACCCGGACGGCGACGCCCTCACCTACTCCGCGGTCCCGGCCAAGGGGTGGAAGTCGACCGTGAGCGGCTCCCGCCTGCGGCTGGTCGTCCCGGCGAACGTCAGCGGCCGCTTCCGGATCCCCGTGCGGGTGTCGGACGGCCTCGGCGGCAGCGCCGACCAGGCGCTCGACCTCGTCGTGCTGCCGCAGGCGCCCGGCGACGGCAGCGCCTCCGTGGCGCCGGACCCCGCCGCCGTGGCGTCGCTCGGCCGGCCCACCCTGGTGGGCGGGCGGCCCCGCTCGCGCACCCTGGCGGGGACCGTCGACACGGTGGTCTCGTGGGACGCCTCGCCGAACGCCTCGGTGGTGCGGTACCGCGTGCTGGTGAACGGCGCCCTCGCCTGCACCGTCGACGCCGACGGGCAGGGCCGGCATTCGTGCCGCCTGCGCGACCGGGCCCTGGACGCCGGTGACGACGTCCGCGTGGTCGCGGTGGGCGCCGACGACACGCGCTCGGCCCGCACGCGCATCCCGGTCGTCAAGGCCGGGCCCACCGACGGCCCGCTGGTCGCGGTCGTGTATTTCGCGTCCGCGGACTTCTCGCTGGACGCGGACGCCCGGCAGGTCCTTGCGCGGGTCTCGGCCCTCGCCCGGCGGTACGGCCTCACCGGCGTCACGCTGGCCGGCCACACCGACTCCGACAACGGCGACGCGTACAACCTGCGGCTGTCCGCCCAGCGTGCGGCGGCGGTGCGGGACTACGTGCGGGCGCGGTACCCGCGGCTGGTGTCCGCCTCCACCGGGTTCGGCGAGGGCCGGCCGGTGCTGTCGAACGCCACGCCCACCGGGAAGGCCGTGAACCGGCGGGTGGAGGTCTACCTCCGGTAGCGGCTCGGCCGCCACGGGGACGGCGCACCGCCGTCCCCGTGGGCCGGCCCCGCAACCTGGGGGGCGCCGGCGCCAAACATGGGTGGCGGGGCCCCACGCGCCGCCGGCCGGACCCCTCCTAGCCTCGGAGACGACACCGAGCGGAGGGAGCCCACCATGCACGCAGCGTTCTCACGGGACCTGGCGGCCCAGCGCATCGCCGACGACATCACCCGGGCGAGCCGGAGCCGCCTCGCGCGGCGGGCCCGCGGGTCAGGCCGCGGCCGGCAGCACCAGGCGGTCCACGATGCGGCCCACCACCGTCTCGAGGTCGCCGATGCCCAGCGCCTCCGGCAGGGTGAGCTGATCGAGGATCAGCCCGTCGATCGTGAGGTGCAGGAGCAGCACGTCGTCGCGGCCGCCCGGTAGCCCGGACGCCTCGTGGAAGGCGACGTCGCTCTCCACGGTGCGGCGGACCGCCTCGGTGAGGGTGGCGCGCAGCCGCGGGCGGCGCGTCGCCTCCAGGCGGAGCTCCAGCAGGGCGAGGAACAGGGAGGAGTGCGCCAGCACGTTGCGGACCACCTCGCGGATGAGCCGGACCTGCTGCTCACGCGACGGGGTCTCGACCTCACGCACCTCCCGCATGACCTCCTCGGGCGGGGCGAGCAGCTGCAGGATGCGGCGGCCCAGCTCCTCCATGATCGCCTCGCGCGTGCGGAAGTAGTTCGAGGCGGTGCCGGTGGGGACGCCGGCCTCCGCGTCGACCGCGCGGTGGGTCAGGCCCCGGGCGCCCTCACGGGCGAGGATCCTGATGCCGGCATCGGCGAGCTGGGCGCGGCGGACGGGGTTGGGCGGCATGCGCTCCGGGAGGTGGGGGGCGCACCACTGCGGGTGCGGTGGACGAGCGGTCCACCTCCGGTGTCGGCCCGCGGGCGCCCCGTCCTGAGCGCTCCGCCAGCGGTCACTGCGGCGGGATCTCACCCGCGCGGCGGCGCTCCCGGTCGATCTTGAAGTGCTGGACCCGGCTCACGATGTCCCGGGGGTCGGCGACGCCGGCGAACCGGAAGGACGCGTCGCCCGCGTCGGTCCCCGCCGTGTCGAAGTCCACGTTCCCGATGTTGAGCGCCCGCTCGATCACCGACTGGTCGGTGCTCACGTTCTGGACGCGGTCGATGTCGGTGGACTGCTCGTTGCGCGACAGGAGCCCCCGGCGGATGTGGATGCGCTCCGTGGTGACCGTGTAGTTCACGGCCAGGCGCCGTATGCCATCGCGGATGACCACCAGCAGCAGCAGGAGGATCGTGATGAGCCACCACTGCCACAGGGGGAGCCCCGTGCCGCCGCCCGCGCGGCTGATGATCGTGAACAGCACGCCCGGGAAGAGGGCCAGCGCGCCCCACTTGAGGAAGAAGGCGACACTGGAACGTGGTGACGGTCGACCCCGGTACAGGATCTGCTCGCCCGGGATGAGTTCCACCCTGAGTCCTCCGGATCGGCGTGGTGAGGCGGGTTCCGGGGAGGCATGGTAGCTCGGGACGCCGCCGTCCCCCGGAACGCGTGTGCAGCATCCCCCGTTCGGGGGACGCAAGTTTGCGCCGTTGCGGCCGAAAGGGAACCCGGACGTTGCACCCCACGAGAGGACCCCCTCATGGCGCTGCCGGCATCGGCTCAGACGGACGGCATCACCCCCCGCCCCGCCTCGCGGCGTCGCAGCCGCGCGAAGCCGAAGCCCCCGCGCGCCCGTGCGGTCATCCTCGCCGAGCTCCGCGGCCTGGGCGGGCTCATCCTCGAGCAGGCCCTGCTGGACGCCGGTGCGAGCCCCCTGGACTCCCTGCTGGACTGGGCGAACCGCCTGGCCGCCGAGCTCAACGTCGCGGGCGTCGGCTCCCCGGAGGACTACCGCCAGCTGCTCCGCGCCATCGTCGAGGTGAACAAGCGCGCCGAGGCCCTCGGCGCCGACGCCGAGACGATCGCGCTCCCCCAGGCCGCCTGACCGGCCGGGGGATCCTCCCCGGGGCGCGACCCCGGGGGAAGGGCAAGTTCACCCCGCCGGCGCGGGGCCCGCGCGACGGTGTAGCGTCCGCCGCCTGCAGCCGGACCCCCGAGGCCGCCCTCGCACTCACCGATCGCGTTCCTCCTGATCATCGGCGCCGCCGCCGCCACGAGCACCGGCGCCGTCATCGCCGCCCTCGAGGCGCGCCGCGCGCCGTCGTCGCTCGCACTGCACCCCTCGCTGCTCGCCGGGGTGGTGCGGCGGCCCCTGTGGCGTCTCGCCGCGGGCCTCGACGTGCTGGGCTGGGTGCTGCGCACCGCCGCGCTGATGGTGGCCCCCCTCACGCTGGTCGCGCCCGGCATGGCCGTCGGGCTGCTCATCCTGCTGGGGCTGTCGGCGCTCGTGCTGGGCGAGCGGGCCGGCCCGCAGGCCCTCACCGGCGTCGTGACCCTGGGCGCCGGCGTGGTCCTGGTGGTGATCCACGCCCCGGAGCGCTCGGTGAGCGTCGCGTCACCGGGCACCTGGGCCGTCTGCGTGCTCGCGCTGGCGCTCGGGGCCGCCCTGGCGTTCATCGCCCGCGCGAACGGCCGCGACGTCGACGCCCGCCTCATCGCGATGTCCGCGGGCTTCGCGTGGGCCCTCAACGCGGTCCTCGCCAAGCTGCTCGCCGACGCGATCTCCGAGGGCAGGACGCTGCTCGCGGCCGGCGCGGTGGCCGCGACCATCCTGGTCACCGTGACCGCCTACCTGGCGAAGACCAGCGCGCTGCAGTCCGGGCCGGCGGCGGTCGTGGAGTCCGTGATCGCCGTGGTGAACACCATGGTGCCCGTCGCCCTCGCGCCGCTGCTGTTCGGCGAGACGTGGCCCACCGACCCCGAGCACGCGGTCACCCTGGCCACGGGGATCCTGCTGGTGGGGCTCGGCGTCTGGGCGCTGTCCCGGTCGTCCGCGCGCCTGCTGGCGGACGCGCCCGGCGCCTAGTGCTGGCGGGTGTAGACGTGGTCGGCGAGGTGCAGGAGGTCCTCGTGGGACCCCGGCAGCCCGTCGAGCAGCGCCCGCGCCCTGGCGTGCGTCTCGGCCGCCAGCTCGCGCGCCCGGTCCAGTCCGTGGAAGCTCACGTACGTGGCCTTGCCCAGGCGGGCGTCCGCCCCCACGGCCTTGCCGAGCATGACCTCGGAGCCGGCCACGTCCAGGATGTCGTCGACGATCTGGAACAGCACGCCCAGCTCCAGCGCGAACCTGCGGTACCGCGCGGCGATCTCCTCCGGCGGGGCGGCGAGCACCAGGGCCACGTGCACGGACGCCGAGATGAGGCGGCCCGTCTTGAGCGTGTGCACCAGGCGCAGCGCGTCGGCCGACCGGTGGCCGGCGTCGCGGAGGTCCAGGAACTGGCCGCCCACCATGCCGCCCACCCCGGTGGCCCAGCTGAGCTCGCGCAGCACCGCGACCTGGACCGCCGGGCCGCCCTCCTGCCGCTCGCAGACGAGCCGCATCGCCTCGGCGAACAGGGCGTCGCCCGCCAGGATGGCGGTGTCCTCCCCGTACGCGCGGTGGCAGGTGGGCTTGCCGCGCCGGAGGTCGTCGTCGTCCATCGCGGGCAGGTCGTCGTGGATCAGCGAGTAGGTGTGGATGAGCTCGATCGCCGCGGCCGTGGGCAGCAGCCGCACGGGGTCGTGGCCCAGCGACTCGCAGGTCGCCAGGGCCAGCACGGGGCGGAAGCGCTTGCCGCCGGCCAGCAGCGAGTAGCGCATGGCCTCCACGAGCCCCTCGGTGCCCTCCGCCTCCCGACGCTCACCGGGGTCCCGGGGCAGGAAGTCCAGGTCGCGCAGGTGGTCCTCGACGAGGGCGCGCAGGTGGTCTGGGTACGGCGAGGGGGCCTCCGGGGACGTCGGGCGGCCGGATCGTACCGGGGCGCGGCGGCATGAGGGCGCTGGTCCTCCACGGACCCGGCGACCTGCGCCTCGAGGACCGGCCGGACCCCGTTCCGGGGCCCGGAGAGGTGGTCATCGCCGTGGAGGCGGCCCTCACCTGCGCCACCGACGCCAAGATGCTCGCCCGCGGCGGCCATCCCGCGCTGCCGCCCCTGCCCGCGCCGTTCGGACACGAGGCGTCCGGCACGGTCGCGGCCACCGGGGCGGGCGTGGACGGCGTGCGCGAGGGCGACGCCGTGGTGGTCGCCAACTCCGCGCCCTGCGGGGCGTGCGAGCCGTGCCTGCGCGCCCGGCCGGGGCTGTGCGAGGAACTGGTGTACCTCTCCGGCGCGTACGCGGAGCTGCTGCTGGTGCCGGCGCGCATCGTCGCGGCGAACCTGCTGCCCCGGCCGGCGGGGATGCCGGCCCACATCGCCGCGCTCACCGAGCCCGTGGCCTGCGGCGTGCGCGCCGCGGAGCGGTCGGCGGCCCGGGAGGGCGACCACGTGGTGGTGCTGGGCGGGGGGCCCCAGGGGCAGGCCATCACCGCGGCGCTCGCCGCCCGCGGCTGCGAGGTGGTGGTGTGCGACCCGCACCCCGCCCGCCGGGACCTGGCGCGCCGCATGGGCGCGGCGGACGCGCTGCCCGCGCCGCGGGACGCCGGCGCCGAGGCGGCGGTGCTGGGCCGCACACCGCGGGGGCGCGGCGCGCACGCGGTGTTCGCCGCCGTCGCCGACGTGGGGGCGTGGCAGCAGGCCATCCGCCTGGCGGGACCCGGTGGCGAGGTCAACCTGCACGGCGGTCCGGGCGCCGAGGCCGTGCTGGCCACCCCTGCGGCGCCGCTGCACTACCGGGAGCTCACGCTCCAGGCGTCGTACCACCACACGCCGGATGCGATCCGCTCGGCGCTGCGGCTGCTCGCCGACGGCGCGCTGCCGTTCGGGGAGCTGCTGGGGGAGGGCCGCATCCGCCTGGAGGAGGTGGAGGCGGCGCTGCGCGCCGGGGGTCCCAAGCGCATCGTGGACCCCCGGGCGGGCGCGGGCTCCTAGGAGAGGAGCTTGCGGAGCTTGGCGAGCTGCTCGCTCTGCTCCTGCAGGCGGGCGAGATCCCGCTGCTGGCGCTTCACGACGGCCACCAGGTCGTCGACGGCCTCCGAGACGCGAAGCGCGCGCGAGGGCCGCGTCGACGTCACCCGAGGCGCCACCGCCGCCGCGGCGCGGACGGCTCCGGCGGCCGCCGGGCGCCGCCCCGCCGCCGCGCGGGCGCACGGCGCCCCGCTGGCGGGCGATGCGGTAGTAGTTCGCGGCGACGGTGCCGGCACGGCGCCCGGTCTGCTCCGACAGCCGCTGGAAGGCCTCGGAGCGCGTGATGCCCTCGGCGGCGACGATCTTCTCGACCTCCTCGAAGATCTCCACGCCGATGCGCCCGCGGCCAGCAGGCTCGTCACTCATTCATCACCTCGGGTGTCAATTGCATGTGTTGATCGCGCAGGCACGGTGGATATTTACCCCCGTGTGTACACAGAACACAAGCATCGGCACGGATGCCGACACACTCGAGTCAATTAAACGATAGTCAACGCGCGGCCGGGGCGCGCATGTGACGTATGTTGCGTCACCCGAACACGGCCATGGTGGCCGTGAAGCTGTGCAGGAACGACCGGCCGCCCACGGGGCCGATCTCGCCGTTGCAGAAGAACCCCGCGACCGCGCTGCCGGGCATCCGCTCGTCCACCGCCCGGGCGTCATGGTCGGGGCCGGGGAACATGCGCGTGCCGCGTCCGTTGCATGTGAACAACAGTGCGCCCGACACATTGGTTCCCAGACGCGCTGACGCGGCATCCAATGTGGCGTTGAGATCCTCGTCCGCCGAGTCCGCGTCACGTACATGCAGGCGCAGCGTCTGACCGATCCTCACCTGCTCGCCCAGCTGCACCGCACCGGTCTGCGGGTCGCCGCCCAGGATCCCGCGCACCAGGAAGTCGCCGCGCTCGTACTCCGGCCGGTTCTCGTCGATCACCAGCCCCGCCATGAGCCCCTCGCCGGCGAGGCGGCGCTCCTCGGCGTCCAGGCCGCCGATCACCTCCTCGAGCTTGGCGATGGCGGGCTTGCCGGCCAGCTCGAACACCACGCCGCCGTCCTCGGCGTCGGTGACCACCATCTCGGGGCCGATCGGGGCGCAGCCCTGCGAGACGGCGGTGGTGAACGGCACGCCGCCCACGGCGAGGCCCACGGCGCCGTCGTCGAACCACCGGCCGTCCAGCAGCAGGCGGTGCTGCCCGGGGCGGGAGCCGCCGGATGCCATCCCACCGACGATCGGCGGATGCCACTCGCCGGCGTTCATGCGGCTCAGCAGCACGTCGGCGCGGAACGTGAACGGGTCGGCGAGCAGGATCAGCAGGTCGTCCCGGCCGACGCCCTCCGGCGAGGGGCCGTCCGGCCATCCGGCGAACTCGGTCGAGCCGTCGATGCCCGGGCCGGAGAACGCCCGGATCGGGGTGATGCGCGCGCCCGGCATCACCGCCCCCCACACCGACACCGCCGGCCGGTCCTCCACCTCGCGCCCGTCGCCGATGATCGCCTCGCCGGTGCACCCCACCAGGGCGGCGGGGGCCAGGTGGTGGTGGACCGCCTGCAGGAGCGGCTCGGGGTCGCGCGCGAGGTCGGGGTGCACGAACACCACGGCCAGCGTCGCGGGCGCACCGAGCCGTGAGCGGACCATGGCCGCGGCCTCGCCCGCCGTCCCGGCGGGGTCGGCTCCGAAGGCGAGTGCGGATGCCGCCGTCACGACCGGGCTCGTCATGGGGTCTCCTCGTCGGTGGGCAGTGGGTCGAGCAGGGCACGGGCCTCCAGGACCCGGTCCTCCGGTACCAGCAGCTCGCGCGGCCCCGCCGCGAGCATGTCCGGCACGTCGAAGGTGGTGCGGCGGATGAGCACCGGGATCCCGAGCTCGTCGAGCAGCTGGGCGAGCATCTCCGCCTCCGGCTGGTGCATCGCCACGGCCACCCGCACCAGGCGGGGCCGGGCGGGTGCGTCGTCCGGCCTGCGGCGGCGGAAGAGGGGCGTCACCGGTTCCAGCCTGCCAGGCCCGTCAAGGCCCGGTCGGGCGGTGGCGGGCCGTCCTCGGGCCGGCCGGCCATGAACGGCCGGATGAGCAGCAGCCCGGCGATGAGCCCCCCGATGTGCGCCCAGTACGCCACGCCGCCGCCCTCCGGCTGCGACGCGTCGCCCAGGGCGAGGAACTGCAGCCCGAAGTACAGGATCCCCCAGAGCCACGCGGGGATCTTCACCGGGATGACCATGGCGACCAGCGTCCAGATCCCGGCCCGTGGATGCAGCAGCAGGTATCCCCCGATGATCCCGGCGATGGCCCCCGACGCCCCGATGAGCGGGAGGCCGCTGGAGGGTTCGGTGATGCCCTGCACCAGCGCCGCCAGCGCGCCGCACAGCAGGTAGAACGGCAGGAAGCGCAATCGGCCCAGCCGGTCCTCCACGTTGTTCCCGAACACCCACAGGAACAGCATGTTGCCCAGCAGGTGCAGCCAGTCACCGTGCAGGAACTGGCTGGTGAACAGCCCCAGGATCCGGTTGTGCTGCTGGTTGACGCCCTCGCAGGTGAGGTCCGCGCCCGGGCGGTCGATGTCCAGCGCCGGGTCGCCGCCCTCCAGCGTGTGCGACGGCACCATGCCCCACTCGCAGGCGAAGGCCTGCGAGCTGCCGAGGGTGCCGTCGTCCGGGAGGGTCTGCTGGTACAGGAACACCAGCACGCACGACAGGATGAGCCCGATGGTGAGGACCGGGCGGCGCCGCGTCCGGATGTCGTCGTAGATGGGGATCATGGGCGTGCGCCCCCGGCGCGTGCCGGGGGCGGGTGCCGGTTCTTCCTACCCGAGGATGTGCGCCAGCAGCGCGGCCTGCGCGTGGATGCGGTTCTCGGCCTGGTCCCACACCGCGGACCGGTCGCCGTGCAGGACCTCGTGCGTGACCTCCTCGCCCTGGTGGGCGGGCAGGGGGTGCATCACCACGGCGTCCGGGGCGGCCGAGGCCAGCAGGGCGTCGTCGATGCGGTAGGCGTCCAGGTCGCGCCGCCGCCGGGCGGCGTCCTCCTCGTCGCCCATGGACACCCAGGTGTCGGTGTAGATCGCCCGGGCGTCGGCCACCGCCACGTGCGGATCGGTGACCACCGAGGCGCCGCCGCCGAGGGGGCGCCCGGCCGCGTCGGCCCACGCCACGGCCTCGGGGTCCGGCTCGTAGCCGGGCGGGCAGGCGGCGACCACCTGCATGCCGGTGAGCGCGCCCACCACCATCAGCGAGATGCAGCAGTTGTTGCCGTCGCCGACGTAGGCGACGCGCATGCCCTTCAGCGACCCGAACCGCTCGCGCAGCGTCAGCGCGTCGGCGAGGGCCTGGCAGGGGTGGTGGTCGTAGGTGAGGCCGTTCACCACGGGGATCGTCGCCTGGCGGGCGAGTTCGGCGATGGTCTCGTGCGGCCCGGTCCGCAGGACGATGGCGTCGACCATGCGGCTCAGGACCTTGGCGGTGTCCTGCACGGTCTCGCCGCGGCCCATCTGCATGTCGCGGCCGGCGAGCACCACCGCGTGGCCCCCCAGATGGCTCACGGCGACCTCGAAGCTCACCCGGGTGCGGGTCGACGGGCGTTCGAAGATGAGCGCCACCATCCGCCCGGAGAGCACGCGCGGCCAGTCGCGGCGGGGCGTGGCCTTCAGCGCGGCGGCGGTGTCGAGCACCGAGGCCACCGCCTCCGGGGACAGCTCCATGAGGGTGAGCACCGACGTGCCCGCCACCTCGGGGTGCGGCGTCCCGCCGCCGGGCAGCGCGGCGCTCACCGCGTGCCCCGCGCGGGCCCGGCCGCCGGCCGGGTCGCCGTCATGTGGTCATCCACCTCCGCAACCTCCTCGTCGCGGCGCCGCGCGTCCCCGCGCTGCGCCCGCCGTGCCGATGCCCGAGCCGCTCTCCGTCCGGGGCGCGGCCCTCGCGGGACCCGTCCGGACCGGGCGTCCCGGGAACCCCGCGCGCCCGCGCGGGAGGCGGGAGTGTACCGGGGGTCCGGCGACGTGGACGGAAGGCGTCCGGGGCCCGCGCTAGCTTCCGGCGCGTCCCCCGAGGAGACCGCGCAGATGCTCCAGGCACTCACGTTCTCACATGACCGCGGCGACCCGCTTGCGACCCGCCGCCGCATCGTGCTCCTGTCGGCCCTCACGGCCGTGCCGGTGGCGCTCGTCGCGATGGGCGCATGGCAGGCGTGGCCGTTGCTCATGGTGCCGGTGGCCCTCGCCGCCGCGCTCTGCGGCGTGCAGGGGCTGGGCCTCACCGGCGCGGTCGCCGCGCTCGCGATGGCCGTCGTGTCCGACGAGCCGGGCGCCTCGGGCGCCCAGATGTTCGTGGCGCTCCTGGCCGCCGCGGGCCTGTCGGTGCTCATCGCGGGCCGCAGCGCCGCGATGGAGCGCGACCTGCGGCGGGCCTCCACCGAGTCCCTCACCGACCGCCTCACCGGCCTGCCGAACTACGCGTTCCTGGCCGACGCCCTGCCCCGCGAGCTGCGCCGGGCCGAGCGGTACGGGCACCCGGTGTCGCTGCTGCTGCTCGACATCGACCGCTTCAAGCGCTTCAACGACATGCACGGGCACGCGGAGGGCAACCGCCTGCTGTCCCGCGTGGGCGGCACCCTGATGGCGTGCGCGCGGGCCTCCGACATGCCCGCCCGCTTCGGCGGCGAGGAGTTCGCCATCGTCATCCCCGGCCCGCTGCCGGAGGCCGCGGAGGCGGCGGAGCGCATCCGCAGGGCGGTCGGCGAGACGCGGATGCCCGTGGCGGGCGGGGAGGTCACCGTGACCGTCTCGGTGGGCGTCGCCGAACACGCGGCGGGTGAGCGCCTGGACGGGGCGGACCTCATCCAGCGCGCCGACCGGGCCCTGTACGCCGCAAAGCAGGCCGGGCGGGACCGGACCATGGTGCTCGCACCCGGGGCCGTGGAGCCCCTCACCGCGACGGCCGTCATCGGCCAGCCGCGGTCCGTGCGCCGGGTCGCCTAGGGCTCCCGGGGCGGGCGGGCGGCCGACCAGGCCGCCAGCGCGAGCGAGACCAGCCCGCCGCCGCCGTGGATGGCCAGCAGGGCGGGGTCGGCGGTGAACACGTCGTTCGGGTCGCCGTCCAGCACCACGCCGGCGACGGCCCAGGCGACCATGAAGACGCCCGAGACGGTGAGCCAGCCCCGGGTCAGGGACTCCCGCGTCGCGCACCAGATCCCGGTGAACCCGATCACCAGCTCCGCGACACCGGTGAGGAAGTGCCCGGGCCACACGAACACCTCGCGGGCGTGCACCACGTCCCATTCCCCGGTGCCGGACCGGAGCATCGTGAGGATGCCCAGCACCAGCAGCACCCCGGACGCGAACGTCGCCCAGTGCCGCGCGGGCGACCGGTGCTCGTTCGGGGTGATGGGGACGCTGTGGGACACCGCCGGAAACGCTACCCCGGCGCGCGGCGCCCGGGGAAGCCCCGGGCGGCCCGCCGGACGGCGAGGCCGGTCGCGACGCCCACGACCGCGCCCGCCGCGATGTCCGCGGGCTCGTGGTGCCCGTGGGTCACGCGGCCCGTGAGCCCCACGGCGGCCGCCGTCCCCATCACGGCGCCCAGGCGGCGGTCGCCGCCCGCGACGGCCGTCGTGATCGCGCATGCGGCCGCGGCGTGCCGGCTGGGAAACCCGCCCTCGTCGCGGGGGCCGGGGCGGCGCCGGCCGATGCGGTCGCGGGCGGCCCGCGCCAGGAGCGCGGCGGCGACCCCGGACGCCAGGGCCACGGCGCCCTCCCGGCGGGTGGCACGCCGGGCGCACAGGACGGCGACCACCAGGCGGAAAGCGGGTGACAGCGTCTCGGCGGCGGCCGCGAGGGCCGCGGCCGCCGCGGGCCGGCGCGCCGCCGCCTCCCGGGCCGCCGTCCCGAGCGCCCGGTCCATCGACGACAGGCGTCGTGCGAGCCCGGTCACCGCGGTCCCCGGCCGGGCGGTCCGCCGCTGGTAACGTCAGCGCCGATGCGACGACTCGTCCTGCTCCTGCTCGCCGCCGCCGTCATGGCGGTCGCCGGGTGCTCCGAATCCGGGCTCAAGGTCACCCCGACGCCCGAGGGCGACCGCCAGAACGCCCCGGACATCTCGCTGCCGGATCTGCGGGGCGGGCCGGACATCAGCCTCGCCGCGTTCCGCGGCAAGCCCGTGCTCCTCAACTTCTGGGCGTCCTGGTGCGGCCCGTGCGTGGAGGAGACGCCCGCGCTCGCCCGCTTCGCGAAGGCCAACCCGGACATCTCCGTGGTGGGCGTGGCGTACATGGACCGTCCGGAGGACTCGCGGGACTTCCTCAAGGACAAGGGCGCCGAGTACCCGCAGATGGTCGACCGGCGCGGCCGCGAGCTCGGCAAGTTCGGCGGCATCGGGCTCCCAACCACCGTGCTCATCGACGCGAGGGGCCGGATCATCTCGTCGGTCCAGGGCGGGGTGAGCGACGGCGACCTCTCGGGCATCGCGAAGACCCTTCGGGCCGGCTGAGTCGGTGGGGCTGCACGCGGTGCCGGAGCATACGCCCGACCCCCTGCTGGACCGCATCGCCGCGGCGATCGCCCGGACGGGCGCACCGGCCCCCGGCGAGCGGGTGCTCGCCATGGTCTCCGGCGGACCGGACTCGACCCTGCTCATGCACGCCCTCGCCGCCCTCCACGACGGCCCGGTCGCGGTGCTCGCCGTGGACCACGGCCTGCGCGCCGAGGCGGCCGGCGAGTGCGCCCGGGTCGCGGATGCGGCCCGCGCCCTGGGCTTGGCCGCGCACGGGGAGCGGCTGGCGCTGGCACCCGGCCCGGGCGTGCAGGAGCGCGCCCGCGAGGCCCGCTACGCCGCCGCCCGCCGGGTCGCGGCCGGCCTCGGCTGCACGGCGATCGCGGTGGGGCACACCCGCTCCGACCAGGCCGAGACCGTCCTGATGCGCCTCGCGCGCGGCACCGGCCGCACCGGGGCCCTGGGCATGACGGCCCGCGCCGGCGACTTGGTGCGGCCGCTGCTGGGGATCACCGCCGCCGAGGCGCGCGAGTGGTGCGCCGTCCGCGGCCTGCGGACCGAGGACGACCCCTCCAACGGCGACCCGGCGCACACCCGCGTGCGCGCCCGCGCCCTCGTGGCGTGCATGGATGACCTGCACCCGGGGGCCGCCGCCCACCTCGCGGCCTTCGCGGACGCCCTGCGCGACGAGGCCGAGCTCATCGACGCCGTCGCCGGCGGCGCCTGGGACCGCTGCGCCCGCGACGGCGGCCTGGACGCGGCAGCCCTGGCCACCGAGCCCGCCGCCGTGCGCCGCGTGCTGGTGCGGCGCCTGCTCGCCGCCGCGGGCCTGGGCGGCGAGGCCCTCGCGGCCGCGCCCGTCGCGCGTGTCGCCGCGCTGCGACGGCCCCGCGCGCACCGAGGTCGCCGGCGCCGCGGTGGTGCGCGAGTCCGGCGTGCTGCGGGTGGCCGAACCGGTGGACGTGCCGGAGGCGGCGCACCTCGAGACCCCCGGCGAGGTGGCCTTCGGCGGCCTGGTCGTGCGCGCGCGGCCCGGTGTGGCCGGGGCGCCGCATCCCGACCGCGTGGCGGTGCCCGCCGGAGGCGGCCTGCTCGTGCGCCCGCCCCGGCCGGGCGACCGGCTCGGGCTCCCGGGAGGGGGCCGCGCCCGTGTGGGCCGCCTGCTGGCGGACCGCGGGGTGCCGGCGCGGCTGCGGCCGCTGGTGCCGGTGATCGAACGGGATGGCCGCCCGGTCTGGGTGGCGGGGCATCGGGCGGACGCGGCGGCACTCGCCGCGCCGGGCGAGCCCGCGACAGTGCTGGAGGTGCTGCGGTGAGCAAGGGACGACCCGGCGAGATCCTGGTGCCGGAGGACCGGCTCCAGGCGCGCATCGGCGAACTGGCGGCGGAGGTGTCCCGGGACTACCGGGACCGCGACGTGCTGATCATCGGCGTGCTGAAGGGCGCGATCTTCTTCATCGCGGACCTGGTGCGGAAGCTCGAGATGGGCTGCGAGCTGGACTTCATGGCGGTGTCCTCGTACGGCAGCAACACGCACTCCTCCGGGGTCGTGCGCATCCTCAAGGACCTCGACCACTCGATCGCCGGCCGCCATGTGCTGGTGGTCGAGGACATCATCGACTCGGGGCTCACGCTCAGCTATCTGCTGAAGAACCTGGCGTCCCGCGAGCCGGCCTCGCTGGAGGTCTGCACGCTGCTCACCAAGCCCCGGTTCCGGCGGCTGCCGCTGCAGCCCAAGTACGTGGGCTTCGACCTGCCCGACGTGTTCGTGGTGGGCTACGGCCTGGACGCCGCCGAGCAGTACCGGCACCTGCCGTACATCGCCGCGTTCGAGCCCGAGGCGTCCTGAGGGACGGGGTTTCGGCGGGGCCGGAACCCCGGTTGCGCAGCGCGGAACCGACCGCCCCTGAGCCCGCCGGTTGCCGCTGCTATCCTCGCCCTTCAAGCGTCCGATACCTGTAGGACGCAAGTCGTGCCCGAGCGCCGCCGAGGGGGCCCACCCGCCGGCGGGGGTGAGGGCCACGGCGGTCACCTCCCGGGAGCGACGTGAACCGGTTCTTCAAGAGCGCGGCCTTTCCGATCCTCATCGTGCTGCTGCTCGCGTTCGTCGCGCAGCGGCTGGTCGTCTCGAACACCGGCAACGAGAAGAAGCCGGACTTCCCGTCGATCATGCAGCTCGTCGACACCGGCCAGGTCGCGTCGGCGAAGATCAACCTGCGCGAGCAGACCGTCCAAGTGACCACCAAGGACGACAAGAAGTACTCGACCGGGTACCCGGACGACTACGGCGACGACCTCACGGCCGCCCTCCAGGAGGGCAAGGTCAGCTACACCGTCCAGGGCCGCAACACGAGCGCGTGGTGGAGCTTCCTGCTCACCCTCGCCCCGTTCGTGCTGTTCATCTTCTTCTGGATCTACCTGATGAACCGCATGCAGGGCGGCGGCTCGAAGGTGATGAGCTTCGGCAAGAGCCGCGCCAAGCGCATGTCGGTGGACGCCCCCAAGATCACGTTCAAGGACGTGGCGGGCGCCCAGGAGGCGGTCGAGGAGCTCCACGAGATCAAGGAGTTCCTGGAGAACCCCAAGAAGTTCCAGGCCCTCGGCGCCCGCATCCCGAAGGGCGTGCTGCTGTTCGGCCCTCCCGGCACCGGTAAGACCCTCCTGGCCCGCGCCGTCGCGGGTGAGGCCGGTGTGCCGTTCTTCTCGATCTCCGGTTCGGACTTCGTGGAGATGTTCGTGGGCGTCGGCGCCAGCCGCGTGCGCGACCTGTTCGAGCAGGCCAAGCAGAACTCGCCCTGCATCATCTTCATGGACGAGATCGACGCCGTCGGCCGCCACCGCGGCGCCGGCCTGGGCGGCGGCCACGACGAGCGCGAGCAGACGCTCAACCAGCTGCTCGTCGAGATGGACGGTTTCGAGGCGAAGGACAACATCATCCTCATCGCCGCCACGAACCGTCCGGACATCCTCGACCCGGCGCTCCTGCGGCCGGGCCGCTTCGACCGCCAGATCGTGGTGGACCGCCCGGACCGCGCCGGCCGCGCGGAGATCCTCAAGGTCCACACCAAGGGCAAGCCCATCGCCAAGGTCATCGACCTGGAGGCCCTGGCGGGCCAGACCCCGGGCTTCACCGGCGCCGACCTCGCGAACCTCGTCAACGAGGCCGCCCTCCTCGCCGCCCGCAAGGGCAAGCGGGTCATCGAGCAGACGGAGCTCGAGGAGGGGATCATGCGGGTGATCGCCGGCCCCGAGAAGAAGAGCCGCCTCCTGTCGGAGCGCGAGCGGGTGGTCACCGCCTACCACGAGATGGGCCACGCCCTGGTGGGCCACTTCCTCCCGAACGCGGACCCGGTCCACAAGATCAGCATCGTGTCCCGCGGCCAGGCCCTGGGCGTCACGATCTCGATGCCCGCCGAGGACAAGTTCAACAGCACCAAGGCGGAGCTCGAGGACCGGATGGCGATGATCCTGGGCGGCCGCGCCGCCGAGGAGATCGTCTTCAACGAGATCACCACGGGCGCCGCGAACGACCTGGAGAAGGTCACGTCCACGGCGAAGGCCATGACGATGCGCTTCGGCATGAGCGACAAGCTCGGCCCGCGCGTCCTGGGCCACAGCCACGGCGCGCCGTTCCTGGGCCGCGACATCCACTCGGAGCCCGACTACTCGGACGAGACCGCCCGCGAGATCGACGCGGAGATCCGCCGCATCATCGAGGACGCGCACCAGCGCGCCCGGGACATCCTCATCGAGCACTCGGACCACCTCGAGGCGATCTCCCAGATCCTGCTCCGCCGGGAGACGATCGAGCGCGAGGAGTTCCTCAAGCTGCTCGACGGCGTCTCGGAGGAGGAGGTCTTCCGGGCGAAGGACGAGGAGGCCAAGCGCCGCCTGTCCTCCGAGGACGGCCCCACCACGGCCGCGCCGGACAGCGGCGCCCGCCGTCCCATCATCCCGCCGGCCGCCCCGGGGCAGCCCGTCGCCGAAGGCTGACGCGGTGGGGGGCCGGGCGGCCCTCGGCTGGCTCGCGCCGCCGTGCGTGATGGGGGTGGTGAACGTCACCCCCGACTCGTTCTCGGACGGCGGCGACCACATGGGCGTGAACGCCGCCCGCGTCACGGTCGATCGCATGGCGGCCGACGGCGCGGCGATCGTGGACGTCGGCGCGGAGAGCACCCGCCCCGGGGCGGAGCGCGTGCCGGCGCCGGAGCAGCTGCGGCGCCTGGAGCCCCTGCTGGAGGACCTGCGCGCCCGTCCGCCGGCCGCGGCGATCTCCATCGACACCACGCACGCCGCGGTGGCCGCGGCCGCCCTGGACGCCGGTGCCGTGCTGGTGAACGACGTGAGCGCGGGGCGGGAGGACCCGGACCTCCTGCCGCTCGCCGCCGGCCGGGCGCCGCGGTGTGCCTCATGCACATGCGCGGGCAGCCCAAGGACATGCAGGAGCGCCCGGAGTACGACGACGTCGTCGCCGAGGTGCTGGCCTTCCTGGAGGCCCGGATGGCCGCGGCGGTGGCGGCGGGCGTCCCGGAGGACCGCATCCTGCTGGACCCGGGCATCGGCTTCGGCAAGACCCTGGAGCACAACCTGGCGCTCATGGCGGCGCTGCCGCGCATCGCCGGCCTGGGCCGCCCGGTGATGGTCGGGGCCTCCCGCAAGGGGATGATCGGGCTCCTCACCGGCCGGCCCGTGGAGGGGCGCCTGGCGGGCAGCCTGGGGGCCGCGCTGGCGGCCGTGGCGGGCGGGGCGGCGGTGGTGCGGGTGCACGACGTGGCCCAGACGGTGGACGCGCTGCGCGTGTGGACCGCGGTGGCGGGGGCGGCGGGTGGCTGACCGGGTCACCATCGTCATCGCGGGGCTGGAGGTGTTCGGCCGCCACGGGGTGTTCGCGAGCGAGCGGGAGCTGGGGCAGCGGTTCGTCGTGGACGCCGAGCTGGAGCTGCTGGCCTGCCCGGGGGTCGACACGGACCACCTGTCCGACACGGTCGACTACGCGGCCCTCACCGACGAGATCGCGGCCATCGTGGCGGGACCGCCGTGCGCGCTGCTGGAGCACCTGGCGGGCCGCATCGCGGGGCGCTGCCTCGCCGAGCCCATGGCCGCGTCGGTGACGGTGACCGTCCGCAAGCCGCACGTCGCGCTGCCGCACGTGCTGGAGCACACCGCCGTGCGCCTGCGGCGCGAGCGGGAGCACACGTACTGGCTGGGCCTGGGGTCCAACCAGGGCGACCGCCTGGCGAACCTGCAGGGCCTCGTCGACGCGCTGCGCGACGGCGGCGCGACCGTGACGGCCGTGAGCCGCCTGTACGAGACCGCACCGCGGGAGATCACCGACCAGCCGGCGTTCCTCAACGGCGCCGTCCGGGTGCGCGCCCCCCTGGCACCGCGGGAGATGCTCGCGCTGGCCAAGGGCGCGGAGCGCCGGATGGGCCGCGGCGGCGGGGGCGTGCGGTACGGCCCGCGGCCGGCGGACTGCGACATCCTGGCGTGGGACGGCGGGACCTGGCGGGACGACGCGCTGGAGGTGCCGCACCCGCGCCTGGCGGAGCGGCGGTTCGCGCTCCTGCCGCTCCTGGACCTGGACCCCGGCCTGGTCCTCCCGGACGGCGCCGCCGTGCGCGACCTGGCGGACGCCCCGGAGGTCGCCGCCCAGGGGGCCGCCGAGTGGCCGGACGGCGCCCTGGGCTAGAATCCCGGCTTCGACGCACTGCCGAGGAGCCGAGATGTCGCACACCGAAGAGCTCGAGGAGTACGACGCCGAGCTCGAGCTGCGGCTCAAGCGCGAATACGCCGACGTGTACCCGCTGTTCGCCTACTGCGTGCTCACGCAGGAGGCGACGTACCTCTGCAACCGCGTGGAGCGGGAGTTCACGCCGCAGCCCTCCTACCCGTTCTTCCACATCGTGATGGAGGACGTGTGGGTCTGGGACAAGAACCGCCCGTCCCGGATCATCCCGCGGGTCGAGATCGACACGACGCAGGACGTCACGATCGAGATCCTCAAGGCGGGCGACACCCTCCCCGCCACCTAGGACGGCCGGTGGGCGCGGCCCTCCTGGCCATCGACGTCGGCAACACCCACACCCTGGCGGGCGTCTTCCAGGGTGAGGAGCTGCTGCACGAGTGGCGCATCTCCACCGAGCGGGGCGCGACCCCCGACGAGCTGGCGGCCTCGCACGACCAGATCCTGCGGCTGCGCGGCGGCGGGCTGGACGGCCTGGACGCGATGGTGGTGTCGTCGGTCGTCCCGGCGCTCACCGCCGGCTACCAGGAGCTGGGGGCCCGCTACATGGACCGCCCCGCCCTGGTGGTGGGGCCCGGCATCAAGACCGGCATGCCCGTGGACATCGACAACCCGCGGGAGCTCGGCGCCGACCGCCTGGTGAACTCCGTGGCCGCGTTCCACCAGTACGGCGGGCCGTGCATCGTCGTCGACTTCGGGACGGCCACCACGTTCGACGCGGTGTCCGCGGACGGCCGCTACCTGGGCGGCGTCATCGCCCCGGGCGTCGAGACCTCCATGGAGGCCCTCACGTCCCGCGCGGCGCGCCTGGCGGGCGTGGAGCTCAAGCCGCCGGCCCGCGTGATCGGCCGGTCCACGGTCGAGAGCATGCGCTCCGGCCTCATCATCGGCACCGTGGCGATGGTGGACGGCCTGGTGGCGCGCATCCGCGACGAGCTGGGCGGCGACGCCGTGGTCATCGCCACCGGCGGCCTCGCACCCGTGGTCACGGCGCTCGCGGAGGAGATCGAGCACCATGACCCCATGCTCACCCTGGACGGCCTGCGGCTGATCTTCGAGATGAACGCCCCCGGGGGCGGCCGGTGAAGAAGCGCATGCGCGGCGTGGTGGCCGAGCGCACGGGCCCGCCCGAGGGCGCCCCGGAGGCCGCCGGCGAGTGGCCGCTGGCCACCCCCTTCCGCATCGGCGACGTCGAGATCCCGAACCGGGTGGTGCAGGCCCCGCTGGCCGGCATCGCCAACTGGCCCTTCCGCCTGCAGGCCCAGCGCCACGGCGCGGGGATGGCGGTGTCGGAGATGGTCGCCAGCATGGGCGTGCGGCACGGCAACCGCCGCACCCTCGACATGATGGCCATCGACCCCGGGAGACGGTCACCGGCATCCAGCTGTTCGGCGCCGATCCCGACGCGATGGCGCACGCCGCCGTCGTGGCCCAGGAGGCGGGCGCCCGGATGGTGGACATCAACATGGGATGCCCGGTCCACAAGGTCTGCAAGACCGGCGCCGGGTCGTCGCTGCTGGGCGACCTGCCCCGCGCCGAGGCGATCGTGTCGGCGATGGCCAGGGCCGTGAGCATCCCCGTGACGGTGAAGATGCGCCGCGGGCTGACGCCGTCGGAGGCCCGTCCCGTGGAGGCCGCTCGGCGGTTCGAGGCCGCCGGGGCGGCGGCGATCGCCTTCCATCCGCGCGCCGCGGAGGAGGAGTACCGGGGCGTCGCCGACCACGCGATCACGGCGGATGTCGTGGCGGCCGTGTCCATCCCCGTGATGGCGAGCGGCGACATCACCACCGCCAGGCGTGCCCGCGAGGTGTTCGAGCGCACCGGCTGCGCGGCCGTGATGATCGGGCGCGCCGCGCTGGGCGACCCCTGGGTGTTCGGCGCGATGGCGACCGGCCGGCCGAGCCTGCGGCCGGGGCTTCCCGGGGTCGTGGACGAGATCGAGGCGTTCGCCGCCGACGCCCGCGCGGTGCTCGGCGACCGGCGCGCCGTGCACTTCATGCGCAAGTTCTACCCGTGGTACCTCACGGGGGAGGACGTCCCGCAGCAGGAGGTTGCGGCCCTGCTCGTGATGGAGGATCTGGACGAGGCGCTCGGCCGTCTGCGGCACCTGGCAGGATCCGCGCCGCTTGCAAGCGCACGTGGGCTCAATTAGCGTACTGCGCCGCTCGCGCCCGCCCAGGCCCTGCGCCCCGGCCCCGAAGCGTCCCACCATCCGCTCCTGACTGAAGGAGACGTACGCCGATGGATCGCGAAGTCATCCTCACCGAAGAGGGCTACCGCAAGCTCAAGGAAGAGATCGAGTACCTGTCCACCGTGAAGCGACGCGAGGTCGCGGAGCGGATCAAGGAGGCCCGTGAGTTCGGCGACATCTCCGAGAACTCGGAGTACGACGACGCCAAGAACGAGCAGGCGCAGGTCGAGAGCCGCATCCAGACGCTGGAGCAGAAGCTCCGGAACGCGAGGGTGGTCGACACCGAGCACATCGCGACCGACACGGTCGGGATCGGCGCCCGGGTGACGCTCAAGAACACCAAGAGCAAGGAAGAGGTCGAGTACGCGATCGTCGGCTCCACCGAGGCCGACCCGCGCAACCGCCGCCTCTCCAGCGAGAGCCCGGTCGGCAAGGCCCTGCTGGGCCGCAAGAAGGGCGAGAAGGTGAGCGTCCCGGCGCCGCGCGGCGCGATCGAGTACCAGATCGTGAAGATCGAGGCGGGTGCCGCCGGCTGACGGAGACGCCGGGGCCGTGGAACCGCAGGAGCCTGCGGGCGGTCTCGAGCGTCTCGTCGCGGAGCGCCGCGCGAAGGCGGAGTCGCTCCGCGCGGCCGGCATCGACCCCTTCCCCCGGGAGTTCCCGGGGCGCCGCGCCATCACCGAGGTCCGCGACGCCCACGAGGCGCTGCAGCCCGGTGAGGAGGGCACCGAGCCCGTGCGCGTCGCCGGCCGCCTGACGGCGCGCCGCGGCCAGGGCAAGGTGGCGTTCCTCGACCTCGAGGACCGCGACGGCAAGATCCAGCTGTGGGCGTCCATCGACCGGCTGGGGGAGGAGGCGATGGCCCGCCTGCTCGACCTCGACCTGGGCGACCTGCTCGGCGTGGAGGGCCCCGTGGCCCGCACCAAGCGCGGCGAGCTGTCGGTGGCCGTGTCGTCCTGGACCCTGCTGGCCAAGTCCCTGCGCCCGCCGCCGGACAAGCACGCGGGCCTGCGCGATCCGGAGACCCGCTACCGGCAGCGCTACCTGGACCTCATGAGCAGCGACGAGGTGCGCCGCACGTTCACCATCCGGGCGCGCACCATCACCGCGGTCCGCCGGTACCTGGACGACCGCGGCTTCATCGAGGTCGAGACCCCGGTGCTGCAGCCCATGTACGGCGGCGCCGCGGCCCGGCCGTTCGTGACGCACCACAACGAGCTGGACCGCGACATGTTCCTGCGCATCGCGCCGGAGCTGTACCTCAAGCGGTGCCTGGTGGGCGGCATGGAGCGCGTCTACGAGCTGGGCAAGGACTTCCGGAACGAGGGCGTGAGCTTCAAGCACAACCCCGAGTTCACGATGGTGGAGACCTACGAGGCGTACGTCGACTACCTGCACGTCGCCGAGATGTACGAGCAGCTGGTGGCCTCCGCCGCCGAGTACGCGACGGGCTCCACCAGGGTGCCGTGGCGCGACGAGGTGCTGGACTTCACCCCGCCGTGGCGGCGCCTGGACCTGCGGGACGCCATCGCCGAGGCCAGCGGCATCGACGTGCGGGACCACTCGGACGAGGCCGCCCTGCGCGCCCGGATGCGCGAGAAGGGCTACGACGCGCCGGACGACACCCCCTGGGCGAAGCTGGTGGACCACCTGCTCACCCAGACGCTGGAGCCGGGCCTCATCCAGCCCACGTTCCTGCTCAACTACCCGCTGGAGCTCTCGCCGTTCGCGAAGCGCTCACCCGGGGACCCGGAGACCGTGGAGCGCTTCGAGGCGTTCGCCGGCGGCATGGAGATCGCGAACGCGTTCACCGAGCTCAACGACCCGGACGACCAGCGCGAGCGGTTCCTCATGCAGCAGAAGGACCGCGAGGCGGGCGATGACGAGACCCAGCCGATGGACGAGGACTTCCTCGCCGCGCTGGAGCACGGCATGCCCCCGGCCGGCGGCCTGGGCTTCGGGATCGACCGGCTGGTGATGCTCTTCACCGGGAACACCTCGATCCGCGAGGTGATCCTCTTCCCGGCCCTGCGCGGCTGATGCCCGCCCGTCCGCTGGCGCTGGTGGCGGACGACGACCGGGAGATCCGCGAGCTGGTGGCGCTGCGCCTGGAGTCCGCGGGGTTCGAGGTGCTGCAGGCCGCCGACGGGCCGGCGGCCCTCGCCCTGGCGGACGAGCGGGGCCCGGACGTGGCGGTGCTGGACGTGATGATGCCCGGGGACGGGCTGGAGGTCGCCCGGGCGCTGCGGGCCTCGGTGGGCTGCGGCATCGTCATGCTGAGCGCCCTCGGCGGGCCCGGCGACCTGCGCAGCGCCTACGACGCGGGTGCCGACGACTACGTCGTGAAGCCGTTCGACGCCCAGGACCTGGTGGCGCGCGTGAGCGCGGCGGCGCGCCGGGCGTGACGCCGTCCTGAAAAGCCGCGGGACTTGGGCTATAGTCCCGAGCCGCTTCAGCGCACGAAACCGATCTGACGAGGAGTTCATGGCCAAGCCCAGGGCCCGCAGCCGTTCGAAGAAGAAGGGCAAGGGGATCAACCCAGCCCAGCGCAAGCGCCGTCCGGTGCTTCCGCTCGAGGATCTGGACTGGAAGAACTTCCCGTCGCTGCGCCGCTTCGTGAGCGAGCGCGGCAAGATCCGCTCCCGCCGCATCACCGGCCTGTCCCGCCGCCAGCAGGCGATGGTGTCCAAGGCCGTGAAGCGCGCCCGGACGATGGGCCTCCTGGCCTACCCGGACCAGGACCGGAAGGTCCGCCACTAGCGACGCCGGTGGGCGCCCGTCCCCCCGCGTGAGCGGGACGGGCGCCGCCGACGGATGGGGGGCCTCCCATCCGTTCCCGATGCCATACTCATGAGGTGGGTCCCTGTCCCATCTGCGATGGCATGCTCGTGTGGCGTCACAACGGGGCGTGGTGCGATCGCTGCCACCGCAAGGTGGAGACGTGCTGCGAAGGGGCTCCACAGGCGTGCGTGCCGGATGCGCGGACGGGGGCACAGGCTCCCGAACCGTCCATCCGGGGGTGGCGGCACGGTACGTCCGGCCCCAAGATTTCAGGCGACCCCGGGGTCTACCGATGACCGGGGGCGAACGGGGGCCCGTGCTAGAATTCCATCTCTTCACGCACGTTTCGTCCGGCGTCTCTGACAGGACCTCAGTGCGGCCCCTCGGCCCGGCCAGCCCTCACGGCAGGCCCGGCACCAGCCTCACCGGTCCCGGTCCACACGGCCGCCGCGTCACTGCGGCCGCCGTCTGAGAAGAAGGGGTTCTCCCGTTGTTCGAGAGGTTCACCGAACGGGCGCGTCAGGTCGTCGTCCTTGCCCAGGAAGAGGCGCGCACCCTCAAGCACAACTACATCGGCACCGAGCACATCCTGCTCGGACTGCTCCGGGAAGAGGAGGGCCTCGCAGCGCGGGTGCTGGAGCAGCTGGAGATCACCGTCGAGGAGGTCCGGGCGCAGGTCATCCGGATCGTCGGCTCCGGTGAGGAGGTCACCTCCGGCCAGATCCCGTTCACCCCGCGCGCGAAGAAGGTCCTCGAGCTCGCGCTCCGTGAGGCGCTCTCGCTCGGCCACAACTACATCGGCACCGAGCACATCCTGCTCGGCCTGGTCCGTGAGAACGAGGGCGTGGCGGCCCGGATCCTCACCGACTTCGACGCCGACTCCGAGAAGATCCGCAACGAGATCATCCGCATGCTGTCCGGCCCCGGCCGGCGTCAGCAGGGCGGCCAGGGCGGCGCGGGCCAGCAGCAGGGCGACAAGAAGTCCAGCAAGCTGCTCGACCAGTTCGGCCGCAACCTCACCAAGCTCGCCTCCGACGGCAAGCTCGACCCGGTGGTCGGCCGCCAGCACGAGATCGAGCGCGTGATGCAGATCCTGTCGCGGCGCACGAAGAACAACCCGGTGCTCATCGGTGAGCCCGGCGTCGGCAAGACCGCCGTCGTCGAGGGCCTCGCCCAGCGCATCGCGTCCAACCAGGTCCCGGACCTGCTGAAGAACAAGCAGATCTACACGCTGGACCTGGCCGCCCTCGTCGCCGGCTCGAAGTACCGCGGCGAGTTCGAGGAGCGCCTGAAGAAGGTGATGAAGGAGATCACCCAGCGCGGCGACATCATCCTGTTCATCGACGAGCTCCACAATCTCGTCGGCGCGGGTGCCGCGGAGGGCGCGATCGACGCCGCCAGCATCCTCAAGCCCGCCCTCGCGCGCGGCGAGCTCCAGACGGTCGGCGCGACCACGCTGGACGAGTACCGCAAGTACCTCGAGCGCGACTCCGCCCTGGAGCGCCGCTTCCAGCAGATCCGCGTGGAGGAGCCCTCGCAGGAGGAGACCGTGCAGATCCTCCGGGGCCTGCGCGACCGCTACGAGGCGCACCACCGCTGCACCATCACCGACGAGGCGCTCGAGGCCGCCGCGAACCTCGCGGACCGGTACATCTCCGAGCGCTTCCTGCCGGACAAGGCCATCGACCTCATCGACGAGGCCGCCAGCCGCATGCGCATCCGCACCATGACCGCGCCGCCGTCCTACCGGGAGCTCGAGGAGGAGATCGAGACCGTCCGGAAGGAGAAGGAGGCCGCGATCGAGGCGCAGGAGTTCGAGAAGGCCGCCAACCTCCGCGACAAGGAGCGGCGCCTCACGAACAAGAAGCGCGAGCTCGAGGAGGAGTGGAAGTCCGAGGACGGCGGCCCGCGGCCGTCGATCGGCGAGGAGGAGATCGCCGACATCGTCTCCATGTGGACGGGCATCCCGGTCTTCAAGCTCACCGAGGCCGAGTCGCGGAAGCTGCTCCGGATGGAGGAGGAGCTGCACAAGCGGGTCATCGGGCAGGAGGCCGCGATCACGGCCGTCTCCCGGGCGATCCGCCGCACCCGCGCCGGCATCAAGGACCCCAAGCGGCCCGCCGGCTCGTTCATCTTCCTCGGCCCCTCGGGCGTCGGGAAGACCGAGCTCGCCCGCACCCTGGCGGAGTTCCTCTTCGGCGACGAGGAGGCCCTCATCCAGGTCGACATGTCCGAGTACATGGAGAAGCACGCGGTGAGCCGCCTGGTCGGCTCCCCGCCCGGCTACGTCGGGTACGACGAGGGCGGCCAGCTCACCGAGCAGGTGCGCCGCAAGCCGTACTCGGTCGTGCTCCTCGACGAGGTCGAGAAGGCGCACCCCGAGGTCTTCAACATCCTGCTGCAGGTCCTCGAGGACGGCCGGCTCACCGACGCGCAGGGCCGCTCGGTCGACTTCCGGAACACGATCGTGATCATGACCTCGAACATCGGGGCCGCCACGATCGCCCGGAACACGCCGCTGGGCTTCTCCGTGACCGACGAGACCGGGCTCTCCTACGACGACATGAAGTCGCGGATCATGGGCGAGCTCAAGAAGGTCTTCCGGCCGGAGCTGCTCAACCGCATCGACGAGGTCATCGTCTTCCACAAGCTCACCCGCGACGAGATCACGTACATCGTGGAGCTCCTGCTGGTGCGGCTGAAGAAGCAGATGGCCGAGCACGGGCTCTCGCTCCAGCTCACCGAGGAGGCGAAGGACCTCCTCGTGGAGCAGGGGTACGACCCCACCATGGGTGCGCGGCCGCTGCGCCGCGCCATCCAGCGGCTCATCGAGGACCCGCTCGCCGACGAGGTGCTCAAGGGCTCCATGCCGGAGGGCACCACCATCGTCGTGGACCGGGACGGCGACACGATGAAGCTGGAGCTGACCAAGGGCGAGGAGCCCGAGGTCGTCGGCGCGACGGCATCCGGCACCGGCGAGCCGCCGGCGCAGGAGCCCGCCGAGTCGTAGTGGTTCACCGTGCGGGGGTCCTCCGGGGCCCCCGCACAACCCTGGGAGCACCTGGTCAGAACGCGTACACAGAGCGTCTTCCTCTGCGAGGAATGCGGCGCAACGCATCCACGATGGGTGGGGCGGTGCACCGGATGCGGGGCGTGGGGGTCCGTCGCGGAGTCCGCGGCGCCCGCACGGGCCGCGCGTACCCTCGAGGTCGTGCCCCAGCCGGTCCGGCTCGGCGAGGCCGCGGATCCGCCCCCGGCCCGCCTGGCGACGGGCATCGCGGAACTCGATCGCGTCCTCGGTGGGGGTATCGTCCCCGGCTCGCTGATCTTGATCGGCGGGGAGCCCGGGATCGGCAAGAGCACGCTGGTGCTCCAGGCGCTCGCCTCGCTGTCGGCGAGACGCGAGGTGCTGCTGGTCACCGGCGAGGAGTCGCTGGCGCAGGTCCGCACGCGTGCCGCCCGCCTCACGGGCGACACCGACCGCGTGGGCGTGCTCGCCGAGACGCGGCTGGAGTCCGTCGTCGCGGCCGTCGAGGCGCACCGCCCCGCGGTGTGCGCGATCGACTCCGTCCAGACCCTGGTCTCGGACGCCGCCGACGGCGGCCCCGGGTCGGTGTCCCAGGTGCGCCAGGCCACGGGTGAGCTGCTCCGCCTCGCGAAGGAGCGGGACGTGGCGATCATCCTCGTGGGGCAGGTCACGAAGGACGGGGGCCTCGCCGGCCCCCGCATGCTCGAGCACATGGTGGACTGCGTCGTCACCTTCGAAGGTGAGGAGATGCGGGCCCATCGCGTGCTGCGGGCCACCAAGAACCGCTTCGGCTCGACCAACGAGTCCGGAGTGCTGGAGATGCGCCCGGAGGGGCTCGTCTCCGTGCCCGACCCCAGCTCGGTCTTCCTCGCGGAGGTCGGCGACCGGGTCGGTTCGTGCGTGTTCCCCGCAATCGAGGGGAGCCGCGCGGTCCTGGTGGAGGTGCAGGCCCTCGTGGGCCACACCGAGGTCGTTCCCCCCCGCCGCGTCGCGGTGGGCGTTGACCGGACCCGGCTCGCGCAGGTCATCGCGGTGCTCTCGCGCCACGGCGGCATGCGGCTGGGGGACCAGGACGTCTTTGTGAGCGTGGCGGGAGGCGCCCGGGCCAACGACCCGGCGGCCGACCTCGCAATCGCGCTCGCGATCGCAAGCGCCCATCGCGGTGTGCCCCTCACGCGTGGGTCGGCGGCGTTCGGCGAGATCGGGCTGACCGGAGGGATCCGGCCGTCAGGTCACGCCGCGCGGCGGCTCGGCGCGATCTCCGCGCAGGGCCTGGAGCTTGCGGTGATGCCACGGATGGCAGGCGACGGTGGGACACCGATTCCGGACGGGCTGAAGCTCATGCCGGTCGGGGACGTCGCGCAGGCGCTGGAGGGCGCCTGCACGCGGTGACCGCCGCGGTCGGACTGTCAACCAACAACCAGGGGGGACGAGTGTTCGAGGTCGGAGACAAGGTGGTGTACCCACACCACGGCGCCGGCAAGGTCCTGAAGAAGGAGATGAAGGAGGTCCTCGGACAGCACCGGGAGTACCTCACCATCCAGATCCTCTACAACGACATGACGGTCATGGTGCCGACCGAGAACGCCGAGAAGGCCGGTCTGCGCTCCGTGATCTCGCAGGAGGTCGTGGAGGAGGTCCTGGCGGTCCTCAAGGACGACGGCACGCAGATGCCGAAGAACTGGAACCGCCGCTTCAAGCACAACCGGGACAAGATCAAGACCGGTGACGTGTTCGAGCTGGCCGAGGTGGTCCGCAACCTGTCGATCCGCGACATCGACAAGGGCCTGTCCACCGGCGAGAAGCAGATGTTCGGGCGCGCCAAGAAGATCCTCGCGAGCGAGCTCATGTACGCATGCGACATGGGTGAGCAGGAGGCGGTGGACTTCCTGGAGAACCTCCTGGAGGAGATCGGTCGCGGCCGGGCCGGCACCGCCAAGGTGCCCGCGTCGGCGGGAGACCTCGAGGACGACCTCCTGATGGACTGAACCGCCTCCCCGCGCCGCCCGGGTCACCCGGGCGGCGGGGAGCGGGTGCAGACCCCCGGGATGGCGCTAGCCTTGGGCCTCACCTCGCGGCACGATCGCGAGGAACGCCCATCCCGGGAGAGAGGACGCCCACGCCGATGACCCGCCACCACCACGCCTTGGTGCATGGGCGGCCGTCGACGGCGTCCCCCAGGGGCCGCGCATGATCCTCGTGAGCCGGCTCACGCTCGCCCTCCTGGGCGGGCTCGCCGCCTACCAGGTGGGGGCGGCGCTGTCGCTCGAGGAGTGGTTCTCCTCCCCGTGGCACTACGTCGCGTGGGCCGCGATCGTCGTGGTCGGCGTCCTCGCCGGCTTCCTCATCGGCGGCATCGTCGGCCGTTGGCTGCGCAGCCGGATGAAGGCCCTCGAACGGGCCGCGGACCGGCGGTCCGCCGCGGAGCTCACCATCGGCGCCCTGGGCCTGGTCGTCGGCCTCGTCGCCGCCGCCCTCGCCGGCGTCGCCGTCGTGCGCCTCCCCATCGTGGGGCCGTACCTGCTGCTGCCCGTCGTCCTCGTCGTGGCCTACGTGTTCAGCCGCATCGCCGCACGCAAGCACGTGGACATCCTGCGCCTCGTCGGCGCCCGGTCCTCACGCGGACCGGCCCAGACCCGGCTCATCGACACCAGCGCCATCATCGACGGCCGCCTCATCGACGTCGTCCGCACCAAGTTCCTGTCCGGGGCGATCGTGGTCCCCGACTTCGTCCTGCTCGAACTCCAACGGGTCGCGGACTCCAGCGACCCCCTCAAACGGGCCCGGGGCCGGCGCGGCCTCGAGATCGTCGAGGATCTCAAGGCGGAGGCCAACGGCGGGTTCAGCGTCCGCGGCACCGACCCCACCGAGCAGGAACCGGTCGACGCACGCCTGGTCCGCCTCGCCCGCGAGATCGGCGCGTCGATCATCACCACCGACTACAACCTCAACAAGGTCGCCCAGATCCAGGGCATCGACGTCCTGAACGTCAACGAGCTCGCGAACGCCCTCAAGCCCGCCGTCCTGCCCGGCGAGCCACTCCAGGTGAAGATCATCCGGGAGGGCAAGGAATACGACCAGGGCGTCGCCTACCTCGACGACGGCACGATGATCGTCGTGGAAGGCGGCCGGAAGCTCCTGGGCCAGGAGGTCGAGGTCGAGGTCACCTCGGTCCTGCAGAGCCCTTCGGGGAAGATGATCTTCACCCGGCTCGACGGCGAGTGAAACTCTCGAGCGGCTTTTCATTGCCGCCCGGCCCGGCAGGTGTCTTGCGCTGACGGCGACGGGTACTCCTGTGTGTCGACTCGCCAGGTGGGTGAGGTCCGGGATTGTTGTCGCGCCCGGCTTCTTATGACCGCCCGGCCCGGCAGTCGTTTGGCGCTGATGGCCCACGGCGGGTTTGGCCCCTGGAACCGCGCCTGACGGCTGCCCGGCGTCAGCTTTCAGGTCGGCATCCATGCCTCCCGGATCCCGACCCTCTCCGTCCGCACCTTCTTGTGGTGCGGCCTTCCGGGGTTGGCGTCCTCGCTTGGACTGATAGGCGACTCCTGTGAGTCGACTCGCCAGGGGGGATGGGGTCCGGAACTGTTGTCGCATCGGCTTTTCAGAACCGCCC
>JAXLST010000019.1:0-106226 GCA_046330435.1 Thermoleophilia bacterium | reverse complement strand
GGCCGGGCACCTGCAGTTCGTGAGCTCGGTCACCGAACCGTTCTGCCAAGCCTGTGACCGGCTGCGGGTCACCGCCGACGGGATGCTCAGGACCTGCTTGTTCGCCACGGATGAGACCGACCTGCGCGGCTCCCTGCGCCACGGTGCGACCGATGAGGACCTGCAGGGGATCATCCGGGCCGCGGTGCTCGGCAAACACGCCGGACACGGCATCGGCACCGACGGGTGGACCTACCTGGGCCGCCCCATGAGCATGATCGGAGGCTGACGGGCCACGGCGTGCGCGGTTCCGGAAACGGGCGGCGGTGACCGTGGGTCCGCCGGTGGCGGATGACCTGTGGGAGCGTCCCGCACACCGGACCAGGGGAGAGCGTCGATGACGATGAGCGTGCCGGGCCGCATCGCGGTGGCCGCCGGGCTGGCGGGCGTCGCGGGAGCACTGGCGCTGTCGGCGGCCGGGCACGGCGCGGAGCGCGCGGCGGCCGTCGGCGGCGGCACCGTGGTCATCGTGCCGCCCAGCCGTGAAGCGGCCGCCGCGGTGCCGTTCTCCGGGGGCACCGCCGGGCAGCGCCACCTGGTGCGCGACGTGCTCGCGCGCGTCGGCGCGCCGCGCCAGGTGCGGGGCGTGCGCTTCGAGGGCGCCACCGTCCGCATCGCCGTCCCGTCCGCCGCGACGGATGGACCCGCCTGGCGCACGGACGTCCTGGCCCGCGAGGTGATGTTCCGCGCGGTCCGCTCCGGCACCGGTATCGACCGGGTGCTCCTGGACTGGGGGTCCGGCGCGGAGACCGTCGACGCGGCCGCGGCGCCCGGACGGGCGACGACGCCGGCCCGCGTCCTCGCGATCGTCCGGCGGCGCGCGGCCGCCGGGGGCACCGCCCTGCGCTCGGTGCGGCTCCTGCCGGTCCGGACCGGCGCCGTGGAGGTCACGGCGCGCGCGACGGTTCGGCGGATCCTCGGCGACGACGACGGCGGGATCGCGCGGGCCCTGTCCCCCGCCGGGAACGACGTGGCGTGGACGATCCGGCTGGTGGCCCCCAACGGCGTCGAGCTGTACCGCGTGGGGCACGTCTCCGGGTACGGCTTCGTCCGGCCGGCCGGCCTGGGACGCGCCGCGTCCCCGCCGCTTCCCGCGGACCTCGCGGGCCCCACGCGGCTGTCGGTGGAGTTCACGTGGGCCCCGCGCGCCGGGAGGACGCCGCCGCCCGTCTCGGTGACCCTCGACTGCGAGGGCGCCTCACCGGGGGTGGCGGACCCCGCCCGGGCGTGCCGGCGGCTCACCGCGACGTGGCTGCGCCTCCTGCCCCCGCGGGCGGGGATCTGCCCGGGACCACTCACCGACGCCGTCCACATCGGCGGTACGTTCCACGGGGTGCGTGTGGAGCGGTGGTCGGGACCCTGCGGCGGGGTGAGCCTCACCCGGTGGGCCGCCCTGCTGGGCGTCACGCCGCCGGCGCGGCGCTGACGGGGCGGCGGACCTGGGACGGAGGAGAGGAGTTCCGGCCCAGGCCCTTGGCCCCATCCTTCGGGGGTATGGCCAGGCTATCCCGACGGCCGCCGAGCGCTGTGAAAATTCTGTTCGGGCAGGACCATCGTCCGCCGGGCTACTCGATCGCCATGGCGATCGGGTTCGCGGGGACCACGGTGAGGTCCGCCACCAACCACCGCGTTCCGCGGCCCACCTGGATCCGCTTGGCGAGCCGATATGGCCCGGGCGCGACATCCGGGATGCGCAGCGTGAGCGCCCCTCCGCCCACGAGGCCGATGGAGGGGACAGGGAACGGCTCGCCGAACGGGGCCGCCGTGGGTTCGCCGCCGGACGACACCGGCGAGGCGAGCCGGTAGACGGGCCGCCACCCGTCGCCGTCGGCCTGCAGCAGCACCGCATCCACCCCGTACCCCACCCGCCGCCGCACGCCCGGGTCACGCACGTGGACGCCCACCTGGATGACCGACCCCGCGGCCGCGCTCGGATACGTCACCAGCGACGGCCCGCGGAGGTACCGCGCGGTGAGCTCCCGCAGGCACCGGACGATCCGTCGGCCGTTGGGCGGCCGCAGGCAGGGGGAGCCCTGCGGGATCACCATCGCCGCCGATCCGGACCTGGCGCCATCCGCGACGCCGAAGCGCGGCGCCACGCCCCGGATGCGGAAGAAGGTCACCACGCGGTCGGGCTCCGGCGGCACCGGCGGAGCCGGCGGGAGGATCGCGAAGTCGTTGCATCCGGGAATGGTCCCGGGACCGGCGGCGCGGCCCAGGTTGGTGCCCGGGATGGATCCGACGCCCACGTGGGGCACGCCCTGGAAGGTGGCCGCATAGATGCACGACAGCTCGCGTGCGGGCGGTGCGGATGCCGCGGCGGCGGTGGCCGTGGCGGCGGTGGCGGCGAGCAACGCGCCGGCAAGGGCGGGGATGCGGGGGATCACACGGCCTCCGGGTCGGGGTTCGGGGGATCCTATGTCCGGCGCATCGGTTGCGTTTCACCACGTGCCCGCGGGACGCGGTCCCCCCGGACCTACGATCGACGTGGCGTCGATGCGAGGGGGGTCGCGATGACCGTGGATCCGCGGGCGGGGGCCGAGCTGCGCGAGCGGATGGCGCGCCTCATCGGCGGCTACCAGGTGAGCGCCGCGGTGGGGACGGTGGCGCGCCTCGACGTGGCGGACGCCCTGGCCGCCGGGCCGCTGGAGCTGGAGGACCTGGCCGAGACGGTGGGCGCCGACCCCCGTTCCCTGGGCCGCGTGCTGCGGGCACTGGACGACACGGGCCTGTTCACCCGCGACGGCGACCGCGTGGGGCTCGCCCCGCTCGGGGAGCTCCTGCGGTCGGACGTGCCGGGGTCGGCCCGTCGCGCCGCCGAGGTCTCCACCCAGGAGTGGCGCTGGCGGGCGTACGGGCACCTCACGCACAGCGTGGTGACCGGGGAGCCGGCGTTCCGGCTCGCGCACGGCGTGGGGCTGTGGGAGTTCCTGGCGCGGGAGCCGGACGCCGCCGCGGTGTTCAACGCGTCGATGGACCGCGTGGCGGCCGCGAATGCGGCGGCCCTCGTGCGCGACGTCGACCTCTCGGGGATCCGCCGGCTCATCGACGTGGGCGGGGGCCACGGCGTGATCACCCGCGCGGTGCTGGAGGCGGTGCCCGCCGCGAGCGCCGTGATCGTCGACCTGCCGGGCGTCGCCGAGGGCGCCCGGGAGCGGATGCTGGAGGCCGGGCTGGCCGACCGCTGCGAGGTGGTGGCCGGGGACTTCTTCGAGGCCGTCCCCTCCGGCGGCGACACCCACCTGCTGTCGTGGATCCTCCACGACTGGGACGACCACGCCGCCGCCCGCG
The DNA here is from genome assembly GCA_046330435.1 of Thermoleophilia bacterium. Lineage (GTDB taxonomy): Bacteria > Actinomycetota > Thermoleophilia > Miltoncostaeales > Miltoncostaeaceae. Next base: position 102,896 of record JAXLST010000019.1, on the reverse strand, counting down.
TCCTCGCGAACTGCCGCTCCGCGCTCGCCCCGGGCGGGCGGCTCCTGATCGTGGAGATGGTCGTGCCGGGCCCCGGCGACCCGCCCGACCCGGTCCTGGACCACCTGGTGAAGGTCGCGGACCTGGAGATGCTGGTGACCGTCGGCGGCCGGGAACGCACCGAGGCCGAGTACCGCGGGCTGCTGGAGGGCGCCGGCTTCGCGCTCACCCGGATCGTCCCGCTGGGCGGACTGCCGTGGAGCGTGATCGAGGCCCATCCCAGTTGAGGTGGGCGGTCCTCCCCGGTGCCCTCGGGGAGGACCGCAGGCGCTCACGTCCCCGGCGCTGCACGGCGGGGACGTCGCGGCAGATGTAGGCGCCGCGCCCATCGCGGCAATACGACGAGGAGCACGACCAGCAGGGCGATCACGAGCGGCCAGGGGGTCACGAAGCCGATGTTCTGGCTCCGCAGGACCACCCAGGCGCACGCGACCCCGACCGGGAGGGCCAGGGCCTGGCCCATCCCCGCCAGCACGAACGCCCGCACGGCCTGCATGCGGCGCCGGTGCGCCGGCCCGGCGCCCACGGCGACCAGCGTGGTGCGTTCGTCGCGGCCGTCGGAGGCGACAAGCGCCAGGCCCACCAGCACCACCAGCACCGACAGCACCAGCGCCGCGGGAGGATGACCCCGTAGATCACGCGGCCCACCGAGAAGCCGCCGGCCTGGTCGAACTGCAGGCTCGCGGACAGCGTCGCGTCCCGGTCGAGCCGCAGCCCCAGGTCGTCCGACAGCCGGGTCAGCGCTGCGCGCTGCAGGTCGGAGATCGGCGCGGGGAGGTTGAAGACCAGCGACGTGTCGTACGCGACCGCGCGGGGAAGCCACCTGCGCACCGTGTCCGGGTCGGCCAGCACGCCGCCGCCCACAAAGTTCGCGACGCCGGCCCTTACCTGGACCGGCACCATGCGGGGCCGCACGGGACCATCCGGGGTCGTGATGACCACCTGGTCGGGAGCCGGGAACCCTCCCGGGAACGCCACGGACAGCACGCCGCCGCCCTCCAGGTCCCGGCGATGGGCGTCGAGGCCAAGCGAAACGAGCTCGCCGGCTGCGACGGTCCGAATGGGCGCCGTCGTTCCGTCGCTCACGGTCCGGAGACAGGCCCGAGATGCTCCCGGGAGCACCGCGGTGACGGGCGCGGCCAGTGCGGAGAGCGCATCACAGTCCGGGATCGAGGCAAGTCCGTCACGGAGGAACGACACGGTGAGGACCACCGTCAGCGGGTCCGAGAACTTCACATCGTTCGAGTCGGCCTGCGAGGACGTGGCGAGGATGCCGCCGGCGAGGGCGAGGGCCCCCGTGGCCATCACGGCGGCGACGACCGGGCCGGTGCGGCCGCGGTGGCGGGCGACGTCGCGCACCGCCAGGCGGCCGGTGCCGCGCAGGACGCCGGCGGCGCGCTCCAGCAGCCCCACCAGGTACGGCACCGCGACCACCGTTCCGGCCACGGTGAGGGCGACGCCGGCGGTGGCGACCAGCGGGACACCGCTGTCGGGACGGTGCCTGAGTCCGTAGGCCAGCATGACCAGGCCGATGCCGCTGAGGGCGACCCCGGCGACCGGCATGCGCACCGGCACCCGCGGCGTGGGGCGCCGCCCACCCAGGGCCTGCAGCACCGAGGTCCGCGCGGCCACCCGGGCCGGCAGCAGGGACGCGCCGATGGCGACCGCGAGCGCGACCACCACGACCAGGAGCATGTCGCCGGTGGCGATGACGGTGTCGCCGATCGGCTCGCCGTACCAGTTCTCCAGCGCGTCGCGGCCCAGCGACCAGGCGACCAGGCCGCCCGCGATCCCGAGGGCCGTGCCCGCCGCCCCCAGGGACGCGCCCTGCAGGAGCATCGAGCCGGACCGCTGGCGGGGCGAGGCCCCGGCGGCGCCCAGCAGCCCGAGGACGCGCAGCTGCCGGCGGGCGCCGACCGCCATCGCCGAGGCGACCACCAGGCCGAACGCCATGAGCCCGAGCGTTCCGAGCATGTACAGCAGGGCCTGCGCGTCACGGCCGACCGCGGCCGTGTTCACGGTGGCCGGCCAGACGACCGACTGCGCGACGTCGGGGCCGCTGGTGGCGGCAGCGAGCGCCTCCAGAGCCCGGGCCCCGGTGGGGGTGCCGCCGACCAGCAGCTGGGGGCTCGAGCGGAGGGTGGACGGCAGTCCCTCCATGACGCCCCGGCCGACCATCTGCCGGACGTCGAGCCGGGAGCCGTCCGCCAGGCCGGTCACCGTGAAGCGGCGGGAGGACTCCTCCAGCACCACCGTGTCCCCCACGCCGACCCCGAGGCGCCGTGCCGCCGCCCTGGTGAGCAGGACCTCCCCTGTGCGGGCCGGGAGGCTCCCGGACCGCAGGTCCCACAGGCCGGTGGTGAGCGGATCGCGCACGTCGATCCCCGCGAGCACGGCCGACATCCGCACGGTGCCGGCGCGCAGCACGCCCTGGCCCTGCTCCCACGGGACCACCCGGAACCCGGCGTCCCGGAGCCGGCGGCTGACGACCGCCTCCCGAGACGCCTTCGGCACCACCAGGGTGTCGGCGGCGCCGACGCTCTTGGCCCGGATCTCGGCACCCGTGTTGGGGACGGTGCGCATGCCGATCATGCCGAACACGAACGCCGCGACCGGCAGGGCGATGAGCACCACGATCAGCGCCGACCGCCACGGGTGGTGGCGGGCGTCGCGCACGGCGAGCCGCGCGAGGGGACGCAGGCCGGTCACCGGGTCACCCCCGCGCCGTACCGGGCGTCCACCTCGTCCACCACACGGCCGTCGCGGAGCCACACGACGCGGTCCGCGAAGGACGCGATGCGCGGCTCGTGGGTGACCAGCACCACGGCGCCGCCCTCGGCCGCATACCGGGCGATGAGCTCGGCGACCGCCTCGCCCGTCGTGGTGTCCAGGGCGCCCGTGGGCTCGTCGGCGAGGATGAGACGCCGCTCGCCGGTCATCGCGCGGGCGATGGCGACGCGCTGCTGCTCGCCGCCGGAGAGGTCGTCGGGGAAGCGCCGGTGCTTGCCGTCCAGGCCGACGGCGTTCAGCGCCTCACGGGCCGCCTGGCGGGCGGCCTTCACGGGCGTGCCGTCGAGCTCCATGGGGAGCATCACGTTCTCCTCGGCGGTGAGCTGCGGCACCAGGTTGAACTCCTGGAACACGAACCCGATGCTGCGCCGCCGCACGGCCGCCAGGCCGGCGGGATCCAGCAGGGCGAGGTCCGTGCCGTCCACCAGCACCTCGCCGGAGGTGGGGTGGTCCAGGCCGCCCGCCATGTTGAGCAGCGTGGACTTGCCGCTGCCGCTGGGACCCATGATCGCCACGAACTCGCCCGCGGCGACCGTGAGGCTCACCCCGTCGAGAGCGACGACCTCGGTCGCACCGGCGCCGTACCGACGACGGACGTCGTGGATGGAGAGGACCGTGGACATCACTGCTCCTTGTGTGGGTCGGGGGTGCGGGCGGCGGCGAGGATGCGCTCCTCGCACAAATCCAGCCAGCGCAGCTCGGACTCGGTGAGCGTCACCAGGGCGTCGAGCGCCAGCCGCGGCGCGAGCGCGCCGTTGAGGCCCGCCTCGCGGGCGCCGCGGCGGCGTTCCTGCAGCACCGCCATGCGGGCGGAGCGCTCGGCGCGGATCACCTCGAGGGCGTCCACGCCCGGGGCGGCGAGCGCGATGAGCACCTTCATCATCAGGCCGTCGCGGGAGGGGGCGTCGCGGCCGCCCGGGGTCATCATGAAGCCGTCGATGGCGGCGCGGCCCGCGGGGGTGAGCTCGAACGAGCGACGCCCCTCGCCATCGGGGTCGCCGCCCTGGACCAGGCCGTCGCGCTCCAGTCGCTCGAGGGTGGTGTAGACCTGCCCCACGTTCAGGGGCCACACACCGCCGGTGGCGGCCTCGAACTCCCCGCGCAGCTGGTAGCCGTGCCGGGGCCCGGCGGCCAGCAGTGCAAGGAGGCTCTCGCGGATGGACATCGCGTCCCTGGGTCGGATGCGGGGGCTGTGCATACTGAGTATGCATACCCAGTATGCACAGCCGCCCAGGGCGCGGTCAAGCGGGGGTCAGGGCTGGAGGACCACCTTGATCGCCCCGTCCTCCTTCTTCTGGAAGATCTCGTACCCGTGCGCGGCCTCCGCCAGCGGCATGCGGTGGGTGCAGAGGTCCTCCACCCCCAGCGGGTCCCCGTCGGCGGTGACCAGCGGCATGAGGTCGTCGATCCAGCGCTTCACGTGGGCCTGCCCCATGGCGAGCTTCACGCCCTTGTCGAACAGCTGGAGCATGTTGATGGGGTCGGCGGTGCCGCCGTACACGCCGATGAGCGAGATCGTGCCGCCGCGGCACACCGTCTCGATGGACTGCGTGAGGGCCGCGAGCCTGTCGACGCCCGCGTGCTCCATCACCTTCCGCCCCACCGCGTCGGGGAGCAGCCCGACGAGCTTCTGGGCCATGCCGGCGCTGTGCGTGCCGTGCGCCTCCATGCCCACCGCGTCGATGACCGAGTCGGTGCCGCGGCCGGCGGTCATCTCCCGCACGGCCTCCGCGACGTCCTCGACCTCCTCCAGGTTCACCGTCTCGACGCCGTGGCGGCGGGCCATCTCCAGTCGCTCCGGCACCAGATCCACGCCGATGACCCGTGCGCCGCGGTGCGCGGCGATGCGGGCGCACATCTGGCCCACCGGCCCCAGCCCGAACACGGTGACGCTGCCGCCCGGCGGGATGTCGGCGTACTCCACGGCCTGCCACGCGGTGGGAAGGACGTCGGAGAGGTACAGGAAGCGCTCGTCCGGCGGGCCCTGCGGCACCTTGATGGGGCCGAAGTGCGCCATCGGCACCCGCAGGAACTCGGCCTGCGCCCCCGGCACCTGCCCGTACAGCTTGGTGTAGCCGAACAGCGACGCCCCGGTGCCCCACTCGTGGTTCTGGGTGGTCTCGCACTGGGCGTACCGCTCGTGGCCGCACATCCAGCAGTCGCCGCAGGAGATGTTGAACGGGATCACCACCCGGTCGCCCGGGGAGACGTGCGCCGCGGCCTCCGGCCCCACCTCCTCGACGATGCCCATGGGCTCGTGCCCCAGGATGTCGCCCTCGTCGATGAACGGCCCCATGACGTCGTACAGGTGCAGGTCGGACCCGCAGATCGCGGTGGAGGTGAGCCGCACGATCGCGTCGGTGGGGTGTTCGATGCGCGGGTCGGGGACCTCGTCCACCCGCACGTCCTGCGTTCCGTGCCAGACAACCGCCTTCATGTGCTCGTCCCTTCGCCGTGGGCGTGAACCGGGCGCGTTCCCCCGCCCCGCCCCCGAAAACCCGACGCGCCGCATGCCGGATGGGGCACCATCCCGGTGTGGACGGCCTGCCGGACATCGATCCGTCGCCCTCGGGGCGCGCGGACGCGGCCGCGCTGGCGGCGCTGGCGCTCATCCCACGGTCGGTGGTGCGCGACGACGCCCGCACCCGGGAGCTCGCCGCGCTGGCCGCCGTCGCCCTGGCGCGGTCCCGGGGTCCCGCGGAGTGCCTGGGCACGGCGATCCGGGTGCACCTCACCGAGGCACGGGCCTCGCGGCACGGCGCGGATGCGGCCCCGGAGCGCCCCACCCGGGACGAGGTGGCGGCGTTCGCCGGGCCGGTGGGGGCGGCGATGAAGGAGCTGCGCCGTGAGCCGCTGCCGCCGCTCGCGGTGGCCCGCCGGGTCGAGGGCTGGTGCGATGAGCACGGCGGCGACCGCGAGCGCGCCCTCGCCGACCTGGTGCGCGCGGCGATCGGAGCGGCCCGCTGGACGGCCGCCGAATCCGGCCTGGTGCTGGCCGCCGCGCTGGTGCGGCTGCCCGGGTCCCCCGGGATCGGGCGGCGGGTGCTGGAGGCGGCCGTGGACCTGGCGATCCGGCCCGCCTGACCCGCTACCGCTCCCGCGTCTCGCGGTGCAGGGTCAGGCCGACCAGGCGGGACACCACCATCGCCACGTAGCCCAGGCCCGCGAGCTGCTCGACCATCACCAGGCTCCGGGCGAAGGGCTCCACCGGGACCACGTCGCTGAGCCCCGTGCTGGTGAGGGTGGTGAAGCTCAGGAACAGCAGCTCCATCCAGGTGCGGTCGGCCAGCGGGTCCTGGGCGGCGATGAAGCTGCCGGGCACCGCGGCCTGGCACACCACGTAGATGTAGGCGAACGCCCAGGCGACCAGGGTGAACGTGGCGCCCACCGCCCACAGCTCGTCGCGGGTGATGCGGTGGTCGCGCAGCATGTACGCGATGAGCGCGCCCGCCGCGTACAGGTAGAGCGCGGCCTCGAGGGCCGAGGAGTACGGCATGAGGGCGTCGTCGCCCGTGACGGCCTGGATGAGCAGCAGCACGGTGGCCGGCACCCCGAGGCCGACCGCCACCCACGTGAGCCCCGGCGACGACCGCACCGCGAGCACCACCAGCCCCAGCACCAGGATCCCGAACAGGCTGAACAGCGGGTGCCGGGCGCCGTCGCCCTCCATGAAGGGGTAGAGCAGCACGCCGCCGATCTGCACCGCGAAGAGCACCGCCGACGGCTCACGCCGCACGAAACCGACCATGCGGCGCAACGTAACGAAGGGGGTGGACGCCGCCCCGCGCGCGCCCGCGGCGGGGCGGCCTCCGATCAGGCGGCCGGGACGATCCGGAACGTCACCGACACGGCCTCGTAGACGTACGGCGGGACGTTGCACACCCGGCGCCGCGGTCCGCGGCCCACGACGCGCCGCTTGCCGTCGGCGTCCCTCCGGACGATGGGCTTGCGCACCACGCGGCAGTACGGGCCGCTGAAGTACCCGTAGTTCTGCTCGGTCACGGCCGCGACGGACCCGAGGGTGACGCCGGTGAGCTGGGCGATCCGCTCGGCCTGACGCCGGGCGGACGCGATGGCCCGGGGCAGCGCCGCGTCCTGTGCGGCCTTCACCGCGCGCTGGATCGTCCGCTGGTTCTGCACCTTCGGTTTCGCGATGCGCTGCTGGACGGTGCCCGTGGCCGTGATGACGTCCAGCGTCGGGGTGGGCGTCTGGGCGGCGGCGGGCACCGCGAGCAGCAGGGCCGCGACGGCGGAGCCGGCGAGGGCGTGGGTGGTGCGCATGTCGGACCTCGTGGTCGGGGAGATTCCTCACGGGGGCATGTCCGCATCCATCGTGAACGTTTCGTTTCGGAATCCCGCGGGGCGCAACCCATGACGTCTGTCCCTCCGAGCGCACTCACGACGACACCCGCCCGGGCCGAGCATGCGGGTGTCAGCCCGAACCGGGATGCACCGATGGAGATGACGACGCTGTTGCTCGTGTACCTCGCCCTGGGCGGCACCGCCGCGCTGGCGGGGACGGGGTGGTCCCTCGCATCACCGCCCGTGCCCCGAGGGTGGGCGGTCGCGGGAGCGCTCACCTGGTACGCGGCCCTCGTCGGATCGTTTCTCATCGTGTTCGCGCTCACGTTCCCGTTCGAGAACAACGTGGCGAACGCGGCGCGCAACCGGTTCATCGAGCAGACGGCGTTCGGCACGTGGGGCCGGGTGCTGCTGATGGTGCATGCGGGTGCCGCGCTTCTGGCGGTCCTCGTCGCGTTCGGCGCACGCGGGCGGCCTCGCCGCGCGACCGCGGTCGCGATCGGCGTGAGCGCCCTCGCGTTCCTGGTGTTCACCGGCGTGCTCGTCGCCGGCGGCCGGGCAATGGGCCCTCCCCCGTAACGCCCCGCGACTTCCCCGGGTTGCAAAGGACGCCGGATGGGAGATACACCTCACGGCGTTCCCGGACCGGGCCGCCCCCTCCAGGCGGGAGCGGGACGTCACACGCTCCATGAGAGGCGAGTGGGCACCAGCCAGCAGTCAGCCGGACCCCGGGACGCGGATGCGCACGCGGGCCGCCGCCTGGGCTACATGCCGGGCGTCGACGGGCTGCGGGCGATCGCCGTGGTCGCGGTCCTGATCTACCACCTGGGCGCGTCGTGGCTGCCGGGCGGGTACCTGGGCGTCGACGTCTTCTTCGTGATCAGCGGGTTCCTGATCACCTCCCTGCTGCTCGCCGAGCACCGGGCCACCGGGCGCATCGCCCTGCGCCGGTTCTGGCTGCGGCGCGCCTGGCGGCTGCTGCCCGCCGTGTTCCTGATGCTGCTCGTTGTGCTGGCCGTGATGCTGGTGCTCCACCACGACGAGGTGGGGCGCCTGCGCGGGCAGGTGGCGGCGGCGCTCACCTACGTCGTGAACTGGCACTTCATCGTCGCCGACGTGCCGTACTTCGAGCGGTTCGGCCGGCCGTCGGTGTTCCTGCACCTGTGGTCGCTGTCGATCGAGGAGCAGTTCTACGTGCTGTGGCCGCCGTTGCTGGCCATCGCCCTGCCGCGCCTCCCGCGCCGTGTGCTGGTGGCGGCGGTCGCCGCGGGCGCGGCCGGGTCGGCGGCGCTGGCCTGGGTGCTGTGGCGGCCGTTCGAGGACCCGTCCCGCATCTACTACGGCACCGACACCCGGGCCGTCGCGCTGCTCGCCGGTGCCGGGCTGGCGCTGCTGCTGGCCCGCGGCCGCCCGCAGCTGGGCCGGGTGCCGCTGGAGGCCGCCGGTGCCGTGGGACTGGCGGGCGTGGTGGTGGCGTTCCTGACCCTGGGGGACCTGGAGGAGCGCCTGTACCGCGGCGGGTTCCTGCTGGTCGCCCTCGCCGCCGCGGTCCTGGTGTTCGCCGCCTCCGACCCCCGCGCCGGCATCGCCCGGCTGCTGGGCGTCAGGCCGATGGTGTGGCTGGGACGCCGCAGCTACGGCATCTACCTGTGGCACTGGCCGGTCATCATGCTCACCCGGCCCGGCGTGGACGTCGACCTGGACGGCGCCCCCCTGCTGGCCGTGCGCGTGGCCCTCACCCTCGCCGCGGCCGCCCTGTCGTACCGCTACGTGGAGACCCCCCTGCGCCGCAACGGCTGGGGGGCGGTGCGCGCGGGTGTCGCCGCGGTGCAGGCCCGCTTCGGCCGGGCCGCCGGGTTCGCCACGGCGTCCTCGGCGGCGCTCGCGGTGATCGCGGTCACCGTGCTGGTCGCCGTCGCGCCGTCCCGGTCCGGGGTGCCCGACGGGCTGGCCGTGCCGTCCGCCGCGGCCCAGCAGTCCGGCCGGCCGGCCGCCGCGGGCGGCCCGCCGCTGCTGTTCGTGGGCGACTCGGTGATGCTGGTCGCCTCGCCCTCCCTGAAGGCTCGGTTCGGCGGCCGGGCCGTCATCGACGCCCAGGTGGGACGCACCTTCCCGGAGGGTGCCCGCATCGCGCAGGCCCGGCTGGAGAAGATGCCGGCGGACACCGCGCTGGTGATGCACCTGGGCAACAACAACTTCGTCAAGCCCGCCCAGATCGACGCGTTCCTGGCCACCCAGCCCCCCGCGCGGCGCATCTACCTGGTGACCGTCCGGGTGCCGCTGCCCTGGCAGGACTCGGTGAACGCCGCCCTGCGGGACGCCCGCGACCGGCACCCCGACGTGAGCCTCATCGACTGGTACGCCGCCAGCGGGGGCCCGGGCCTGCTCGTCGACGGCGCCCACACCAACGCCCGGGGCGGCAGGCTGTACGCCCGGGTGATCGCCGAAGCGCTCGCATCCACCGCCACCCGATGACCACGAGGGGGACCATGCACAACCCACGCACCCGCCGCCGCCCGGCCACCGCCGCCGCGATCGCACTGGGCGTCGCCGCGCTCGCGATCCCCGCCACCGCCCAGGCGAAGATCGTGCCCGGCAAGAGCGTCGCCGGCGTCCCGCTCGGCGCCACCGCCAAGCAGGTGAAGGACCGGCTCGGCGCCCCCGAGCGCGGCAGCACCGCCCTCAACTACCGGTACGTCCGGAGCCGCGGCTTCGGCCTGTACCTCATCGCCGGGAAGGTCTTCGAGATCCGCGTGGTGAAGCGCCCGCAGGCGACCTCCAAGGGCATCCGCATCGGCTCCACGCTCGACGCGGTGCGCGCCGCCTACCCGTCGGCGAACTGCACCCCGGCCGTCGTGGGGCGCGACGCCTTCGACTGCTCGCTGCGGGGCCGGTTCGCAGGCCGCGGCACGGAGACCGTGTTCAGCACGGTGAGCGGCAGGGTCACGTCCATCGCCATCCACTTCGCCTAACCGGTGACCCGCCGCGCCGCCGCCTGGCTGGGGCTGCTCGCCGCCCTGCTGCTGGTCGCCGCCGGGCCCGCCACGGCGGCGCGGCCCCGCGTGACGGTGTTCGGGGACTCCGTGCAGGCGTCGTTCCTGTTCACCCCGGGTGCCGTCCGCCACCTGCAGCCCGGCCTGGACCTGCAGATGCAGGCGCAGGCCTGCCGGAAGCTCAGCTCCCCCGGCTGCCTGGGCGGCACCCCGCCGTCGGTCCTCACCGTGGCGGACGCCCTGGGGCCCGCGCTGGGCGACCTGGTGGTGGTGCACGTGGGGTACAACGACTTCGCCGGCCGGTACGACATCGACGCGGTGATGCGCTCGTTCACCCGCGCCGGCGTGAAGGCGGTGCTGTGGGTGACCCTGCGCGAGGCGCAGTCGTCGTACGCCGCCACCAACGCCCGCATCCGGGCGATGGTGCGCCGGGAGCGCCGCACCCCGGGCGGGCCGGAGGTGCGGATCGCCGACTGGAACACCTTCAGCGTGGGACGCCCCTGGTTCGTGTCGGACCACATCCACCTGAACGCCGCGGGCGCGATGGGGCTGTCCACCCTCCTGCGCGAGCGCGTCGTGGCGGTGCTCGGCGACATCGGGATCGTCCTGCCCGGCCCGCCGCCGTCGGTGACGCCCGTGGCGTTCCCGGGGGGCGGGGCGGTGGCGATCGCCGGTGACGGCGGGACCCTGTGGCGCCAGGGCGGCGCGGGGCTCACCCCCGTCTCGCAGGACACGGGCCGCCCGTCGGGTGCCACGGCCCGGCTCCGGGCGTCCGAGACGCTCACCTCCGACGGCGTCCAGGCGTGGGTCGCCGATGCGGTGCGCGCCACCGTCGCCCGCGCCGGCCGCCGCGCCCGGGGCCACGGCCCCCGGCCCGCGACGGGCGTGGGGATGACCCCGCTGCTGGCCCGGGCCGGCGGGCGGCTGTGGGCGGTGAGCACCTGCCCCGCGCAGGAGCTGGTGTGCCAGGGCACCCAGGTGCTGGCGCGCATCGACCCGCGCACCGGGCGCCGCACGTCGGCGGCCGACATGGCCGCCCCCGTCGCCGCGATCGCCGCGAGCCCGTCCGCCCTGTGGGTCGCCACGGCCGGCGCCGGCGGCCGGCCGGCCCTCGAGCAGCGCGACCCGGTGACCGGGCGGGTGGTCCAGGCCACGCCGTTGCCCGGTGCGGTGCGGAGCCTGGCCGCGGGACGCGACGGCGCGTGGGCGTCCACGGGCGACGGCGCGCTCGTGCGCGTGGACCCCCGGGGGCGGGTGGTGGTGCTGGGGCGGTCCGTGCGGGCCGTCGCCACCGCCGGCGACCAGGTGTGGGTGCTGCGGCGCAACGGCCGCACGCTGGAGCGGCTGCTGCCGGAGACCGGCCGGGTGCGGCTGCGGGCCATCGCGCCGCGCCGGGTGGCGGGGACGGTCACGTTCACCTCCGGCTACGCGTGGCTGCTGTCCGCGGACGGCCGGAGGGTGTTCCGCATCCCGCGCGACTAGGGGACGGGCATCGGCCGGTGCCCGTCGCCGGCCAGCCACTCCCGCAGGCCCGGCGGGTCGTACGAGGGGTCCCGCGCGGCGCGGTCGGCCACGCTGGAAGCCACCCACTGGTGCGGGGCGGGCGGCGCGGCGCCCGTCTCGGGGTCCACCTGGGCGCCGGGGCTGGGTTCGGCGCCCGGACGCCGCACGTGCGGACGCATGAGGCGGTAGATGCCCTTCCGGCTCTCGTGCGCGGGGCCGTGCGGGTCGGCGTGCACCCACTGCCCCAGCCGGCGGGTGTCGTCCGGGGCCTCGCCGTCGACGGCCGCGACCGAGAAATGCCCCGCCTCGAAGCGCAGGCCCGCCGCCCGGGCCTTGCCGATCATCCACAGCAGCGGCACCTCGGCGAGGTCGGACACCGGGTACCCGCCGCCCACGTCGCTGTGCACGCCGGCGAACCACACCTGCTCGAGCACCTGCCGGGTGTGGGTGCTGGACTGGGACCACATGGTGGGCCGGAACGGCCCGCGCCGCTCGTCCAGCGACACCGCGTGGTACGCGTGGTCCACGTAGCTGCTGAGCACCGTGTCGTGGAACTGCCACCGCCGGTTGAGCGGGTTGAGCCACCGCAACCCGCCCAGCGGGATCCCCAGGGCGCCCACCGTGTCCCACACCCCGATGAACCGGATGCGCGTCTCGTGCGCGAACGACCGGCGGAACAGCACCGCCTCGGTGCCGGTGGGGTGGCTGCGCCCGCCGCGCAGGCGGTACAGCCGGTACGCGTCCCGGGCGCGGCGGACCTCCTCGCGCCGCAGCACCCCGCACGTCCGGATGAGGCCCGCCAGGCTCCGGGCGGTGAAGGCCCCGCGGCTGAACCCCACCAGGAAGATCTCGTCACCCGGCTCGTACTGCTCGGCGAGGAACCGGTAGCCCTCCAGGATGTTCCGTGAGAGGCCGACCCCGAAGGCCCCGCCCCGCACGCGCTCCCACCGGCGCGTGCCGACGCCCCGCACGTAGAGCATCCGCTGCTCGTCGTCGCCGTGCCCGCCCACGTCGACGCCCATCGCGAACTTGGTCACGTTGGTCGGCGCGGACTGGTCCGGCGTGTTCCAGGTGCCGTCGCAGCACACCACCAGGCGCTTGCCCATGGGTGGAGTTCACCACAGGCGGGCCCGCCGGCGCGCGCCCGCCGCCGGTGGGCCGTGCCGGAGGGGTCCGCTAAGGTGGCCCCGCGGTGCCCGAACGACCGAGCCCTCACTCGCTCCGGTGCCTTGGAGCACTGGCCGCCGTGGCAGCCATCGCGCTGACCGGTTGCACCTCCGGCGACGGAGTCGCCGCGACGAGCCGCCCCGCGGCCCCCGCCGATCCGCTCGCACGCCAGCTGTACGTCCCGAAGGACACGGCCGCCGCGCGCCAGGTGCGGGAATGGGCCGCGGACCCGTCGCGGAACGCCGACCGGGCCGTGATCGCCGCGATCGCCGCCCGGCCCGTGGCCGTGTGGCTCACCGGCGAGGGCAACGGGGCCGCACGCGCCGGGCGGGTGGCGCGCGCCGCCGCGCGGGCCGGCCGCACCCCGGTGTTCGTGGCGTACGGCATCCCCCGGCGCGACTGCGGCCTGTACTCCACCGGCGGGGCCGCCGACGCGCCCGCATACCGGGCGTGGCTGTCGGGCGTCTCGGCCGCCATCGGGGCGCGGCCCGCGATCGTGATCGTCGAGCCCGACGCCTCCAGCCAGGCGGCGTCCGGCACCTGCGCCGGGCAGGCGCCCGCCGAGCGTCTCGCGCTGCTGCGCGATGCCGTCACGATCCTGGGCCGCGGCGCGCGCACCCGGGTGTACCTCGACGCCGGCCACGCGAACTGGGTGTCCCCGGCCCGCCTCGCCCCCGCGCTGCGCCGGGCGGGCATCGCCGGCGCCGACGGGTTCGCCGTGAACGTCTCCAACTTCCAGACCACGGCCCGCAGCATCGCCTACGGGGAGCGCCTGTCCCGGCTGCTCGGCGGCGCGCACTTCGTGATCGACACCAGCCGCAACGGCAACGGCCCGTACGAGTCCGGCGACGCGGAGGACTGGTGCAACCCGCCGGGCCGCGCACTGGGCCGCACCCCCACCACCCGCACCGGCAGGGCGCGGGTCGACGCGTACCTGTGGGTGAAGGTGCCGGGCGAGAGCGACGGCACCTGCAAGGGCGGTCCAGCCGCCGGCACCTGGTGGCCGGACTATGCACTGGGCCTGGCCCGAAACGCCGGATTTTCGCCTCAGGGATGAGGTCCGTCCCACCCGCGGGACCACCCCAGACGAAGGCATAGGGGGAAATCGCCCGACGCCCCGACCACCGGGGGGCGCGACGGGGACCGCCGGCGGGTGAGCGTTCACACATCTCGACGCTCAAGCGACACCCATCCCGGTCGCGAGGGCGCACAACCAAGGGGCGCGGCACCGCTCCGAAGGCAACGGCATTCCCGGTCACCGAGTTCCCGTCGGGACCGGCGTACCGCCCGCCGCAGCTGAGCCCCGAGGAATGCGCCCGCTTCGCGACGATCGCCGGCCCGCAGGAGCCCGCGCCGCGCGGCCCCTACTCCGTGCGGTTCCGCCGCGAGCGCGACGCGCAACCGGTCGCGGCGTTCCTGCTGGCCGCCGCCGTCTTCACCGCCGAGCTGGTGTTCCTGGGGTGGCTGGTCCTGTGGGGCGAGCACTACCCGGACCTCTCCGGCCCGCCGCTGGAGGCCGCCGCGGAGACGTTCATGACCCTCGCGGTCATCGCCCTCGCGGTCTTCCAGATGGTCAACATCACCACCCTCTGCCTGTCGACCTCGCTCGCCCGCTACCCGGTCCCCGTGGCGCCCCCGGCCGGCCTGCGGGTCGCGTTCCTCACCACGCTGGTACCGGACCGCGAGCCCCTGGCGATCGTGGAGCAGACGCTCACCGAGGCGCTGAAGATCCGGTACGGCAACGGCGGGATCGACGTGTGGCTCCTGGACGAGGGCACCGACGACCCGGCGCTCGCGGCCGAGATCGCCGCGATGTGCGAGCGCCTGGGTCCCCGGTTCCACCGCTTCAGCCGCCGCGGCGTGGAGCGCTGGAACCGGCCCTCGGGGGCGTTCAAGGCCCGCACCAAGCACGGGAACTACAACGCCTGGCTCGATGCCCACGGCGACGACTACGACGTGTTCATGTCCGTCGACCCCGACCACATCCCGTCCGCCGACCACTTCCTGGAGCGGCTGCTCGGGTACTTCCGCGACCCGAAGGTGGGATTCGTGGTGGCGCCGCAGGTGTACCGGAACTGCGACGGGACGGTCACCAAGTGCGCCGAGTCCCAGCAGTTCGTGTTCCACACCAAGGTCCAGCCCATGGGGAACCGCTTCGGCTGCCCCATGCTGGTGGGGACCAACAACGCCTGCCGCATCTCGGCGATCCGGGCGATCGGCGGTTTCCGGGACAGCGTGACCGAGGACATGGCGACCAGCCTGCGCCTCCACAGCGCCGGGTGGACCTCGGTCTACACGCCGGACGTCGTCGCGTACGGCCTGGGCCCCGAATCCTGGACCGACTACTTCAGCCAGCAGCACCGGTGGAGCGGCGGCACGTTCGACGCGCTGAAGGGCGACTTCTGGCGGGCGTTCCGGCGGCTGCCGCGCCCCGCGAAGCTCCACTACTCGCTCATCCTCACCTACTACCCGTCGGCGGCGGTGGGCTGGATCCTCGGGGCGCTCAACTGCGCCGTGTACCTGCTGGTGGGCCACAGCGGCCTGCAGGTGTCCGCGCAGTCCTGGCACATGGTGTTCGCGCTGCTGATCCTGGCCCAGGTGGCGCTGTACGACTACAACCGGCGCCACAACGTGAGCCCGTTCGAGAAGCCAGGATCCTCGGGGATGGCGGGGATGCTCATCTCTGTGCTCACCGCCCCCGTGTACGTGACCGCGTTCGTCGGCGCGCTGCTCGGCCGGAGGCGCGGGTTCGTGGTGACCCCCAAGGGCGAGTCGGCCAGCGCCGACCGCGTCCGCACCTTCCGGGCGCACCTGCTGTGGGGCGCGCTGCTGGCCGCCGCGATGACCGCGTCGGCGGTCATGGGCCGCCTGCACCCCAACGGGCTGCTGTGGAGCGGCATCCTGCTCGCGGTCTGCACGCTGCCGGTGGCGATCTGGGCGGCGGAGCACCGGTCGGCGGCGGGGCGGCGGCGCCCCGAGCCGGCCCCGGCGATGATCCTGGCGGGCGAGGAGGCATGAGGTGACCAACGGCCGGCGCATGCCCCGGGCGACCATGTTCGCCGCGTTCCTGGCGCTTCTGGTGTTCGCGGTCCCCGCATGGGGCCGGATCGCCGACTGGCGCGACCTGCGGCGCATCCACTCGCCGTCCTACGAGCGGGTCAACGGCCGCTGGGACGTGCTCGACGTGCCGGCCGAGCTCCGCGTGCGCTCGATCCACGCCCTCATGACCCGCACCGGCAAGGTGCTGATGATCGCCGGGTCCGGCAACGATGTCGCCAGCTCCGACCAGCGGCGGTACCGCAGCATGCTGTGGGACCCCGCCAAGGGCACCGGCCGCGACGCGTTCACGGAGATCCCCACCCCCGCGGACCTGTTCTGCGCCGGGCAGGTGACGCTGCCCGACGGCCGCATCCTCATCGCCGGCGGCACCGAGCGCTACGAGATCCTGGAGGAGAAGGTCACCCACGCCGCCGGGGTGATGCAGATCAACAACGCCTCCCCCAACGACGGCCCCCTCGTGCTGCCCCGCGGCACACGGCTGGTGGAGGACACGGGCCGCGGCGGCACCTACATCACCACGAGGCGTGTCGTGGTCCCCGCGGCGGTCAAGCGCCTGCTCCCGGACGGGACCACCAGGGTGACCACCCAGGCCCGCGAGGTGTGGGTGCGGGCGCTGGTGGCCGGCGGAGCCCAGTCGGTGCCCTCGCCCGCCAAGTTCCGCATCGAGGGGCTCACCGGCGAGCGCGGCGACACGGCCTACGGGCTGTCCGCGAAGCTCGACATGGGCCAGCAGGACTTCTGGGGCGCCCGCTTCACCTACGTGTTCGACCCGGCCACCGAGCGGTTCGCGAAGGCCGACGACATGGTCCTGCCGCGCTGGTACCCCACGCTCGTGCCGCTGCTGGACGGCCGCGTGCTCGCGGTGAGCGGCCTGGACGGCTTCGGGCGCATCATCGACGGCGACCAGGAGGTCTTCGACCCGGCCACGGGCCGCTGGACCCCCGCCCCGCAGTGGAAGCGGACCTTCCCCACCTACCCTGCCCTGTTCACCACCCTCGACCCGCAGCGCCTGCTCTACACCGGATCGAACGCGGGGTACGGATCGGCGACCGTGGGCCGCACCCCCGGCCTGTGGGACCTGTCGTCCAACACGTTCCGGCCCATCGCGGGCCTCCGGGAGCCCGACAAGGCGGAGACCAGCGCCAGCATCCTGCTCCCGCCCGCCCAGGCGCAGCGGTACGCCTTCATCGGCGGCGGCGGCGTGGGCGACCGCAACTCCTCGACGTCGCGCATCGACCTGCTGGACCTCACCGACGCCACGCCCCGCTACACGCCGGGGCCCAGCCTGGAGGACGGCACGCGCTACCCCATCGCCGTGGTCCTGCCGGACGACGGCGTGCTCATCAGCAACGGCAGCAACGGCTACCGGGGCCGCGGCACCCGCGAGCTCGAGGGCCGCAGCGACATCCACAAGGCATACCTGCTCGACGCCGAGGGGACGCTGCGCCGCGTCGCCGACCCGCTGGTGGGCCGCGACTACCACTCCGAGGGCATGCTGCTGCCCGACGGGCGCGTCCTGACGCTGGGAGGCGACCCGCTGCTCGACCCCACCGGCTACGGCCCCGGGGAGTTCGAGACCCGGCTGGAGGTGTACAGCCCGCCCTACCTCTACACGGGTGAGCGCCCCGTGCTGGGAGCCGGCCCCACCGACCTGGTCCGCGGCGGCACCGCGCGGTTCGCGTCGCCGGCGCCGGCGGACATCGCCCAGGTGCGGCTCATCCGGCCGGGCACGTCCACGCACGTCACCAACGTGGAGCAGCGCAGCGTCGCGGTGCCGTTCACCCGCACCGCCGACGGCATCGAGCTGCGGGTGCCCGAGCGGGTGGGCGTGCTGCCCGACGGCCCGTACTTCCTGTACGCCGTCGGCGCGTCGGGCACGCCGGCGCGGGGCGTGGCCGTGACGGTGGACGGGGGCTGACCCGACCGGCAGGCTGGGCGGGTGCGCGAGGTGCTCACCCCCCGCCTGCTGCTGCGCCCGTTCACGACGGATGACGTGGACGCCTACGCGGCGGTCCGCGCGGACCCGGCGGTGATGCGGTACCTGATGGGCGGGGAGGCGCGGGCGGCACGGGCGCAGCAGGACGCCGAGCGGCTGGTGCCGGCGTTCGCCGCGCAGTGGGACGAGGCGGGGTACGGGCCGTGGGCGGCCTGCGCCCGGGAGGACGGCCGGCTGCTGGGGCACCTGGGGCTGCGCCAGCTGCCCGACGTCGGCGGGCGCACCGAGCTGCTCTACATGCTCGAGCGCGCGGCCTGGGGCCGCGGGCTGGCGACCGAGGGCGCGTCCGCGGCCCTGGCGTGGGCGTGGGCGCACACCGACCTCGCAGAGGTGGTGGCGTTCGCACTGCCGCAGAACACGGCCTCGTGGCGCGTGATGGAGCGCATCGGCATGGCGTTCCTGGGCGTGCGGCCCGTGTGGGGCGTCGAGGCCCGCTGGTACCGCGCCGCGCGGCCCTAGCGGCCCGTCTCCGGGGCCGGGGCGGCCACCTGGGCCCGGGTCTCCGCCTCCTCGACCGCGGCACCGAAGCGCAGCAGCCGGCCCCCGAACGCCACGGCGCACAGCGCGAACCACGCCCAGCCGAGCGCGAGGCCGGCGGCGACATCCGACAGCCAATGGACGGCGAGCAGCACCCGGCTGCACGCCACCGCGGTGGCGGCCGCCACGGCCGCCCCGGCGAGCAGGGCCCGGCGGTTGCGGGTGGCGCCCGCGCCCAGCACCAGCGCGGCGGCGGCGAAGAACGACGCGGCGGTGGTGGTGTGGCCGCTGGGGAACGACGGCCCCAGGGTCTCCGCGACCGGGTTGAGGGTGGGGCGCGCCCGGTCGGCCAGGGCCTTGATGCCGTTTGTGGCCAGGTTGTTGCCCACCACCACCAGCGCCAGGAACGGCGCGGCCGCCCGCGTGCCCCGCCGCCACGCGTATGCCGCCAGGACCACCGCGAGGATCGCGACGAGCCAGGTCTCGCCGAGCTGGGTCACGGCCTTCACGCCCCGGTCGGTGAACGCGGTGGCGTGGTCGCGCCCCCATTCGGACACCCACCGGTCGGCGTGGGGCAGCGGCCCGTTGCCGCGCACCAGGTAGGCGAGCACGCCGAAGACCGTTCCCAGGAGCACGACCGCCCCCAGGGCGATCGTGAGGGCCAGGCCGGTGGCCACCGCCGGGTCGCGGCGCCGCCGCAGCCAGCGGCGCACGGGCGCGAGGTCCGCGGCGTGGCCCGCCACCATGGCGGACGCCGCGCTTCCGGCGAACGGCGCATGGGACCGGAGCACCACCAGGGCGGCGGCGAGTCCGGACAGGCCGGCGACGACGATGATCACGACCAGCGGCAGCGGGGCACCTCGGGATGGGGTCTCGCCGATGTTTCCTCGTTCGCGGCACCGGGAAACCGCCGGGACATGTCGCTCGGATCCCTCGCCGACGGCGGCCGCGCCCGCTCCAACGTACCGACCGGATCCGGTTCCGGCGTGCGGGTCCCCGTGGTCGAACCCGACGAGCCCGGGCCGTCCGCCTGGTTCGCGCGCGGCGGGAGGCACCCGATCGCGGCGTTCGCATGGGCGGCCGTGGCCGGCTACGCCCTGCTCGCCGCAGGGATCACGGCCCTGGGGCTGCTGCTCACGCGGGTCCTGCTGGACCTGGGGGATGTCGCGAGCGCCGACGAGTACCTGCCGGACCGGCTCGCCGCGAACCGCACGCCCGACCTCACCTCCGCGTCGCACGTGGGGTCGCTGGTGGGTGACATCCCCGTGCTGCCGGGGCTCGTGATCCTGGTGGTCGTCGCCGCGCTGCTGCTGCGCCGCTTCCGGGTGGGCGCCTTCGTCGCCACCGCCGCCCTGATGGAGGTCACGCTGTACCGCGTCGGCACCCTGGCGGCGCCGCGCGAACGCCCGGACGTGCCGCGCCTGGACACCCACCTGCCCATGGACGAGAGCTTCCCGTCGGGGCACGTCGCGGCCTCCACCGCCGTGTACGGCGGTATCGCCCTGCTCATCGCCTCCCGGTACTCCGACCGCCCGTGGGTGGTGCGCACCGTGTGGGCGGTGGCCGTGGCCGCCGTCGCGGTCGTCCTCGTGTCGCGGCTCTACCGCGGCATGCACCACCCGCTCGACACCCTCGCGGGGCTGCTGCTGGGCGTCGGCTGCATCGTCGCGGCCCTCGTCGCCGTGCGGGCCTACGGCCACGCCGAGCGGCACCGCCACACCCGCACCCGCACCCGCACGGAGGAACCCGTATGAAGGTCGCCGTCGTCGCCCATTCCGGCAAGTCGTTCGGGGGAGGGCTGCAGGAGCTCCGCGAGGTGCTGGAGGCCCGCGGCGTGCACAAGCTGCGCTGGCGCGAGGTCCCCAAGAGCCGCAAGGCCCCCAAGCAGGTGCGCAAGGCGCTGGAGTGGGGTGCGGACCTGGTGTTCGTGTGGGGCGGCGACGGCACCGCCCAGCGGGCCGTCGACGCGATGGCCGGCAGCGGCGTCCCGCTGGCCCTGCTGCCCGCAGGCACCGCGAACCTCCTGGCGTCCAACCTCGGCATCCCCGGCGACGTCGCGGGCGCCGTCGACGTGGGCCTGTCGGGGGAGCGGGTGGCGCTGGACGTGGGCCGCGTGAACGGCGAGGCCTTCGCGGTGATGGCCGGCGCCGGGTTCGACGCCGAGATGATCGGCGACGCCGACGGGCCGTTGAAGGACCGCCTGGGCCGCCTCGCCTACATCTGGACGGGCATCAAGCACCTGCGGGCCACGCCCTTCGGCGCGAGGGTCACGGTGGACGGCACCGAGTGGTTCCGCGGGCAGGCGACCTGCGTGCTGGTGGGGAACGTGACCCGGCTGTTCGGCGGGATCGAGCTGTTCGACGGCTCCCGGCCCGACGACGGGCTGCTGGAGGTGGGGGTGGTCACCGCCGACGGCGCCGTCCAGACCATCCGGACCATGGCGCGCGTCGTGGTGGGCTCCGCCGACCGGGCGCCGAACGCCCGCACCACCAAGGGCGGCGCGATCCGAGTGAAGCTCGACCGCAAGGTGCCGTACGAGATCGACGGCGGCGAGCGGGGGAAGGCCAAGACGCTGCGCATCGACGTGGAGCCCGGCGCGGTGACCGTGTGCGTGCCGCCCCCTCCCCGGCCGTCGCGACAGGTCGTCGCGACCGGCTCCGGCGTGGAGCTCCCCCCGGGCTAGCGGGGCCGCAGGGCGTCCGCGGTGTGCGCGGCGCGCCGCCCGGTCGTCGCGCTCTCCACCAGCCACCGGGGGTCGTCCGGCGTCGCCGCGATCACCGTGCCCTCCACGTGGGTGCGCCGCGTGAGCCTGCGCACCACGCGCCCGTGCGTCACCCCCTGCGGGGTGTTCCACTCCACCTCGTCGCCCACCCGCGGTTCGCTCGCCACGCCGTCCCTCCCCGTCGCTGTGGACGGGGGTCCCCGGCGCGCGGCGTCACGAAACGCCCGCGGCCGGTGCGCCGCGATGGGAGGTTCGAGTAGGTTCGGCCCAGACCCGGCACACCCTCGCGCCGGGACCCCCGAAAGGACACGCACATGGGCGTGATGGACGACATCAAGCGCGCCGGGCAGGAGGCGCTCGCCGCCGAGAAGGCCAAGGAGGCGGCCGCCGCGGGCGGCGCGATCACCGAGGCCGAGGCCGCTCCCGCCGAGACCGCCGAGGCGCCGGCCCCAGAGGCCGCCGCGCCCGAGGCCCCGGCCCCCGCCGAGGCGGCGCCGCAGGCCGCGGCTCCGGAGCCGCACCGGGCCGAGCCGCACGCGGCCGCCAAGCCGGCGGCCCACGCCGCGCCGAAGCCGGCGCCGAAGCCGGCCGAGCACAAGAAGCGCACGTACACCGTCAAGAGCGGCGACACGCTCAGCGCGATCGGCGCGCACTTCGGCGTGAACTGGCAGGAGATCGCCAAGGTGAACCGCATCCCCAACCCGGACCTGATCTACCCGGGCCAGGTCTTCGTGATCCCCGACTGACGCGCGCGTCCGGGGCCCCGCACGGGGCCCCGGACCGGTCACCGCGGCCGGCGCCCCACGATGCCGGCCACCCCGTCCAGCACGGCGGACTCGGCCTCCGCGGGATCGACGCCGGCCTCCACCACCCCGCGGCGGGCCGCGGGCAGCAGCGCGACGATCATCGCCGCCGCCACCGGTGCGGGCACCGCGAGGCGGAACTCGCCGCGCGCGACGCCCTCCTCGACGATGCCGGCCAGGGGCGCCTCGATGCGGTCCGCGAGGGACCGCTGCTCAGGGTCGGAGCGGTCGAGCCGGGGGCGTTCGCCAGCACCCGGTAGCGCGGTCCACCACGGCCATGCCGCCCGCACCGACTCGGCCAGCCGTTCCCACGGCTCCGCCGCCCGCGGGCACCTCGGCCAGCGCGGCGGTGCACTCCCCGAGGGCCCGCAGCCGGATCGCGCGCAGGAGGTCCTCGCGCGCGAGGGGTGGCGGCGGTACAGGGTCGCCTGCCCCACGCCGGCGGCGCGGGCGACCTCCTGCATGCTCGCTCCCGGGGTCGCGGGCGAGGACCGCGGTGGCGGCGTCCAGCAGGACCTCGTCCTCGCTCACGGGGTCCCCGATCTGACGGCCCGCGCAGCGCGGACACCACGGCGCCGAGCGCCGAGAACGCGACCAGGATCCACAGGGCCAGGTGCATGCCGTTCATGAACGGCTCCAGGCGGTCGGCCGAGAGCCCCGTCGTGAGGCCGCTGAAGATCGAGAACAGCAGCTGGGTGGGGACCACGGAGGTGATGATCATGAGCATGAGGGCGATGGAGATGACGGCGCCGGTGTTCTGCAGCATCGTGCGCGTCCCGGACGCGATGCCCCTGCGGGCCGGCGGCACCGCGGCCATCATCGCGCTGGTGTTGGGGGAGTTGAACACGCCCGACCCCACGCCGACGATCGTGAGCCACACCGCCGACTGCCAGAAGGGGCTGTCGACCGCGAGCGTGGTCATGCCGGCGAGGCCCAGGCCGGTCAGCACCATGCCCAGCACGGCGGGCGCCCGCGATCCGCGCCGGTCGGCCCACATCCCGGCCAGCGGCGAGGCCACCAGCATCCCCAGCGCCAGGGGCGCGAGCTTGAGGCCCGCGATGATCGGGTCGTCCCCCTGCGGCCCCTGGAAGTAGAAGACGAACAGGAACATCAGCGCGAACCGCGCCAGGCCGTTCAGGAACGCCGCGGCGGCGGCCGCCGAGTACACGCGGATGCGGAACAGCGACAGGTCCATCATGGGCGCCGGGACGCGCCGCTCCACCACCACGAACAGCGGGATGAGCACCGCCGCGGCGATGAGCCCGATGATCACCATCGGGGCGCCCCAGCCGTCCAGGCCCGCGTCGGAGAGGCCCAGCACCAGGCCGGTGAGGCCGGCCATGCCGACGGCGTTGCCCAGCCAGTCCTGCCGACGGTCGGGGTCGCGGCGGCCGTCCTCGTGCAGCACCGCCCACGCCCACAGCGTGCCGGCGAGGCCCAGCGGGACGTTGAACCAGAAGACCCACTCCCAGCCGAAGCCCACCAGCCACCCGCCGAGCACCGGGCCGATCACCAGGCCCACCGCCGCGACCATGACGTTGGTGCCCATCGCCAGCCCCAGCTGCTCGCGGGGGAACGCGTCGGTGACGACCGCCCCGGCGTTGGCGAACACGAACGCGCCGCCCACGCCCTGCGCGATGCGCCACAGGATGAGCGTGGTGCCCGAGTCGGCGAACCCGGCGCCCAGGGACGTGATCGTGAACAGGGCCAGCCCGATCACGAACAGGCGGCGCCGGCCCAGCTGGTCGCCCAGCCGGCCGGCGGGCAGCAGCAGCACGGTGCTGGACACCATGTAGGCGAGGATCACCCACACCAGCGTGAGCAGGGACGTTCCCAGCGCCCGCTCCACGTCCGGGAGGGCGATGAGCAGGGTGCCGCTGTTCACGGTGGCCAGGAACATGCCGAGGCTGGTCACCGACAGCGCCCACCAGCGGTACTGCGGGTGGTCGCCGTGCACGCCGACGCGGCGGCGCGGGGAGGTCGCCCCCGGCGGGGCGGATGCGGTGGTCATGGGCGCTCCTTCGACGCGTGGGCCGTCGTCGCGGGGGTGAGACACCGCTGTCTCAGTCGTCAGGCTACCACGCGTTGAGACAACCGTGTCTCAGCCCGGGGCACGAAGACGTGCGGCCCCTTGGGGACCGCCCGGAAGGTGCCGCCCTGCGCCGCGGTCAGGCGGCGGCGGAGATCCGGCGGGGCCGGAAGAAGGCGATGAGCGTGGGGATCGCCAGCAGCGCGAAGCCCGCGACCATCAGGGTCTCGTTCTCGGGCAGCAGGCCGCCCTCGGCGAGCTCCTCCATGCCCGTGGCGAGCAGGTAGGCGGCGAAGACCAGCAGCAGCCCGGAGGTGATGGCGAAGAAGGTGCCGAGCGGCAGGCGCGCGCCGCCGCGGTACATGAGCCACGCCAGCACCACCGCGGCGGTGAGGCCGATGGCGGCGCCGAGCGTCGCGGACGCCGCGTGGGCCCCCTGGAAGCTGCCGAACACGAACAGGGCGGTCTCGACGCCCTCGCGCAGCACGCCCAGGAACACCACCAGGCCCAGGCCGAAGCGCGAGCCCCGGTCCAGGGCGCGCTGGAGCTGGCCCTCGATCTCGCCGCGGATGGAGCGGGACTGGCGGCGCATCCAGAAGATCATCCAGGTGAGCAGCACGGCGGCGGCGAGCATGGTCGCGCCCTCCCACACGGCCTCGGCCCGGCCCTCGAGCTCGGCGCCCACGGCGACCAGCCCGGCGCCGACGGCGAAGCTCACGGCCAGTGCGGCGCCGACGGCGGCCCACACGACCGGCAGGACGTCACGACGGCCGCTGCGCCGCAGGAAGGCGAGCACGATGACCACGACCAGCGAGGCCTCGAACCCCTCGCGCAGCAGCACCAGCCCTGTTCCCACGTGCGTCGTCCCCTCGGAGTCCCGGATGGAAGTTCGGTCACCCTAACGAATGGCCGGCTCTAACGGCAACGCGGATGACCCAAACTGGAACGGACGGACGTCCCGCGTCCTTGAGCGCCGCGTCCACGGCGATGTCGCGGACGGGAGCCGAGGAGCATCAGGGCGGGCACGCCCATGGCCACCAGCAGCGCGATCTGCATGGGGCCGCGGTACCCGAGGACCGCCGTCTCCACGGCGAGGAACCCCAGCAGCCCCGCCCCCATCACCCGGGCCGCCACCGTCGCGAGGGGGCTGCCGAGCAGCGCCAGCGCCGCCGCGGCCGCCATGCCGCCGCCGATGCCGGCGATCAGCACCGCCGCCGACACCGTGTAGTCGCCGAACGGCGACCCCGCGAGCCATTCGGTGCGCATGCCGAAGCCCTCGGCGTCGGCCAGCAGGTTCGCCCCGCCGTACAGCGCCCCGGCGGCGACGAACAGCTCGATCGCGGCGATGCCGGGCCTGCGGCGGGCGGTGCGGGGTGCTGCGGAGGTGCCCATGCCCGCAGCGTCGCCCGGATGGGCGGCCCCGGCATCCGCGGGGCCGCCGCACCGGCCTGCGGCCCGTCACGGACGTCCCGGCGGGACCCCGGTCACCCGACCGGAGGCCCGCCTGGAACCGCCCCGGCTAGACGGCGGGCGCGGTGGTGGTGGTCGTGGTGGTGTCCTCCTCGTCCACCGGCTGGCAGAGCTCGTCGAACTTCGCCTCGGCCGCGTCGCGGCCGGTGCGCAGCGCGGTGAGCAGGTCGTCGATGCCCACGCCCTTCTCGTCGGCGATGTCGATGAGGGACAGTCCCTCCTCGCGGGCCGCCGCCAGGTCGGCGGAGGTGATGCCGAGCAGGTCCAGCACCGGCTGCTGGCGGGCCGTGGTGACCAGCTTCTGCACCGACAGGCGGACCTGCTCCCGCTGGAAGCGGGCGTCCGCCTGCGCCTGGGTGATGCGGCCGGCGGAGACGCGCCTGTCGAGGCGGGCCCTCAGGCGCTTGAGCGCGCGGCTCGTGTCCGCCGTGAGGAGCTGCGCCTCCGGGACCTCGCACTGCAGCGCGGCGCCGGGCCCGGACCCGGGGCCGCCGAACCCGCCCGGTCCGCCGGGCCCGCCGGGGCCTCCGTGTGCGAAGGCGGCGCCCGATGCCCCGCCGACGGCGAGGGCCGCGGCCGCGATGGTCACGGCGATGCGTCGTGGTGTCAACGTGATGACCTCCGATGAGTGAGCACGTGGGCGGCCGGACCCGCATGGGGGGTCCGCCGCCGGGGCCATTGAGGCCGCCGCGCCTGAGACGCCGCTGAGCGCCGTCGAAGCGCCGCGTATGAACGGGAGGTTCCGGCGGACCGGGCCGGCGGTCACGCGGCGGGCCCGGGGGTACCCGCCGCCACCGGGCGCCCGTCGGGGGTGCCGTGTGATCGGAGGTGCGTCGCCGTCGGATGGGCGCTGGTCATCGTCGCCGCCATCCTCGTGCTCGCCGTGATCGGCTTCTTCAGCCTGCTGTTCTGATCACGGCCGCGCCGGATGCGGCCGCCCGGGCCCCGCGGCGGTTCAGCGGGGCCGGGCGTTCACCACCAGGTCCACCGTGGTGCCGCGCGGCACCAGCGGGGCGTCGGCGCCGTTCACCGTGAACGCCCACACCCAGTCCGGCAGGTCGAGGTCCTCGCTGCTGCGGGCCCGCAGGGTGCGGCCCACACGGCATCCCTGGGCCTCCACGAGACGCCTGGCGTCGTCCGGACGTGTCGACCAGTCGTACGCCAGCGCGCAGAGGCTCCCGCCGTGCCGCACCACCCCGGCCTCCGCGTCGCGGGCGAGCAGCGTCAGGGTGAACGGCCCGTCCGCCGACGACGACACCGCCAGGTCGTTCCGGTGGTTGCACCGCGTGTCATACGGGTTGATGCCGGTGAGCCTGGCGAGGCCCCATGTCGAGACCGCCGCGTCCCGTTCGGGGTTGGCGGGACGCTCCGGGCAGCCGTTCACGGTCGACGAGTACCGGAAGCCGCTCGTGGAGATGACCTCGGTCACCACTCCCGCGGTGCCGTCGGGGTTGCGGTCGGCCCACTGCACCGCGCCGATGCCGGCCCCGAAGAACCGGATCACCTGGGTGAGGGGACGCGCGGTACGGCCCGGCCCGGTGACCGGCCACACGCAGAAGCGGTGACGGCCCAGAAGCGCCCAGCGCCGCGGCGCCGTGCGGACCGTCACCCAGCCGCCGCCCTCGGCGCCCCCGGCCGCGACCGGGAGCGCGGTGCCGCGGTCGCCCCGGAACGTCGCGGCGCACCGGCGCCCGGCGGGCCCGTGCTTGACCAGCAGGCCCCTGGCGCGGACCCCGGCGGGGAGGCGCGCGTACACCAGGAACTCGCGCTTCCCGGCCGCGAACGGCAGGTAGAGGTTCGCGAAGGAGCCGTCGGTGGGGATGACGGCCACGTCGCCGCGTGCCGGCGCGGCGAACCGCGCGGTGCCGGGCTGGGGGTCCGCCGCGGCGGCCGTCGCGGGGATCGCGAGGGCGAGCAGCGCGGCGATCACGGGGGTGCGTCGCATGGCGGCGACCCTAACCGCGTCCGGCGGGCGGCGTCACCCGTCCGGGGTGTCAGCCGGCCAGGAGCTTGGTGACGATGCCCGCCAGCAGCCGCACCTCGTCGTCGTCGAGGCGGTCGGTGAAGGCCGTGCGGACGAAGGCGAACACGCCGCCCTGGGCCGCCTCGGCGCGCTCCCGCCCGGCGCCGGTGATGGTGACGTTCACCGCGCGGGCGTCGGACGGGCACCGGTTGCGGGTCACCAGCTCCCGCTGCTCGAGGATGTCGATGACCCGGGAGATGCGGCTCAGCGACAGGCCCATCGCGTCGGCGAGGTCGGTCTGGCGCAGCGTCCGGTCCGGGGCGCGCAGGAGCCGCCCCAGGATCCCGAGCATGCTGATGGACAGGCCGTGGCCCTCCTCCAGCGCGGCCTCGGCGTCGCGCCGCAGACGGCGGGACACCTCCAGGAGCCCCTCCCAGGCGAGGGCCTGATGGGGCGCCCACTCCCGCTCGGCGTGGACGCCCATCATGTACGCGGCGCGGGCGGTGACCGGAGCGAGGGCCTCCGCGGAGGCCGCGCCGTCCGGACGGGCCGTCACGGCGCGGAGGTCCCGATGTGGATGGTGTTGCCGGCCGGGTCGGTCACGGCGATGCGCCCGTCCTCGAGCTCCGCGGCGCCCGGGGCGCGGTCCCGGATGCCGGCCAGGGCGGCGGCGTCCACCACCAGCTCGTAGAAGCGCATGCCGGCGGTCCCCGCCGGCGGCTGGGAGATGCCCGGGCCGAACCAGGTGTTCATCGCGAGCCGGTGCGGGAACCGGCCGCCCGCCGAGAGGTCCGACATGCCGATCGCCGGCATGACCATGTGCTCCTCGAAGCCGATGACGTCGCGGTAGAAGGCGACGCCCTCGTCCATGTCCGGGACGTGGAGGTGCACGTGGCCGACGCGGGTGCCGGCGGTCATGGGCGCGCCGATGGGGAGGTCGGACATGCGGTCCAGCACGGGCTGCACGTCGAGGGCCTCGGTGGGGCCCCGCAGGCGGCCCTGGTCGTCCACGATCTCGATGGATCCCGGCGTGATCCGGAAGCCGGCGAACCGCTCCGGCGTCTCGTGCGTGATCTCCAGGGTGAGCCCGTCGGCGTCGGTCGCGTACGTGGCCATCGAGAAGATGTGGTCCGTGGGCGCCTGGGCCACGCGGTGCTCGGCAAGGCGGGCCATCGCCCGGGCGAACTCGCCGATGTCCGGAACGTGCACGGCGACGTGGTAGAGCCCGGCGTGGCCGCGGCGCCACGGGCGGGCGGCGCCGGGGTGCAGCACGATCACCGTGTGCCCGGCGGCACCCAGGCGGATGCCGTCCTCGTCCTCGGCCAGGAGCTCCAGGCCCAGGGCGTCGCGCCAGAACGCCAGCGCCCGCTCGCGGTGGGTCACGTCCAGGTGGACGGCGCCGTAGGTGATGCGGTCGGCGGCATGGGGGGCGGCGGCGGTGCCGCTGGCGTGGGTGGCGGTGTCCATGGCGGCGCTCCTTGGGGGACGCGGCGGGACCGGGGCCCGCCGACTCGCTTGCTCTAGCAAGCAATATGCCCGGCGATGCTTGCCATGTCAAGCAATGGCGGCATCGATGAGTTCCCCGCCCGGCGCCGGTCACCCCCGTGACACCCCGGACACAGGAGGGACACCATGGCCGGACGCATCGTGAACTTCGAGATCCCCGCCGACGACCTCGAGGGGGCCGCCGCGTTCTGGGGCGGCCTGTTCGGCTGGGAGTTCGCCCCGGCATTCGAGGGCGGCCCGCCCTACCTGGTCACCCGGACCGACGGCGCCGGCGCCGCGCTCACGGGCATGCGCCCGGGCGAGCGCGGGCCCACCGTCTACCTGGAGGTGGACGACATCGGCGCGGGCATCGCCCGGGTCGGCGCGCTGGGCGGGCAGGCGGGCGACCGCATGCCGGTGCCGGGCATGGGCTGGTTCGCGGTCTGCACCGACCCGCACGGGAACCGGTTCGGGCTGTGGGAGGAGGATCCGGCCGCCTCGATGGGCTGAGCGGCCGCGACCGGGTCAGACGTCGTGCTCGGCGAGCTCGCGGAACTCGTCCGGCACCGCCGTGCGGTCGGACAGGGCGACGGCGGCGTAGCCGACCGACGTCCGGCCGAACCGGCGGCGGACGGCGTCCATGGACCGGTCGACGGCCATGCGCGCCGACCCCGCCGGCGAGCCGGGCCGGTGCGGGTCGTCGCCCTCCACGGGCAGCTCCAGCTGCACGGCCAGGTGCTCCTCCAGCCGCGACACCGAGATCGCCAGCAGGGTCACCTCGGCCTCGCCCGGGTGGTCGGCCAGCGCCTGCGCGACCAGCTCCTCGGCGATCTCACGAAGGGTGAGGGTGGACGCCACCGGCTCCTCCACCGTGCGGGCGCGGCTCACCGACCGCAGGTCCCTGAACCGGACGCGCACCGTCACGGTGCGCCCCGCCCGCTCCGCCTTCCGCAGCCGCCCGGCGACGCGGTCGGCCAGGTGGCCCAGCACGGGCCCGAGCACGTCCGGGGTCGGCGCGGTGCGCCGGAAGGCGGACTGGGCGCCCACCGACCGGCCGCGCCCGGCGGGGCGCACGGGCCGCGGGTCGCGGTTGCCCGCGCGGTCCTGCAGGGACGCACCGTGGACGGCGCCCAGGAGCCCGCGCACCATCTCCGGCGACGCCCGCGCCAGCTGACCGATGGTGGTGACCCCCCGGGCGTGCAGCCGGGCCTCGGTGGCCGGGCCGACGCCCCACACCAGCCGCACCGGGAGGGGGTCCAGGAACTCCCGCTCGCGGGCGGGGTCCACCACCACCAGCCCGTCGGGCTTCGCCACCTGGGACGCGATCTTGGCCAGGTGCTTCGTGGACGCCGCGCCCACCGAGATGGGCAGCCCCACCTCCTCGCGCACGCGCCGCCGGATCTCCGCCGCGATGTGCGCCGGCTCGCCGAACAGGCGGCGGGAGCCGCCGACGTCGAGGAACGCCTCGTCGATGGAGATGCGCTGCACCGCCGGCGTGTACTCGCCCAGGATCTCCATGACCCGGTTCCCCAGCCGCCGGTACTCGGCGAAGTGGCCGCGCACGAACACCAGCTCCGGGCAGCGCTCGCGGGCCTGCCGCCCGGGCATCCCGCCGCTCACCCCGAACCGCTTGGCCTCGTAGGAGGCCGCGAGCACCACGCCCCCGCCCACCGCGATGGGCCGTCCCCGCAGCGAGGGGTCCAGCAGCTGCTCGACCGACGCGTAGAAGGCGTCGAGGTCGGCATGCAGGATCGACGGGCGCACCTCCATCGCCCGACGATACCGAACATGTGTTCGCCGGTCGAGGGGCCGTGACGGGCCCGCCGCCGGGGCTGCGGTGGCCCCTGGACCCCGACGAGCTCACGGCGCTGTGCGACCGGCTGGAGGCGGCGCTGCGCGCGGCCGGGCCGGACCCGGACCCCGTGGCGTGCGACGTCACGGCGGCCCCCGCGACGCTCCGCACCGTCGAGGCCCTCGCCCGGCTGGCGCTGGTGTGCCGCCGCTGCGGGCGGCGCCTGCGGGCCGCCGGGGCGTCACCCGCCCTGGCGGCCCTGATCGACCTGGCCGGCCTGGCCGGGGTGATCAGGCCGGACGGCCGTCCCGGTCCAGGCGCAGGGGCATCCCGAACAACGGGAACAGGGTCTGGACCTCCAGGAAGAACGTGAGCTCGGCGATGCCGCCGCCCTCGGTGCGCACCAGCTGCAGCGCCCACGGCTCGTAGCCCTCACCGTCGGCCGCGGGCTTGTACTGGGCGAACGCCGGCAGGCCGTTCGCGGTGCCGGCGGGCAGCACCCGGGAGCCGCGGCAGCCGATGCCGGGCCCCCACCACCACGTGAACATGTCGTCCCGGCCGCGCAGCCACAGCCCGAACGGCGGCATGGACTGGATCGCGTCCTCGTGGATGAGCTCGGTGAGGGCGTCCAGGTCGTAGCCCTCGAACGCCGCGACGTACCGGGCCAGGAGCTCCGCGTCCGCCGCCGCGGGATCCGGGGCCGCCGCGTCGCGGTCGAGATCCCGCGCGGCGAGGGTCGCCCGCGCCCGCTGCAGCGCGCTGTTGACCGACGCGACGCTGGTCTCCAGCAGCTCGGCGGCCTCCTGGGCGCTCCAGCGCAGCACCTCGCACAGGATGAGCGCCGCCCGCTGGCGGGGCGGCAGCACCTGCAGCGCGGCCACGAACGCCACGCGCACCGTCTCGCGCGCCACCGCGGCCTCGGCCGGGTCGGCCTCGGGCAGCACCATGGCGTCCGGCATCGGCTGGATCCACTCGGCCTCGGGCAGCGGGTTGAGGTTGGCGACCTCCGGGGCGCCCGCGGGGCCCAGGTCCATCGGCATCGCCCGCCGCTTGCGGCCGTCCAGCATGTCCAGGCAGACGTTGGTGGCGATGCGGTACAGCCACGACCGCAGCTGCGACCGGCCCTCGAACCGGTCCAGCGACCGCCACGCCCGCAGCATGGCCTCCTGGACCGCGTCCTCCGCGTCCGCCGCCCCGAGCATGCGGTAGCAGTAGCCGGTGAGCTCCACCCGGTACCGCTCCAGCTCCCGCGCGTCCGCGCCCGCCGCGCGGGTCGCCTGATCGCCCATCGCTCCATCCTCCGTGCCGACGCCGGCCTGGGGGTCACACTACCCCCGGCGCGCCGTGCTGGGCCGCCGCCGCGTGGATGACCGATGATTCGCCGCCCCCGTGGCGGTCGGTAGGCGGACGGGACATGCGAAGGGGGATGGAACGGATGGACGCCCACACGCTGCACGCGCGCAGATGGCTGGCCCTGGTGATCCTGTGCCTGGGGGACCTCATGATCGTGCTGGACAGCACGGTGGTGAACGTCGCGCTGCCCAGCATCCGCGCCGACCTCGGGTTCACCGAGTCCGAGCTGGCGTGGGTCGTGAACGCCTACCTGCTCACCTTCGGCGGCTTCCTGCTGCTGGGCGGGCGGCTGGGCGACCTGTTCGGCCACCGGCGGCTGTTCCTGGGCGGGGTCGCGGCGTTCACCGTCGCGTCGCTCGCCTGCGGCCTGGCGACCACCCAGGCGCTGCTGGTGGTCGCGCGCGCCGTGCAGGGGGTTGCCGGGGCCGTGGTCTCCGCCGTCGCCCTGTCGCTCATCATGACCCTGTTCCAGGACGGGGCGGAGAAGGCCCGCGCGATGGGCGTGTTCGGCTTCGTCGCCGCCGGCGGCGGCAGCATCGGCGTGCTGGTGGGCGGCGTGCTCACCGATCTGCTGAGCTGGCACTGGGTGTTCCTGGTGAACATCCCGGTGGGGGCCGCCGTGCTGGTGATGGCCGTGCGCGTGCTGCCCGGCGGCGGCGGCACGGGCGCCCAGCGGCTGGACATCGCGGGCGCGGTCACCGTGACGGCGGCGCTGATGCTGGCGGTCTACGCGATCGTGAACGGCAACGAGGCCGGCTGGCTGTCCGCCCGGACGGTGGGGCTGCTGGGCACCTCCGCGGCGCTCCTCGGCGCGTTCCTCGTCATCGAGGCCCGCGCCGCGAACCCGATCATGCCGCTGGAGCTCTTCCGCCTGAGGAACCTGTCGGTGGCGAACGTGGTGGGCGTGCTGTGGGCCGCCGCGATGTTCGCGTGGTTCTTCGTCGCCGCCCTCTACCTGCAGCAGGTGCTGGACTACACGCCGCTGGAGGTGGGCCTGGCGTTCCTGCCCGCCAACGTCATCATGGCCGCGTTCTCGCTGGGCCTCTCCGCGCGCATCGTCATGCGCTTCGGCACGCGCGGGCCGCTCGCCGCGGGGCTGGCGTGCTCGGCCGCGGGCCTGGCCCTCTTCTCGCGCGTCACCGTGGACGGGGCGTTCGCCACCCACGTGCTGCCCGGGATGCTGCTGCTGGGCATCGGCGCCGGGATGGCGTTCAACCCCATGCTGCTCGTCGCCATGGGCGACGCCCACCCGTCACAGGCGGGCGCGGCGTCCGGCATCGTCAACACCGCGTTCATGATGGGCGGCGCGCTGGGGCTGGCGGTGCTCGCCAGCATCGCGGCGGCCCGCACCGGGACGCTCCTGGACGACGGCGAGGCCCGGGCCGCCGCGCTCACCGGCGGCTACCGGCTGGCGTTCCTGGTGGGCGCCCTGTTCGCCGCCGCCGGCGCGGGGCTGGCCGCGGCGCTGCTGCGCCCCGCGCCCGTGGCGGGCGGCGAACCCGTGGCGGCGCACTGAAGGGACGGCCGGCCGTCTTGCCCCGGACGGCGGGCCGGGGGATGCTGGGCCAATGCGCACCGCATCCCTCGCGCTCGCCGTGGGCGCGCTCCTGGTGGCCGCCGCCCCGGCCGCCGCGGACATCGCTCCGCAACACGGCATCGGCGGGGTCCGCATCGGCGACACCCAGGCCAAGGTCCTGAAGACCCGCGGGACGCCCGTGGCGATCGTGAACGGCTCCAACGACTTCGGCCCGTACCGGGAGCTGCGGTACCGCGGCCTCACGGTGACGCTGCAGGGGCGCACCCGGGTCACCTCGGTGAGCACCCGGTCGCGCGCCGAGCGGACGCGCTCCGGCGCCGGCGTGGGCTCCACCGAGACGGCGCTCAACCTCGCCGTGCGGGGGCTCACCTGCGAGACCTTCGGCGACGTGCGCTCGTGCACCCTGGGGGTGCAGGAGGCCGGCCGCCGGGTGACGGTGTTCTTCCTGTCGAAGGGGCGGGTCAACCGGGTGGTCGTCGGGAACGTCCTCGACTGACCCGGAGCGGGTAACGCCGGGCGCCCCGCGGGGTCGGCCCGGTGCACGGGCAACCATCGTGGGGAGGGACCGGACATGAGGACACGACACACCGCGCTCGCGGCGGCCGTCATCGGGCTGGCGGCGCTGCTGCCCGCCACCGCGTCGGCGGTGACGCCCAACTTCCGCACCCCCAGCGGGAACATCGGCTGCGACATGCGGGCCGGGAGCGTGCGGTGCGACATCCTCAGCTACAGCTACCGTCCGCCGCGCAAGCCCGCGGACTGCGACTTCGACTGGGGCGGCGCGATCTCGATCAACAAGCGGGGCCGGGCGCGGTTCATCTGCTACTCCGACACCGTGATGCCGCCCCCGGGCCGGGCGCGCACCGCCCGCTACGGGCAGACCGTGTACCGCAACGGGTTCAGCTGCGCGGTGAGCACCGCGGGCGTGACGTGCCGCAACCCCGCCGGCCACGGGTTCTTCATCTCACGGCAGTCGTACCGGCGGTTCTGAGCCGCTGCGGCGGCGGGTCGCCCGGAACCGTGGCAGGTGACCCCCGGGTGCGGGGCGGGTAGGGCTACGCGACAGCGGCCGCGGATGGCCGGATGGTCCACGCCTTCAAGGAGGTCCGAATGACCCCGAGAACCCTCACCCGCCGTTCCCGCGGCCGGCTCGTCGCACTCACCGCGACGGGCGCCGCCGTGCTCGCCGCCGCCCCGGCGGCCCTCGGCCAGGCCCCGCAGACCGCCCCGCCCGGGGTGAACTGCGCGTACGGGGACCCGCAGTACGGCTACGGCCCGAGCTACGGCAACGGCGGCGTGCCGTCCTACGGCGTCGGCACCGGCGCCGCGACCGGCACCGGCAACCCGGGCGGCGTGAAGCTCACGCGCGGGCAGCTGCTCATCAACCAGCGCAT
Organism: Thermoleophilia bacterium; assembly: GCA_046330435.1. Taxonomy (GTDB): domain Bacteria; phylum Actinomycetota; class Thermoleophilia; order Miltoncostaeales; family Miltoncostaeaceae. Next base: position 68,021 of record JAXLST010000019.1, on the reverse strand, counting down.
CTCCCAGGCGGCCATCCGCCGCACCGAGGCCATCCAGAAGTGGCTGGACGCGGGGATCGTGCCGGGTGACATCTGCGGCGGCGCGCTGGGCTCCGAGGACTTCGGCGGCGTCGAGACCCGTCCCGACCGTCCCTTCGCCACCCCGCCGCGCCCGAAGCCGCGGTCCCTGGCGATCAGGGCCGTGGGCGGCGGCGACCCGGGCGGCGTGACGCTCAGCAAGGAGCAGCTGCTCATCAACCAGCGCATCTCCCAGGCCGCCGTGCGGCGCGCCAACGCGCTGCGGGCCCGCCTGCTGGCCGGCCTCACCGGCGGCGACGTCAAGGACGGCTCCCTCACCCTGGGCCAGGTGCGCGTGGGCACGCGGATCATCGCGGCGACCCCGGTGGCGACCCCGCCGCCCGCGTCGGTGACCACCATCGCCGGGGGCCCCAGCGGCAACCCGGGCGCCGTCACCCTGAGCCGGAAGCAGATCCTCATCAACCAGCGCATCTCGCAGGCCGCGGTGCGCCGGGCGAACGCGATCATCGCCCACCTGCGGACCGGCCTGAACGGCAACGACTTCAAGGACGGCACCCTGACGGCCGTGGACCTGGCCCCGGGGTCCGTCACGCCGTAGGCGGATCCAGCTCCGAGACGGTCTGGCGGGACAGGAAGAACCCCCGCCCGCCGGACCCGTCCCGGCACGCGAGGCCGAACTCCTCGAGCCGGCAGCGGAAGCCGCCGGCGCCCCAGGTCTGGCGCAGCGCCAGGCGGGGGCCCCGCCCCGCGGGGCCCCCGCCGAACGGCTGCGGCTGCCCGCCCGTGCCGAGCGTGAAGCCCACGTTGGTGGGCTGCACCCTCCAGCACCGCAGGGTGCCGGCCACCGACGCGTCGCACGCCAGGTTGCCGGTGGGGCTCTGGAAGAAGGGCTCGGTGCGGTCGAACCGGCCGTCGGCGCAGGCGGCGGCCTGGGCGAGGAACTGGCGCCGCAGGGGCATCTGCTCCGGCAGGCCGCCCACGTCGACCGACCGCTGCAGGTCGTCGCGGGCCTGCTCGCACATCGCCAGCGCCAGGCGCGCGCGGCCGGCGTTGAAGAACGCGTTGCCCTCGCTGGTGTCGCCGCTGTCGCGCAGGGTGCCGAGCACGGTGAGCTGCAGCTCCAGCGCGGCGACGTACCGTCCCTCCCGCAGCAGCTCCGCGGCGCGGTCGGTCACGCCCTGGGCGGCGAGCAGCACGTCCCCGGTGCGGGTGTCCTGCGTGGTGGTGCCCGAACCGGTGGTGGTGCCCGGGCCGGTGGCCGCGGCCCGGGCCGTGCCGTCGTCGCGGGACAACAGGTAGGCGCCGCCCACGCCCGCGACGGCCACCACCGCGACCACCCCGGCGCCCAGGACGGCCATGAGCACCGGCGAGCGCCGCCGGCGCGGCGCCCCGGCCCGTGTGACGGCCGTCGCCGGCATGAGCGGCGAAGTGGCAGCGAGAGGTTGCTGGGTCCGGCGAGGTCGGCGGCGCCGGCGGGCCGAAGCCACCGCCAGCGGAGGCGGGGCGACCTCGGTCGCCTGCGCGGCCAGGGTGATCTCCCGCGGTCGCGCCAGCGCGGCCCCACCACCTCCTCCAGGATGTCCTGGAGCTCCGCACGGGCCTCCCGCGCGGTCTGCGGCCGGCGGGCCGGGTCCTTCTCCAGCAGGCGCATGACCCAGGCGTCGATGCGGGGGTCCAGCGACGGCACCAGCGACCGCGGCGGCGGCGGGACGGTCGCCACGTGGGCGTGGAGGACCTGCGGGACGCCGCCCTCGGCGGTCATGGGGAACGGCAGCCTGCCGGTGAGCAGCTCGTACGCCACCACGCCCACCGCGTAGAGGTCGGTGCGGGTGTCGACGCGCTCCCCCTTGGCCTGCTCGGGCGCCATGTACTCGACCGTGCCCACCAGCATCCCGGGGGAGGTGCCGTGGGCCGTCACCGCCCGCTCGAGCGCCTTGGCGATGCCGAAGTCGGTGACCTTGACGGTGCCCTGGGCGGTGAGCAGCAGGTTCTCGGGCTTGAGGTCCCGGTGCACCACCCCGTGCTGGGCGGCGTGGTCGAGGGCGGCGAGCACCCCGTCCAGCGCCGCGCCGGCCTGCGCCGGGGTGAGGCGCCCCACCCACGCGCGCAGCGACCCGCGCTCCAGGTACTCCATGGCGATGAACGGCGTGCCGTCGTCCACCAGGTACTCGTGCACCGTGATGAGGTTGGGGTGGCTGAGCGTCCCGGCGATCTCGGCCTCCCGCAGGAACCGGGCGGCCAGGTCCGGCGACGCCGCCATGCCGGGCCGCAGCCGCTTGAGCGCGACGCGGCGGGCGGGCTGCAGCTGGCGGGCCAGGTACACCTCGGCCATGCCGCCGTCGCCGATGGGCCGGACGATCTCGTACCGGCCCGCGACCACGCGGCCGGCGAGGAGGTCGGGGGCGTCGCGGGGGTCGCTCACCGCCCAAGTATCCCCCAGGCGCCCGCCGCGGTCCGCCCCGGCGGGGCGGTTCCCGCGCGACGCCTCACAGGCGCCTCTCAGGAACACCCGGTTGCCTGCGCCCCCCGAGGCCCCCACGCGCCACTCGCACGAAAGGTGATGCGGTGAACGAGACACCCCCGCCGGCGGGACGCCGGCGCACCACGATCAACCGCGGGCTGCTCGCGGCCGGCGCCGCCGTGGCGATCCTGGCCGGCACGATCGGCCTGGCCAGCGCCGACTCCGGGTCGCCGGCGTCCGCGCCCGGCGGCGTCCCCGCGCAGTACGGGACCCCGCCCGCCGCCGGGGGGACGGCGGCCACGCCGGACGGCAGGCCCTGCCCGGGCGGCGGCCACCATCACGGGCGCGGGCGCGACGGCGGCGGCATGCCCGCGCCGTACGGCTCCCCGTCCGGGGGCGGCGCCGCTCCGCAGGAGCCCTCCCCCCAGGAGTCCGCCCCGGCGCCCGCCGCCCCGGCGGCCCCCTCCTCCGGCTCGCCGGAGATCTGACCTGGTGCGGGCTCCCGGCCGCCCCGCCGGGAGCCCGCCCCGTGGGGTCAGCCCTGGACCGTGCCCGCGGTCCCCGGGGCCTGGGTGCCCTGCGACGGCATCGCCGGCGGCTGCGTGCCCGACGGCGCGCCCTGCTGCGTGCCGGACGGCATGGACGGCGGGGTCCCCTGCTGCCCGCCCTGCGCGCCGGGCATCTGCCCGCCCTGCGGCGGGGTGGGCATCTGCCCGTTCACGAACGCCGTCACGCGCTGCTCGATCCCGGAGGTGATCTGGTCGGCCTGGTCCTGGGTGAGCGTCCCGGCGGTCACCTGGGCGTTCACCTGCTCGGTCTCGCCCTTCACCATCGCGGCGATCACCGTGTCGAGGTCCACCCCGGCGGCCTTGGCCTGCGCCGCGATGGTCGTGCCGTCCGACAGCGCCTGCTGCACGGCGCTCTCGGTGGTGCCGAGGGCCGTCGCCGCGGCGGACAGGTCGGGCCCCATCCCGGCGCGCGGCGGCTGCATCTGGCCGGTCCCGACCGGTGCCTGGGTGCCCTGCGCCTGGGTGCCCTGGGCCGAGGGGCCCGCGGCGGTCCCCTGCGTGCCGGACTGGCCGGCGAACGCCGGCGCCGCCAGGCCCGTCTGCTGGACGGACGTGGACGAGGCGGAGCCCCCGGTGGTGGCCGCCGCCACGCCGATCGCGCCGGCCGACAGGCCGACGGCGACGCCGATGGCGGCGGTGCGCTTCCAGATGGCGCTGTTTCGGATCGAGCTCATTGCGGTGTCCCCCTGTGGGTCGCGTCGGGTGCATCCGCATTGACCCGCGCGCACCTGGGAGCGACCTGTGACGTTCCGAAGAGCCGCCGAAGAGCGCCCACGCGGTCCTAACGGCGGGACCGGCCCGGCGGCCGGCCGTCTAACGCCGCCCTGGGAGGGTCGCCGCACACCGCGAATTCAGGGGGACGGATGCGACGCGACGTCGAGTTCGATGCCGAGGGCGTGACGCTCCGCGGCTGGCACTACGTGCCGGACGGGGCGGCGGGACCCGTGCCGACCATCGTGATGGCGCACGGCTTCTCGGCCACCAAGGAGATGTACCTGGACCGCTTCGCGGAGGCCTTCGCGGCCGCCGGCTTCGCGGCCCTGGTGTTCGACAACCGCAACTTCGGCGCCAGCGACGGCGAGCCGCGGCAGGAGATCGACCCGTGGCAGCAGGTCCAGGACTACCGGCACGCCATCAGCTACGCGCTGACGCTGCCGGAGACCGACGGCGAGCGGATCGGCGTGTGGGGCTCCAGCTACTCCGGCGGGCACGTGATCGTGGTGGGCGCCATCGACCGCCGCGTGAAGTGCGTCTCCGCGCAGGTGCCGCTCATCAGCGGCCACCGGAACGCCCGCCGCATCGTGCGCGCCGACTTCGTGCGCGCGGTGGAGGGGATGTTCGAGGCCGACCGCGCGGCCCGCTACCGCGGGGAGCCGCCCGCCATGATCCCGGTCGTCGACGCCGACCCCATGGCGCCCAGCGCGCTGCCGACGCCCGACTCGTGGGCGTGGTTCAGCGAGACCGGCAACACGCGCGCCCCGTCGTGGAAGAACGAGGTGACGCTGCGCAGCGTCGAGATGTTCTGGGAGTACGAGCCCGGCGCGTACCTTCCGTACGTCTCCCCGACGCCGCTGCAGATCGTGGTGGCCCGCGACGACCACCTCACCGTCTCGGACCTGGCGATCGAGGCCATCGAGCACGCCCGGGAGCCCAAGCGGCTGGTGATCCTGCCCGGCGGCCACTTCGACGCCTACGTCGACGGCTTCGACGGCGCCTCCGGGGCGGCCCTGGAGTGGTTCACCACCCACCTGCGGCCCTGACCTGACCCCAACCCCCGCGAGGACCGGCGGCGGAGACCGGGGCTCCGGCCGCCGGTGTACGGGGCGGGCGCCATGACGGCGCCCGCTCCGCGCGCCTCAGCCCAGGTCGATCCTGGGCGCCTCGACGGGGACGCCGCCGCGCAGGCCGGGGTGGTGGCGCAGCAGGCGCTCGTCCAGGTCGTCGAGCTCCCGCGCCCGGGCGATCGCGGGGCGGGCGCCCACCCGCGCGTAATGGGCGGCGACGGCGTCGCCCCCCAGGCGCAGGCCCGGCCCGTAGTGCCGCCACCCGGCGAGCATGTACAGGTAGATGTCGGCGACGGTGTACCGGTCGCCCAGGCACCAGGTGCGGCCCGACAGCTCCTCCTCCAGCACCTCGCCGATGCGGGCGAGGACCTCGAGTCCCTTCGCGCGCACCCCGGAGGTGTCGCCGGTGGTGAAGAAGCCCGGCGCCATGATCTGCTCCCACAGTGGCCGGAACGTGTCGCTGAGCCACACCAGCCACCGCAGGTACGCACCGCGGGACGGGTCGCCCACCGGCGGCTGCAGCCCGGCGTCCGGGAAGCGCTCGGCGAGGTACAGCAGGCACGCGCCGATCTCGTAGACCTCGGCGTCGCCGTCCACCAGCGTGGGGACGCGGCGCCACGGGTTGGCCGCGCCGAGCGCGGGCGTGGCGTCCCGGTCGAACGGGAGGACGTCCACCACCCGGTACGGCTCGCCGATCTCCTCCAGCGCGCAGCGCACCGCGAACGACGAGCTTCCGGTGATCTGGAACAGCTCCACCATGGGGGGCTCCTGACGGGTCGGGGTTCCGCTCGGAACGGACGCTATCCGGAGGCGGCTCCCGCGCGCCTGAGCCGGTCGGCAACCCGGATGGTGGCGGCGCACGGCTCCAGGCCGGCCGCGGCGAGGGCCGCGCGGCACTCGCGCAGCAGGGGGCCCACCGCCCCGGGTCCGCCGATGGCGGCCTCCGCGCGCATGAGCAGCTGCCAGGCGTCCTCGGCGAGGGGGTCGCGGCCCAGGGCGTCGCGGGCCGCGGCGGCGGCCTCCGCCGGGCGGCCGGCCTCCAGCAGGCAGCGGGCGAGCTCTGCGCGGGCCTCCGCGTCGAGCGCGGCGACCTCGCGGCGGCGGGCGTCGGTGGCCGATCCGGAGAGCCCCGGCAGGTAGGGGCCGGCGCACATCGCCACGGCGTCGCGCAACGCCTGGACGCGCCCGTCGCCCAGCCGCAGCCGGGCGCGCGCCACCAGCGCGGCGAGCTCCTGGTCGTCGGTGCGCACCGCCCCCGGCGGGTCCCAGCGCAGCCGGCCGCCGCCGCACCTGCTCCGGCAGGGCCGGCGCCGCCGGTGGACGGCCTGCCGCAGGTAGTTGGGGCCGTCGTCGCTGCCGTCGAACAGCTCGGCGACGATGCGGTCCCGGGTCGCCCCCGCCGGCCCGACCGCGGCGAGGAACGCCGCCAGCTCCACGGCCTTGCCCAGCCCCACGCGCACGGGGGCGCCGTCGACCTCGATGGACCACTCCCCAGGGTCCGCACCATCACCCGGGGCGGCCCGTCCGGAACCGAGGCGGCCCTGGGGCCGCAGCCGCGCTGCAGGCGCCGCCACGGGTCCTCCGGGTTCCGCGGCCGCGTCCGCCCGCCGGGCAGGCACGTCGGGGAACAGCGCGGTCGCGCGCCGCAGCGGCGCGAGCGACCCCAGGGCCCGGGTGGCCTCGAGAGCGGCCGTCGCACGCGGCGTCGTGGACCTCCTCGTCGCCGCGGCGCCACTCCGCCTCCGCCAGCGCCACGGCCGCCAGCGGCAGCTCCAGGTGCCGGGTGGCGCGGCGCATGCCGGCCACCGCGGCCCGCAGCCGTCCCGCCACCTCCTCCGCCGGCCGGCCGCCCAGGCAGCCGGGCGGCGCCCAGCGCGTCGCCCCACTCCCGGAAGCCCAGCAGGCGCCGCGCTCCCGGCACCACGCCGACGCGTCGCCCAGGACGCCCTCCGCATCCCGCGCCCGGCCCATCTGCACCAGCAGGCGCCCCTCGGTGACCGCGAACAGGGCGCGGTCGCCGATGCGGTAGCCGTGGCTGCGGGACAGGCGGCGCGCCTCGGCGGCCAGGTGCAGGGCGCGGTCGTGACCGCCCTCGTCGAACGCGAGGTCGGCCTCCACCTGGTGCCAGAACTCCAGGTACCGGGTGGCCCGCACCCGCGGGGCCACCGCCTCCAGGGCCCGGCGCGCCTCGTCGAGCTCGCCGCGCTGCCGCAGCACGGCGATGTGGAAGATCTGCCCCAGCGCGGCGGTCACCAGGCCGCGCTGCACCGCCGCCAGTGCGGGCGCTCCACCGCGTCGAACCGCCCCTGGTAGTACAGGGCCGACTGCAGGGCCACGTGCAGCGGGTGGGTGCGGTCCAGCATCTCCGCGGGCAGCTCCGGCGGCGCCGACGGGGACGCCGACACCTGGAACAGGTGCCGCACCACCGCCGGCCGCCCCTCGGCGCCCGCCGGGAGCCACGGCAGCAGCTTCGCCCACTCGCCGGAGGCGTGCAGGGCCCACACCGCCCAGCCCACGGCGTCGGGCGTGGTGGCCGACAGGTCCGCCAGCTCCCCGGAGGCGAGCATGGCGTGCACCAGGTCCTCCACCTCGCGCTGCCGGCGGCCCAGCAGCAGCGCGCGCAGCTGGGCGGCGCGCAGGGCGCCGCGCTCGCGCAGCACCTCGTCGCCCAGCGCCTCCGACCAGGCGATGACCTTGTCCCAGTCGCCGCGGCGGATGAGGGCGGGGGTGGCGCGCTCGGCGAGGTCGGCGGCCAGGGCGGGGCGCCCGCCCGCCAGCAGCGCGTCCACGGCCTCCTCGGTGTAGCCGTCCTCGGCGAGGATCATCCCGAAGCGGGCCGAGAGGCCGGGCACCTCGCCGGGGGCGTCGGCGCGCAGGCGGTGCTGCAGGAACTCCCGGAACCGGGGGTGGAAGCGCAGGGCCCCCGGCTCGACGGTGGCCGGAAGGTGCGCGCGGCACAGCTCCTGGAAGATCCGCTCGCCGGACGGGTCGCCCAGCAGCTGGCCCAGCCGCGCGGGTGTGACCACGTCCAGGACGCTGGCGCGCAGCAGCGCCTCCCGCTCCGGGGGCCCCAGCCGGTCGAACAGCTCGGCCCCGAGGTATGCGAACAACGGGTCCTCACCGGGCGGCAGCAGCGGGCGGGCCCCCGCGCCCGCGGTCGCGTCGAAGACCAGGCCGGCGGCCCACCCGCCGGTCGCGCGCTGCAGCCGCCCGGCGTCGGCCAGGCTGCCGTGCGCCTCCAGCAGGGCCAGGTCTCCTCCACCGTGAACGCCAGGGCGTCGTCGAACACCCCGCCCAGGCGGGAGGCCAGCGCGTCGCGCTCCAGCCCCAGCGCGGGGAGCCGCCGGGACAGCAGGAACACGGTCGCGTGAGGCGGCGCGCTGCGCACGAACGCCCGAAGCACGCCGGTCTCGGCCTCGCCGCCGTCCAGCTCGTGCACGTCGTCGAGCACCACGGTGGTCCGGACGCCATGCGCTCGCCCAGCACGGCGAGCGCACTCGGCGGGGGCGAGGCCGTCGAGCAGCATCGCGAAGGCCCTCCTCGCCCGCCGCCCGGTCCGCCGAACGGACGGCGGCGGCCAGGTAGGCGGCGAACCGGCCCGGCTGCCGGTCGCCCGGGTCGAGGGTGAGCCAGGCTGCGGGACGGCCCGTCCCGGACACGTGCTGGGTCACGGCGGTCGTCTTGCCGGCGCCCGGCGCGGCGACCACCCTGACGGTCGGCCAGCGCGGCAAGGTCCCGTTGCGGCCGCGGCCGCTCGACCGCCTCCGCGGCAGCGGCGGCACGCGCAGCTTGGACTCAGCAGGCGTCCGTGACCGGTCGTTGGCGTGGCGTCCCCTCCGTCCCCGCCCAGCGTAACGTCCGGCCCCGTTGGGGGCATCCTCCTGCAGACCCCCACCCGACTCCTGGAGCACCCGCATGACCATCACCCACACGTCGCCGCACCGCCGTCGCCGCACTGGCGGCCGCCGGCGCGGCCCTGGCCGTCGCCGCCCCCGCGACCCCGGCGGGCCCCCGGCGTCCGCGTTCGTCGACGGATTCCGCATCGAGAAGCGCATCACCGCCCAGCTCGGCGGCGACGCGACGCCGAGACGCCGTCTGGTGCTCGTGCAGCGCATCCCCGCCGCCGCGCCCGCGGCGGGCGAGGGGCCGCCCGACCTTCGGCGCCGCCTCGTGCTGCTCAAGGGCCGGCCCGACGGCGGGTTCGTGCAGATGGGCGAGGGCCGCCGGATCCTGCTGAGCACCCGCGGCGGCGGGGCGTTCTTCGGCGTCCTGCGCACGCCCGTGACCGTGCGCGTCCAGAAGCGCGTGGTGATCGTGGAGCAGCGCTTCGGCAGCCGCGAGCTCACCTTCCAGCGCTTCCTCGTGTGGTTCGACGGGGCGCTGTCCACACGCCTCATCGGCACGGACATCTCGGTGACGGACCGGCTCACCGGCGTCACGCGCGACGTGAGCACCAACCACCTCACGGGTGCCCGCATCGTCACCGTGACACGCGCGGACGGCACCAGCACCACGCGGCGCAGCAGCGTCACCGTGCGGCGGACGCCGCTCGAGCGGGTGAACTTCCTGGCGTACCAGGGGCTGACCGCCGGCGCGGCGGCCGCCCGGGGATCCGGGTGGCCGCCGCGCGCGCAACCGCTACCCTGGCGCCGTGCGTTGGACGGTGCTGTACGACGGCGGCTGCGGGTTCTGCAGGTGGTGCACGGGCGTGCTGCTGGCGTGGGACCGCCGCGGTGCCCTGCGGCCGGCCGAGCTGCGGTCCGCCGAGGCCGACCGGCTGCTGGCCGGGATGGGCGATCTGGAGCGCTACGGCTCCTGGCACCTGGTGGCCCCCGACGGCACCGTGCACTCGCGGGGCCGGGCCGCGGCCCCCCTGCTGCGCCTGCTGCCCGGCGGGCGCCCCATGGCGGCCGTGATCGCCCGGGCGCCGCGGCTCGCCGACCGGGCGTACGCGGCGGCGGTGCGGCACCGGAGCACGCTGGGACGCCTGGTGGGACCCGCGGCGCGGGCCCGCGCCGACCGGCGCCTGGCGGCCCGCGCGTGAGGCGCGGTCGCACGGCCGTCGCCCTGGCCGCCGCGGCGGTGGCGGCCGGGGGGCTGGCGGTCGCCGCGGTGGTCGCCCAGACCGGCGGCGAGGTGATCATCGGCGTCGCCGACGTGCCGGGCGCGATCTCCCCCGACGGCACCATCCGCTACGAGGTGCCGTTCATGCAGCCCGGGGACGGGGACCTGGCGGTCTCCCGCGACGGCGCCCGCGCCGCCTTCACCTCGCTGCGCGACGGCAACCCCGAGATCTACGTCGCGGAGCTGGCCTCCGGGACGCTCACCCGCGTCACCACGAGCGACGTCGTGGAGGACCGGCGCCCGGCATGGTCGTACGACGGCACGCTGCTGGCCTGGGACATGGGCGCGCCCGGCGCCCGCCGCATCGTGGTCGCGCCACCGGAGGCCGGCGCCACGCCCGTACCGCTCACCCCCGAGGGTGCGGAGGACATGGAGCCCGACTGGTCCCCCGACGCCGGGTCCATCGCCTTCACCTCCGACCGGTCCGGGACGCGGCGCCTGTGGAGTGTGTCGCCGTTCGGCGGCGACCCCGTGCAGATCCCCGCGCCGGCCGGGACGGTGCGCTCCCCCGCATGGGCCCCGTCGGGCGCGATGCTCGCCGTCGCGGTGGCGCGGCCGGGCCGGTCGGTGATCTGGCGCATCACGCCCGCCACGGGCCGCGCCTTGAGGGTCTCCCGCGCGGACGGCGTCGCCTCCGCGCCGGAGTGGTCGCCGGACGGCCGGTCGCTGGTGTTCGCGTTCACCCGCGGCCTCGACCGGTCGCTGCGCATCGTGCCCGCCTCCGGCGGCCGCGAGCGCCTGGTGCCCGGCACGGTCGGCTACGCCGATCCCGACTGGTCCACCGCCGCGGGGCTGCTCACCCAGAGCCCCGAGCTGCTGCCCGACCTCGACCAGCGCGCACCAGCCGACATCGCCGTGATCCTGCTGGACGGGGCCTGGCGGCTGGGCTTCGCATCGGCCACCGAGAATCTCGGCGACGGGCCGCTGTGGCTGCGTGGCACCCGCGAGCGCCGCGGGGAGCTGCGCGCCGACCAGGTCATCGCCCTGCGCGACGGCGGGACCCGCGTGGTGCGGCGCGTCGGGCGCATGCGGTACGAGTACCACTCGCCGCACTTCCACTGGCACTTCCAGCCGTTCGTGCGGTACGAGCTGCGCGCCGCGACCGACCACCGCCTGGTGGTGCGCGACCGCAAGAGCGGGTTCTGCCTCATCGATCGCTGGTCGCGCGCGCTCACGAAGGTGCCCGGCGTGAAGCCACCGCGCTTCACCGGCAACTGCGGCGAGCGGAACCGGAACGTGCGGCGCATCGAGGAGGGCACCTCGCGCGGCTACAGCGACGTCTACCCGGCCTTCTACCACGGGCAGGACATCGACCTGACCGGCGTCCCCGACGGACGGTACGTGCTGGTGCACCGCGTGAACCCGGAGCGGCGCATCCGCGAGCTGCAGTACGGCAACGACGCCGCGTCGGCGCTGCTGTCGCTGCGACGCCCCGACGGCCCCGGCACGCGTCCCGTCGTGCGGGTCCTGCGGGTGTGCGAGCACACCGAGTTCTGCCAGGCGCAGACGCCCGCCGGATGAGGTGCCGCGGGGGTTGATTCCGCCGCCGCCGCGCCGATCCGGGGGCCATGCGCCAGGAGCCGCCCTCCAGAGACCGCGAGGCCACGTGAGATTCCGCGCGCGGAGGGGTGGCATCGCGCCTGGCGGTTCTGTTGGATTCACCGTGCCGCCGCGCGGTCCCCGGCGGCATGCGACCCGGCACCCCCGATCACCGCAGGACGCCCGATGAGCCGCGCCAACCACCGCCGCCGCGACACCGGCCCCGTCGAGACGCGCCCCTTCCAGGAGGGCGACGACGAGGGCTGGATCGATTGGGGGCTCACCGCCGTCGAGGGCCGGATGATGGTGCGCGCACCCGTCTCCGGGCAGCACGCGCCGGCCGCCGCCGCCCCCGCGGGGCCGCGGGTGGACCCGAAGTACGTGATCGCGGGCGCGTCCGCGGTGGCCGTCGCCGCCCTGGTGATCGGCGTGGTCGCGACCTCCGGCGGTGACGACGACGCGTCCGCCGGCTCGCCGCCCGCGACGACGACCACCGCACGCACGACCTCGACGGGCCGCACCACCTCCACGGGCGCCGCGCCCGGCCGCCCGGTGAAGCGCTCCGCCGGGAACCTGGTCGACAACCCGTCCTTCGAGAAGAACGTGGCGGGCTGGAACGCCTGGCAGGCCACCATCGCCCGCCGGGACGACAACCGCGCCCCGCACGGCGCCTTCATCGTCCGCGTGGTCAGCACCCGGGGGAAGGCCTTCGCCTTCGCGCAGAACCAGCCCGTGCAGGTCGCGGGATGGCCCAAGGGGAGCCAGCTGCGCGGCCGCGCCGTCGTGCGCGCCGCGAACCCGCGGTCGGTGGGCAAGGTCGTGGTGATCCGGCTCCGCCAGCGCGGCCCCTCCGGCGCGCTGCTGGGCGAGGCCGCCAGCCGCCCGGTCCGCCTCACGCGCAGGTTCGAGCCCGTCGTGGTGATCGGGAGGCTCGCGCGTCCCGGCGCCCGCATCGACGTGCGGGTGAGCGCCGAGAGCGGCTGGTTCAAGACGCGCATCCGCCGCGGCATGGGCGTGGACGTCGACATGCTCGGCATGCGCGTGGGCCCCGCCGCCAGGCTGTTCACCGCCAAGCCCAAGCCGAAGCCCAGGGCGAAGGCCGCCAAGAAGACGGCGGCGACGCCCTAACCCAGGTTGGGCAGCCGCGCGGCGGCGCCCTCGCCCGGCGGGACGATGCCGTTGCGCTGCGCCCACAGGGCGGCCTGCGTGCGGTCGTCCACGCCGATGCGGCGGAAGATGCTCGTGAGGTGGCCCTTCACGGTGCGCTCGGTGATGCCGAGGCGCATCGCGATGCGCTTGTTGGAGTAGCCGCCGGCGACCAGCGCGAGCACCTCGCGCTCCCGGTCGCTGAAGCCGTCGTCGCGGCGCTGCTGCTGGCGGCCCTCCACCAGCGCCCGGGCGACCTTGGGGTCCAGGGGGGACTCCCCCCGGGCGCCCGCGCGCACCGCGCGCTCCAGGTCGTCCGCGGACGCGTCCTTGAGCAGGTAGCCCACGGCGCCGGCGTCCAGGGCGCGGTGGATCCGCTGGTGGTCGTCGAACGACGTGAGGATGATCACGCTGGTGCCGGGGATGGCCGCGGTCACCCGCGCGGTCGCCGCGATGCCGTCCAGGACGCCCGGCATCTCCAGGTCCATGAGGACCACGTCCGGGCGCAGCGCGGCGCACGCCGCGACCGCCTCCTCGCCGGACGACGCGGTGCCCACCACCTCGATGCCCTCGCGGCCGCCCAGCAGCCGCTCCAGCCCCTGGCGGAGGATGAGGTGGTCGTCCACGATGAGCAGCCGGATCATGCGGGCACCCGCACCGTGAGCCGCGTGCCGCGGCCGTTCGCGGGGGCGAGCTCCAGGGTCCCGCCGCGCTCCCGCACTGCGGCCTCGAGCAGCGAGAGCCCCACGTGGCCCCTCCTCCCGGACCGGGCCTCGGCGTCGTCGGCGCACCCGCGCCCATCGTCGGTGACGGCGAGGGCCACGCGGTCGCCCTCCCGTCGCAGGGAGACCGCGACCTCGCTGGCCCCGGCGTGCTGCACAACGTTGCGCACGCCCTCCTGGGCGGCGCGGAACAGGAGGGCTTCGGTTTCGGCGCTGGTGCTCACGTTCTGCTCGAGGTCGAGGGTCGGCGTGATGCCGCGCGTGGTGAGCGGGGTCACGAGGTCGGAGAGCGCGGAGGCCAGCCCCTGGGCGCGCAGGTCGGGCGGGCTGATCTGCACGACGAGGTTGCGGAGCTGGCGGATGCCCATGCGCAGGTCCTCCGCGCCCTCGCGCATCACCTCGGCGAGGTCGTCCGTGCCGGTGCGCGGTGCCCGGTCGGCGCCGGCCTCCAGGGCGTACGCCACGCCGGCGATCTGCTGGATCGTGCCGTCGTGCAGGTCGCTCGCCACCCGGCGGCGCTCCAGCTCGGCGGACTCCACCGCCGCGGCCAGCAGCGCCTCCCGCTGCGCATGGGCGGTCCGCAGCCGGCGCGCCATCCCGTAGGCCAGGGGCCCCTGGGTGAGCCACAGCAGCAGCACCGCGCCGAGCGCCGCGGGCAGGAACACCAGGAAGATGCTCGTGCCGTTGGTGAGGATGTTCCGGGAGCGGCGGTAGGTCTCGAACAGCACCGGGTTGCCGCGCTCGGTCCGCAGGGGCACGTAGACCTGCAGCAGCTTGCCCATGTCCCGCTCGAACGTGTTCTCGTCACGGTCGAGCTCGCTGAGGTTGCCCACCACCTGGCCGCCGTCGAGGGCCTCGCGCTCGTCGTCCTCCAGGGCGAACGTCGTGCCGATGAGCCGCTTCTCGTCGGCGTAGAGGATGCGGCCGCCGGCGTCCCACACCTTCACCCGGACGATGTCGTTGTCCAGCACCAGGGTGCGCATCGCGGCGTCGAGCCGGGCGATGGCCGCCGGGTCGCCGTCCTCCAGCGCCGGTGTGAGCAGCGGCGCGACGGCGCTGCGCCCCGCCAGGGCCGCCTGCTCCTTGGCGTCGCGGATCGCCTCGTCGGTGCCGAGCCGGCGCATGAGCAACGCCGTGAGCGCGGAGACCAGGATCACCGCGACCAGGCTGAGGATCATGAACCGCGCGACAGCGGCGGTGATGGAAGGTCCGGCCGTCGGGGGGCCAGCGGACCCAGGCTCGTGGGATTGCCTGGGCGTGATCATTTCGGACGCAAGTATCCGGTCCGGCGCGCCCGCGGCGCGCTGGACCTTCGGGGGGAAATCGCCAATACGTACCGGTGGTACCGGCACCTTGGTACCTCCCCGCGGCCCCGAAAGTCCGGATTGCGCGTCGTACCGCCCGCCTTCCAGGTTGAGCGCGGGGACATCCCGGCACCCGGCCGTGGGACGCCCCGCACATTGGAGAGGTGTGATGCAACCTGGAGACCATCTCCGAGGGAGGGGCACGCCGCGCCCGCGCGCCGGCACCGCCCCGCCGGGCGCGGCAACCGCCCCCCTCCGGATGCTTGCCCTGCTGGCGCTCGGCGTCGTCCTGCTGCTCTCGCAGCTGGCGGCCCACGCCGCGGGGGCGGGCTCCCCGTCGCCCGTCATCGATGCGCGGAACGGCTTCCCCACCTGGTACCAGGACAACGCGGGCAACCGCGTGGACCAGTGCATCGACACCGCGGACGCGAACTGCGTCCTGCTGCCGTCCGCGAGCTTCAACCCGGCGAACCCGGTGGTGTTCCCCACCAACTTCCCGGACGAGTTCTTCTACGCGCTCGCCGACTCCGAGAACATCCCGACCGTCGGCTGCGGCACCTCCGCCCCCGGCCGGGCCTCCGTGCGGATCGCCCTGGAGGGCGCGTTCGTGAACGGCCTGCCCGCGCCGAACGAGCAGATGGTGTTCGGCCGCATCCGGGTGAAGGTCACCTCCGGCCTCTGCCCGGACACCCAGTACAAGTTCGTGCACCCGTACGGGACCGAGATCCTCACCACCAACGGCGCCGGGGCGATCCCGGCGAACGTGGGCACCGAGGACATCGGGTGCGTCCCCACGCCGCTCGCGCGGTGCGACTTCACCCTCGCCGGGCCCAGCCGCGTGTTCGGCTCGGGCACCGACGGCTTCCTGCGGTGGGACCCGGCGTCCGGCGCCGCCCCCGCCGGTTACCTGGGCGACGGGGCGACGCTGCACCAGATCACCGGTGCGACGGCGGGCAACCCCAACGCCTTCGAGATCCGGAACATGGACGACACGCTGGTCGCCAGCACGTCCCTGTTCTCGGTCGCCGGCCGCCTGGCCGGCTCGCTCACCGCCTCCACGGGCACGCTGGACTTCGCCGGGCAGCCGCAGGGCACCCCGAGCGGCGTCCGGACCGTCACGTTCACCAACGTCGACACCGCGTCCGTGACCCTGGGCGCCCCCCAGCTGGGCGGCGCGGCCGGCGGCGACTTCGCGGTCGTCGCGGCGGGCACCACCTGCACCAACGGGCTGCTCCTCGCCCGTGACGCCACCTGCACGGTGGCGCTGCGCTTCACCCCGTCCGCCGCCGGCGCGCGGGACGCGACCCTCTCCCTCGCCTCCAACGGCGGGGTGCGGTCGCCGCTGTCGATCACGGTGACCGGCACCGGCACCGCCGTGGCCGCGGCGCCCGCCCTGTCCACCGACGTCGCATCGCTGGCGTTCGGCGGCGTGCGGGTGCGCACCACCAGCCCGCGCCGCACCATCACGGTGAGCAACACCGGCACCGCGCCGCTGGAGATCACCTCGGTGTTCCTGCCGCACCCGGCCGGCGACGACCCGGACGAGTTCCTCGTCCTGGGCGACACCTGCGTCGGCGGCGCCGCCGTCGCCGTGGGCGGCACCTGCACGATCGACGTGATGTTCGCGCCGATGGTGCCCGGGGCCCACACGGCCCGTGTCCGCATCGTCTCCAACGCCGCGGGCTCGCCCACCGACGTGGTGATCACCGGCACCGGCACCGGCGGCGTCGCCGCCGTGTCCGCCACGACCGACCCGTCCAACCACTTCGCGGACTGGTACCGCGACGAGGCCGGCATCACCGTCGGGCAGTGCATCGACGCGGCCGACCCGAACTGCATCGTCCTGCCGGACGCCAACTACGACCCGGCCCGCGGCCCCGTGCACTTCGCGGACAACTTCCCGGCCGAGTTCTTCTACCAGGTCGCCACCAGCGACAACGTCACGACCCCCGGCTGCGCCGGGAGCGACCCGGGCCGCGCCTTCGTGCGCACCGCCCTGGAGGGCACCTTCACCGGGCCAGCGCCGGTCGACGGCACGCAGATGGTCTTCGGGCGCATCCGCATCGTCGTCCGCGGCGGCCTGTGCGCCGACACGCAGTACCGCTTCATCCACCCGTACGGCACGGAGGTCATCCAGACCGACGACGCCGGCGCGGTGAAGCCGGCCGCGGGCACCGAGGACATCGGGTGCGTCCCGACGGCCGCGTCGCCCTGCGACTACTCGCAGGCCCTGTCCAGCCGCGTGCTGGGCGGCCTGGTCTCCTGGGACCCGGCGTTCGGCGCCGCCCCGGCGGGCTACCTCGGTGACGGCGTGAGCCTGCACCGCATCACGGGGGCCCCGTACCGTCCCGACGGCACGAACCCCGCGAACTACTTCCGCATCGAGCGGATGGACGGCACGCTGGTCGCCGAGACCCGCCTGTTCACCGTCATGGGCAAGCTCCGCGGGCCGCTCGAGGCCACGCCGGAGAAGCCCGACCTCGGGCACGCGTCCGTGGGCACCTCGGTGTCCCAGACGGTGACCCTCACGAACACCGGCACCACGCCGCTGAACGTGAACGCCATCACGATGGCGGGCACCGATGCCGGCGACTTCACCGTCGCCGCGGGCACCTGCGCCTCGGCGTCCCTGACGCCCGGCACGCCCTGCACGATCACGGTCACCTTCCAGCCCACCGCGGTGGGCACGCGGTCGGCGACCGTGCAGGTCCAGCACAGCGGGCTCAACAACCCGCTGGCGATCCCGGTGACCGGCACGGGCGACGCCCCGGTCGGCAACGCCGCGATCAGCTTCTCCCCGCGCTCCGTGGCGTTCGCGCCGCTGCACGTGGGCCGCACCAGCGGGATCTCCACCGTGACGATCTCGAACGCCGGCGGCACCGCGCCGCTGGTGGTCAACGGCGCCGCCATCGGCGGGGCCAACCCGGCCGCCTTCGCGGTGGCCGCCAACCGCTGCGCGGCGCCCGTCCCGGTGGACGGCAGCTGCGAGGTGGACGTGGTGTTCACCCCGGACGTCGCCGGGCCGCGCTCCGCGAACCTGGTGATCACCGACAACGCACCGGGCGGGACCCACACGGTGCCCCTCACCGGGACCGCATCGGCGGCGAACGCCGCCGTGAGCGGCCAGGTGCGCGGCTTCGACGGCTTCCCGCTGTGGTACCAGGACGCGTCCGGCACCCGCCTCGAGCCCTGTCTCGACGCGAGCGACCCGAACTGCATCGTCCTGGGCGACGCCGGGTTCGTGCCGGACAACGCGCTGAACTTCCCCTCGAACTACCCGGGTGAGTTCTTCTACGCGGTGGCCGACTCCGACCTGGTGTCGACCCCCGGCTGCGCCGGGACCCCGGCGGGCACCGCCTTCATCCGGGTCGCCCTCGAGGGCTCGTTCCTCAACGGCACCCCGATCGCCGGCGACCAGATGACCTTCGCCCGCATCCGGGTGGTGGTCACCTCCGGGCTGTGCGCGAACACGACCTACACGTTCGTGACCCCGTACGGCGCGTTCAACTACACCACCAACGGCAACGGCGGGATCCCTCGCAACGGCGGGACGATCAACGTGGGTTGCACCGCCGCGCCGTGCACGTTCAACAGCGCCTTCGGGCCGCTGCCGGTCCCGGGCAACAACCCGGCCGACAGCTTCCTGCGGTGGGACCCGAACGTGGGCCCGGCCGCTCCCGACGGCTACCTCGGTGACGCCGTCAGCTTCCACCGCGTCACCGGCGGCACGTACATCCCGGCCGGTGCGGGCACCCCGGTGAACCACTTCGCGATCCAGGACTCCGCCGGCAACACGGTGGGCATCACGGACCGCTTCATGGTCTCCGGCAAGCTCGCCGGGCCGCTGCAGACCACCGCGTCGAACCTGACCTTCGGGAACGTCACGGTGGGCAACAGCAGCGCCGCGCAGACCGTCACGATCACCGGCGTCCGCGCCGGGACGCCGGTCTCGGCCATCGGGCTCACCGACTTCGGCGCCGGTGACTTCCAGATCACTGGCGGGACGTGCGTCGCGGGCACCACGGTGCTCGCCCTGGACCAGACCTGCACGGTGCAGGTGCGGTTCTCGCCCGCCACGGCGGGCAACAAGGCGGCCCGGCTGCGGGTCGCCCCGGCCACCGGCCAGGCGGTGCAGGTGGACCTCACCGGCACGGCCGACACGGTCGGCGCCCCGGCCGCCACGGTGACCCCGGGCGTCCTGGCGTTCGGCACGGTCACGGCCGGCGCCCCGGTGACGCTCACGACGACGGTGCGCAACACGGGCACCGCGCCGCTGAGCTTCCCGGCGGCCCCCGCCATCGCGGGGACCGGCGCGGCGGACTACGCGATCACGGCGAACGGCTGCACGGTGGCACTCGCCCCCGGCGCCCAGTGCCAGATCAGCGTGCGATTCAGCCCCACGGCCATCGGCGCCCGCTCGGCGACGCTGACCATCCCGCACAACGCCACCGGAGGGTCGACCGCCGTGTCGCTGTCCGGCACCGGCAACGGGTCCACGTTCTCGATCTCGCCGTCCCCGGTGAAGTTCGGGACCGTGAACATCAACACGACCAAGACCCAGACGGTCACGGTCAAGAACACCGGCACCCTGGCGTTCCGCCTCAACGCGGCCGCCACCGACAACCCGCTGTACACGGTTGCCGGGCCGGGCTGCATCGCCACGGTGATCCAGCCGGGGAAGACCTGCAACATCACGGTCTCCTACCGGCCCACCGCGGCCGTCGCCACCACCGCGAACCTCACGGTGACCGGTGACGCGACCTCCCTGCCCGGCTCGGTCGGCGCGCAGCTGACCGGCACCGGCAGGTAGGAGCCCCGGGGTCCCGGCGCCGTCTCTCTCCGGCGCCGGGACCCGGCGGGCGCAGCCCCGTCCGGGGCCCGCGGGCTCGCCCAGGAAGTCCGCCGTGATGATCCCCTGGCGGACGGCCTCCTCCCCGACGTAGCACCGCCAGCGCGTGCCCTCGGCGTTCTCGCCGCGGCACCCGCCGTTGACGTGCGAGGTCGCGTCGAGGGTCGGCTCGACCGTGCCCGTCCAGTCGTCGATCCGTTCGATCGCGGGGTCCGGGCCCCGGTCGGTCGTGCACGCGTACTCCAGCCCGGCACGGACCTCCGTGCACGTGGCGTCCGCGCCCAGGAGGGCGGCGGTGCCGGCCGGGAGGCTCGCGGCCACCGTGCGCTCGTCGGTGAGCCTGCCGGCCGCGAACGCGCCGCCGGAGATCAGGACGGCGGCCGCGACCGCGGCGATCAGGATCCGGCGGCGTCGCGGCGCCCGGCGGGACGCCAGGTCCCGGCGCGCCGCCCGTTCGAGGTCGTCACCCAGGGCGCACAGGTCGGCGTGCAGGTCGCTCATCGGGCTCCTCCCTCGTGGCGCAGGCGCAGCGCCCGCAGCCCGCGGGACACGCGGGCGCGCACCGCCTGCGGGGTCGTCTCCAGCCGCTCGGCGGCGGCGTCGTAGTCCAGGTCGTCGATCACGTGCAGGCGCACGGCGTCGGCCTGCCCGGGCGGGAGGGCGTCGAGCAACTCGTCCGCGCCGTCGAGCCACGACTCGTCCGGGACCGCGCGGGCCGGTCCGCGATCCAGCCGGTCCCGCAGCCCCAGGCGCTCGCAGGCCGACCGCTCCAGCCGGCGGGCGCGCACCGATGCGAGGAGCACGTTCCGCGCGATCCCGAACAGCCAGGGCCCCGCGGACCCGCCGGCTCGGTCGCGGAACCGGGTCCGCACGATCCAGGCGCGGGCGAAGGTCTCGGCCGTGAGGTCCTGCGCGGCGTGCGGGTCGCCGCACCGGCGCAGGTGGTACCGGTGCACGCGCTCGGCGTACCGGTCGTACAGCGCCCGGAAGGCGGCCGGGTCGCTGCGCGCCCGCCGCAACAGCTCCGCGTCGGCCGGTTCCGCCGCGGTCATGGGGGAGGGTGCTTCCATCGGGGTCTCCGATCGTCGCCGTCGACGACCGTATCGCCGGAGCCCCTCCCCCTGTGACGCGGCTCAGGCCAGCAGCACCAGCTTGCCGCGCGCGTGGCCGGTCTCCAGCGACCGGTGCGCCTCGGCCGCATCGGCCAGCGGGTAGGTGGCGCTCACGACCGGGGTGAGCTTGCCGTCGTCGACCATGCGGGCCAGCTCCTCCAGCTGCTCGCCGCCGGTGCGCACCATGATCCCGGCGCCGCGCACGCCGTGGCCCTCCGCCTCGCCCTCCTTGGGCGGGCCCACGATGCTCACCAGGAACCCGCCGGGGCGCATCACGCCCCAGGAGCGCTCGCGCACCTCGCCGCCCTGGGTGTCGAGCACCACGTCGACGTCGGAGAGCATCTGCCCGAAGTCCTGGGAGGCGTAGTCGATGGGCTCGTCCACGCCCAGCTCGCGCAGGAGGTCCTGGTTGGCGGCGCTCGCGGTGCCCGCCACGCGGGCGCCCAGGGCCTTGGCGACCTGGACGGCCACCGAGCCCACCCCGCCGGCGGCGCCGTGCACCAGCACCGTCTGGCCGGGCTGCAGCTCCGCCTTGCGGAACGCCTGCAGGACGGTGAGCCCCACCAGCGGCAGGGCCGCGGCCTCCGCGTGCCCCACCGAGGCGGGCTTGCGGGCCAGGTCGGCCTCCGGGGCCGCCACGTACTCCGCGTACGCCGCGGCGAGCCCGGGGAACCGCGGCATGCCGTACACCTCGTCGCCCACCGCGAACCGGGTCACGCCCGGGCCCACGGCCTCCACGGTGCCGGAGACGTCCCAGCCCAGGATCACCGGCGGCTCGACGCCCTTGCGGGCCAGCAGGCCGCCGCTCTTGCGCGTCTTCCAGTCCACCGGGTTCACCCCGGCCGCGGCGACGCGCACCAGCACCTCGCCCTCGCCCGGCTCCGGCCGGTCCACCTCGCGCACCGACATCACCTCGGGACCGCCCCAGGCCTCGGTCACCACCGCGCGCATCGTCGCCACGTGCATCTCCTCGTTCCGGTTCCCACCCCGCAGCGGGGACGCTACCGCGCCGGGTCAGCCCAGGACGGACACCGCCCCCAGCGCGCCGACGCAGAGGGCGAGCAGCGCGATGGTGGCCGACACCAGCGCCATGCCGCGGCGCCCCAGCGCGTGCTCGCCCATGATGCGACGGTCGCGGCAGATCCCCACGATGAGCACCAGCAGGGGAAGCAGCAGCACCGCGTTGAGCGCCTGGGTGAGGTAGAGGATCTGCACCAGGGGCGCGCCGGGGATGAGCACCAGGGCCGCGGACACCAGGGTCACCGTGCCGAAGGTGCCGTAGAAGACCGGGGCGTCGCGCACCCGGTCGTCGAGCGCCGCCTCGGTGCCCAGCACCTCGCTCACCGAGTACGCGGTGGACATGGGCAGGATCGAGGCGGCCAGCAGGGCGGAGCCCACCAGGCCGACCCCGAAGAGGGTCGAGGCCAGCCCGCCCGCCAGGGGCTCCAGGGCGGTGGCGGCGTCCGCGGCGTCCTCGATGGACCGGCCGGTGGCGTGCAGCGTGGCCGCGCAGGCCACGATGACCATCGCGCCGATCACCCCGGTGAGCACCGCCCCGGTGATCACGTCCACCCGCTCGTAGCGCAGGTCCCGCACCGACAGCCGCTTGTCGACGGCGTAGCTCTGGATGAACGCGAGGCCCCAGGGGGCGAGGGTGGTGCCCACCGTCGCGGTGACCACCAGGATCCCGTCCCGGTCGAACGGCATGGACGGCACCACCAGCCCCCGGCCCACCGCGCCCCAGTCCGGGTGGGCGAGGACACCCGAGACCACGTACGCGGCGAACACCGACGCCAGCAGCATGAGCACGTGCTCGACGCTGCGGAACCCGCCCCGCACGACCAGCACCGACACCGCGGCGGCCGCCACCGGGACGCTGAGCCAGCGCGGCGTGCCGGCGAGCTCCATGCCCGCGGCGATCCCCGCGAACTCCGCGCACGTGGTGCCCACGTTGGCGACCACCAGGGCGATCAGCGCCAGCAGCGCCACCCGCACCCCGTACCGCTCCCGGATGAGCCCCGTGAGGCCCTGCCCGGTCACCACGCCCATCCGGGCGCCCAGCTCGTGGAACACGATGAGCGCGGCGGTGGCGACCAGCAGCACCCACAGCAGCCGGTAGCCGTGCTCGGCGCCGAGGATCGAGTAGGTGGTGATGCCGGCGGGGTCGTCGTCGGACAGGCCGGCGAGCAGCCCGGGGCCCAGCACGGCGAGCAGCGCCCCCAGGGACGCGCGGCGCATCACCGCCGCCGGCCCAGGTGCGGGTAGCGCCGCCGCCCGGGCAGGCGCGCCGCCAGGAGCTCCTCAAGCACGTCGTCGACGGCGATGCCGCCGATGAGCCGGCCGTCGGCGCCGGCGACCGGCAGCAGCAGGATGTCGTGGGTCGCGAACGCATCGTCCACGACATCCGTACCGGCGTCCGCCGCGACCACCGGCGTGGGCAGGACCCGGCAGGTCCCGGCCAGCAGCTCCCGGGGCGGCACCGCGCCCACCACCCGGTCATCCGCGTCGACCACGACGACGGTGCGCATGGCGTCGAGCCGGGTGGGGGCCGCCGTGGCCAGGGCCAGCAGCTCCGCCGCCGGCGTCCCCTCCCGCGCCCGCAGGACGTCGGGGTTCATGAGCCCGGCGGCGGTGTGCGGCGGGTGGGCGAGCAGGCGCCGCAGCACCTCGGCGCGGTCCTCCCCCATCTCTGCCAGCAGGCGGTCGCGCCGCGCCGAGGTGAGGTGCCGCAGGGCCGCGGTGGCGTCGTCGCGGGCCATCGCCGCCACGATCGGGGCGGCGCCCCGCGTGCCGAGCTCGCGCACCAGGCGGCCGCCGTGCCGGGGGCGCTGGCGGCCCAGGGCCTCCGCGGCGGGGGCGGGGTCCACGCGGCTCAGCAGCTCCGCGCCGCGGGCCGGCGGCAGGCGCGCGACCAGGGCGGACAGCGCGCCGGGGGTGAGCCGCGCACGGCGCGGGTCGGGGGCATCCAGCTCCAGCGCGTGCCCGTGGCGGGAGGTCAGGTGCACCGCCTCCCAGTCCACCGGGTCGTCGCGCAGGCGCCCTGCGAGCCGGCGCAGCCCGATGCGCCGCAGCACGGAGCCCATCCCCACCTGCACGCCCGCGACCCGCAGCCCCTCACCGGACCGCACCAGGGCGACGTCGCCCACCCGGGCCATCGCGCGCCCGCGAACGTCGAACACCTGGGTGTCGAGCACGTCGCGGCCCAGCAGCAGGGCATCGGGGGGCTCGCCGTCCACGAGCGCCGCGGCCCGCACCACCGCCCGGTCGCCCTCCAGTTCCAGCACCGCCTCGCGCGGTGCCCAGCGGCGCGTGCGGCCGGTGCGCACCACGAGCTCCCGCACCGGCGGGTGCACGTCGTCGAGCCGCACCCCCAGGTCGGCGACCACCCCGGTGCGGCGTCCGTCCTCGTCGACGACGTCGCGGCCCAGCAGCTCGCTGAGGACGGGCATGCACCCATCCTGCCCCATCCCGTGGCCGGGACGGCGGGCGCGTCTGATGGAATCCGCGGCCATGGACGCCTGGCGGGAGATCCACGAGGAGGCCGCGGCCGCCGACGCCGCCGACCCGCTGGGGCACCTGCGGGAGCGCATGGCGCTGCCGGAGGGCGTCGCGTACCTGGACGGCAACTCCCTGGGCCCCCTCACCCACGCCGCACGCGAGGCGGTGCGGCGCTGCGTGGAGGAGGAGTGGGGCACGGGGCTCATCGGGTCGTGGTCCGAGGGCGCGTGGGTGGATCTGGCGGCGCGCACCGCCGGCCGCATCGCCGGGCTCATCGGCGCCCCCGCCGGCAGCGTCGCGTGCGCCGACTCCACCACCGTCAACCTCCACAAGGCGCTGCACGCCGCGGTGTCCCTGGCGCCCGGCCGCCGCCGCATCGTGTCGGTGCGGGGGGACTTCCCCACCGACCGCTACGTCACGGCCCGGGTCGCGGCCGACCGCGGGCTGTCGGTGCGGCAGGTGGACGCGGCGGAGCTGCCGGACGCGCTGGACGAGGACGTCGCCGTGGTGACGATGTCCCACGTGGACTTCCGGTCGGCGCGCATCGCCGACCTGCCGGGCATCACGGCCGCCGCCCACGCGGTGGGCGCCCTCGCCGTGTGGGACCTCGCCCACAGCGCCGGCGCCCTGCCCGTGGACATCGCCGCCTCCGGCGCGGACCTGGCGGTGGGGTGCGGTTACAAGTACCTGAACGGCGGCCCCGGCGCGCCGGCGTTCCTGTACGTGGCGCCGCGCCACGCCGAGGCGCAGAACCCGATCCCCGGCTGGTTCGGGCACGCCGACCCGTTCGCCTTCGGGGAGGCCTACGTCCCGGCCCCGGGGGCGCGGCGGTTCGAGGCCGGCACCACGCCGGTGCTCGGTATGACCGCCCTGAACGCCGCCCTCACCGCCTTCGACGGCGTCGCGGTCGCGCACCTCCGGCGGCGCGGCATCGAGCTCACCCAGCGGCTGGTCGCCCTGTTCGACGCGCACCTGGCGCCCCTCGGCGTGACCCTGCAGACGCCGCGCGACCCGGGGGTGCGCGGCGGGCACGTGATGCTGGGCCACCCCCGCGCCCAGGAGCTGGTGCGCACCCTCGCCGCGGGCGGGGTGGTGGGCGATTTCCGGCCGCCGGACGGCCTGCGCTTCGGGTTCGCCCCGCTCTACACCACCCGCACCGAGGTGGTGCGGCTGGTGCGCGAGCTGGCGGCGCTGCTCGCCTAGACCCGCTGCGGCCGGCGCTCGACCACGTCGGCCACCTGCCGGCGCGGCGAGGGCTCGGCGTGGCCCCGCACCGGCACCCCGAACCGCAGGACGATCTGCGGGGTCAGGCCGCCCGCCAGCAGCCGCAGGCGGGGGCGCAGCATCGCCACCTGGCACGGCTGGTTGAGGTACCCGGCCTGCACGCCGTCGGCGGCGGCCACCAGCAGCATGCGCTGCAGGGCCATCCCCGCGCGGACCCAGTCCATCGGCTCGTCGTCGGCGGTGCACAGGATCACCACGTGCTGCGCGGACTCCACCAGGGTGGCGTCGTGTGCGCTGATGAACCCGCCGAGGTTCGCGCCGGCCACGACCGCCCGGGTGAGGACCCCGGTGCCGGGCGGCAGCGGCAGCCCGTCGCCGCTGCGGCGGGGATGGAGCCACGTCGCGAGCTCACGGCGCCAGTGCGGGTCGTGGTACTGGACCGTGTCGCCCTCGCGCACCAGCTCGCCCAGCGCCGCGCGCGTGGGGCCGTCGTCGGCGGGCACCACGGTGGCGCCCTCCCGTGCGGCCGCGTCGGCGAGGGCCGCCACCAGGCCGGCGGGCAGGGGGTCCTCCGAGAACGGTCCGCGGATCGTGCGGCGCCGGTCGATCGCCGCGGCCCGCTGGCGCTCCCCGATGGCCGGGTCCTCCGCCTTGGTGACCCGCAGCTCCGCGATGCGGTCGCCGTCCGGGCCGTCCGGCAGCACCACGGTCTCGGCCCGCAGGCCGGCGCCTCGGGCCGCGGTGCGCAGGGTGAGCACCGCCGCCCCGCAGCCGATGGTGAGCTCCCGGTCCCAGGGGTCCGTGACCGGCAGCGAGCGGGTGCGGTCCGCGAACACGTCGATGACGTCGTCGCCCACCGCGAAGTGCCACGGCTGGGCGTTGTGGCTGCTGGGGGCGCGCACCGCCTGCGCGACGAGGCCGGTCAGGCGCTCGCGGCCGGGGGAGGCGTTGGTGAGGACGCGCATGCCATGAGCCTCGCGCCGCGGGCGCCGTGAACCATCCGGGGCGGCCCGCCGCGGGTCGCGGGCGGGGCGCACCCACGGTGCGTGAATTCAGCCGCCGGCGTCCGGGCCGGGCAGCGCCCCGAGGATCTCGTCCCCGTAGCGGTCCAGGCGGGTGGGTCCCATGCCGTCGCACCGTGCGAGCTCCGCCATCGACGTCGGCAGGCGCCGGGCGATCGCGGTGATGTGCTTGTCGTGCAGCACCACGTACGGCGGCACCCGGTCCCGCTTCGCGCGCTCGCTGCGCCAGGTGCGCAGGGCCGCCTCGGCCGCCGCGGCCCGCCCGGTGAGCGGCTCCGCGGGTGCCGCGGCCCCCGCCTGGGCGGGTGCCCTGCGACGGGCGCGGTCGGTCGTGCGGGGCAGTTCCGGTGCGCCGGCGGGGCGCGGCGCCACCGAGCCGTCCAGCTCGCCGAGGAACGGCGACACGCGGGCGGCGTCGCCCAGCACCACGGCCTCCCGGCGCGCCCGGGTGATCGCGACGTGCAGGACCCGGCGTTCCTCCTCGGTGTCCTCGGCGAGCCGGTGGGGCATGACCCCGTCGGTCACGCCCGCCACCACGACGCGGTCCCATTCCATGCCCTTCACGCGGTGGACGGTGGACAGGGTCACCCCGTCGCCCGAGGCGGGGGTGGCGAGCACGTCCCGCAGCCATGGCTCGAAGCCCGCCGGGTCGGGGTGCAGGTCGGCGACCTGCTCCAGCGCCTCCAGGTCGTCCAGGTGGCTGGCGGCCGCCGCCCCGGAGGAGTCCAGCAGGGCCATGGCGCTGCCCAGGCCGACGCGGTCCTTCACGGTGCGCAGGACGTCGCGGGTGGTGCCACCCCGGGCGGCGCCGATGACCAGGTCCAGGTCGTCGGCGAGGCCCTCCACCTTCTTCGCGACCCGCTCGTCGTCCATGCGCGACGCGGCGGCTCGGACGTCGCGGACGTGCATCCGGGTGCCGCGGAACCAGCGCTCCACCCAGATGGGCAGGCCGCGGGACGGCCGGCGCAGCACCTCGATGACGTCCGCGGCGGGGAAGCCGTCGGCGGCGGTGGCGATGCGCAGGTACGCCAGGGCGGCCCGCACGCCGGTGCGCTGCAGCACCCCGGCCTCCAGGCGGGAGTCGACGGGGATCCCCGCGGTGGCGAGCACCACCTGCGGCGCCAGCAGCAGCGAGTTCACGCGCGTGAGCACGGCGATGCCCGACGGCGGGTGGCCGGTGTCCACCCAGTCCCGCACCTGGGCGAGCAGGGTCTCCGCGGCCCGCTCGGACGGCGTCGTGCGGATCCGCAGGGCGTCCGGTGACGCCTCGGCGCCGGGCCCGGCGTGGATCTGCTTGGGGACCCGCCGCCGGTTGTGGGCGAGCAGCCGCGTCGCGCCGTCCACGACCGCCACCGGGCACCGGTAGTTGACGGTGAGCGGGTGGTCGGCGGCCCCGGGGAAGTACCGCGAGAAGTCCACCAGGAAGGCGGGGTCCGCCCCGGCGTGCCCGTAGATGACCTGGTCGTCGTCGCCCACGCCGAACACCTCGAGCTCCGGGGCGGCGAGCAGCCGCACCAGCAGCAGGTGCGCGGGGGTGAGGTCCTGGAACTCGTCGACGAGGAGGTGGCGGTGGCGGGCCTGCTCGGCGCGCCGGAAGGCGCCGTCGGCCAGCAGCGCCTCCACGGCGCCGTACACCTGCTCGTCGAAGTCCACGGCGCCGCGCTCCCGCAGGGCCTCCCGGTAGGGCCCGAACGCCTCGGCGAGGCCCTCCACGTCGTCGCGCGACTCCTCCACCTCGGCGGGGTCCCGCAGGCCCAGCCGGATCTCCGACAGCGCCTCCAGGTACGGGGCGATGGGGTCGGTGTTCGCCCGGCGGCGCTGGCGGGGCACCAGCGACTCCACCAGCCGGCGCACGTCGCGTTCGTCCATGACCGGCGGCCGGGCGCCCCGGTGGCGGGCGACCAGCGCGTAGCCGAGGGCGTTGAGGGTCTCCACGCGCGGGCGGAACGCCGCGCAGCGCGACTCCAGCTCGCCCTGGGCGCGCCGGTTGTAGGCGACGGCGAGGGTGAGTGCGGGCTCCACCCCGCGCACGCCCAGCAGGTGGCGCAGGCGCTCGGCCAGCACGCGGGTCTTGCCGGAGCCCGCGGGCGCGATGACCCGCGCCGGGCCGGCGCCGTGCAGGACCGCCGCGGCCTGGTCGGGGGCGAGCACGTCCGGGGCGGCGCCGGGATCGTCCGGCACCACGGCGAGCGTGCCCGCGTCAACCGACTCGCGGTGCACCACGGCGGCGCCCAGGTCCGGCAGCGGGCCGCGCGGGCCGCCGTCCACCCAGGCCGCGCGGCCGCCGGGCAGCACGACGTCGCCCGGGCCGTCCCCGGCGACCTCCGCGCCCAGCCGCTCGGCCTTCCTCCCCCACCACCACACCGGCTCGCGCCCCTCGCGGGCGTCGTAGGTGTTCGCCCACACCAGGAAGTGCAGCCGGTCGCCCCACACCTCGAAGCCGGCGTCGAGCCGCCACGGCTCGGTGCGGTGCGACTCCGGCTCGCGGAACCGGGCGGGGTCGACGGCCAGCCGCACCACCACCGGCTCGCGGCCCGCCCACGCCGCGTGCAGGGCGGCGACCGCCGGGCCGGGGGCGGCCAGGACGGCCTCGTCGACCAGCACCTCGGTGACGCCGGCCCAGGGATGGGGGACCGGGTCGCCGGCGGCGACGACCACGCCGCGCCCGAGCGCTGCCGGAGGGGGGATGCGCATCCCGTCAGGGTAGTGGCGGGCCCGGACCCGACGACCGGCGAGGCCGAAATGTGTGCATTCCGGGACGGCGTGTTGACGAAACCCGAACACCTTGATCGTCCCGAGCCCACGGACCGGTGCCGATACTCGCCCCAACTCCCCACGCACCCCGTACTGCAATCGACCGGGAGAGACACGTGCCCAAGAACAGACTCGCCGTCCTCGCGGTGGCAGGCGTCGCCACGCTCAGCGGAATCACCGGCGTCGCCCTCGGCCACGGCGGTCATGGCGACCGCGGCCACCACGGCGACAAGCGCGGCAACCGCGCCGCGGTGTGCAACCTCAGCGGCACCCAGCTGCTGACCACCGCGGACAGCCCCGTGCTGGCCGCCAAGAAGACCCGCCTGGACGCCGCCGTGGCGGCCGGCCGGATCACCCAGCAGCAGGCGGACGCCCGCTTCTCGCGCCTCCAGCTGCAGGTGTCGCTGCGCAAGATCGTCCGCGACGCCCAGATGGCCCCGCTGCTCCAGCTCCTCGGGATGACCGAGCAGGAGCTGAAGGACGCCGTCGAGGCCGGTGACTCCCTCCGCGACATCGTCGAGGAGAAGGGCATCACCCGCGACCAGCTCCGGCAGGCCCTGAAGGACGGCCGCAAGGCCGCCCGCGCCGCGCTGGCCACCGCGTGCCCGCGTCCGTCGAAGACGCCGAAGAACGGCACGACGACCGACGGCACCACGACCACGGGTGGCACCACCACCACGACGACCACCACCGGTACGGACACCACGACGACCGGCACCACGACCACCACGGGCACCACGACCGCCCCGTAGCCGGCTGACGCGCGCGGGCCGGGGCCGCCCTCGCCGGCGGCCCCGGCCGGCGTCACGGGACGCCCCGTCCCGAATTGTGTGCATTCGTGGACGTGCGGTTTGACGAAACGCGAACACCCCGGGGCTGGGACGCGCACCCGCCGTCCCGCATACTGCGGTCACTCCCCACGCGTCATCGTCGTCAGATATGACCGGGAGTGAACCGTGTCCAAGAACCGTCTCGCCGCCCTCGCCGTCGCGGGTATCGCCACGCTGAGCGGCGTCTCCGGCATCGCGCTGGGTGCCGGCGGCGGTGCCACCGCCCCGAAGGCCACGAAGGCGAAGGCCGACCCCCTCGCCTCCTGCAAGCTCACCGGCGAGCAGCTGCTCACGACCGAGACCAGCCCCGCGCTGAAGGCCAAGCGCGCCCGCCTGGACGCCGCCGTCGCGGCCGGCCGCATCACCCAGAAGGTCGCGGACGCCCGCTTCACCCGCTTCCAGCGGCAGCTGTCGGTCACCACGATCGTCCGCGAGGCCCGGATCCGGCCGCTGCTGAACCTGCTCGGCATGACGCTGGACGAGCTGCGGGACGCCATCGACGCCGGCGACACGCTGCGCAGCATCATCGACGACCAGGGGATCAGCCGCGCCCGGCTGCAGGCCGCGCTGCGGGCCGGCAACGTCGCCGCCCGCAGGGCGCGGGCGCGCGCCTGCGGGGGCGCCCCGAAGCCGGCGGGCACCACCACCGCGCCGGGCGGCGGGACGACCACCGGGGGCACCACCACGACGGCGCCGCCGGTGACCACCACGACGGCCCCGGCGACGACTCACACGAACCCGAGCTGACCTCCGGGGGGTGGGGCGGCCGGCACGCCGCCCCACCCCCGCGGGCTACTCCTCGATCCTGGGCAGGATCCGGTCGAGCGGCCCCGGCAGCCACCAGTTCCACCTCCCGGCGAGCCGCATGAACGCGGGCACCAGGAGGAGCCGCACCAGGGTGGCGTCCAGGAACACCGCGACGGCGAGCCCGAGCGCCAGCTCCTTGATGGGGATGAGCCGGTTGGTGAGGAACGACAGGAACACGATCACCATGATCGTCGCCGCGGCGCTGATGATCCGGCCGGTGCGGGCCAGGCCGGCGGCCACCGCCTCGGTGTCGCTGGCCCCGCGGTCCCGGTGCTCCCGGATCCGTGACAGCAGGAACACCTCGTAGTCCATCGAGAGCCCGAACAGGATCGAGAACAGGAACGCGGGGACCCAGCTCGTGACGTGCCCCAGGTGGTCGAACCCGAGGAGGCTGTCGAGCCACCCCTCCTGGAACACCAGCGTCAGCACCCCGTAGGAGGCGAGGACGCTCAGCAGCGTCATCAGCACCGCCTTCAGCGGCAGGACGATGCTGCGGAACAGCACCACCAGGACGATGAAGGTCAGGACCATCACCAGGCCGATGACCAGCGGCAGGTTCCCGGCGGTCTTGTCGGTGAAGTCCCGGTTCTGGCTGGCGCCGCCGCCCACCTCGACCTGCGTGAGGGCGGGCACCTTCGGCGCGTAGTCGTCGAGGATGCGGCCCACCAGGTTCTGCGCGTCCTCGCTGTCGTCACCGCTCTTGGGGATCACCGTGATGATCGCGGTGCGCCCGTCGGCGGAGATCTGCGGGGTGCGGCCCACGGATGCCACCGACCCGTCCGCGGCGATGAGCCGCTGCAACTCGGCGAGGGGCACGCCGGCGGCCGTCGGGTCGTCCGGCAGCCCGGTGGCGACCACCTGCAGCGCCGACGCCGCACCGGGTCCGGCGACCGTCTCGATCTTCGCCAGCGCCTCGCGGGACGGCGTGTCGGACGGCAGCGCCGTGATGCCGCTGGAGCCGACCTTCATGTTCAGCGCGGGGGCGGCGAGGACCAGCAGCACGACGGACGTCGCGATGAGCACCGGCCACGGCCGCTTCATCACCCAGTTCGCCCAGCGGACCCAGAAGCCCTGGCCCACCACGTCCGCGACGGGCGGCCGCGGGGTCCTGCCGATGGCGCGCACGAACCGGCGCCGCAGGTCCCATTTGAAGAGCCTCGGCCCGATCGCGACGAGCAGCGCCGGGGTGAACGTGAGGCCCACCGCCACCGCCATGAACACCACCGCGATCGTCCCGACCGCGAACCCGGTGAACAGGGGGACGCCCACCGCGAACATCCCGGCGAGCGCCACCGCGACGGTGAGGCCGGAGAAGAAGATCGCCTTCCCCGCCGTGCCGCCCGTCACCGCGGCCGCGTCCAGGGGGTCGCGTCCCTCACGCAGCTCGTCGCGGAACCGGCTCGCCACGAACAGCGAGTAGTCGATCCCCACGCCGATCCCGATGAGCAGCACCACGTTCTGGACGTAGATCGAGAGGTCCAGGACCTGCGCGAGGAAGTACAGGCCGCCCATCGTCGTCACGATCGCGACCAGGGTCGCGCCGATCGGCACCCCCGCCGCGATCACCGACCCGAAGAAGATCACGAGGATCAGCAGAAGGAACGGGATCTGGATGGACTCCGAGACCTGCAGGTCCTTCTTGTTGACCTGGTTGAAGTCCTCGAACACCGCCGGTCCGCCGGTGATGCCGACCTTCACGTCCTCGGTCTCCGCGGAGTCCGCCGCGTCGATCACGGACTTCACGTCCTTGAGGGCCTCGTCGACGTTCTTGGTCATCCCGACCTGGACGAGCGCGACACCGCCCTGCGGGAACGCCAGCGACGGGTCCTGCTGGGGGGTCACCGCCCCGCCCACCAGGGGTTTGTCGGCGAGGACCGCCCGCGTCGCGTTCGCGACCACCGCGTCGAACGCCGGGTCGCCGGGCTTCAGCGTGTCGCTGGAGACGACCAGCGTGACCGACGTGGGGAACGCGTCCGTGAAGTCGCGCTTCACGATGAGCCGCGCCTCCTCCGACGTCGCACCCTTGATCTCGAAACCACCGGGCTTCAGCTGCTTCTCCAGCTGGCCGGCGAACGCGGCGAGCGCCGCGAAGAGGACGATCCAGACCGTGATGACCAGACGGCGCCTGCGTCCGCTCCAGCGACCGAGCCGGGCGAACGGGCCGTCCGGGATCCACCCGGCCGGACGATGCGTTGGATTGCTCATGGGGGCGATCCTACGGTCGCCCCCGGGGGTGTCCGCAGTGTGGGAAACCGCACTTCTCATGACCGTTGGTGTTCAGAACCGTCCGGGCCGGACGGTTTCTGAAAAGCAAGCCCGGCTCAGCGCCCGAAGGTCGCTGCCCCGGGCGTCCGGTCGATCGCGGCGAGGCGCTTCTCCTCGACGGCGCGTGCCCAGGGTTCGGGCTGGACGGGCCAGCGGGCGAGGAGCTGGCGGTGGCGGGCGAAGCGCCTGTTGGCGCCGTCCGAGGCCATCGCGGCGATGGCGGGCGGGTCGGGCCGCACGAAGGCGAGGGGGTCGATCGGGCCGGACGATCCCATGTCCCCCAATTCACACGCCGCGGGGCGCCGGCGCAAGGTGCCGGACCGCGTTGACGCCGCACCGGTGCGCTGCGTACGGTCGGCCGGTGCGTCCCCGCGTGCACCTCGCCGTCCTGATCGCCGTGCTCGGCATGGCCGTCCCGGCGTCGGCTGCCGAGCCCCTCGTGCTGGTCTACACGCCGGGACCGGCGGCGGACGCGATCGCGGACGGCACGGACGCGGTGCCGGGGCTCACGACCGGGTACCGGCAGGCCCCGGCGGTGGAGGACCAGCGCTACCCGGAGGCGCGGCGCGTCGGGAAGGTGTCGGGCGTCGCGCTGGCGACCCTGTCGCCGGAGCGGATGGCCGCGACGATCCGCGCGGCGTGGGACGAGCCGGGGGTGGGCGACCTGGTGGGTGTCGACGAGATCCGCGTCGCCCAGTACGGGCCGGAGCAGGCCGGGAACCTCGAGCGGGCGATGGCGATCCTCGGGCCGGATGCCGAGCGGGTGGTGTTCTACGCGGCGCCGAGCACGGTGCAGCAGATCGGCCGGGTCGACCGGCGTCTCGCGCTGCCGGCGGGGCTCGCCGCGATCCGCGACGCCCTGGCCGCCGGCGGGCACACGTACCTGCAGCTGTACCACGGTGACCACAGCCCGTTCGACCGGTCGGAGATGGCGCGGGAGCTCACGGGCTGGAGCGCGAGGTGGCCGAAGGACCGGATGGACCGGCTGCACGTGGTGACCGGGCGGGAGCTCGGCGCGACCCAGGCGGAGATCTGGAACCGGCTGCGCGCCAGCGAGGCGGGCCGGGCGATCCTCGCGAACGGCCCCGGGGTGTACGGCCTGCAGAGCGCCGGCGAGGGCGTCCGCTGGCTCAGGGAGTACCGGGACTACCTGGGGCGGCCCGAGGCCGTCCCGCCGGGCGGCGACGAGCCGGTGCCGGAGGGCGGCGGCCTGGTGTTCCCGGAGCCGGACTCCACGGTCGCGCCCGGGTCGCCCCTGGTGATCCGCCTGGGCCGGCAGGGCCGGGCCGTCGTGACGCTGCTGCTGCCCGACGGGCGCACCCGCGGCCTGCGGGCGGTCACGGTGACCGACCCGGTGGACGTGACGGTGCGCCTCCCGAAGGACCTGCGCACCGGCCGGTACCGGGTGCGCGTGACCCTGCTCGGCGACGGGCTGAAGGACGTCGCCCAGATCCCCGTGCGGGTGCAGCGCGCCCCCGCGCTGACGCTGGTCCCGCGGACCGGTGCGGTGGTGGTGACGCTCGCGGCCGGGAACCGGGCGGTCATCCGGGTGCAGCTGGGCAACGGCCGGTCGCGGCAGGTCGCCGCGGTGCGCGGGCCGGTGCGCGCCCGCCGGTTCGCCCTGCCCGCCGGGCTGGCGCCCGCCACCTACGTCGTCGTGGGCAATTCCGCCGGAATCGGCGGAAAACAGCGAACCACTACGAGAGTCGTGGTCCGGTAGACCCTTCCGGGTCGCCCGGCCCGGGGAGCGCTGGCTAGCGTCAGCCGCCATGCCCATCAGCGCACCGTCCCGGGGAGCCGTCCTCGGGGCCCTTCTCGCCATGCTCGCCGCCGGCCCCGCCGCGGCCGCCGGACCGGTCATCGTCTACAGCGCCAGCGAGCCGGCGTACGCGATCCACGACGGCGGCTCCGGGCTCGCCGGCGTCCGCGACGCCTACCGCCAGGCGCCGGCCGAGGAGGACGCCCGGTTCCCCACGGCCCGCCGGGTCGGCAAGATCGGCGGCCGGGACCTGGTCGCCCTGGACGCGGCCGGCATGGCGGCGCGCGTGCGTGCGGAGCTGCGGCAGCGCGACGTGGGCGACCTCGTCGCCGTGGACGAGGTGGAGGCGTCGCGGTACACGCCGGACCGTCTCGCCGAGCTCGACCGGGCCCTGTCGCTGCTGGGTCCCGACGCGGACCGCGTGGTGTTCTACGTGTCGCCGGGCACGGTGTCGCAGGTGGGCCGGGTGGACCGGCGCGCCCCCCTGCCCGACCGGTACGCCCGGCTGGTGCAGGTGCTGGCCCGCGGGGGCCACACCTACGTGGTCGTGTACCACGGCGACGGCGGCCCCTTCACGCGGGACGAGATGGCCCGGGACCTCACCGGGTGGCAGGCGCGGTGGCCGGCGGACCGCGCCGACCGGCTCCACGTGATGACCGGGCCCGAGCGCGACACCGGGCAGGCGGAGATCTGGGACCGCGTCCGCGCGACCCCCGCCGGCCGCGCGCTGCTCGCCAACGGCCCGGCGGTCTGGGGCCTGCGGTCGGGCGGCGAGGGCCTGCGCTGGCTCGGGCAGTACCGGGCGTTCCTTGCGGCGCCCACCGCGACCCCCGCCGGCGGCGAGGCCCGCGTGCCCACCGGGGGCGGCCTCACGATCACGCTGCCCGGCAGGCGCCTGCGCCCGGGGGCGACGGTGCGGGTCACCGTGGGACGCCCGGGGCGCGCGACGGTGGTGCTCGTCCGGGGGTCGGGCCCGGCGCGGCGCATACGGGCGATCGCCGGTCCCGCGAACGCGGCGGTGCGCCTGCCGCTGGACGTCCGCCCCGGCCGGTACACGCTGCGGGCCGTCCTTCTGGGCGACGGCCTCAGGGACGTCGCGACCGCGACGTTCACCATGCTCCGCCGCTGACCGATATCCGAAGGGTGCGGCTCCCACGTCTCACCCGCCGGCGCCCGCGGACGCGCCTGATCCCCGCATCGCTCTGGTACCCGGATGGGCCGGAGGTGCGGGCGCGCGCCCTGGCCGCCTGCCCGGAGCACCTGCGGGACGCCGTCGCCGGGCTGGACGCGCCGGTGCCGGGCACGGTGACCCTGCGCCACGACGAGTGGGGCTGGGAGACCGGCTTCCACACCGCGGGCGGCGGGCTGGTGCCGGCCGGGATCCCGCGCGGCGGCCTGTTCGTCACCCACGTCGTCGCCCCGCAGAACCTGCGGACCGGCGACGGCGACGAGGCGGTGCTCGCCTGGCTGGTGGTGGAGGACGACGTCCACCCGCGCGACCGCTTCCGGCTGTCGCAGGCGGGGTGGAGGCTCGGCCGGCCCCGCTAGACCGCGGTGCCCACCAGGGCGCCGATGGCCATCGTGATGCCCATCGCCAGGGCCCCCCACACGGTCACCCGGGTGGCGGCGCGCAGCCGCGGGGCACCGCCGATCACCGCGCCGGCAACGCCGAGCGCCGTGAGCGAGATGAGGGTGATCACGATCGCGGCGACCACCCGCGCCGATGAGGGCATGAGGGAGATCGTGAGCAGGGGCACGGCGGCGCCGATGCTGAACGACAGGGCCGACGCCCACGCCGCCTGCAGCGGGTTGGACAGCTCCTCGGTGTCGATCCCGAGCTCGTCGCGCGCGTGCACGGCCAGCGCGTCGCCGGCGGTGAGCTCCTCGGCGACCTTCCAGGACAGCTCCTCCGAGAGGCCCCGGGCGCGGTAGATGCCGGCGAGCTCCGCCAGCTCCGCCTCGGGGTCGTCGGCGAGCTCGCGCTTCTCGCGCTCCAGATCGGCCCGCTCCACGTCGAGCTGGCTGCTCACGCTCACGTACTCGCCGGCGGCCATCGACATGGCGCCGGCGACGAGGCCGGCGACGCCGGCCGTGACGATCGCCGACCGGGACCCGCCGGCGGCGGCGACACCCAGCACGAGGCTGGCGGTCGACACGATGCCGTCGTTGGCGCCCAGCACCGCGGCGCGCAGCCAGGCGGCGCGGTGGACCAGGTGCGTCTCGGGGATGCGGGAGGGAGGAAGGCTCGCCATGCTGGTGACGAGCCTACCGTCTCCCCTTCGCGACCCCCTCGCGAACCCTCCGATCAGGGCTGTTCGTCAGCGCCCAGATCGATCACCACGACCCGCTTGGCGACGAGCAGGGGCGTGACGTTGCCGTCCTCGTCCTCCACCCACTGCACCAGCGGGGCGAACTTGCCGCGCACCTCGATCGCGTCGTCCTGCTGCACCTCGTCCAGGTCGAGGCGCTCGCCGTCCTCGGTGACCACCCGGGTGCGGGCAGTGACCTTCACCACCAGGTCCCCGGAGTCCACGTAGTCGGCGAGGGCCGGCGGCGTGCGGTCGAGCTCCGCGCCGGACAGGGTGATGGTGCCGCGGCGGCGGCCCCCCGTCACCTCGGCGACGTCCCCCTCCACGTTGAACCAGCGGCGCAGCACCCGGCGCGGCACGGCCGGGGCCTCGTCCGCGGGCGGCGGCGTCACGTCCTGGCCGTCCTGCGGCGGCGGCGTCGCGGGGTCCGGGCAGGTGACCGTCACCGGGGCGTCCGGCGGCGGGCACTCGGGCAGCAGTGGCGCCCGGTCGAAGGCCATGACCGGGGCCGCGATGGCCAGGCCCGCGCCGACCGCGAGCGCCGAGAGGGAGGTGAGCTTCATGCGACCGTCCGTGTCGGGGAGTGCGCGCCGGGTGCGCGCCGTTGGACCGGTCATCGGCTCGCCCGCGCCCCCGCCCATCGCGCACGATGCGGTATGCGGGACGCCGTTGCCACACCATGGCAACCCTCATCCGCAATAAACCCCGATGGACGGGAACCGGGCCGGGCGTACCGTTGGCAGTGCAGTAACGGACCTTGACGACATCACCGACGAGCCGCCATCGGCGACCAGCACTCGAAGGCGACGCCGGACCGCAATGCGAGAGCGTCCGATTCCCACCGTGGACGGACGGCAGGCGGGGCACAGAACCCCGCGCGGAATCCGAACGTCGCGGCCCGAGGGCTCTGGAGCGATCGACGGCCAACGGTTCTCATCGGTGACCGGCAGGTCCCTGCCAATGGGAGACAACACCGGACTGAGGTGGAGTGAACTTCCATGAACAGTGAGCCTCGCGGCTCGACCCCGTAAGGGGACGGACGCGGGGCTCACGCTGTTTCCGGCCCCGGGCGGTCAGCCCCCGGTGGCGGAGAAGTGCTGGGTGTCCTTCGGGTCGCCCCAGCGCCCGCCCCAGCCCCAGCCGATGGCGTCGAACGCGCGGACGATGGCGCCGCCCTCAACGGCCATGCCGGGCCGCACGCGCCGCCGGTCCAGGTACGGCTCGCTCGCCCGGTGCGAGGTGGTGCCTCGTGAGATGTACGGGTTCTCGATGGGGTTGATGTCGATCGCCTTCCCGTAGGCGTGCTGCGACCAGTGCGTGGAGCCCGTGGCGGCGCGGCAGTTGAACGCGCTGGTGTTGTCGGCCTCGATGGATGCGAAGTCGTCGCCGCCGTAGGCCTCCACCGGCCGAATGCGGCGGATGGGGACGCCGGCCGCGTACAGCGTGCGGAACACGCCCAGCACGTCGCGGGCGACGTCGCGGTGCACCACGATCACCCCGCGGCGCACCCGGCCGCGGAAGTCGCGGTGCGTGACCAGCACGGCGCGCAGCTGGCCAAGACCCACGGGGCATCCGGGGCGCCACACCGACGGCGTCATCCGCTCGCGCGCGGCCTTGGACAGGGGGGTGACGCCGCCCACGAAGGGCGGATCGGCGGCCGCCGCGGGGCCGGCGGCCATCAGCGCGGCGGCGGCGGCGATGAGGAGGTGTCGGCGCATCGGGTGAGCCTACGACGGCGCGTACCGGCCTCCTCCCCGCCCGGGTTCGCCTCCGCCGCGCCACCTGCGGACCGCGCGCGTGGCGCCGGTGATCCACGCCGGGTCTCATGCGCCGGACCGCACCTGCCGACACAGGTTTTGTGAACCCTCGCCTCCGCACCCTCGCGTGCGCCGGGACCCTCGCGGCCCTGGCGCTCACGGCCCCCGCGGCCGTGGCCGGATCAACGGTCACCTCGTTCACCAACGGCCTGATTCCACCCGGGGAGCCCCGCAACGTCGCCTCCGGCCCGGACGGCGCGGTGTGGTTCACCTACGGCAAGGACGGCGGCAAGCTCGGGCGTGTCACGCCCGACGGCACGGTCACCACGGTGTCCGACGGCATCCCGGGCGGCGCCGGCCCGTACGACGTGACGGCCGGCCCCGACGGCAACGTGTGGGTCACGGCGGCCGACGGCGGCGAGATCCTGCGCCTGACCCCCGGCACCGGCGCCGTCGCGCGCTTCCCCGGCTCGCTCACCGCGTCGAGCGCGCCCGCCGGCATCACCGCGGGCCCCGACGGCAACCTGTGGTTCACCCACACGGGCAACGGCGGCGGCATCGGCCGCATCACGCCCGCCGGGGTGATGACGCTGTTCACCTCCGGGCTCACCGCGAACTGGGCACCCACCGACATCACCGCGGGCCCCGACGGCAACCTGTGGTTCACGCTCAAGGCCGGCCCGGCGATCGGCCGCATCACCCCCGCCGGGGTGATCACGCAGTTCACCGCCGGCCTCCCGGCCGGCAGCTCGCCCGAGCAGATCACCGCGGGACCCGACGGCAACCTGTGGGCGACGCTGCAGGGCAACCCCGGGTACATCGCCCGCATCACCCCCGCCGGGGTCATCACCGCCTACGGCAACGGGATCCCGGACGACGCGGCGCCCACCGGCATCGCCAGCGCGGGCGGGCGGCTGTGGTTCACCCTGCGGGACGGCAGCAAGGTCGGCAGCATCGACACGTCCGGTGACGTGAAGTCGGTGGCCAGCGTCACCAGCGGTTCGCTGCCGAACGGCATGGCCACCGGCCCGGACGGCAACGTCTGGTTCGTGGGGAAGGCCCAGCCCGCGCGCGTCTCCCGCATCGGACTGCTCGCACCGGTGCTGACCGCCCCGGCTGTCGTCAGCCGCACCTCCGGTGGCGCGAAGCTGTCCTTCACGCTCAACGGGAACGGCCAAACGACGTCGTGGATCATGTCGTACGGCCGCAGCGGGTCCTTCGGCTCGCTCACCGGCGGGTCGGTGAGCGCGACCTCGAGCGCCCCGCAGACCGTCACCGTGTCGCTCTCCGGGCTGCGCGACGACTCGACGTACCAGTACCGGCTCAGCGCGTACAACGGGTCGGGCACCGCCACCTCCCAGAGCGGCTCGTTCACCACCAAGGCCTCTGCGGGCGGCTCCCCCCCCCGTCCGGCGGCGGGCAGGACGACCCGCCGGTCGCCCCCGTCGAAAGCCCGGTGGTCGGACGGTCCGTCATCGTCGACCCCGTGGAGGGCACCGTCACGGTGCGCCTCCCCGGGTCGGTCTCGGACGTGCCGCTGGGCGCGTCCGGCGGCCAGCTGCCGGTGGGCACCACCGTCGATGCGCGCCGCGGCACGGTCCGGCTCAAGACCGCCGTCGCCGGCGGCACGCAGACCGGGGACTTCTGGGGCGGCCGCTTCACGGTGCGCCAGGCGAAGGGCGCCGGAATGGTGACCCTCACCACCGACCGCACCCCGCTGGCCTGCGGGCCCACGGTGTACCGCCCGCCGTCGGAGCTCAGCCCCATCCTGCAGCCGCTGGGCGGGATCGCCGCCAAGAAGCCGCGCCGCATCCTGTGGGGCAAGGACAACAAGGGCCGGTTCCGCACGCACGGCCACGACAGCGTCGCCACGGTGCGCGGCACGCGGTGGGCGACCATCGAGACCTGCGCCGGCACGATCACGAAGGTCGTCGAGGGCGCGGTGGCGGTGAAGGACCTCCGCACGAAGCGCACCGTGCTGGTCCGCGCCGGGCGGAGCTACCTGGCACGCCGCAAGAAGTAGGCCGGCCCGTGGCCGCCTCCACCCCCGCGGTGCCGCGGTGAGGCGCGCCGGCGCCGAGAGCCACCGGAGCTTCGCGCTGCTCATCGCGGTGCTGGTGACGCTCGCCGCGGGCCTCGCCCTGGACTTCACCGGCGCGGCGGGCCGGCTCGAGCTGGACTCCGTGGACGCCCGGTTCCCCATGCGGACCGGTACGACGCCGCCGGAGGTCGCCCTGGTCGCGATCGACGACGTCACCTTCGACGAGCTGCAGCGCCGTTGGCCGTTCCCGCGCACCGTCCACGCCCGGATGGTCGACGCGCTCACCGCGGCCGGTGCCCGCACGATCCTCTACGACGTCCAGTTCACCGAGCCCTCGAAGAACCCGGACGAGGACTACGCGCTGTACGACGCGCTCGACCGGTCGCGCCGCGTCGTGCTCGCGACCACCGAGGTGGACGAGCAGGGCCGCACCAACGTGATGGGCGGCGACGAGAACCTGCGGGCGGCGGGCGCCCGGGCCGGGGCGGCGTACATGCCCACCGACGCGGGCGGCGTCATCCGCCGGTTCCCGCACGCGGTGTCCGGCCTGGAGTCCCTGGCCGTGGCGGCCGCCGAGCGCGCCTCCGGCCGCGAGATCCCGACGTCGCCGTTCCCCCCCGAGGGCGCGTGGATCGACTACGCCGGCCCGCCCGGCACCGTCCCCACCTACTCCTTCTCGCGCGTCCTGCACGGCCGCTTCCCGGACGACGCGTTCCGCGGCAAGGTGGTGGTGGTCGGCGCCACCTCGCCGAGCCTGCAGGACACGCACCCCACCCCCGTGTCCGGCGGCGACCCGATGTCCGGACCCGAGGTGCAGGCCAACGCGGTCACCACCGCCCTGCATGGCCTGCCGCTGCGCTCCGCCCCGAGGTGGGCGGACATGCTCACGATCCTGCTCGCGGCCGTCCTCACCCCGCTGCTGGCCTGGCGGCTGCGGCTCGTCCCCGCCCTGGTGTTCGCGGTGCTCGGGGGCGCCGCCTACGTCCTGGGGTCGGTGCTCGCCTTCGACCGCGGCACCGTGCTGATCGTCGCGGTGCCGCTGCTCACCCTCGCGGTGGGCCTCCTGGCGACGGTCGTCGCCCAGTACCTGGGCGAGACCCGGGCCCGCCGGTTCTACGCGCGGTACAGCCGGGTACTGGAGGACCAGGTCGCGGCCCGCACCGAGGAGCTGCGCACCGCCCAGCGGGAGATCCTGGAGCGGCTGGGACAGGCGGTCGAGCTGCGCGAGGCCGAGACCGGACGGCACGTCGAACGCGTGAGCCGGCTGTCGGAGGCCCTCGCCCTGGAGGTCGGCATCCCGGCGAGCGAGGCGGACATCGTGCGCCTGGCGGCCGCCCTGCACGACATCGGCAAGATCGGCATCCCGGACCGGGTGCTGCTGAAGGACGGCACCCTGGACGAGGACGAGTGGGAGGTCATGCGCGCCCACACGATGATCGGCGCGCGGATTCTCGCCGGGTCGTCGTCACCGCTGATGCGGATGGCGGAGACCATCGCCCGCACGCACCACGAGTGGTGGGACGGCTCCGGCTACCCGGAGGGGCTGGCGGGCGCGGAGATCCCGATCGTGGGACGCATCACCGCCATCGCCGACGTGTTCGACGCGCTGGTCTCGTCCCGGGCGTACAAGGAGGCGTGGCCGCTGCCCGCGGCGATCGCCGAGCTGCGGGAGCACGCCGGCCGGCATTTCGACCCGAACCTGGTGGAGGCGTTCGCCCGGATCGCGCCGCGCCTGTACGACGAGCTGGGCTACGGGGCGCCGGCCGCCGCCCCCGTGGAGGCGGTGCGGCCGGCGCCCTGAGCGCGGGTCAGAGCAGCGTCTTGTCCGGCAGGTCGCCGCGGCGCAGGCGGCGGTACAGGTCCAGGGCCTCGAGGATGGTGTTCGTGGCCTCGTCCGGTCCCAGCGGGTCGTCCACGACGACCTCCTTGTGCTCCAGGGCCTTGTAGTCCTGGAAGAACCGGGCCATCTCCCGCATCACGTGCCCGGGGAGCTCCTCGTGGCTGTTGTAGCTGTTGTAGGCGGGGTCCCGGGTGGAGACGGCGATGATCTTGTCGTCCACGCCCTTCTCGTCGCGCATCCGCATCACGCCGATCGCGTGGGCCTCGACGATCGCCAGCGGGACCACCGGCTCCTGGCTCAGCACGAGCACGTCGAGGGCGTCGCCGTCGTCGCAGAAGGTCCGCGGGATGAACCCGTAGTCGGCGGGGTAGTGCACCGCCGAGTACAGGACCCGGTCCAGGCGCAGCAGGCCCGTGGCCTTGTCGATCTCGTACTTGTTCTTGCTGCCCTTGGGGACCTCGATCACCACGGGGAACGTGGTCTGGACGATCTTGTCGTCGACGTACACGTCGTGCCAGG
Source organism: Thermoleophilia bacterium (assembly GCA_046330435.1). Taxonomy (GTDB): domain Bacteria; phylum Actinomycetota; class Thermoleophilia; order Miltoncostaeales; family Miltoncostaeaceae. Next base: position 24,768 of record JAXLST010000019.1, on the reverse strand, counting down.
GATGCATTCGCGCCTTTCGCCGCCGTCTGGAAACCCGATGATAGTCGGCGTCGGGCGCGATCCCGCCCCACCGGACGGCCAGGCCTCACGGGGTGGCCACGCGCAGTCCGGCGGGGGTGGAACGGATCTCGGCGACCGCGGGCGGGAGCCCCCGCACCCGTGCGGTGACACGCAGCACGGCGCCGGCCGGCAGCCGTGGCCCGACCGCCGTACGCAGATCGGCCGTCCGGCCCGTCACCGGCACCGCGGAGCCCCTCGCGAGCGCACAGCGGCGCAGGCACCGGACGGTGATCCGCAGGCCCCGCACCGGTCCCGCGACCCGGGAGCGAAGCGTGTGCACGGTGCACCCGGTCGCGGTGCACCGGCCCCGTGCCGTCACCGACAGGGTCAGGCCGGGCGACGTCGAGAATGTCGTCTCGGCGCCATCCCGGCGCTGGCCGCCCGCCTCGACGACCAGCCGCGCCCGGAGGGCGGTCCCCGGCGGCAGCCCGGTGATCGTGGCGCTCACCGGCCTGGGTCCGAACTCGCCCGCCGGGATCTCCTGCCGGGGGGTGGCGCGCACCTGCGACGCGCCCGGCCGCCACTCGAACCACCATGCGAGCGCCCTCCCCTGCGGGTCCACCGACCCGCTCAGCACGGCGGACGTCCGTGACACCGACGCCGCGGGCCCGGTCGCGACGCCCACACTCGCCAGGGGCGCATCCGGCGTCCGGAACGTCAGCAGCGGGCCGGGCGTCTCGCCGAACCGGTTCCGGGCGACGACCTGGTACGCGTACGTCGTACCCGGCCGCAGCCCGGTGAGCGTCGCCGACACGGGCACCGGCACGGCCTCGTGCCCGGCCGGCTGCTCCACGGTCGTGGACGATGGTGCGCCGATGCCGTAGCGCAGCCACCACACCGCGTCGGTTCCGCGCGCGTCGACCGTCGCGGAGACCGTCGCGCCACCCCCGGCGTCCGCCACGGCGCTGACGCCGGCGATCTGGGGTGCGGGAGGTGGCGAGACGGCCAGGGGGATGATGTCGGTGTCGTCGCGGTTGCCCGGGACATCCTGGTCGAGGGCAGGGTCCCAGGCGGCGATCGCGCCGTACACCGTCCGGCCGCGCACCAGGCCGATGTCCTCGGCGGGCATGTGGAGGCCCCAGCTCTCGATGATGCTGCCCTCGGGCCGGGATCCCGTGAAGGGGATGCTCCAGCGGTACTCCCACTCGGCGGTGGCGGCGTTCCAGCGATATGCGTCGGCGGCCGCGGGGTAGGCCGCCGCGACGCCCTCCGCCTCGAACAGCCAGTCCCAGCCCGCGGGGCCGTCGACGAGGCCGGTGGCGGCGCTGCCGTCGGCGTCGACCCAGAACGACAGGATCTGGCCGGGTCCCAGCCCCGGTCCCGGCGGCGGGGGGAAGACCGCGACGCTGTACATCCCGATCGAGAACAGGTCGTCGGCCTCGGTGCCGGGAGCGAACTCCCCGAAGCCCATCGTGCCCCCGGCGATGTCGGGTACGACGGGCTGACCCGACGCGCCCTTGAGGACATCGCCGATGGGGTCCGCGAACCCGCCGTTGACCAGCTGCGCGTGGGCGCCGGCGGCCGGGAGCATCGCGATCACGGCTGCCGCGAGGACTGCGCGAAGGGTTCCGGGCACGTGCGCCTCCTGTGTCGGAGGGCGCACGCTAGTGCTGCCTCAGCGGGTCACATACGGGGGAAACCCCCAGGATGCGCCGGTATCATCGCATCTTCGGGTCGACGTACACGTCGTCGACCTGCCAGGCGCCGCCCGTGGCGGTGATCCGCAGCCGCATCTCGCCCGCCCCGGACACCTGCAGGCGCGTGAGGCCGCCCACCGTGCCGCTCACGGTGCCCAGGAGCACCCCGGTGCGCAGGCGCGGCGTGGCGCTCCAGCGGCCCATCTGCGCGCCGGTGAGCTCCGCCACCGGCACCACCTGGATGGGCCCGCCGTTGTCGTACAGCACCTCGACGGTCAGGCGCGAGGCGGCGCTCGCCGCCGCGGACCGCGCCACGAACCGCATGAACGGGTAGTCGGCGGTCACGCACACCGCCGGGCTCACCACCGAGGCGCCCGCGGGCAGGGACAGGGCGTGCGCGTCGGCCGCCATCCCCAGGGTGTGGGCGGAGTCGGCGACCACCGAGGCCCGCAGGCCCCACCAGCCGAACGCGCCGGACTCGAAGTCCCCTCCGCGCACCAGGGTGTACGGGGCGGTGTCGCCGAGGGCCGCGAACGGCCGGGAGAACTCCTGGCCCGGGCAGATCCCGGCGAGGGGCGCGGCCTGCGCGGCGGGGACGGCGACGGCGGCACCGGCGAGGGCGGCGGCCAGGGCGAGACGGCGGGGACGTGCGTTCACGGGCGGGCTCCGGTTCGGGGGGACGTGCCTGCTGCATGGATCGGCCCCCGCGCCGCCCGGGTGCACGACCCCCCGAGGAAACTCCCGGTCAGCGCATCTTCGGGTCGACGAAGACCTCGTCGGCCTCCCAGGTCTCCGTGACGGCCGTCAGGCGGATCCGCATGGGGCCCGCGCCCACCACCGGGGTGTCCCCGGCGAGGATCTGCTGGGTGTTGGCGAGGTTCGCCGCGATCGTGGCCATGATCACCCCGGTGCGCAGCTGCGGGGTCGCCTGCCACGTGGTCATCGCCGGGCCGTTGAGGCTCCCCACGGGGATCACCGTGGCGGGCGACGTGGCCTCGTAGATCACGTCGACCCGCAGACGCGACCCGGTGGCCTTCGACTTCGACCGCGCGAAGAAGCGGAAGTACGGGTAGTCGGTGGTCACGCACATCAGCGGCGAGGTGGCCGACGCGCCGGGCGGCAGGGACAGGGCCTTCCGGTCGCCGCCGAGGCCGAGGTTGTCGACCTTGTCGGTGATGGCGACGGCCTTGCCGGTGAGCGTCCAGTCCTTGAGGGTCCCCTCGAAGTCGCCGCCGGGGACGCGGGCGTAGGCGTTGGCGTCACCCAGCCCCGCGAACGGCGTCGAGAAGGACTGCTGGTCGCACAGGCCCGCCGGCACGTTGATGGTGATGGCGGACGCGGTGCCCGCGCCGGCGGCGATGGCCGCGGTGGTCACTGCGCTTGCGAGGAAGGCACGGCGGATCCTGGTCACGGGTCCTCTCGGGTCGGGGTGAAACCGTCCCTGTGGACATCGGACCGGCCCTCGTTCCGGCCCAGCCGGACGAGGAATCTCTAGGAGGCCTAGACCTTGGCGGTCTTGCGGTTCTTCGCCAGCTTCGCGCGCTGCGTGGCCGACAGCTCGACCTTGCGCAGCCGGACGCTGGTGGGCGTCACCTCGACGCACTCGTCGTCGGCGACCGTCTCCAGCGCCTCGTCCAGGGTCATGGAGCGGTGGGCGTCCAGGCGCACGAGCTCGTCCGCGGTGGAGGACCGCATGTTGGTGAGCTTCTTCTCCCGGGTGGGGTTCACGTCCAGGTCCTCGCCCCGGTTGTGCTCCCCGATGACGGCGCCCTCGTAGACGTCCTCGCCGGGGCCCACGTACATCTGGCCGCGGTCCTGAAGGCCCATCAGCGCGAACGTGGTGGTCACGCCGGCACGGTCCGACACGAGGCTGCCGTTGGCGCGGGTCTTGAGCGGACCCTGCCACGGCTCCCAGCCCTCGAACAGCTGGTGCAGCACGGCGGTGCCGCGGGTCTCGGTGAGCATCTCGGTGCGCATGCCGATGAGGCCCCGCGTGGGCACCAGGTACGTCATGCGCACCCAGCCGGCGCCGTGGTTGGCGACGTCCACCATGCGGCCCTTGCGGGCGGCCAGCAGCTGCGTGACGGCGCCCATGTGGTCCTCGGGGACGTCCACCATCAGGCGCTCCACCGGCTCGCACAGGCGGCCGTCGATCTCACGGGTCACCACCTGCGGGCGGCCCACCGTGAGCTCGAAGCCCTCGCGGCGCATGGTCTCCACCAGGATCGCGAGCTGCAGCTCGCCGCGTCCCTGCACCTCCCAGGCGTCGGGGCGCTCGGTGTCCAGCACGCGCAGGCTCACGTTGCCCACAAGCTCCTGGTCGAGCCGGCTCTTGAGCATGCGGGCGGTGAGCTTGCTGCCCTCGCGCCCGGCGAGCGGGGAGGTGTTGGTGCCGATGACCACCGACATGCTGGGCTCGTCGACGCTCAGCACGCTCAGGGGGCGCACGTCCTCCGGGTCGGCGAGCGTGTCGCCGATCGTGACCTCGGGCAGGCCCGCGATGGCGATGATGTCGCCCGGGCCCGCGGAGTCCGCATCCACCCGGTCGAGGGCCTGCGTGAGGTACAGCTCGGTGATGCGGGCGCGCTCCACGCTGCCGTCGTGCTTGCACCAGGCGATCTGCTGGCCCTTGCGGATGTTCCCGTGGCGCACGCGGCACAGGGCGAGGCGGCCCACGTACGGCGAGGCGTCCAGGTTGGTCACCAGGGCCTGCAGCGGGTGGTCCGGGTCGTGGTCCGGCGGCGGGACGTGCTGGAGCAGCGTCTCGAACAGCGGCGTCAGGTCGGTGCCCGGCTCGCCCTGCACCAGCGACGCCTGACCGGCCTTCGCGTTGCAGTAGACGATCGGGAACTCGATCTGGTGCTCGTCGGCGTCCAGGTCCAGGAACAGCTCGTAGACCTCGTCCACGACCTCCGCGATGCGGGCGTCCGGGCGGTCCACCTTGTTCACCACCAGCACCACGGGCAGCCCGTGGGCGAGCGCCTTACCGAGCACGAAGCGGGTCTGGGGCAGCGGCCCCTCGCTGGCGTCCACCAGCAGGGCGACACCGTCCACCATGAACAGGCCGCGCTCCACCTCGCCGCCGAAGTCCGCGTGGCCCGGGGTGTCGATGACGTTGATCGTCACGTCCCCGTACTTCACGGCGGTGTTCTTGGCGAGGATGGTGATGCCCTTCTCGCGCTCCAGGTCGTTGGAGTCCATCACCCGGTCGGCGACGTCCTGGTTCGCCCGGAATGCACCGGTCTGCCAGAGCATCGCGTCGACGAGGGTGGTCTTGCCATGGTCGACGTGCGCGACGATGGCGATGTTCCTGAGGTCGTCTCGGTGAGCCACGGCGGGGGATGGTAGCGGTATCGGGCCCCCGGGGCCGCATTCACGTCGTCACGGCGGCCCGGAGGCCGCCGTGACGGGCACCTCGGCTACCTGCACTCGGCGTTGTAGACCCTCGTCGCCTTGGCCAGACGGGCCTTGGCCTTGCGCAGCGCCACGACCGCGGCGGCGCGCGCCCGGCCCGCGGTGCGCTTGACGCGCTGCTGGGCGCGCTGCACCGCGGCCTTCGCCGCGGTCAGCCCCCGGATCGCGGCGGCGCAGGCGGTGGTGCGCGCGTACGTGACCGTCGCCGTGTCGCCGTACCGGGCGTTGGCGCTGTCCCGGACGCGCGTGCAGGTGTCGTTGACGCCCGGGTTGCCGCCCTGCGCGTAGCTGAAGCTCCGGTACTGCACGTGGTGCTGGGCGCCCACCGGGGCGAAGACCAGGCCGTTGATCTCCTCGGCGTCGGAGTACGGCGGGTCGCCGATCCGCATGGTCGCCGGCCGGCCGTCGACGAGGAAGCTCGCCGACACCGGCCGCCACCCGGCGAGGTCGTTGAACGGCACGAACGTGCCGACCGCGCAGTAGTAGCTGGTGCCGCCGGTGGGGATCGGCGTCTCCTTGTTCTGTAGCGTGACCTGGACCGGCTGGGTGACGCTGAGCGTGGCCGCGGGGTCCGGCGCGGCGGCGGCCTGCGCGGTGCCCGCGACCAGCAGCCCCAGGGCGACGAGCGGTCCGGCGACCGCGGCCTTCGGTGTGCGCATGGACGTCCTCTCCGTGGGATTCCGCCCGAAGGTAGGAGCACCCGGGGCGCCACGGCAACCGCCGAACGTCCAGGCCCGTCACCGGGGGGAATCCTGACCCTTCCGCGCCGATTCCCCGGGGCGCCGCGGGGTGAGCCCATACCGGGGCCCGCCGTACCGTCATCCCATCGTCCGGAGTACCCGCGAAAGGACATGGACATGGGTGAACTCGCAGTGGTGATGATCGTGCTGGCGGCCGTGATGGCGATCTCGATCGGCGTCGGCCTGCCGCTCTACATGGCGATGCAGGGGGCCATGAAGGATGTGCGGGAGCGCCGGCCCGCGTGACGCCGGCTCACAGGGCGCGGCGCAGCACCTCCAGCGCCGCGTCGACGTCCGCGGCCGTCACGTCCAGGTGCGTGACGAGCCGCAGCTCGTAGATGCCGGTGCACAGCACGCCGTCGGCGGCGAGCCGCTCCACGAGGCCGGGGCGCTCGCCGTCGAGGTCGAGGAACACCATGTTGGTCTCCGGCGGGCGCACCCGGACCCCCGGGATGCCCGCGAGGCCCTCCGCGAGGCGGCGCGCGTTTGTGTGATCGCCGGCGAGCCGGTGCACGTGGTGCTCCAGCGCGTGCAGGGCGGCGGCGGCCAGGATCCCGGCCTGCCGCATCCCCCCGCCGGCCATCTTCCGCACCCGGCGTGCGCGGGCGATGAGCTCCTCCGGTCCCACCAGGGCCGACCCCACGGGCGCGCCCAGGCCCTTGCTGAAGCACACCGAGACGGTGTCGAAGCACGCGGCGATGTCCCGGGCGCCGGCGTACGGGTCCCCGCCGGCCGCGACGGCGGCGTTGAACAGGCGGGCGCCGTCCAGGTGCGTGCCCAGGCCGCGCTCGCGGGCCAGGCCGGTGGCGGCCCGCAGGTACTCGAGCGGCATCACCCGCCCGCCGAGGGTGTTCTCCAGGCACAGCAGGCGCGTGCGCGCGAAGTGCGGGTCGTCCGGCTTGATGGCCGCCGCGATGTCGGCCAGCGGCAGCGTGCCGTCGGGTGCGTGGGCGATGGGCTGCGGCTGGATGCTGCCGAGCACCGCGCCGCCGCCGGCCTCCCACCGGTACGTGTGGGCCATCTGCCCCACCAGGTACTCGTCGCCGCGGCCGCAGTGGGCCATCAGGGCGCACAGGTTCCCCTGGGTGCCGGAGGGGACGAACAGCGCCGCCTCCTTGCCCAGCATCCCCGCGATGCGGTCCTGGAGCGCGTTCACCGTGGGGTCGTCGCCGAACACGTCGTCGCCCAGCGGCGCCGCCGTCATGGCGGCGAGCATCTCCGGCGTGGGCCGGGTGACGGTGTCGCTGCGCAGGTCCACCGGGGCCATGGGCGCAAACGTACTCGGGGCGCCCGATGGGCGCCCCGAGGGTCCTTCCGGTGGTTCGACGGGCCGCGCTACCGGGCGACGGCCGCCGTCACGGGCTTCCCGATCCGGATGCACGCCACCGCACGGTGCGAGCGGGCGTTGCCGGCCTCCGCCTGGGCGATGTTGCAGATCCGGCCGGTCCTGCCCACACGGGTCGCGACGGTCACCGTCACCGACTGGCCGCGCAGCAGATCCCCCGCGTTGAAGGTCACCACGCGCTTGCCGCGGTTGCCCTTCTGCAGCGGCGCCTTCGCGTCGGTCACCGCGACCAGGCCCTTGGGGAGCAGGTCACGGATCACCACGCCATCCAGGTCGGACTTGCCGGTGTTCTTGACCGTGATCGACCAGGTCACGACCGCACCCTTGGCGGCACGCTTCACCGACGCGGTCTTGGTGACCCGCAGCTTCGCCCCGCCGCCCTTGGGGTCGGTGATCACATCGACCTTCGGGTTGTCGGACGGCTTGGGATCCACCGCCTTGGGGCCGTCACCGTTGTCGATGACCACCACCGGCGGGTCCTTCGGGGACGGGTCGTCCTTGACGGGCGGGCACACCCGCACCGAGGTCGAGTCCGCGTCGATCACGAACTGGTTCGGCAGCAGCGGGCCGATCGGCACGTTCAGCGGCTCCGGCTCACGGAAGCCGATGAGGCGGGCGGTGTTCATGTAGCTCTCGCACTTCTTGCCCGGCTCGATGTACTTGCGGTACCGGAAGATCTTGGACTCCGACAGCTCGTCGGCGAGGACCTTGGTCTCGTCGCCGGCCATCGTGTCGGTCACCTCCACCGACTCCACGCCCCGCTGGTCGTTGAGGGCCGTGGAGAAGTCCACGGTGGCGGTGCCGCTCACCGGGGTCTGCGCCACGCCGTCCACCTTCCAGGTGACCGTCGCCGTGTTCACAAGCGGCGCGGCCGGAACGGCAGCGAACCGGCAGGTGTAGTTCACGTGCACCTCGCCGCCGTTGCCCTTGATCAGCAGGTCGGTGCCGAGCGGATCACCGGTGACCGGGTCGGTGAGCGTGCAGGTCCCGCCCGGCAGCGCGTCGCTGACGTTGCCGATCGCGTTGACGGCGTTCGGGTTGGTCACCGTGATCTGCCCGAAGGCGACGATGTCGAGGATCACCGGCTTCTTCTTGACCTCCACCCGGTAATCCACGCGCAGCGACCCGTCCTTGGCGTCCCACCCGGCCTTGGTGGACACCGACTTCAGGACCTCCCACTCAACATCCCGCTTGATCCGCGTGAGCGCGGTCTTCGTGACGACCAGCGGCGTGACGGCCGGCGCCTCGACCGGCTGCCAGTCCGAGGAGTCCATGTTGGGGAGCACCTTCGGCGCCACGAACTGGATCCCCGGCGGATTCGCGTTCGGGGTCAGGGCGCGCAGCACGAAGTCGGTGCCGGTCAGCCGGCTGGAGTATGCGATGAGCGAGCCGTCCGGGGAGAACGCCGGCCGGTACGACTGCGCGCTCACCGGGCTCAGCGTCGTCTCCGGGTCGCCGTCGTCGGCGGGCATGATCTTGATCACGGGGTTGCCGCTGGTGTTGCCGTTCCAGGTGATCCGCGTCCCGTCGGGCGACCAGTCCGGAGCCGTGTCGAAGTCGGTGTTGTCCGTCAGCCTCGTCGGTGACCCGGTGCCGTCGGCGTTGATGCGGTAGATCTCCGGCGGGGTCGGGTCGTCCGGACGCGCATCGAACGCGAGCTGCGTGCCGTCGGGCGACCACTCGACGCCGCCGAACTCCGAGAGCCCGGCGGGCGTGAGCGTGCGCACCACGGTGCCATCGAGCTTCACGATGCGGATCCCGCCCACGGCGAGGGAGTAGGCGACCATCGTCCCGTCGGGGCTCCAGCTCACCGACGCGGGCGACTGCAGCTTGGCGTTGCCGGTGCCGGGGATCAGCGTCTGACCGGTGCCGTCGGCGTTCATGTACCAGACGCCGTTCTGATCGGCGGTGGCCAGCCGGGTGAAGGCGATGCGGGTGCCGTCGGCGTTCCAGTCCGCCGCATCCTCACTCGCGTTGATGCTGTTGGTGAGGTTGGTGAGGCCGGTGCCGTCGGGCTTGACGGTGAAGATGTCGGTGCGGTCGCTGGTGCGCTCGTCGCCGTCGACGTTGAGGGCCGTCACGGCGATCCTGCCGTTCGCGCCGGGGAAGGCGGCGTTCGCCGATGCGACGGCGCCGAGGGTGATGCCCACCGCGAGGGATGCGGTGAGGGCGCGGCGCAGTCCGGTACCGCGCACAGAAGGACGGATCACGGTCGTGTGCTCCCGTGGGATTGCGGCGATCCGTGCCTTCTTGGGTCAACGAGCACGGCCCCTCTCCCAGGCCCGCACGGTGGATGTTGCGATGCGGCGGCGATCCGCGCGCCCTCCGAGCGGGGAGTCCAGGTACCTGGACCTGAGACGGTTACCCCGGGGTAACCACGCGGCGTCCGGCGGGGTGGCGCGGCGCGTCCCGGGGCGCATAGGGTCGCGCCATGAGGCCGGCCACCCGAGCGCTGCACGTCCTCGCGGCCCTCGCCATCGCGGCCGTCCCGGCCGCGGCCGCGGACATCACCGTGACGACCACGGCCGAGGGCCTGGCGAACGACGGCCAGTGCTCGCTCCGGGAGGCCATGACCGCGGCGCAGCTCGCCGCGCCCTACCTGGGGTGCGCGTCCGGATCCGCCGGCGCCGACACCGTCGTCCTGGGCGCCAGGACGTACACCATCGCCCTGTCGGGCTACGAGGACGACAACGTCTCCGGCGACCTCGACGTCGCCTCGGGGACGGAGCTGCGCATCCTCGGCGCGGGTCCCGGCGCCACCACGATCGACGGCGACGGCCTGGACCGCGTGTTCGACGTCCCCGTCACCTCCACGCTCACCCTCGAGGGGCTCACGGTGCGCGGTGGCCGGGCCCAGCCCGGCGGGTTCGGCGGCGGTGCCCGCAACGCCGGCACGCTGCTGGTGACGCGCGTGGCGTTCACCGACAACCGCTCGGGCCTCGCGATGCCCGTCGCGCCCGGGGCGCTGGGCGAGACCGGCCCCGGCGGCGGCGCGATCTCCACGTCGGGCGCCACGTCCAAGCTCACGGTGCGGGACAGCACCTTCGACGGCAACCGGGCGTCCAACGGCGGCCAGGGCGGCCCGTCGATGGGCGGAGGAGGCGGGGGCGGCCGGGGCGGCGACGGCGGCGCGATCCTCGCGCTGTCGGGCACGGCGGTCGTCAGCGGCAGCACGTTCACCACCAACCTCGCCGGCTCCGGCGGGGCCGGCGGCGGCATCGGCGCACCGGCCGGGCAGGGCGGCAACGGCGGGGCGATCGCGGTGTTCGGCGGCAACATGACCGTGGTCAACGCCACCTTCAGCGCCAACCGGGCGGGCGACCCCGGGCCCGGCGGCGGTGGTTTCGGCGGCGGGAGCGGCGGCGCCGTGGCCGGGGGCCTGGGGCCCACGGCGACGACGGCGGTCGGCTACTCCACGTTCGCCGGGAACCTGCGGGGCTCGGCCTCGACGGGCGGCAACGCACTGAGCGGGCTCACCGCCGGCGGGGTCCTGCTCGCCGATGCGGCGCCCGCCTGCGACTTCACCAACGTCGTCCGGCCCAGCGTGGTCACCGCGGGGGACGCCTCCTGCGGCACCCTCGCCGTCCCGGGCGACGCGAAGCTCGGCCCGCTCGCCGACAACGGCGGCGCCACGCGCACCTTCCTGCCCGCCGAGGGCAGCGCCGCCATCGACGTCGCCCCCACGTGCGACGTGTCCTTCCCGTTCGGCGACGTCGACCAGCGCGGGGTCACCCGGAACCAGCGCGACGGGTGCGACGCCGGTTCCGTGGAGCTGGCGCCCAAGCCGCCGCCCACCCCCGCGCCCGGGCCCGGCCCCACCCCGGCGCCCACTCCCACCACCCCGCCCACGGGCACCGTCGCGGTCCTCGGCGGGCTGCGGCTCACCCCCGCCGCCTTCCGCGCGGGGCGCGGCACGACCGTCGGGTTCCGGCTCAGCGCGGGGGCGCGCGTGGTGCTCACCGTCCGGCGCGCGGTCCCGGGACGGCGGCTCGGGACCCGGTGCGTCGCCCCCGGCCCGGGCGCCGCGCGGAGCCGCCGCCTGCCGCCGCACGGTGACCCTCCGCGGCAGCATCGCCCGCACGCTCCCCGCCGGCACCGCCACCGTCCGGTTCACGGGCCGGATCGGCGGGGTCACGTTGCCGCCCGGCGCCTACGTGCTGGCGGCGCGCGTGGTGGGCGGCGCGACCGTCCTGAGGGGCTTCCGGGTCTCGTCGTAGAGAACCTGCCCACACCGAAGGTGATGCGGTGAACCGATTCCACCGGTAACTTGGACCGCATCTCCATCACGAACGGACATCGCCCCCGGCTCGCCATCATCCAGACGGGCGGGACCATCGGAAGCCGCCCGGACCTGTCCGGGAAGCTCAAGCCCGACCCCAGCCTGCTCACGGACCGCATCAGCGACCTGTCCGGCATGGACCTGCAGATGGTTCAGCCGTTCACGCTGCCGAGCCCGCACATCACCCCGCACCACATGCACGAGCTGCGGGACCTGGTGCACGAGCTGGCCGACGAGGTCGACGGCATCGTCATCACCCACGGCACCGACACCCTCGAGGAGACGGCGTTCTACCTGCACCTCACCCTCGACACCGAGGTGCCGGTCGTCATCACCGGGAGCATGCGGCACGCCAAGGAGCCCAGCTGGGACGGGCCGTTCAACGTGTGGGCCGCATCCCACGTCGCCGTCGACCCGCAGTCCCGCGGACGCGGGGCCCTGGTGGTGTTCGGCGGGGACATCTTCGACGCCCACACCGTCACCAAGGTCCACACCACGGCGCTCGAGGCGTTCGGCGGGTACCCGGGCCCGATCGGCCGCATCGACACCCTCGAGGGGGAGCCGGTGCTGCGGTACTTCGCCCGCCCGGAGAACCGCCTGGCGCTGAACCCCCCGGACGCCTCCCCGCACGTGGAGATCCTCACCGCCTACGCGGGCTGGCGGGGCGAGGGCTTCGAGGACGCGGTGCGCCGCAGCGACGGCGTCGTCATCGCCGCCCTCGGCGTCGGCAACCTCCCGCCTGACCTGGTGCCCCTCATCGCCGCGACCACCAAGCCGGTGGTGCTCGCCACCCGCACCGACATCGGCGCGATCCTGCCGGTGTACGGCTACGAGGGCGGCGGCAAGACCCTCTCGGAGGCCGGCGCGATCCCCGCGTCGTTCCTCAACGCCTTCAAGGCGCGCATCAAGCTCATCGTGCTGCTCGCCCTGGGCTACGACAACGAGCAGATCGCCGGCTTCTTCGCCAGCGAGCACCGCCACCGCATCGGGGCGCCCGAGCTGTAGGCGGTCAGGCGGTCGCGAGCCCGGCCGGGGTGCGGCTGCCCGGTGCGAGCGGCTCGGGACGGCCCAGGTGGTGCCCCTGCAGCAGGTCGCACCCCATGTCCCCCAGCGCGGCCATGCGCTCCGGGGTCTCCACGCCCTCCGCCACCACGGTGAGGCCAAGGTCGTGGCCAAGCCGGATGAGGCCGCCCACCAGGGCCGCCTCGCGGGGCCGGTCCATGCCCGCCACGAACGACCGGTCGATCTTGAGCTCGTCCACCGGCAGCTCCCGGAGCGTGGCGAGCGGGCCCACGCCGGTGCCGAAGTCGTCCAGCGAGACGCGCACCCCCAGGTCCCGCACCTGCTCCAGGCGGGTGAGGCCGTCGCCGGCCGCGACCAGGGCGTTCTCGGTCACCTCCAGGGTGAGCCGGCGCGGGTCGACGCAGTGCCGCCCGATGGCGTTCACGATGCGGTCCAGCAGGGCCGGGTCCCGGATGTCCAGGCTCGAGAGGTTCACCGACACGCTCAGGCCGGGGGCGTCCTCGGTCCAGGCCGCCACGTCGCCCAGGGCGATGTCGAGCACCTCGTCGGTGAGGCGGCAGATGAGCTCGGTGTCCTCGGTGACCGGCAGGAACGCGCCGGGGGCCAGGAGCCCGCGCTGCGGGTGGCGCCAGCGCACCAGGGCCTCCACCGCGGTCACCCGCCCGTCCGGGGTGGCCTGCGGCTGGTAGTGCAGCGCCAGCTCGTGCTCGGCGAGCGCCCGGCGCAGCTCGTGGCGCAGGATGAGGCGCTCCGGCCGGCGGCCGTCGAGGTCCGCCTCGTACACCGCCCACCGCGCCGCGGTGCGCTTCGCGTGGTACATCGCCACGTCGGCGGCGTGCACCAGGTCGTCCGCGTCCGCCCCGTGCTGCGGGCCGAACGCCACCCCGATGCTCGCGGCCAGCGAGACCTCGGTCTCCCCCACCGTGAACGGCGCGTACATGGCGCCCAGCAGCCGCTGCGCGGCTGCGCCCGCGGCGACCTCGTCGGCGCCGGCCAGGACCACCGCGAACTCGTCGCCCGCGAGCCGCGCGACCATCGCGTCGCGGTCCATCACGTGCTGCAGGCGGGTGGCGAGCTCGCGCAGCACCCGGTCGCCGGAGCGGTGGCCGAACGTGTCGTTGAGGGCCTTGAAGCCGTCCAGGTCGAGGATGAGCAGCGTCACCCCGCGCGGGTCCGCCAGGGCGAGGCGCAGGCGGGAGAACAGCGGCACGCGGTTCGGCAGGCCGGTGAGGGCGTCGTGCCGGGAGGCGTGCTCGTGCCGGGCGAGGCTCAGCTCCAGCGCCGCCCGCGCCGTGCGCTGCTCGGTCACGTCGCGCAGCAGCACCAGCCGCCCGGTGCCGCCGCTGCGCAGCGTGCCGGTGCGGGCCTCCACGGTGCGCGACGGTACCCGGCCGGGGGTGGTGAACTCCCAGCTGCGGCGGTCGTCGTCCTCGCGCCAGCCGGGGACGACCGCGTCGACCCCGCCGCCCACCGCGCTGCCGGGCACCAGCCCCAGCAGGCTCGCGGCCGCCGGGTTGAGGTCGGCGACGCGGCCGTGGCGGTCGACCACCACCACGCCCTCGGTCATGGACTCCACCACCTCGTCGCGGGCGACGGGCAGCAGGCCGATGTCGATGTCCAGCATCTTCATGCGGCGCACCAGCCAGAACAGCCCCACCACGGCCACCAGGGTGGCGATGGGCGTGGGGTCGTACAGCCCCAGGGGCTTGGAGCCCGTCGACAGGACGGCGTTCACGAGCAGCGGGGCGGCCACGGCGGCGAGCGACAGCACCCGGTGCCGCAGGCGGCCCTCGGCGGCGTTCCACACGAGCCACCCCAGACCCACCATCGCCCAGATCATGAGGGTGTACGCCCACAGCAGGTGCACGAACATCCAGGGGCCCGGCTGTGCGAACACCGGCTCGCGGTCCGCGGAGATCGGCAGGGTGCTGAAGAACGGGCCGTTCGCGTCGGTGGCCGCGGCAAGGGCGACGGTCACGATCCCCGGCGCGGCCCAGATGTACGACACGACGTTCGGGACCCGCCAGGGCCAGGGGGCGCGCATGATGACCGCCCGCCAGAAGCTGTACACCGCGACGGTGATGCAGGCGAACGCCAGCGTGACCGTCTGGCGCTTCACCTCGACGTCGGTGGTGTTGATCTGCACGGCGTTCCCGACGCACCACACCGACACCGCCGCGCACATCAGCGCGAGCAGGGGCGTGCCGGGCTCGCCGCGCATCCGCGCGAGCACCGCGCACAGGGCCGCGGACGCGATCGCGGACAGCCCCAGCAGCAGCGTCATCGTGGGCCCCATGGACACCCCGCGAATCAAGCGCGAAACGCGGCCGTGTTCAACTGGCCGTCGGGGGAGCTTTTCCCCCGCTCAGCGGGCGAATGCGCCCGGCACCGGGGCCGGCGCCGGGCGCGGTCCTCAGTGGTGGGCGCGCCGGGCCCGGATGTCCTCCGGGTCCTCCCCGTGCCGCATCGTGTCGTCCACCTCGGCCATCGCTATCTCGGGCGTCGGCGCGGGGGTCGCCTGCCGGGTGGCGGGGTCGCCCGCCCGCAGGGCGTCCGGCGTGCCCTCCGCGTCGTCGGCCATGGCGATGTCCGGCGTGGGCGCCGGCGGGGTCTGCAGCTCGTCCACGAGCTCCTCCGCCTCCCAGGCCCGGTAGAGCCCGGGGCCCGGCCCGCCGCCCTCGTCCTGCCCGGTCCCGCGCGGGTCGCGCAGCTGGCCGGCCGTGTAGCCGATGATCACCAGCACGCCGGCCTCGTCCGCGATCACCTCCGCGGCGCCGGCGTCCAGCATCAGGACCTCCTGCGCCCCGTCGTCCACCGCGATCACGCGGGCGGCCTCGGTGCCGTCCAGCCACACCTCGGTCAGGCGGCCCACGGTGCGGGCGTCCGCGTCGATGACCTGCGCGTCGCGCACCACCGCCAGGTCGGGGCCGCGCAGCGTGGCCAGCGGCCCGCGGCGGATCGTTCCGTTCGCCATCTCGCCTCCTTCGCTCCGGTTCACCGGTCCGGTACCCGGTGGCGCGGCGGGGCGCGGGACGGGTGTCGCGCCGGAACGCGCGGGCGGGGGCCGGTTGTTCGCCGGCCGCCGCCCGGGACGTGCTGGGTGGTGCGGTTCAGCGCGTGACGCGCATCGCGGTGCGGGTGACCGACCGGTTGCCCGCGCCGTCGGTGGCGGAGACCACCGCGATGGCCCGGATGGCGCCGGTGCGCCGCAGGCGGGAGGCGCCGGCCTTCGACAGGGAGACCCTGAGGGTGGCCGACCGGCCGCCGGAGAGGGTCGCCGCGCCGGAGCCGAGCACCTTGCCGGCGAGCGGGCCGGTGCCGCGCAGCCGGAGCGTGATGCGGCAGGTGGCCTCGGAGGCGGGGCAGCTCAGGTTCACCGCGACCCGGCCCTTGGCGAACCGCACCCGGGTGCGGGCGGGCTTCAGGGAGGGGGCGGTGACGTCGGTGGTGACGATCTGCGGGGACACCTGGATGGTCCGGGTGGTCTCGCCGGTGGCGCCGTCGTTGTCGGTGACGCGCAGGCCCACCTTCGCGGGGCCGGCGGTGGCGAAGCGGGTGCCCACCGTGGAGGTGGTGCCGCCGTCGGTCTCGAAGGTGCCGTTGCCGTCCAGGTCCCACTGGTAGCGGGCGATGGTCCCGTCGTCCTCGGACGGGGCGCCGTCCAGGGTGGCGAGCTGGCCCACGCCGGGGGTGACCGGGCGCACCGCGATGGAGGCGGTGGGCTGCCGGTGCGCGCGGATGGTGATCGAACCGGTGGACGTGGCGTTGAGGGCGTCGGTGACCCGCAGGCGCACGGTGTGGGTGCCGACGCCACCGAAGCTGGTGCTGGCCTCGGGGCCCGTTTTCTCGAACGTGCCGTTGTCGTCGAGGTCCCACTCGTACTTGGCGATGGGGCCGCTGTCGTCCGTCGACCCGTTGCCGTTCAGGACGATCGTGTCGCCCGGCAGCACGACGGTGCGGCTGGCGGTGATCTTCGGGGTGGGCGTGCGGTGCAGCAGCAGGGCGACGGTCTTGAAGTCGGTGGCGTTGCCGTTGTCGGTGACGCGGACCGTGGTGAGGACGCTCCCCGGCTGCGTGTAGCGGCGGGTGGTCGTGGGGGTGGTGGTGGTCTTCTCGAACGTGCCATCACCGTCGAGGTCCCACTCGTACTTGGTGATGGTCCCGTCGAGGTCCGAGGAGGCGGAGGCGTCGAAGGTCACCAGCACGCCGCCGCGGATGAGCTGCGTCTCGCGGGCGGTGATGACGGGGATGGGGTCCAGGACGAACGACGGGGCGATCGCCGCCGGGCTGGGGGTCACGGTGAGCGCCGCGGTCGGGGCGTCGTTGACCGGGGGCGGGGGCGGGGGCGGCAGGGCGACGGACTGGCCGGCGAAGCCGACGGCGCCGGCGACTGCGGCGGTGGCGATGAGGGTGCGGCGGATGCGGCGGGAGGTGCGGGTGGTGGCGGTCATGGCTGGCTCCTTGGTGACCGGGGTGACTGAACTGGACCCATGGTCGTCCGGACGGCCTCCGCGTTCCGTTCACCGCGCGACGCAGCTTGTGTCAACCACGCGACACGGCCGGGCGGCGCGTGCCGCCCGGCCGTGGTGGCGCGGGGACCGGTGGGGCCTCCGGCGCGGGGAGGCCGCACCGATGGGGTGCCTCAGCCGGTGATCGCCAGCGGCCCGCGCGTGACCACGGGCGCCGACGCGGCGGCGGCGGCGATGCGGGTGACCAGCGTGGTGCGCAGCGTGTGGGCGCGGCCCAGCTCGCGCAGCGCGGCTGAGGACAGCGGGATGCTCGCGGTGCCGCTCCCGCCGCCGGTGACGCGGAGCGTCGCGGCGCCCAGGAGCTTCCCGGCCAGGGTGCCGGTTCCGCGCAGGCGGACGGTGACGGTGCGGGCGGGGCCGGGCGGGCAGCTCACGGGGATGGCGACGCGGCCGCGGACGGCGCGCACCGTCGGCTGGGGCGGCGGCGGGCCGACGTCGGGCGTCGCGCTCGCGACGGTGATGTCCCGCGTGGTGGTCCCGGTGGCGCCGTCGGCGTCGGTCACCCGCAGGCCCACCCGGTGGACGCCGGGCGTCGCGAAGGTGACGAAGTGGGCGGGGAACGGCCCGGCGTCGGTCTCGTACGTGCCGTTGCCGTCGGTGTCCCACTCGTAGCGCACCACGGCGCCGTCGTCGCTGGAGGCGCCGCCGTCCAGGATGACCTGGGAACCGGCGACCGCGGGGCCCTGCGCCGTGAAGGCGGCGACCGGCGGGGTGTGCACGCGGATCACGGCCGTGGCGGACGACACCGAGCCGAGGCTGTCGGTCACGAACAGGCGGACGGTGTGGGCGCCGGGGGTGGTGAACGCGAGATCGAGGTCGGGTGACGAGGACCGGCGGCCGAGGTTGCCGTCGAGCTCCCACGCGTAGACCACGTCGGTGTCGCTCAGGTACGTGGCGGCGCCGTGCAGGGTCACCGGCTCGTGCACGAGCACGGCCGCGGGCGGGTTGAGGATCCGCGCGAGCGGCGCGGGGTGGTCGATCACCTGGATGCGGCGGGTCGTGGTGTCGGTCTGGTCGGGAGCGTCGCCGTACGGGGGTTCCACGACCTGCAGGGCGACGTCCCGCGGCCCGGGGGTGAGGTACCGGAACGTGACGATCCTGCTGTCGGTCTCGAGGTCGTAGGTGCCGTCACCATCGAAGTCCCACCGGTAGGTGAGCGGGGTGCGGCGGTCGAACCTCGAGCCGTTGGCGTCGAAGGTGACCAGCGCGCCGGTGGCCGCGGTGGACGGCGCGATCGTGAACGAGGCCGTGGGCGGGGGCGGGGTGGCCGGCGGCGGCGGCGCGATCCCGCGGGCGGCGGCGGCGGGTCCGGCGACGGCGAGGAGGCCGAGCGCGGCGACGAGTGCGGTCATGCGGCGGGCGGTCATCGGGGTGACTCCTGGGATGGGGTGGTTGCCTCGTCCCAAGCGTCCGCCGTGGCGGGGACCCGCTCCGCCCCCACCACGACACCTGCTGTGTCAGCGGCGCGACAGTGCGCGTCGGCGGCGCCTCAGCCCCGGGGGGCGGGCGGCGCGGCGTTGCGCGCGTCGCGCTGCTTCCGCTTGCGCTTGCGGTACTGGCTCCACACCACGGGAGCCGCGACGACGATCATCCTGCGGAGCAACGTGCCCATCCCATCTCCTCGGTGGCGGGGGCGCGCCGCGGGGGAGTGTGGGCCGCCCCCGGGCGCTGCGCCTCTCCTACCCCGCGCTGGGGGCTGCCCAAACCGGGGTCACCACACGGGCAGGCGCTGCCACCCCCCGAACGCCAGCCAGCGCTCCATCGCGGCGGCCGGCGCGTAGCGGTCCGCGTCCGGCTCGGCGTCGGCCTGGGCGGGCCCGTCGACGGGGTACAGCGTGCCGTCGCACCCGAGCCACCGCACCTCGAGGGCGTCCAGGTGCCGGCGGAGCTCGAAGGGCGTCGCCAGCCGTCCCTCGTGGTCGGTGATCCGCACCCACCGGCCCTCGGGCAGGTCGCCCAGCTCACCGGCGGGCAGCCACGCCATCGCGGCGGGGTCGTTCACGTGCAGGACGTCGCCGGTGACGTGGAATCCCGACCACCCCGGGCGGTCGAACCGGGGGCGCGGGTGCACGTAGGCCTGGTGGTCGCGCACGACCTGCGCGACGCCGGCGACGTGCGGCAACGGGCTCGCGGCGAGGCCGACACCGGCGTCCGTGACGATGCTCGTGCTCATGCTGGCTTCCTCTGATCGCGTGAACGCGTCCCCTGCGGGATCCTCGGCGTTCGCGCGGCCCGTGTGCATCCGGTGGAGCCCCGAATTGCGCAACAGGCGCGTAACGGAGCCTCAGGCGGCGGTCTCCCAGCCGGCGTTCCAGCCGGTGAGGCGGTACCAGCCGCCCATCGCGAGCCACCGCTCCATGCGCTCCGGCGGTGCGTAGCGGCGCACGGCGACGCGCTGCAGGCCGCTGCGCATGGGCGCGCCGGCGTCCGGGTCCAGCAGGGCGCCGTCGGCGTCGAGCCACCGGGCCTCCAGGCGCTCCCCGTCGCGGCGGAGCTCGAACGGCACCACCAGCAGGCGGTCGCCGGTGGTCACCCGCATCCACCGGCCCTCCGGCAGGTGGTCCAGGTCGGCGACCGGCAGCCAGTCCATCGCGGCCGGCACGTTGAGGTGCAGGACGCCGTCCCGCACCAGGTACCCGCACCAGCCGGGCTCCTCGGCGTGCGGCGCCGGGTGGACGTAGGCGCGGCCCTCGACCACCTCGTGGGCCGAGTCGGGGGCGTCGGCGATCCGGCTGGTCGCCAGCCCGATTCCCGCAACGGTGACGCTCGTGAGGCGTCCCACCGTGTCTCCGCGACGCAGGTTGCCGTGTTGGCCCCCGCATCGGCGGCGGCGCGGCGAACCTGAACGCCGCGCCAGGGAACGTCTCGCCCTATGACCTGCCCATGCGCAGCAGCAGCGGCGCGGCCCGGTCCCACCGGTCGATCTGGCAGCCGTCGGTGCGGCTGAAGGTGGTGTCGATACGCCGGCCGGACAGGGTGCCGCGCACCCGCAGCGTCTGCGGCCCGCCGTAGATCTCGGTGCACACGGTGCCCGGCGGCAGCTCGGCGTTGAACAGGTCCGTCTGGGCCTGGGAGATGAGCTCCTGGCAGTCCTTGTCGGTGTCCGCGGGCACCTCCGGGCAGGTGACCGTCAGCACCCGTTTCCCCTCCGGCGCGTCGGGACCCTTGGGGAACCAGGTGAGCGTGAGCGAGGTGGGACCGGACGGCGGGGGCTCGCGCGTGGTGACGGTGGTGGTCGACGGGGCGGCGTCGGGCACCGCCATGCGCTGCAGGAGCGGCACCACGGCGTCCCAGCGGCGGATCTCGCAGCCGCCGCTGCGGGTGAAGGTGCTGTCGACGGGGCGGCCGCCGACGGTCCCGCTCACGCGCATCACCCCCGGCCCGCCGTAGATCTTGGTGCAGGGCGCGTCGGCGGGCACCGGCGCCCACACGTCCGCCGCCACCGCCAGCAGCGCGGCGCAGTCCGCGTCGGCCGCGTCGTCGGCGCACGTGACCGTCGACTGCACCGGCCCCTCGGTCCCGTCGCCCTTCCCCTCGATCCAGAAGCTCAGCTGGAGCGCGGTGGCGGGCGCGGCGGCCGCCCCGCCGTCGGGCGGGTCGTCGCCGCAGGCCGCGAGGCCGAGCGCCAGGACGAGCAGCAGGGTCAGGGTGAGCAGGCGGGTCACGGATGGCGTCATATCACCCATCCGCCGCCGCGCGGCATTCCGTCACACCGGGCTCCGACCCGGCATCCGGGGCGCCGGTGTGGCCGGGCCCCGGAACGGGGTACGTTTGGGGAATGACAACGTTTCCAGCGCGCCACGGCGCCGATGCCTGGTGGCGGTCGGCCGTCACCTACCAGCTGTACATCCGCAGCTTCGCCGACGGCAACGGCGACGGGCTGGGGGACGTCGCCGGGATCCGGCGGCGCCTGCCGCACCTGGCGACGCTGGGCGTGGACGCGGTGTGGATCAACCCCTGGTACCCGTCCCCGCAGGCCGACGGCGGCTACGACGTCGCCGACTACCGGGACGTCGACCCGGCGTTCGGCACCCTGGACGACGCCCGGGCGTTCATCGCCGAGGCCCATGGCCTGGGGCTCCGGGTGATCCTGGACATCGTCCCCAACCACACCTCCGACGAGCACGCGTGGTTCCGGGCGGCGCTGGCCGGCGGGCCCGGCTCGCCGGAGCGCGCCCGGTACGTGTTCCGGCCGGGCAAGGGGCCGGACGGGGCGACGCCGCCCAACGACTGGCGGTCGGTGTTCGGCGGCCCGGCGTGGACGCGGGTGGCCGACGGCGAGTGGTACCTGCACCTGTTCGACCCGCGCCAGCCGGACCTCGCGTGGGACCACCCGGAGGTTCTGGGAGGAGTTCCTGTCGATCCTCGCGTTCTGGTTCGACATGGGCGTCGACGGCTTCCGCATCGACGTCGCCAACGGGCTCATCAAGCACCCGGACCTGCCGGACCTGGGGATCCAGGAGGAGCACCTGCTGGCGCCGCCCGACCGGGAGGACCACCCGCACTGGGACCGCCCCGGCGTGCACGACATCTACCGTGACTGGCGGGCGCTGGCCGACCGGTACGACCCGCCGCGGGTGTTCGTCGCCGAGGCGTGGGTGGACTCGCCGGACCGGCTGGCCCGGTACCTGCGCCCCGACGAGCTGCACAGCGCCTTCGACTTCCAGTTCGTGTTCGCCGGGTGGGACGCCGCGCGCCTGCGGGAGCGCGCGACCCGCTCGCTCGCCGCGCACGACGCGGTGGGCGCCCCGGTGACCTGGGTGCTCAGCAACCACGACATCGTCCGGCACGCCACCCGGCTGGGCCGGCCGGAGGGCGGCGGCCCCTCCGACCTGGTGCTGGGCCGGCGGCGCGCCCGGGCGGCGCTGCTGCTCATGCTCGCCCTGCCCGGCGCCGCGTACCTGTACCAGGGCGAGGAGCTGGGGCTGGAGGAGGTGGAGGACCTGCCGGAGGAGCTGCTGCAGGACCCCACCTGGGAGCGGTCGGGACGCACCGAGCGCGGCCGGGACGGCTGCCGCGTGCCCCTGCCGTGGGAACCGGACGGCCCGTCGCTGGGCTTCGGCGACGCCGAGCCGTGGCTGCCGCAGCCGCCGTCCTGGGCGAGCCTGTCGGTGCGCGCCCAGGAGGACGACCCGGACTCGATGCTCTCCCTGTACCGGCGGGCCCTGCGACTGCGGCGGGAGCTGCCCGCCCTGGGCGCCGGCGGCGGGGCGAGCCTGCGGTGGCTGGACCTCGGCCGCGACGTGGTCGCGTTCACCCGCGAGCCCGGCGTGGTGTGCGTCGTCAACTGCGGGGACGCGCCGGTTTCACTGCCGCCCGGGACGGTGGCGCTGGCGAGCCTCCCCGGGGACGCGGACGGCCGCGAGTTACCGCCCGACGCGGCGGTCTGGCTCACCGGCTGACCGCGCCCCTTGAGGGTCGGCTGTCATACGCACTAGCCTGCACGTATGACGACGATGCTGAGCTTCCGCGTCGACGACCGGGACGCGGACGCGGTGCGGGACTGGGCGACGCGGCTCGGGCAGGACCGCTCCGACCTGCTCCGGGATGCCCTGCGCGCCCATCTGACCCGCCTCGCCGCCGAGGCGGACATCGAGGCCTGGGACCGCATGCCGCCGACGGCCGGCGAGCGTGCCCTGGCGGACGCCGCCGACTGGGGCCCCGCCGAGGACTGGGCGGACTGGTCGGATGCGTCGGGGTGAGATCTGGTTCGCCGCCGCACCCGGCGGCGACCGGCCGGTGCTGGTCCTCACGCGTGACCCGGCGGCCGATCGCATCGGCGTCGTCGTGGTGGCCGCCCTCACGCGGACGGCCCGCGGACTGACATCGGAGTTCGAGCTGACGGCGGCCGACGGGGTGCCGACGGACTGCGTCGTGAACTTCGACAACCTCCACACGCTGCCGCGCGACGCGTTCCGGCGGCACATCGCCACGCTTCGAGCGCCGCGGATGGCGCAGGCGTGCCGGACGCTGCGGGACGCGCTGGGCTGCTGAGGGCGGCCCACCGCTAGCATCGCCCGCGTGGAACGCGAGGCGGTGCAGCGCCGGACCCTCCGCGTGCTGTTCGCCGCCCAGGTGCTCAGCGGCGCGGGCCTGGGCGCGGGAGTGTCGGTGGGCGCCCTGCTGGCGGAGGACATGATCGGCGGCACCGGCTTCGCCGGCGTGCCCGCCGCACTGTTCACCGGCGGGTCGGCGCTGGCCGCGTACGTGGTGGGGGCGCTGTCGCAGCGCGCCGGCCGGCGGCCGGGACTCGCCGTGGGCCTCGCCACCGGCGCCGTGGGCGGGGCCGGAACCGTCCTTGCGGCCGCGATCGACAGCGTCCCGCTGCTGCTCATCTGCCTGTTCCTGTACGGCTCGGGCGTCGCGACGAACCTGCAGGCCCGCTACGCGGGGGCGGACCTCGCCCACCCGGACCGCCGGGCGACGGCCATCAGCACGGTGCTGGTGGGCACCACGGTGGGGGCGGTCATCGGGCCCAACCTGGTGGACGTGATGGCCGGGGTTGCCCGGCACTTCGGCATCCGCGAGCTCGCGGGGCCGTTCATCCTGTCCTCCGCCGCCTACGCCTGCGGGGCGGTGATCGTGGCGCTGTTCCTGCGTCCCGACCCGCTGCTGATCGCCCGCGCGGAGCGCCTGGGCGAGATCGCGGACACCGGCCCCGCCGTGGACGTCGTGCACGACCCCCGCACCGTGCGCCTGGCCGCCACCGTGATGGTGGTGAGCCAGATGGTGATGCTGGCGATCATGACCATGACCCCCGTGCACATGCGCGAGCACGGCCAGCCCCTGTCGGCTGCGGGCCTGGTGATCAGCCTGCACATCGCGGCGATGTTCCTCCCCTCCCCAGTCACCGGGCGGCTGGTGGACCGCGTGGGCCGGCGCCCGCTCATCGCGGCGGGCGCGATGACCCTGGGCGCGGCCGGCGTGGTGGCGGCGCTGGCGCCCGCGGAGTCCATCCCCGCCGTCGCCGTGGCGCTGATCCTGCTCGGCCTGGGCTGGAACCTGGGCGTGGTTGGCGGCACCGCCCTGCTCACCGACTCGGTGCCGCTGGAGCGCCGCGCCCGCACCCAGGGCGGCGCGGACGTGGCCCTCGCCCTGGCGGGCGCCACCGGCGGCCTGGGCAGCGGCGTGGTGGTGGCGAGCACGAGCTTCGCCGCCCTGTCGCTGGTGGGCGGTGCGGTGGGCCTGGCGGTGCTGCCGCTGCTGCTGGCGGTCCGCACACGGCACGCGTCCGGCGCGGTGGATTCGGGCGCCGCCCAGCGGGAACCGGTGGTGCATGCCGGGGACCAGGGATGAGCACTTCCTGCGCATCGCGGGCCACACCGTCACCGTGACGGGCGAGAGCGGCTGGATCCGCGCCCGCTGGACGCTCAGCATCGACGGGCGGCCGGTGGACGGCGCGGAGACCGCCGGCGGGGACCTGGTGCTGCGGGGCGACCTGCCGGACGGCAGCGCGGTGTGCGCCGAGGTGCATCAGGGGGCGCTGGGCCCCACCCGGGTGGTGGTGCACCACGGTGCGGGCACCGAGGCGCGGTTCACGGGGTTCGTGCTCTAGCTCAGGCGTTGCGCAGGCGCCGCTTGCGGGCCCGCAGCAGCCGGTCGGCGCCGATCACCAGGCCGCCGAACACGAGCATCGGCATGCCGGCCTCGGCGAAGCCCTTCACGCCCTCGGCGGTGAACCACTCCCCGCCGCGTGCGCCGCCCTCGCGCCGGTCGCCGGCGCCGCGCCCGAAGCCCTCGA
>JAXLST010000018.1:0-119720 GCA_046330435.1 Thermoleophilia bacterium | reverse complement strand
TCGAGCGCATGTGGAACCACCTCAACGACGTGAGCCAGATCTGCGCCGGGGTGGGTCTCGCGCCCGGCACGATGATGTTCGCGACGCTGAAGGAGCGGGTGCAGCGCGTGTGCGCGCAGCTCACCGGCCACCGCTTCATGTTCGACGCCGTCACCCTCACCTCGGCCCCCGCCGATCCGGGCGACGCCGCCCGTGAGGCCATGCGGGCGGAGCTCGCGGCCGTGGCCGCCGACGCCGCCACCGCCGCGCGCGGTCTGCTGTTCGACACGTCCCTGCGCGACCGCACGGCGGGTCCCGGGCGCATCGACGCCGACGCGGTGCGGGAGCTGGGCGTGGTGGGCCCCGCGGCCCGCGCCGCCGGGGTGGCCGCCGACACCCGCACCGACGCACCGCGGCTGTGGTACCCCGGGTTCGCGGCCGTGGTGCCGCCCACGCCGTCCGGCGACGTCGCCGCGCGCCTGGAGACCCGCTGGGTGGAGCTGGAGCAGACCGCGGGCATCGTCGGCGAGCTGCTGTCGGCCCCGCTGGCGCCGGACGCCGCCGCGGACGCCGGCACCGCGACCGGCCACGGCGTCGGGATCGCCGAGAGCCCCCGGGGCCGCACCGTCTGCACCGTCGAGATCGACGGCGGGACCGTGCGCCGCGTGCACCTGCGCACCGGCTCCTACGCCAACTGGCCGGCGGTCGCGACGGCCGCGACGCGCGCGATCCTCCCCGACTTCCCCCTGGTCAACAAGAGCTTCGAGCTCTGCTACGCCTGCGTGGACCGGTGACCCCGTGTACGTGATGCTCACCCGGCTGGCGCGCGTGCGGCGCGCCATCGGCCTCGGCGCCAAGCCGCACGCGTCGTGCGCCATCCGCCACGTCGACGCCGGGTCGTGCAACGGCTGCGAGCACGAGCTGGTGGCGGTCAACGGCCCGCACTACGACCTGCAGCGGTACGGCTTCGCGATCACCGCCTCCCCGCGCCACGCCGACGTGCTGCTGGTGAGCGGCCCGGTGACCACCCGGATGCTCCCCGGCCTGCTGCGGGCCTACGAGTCGATGCCGGAGCCGCGGCTGGTGGCCGCCCTGGGCGACTGCCCCCTCGGCGGCGGCGTGATGGCGCACCCCGACGAGGTGGCCGGCCCCCTGGAGTCGGTGCTGCCGGTGGACATCCGCATCCCCGGCTGCCCGCCCACGCCGGAGGAGATCGCCGAGGGGCTGCTGGCGGGGCTCGGCGCGCTGCCGCGCGAGCGGCGCCCCTGGTAGCGGCTCAGGCCCGGGCGGCCGACGGCCCGGCGACGGGCGCGGGCTCCGCCTCGGGGCGCGGCCGCAGACGCACCGCCGGCAGCTGGCCCTCCAGCCGCATCACGGCCAGCGCGGTGCCGGGCGCCGCGAGCCAGCCGTCCACCAGCAGGTAGCGGGGCCGCCACGACGGCGAGAACCGCTCGTTGAACCGCAGCAGGCGGTCCAGCTGGAACCAGCGGTCCAGCGTGCGCACCGTCCGGCCCGCCGCGCGCTCCAGGCGCGTGCGCGGCGCGATGAGGAACCGCCCGAACGTCACGAAGTTCAGGGAGACCTCCTCGACGCCCTCGTCGCGCAGCAGCTCCAGGCCCCGCACGATCATGAACTCGGTGAGGCCGTTGGGCGTGTCGCGGTCGCGGCGCATCAGCGACAGCGACATCGCCGGGCGGCCGGCGCACGGCACCAGGTGCAGGAACCCGCGGGCGGTGCCGGAGGCGTCGCGCGCGACCAGCACGCGGCTCTCGCAGCCGTCGCGGCCGGCGACGCGGTCCATCGCCATCGAGAAGCCCCGCTCCGGGGCGCCGCGCCGCCACCGCGCGGAGATGGCCTCCAGCTCGGCGACCTCGCACGGGGTGAGCGCGCCGGCGCGGTGCGCGGTGAGGGTGATGCCGGCCCGCTCGACCCGGTTGACGGCCTGCCGTAGCTTGCGGACGGCGCGGCCCTCCAGCGACAGCCCGGCGGTGGCGACCACCGCCTCCTCGCCCAGGTAGACGGCCCGCAGGCCGGCGCCGCGCGCGAGGTCGGCGAACGCGGCGCCCGCGCCCAGCACGGCGACGCGCAGGCCGTGGCGGTCGGCGAACGTGAACAGCTCCTCCACCAGGGACGGCAGCGCCTCCCGCGGCCCCACCGGGTCGCCGCTCACCACCAGCACGCGGCCCTGCACGCGATAGCCCAGCATCGCCCGGCGGCACGGGCTGAAGAGGTACCGGACGTCCGCGCGCAGCTTGAAGAAGCTCAGGGAGTCGTCGCCGTGGCGGCGCACGAGACGCTCGGCGTCCGCCCGCGACCACGGCGGGTCGGCGGCCTGGCGGGCGGCGAGGGGGCGCACCAGCGGCGCGAGGGTGCCGATGACCGCGGCGGCCACCATGAGGCCCGCGCACAGGGGCACCCACGCGAACGGGTGCAGGTACCGCACCGCGCCGGGGTCCAGCAGCATCAGCCGGACCGCCTCGCGGGCGGCCCCGGCGCGGTCCAGGTGCGGCGCCGTGTGCGCATGGGCGGCGAGCACCGCCCCCAGCGTCCCCGAGAACGCGAGCGCGGCGAGCACCGGCGCGCGGAGCGCCGCGGCCCGCAGCCCGCCGGGGCAGGGGGCGGCGGGGAACGCGTCCCGCGCCCACACGAGCACGGCGGCCGTCGCGGCGGCCAGCACCGCGCCGTCGGTGTCGTGGCGCAGCAGCGCGACGGTGGCCATGGCGGTGAGCAGCACCACGGCGATGGCCCACGCCCCGCGCCGGCGGCGCATGAGCTGGGCGCCGGCGGTGAGCATGAGCAGGGCGAGCGCGGGGGACGCCGCCCGTGCGGCCCCCGTCACGGCGGGCGCGGCGAAGCCGCCCAGCGGCGGGCGGGCCCCCGGGTGGAGCGCGTACGCGGCCTCCACGAACCCCGCCGCCATCACCAGCAGCCCGAGCGCCAGCGGCGCCATGTCCCCTCGCGGGTGCGGCCGCAGCGGCGAGGGACTCCGGTGCACGCCGATCCCCCACGCGGCGGTGTCCCGAAGCCGCGGCACCAGGTCGCGGGCGTCCTTGACCGCCATCCACGCGCCCAGCACGGCGATGACCGGGACGGTGCCGCCGGGCACATGGGGCGCAAGGTGGAGCGCGAACGCCAGCGCCAGCAGGACGAGGCCCGCGTGGCACTCGTGAACCCTGCGGCCCAGCACGTAGAGCCGTGGACCCATCGGGTGCCGAAGGATACGGACCGGTCCCGTGGGCGGAACCCGGGTGGTCGTGCCGGACCGGCCCATCACCGTGGGGTGCGGCCGGCGGGCCCTGCGCTGCGTCACGATCGGATGCTCCCGGTGGTACGAGGGCGTCCGCGTGTCGCCGGGCGCCCACATGGATCCTGCGCCGGGAGCCGCCGCCGCGGCATCGCACCGACGGGCCCCCCGGCGGGCCGACCGGACCGGCGGGCGGACGAGCGGACCGTCATCCGGGCGGTCATCCGATCGGTCAGGCGGTCAGCACGATCAGCGCGAACACGGCGATCTCCGCCGCGATGACGACGGCCGCCAGTGCGGCCGCCCGCCGGTCGCGCCACCGCCGGACGATCACGTACCCCGCGACGGTCACACCGGCCGCGGCCGCGACCAGGCCCGCGGCGATGCGGGCCGCACCTCCGGTGGCCAGGCCGGTGGCGGCGACGGCCAGCGCCAGCAGAACGGCCCCGTTGAGGAGCCCGTCCACGACGATCCCCGACAGCGCCCGGGCGACGAAGCCCGCCGCGGTGCGCGGTGCATCGTCCCCGGTACCGGTCATGCCGCCCATCGTATGGGCACGGCCGGCGGGGCGGGGGCGGCGGTGGTACGGGCGGGGTCCGACAAGGGGATGAAACGGGCCCCGCCCGGAGGCGGTGCCGGCGCTCGCGCCGGCACCGGGAGCGGACCGTCAGGTGACGGTGAACTCCGTGTACATCCCGCCGGCGAAGTGGCCGGGCAGGTTGCACAGCAGCAGGTACTTCCCGGCCTTCAGGTCCAGCGTGACCTTCTTGGTCGCCCCGGCCGCGATGTCGGGGGCCTCGCCCGGCGAGCCGGTCTCGTCGGCGCTGCCGTCGGCCTTCTTCAGCGCCTGGGCCCCGCCTGCCGGCTCCGGCACGACGACCATCTCGTGCATCATCTTGCCGTCGTTGACCACGGTGAAGGTGATGTTGCCGGCGGGCGCCGAGGTGACCGACGGGACCACGGCGAACTCCTGGCCCTTGCCGAGGTCCACGGTGACCGCCGTGCCCGTGCCGCCGGTGGCGGGCGCCGTGGCGGTGGTGTCGGTCTCCGGCGTGGTCGCCGCCGTCGTCGCGGGGGCGTTCGACGAGGACGAGCTGCTGCCGCAACCGGCGGCGAGCGCCCCGGCGGAGGTCATCGCGGCCACGGTCATGCCGAGCGCGACGAGGCGTTTGGTGTGCATCAAGGGGGTGTGCTCCTCACATGGGGCCGGGGTGGGCACTCGGCCGGCTCACCCGGGGCGTTGCCGTGCCCCGGGAACTCGAACGGATGGTGCCGCGTCGTCCCGCGCGCGGAATCGCGTCGTCGGACGCTTCGGCGGCCCGACCTGCGGACCATCCGGGGGAGGTCGGGCCTCCTCCGGGCGGTCATCCGTTCGGCCGCCCGGGTGACGCGGGATCGTCCTGCGGAACGCCCGCCCGGCCCATGGCCGCCGGATCCGTCCGGTGCTGCGCTAGGACTGTCACCGAGCAGCGCCGCCCGGCGCGGAGAGGAGATCCCGATGGCTCCATCCACCGCGGTCCAGCGACCGTCCCCGGCATGGGAGGCCACCGTGCTGGTGCGGGACCGGCCCCGCCGCGCGCCGAGGGTCGCCCGGACGCTGCGTTTCCCGGCGGTGTCCGCCGAGCAGGCCCGCGCCGCCGCCGCGCACGAGATCGCCTGCCTGCGTGACGAGGGCGGGGTGCTCTCCCTGGGCTCCCTGCGGCCGCTGGTGCCGGGGCTCCCGGGCGCCCACCGGTACGAGGTGGTGTTCGCCGAGTGGGTGGAGGACCAGGACGGCTACCGGCGCCGCGACGTCCTCACCGTCCGCGTGTGGGCCACCGACGCCGTCAGCGCGCGGTCGTTCGCGACGCAGGAGGCGGAGTGCGAGCCGGCCTACCGCGGCGCGTGGCGCGTGCGGCACGCGCGGCGCATCCCCGCGGGGTCCTGAAGGGGGAGGCCACGGGGGCGGGTGACCGGACCCGCCCCGCGGCGTCGCCCGCGTGCGAGGAGGTCGCACGCCGGCGAATCGAAGGCCCCGCCCCTGGGCGGTCTCCCCCACGCCTTTGAGACGAGACCGGGCGGGGCCGTGGGTCATGACACCACGCGGCGGCCGCGGGGGGCATCGGCCGTTCGGAGGACCGACCGGATGAACCCCGGGGAGCGGGCCGGCCGTCAGGCGCGGGCGGGCAGCCGCACCACGGCGGTCGTCCCGCCGCCCTCGGAGCCGCTCACGGTGAGCACGCCGCCCGCCCCCTCGATGCGGACGCGCTGGGCGGCCAGCCCGATGTGGCCCTCGGCAAGGCGCGCGGACAGGCGCGCCTCGTCCAGGCCCACGCCGTCGTCGGCGACCACCAGCACCAGGTCGCCGCCCTCCTCGGTGCACCGCACCCACACGTTCCGGGCGCGCGAGTGCTTGGCGGCGTTGGTGAGCAGCTCGCGGGCGGCCGACAGCATGAGGCGGTCCTGCGGGTGCCGGTCCTGGGCGCGGTGGTCGACGTGCACCTGGAAGCCGCCGCGCTGGCCCGCCGTCGCCGCGACGGCCGAGAGCGCGGCCTCCAGCCCCGCCTGCTCCAGGATGAGCGGGTGCAGCTGGGTGACCACGTCGCGCAGCTGGCGGGCGGTGCCCGAGATCGTCGCCTCCGCCCGGGCCAGGGCGGGGCTGTCGGTGGTCTCCCCGACCTCCTCCAGGTCGTGCCGGGCGGCCAGCAGGTTCTGCAGCGCCGTGTCGTGGAGGGTCTCGGCGAGCGCCTGCCGCTCGCGCTCCTCGGCCCCCAGGGCGTCGGCCAGCAGGTGCCGCGACTGGTCGGCGAGCGCGGCGACCTGGGCGGTGCGGCGCGCCAGCACCTGGGCGAGCGCCGCCGTCGCCGCCGCGACCCACAGCAGGAACCCGGCCTGCACCCCCACGAACCGCCAGGCGTCGCCGTCCCACACCGAGGGGTGGCTCAGCGCCTGGGAGAGGTAGGCGAGCACCACCGCGATCCCGCCCGCGGCCGTGAGGGTGGGGCGGAAGCGGAACGCCAGGGTGATGGGCACCAGCGTGTAGGCGATGCGGACCTCGGAGAAGCCGCCGCCCGAGAGGAACGTGAGGGCCGTGATGCCGGCGATGTCCACGGCGGCCACCAGCAGGGCCTCGGTCTGGTGCACCGTCCGGCGGTGCGCCCACACCAGCACCGCGACGGCCCAGCAGAGGAACAGCGCGACGGCGACGACGAACCCGCGGCGCTCGTCACCGGAGGTGATCGCCTCCCCGGCGCCCACCAGCACGATCGCGGGGATGCGGAGCCACGCGACCAGGCGTTCCGCCTCGGTCGCCGCGTCCGGGGCCGGTCCCGGCCGCGGCCGGGCGGGCAGGGCTATTCGATCAGCCCCCGCCGCATCGCCTCGGCGACGGCGGCCGCGCGGTCCGACACGCCGAGCTTCTCGTACAGGTGCTGGGCGTGGGTCTTGACGGTGGTGAGCCCCAGGATGAGCTCCTTGGCGATGTCCGGCAGGCTCCGGCCGTCGGCGATGAGCTTGAGGATCTCGCGCTCGCGCGGCGTGAGCACGGGGGCGTCGCGCCGGGACCGCAGGCGGATCTCGGACACGAGGCCGGCGGCCACGTCGGGCGGCACCACGTTCCGGCCCTCCGCGCACGCGACCACGGCGTCCACGATCTGCTCGCGGCGGGACTCCTTGGACAGGTAGCCGGCGGCCCCCGCCTCGAGGGCCTGGTACACGACGGAGCTCTCGGCATGGGCGGACAGGAACAGCACCCGGCTCGGCAGCCCGTCGCGCACGATGGCGTGGGCCACGGCCTGGCCGCTCAGCTCCGGGAGCGAGTAGTCGAGCAGCACCACGTCGGGCTTCAGCTCCTCGACCATCGCGAGGGCGGACCGCCCGTCGCCGGCCTCGCCGACCACCTCGACCTGCCCCGAGGAGCTGAGGGCGCGGACCACGCCCTCGCGGAAGACCGGGTGGTCGTCGACCACCACGACCCGCACGCGGTCACCGCTGCCCATCTGCCTCGTCTCCCCGGCGGTCTGCACGCTCATGGGGTGACGATACCCCCGCGCGGGCGGCGGGACGATCGGCCGACCGGCGGGGCGCCGATGCGGGCCCGCTCATCCGATCGGGGGACCGCGGGTCCTCCGGCCGGAGGACCCGGAGCCGGGGCGCCGGACCGGGGGGTCGGCGCCACGGCCACGGTGCGGCCGGGCGGCGGGTGCCCCTCCGCGCGCCCAGGCCGGGTGCACTCAGAGCATCGGGCATCCGGGGAGCCGGGCCGATCGTGCGAACGGCGGGTCGCGCGGATGAGCCGGTCCTCCTCCCCGCCCGTCACGCGCGGTGCCGCACCCATGCCCGCCGGAGCTCGTCGGCGCCCCACACCACCACCGGGAACGCCGCCAGCACGGCGACCTCCTGCGGCCGCAGCGCGGCCGTCGCGAACACGTCCTGCAGCGGCGGGACGTAGACCAGCGCGGCCGCGAAGGCGATCTCCGACGCCAGGCCCCACAGCAGCAGCCGGTTCGCGAACACCCCGACGGAGCGCAGCGAGGCCCGCTCGGTGCGCGCCGCGACGGCGGTGCCGATCTGGCACGCGACGATGCCGGCGAAGGTCATGGTGGTGGCGCGCAGGTAGTCGCCGTGCAGGGCGCTGCCGGCATCCACGGGGTCGCCGGGACCCCATCCGGCGCCCGCGAGCACCCAGAGGAACCCGCCCATAACCAGGGCGGCCTCGATGAGCCCCAGGAACAGCCAGGCCCGGATGAGCATGCCGCCGCGGATGACCCCCTCCCGGCGGGGACGCGGGGGACGCTCCATGAGCCCGGGCTCGGGCGGCTCCCGGCCCAGGGCCAGCGCGGGCAGGATCTCGGTGCCCAGGTCGATCGCCAGGATCTGGAGCACCGTGAGCGGCAGCGGCACCGTCCCGCCGGACAGCGCGAACACCAGGAACGGTACGACCTCCGGCGTGGCGTGGGCGAAGATGTAGACGATGAACTTGCGGACGTTGTCGAACACCTGACGTCCGGCGGCGACGGCCGCGACGATGGTGGAGAAGCTGTCGTCGGTGAGCACCATCGCCGCCGACTCCCGGGCCACGTCCGTGCCGGAGCGGCCCATGGCCACGCCGATGTCGGCGCGGCGCAGGGCGGGCGCGTCGTTGACCCCGTCGCCGGTCATCGCGACCACGTGGCCCTCGGCGCGCAGGGCGTCGGCGATGCGCAGCTTCATCTCCGGGGACGCGCGGGCCACGACGATCTCCCGGCCCTCCCGCAGCAGCGCGTCGAGCCGCGCCTCGCTCATCGCCTCCAGCTCGGCGCCGGTCACCACGGCCGCGCCGTCGCCCCCGATGCCGACCCGCCGGGCGATCTCCGCGGCGGTGGTGCCGTGGTCGCCGGTGAGGACCAGGATCCGGATGCCCGCGGCGTGGCAGCGGGCGACGGCGCCGGCCACCCCGTCCCGGGGCGGGTCGAACAGCGCGACCAGGCCCAGCAGGGTGAGCTCGCACTCCGCGTCCTCGCGCTCGGTGGGCGCCTCGGCACCGGCCGGCAGGCGCCGCCGCGCGACGGCCAGCACGCGCAGGCCGCCGGCCGCCCAGGCCTCCATCACCCGCGCCACGGCGGCGCCGGCGGCGGCGTCCAGCGGGACGTCCCGGTCCACGCCGGCGAGGAACGCGCACCGCGCCAGGACCTCCTCGGGCGCGCCCTTGACGTGGACGGTGAGGTCGCCGTCCTCCCGCGCGTCGATGGACGACATGAGCCGCAGCTTCGGGTCGAAGCGGTTGAGGCGCACCCGCCGGCGCTCCCGCCGGTCCACCGCGGTGTCCACCCCCAGCGCGCGGGCCGCCTCCAGCATCCCCACCTCGGTGGCCTCGCCCCGGGACCGGCCCGCCCGTTCGGGGTCGAGCTCCGCGGTGGAGGCGGCGGCGATCGCCCGGCCCAGCAGGCCCAGCAGCGCGGCGGCCCCCGGCTCGGGCGGGGCCCCGGACTCCAGGTCGGCCTCGCCGGCGGGCGTCCAGATCCGCACGGCCTGCATCCGGTTCTCGGTGAGCGTGCCGGTCTTGTCCGTGCACACAACGGTGGTCGACCCGAGGGTCTCCACCGCGCTCAGGCGCTTGACCAGGGCGCCCCGCCGGGCCAGGCCCGCGACCCCCGCGGCCAGCGCGAGGGTGATGGTGGGCAGCAGCCCCTCGGGGACGTTGGCGACGATGAGGCCGATGGTGAACCGGGCGGCGTCGGCGAGCGGCAGGCCGGCGGCGAGCCACCCCACCGGCAGGAACGCCAGGCCGGCGCCCACCGCGACGATCGCGATGAGCCACGCGACGCGGCGCACCTCGGTCTCCAGCGGGCTGGGGTCGGCCTCCACCCGCTCCGACAGCGCCGCGATGCGGCCCAGCTCGGTGAGCATCCCGGTGGCCACCACCAGGCCGCGGGCCTCGCCACCCACGCAGCTGCTGCCGCTGAACACCAGCTCGCGGGCCTCCAGGAGGGGCCCCGCGGTGTCCGCGAACTCGGCCGACCGCAGCACCGCCTGGGATTCGCCCGTGAGCGGGGACATGTCGACGTCCACGGCACCGGACAGGAGCCGCAGGTCCGCGGGGATGCGGTCACCCTCCTCGATGAGCACCACGTCGCCGGGCACCAGGTCGGCGCCGTCGGCGTCCTGGCGGATGCCGTCACGCAGCACGCGGACCTGCTGCGGCAGGTACCGGCGCAGGGCCTCCACCGCGCGGGCGGCCTGCCGCTCCTGGGCGAACGCGAACACCGCGTTCATGAGGATCACCACGACGATCGCCGCGCCGAGCACCGGGGACCCGCTCACGACGGCGAGCACCGCGGCCACCCACAGCAGGCCGGCGAGCGGGTGCAGCAGCTGGGCGGCGAGCAGCCGCGGCCACCGTGCGCCGCCGCGCCGCACGAGGGCGTTCGGGCCGTACGCCACCAGGCGGCGGGCGGCCTCGCGGGCGGTGAGCCCGTCCGGCGTGCTCCGCAGGTCGCGGAGGAGGCGGGCCACCGGCTCCCGGGGGTCTCCCGTGGAACCGGTGGCGCCGGTTCGGTCCTGCAGGTCCATCACCTTCGGTCCCCGTAGGGGGCGGGGTCAGCCCACCCAGATCTCCGGGACCTCGGCGCCCGGGGTCACCAGCTCGCCCGGTTCGGCGAGCGCGGCGGCCACGGCGACGCCGAAGCGGTGCGACTGCCGCGGCCCGTCGGCGGTGACGAGCCTTCCGTCCACCACCACGTGCAGCGGCGAGGCGAGGGCGCCGGCGGCCGCGAGCCGGCTCCGCTCCAGGTGCCACACCGTCGCCTCCCGGCCGGTCAGGAGCCCCGCACCGGCCAGGACGACGGGCCCGGTGCAGATCGCCCCGACGACCCTGCCGTGCTCCTTCGCCTCCCGGGCGACCCGCATCGCGTCCGGGTCGTCCCACAGCGCCTGCATCCCGGGGCCCCCGGTGAAGACGACCCCGTCCCACGCATCGCCGTGGACGTCGGCGAGGCGGTGGCACACGTCCACCGCCGATCCCCGGACGCCCGTCGCACGCCCGGTCCTGGTGCTCGCCAGCTCCACGTCATGCCCGAGCTCGGTGAGCACCTCCCGGGTCTCGGCCACCTCCTCGTCCCGGAATCGTTCCGGGGCGATGACCATCAGCACGTTCGCCATGGATCCGTCCCCTTCAGTCGGCGCGCCACCGTCAGCGTCCCGCGTGCGGGGCGCCCGCGAATCGGTGCCCGCCCGCTGCCGCCTCAGGCCCCGCCCTCAGCCGCGGCCGCCCGGGAAGGGGGCGGCCGCGGCCGCATCGGCGGCCGCGGCGAGGGTGGCGATCCCGGGCACCGGCAACGCTCCAGCGCGCCGCGGGGCGCCGGCATCCGCGGCGCCTCCGAGCCCTCCTCCGCGGCACCACCCAGACGCCCTGGGGCGTCAGCCCGCGGACGTCCCTCCGCCGCCACGGTCCACGCGGTCCCGCAGCTCCGCGACCTCGGCGCGCAGCGCCCGCAGCTCGGCGAGGGCCTCCTGCTCGAAGCTGGCCTCCCGCGCGTCGCCCGGGGCCTCGTCCTCGCGGACGAACAGCGACGCGATGGCGCCGGTGGTCATGGTCATCAGCAGGAAGCCCATCACCATGAGCACGGCGGAGATGGCCTTGCCGGCCTCGGTGGCGGGCGACCGCCCCACGAACCCGACGGTGGTGACCAGCGACAGGCTCCACCACACGCCGTCGCCCACGGAGCGCACGGTGTCGCTCTCGGCGAGCGCCAGCGCGCCGCCGCCGAGCAGGACCGCGAGCATCGCCGCCGGGATGAGCACGCGGGCCCACCGGCGCGAGAAGCGGGGTACCGGCAGCCGGGGATGCATCGGGGCGACCATGGCACCGCTGCGGGCGGGGGCCAAGCGCGGTGGCCACATCCGCCACGGCCTCAGCGCCCCGGCGGTTCCGGCCGATGAAGTGTTCAGGCCGCCGGATGCGGCCGCGGCAGGACGCCACCCCCGCGCAGGGAGCCGCGCATGGATCCGCACGACCTGGAGCTGGCCCGCATCGGGACGCAGCTCGGACTGTTCACCGACCTGGTCCAGAAGATGGTGGACGACACCCTGGACCTGCTGAACACCCTCGGGGACCTCCCGGACCTGCCGTCCCAGGACGAGTCCGCGAAGGCCGAGGCCACCGCACACCTGTACCAGCTGCTCACCGCGCTGGCGCCGCTGTTCGGCGAGCTGCGCGTCGTGCGGGACCGGCTGGAGGAGGCCGAGCGCTTCCGGATGGCGTGACGGGGAGGTGACGGCTCAGCCCGCGGCGGCGGAGAAGGGGTGTTCGATCAACCCCGGCCAGGAGTCCCCCAGATGCGCACCCGAACCCTCTTCGCAGCCTCCGCCGCCGCCATCGCCATCGCCGCCGCAGGCGTGGTGGGCGTCGCGAGCGCGGATGGTCCCGCCACCCCCGCCAACCGCACGGTGACCGTCATGGGCGACGCGAGCCTCGCCGTGAAGTGCGACAAGAAGGGCGGCAGCGACGTCGACGCCATGTACCGCGAGGCGCTGGCCCAGGCGCTCGCCGAGGCCCAGGACAAGGCCGGGTTCATCGCCGGCAAGGTCGGCGCGACCCTCGGCGCCGCCCAGTCGGTCACCGAGAACGGCTCCGCGGGCGACCCGTGCGCCATGCCCATCGTGTACGCCGACCCGGCGGCCACCGTCACCGACGCCCCGGGCGCGGTCGGCGGCTCGGACCCCTCGGGCGGCGGCGTGAGCACCTCCTCGGCGGGCGACATGCCGGTGCCCGAGGCGACGGCGACCGCCCCCGACGTGATGGTGAAGCCGGTGCCGAACCCCGACCCGCAGGTCTGGGCGTCGGTGACCGTCACGTACGTCATCGGCTGACGCACCCTGGCGCGGGGGGGCGCCCCCGCCCCGGCGGCGCGCGCGACGGTGCTACGTTCGGCGGCGGTGCCCCGCCTCCGCCGCAGACGGTCCTCCGCGCGCTCGCGGTGCTCGTGATCGCCGCGGGCCTCGCCGCCGGATGCGGGCGGGCCGGGTCGGCCGTGGTGACCACCGCCCCGGGCCGGCCGCCCGTCACGACCACCCCGCCCCCGCCGCCGCGCGATGTGCCCGCGATCGTGCGGGACCTCAACGCCTACTGGGCCGTGCACGACGAGGAGCTGGGGTTCCGGTACCGGCCGGTGCCGCCGCGCCGGGTCGGGACGCTCCGCGACGGGCTCACCTGCGACGGCGCGCCGATCGACCGCGCGGACGTCGCGGGGAACGCGTACGTGGACCCGGACTGCTCCGAGGGGATCCTGGTGGCCTACGACCCGCGGTACGTGGAGGCGACCACGGTGCGGGCGGAGGCGACGATGGCGCACGAGTGGGGCCACGTGATCCAGGCCCAGGCGGACGACATCGACCTGAGCCGCGACCCGGACGGGCTGCCCATCGACGCCGAGCTGCAGGCCGACTGCTTCGCGGGCGCGTGGGCGGCGGAACGGGCCCGGTCGCCCATCGGCCGCCTGCGGACC
Source organism: Thermoleophilia bacterium (assembly GCA_046330435.1). Lineage (GTDB taxonomy): Bacteria > Actinomycetota > Thermoleophilia > Miltoncostaeales > Miltoncostaeaceae. The sequence continues at coordinate 106,535 of JAXLST010000018.1, read as the reverse complement.
GACACCGCCCGGTCCGGCGACCCGTCCGGCACCGACGTGGAGGACCCGGACGCCCACGGCCTCCCCCGGGAGCGGGTGACCGCATTCGACGTGGGGCTGCACGGCGGACCCGTGGCGTGCGTCGACGAGCTCATCGACGCCCTGCCCTGACCGGCGGTCAGTGCGCCGCGGCCCCCCGGCGCGGCACGAGGTGCAGCACGGTGACGACGAGCGCGCCGACGGCGACCCCGAGGATCCCCGAGAGCCCGGTGTTCACCAGCCAGGACACCACGCCCTCGAGCACGCCGAGGGCGTCGGCGGCGGCCTCCTCGGCGTGGTGCACCAGGTCGTACGGGCCGCTCCATCCGATCTCGTCGAACCCGGACAGCAGGATGTGCCCGCCCACCCACAGCATCGCGGCGATCCCGACGGTGGACAGCAGGGCCAGCAGCCGCGGCATGCCGCGCACCAGGCCCCGGCCGATGCGCGGAACGAGCCCCGCGGGACGCTCGGCGAGACGGAGGCCCACGTCGTCCATCTTCACGATGAGGCCCACGACGCCGTACACCAGCGCGGTGATGGCGAAGGCCACGACGACGAGGATCATCAGGCGGCTCAGGAACGGCTCCGAGGCGACCTCGTTGAGGGAGATCACCATGATCTCGGCCGACAGGATGAAGTCGGTCCTGATGGCCCCCGCGACCAGCTGTGCCTCCTGCTCGGGGCCCACCTCCACCTGCGCGCCCGCCTCCGGGTGGTGGCCGGAGAGCTTCTCCCAGATCTTCTCGGCGCCCTCGAAGCACAGGTAGACGCCGCCGACCATGAGCAGGGGGGTGAGCAGCCACTCCGCGAACTGGCTCAGCAGCATCGCCGCGGGGAGGATGAACAGCAGCTTGTTCCGCAGCGACCCCAGGGCGATGCGCTTGATGACCGGGATCTCCCGGTCGGCGGTGAAGCCCTGGACGTACCGCGGGGTGACCGCGGTGTCGTCCACCACCACGCCTGCGGCCTTCACGCTCGCCCGGCTGGCGGCGGCGCCGACGTCGTCGACGGAGGCCGCGGCGAGCTTGGCGAGCGCCGCGACGTCGTCGAGCAGGGCGACGAGCCCGCCGCTCACCGGGGCGTTCCGGGGGCGGCCGGCAGCGTGGCCCGCAGGCGCGGGCCGGTCACGGCGAGGGGACGGAGCACGCCGTGATGGTACCGGCCCCCGGGCATCCGGCGGAGGCCGCCGTCGCACCATCGGGATCCTCCGACCGGACGATTGGCCGCCGCGGACCGGCCGTGGGAGCATCGGCCGCATGCGCATCACCGGTGCACTCGCCGCCGCCGGGACCCTGCTGCTGGGCGGCATCGCCGGGCACGCCGGTGCGGCCCCGCCCGCCGCCGACCGGTCGGCGGTCGCGGTGTGCCACCCGCCCGCGCTGGTCGTGTGGCTCGACACCCGCGGCGACGGGGCGGCGGGCAGCACGTTCTACGACCTGGTGTTCACGAACCTCTCGGCGCGGACGTGCCGCCTGTCCGGGTACCCCGGGGTGTCGGCCGTCACCGCCGGCGGTGCCAGGCTGGGCCGGCCGGCGGGCCGCGACACGACCCGCGCGCCCCGTGCGGTGCGCCTGGCCCCGGGGGCGTCGGCCGTCACGACGCTGCGGATCGTGGACGTCCTCAACTACCCGGCCGCGCTGTGCCGCCCCGTCATGGCCGCCGGCCTGCGCGTCTACCCGCCGGGCTCCACCCGGTCGGCGCGCGTGCCCTTCCCGTTCCGGGCGTGCTCCCGCGGCGGGCCGCAGTTCCTCTCGGTCCGCGCGGTGCGCATCCGCGCCTGACCGCGGCGCGCCCTTCACGGGCGCTTCATGCGGGACGCGTTGACTGCCGCCGAGGGGCCGGACGCCGGGTCGCGCCGGCCCATGACCCGGACGGGAGGCGGGGATGAGACGGGACACGATGTTGGTGGCCGCGGCGATCCTGGCGGCGCTGGTGCTGGCCGCCCTCGCGGCGGTGTACTTCGCGGAGCCGGCGTCGTCGCTTCCGGCGTGGCTGCCGGGCCATGAGGCCGGCTCGTCGCACCATCACGTCAAGCACGGCGTCGCGGCCCTGGTGGTCGCCCTGGGGCTGGGCGTGTTCGCCTGGTTCCGCACTGGCCCGCAGGCGCGCGGGGTGACGGGCGCGTGAAGATCGACTACCTGCAGAGCATCGTCCTGGGGGCGCTCCAGGGCGTCTCGGAGCTGTTCCCCATCTCCAGCCTCGGCCACAGCGTCGTGCTGCCCCGCCTGCTCGGATGGGACATCCACCAGAACGACGAGTACTTCCTGGCGTTCCTGGTGGCGACGCACCTGGCGACGGCCCTGGTGCTGTTCGGGTTCTTCTTCCGTGACTGGATGCGGATCCTCGCGGGCCTGGGCCGGAGCCTGCGCGACCGCGGCATCGCCCCGGGCGACACGGACGCCCGGCTGGGGTGGCTGCTGGTGGTCGGCACGATCCCGGCGGGCCTCATCGGCCTGCTCGCGGAGCATCCGCTGCGCCGCCTGTTCGCCTCGCCGCTCACCGCGGCGGTCTTCCTGGTCGTCAACGGCGTGCTGCTCCTGGGGGCCGAGCGGCTCCGGCGCCGGGCGCCCGAGCACGACGGGGGCGACCCCGACGGCCGGATCGCCCGGGAGCTCACCTGGCGCTCCGCGGCCGGGGTGGGCACCGCGCAGGCGCTGGCGCTGATCCCGGGGATCAGCCGGTCCGGCGCCGCGATGGGCGGTGGCCTGATGGCCGGCCTCTCGAACGAGGACGCCGCCCGGTACGCGTTCCTGCTCGCCACGCCCATCATCGGCGCCGCGGCGCTCCTGAAGCTCCCGGACCTGATGGGCCCGGCCGGCGACGGCGTGCGGGGTCCGGCGCTGGTGGGCGCGCTGTTCGCCGCGGCGGCCGCGTACCTGGCGGTGCGGTTCCTCATGCGGTTCCTGCGCACCCACACCCTCACCCCGTTCGGGGTCTACTGCCTGCTCGCCGGGGCGGGGGCCGCGGTGGCGATCGCCGTGACCTGACGGCGACCGGCACCGCGGCCGGGCTCAGCGTGCGCCCACACCGCCCGCCGCGGGCAGCGGGACGACCCGTGGCGGGTCCGGCAGGCCGGCGAGCGCCGCGGTGATCCCGCCGGCCTCGTCGCCGGCCGCGGCGAGCAGGACCTCGGTCGCACCGCCCCCGCGGTACGGGGTGACCGCCCGTGCCGCGTCGCCGTCGACCACCTCGCCGTGCGCGGGGAGGCCCTGGGCGAGCAGCCGGCCCAGCAGACGCGCCAGCGCCCGGGAGGCCCGGGACCGGTGCGCCTCGGCGCGACGGTCCAGGCCGGCCGGCGGGAGGTCCAGGGGCACCGCGACCACCGTTGGGACGGGGTTCGCACCCGCGGCGGCGACGATGCGCGCGGCGAGGTCCGGGTCATCGAGGGCCCGCGGCGTGACGATCACGACCCGCCGCGGCCCGTCCGCGGGCACCGGCAGGCCGGCGCGCTCGTCGGCGGCGCTCACCGGGACCATGGTGAGCGGGGTGCCGGTGCGCTTGCGCAGGCGGTCGGGCAGGTCGTGGCCGCGCCACCCCACGCGCTCGTCGGTGAGGATCCCCACCATCAGCTCCACCGCGTGGCCGCGCTCGCCGGTGGTCGCCGCGGCCTCCAGGGCGTCGCCCTCCACCACCTCGCCGTCCACCGTGACCCCGTGCTCCCGCAGCACCGCCAGCGCCCGGACGAGGCGGCGCGCGGCCGGCACCCGCGCCCCCGCCGCGACGGGCACGACCACCCGGAACACGACGCCGCCGTCACGCGAGCGGTCGATGACCGCGTCCCGCAGGGGCCGGGTGGTGAGGGTGCGGTCGGCGACCACCAGGACCACGTCGCGGCGGTCCTCGGTGAGCTCCCCGCCGCCCGCGTCCGGGGCGGCGAACACCACGGCGTGGCGCGCGCCCCCGACGCCGTACTGGTAGGGGCCGCCCACGACGTGCGGCTCGCTGTCGAAGTTGAACAGCGGCGGCGGGGACGGGATCTGCCATTCCAGCGTGCGGGAGCGGTACGGGTTCCAGCCGGCCGGCGGCCCCGACCGCCAGGAACGGACGATGTTGTAGAGGAAGATCACCATCGAGAGCCCCAACACGTAGCTGGAGACGGTGATGAAGCGGTTGAGGTTCTCGAACCGCGGGTCGTAGGCCGCAACGCGCCGCGGCATCCCCATGAGCCCCAGCCAGTGCATTGGCATGAACGTGGCGTTCATCGAGATGAAGAACGTCCAGAAGTGCAGCCTCCCGAGCCGCTCGTCGTACATCCGGCCGGTGATCTTGGGGAACCAGTAGTAGACCGCGGCGATCATCGTCATGAGCGCGCCGGGGATCACGACGTAGTGCAGGTGCGCGACCACGAAGTACGTGTCGGTGACCTGGATGTCGACGGGGATGGCCCCCAGCATCACGCCGGACAGCCCGCCGATCACGAACGTCACGATGAACCCGATCGCGAACAGCATCGGCGTCGTCCACCGCACCCGGCCGCCCCACAGCGTCGCGAGCCACGTGAAGATCTTCACGCCGGTGGGCACCGCGATGATCACCGTGGTGATCATCATCGGGAAGCGCAGCCACGACGCCATCCCGCTCACGAACATGTGGTGCGCCCACACCCCGAACCCGAGGATGGCGATGCCGGTGAGCGCGAACGCCATCGCCCGGTATCCGAAGATCGGCTTGCGCGAGAACGTGGAGATGACCTCGGTCACCACCCCGAAGCCGGGCAGCACCCAGATGTAGACGGTGGGGTGCGAGTAGAACCAGAACAGGTGCTCGTAGGCGATCACGTCGCCGCCGCTCGCCGGCCGGAAGAACCCGGTGCCCACGATCCGGTCGAACAGGCTCATGAACTGGGAGCCGGCGAGCACCGGGGTGGAGAACACGATGAGGGCGGACTGGATCCCGACCGACCAGATGAACAGCGGCAGGCGCCACACCGTCATCCCGGGCGCCCGCATGGTGATGATGGTGGCCAGGATGTTGATGCCGGCCATGATCGAGCTGACCCCCGCGAACTGCAGGCCCACCTCGAACAGCGTCTGGCCGGTCCCGCCCTGGATGGCGAGCGGCACGTAGGCGGTCCAGCCGGCGGCGTACCGCCCGGGCACCAGCATCCCCGCGGTGAGCATGGAGGCCCCCACCAGGAACACCCAGAACGACAGGGCGTTGAGCCGCGGGAACGCCATGTCCCGCGCGCCGATCATCAGGGGCAGCACGTAGTTCGCGAAGCCCGACCAGCCGGGGATGATGAACGCGAAGATCATCAGCGTCGCGTGCCCGCTGAACATCCCGTTGTAGTCCCGGGTGTCCAGCAGATCCTGGCCGGGACCGGCGAGTTCGGTGCGCAGCAGCATCGCCGCGAGCCCGCCCGCCAGGAAGAAGAACGAGATCGCGGCGAGGTACTGGATGCCGATCACCTTGTGATCGGTGTTCACGACGAAGTAGTCGCGCCAGCTCCGGGCCCCGTGCATCGAGTGGTCGTCCTCGTCCACGTGCCGACCGCGGGCCCAGCGGGCCCAGTAGTCGAAGCAGCCGATGCCGCCCCAGAAGAAGAACGGGGCGATGAGCCCGGCGGAGGTGACCTCCACCTGGAGGTCCCAGAGGGGCGTCATGCCGAACATCGCCCGGATCGCGAGCGGCAGCGCCAGCCCGATGGCGATCCCCGCGGCGGTCGCGACGATCGCCCGCCGCCACCAGTACCAGACCGGCGTGGGCCCGTCGCCGTGGACGCCGTGCACCGCCCGGTTCGGGACCGCCGTCACCGTCATGGGATCCTCCTCCCCGTGAAGGCGTGGGGAGCGAGGGGTGCCCGTTCCGGCGCGGCGTACACCCCGGGGCCGCGGCGAGTCCCCGCCCGGCCGGGGCGGCGGTCGACGCGGTCGTTCGTCTGGGCGCGGGCCACGGGCGCCACGTGCCCGTCACGGCGCCCGCGATAGCCACCGGACGTTGGTTTCCAACAGGGGCGGAGGGGCCGCGACCCGTCCGCACCGACGGGTGAACTCCCGCACCCCGACCACGTCGAGGGTGCGGGGTCAGGGTCGGTCAGGGGAGATGTGCGGAGGTGACGTACAAGCGCCGGCCGGCGTGGCAGGGGAACGCCGCGGTGACGGTCCGGTCGCCTTGGAGGGTGATGGCCGGGGTCCGGCAGTTCGGCAGGCTGCCACTCAGCCGGGCCATGGTGCGGGGCGTCACGGTCTGGGTGGTCCGCAGTCCCCGGGCCTGGACGTGGCCGGCCTGTGCCCAGGCGACCACCGGCTGACCTGCCGGGGACACCGCGACGACCGGGTCTCCCGGGCGGCCGGGGGCGTTGAGGACCGCCGGTGTGCTCCAGGCGCCGTTGCGGGTCCGTTCGACCGAGGCGACGATCTCCGCACGGGGTGGCGTCACGCGCTTCCAAACCGCGACCAGCCGGCCGTCGGGCAGGCTCGCGACCCGTGGCGGTGCGGTGACTTCGAAGCGCCCATTTGCGATCGGTTGCGGCGGCCCGGCCACCCCGAGACCCGTCGACACCGCCTCCAGGCGGATGTCGAAGAGACTCGAGGATGTGAGCACGATGACTGCCGGTGCCCCGCCGGTCCGGTAGACCGGGACGGCATGCAGCACGCCGCGGTTGGCCGCCGCCGTGTAGAGCAGGTTGGTCGGCGCCGGGAGGCTCTGGCCCGGCGAGGCCTCGGCCCAGCGGATCGACGGGTCACCGTTCGGCGTGGCCCGCGCCACGAGAACGCGCTCCGCGCGGTCACTGATCGCGAAACCCAGCAGCTCGGTGCCGGGGATGAAGCTGGCGGTTCGCCAGTGGCCGGCGGGGTCCGTGGCCGCCTCGACGATCCCCTGGTCGCGTCCGCTGAGCACGGGCCAGACCGCCCGGGTGTTTCCTCCGGTCCCCGGATACGCGATCGGGTTGCCGACGCTTCTCCGTGTGAACAGGTGCCCCTGAACCGGAGCCCTCCGCGCACCGCGGAACTGTGCGAACGCCAGCCGCTTGGAGCCCGGGGCACCGCGCCTGCCGATCCAGCTGAGCGTCCATCGCTCACCCCGCTGCACACCGGACACCCCGAAAGCCGCGTTCAGGAGCGAGGGGAGTGCATGGCTCGTGCCCCAGCGTCCCGACGCGCGCGTGACGTACCGCAGGTCGGTCCCCTGGCGGACGACGACGGCTGCGTCCCCGCCGGCGAACACCGCGAGCCGGGGGGCGTCGAGACGCGCGCCGGGAGATGCGGACATGACGAGCTGCGGTGCCCCCAGCGCGATTCCGCCGTTGGAAGCGACAAGCACGGCGGCGACCAGAAGGGAGCGGCCATGTCGGGTCATGCGGGGTCCGGGGTGACGTACGGGGTCATGAAGATGCTCCGGTGCTCGCCGGGGTCTCCGCCGACGCCCTTTGCCGCAGCAATGGGTGACCCTGACTGAGCTCGGGACGAGCGGATGCCGACCCGGTCCGTGGCACGGGGCTCAGCCAATGGGGTTCCCGTGGGAGGAGGTGACGGTGAAGCTCGTGGAGCGCCAGACCGCCCGCCCGCCGCTCACCGGGACACGGGCACGCAGGGTGTACCTGCCCCTGGGCAGCCGGCATGGCGAGTACACGTTGCAGATCCGGCCGTCGCTGCCGGTGAAGTGGATCCGGTTGGTCCCGGCGAGGACCCGGTACGGCCCAAGGCCGGTGATCAGCGTGCCGGAGGCGGTTCGGATCTCCAGTCGCGCGGTCCCGTCCACGGACGCGGTCACCACGGCGGTCCCTCCCGCGACGGTGGGGGTGACGCAGCTCTTGGGGCGTCCGCCGGTGGGCGCGAAGCACCGTGTCGGCGGGTTGATGAGCCGGATGGTCTGCCGCTGCATCCGCAGTGCCACGTTGACCCGCAAGGTTCCCTGGGCGCGCGGTATCAGGGCGACGAGGTTCGGCGGCATCCAGATCCGGACGCCGCCCGCGTCGGCGGCAACCGCCCAGGGCGCGGTGACGCCGCCGGGCCGGCCGACGGTGCGGCGCCACACGATCGTCCCGGCCCGGTTGATGCCGAGGGCCGTCCCGTCGGAGGTGACGGTCCACACCACTCCGGGCGCGTCGATCGCCGGTCGCGCCGGGCGGAGCCCGGTGCGGGCGCTCCACAGCACAGCACCGTCGGGGCTCACCGCCACGATCCGCCCCTGCCGCGTCTGCCCGGAGCCCCACGTGCCGAGGTAGGTCGCGCCGTCCGGGCCGACCGATGGCGCCGTCGCGTTCGCGTCGCCGAGGGGCAGCACCCATCGGCGGGTCCCATCCGGCCGGTAGGCGGACAGTGCGACCGCACCGGGGCCCGTGACCAGCCGTGCGGATCCGTCCGGGGCGACCGCGGGTCGTGCGGCCGGGAGCCCCGGTTGCGGATCAAGGCGGGCGGTGATCTGCCCGGTGCGTGCGTCGATCACCGAGGCCTGCCCGCCGGCGGCGTACATGACGTCGGTTGCGGCCAGCGCCACGGGCGCCTGGGGGACGGCCTGGTCGGTGACCACGGGGACGGGGATGCGCCAGCGGCGTGCGGCGTCCGGCCCGAACCCGTCGAGGTTCCCGTGCCCGAGGTCCCCGACGGTGACGAACCCACCGTCGCCGGTGCTCAGGACCTCACGGACGAACCGGGAGTCCGGCGCGACGCCCCATCCGAGTGCCCGCATTCGCAGCGGCGTGGGGCCGCCGAACACCCAGCCGTACCGGCCCAGCAGCACCACGCCCCCGGCCCGTGAGGTCCGCAGGTCCCCGCCGCCGGTCCAGCCCGCAAGCAGTGGGGCGCGGGTGAGCTCCGGCGCGCCGTGGTCCCGGAACTCCAGCCCGTACTGCCCAGGGGTCTGCCCGGCGTCGATCCGCACCGGGCCGACGGTCGTGGGGATCTGGGCGGCCGAGGCCACCACGGAGGCCGTCGCCAGCAGGACGGCCGGCAGGGTGAGTGTTCGATGCCGGGTCACGACGTGCTCCGGGTCAAGGGTCAGCTGGGTGTGGCGATGCCGAGCAGCTGCTGCCAGCGGGTGAGGTCGACGCCGCTGCACCCCTGGGAGCTGCGTTCCATGGGGATCCCGCGGAAGGTGCCGGTGATCTGCACGTTGTTGGTGAGCGGGCCCGAGCAGACGGCCTCGAGCGGAGGCAGGTAGCGCAGCCAGTCCTCGCCGAGGCGCGTGCACGCCTCGGCGGGTGCCGTCACGTGCGTCGAGGTGCCCTCACAGTCGAGGACGGCGGTCGTGGTGGCCGGTCGGCCGAGGAACGGCAGGACCCAGCTGAACTGCACCGTAAGGCGGGTGGGGCCGGTGATGTCGGCCGGCAACGGCGGGGAGGCGGCGTGCGCCAGGTCCGCGGGGGCGGCGAACCCGTAGTGGTAGGCGGTCCCGCCGCGAAAGACCTCCACGCCGTTGGGGGCGAGGAGCCGCATCGTCCACGACCCCACCCGGTCCTCGGGTGGGCTGATCGCCCGGGAGGTCCGGGCCTCGCCGTCCTCCAGCATCTGGCGGGCGGTCATCCCCGCGGTGATCTCGAAGGCGCCGCTCTGGATGGGGTATACCCGCAGGGCCCGCACCAGGATCCCGGCGGCGTGCGCCCGCCTCCGGACATCCGAAAGGACCTTGGCGGGCGGCATTCCGGCCCGGGGGGTGAAGGTGCGGTCGACCTTGGTCGGGAACCCGCTGTACATCAGGCGCACGAGGGTGATCCCGGAGCCGGAGCGGCTGGAGCGGAACATCACCTCCCGTGCCATCACCTCCGCGGGCCAGTACGGGTCGGCGCTCACCGACCCGCGGGCGAGCGTCACCGTCGCGGTGCCACCGGTCACCGAGACTGACCGGATGCGAGGCGGGGCGCCTACGCGTGCGATGACGTCGCGCACCAGTCGGCGCTGCACGGCGGTGCCGCCGGTGATCGACACCCGCGCGGCGCCCTCACGGTCCGGGGAGACGATCACTCCGACCGTCTGGCCGGTCGCGTGAGCGGTCGCCTGCCGGGAGTGCGGCGCCGACCCGTCCTCGGCCGCCGCGACGGCCAACGCCGCGGAGACGCCGACAAGAGCGGTCGCCACCGCGATCCGGCCGGGGACACCCATGGTCATCGCCCACGCTCCTCATTGCCCCGATCCCACGGCAGGACGCCGGAACCACCGAGCCGCGGTCTTGCTGACCTGATGTCCGGTCGGGTCACCGGTGTTTCACCCGCGCTCCGATGAGGCCACCAACCGACCCCCGCAGGCGTAGCTGACGGTCGCGCGGTTCGCGGGGCCGAAGGAGATCGACGGTGCCGCGCAACCGGTCAGGCTGCCGTTGAGCCGGGTGGGTCGGCTCCATACGTACGCGCCGCTCATGCCCCCCAGTTGCCGGACGAAGATGCCGCCGCCCGTGGCGTAGGCGATCAGGACGCGGCCGCCGGGGGCCGTGGCGAGCACCGGCCCCCCGGTGGTCGGGCCGAACGGGGTGATCACGACGGGGCGGCGCCAGCCACCGGCCGCGCTCAGCATCTCCACCGAGGCCACGATCCGCCGCTTGCCGGCGGACTCCTCCCGCCATGCGACCACCGTGTTCGCCGACAGGCGGGGGGTCAGGACGGGTGCCTCGGCGACGACGTGGGCGCCGGGCAGCGACACCGAGTCCGGGACCTCCTCCCACGTGTTGCTCAGCGTGCCCCGAATCGCGACCACCGACGGCCGTCCGCCGGGCGTCTCGCGGATCGTGGCGGCCAACACCGGGCCGCCGGTGGGACGCACCGCGGCCGCGAAACCGGCCACCACCGTGCCGTCATCGGTCGACAGGATGGTCGACGGTCCGCTGAACGCCTGGCCCTGGGACAGGGCACCGGTCAACCCGGCCTGGGTGTTGGCGACCAGCACCGTGGTGCGTCCGTACGGCTGAGCTCCGAGGATCGGGGAGGACGCACCGGCGGGGAACACCCCCTGCGTTGTCCACGCGCCCCGCCTGACCGGGCTGGCGACGACCGTGCCGGCCGGGGTGCTGAAGGCGGCCCGAAGCGCGCCGTCGACGGTAAACGCCAAGTTGAGGCCGGTCGCCACCTCGCTCGAGGCGAAGGTGGACCTGCGCCACCTGCCGCCGGCATCGGCGGTGTCGAAGATCGTGACCCCCGCCGGGCCGGCGATGCCGATCGCCGCCCGCCTCCCACGGGCCGCGACCACCAGCCGGCCCTGTGCCGGAGCGCCCCGCAGGATCGTCACGGCGAAGCCGCCGCTGTTGCGGGTCGCGACGAACACCCGGCCACCGGCGCGCCCCGCGATCACATCGACTCCGAGACCGGCTGCTTGCGCCTGCGTGACCGGTCCCCCGGTCCCGGCATCGAAGACGGTGGCAGGTGGCCCCCACGCGGCGGTGGCCGCCTGCACGCATCCCACCAAAGCCACCCCGGCACCCAGGGCCGCCCACAGTTGCCGCTTCATCTCACGCTCCATCCGTCACCGCGGTTTGGTCCCGAGCACCGTCAGGTGGATCTGCCTGCTGCGAAGGCGCCCGTTGACCCGCCACCGTGCCTCCAGGGTCACCGGCCCGACACCGTCGTCGACCGCCGCGACGAACCGCGAGTGGGTCGTCCCCGGCTGCGCATCGACCGGGAGACCCATCGCGACCGACCGTCGACGTTTGCCGTCCCTGCCGACCACCAGGAACCGCACACGTACCGGTACCGGCGTGCGGATGGTGAGGACACCACCTCGTCCTCGGGTCAGCCCGCAGATCAGCCCACAGCCCACCACCATCCGGTGCGGTCGGATATCGATCGAGGTCTCGCGCACCGGCGGTGCGGTGCGGCGAGGGTCGACCCGGGTGAGCATCGCCCGCCAGCCGTTGGAGGTCGCGACCATCACCGTCCGGTCCCGCATCTCCAGTGCTCCCACCGCCGGCTCGCCGGTCGGCATCAGCCACGCCACCGTCCCGTCCGGGCGGTATGCCCGGACCTGGTGGACGAACTCCGACCGGTCGAGTCCGACGTAGACGGTTCCGCTGCTCCCAACCGTGACGGACTGGACCACGCGGTCCTTTGGGGTGATCCACTGGATCGTCCCGTCGGTGAGCCGCAACGACGCGACCCGCACATCGTCGACGTACCGCAGCGTCACGATCACCCGGCCCCGGGCGGGATCGGGGATCGCCTGGACCGGCGACCCGAGGGCGGTGTCCAGGCGCCACCGCTCCTTCCCCTGAGCGTCCAATGCGACTGTGGTGCCGAGATGATCCACCAGCACGCCGGACTCCAGGCCGTCCACCACTCTGGCCGGCATCAACCGGCGCCATCTCAGGCCCCCGGACGCGGCATCGAGGGCCAGGACGCGTGTCACGTCCAGGCCGCTCGCCCCGGGGTAGGCGTTGCCGAACGCCGCATAGACGTTGCCCGCCAGGTCGACCACGGGCGCCGGCCAGTCCGACATGTCGGGAACCCAGATGAGGTCGGACTCGATATGGCGCCACACCTCTGCGCCGTCGCGGCTCAACGCCACGCCGGGATTGAGGCCCACCCTCACCGGGTCGAAATCCGCCAGGGAGACCAGGCAGGCGCCACCGGCGAGCACGGGGCCCTTGCAGCCGGCCACCGTGCGGCCGTGCCGGTCGACCGCCCAGTAGTCACTGCCGGTCGCGCCCAACGGGCCGTAGGTCCCGTCCTGCCACAGTTGGGGTCGCTGGCTTCCCGAGACGCAGTTCCCGCATCCCGGTTGGCGCTGGTTCGCCCACAGCAGCCGCCCCGAGACGTCGTACGCCGCCGCGACCTCCTTCAGAGCGACGTTGCTCAACGCCACCACCCCACCACCGGGACCCGGGAAGAGCCGACCGGCCGCCGCCGCCTTGGGCCACCCCGGCATCACCAACGGCGCCGGCGGGGCTGCCGCCGCAGGGGAAACCGCGGTCGAGCAAAACGCGACAACGGCGACGACCCAGGAGGCGCGTCTCACGAACCGCCGCCACAACCATGCGGACAAGCGGTTGGGCATGCGGCGGCCAGAGCTGCCGGCGGACGGACGGGATGAAGCGATTGGCACGGCAGTCCTCCGTAGACGGCCGCCATTCTCACCGATCGCATGTCAATCCACGCGGCGCGGCGTTGAAGGAAGTGCAAATTGTCTCCCGGAGGACTGAGCGCACCATCCAGACGTCGCGGCGGCGGCAGGTAGGCACTGCGCTGGGAAGCGATCGTCGGCGACCACTCAGCGCGTCCAGGCTCGCGTGACCGCCACGGCGGCTATCGAACGCGGGCTGGTTGCGCCCACGCCCCTGCCGTTCCGGCGATGACCTGCAGCCTGAGGTCGTTGCTGTTGGCGCATCGCATCCAGGCGGCGGCGAGGGCCCCGGTTGGGTTGACGGCAAGAGACGGGTTGAGCGGGCCGGGGCCGGTCTCGGAAAGTCGGCGCGTCGTGGTCCAGCTGGAACCGGGGGTGAGGCTTGTGGTTTGGACGCTCGAGTTGCGGCCTGAGAAGGCGTTGGCTCCAAGTGTCCAGGCTGTGGTGAGGCGTGCCTGCCCGTCGATCGCGAGGCTCGGGCTAGCGATGGTGCCGGCGGCCCCCGGGACCTTTAGGACCTGCCCGAAGGTGGTGCGGCCGGGTTGGGCGATCGCCACGTGCAGCGATCGGGGTGGGAAGCCCGGGCGTCGGTAGGCAGGGGTGCCGGGCGCCGCGGCCGATACCCATGCGACCGCCGCGGTCCCGTCGGGACCTGAGACGGTGGGAAAGTCGCCTGTCGGGGTGGTGCCTCTCGCGCTGAGTCGTTGTGCGGTGGTCCAGGCGCGCTGGCCCCGTGGCAGCCAGGTCGCGACGACCTGGTCGTCGTTTCGCGGTGCCTGTGCGATCACGCGTCCCTGTCCTGTCGGATCCGGGACGGTGGACCGGACCGTCGTGCTCGGGGCGATGCCGATGAACATCGTGGCGACGAACCCCGCAGGGGTCGCGGCGACCTTGGGGCTGCCGAACCCCCCGACCCGCCCGCGGACCGTCGTGATGAGCGCCGCGTCCTTGTTCCAGCGCTGAGCGCCTGCAGGCCATGTCGCCGCGGAGATCCCGGACGCGCCGCCGGCCATCCACACGGCGGCGACGGTGCCCTGATCGTCGACTGCTAGGTCGACCTCTGAGGGACCCGGAATCGTTCCTCCGGGCGTGGGGGCCGTCTCGGTCGAGGTGAATGTCCACCGACCGTCGGCGGTGCGCCGGCCGGCGCGAAGCCCCTCCCCCTGAGGCCAGGCGACCGTCGCGGTGCCATCGGATGCAACGACGGCCGCGGGTCCGTCGAACAGCGGGGCCCTGCCGGGCACCGCACCAAGGTGCTCCGGGTCGCCCCATGCCTTGCCCGCCGGGCGGTATCGGGCGGTGAGTTGGCCGCCTTCGATCCACACTGCAATGGCATCCCCGGCGGCGTTCGTGGCGAGCGCCGGGGATGTCGTGTTGAACACCCCCGTGCCGCTGAGCCGTGTGGACTGCCAGCCCCCACCTGTGTTCGTCGCGGTCCGGATCGTCCGATCAAAGTCGTTCCAGACGACGGTCACCGCCCCCGCCTGGTCAACCGCGACCGCAGGACGGGTCGGCAGGATGCGCACCTCGAATCCCCGCTTGGCAACACAACTCTCGCTCTGCGGGCCCGCGGCGATACGCGACGCATCCTCCCCGCGCGGCAGCGCGAGCACCAAGACCGTCGCGATGCCGGCGATCCCCACCGCCGGTACCGCGAACCGCAGCGCGGGACGCAGCCACCGCGAAAGCGGCATTCGGCCGGACGCGGCGGCTTGATCGAGAACGCGTTGCCGGGCCGTCCCGGTCACCGCGTCCGGCGGGGCGAGTCCCGCCAGTGCCTGGGTGATCCGAGCGCGCTCAGCAGAGGTAGCCCACTCAGACATCGCTCGACCTCGCGATCGCTTGGAGATCCGGGCGCGCGCGCAGTGTGTGCATCGCACGTCCCAGGCGGGAGCGCACCGTCCCGGTCGGCACGCCCAGCACGACGCCGACCTCATCCACGGTGTGCCCGACCCAGAAATGCAGGAACAGCACCGCCCGCTGGTCGGCGCTCAGATCCAGCAGCGCCTCGGTGAGGCCCGGGACCTCCGCGCTCATCTCGGCAGGGGTTGGTTGGTCACTCAACTGGGTCTGCAGCTGACCGCGGCGCCGTTCGCGGCGCTGGTGGTCCCGCCCCTCATTGGCGACGATCCGGTGTAACCACACCCTGAACGGCCGACGTCCGTCGAACCCATGCAGACTCCGCATCGCCTTGAGGAACCCCTCCTGGGCGACGTCATCCGCCGCGGCGGCATCACCGGTGAGCCCTACCGCCACGCGCCACGCGTCCGGCCAGCAGACATCGAAAAGCCGGGCCACGGCGACGGCGTCGCCGCGTCGGGCGTCGCGAACCAGGTCGGCTTCGATATCGCTCTCGAGGGTCACCACCACCCCTATAACGAGTGGGAACCCTCGAATGTGTCCCTCCACCGACCACTTCCTGCACCGCGGCCGATCATCACTCCCAGCCGGGGCCGACCATCCACGGCTGACTCCAGCGACGGACCGTGCCGATGGCCATCCGCACGATGAGCGTCGCGTTGACGACGGTGGTTGGGTAGCGACGCACCATCCGTCGAGGGTGCCGTGACCGTCAGGCGGCGCTAACCGGGAGATCTGTGCCGATCACGCCGGCGCCGGAGCGACGAGCCTGCGAATCGGCTGGTTCGGGCTCGCTGGCTCACCCCACCCTCGTTCCGGGCCGATAGAGCCCGGGATCGCAACAGGCAATGGGGGTTCACGATGGGCGACGCAACCGGCCCGCCGCCGTGGCAGCGCTACGAGGAGACAGAGGACGACATCGTCCCGGAGGCGTTCTGCCTCATGGTCGTCCAGGGCGCTGAGACCGACCAGATCCTGGCCGCCTTCGCTGCCGAGCGCGCCCCGGTCGTTACCGGGACCTTCGGGCAGGCGTGGGAGCTGGTGGCTCAGTCCGAACCGGACGTCGACGTCACGTACATCGGCCAGTTGGCGGTGACCGGGCTCATCCAGGTCATCGGCGCCGGCGAATCGATGATCGTCGTCGATGAGGGAGCGACTGGCACCTGGAAGGGCATCGCAGAGCGTGCCTCGGCGGCGGGGGTGTGCGCGGCGTTCTCGACCGACATCAACGCGCACATGAGCGTCATGCTCGCCAGAGACGGTCGGGTGGTGCGGGACTTCGACCCGCTGCTCGACGTCTCCATGGTCGGCGACCCCTTGCCCGAGGAGGCGGATCTCCCATTCGGCGACGCCGACGACCCCTGCGCGATGTCGCTGCTGCTCATCGAACGCTGGACCGGGTGCGCATTCCCCTCGTACGCCGAGCTGTTCAAGGCGACTCGCCCGGTCTACCGATACATCGCGGTGGAAAGAAGTTGACGGCTTGGGTGGACTGCGCGCCGAGGCCCTGCCTCTCGCATCTATGACCGGCGGTGTTCCCCGCTCACCATCCGCTTTCATGGGAGCGGCGTGACCGACGGCGAGCACTCGGGGTCCCCCGGTGAACGATCGGGAGACTCCGGCCACGATCCGATCGCAGCGGGCGGGAGGAGCACCCGTGCCCTCGGGCTAGTGGCGGCCGCATGCGCGGTCCTTGCTGTGGTGTTCTCAGGGGCTGGCGACGCGGGTCGGAATGCGGCCGGTGTGTTGTTGGTGTGCGCGGCGGCGGTGAGCGTGCTGACGGTGGTGTCGTGGCAGATGGTGTCGGTCAGGGCAGCCCGTCTCGGGCGGCCGACGCCCCGGCCGGCCCTCGTTGGCGCCTCCCTCGCGGGCCTGGTGCTGCTTGGGTTGTTGCTGGTGGTCCTGCTGATCTTCTGGGCTGCGGCGCACATGAACTGACGGCCGGGTCCCGGTCGTCCCGCGGAGCGGATGAGAAGGTCGGGACGCAGATCACCGGTCCGTCCGTTGACAGGGTGCATGCCTGATTCCGAACAGCGTCTGATCGCCGACGCACGCCGCGGGTCCCGCGAGGCCCGGGGGGAGTTGTTCGCCCTGCACTGGCGGGATGCGTGGCGCACCGCCCGGGCGGTGTGCGGCGATGACCAGCGCGCCCAGGACATCGCCCAGGAGGCGCTGGTGCAGGCGGTGAGCAAGCTCGGCCGCTTCGACGGGCGTCGCCCGTTCGGGGCGTGGCTGCGGCGCATCGTCGTCAACCAGGCAATCGACGCCACGCGGCGTGACCGGCGCCTCATCGGCCTGGACGCCGCGTCGGACCTTGCCGCCGAGGGCTTCGGTGACTGGGAGCCGGGTCTGGCGTCTGCGGTTCGAGCGCTGCCGGCGGATCGCCGGGCGCTGGTGGCACTGCGGTACGGCCTGGATCTGACCCCGCCGGAGATCGCCGAGGCGATGGGACTTCAGGTGGGCACCGTCCATTCACGTCTTGCCCGTGCCCTGGCGGAGCTCCGCCAGCGGCTGGAGGTCACCGATGTCCGCTGAGATCGAGCAGCGCCTCGCCGACACGCTGCGCCCTGGTGAGCCGCCCGCGGGGTCGTTCCAGATGGCGTTGGAGTATCTGGATGCACGAGTCCCGGCGCGAAGGGCACCCTCCCGGGTTCGACGCGTCTGGGGTGGTGTTGCACTCGCTGGAACGGTCGCCGGGTTTGCCGCCCTGTTCGTGTTGGCGCTGCCCCGCGGAACCGACGCGCCCGCTCCCACCCCGACCGGGGGCACTCAAGGGTTCGCCGTTCTCGGCGGCCGGGCCTTTCCCGACCCCAGCCTGGTCACGCCGAGGCCTGACGGACTGGGCTTCCCCGGGGTCCAGCCGGGGTCGCTAAGACTCGCCCGGGAGCTGCCCACAGGGGTGCGGGTCGTCGTCGGGCGCACCAACACGGGCTTCGTCTGCCTGTTCGCATTCCCTCCGCGGTTGGCGTTCCGGTCGGGGACCTGTGCTCCGGCCGACGATGTCCGGCGAGCCGCGCTGGTGCAGGGCTCGTGGTGGAACCGGTCGCAGTTCTTGGTGCTCGTGCCTGACGGCACGCGCGTGCGGACCCTCGACGGGCGGCCCGTGACGGTTCGGGCCAACGTGGCCGTGTTGGAGCGCACCGTCCGTGAGGTTGTGCTGGTGACCCGGGCGGGCGAGCGGCGGGTGCGTCTGGACACGGGGCAGCCGGTTCCGCTGACCCCAGCGGAGCGCCGCGCACCGGCGGTGGTCCCGGACCTCACCGACCTGACCCCGGATCAGGCCGCCGAGGTCCTCCAGGCCGCCCGCCTCGCCGACGGCCGGAGGGAACCCCAGCAGACCGACACCCAGCCGAATCGCGTCATCGGTCAAGCCCTGCAACCGGGTGTGACGGCCGACGCCGGGAGCGAGATCGGTTTGGCGGTGAGCACTCCGGCCGGGCCGGGCGGGACGCGGACGACGGTGCCCGCCGGCCTGGCCATCCGATGGGCCCGACGCGGCAGCACCGGATTCCAGACCGACCCGCTCCCGGGCTTCCGAGGGACGCCGGTCGTGCTGGTGTTCGCGGATCTTCGCGCCGACGCTGAGATGCTCGACAAGCTCAGCAACCCCCTGCCGTATCCAACGTTGATCGCCGTGGCGCGAGATGGCGGCGAGGCCAAAGCCCTGGCGTTCCGCAGGAAGCGGAAGGGGTTCGCCGTCGCCGCCGACCCGAACGGTGCCCTCGCCGCCGGTCTGCGTATCGGACGGGCTCCCACCGTTGTCGTGCTGGACCGCGATGGGCGCGTCGCCTACCGGCGCGCCGGACGCCTGGACCTAAATGGGGTCAGGGAGATCCTCCAGGCGCTCAAGCTCGAGCCCGCACCCGCGGACATGCCCGTACCGGATCCGCCCGCCCGTGCCCGGTACCTGCAGGGGGGCCGACTCCTCGACCATGAGCAGGTTCCCCAGGCGATCCTGAATCAGCCATTCGTGGACGTGGTTCCTCAGCGGGTCTGGATGTTCGGTCCGTCGCGCACCGGCTGGTTGGCATGGATCGCACTCAATCGCCCCGCTGCGGGGGGAGCGGGCGCGACCATCAGTGTCTTCACATCCCGCAGCGTCCCGAAGGGCAGCAGGGCCACGGGGCTCACCACCGCCCAAGGGATGGTTCCTGTCGCCCCTGGGAGCAACCCGTGGGTCCAACCGTTGGCCGGCGACTCCTCGGTCGGAGTTCAGCGCCAGATCTGGGCGGTCGGCCCGGGCTATACGAGCGTGATCAACTTCGGCGACGCACCCATCGTCAACGGCCTCGTCGAGATCCCGGACACCACCTCAACCCCCGGTCGGGTCATCCTCAACGGCCCCGCCGGCAGGGGCGTGATCAGAATCCGTTGACCCGGTGGCCGGGTGAGCACCATCAACGGGCGGCAGCCATCGCCAACTCCCCAGAGCCCGCAGGGCGAGGTCCAGAACGGCTCCGGAATCGTTCCGGCGCTGCACGACTCCGACGTAGTACAGCCAGCCATGGGCGATGAGCTTCCACTCGTGCTGAAGCGAGAAGGTCCCCCACGCAATCGTGTGGGCCACCGCGTCCACTCCGCACAGGTGCGTTCGCGTCATCGGGGCGGCAACCGTGGCCCCCATCCCGGTGACATGGGCGATGGCGCTGAGGGATCGCTCCCACGGGACGCCGGGGTCTGATGCACGCTCGACACACACGGCCAGCAGGACGCTGCCCCTGGGGCTCAGCAGCACCTGGAAGTCGGTTCGCGTCTCGTCGACGTTTACCCGGCCGTACACCGGACGAGCCGGGAACAGGCACCGCGCACCGGGGCGACCGTGCTGGTCTGGCGGGACCTCACCCGCGTGTCGGAGCTTGTCCGACAGGCCCAGGCGCATCGCGTACCAGCGCATGTGCAACGGTGAGCGCAGGTACCACTCGGGAGGGCGGGAGACGGCCACTCACATCCGCATCGGCACGTAGGCGAGGGCACACAACCTCTGGCCGACGGCTGAAATCTCGACATGCGGACTGGTCCAGATCTGCATTGAATGACAGATTCCCTGTCCGCTACCCCCGGCGCGTTCGGAGTGAGATGCCAAGCGTTCATCAGTTCGGCTCACGGGTTCTGCTGGCGCTCACGGGCGTCCTGATCGCCGCGGGTTTGGTGGCCGGGCCTTCACGCGTGCTCGCCGCCGGTCCGGAGCCGGTGTTCGCCGAACGTACGCAGGAGGGGGTCGCGCTGCGGTTGCGGGTGGTTCCGGACCCCGCGTCAGGTGTCTCGGTGCGGGGCATCGCGTTCGTCGCGGCCCGGGCGATCAGCGGGCGGGCCCGGGATGCCGGGTTCCGGGTGCTCACCCGTCCCCACCGGGAGGGCACGCTCGATGTGTGGGCACCGGTGGCGCGGACCTCGGGTGAGCTCCGAGATCTGCTGATGCCCGCCGGCGTCGCGATCTATGACCTGCATGCGGCGTTGGCGACGAATGTGATGCCGGATCCGCTGCTTGCCCTCGCCGGGCGGCTGGGTCCGGCCCGCGGCGGGGAGCTGTACCTGACGGTGCCCGGGTCGCGGTCCCTCAACGGCCCGGAGTTCACCCGCAGGGCGTTGCTCGGCAACCTGGGTGTTGGTCGATGCGTCTGGCGCACCGCGCCTCAAGGCGCTGCCCAGGGGGTTCCGGGTCCGGCAGCTGCCGCGACGGTTCCGGCTGGCGATCGGCGCGCGCGGCGTGAAGTTCCGTCTGCTCAGGTCGGTGCCGCGGCTGCGATCAGCGGACCTGTCCGTGCCGACCCGGAACCGGACCCTGCTGACCTTCACGCTCACCGCGGATGGGCGTGCGCACTGGGCGCGCCTGCGGGCAGCGGGGGGACGCCCCGCCCTGGTGGTCTACGCGTGGGAGGGCCAGCAGTACGTCGCCGGTGACGCCGACCCGACTGCCGGTGCCGGTACGCGCCTTGTGGTGGACGTCACCGACGGATCCCGCGCGCGCTACCTGGCGGACATGCTGCGCCACCCCCTGCCGGGGCGAGTGATCGTCCAAGCGGAGAGTGCCACCGGAGCGCCGAGGGTCCGCGCGGGGGACGCGGTCAGCCCCCTGCCGGACGTCCTGCAGCCGTGGATCGATGGCCCAGAGCGCGGTTCGGGGGCCATCGACCCGCAGAGCGTCCTGCGGCCGCTGACCCTCACGACTGCGGCCGGTGAGTGGAGCATCTGGACCGGCATCGACCGTGACGGCTGGACCTCCCAGGTTCTGGTCGACCCCCGCGCGACGGTTGGCGGGCTCACCTTTCGGGGCGGCGGGATTGGCTGTCAGCTCACCCCGGCCCGCCCGGACCTGCGGGTCTGCGGCAGCGGCCCGGGCTACCTGTTCGGCAGGGCCTCCTCCCGAGTCGCCCGGGTGACGGGCGGCACCGCCGCAACCGTCCGGAACGGCTGGTTCCTTGTCACGGGCGTGCTCATCACCGACGGCGTTCCCCCGAGCTGGCGAATCGCTGCGCTGACCTCCAGTGGCCGCGTCGTCGCCCGCTCGATGGGCCCGGACTGACCGCCAGCGTCCCGAGGTGACGCAACGCACCGGGGCTCACGAGCACCTCATCCTTCGTCGCCCGTTCGTGACCGGACCTTGAAATGAGCCGACTGCAACGCCTTCTGCAGGACTACGAGGGGCTGCTGCGCGCCAGCGGCAGCGCCGAGCCTGACTCGATGGTTCCCGGGCTCGAGCCCGGGCGGGTCCGCGACGTCTTGCGTGCCGCCGGGCTTGCCGCACCGGGCGAGATCGTCGACTGGTTCTCCTGGTGCAACGGCGAGGCACGGCTCGAAGAGGACGGCTTCGGCAGGTTCACGCTGGCTCCGACGAGCCTGGCGCCGGTGTCGCTTGAGGCGTCCCTTGAGCGGTATCGCCGCGAGGAACTCGAGGAGGCTCGGTCCAACGCGGGCGACTGGGGTCAATCGCCTCAGAACGACCCCGAGTACTGGTGGCCCTCTTCATGGGTCGTCATCGCCCGGATGAAGCAGTTCCTCCTGGTTGCGGACACCAAGAGTCCCGATGGGACGCACTGCGCGGTGCTCCACGTGACCTTGCAAGAGGGCTGGCCGGCGGGAACCTCCATCGAAGCGGTCGTCGCCTACTGGGTCGCATCGCTGCGCGCGGGATGCGCGACATGGGATCACCATGCCGGGCGCTGGATTCCCGAGCCGACCCGCTCGCCGCGGTGGCCGCCCCCGGAACCTGGGCTCAGCCCACCGCTGGTCGGAGTGCCACCCGCGTAGCCGGCGGCACTGACCGGTGCACCTCCGGAAACGCACCGACCTTCACGCGCGGAGCGCGGCCAACAAAAAAACCCGGGGCACGGCGGCCCCGGGTGGATTGACCTCAGTATCGGGAAGCCGGTCGGCGGAGTCAACAACCGCGGCCGAGTCGCTGCGCGCGCCTCATCACCACGTCCGCGGGCGCTTGATCCCGACGACCTCCGCGGGCAGCTGACAGGCGGCGAGTTGCGCAAGGTCGAGCTGGTGGAACCAGTGGCCGCAGCCGGGGGTCATGACCGGGCGCAGTGAGCCGTGCACCGGGCCGTACGGGCTCACGGTTCCCACCGGCATCCGCGCTCTCACCTCCCGGACAGGGAACTCCAGGTCGGAGTCGTTGGAGATGACCACCGCAGCGTCCATGACACCGGTGAGCGCGTCGATGAGCAGGTGCGAGGCCAGGTTCACGTCCGAGCCCTTCTCCTCACGGATCGACACGCCGACCATCTGCAGCCGCCTCCCTGCAAGGACCGGCCCGCCGTCCGGACCGCGCGTCGCGCGTGGGAGCTCTCGGTACCGCTCCTTGAACAACCCGAACTCGATGCGGTCGACGGTGCCCGACACCGCCAGCGCCCGCAGATACGCCGCCTGCCGGGCGTGGTTGTCCGGGTCGCCGACGACCCGGGCGGTGCAGTAGGTCACGTGGTCGATAACCGCATCGCGGCCCATCCACCGCTGCTCGACGATCAGCGACGCAAGCGCCCGCAGGTCGAGCCACTTCCACGTCGGGACCTTTCCACCGGTATGCCGGGCGGCCAGGCGCTTGCCCCCGTAGTAGAGGTTGAACCCGTCGACGTAGACACGGACACGCATGCCCGGTCGACCCTAGGAGGTGCCGCGGTCGGATCACGATAAGGGCCGCGTCGCATGGCCGCAGGTCGGCACTCCGAAATCCTGCCCGGCGCGACCGGTACAGGTAGGGGCCTGAACGGCAGGCCCATCCCCCAGGGACGGAGGCGCCCTCTGGATCGGCTCTGGATCGAGCGGCTCGGTTGACCCCTCGCTGGCACCCTGACACCCGCAAGGGCCGACCAAGCCACCCCAGAACGACGAAAACCCCTCTCTCAAGGGGTTTTCGAAGCGCGCCAGACAGGACTCGAACCTGTGACCTTCGGTTTCGTAGTTCCGGCCCCGGATCTCGTGTGGTCTCGGGTGGTCTGAGTTTTCGGCTTGCAGACGGGGCTTCTTGCCCGGCCAGGGTCGGTTCGTCTCGTGTGATCTCGGATGGTCTCGCTGACACCCTGCTGACACCCCCGGCGTGCCGGGACCGGAGGTGACCGGGCAGACCGCGCCGGCCATCACGCTCCCGGAGGATCCGGACCTGCGCGCGGTGATCCTGCAGGCGATGGCCGCCGCCCGGTTCGACGAGGAGACCAGCGGGCCGGCACCGGACGTCTCTCCCTCCTCCCCACCGGGTATCTCGGCGCGGCTGAGTTCGGACCGCGCATGCATCGAGAGCAACCTCGCCCGCAAGGGCCTGTGGAACCCCGGCGCGAGTTACGGCACGGGGATCGTCGAGCTGATCGCCAACCACGACCGGCTGGGTCTGGTGGAGCGCATCGACCCGGGACCACCCCTTGGCGGGGTCTCGTTCGACGTGCTGGTGTGGGCCTGCTCCCGCTGGCGCGAGCTCGGCACCCGGGATGCCAGGCACATCCCGTTCACCCTCTCCGGCCTGGCCGATGACCTGGGCTGGAGACGAGGCGGCGGTGCCGCCACGGATCTGGCCCGGGCGGTTGACTCACTCACCCAGGCGACGTTCCGGGCGCGCGTGTTCAACGCGCGCCTGCGGGAGGTCCGGATCGACACCTTCGGGCTCCTGGACCGCTGGGAACGAGGAGAGCGGGACCGACCCGGGCGCAGCTCCCACACCGGGATGCTGGTCCTGGGGGACTGGCTCCACGAACAACTCCGCCGGGGGCACGTCACCTACGTCAGCTGGCGACAGCTCAGAGCCCTACGCGGCCACACCGCCCGCCGGCTGCTGGTGTTCCTGGAGGCCGAACGCTTCACCGGCACCTACCGACGCACCGTCGACCAAGCGTTGCTTGCGACCCTCGGGATCACCGCGACCCGGCCCCACCACCAACGCGCCACGCTGCGCCGCGCAGCACAGGAGATCTCCGCCAACCCCAACCGCTACCAGCGGGTCGCAGTGGTCCCCGGGGAGCGGAGAGACACCTACCTACTGGTTGCCGAACGCGTCCGCGCGGACCAGGGCAGTTCGTGCGATGCACGAGGGCAGTCGGTGCGATGAACCTGAGCAGTCCGCGCGATACGACCAGGGCAGTCGGTGCGATCGCCGGCGCGGCAACTGCCTGCACATGTCCCGTTTCGTCGACCCCCAGTCCGTTTGAAGTCCGTTCTTCAGTCCTCCGCGCCCCCGTGGTGGCGGCAGACGCGTCGTGGGTGGCACTCATGACGCGTCGGGGGTCTCTGGGGCATCCGCCCGGCCGGACGATCCTCCCGTCGGGGCGGATGCCGTGCCGTCGTGCGGGGCACCTCTCATCCCCGGTTCATCAGTGGACCCCAGGATGTGGGGAGCTGTGGCGGGCGAGGGACATCCACGGTCCCCAGAGTGCACGGCCCGCGTCCTCGTGAGCGCCGCAGCGGCCGTAGCCACCTCGTCCAGGGGCGATGCACTCCCGCGTCGTCCCGTGGACTGTCCGATGGAGCCGCATGTGATCGAAGTGCGCGACCTGACCAAGCGCTATGGAGAGACGACGGCCGTCAGCGGGCTCACGTTCACCGTACGTCCAGGCATCGTGACGGGCTTTCTTGGCCCAAACGGCTCGGGCAAGTCGACGACGATGCGGATGATCCTGGGACTCGACTCGCCCACGAGCGGCGACGTGACGGTGAACGGCCGCCACTATGCCGATCACCCGGCGCCGATGTCTGAGGTGGGCGCCCTCCTCGAGGCTCGCTCGGTCCACACCGGGCGCTCGGCCAGAGACCATCTCCTGGCGCTGGCCCAAACCCACGGGATCGGCCGGGCACGGGTCGGCGAGGTCCTCGACCTGGTCGGCCTTCACGAGGTCGCCCGGCGACGCGTCGGAGGCTTCTCACTGGGAATGGGGCAGCGCTTGGGCATCGCCGCCGCGTTGCTGGGCGACCCCCGGACCGTGCTCATGGACGAACCCGTGAACGGCCTCGACCCGGAGGGGATCAGGTGGGTCCGCGAGTTGCTGAAGGGGCTCGCCGCGGAGGGACGCACCGTCTTCCTCTCCTCGCATCTGATGAGCGAGATGGCCCTGACTGCGGAGCACCTGATCGTCATCGGACGCGGCCGACTCATCGCCGACCTCAGCCTCGAGGAATTCGTGCAGCGCCACTCGGCCCAGATCGTGCGTGTGCGCTCGCCGCAAGCGGCGCAGCTCGGCGAGCTGGCCGTTGCGGACGGCGCGAACGTCAAGACGCTCGGCGCACAGGCGCTTGAGATCGAGGGCGTCGCGGCCGCGCGGATCGGTGAACTCGCGGCGCGGGAGCAAATCGTTCTGCACGAACTGGTCGCGGAACAGGTGTCGCTGGAGGACGCCTTCATGTCCCTGACGAAGGACGCCGTTCAATTCGGGGCGAGTCCGGATGCGGTCAGGCCCGCTCCACAGGAGGTTGCGGCATGACCCCGCTCACACCACCTGCCGCCGATCTCGGGATCACCCAGTCCCGGGTGCTCCGCTCCGAGTGGACAAAGCTGCGCTCGGTTCGATCGACACGCTGGTCGCTCATCGCCGCCCTCGGCTTGACGATCGGTATCGCCGTCCTCGCCACCGCGGTGTTTCGCAATCACTGGGCGAGTATGAGCATCGGGGATCGCGCGGGCTTCCATCCGCTCGAGCTGAACCTGGCGGGCGTGCAGCTGGCACAACTCGCCATCGGCGTCCTCGGTGTCCTCGTCGTCACGGCGGAGTACTCGACCGGCATGATCCGCGCCTCGATGACCGCGGTTCCGCGCCGGCTACCGGTCCTCTGGGGTAAGGCCGTCGTGTTCGGTCTCACAACACTCGCCCTCAGCGTGCCCGCTGTGCTGGTCGCATTCTTCGCAGGGCAGTCGGTGCTCGCGGGAGGAGGGATACCGCACCTCGGTCTCCACGACCCCGGTGTCACTCGCGCGGTTCTCGGAGCCGGCCTCTATCTGTGCATGGTCGGACTGTTCGGCTTGGGCATCGGCGCGATCCTTCGGAACACCGCGGGCGGCATCGCGACCTTCGCGGGGGCGATGTTCGTCCTGCCGCCGCTGATGAATGTGCTGCCCAGCGCGTGGAACAGCGCCGCCTCCCCCTACCTCCCCTTGGCCGCGGGGCAGGCGGTGATGTCCCTGGGCGGTTCGGACCATCTGGCGCCATGGACCGGGTTCGCACTGTTCTGCGGCTACGCCGGCGCCGCTCTTGCCGTGGCGGCCATCCTGCTGAGGCGGCGGGACGTGTAGCGGTGACCATGCCTCGGCGAGGGGCTCCGGGCGGTGAGGAGGTGAACCTGCCCGCGGTGGTCCGCGCCGCCGGCACCCCTTCGTGGCCAACCCGGCGCCGTTCCTGTGACCGTCGCGCCGAGACCACGGTGAGACGGTCGGCGGCTATCGATCCGGCATCGGGATGCGGATGAGCCGCTCGTCGGGGGTGAACAGGCGGCGCTGCAGCCCCAGGGCGATGACGGTGGTCGTCGTCGCGGTGGCGCCCAGCACCAGGTACATCACGACCGCCTGAACCAGTACGGCGTCGACGGGATCGACCCCGGCGAGGATCAGGCCGGTCATGGCCCCTGGCAGGAACACGAGCCCGACAGCCTTGGTTGATTCGATTGCGGGGCTCAGGGCGGTGCGAAGAGCGGTCCGAACATGTGACCGAGCGGCATCCCGGGCGGAGTGGCCGAGCGCCAGGCGCGCCTCGATCAGATCCCGGCGGTCACGCAGTTCCTCGACGATCCGACGCCCCACCACGACTGTGGCGGTCATCGAGTTCCCGACGGTCATTCCGGCGATCGGGACGAGCGTGCGGGCCTCCAGGGGGAACACACCGAGCCCGAACAGGCTCCCGAGCACCACCACCCCGGATGCCCCGAAAGACGCCACACCCAGCATCCGCGCACCGGGAACCTCGGGTGCCCGGCGGTGGAGCGTCTCCGCTGCGAAAAGCACCATGGCCGCCACCCAGACCCATGCAAGAACAATGGGTCTGTCCGGTTGGATGACGTATCGCAGGGCCACCCCGACGAGCAGAAGCTGGCCGATCGCCCGAGCCGCCGCCCAGGCGATCCCGACGCCAAGCCCGAGCCGCTGCCACCCGGAAACCAAAATGGCGACCGCGACCAGCGCCATCGAAAGCAGCAGTCCCAGGGCATCGACATCACCCTGCATCCGATTTCCCCCCCAGGAGGAAGGCCCGGCCCTCCGGATCGGTGACCGGGGACCGGGAAGGCCCGACGTGGACCACCCGGCCGGCCATCACCACCACCACCTGGTCGGCGATCCGCCGCATTTGATCCTGATCATGGGTGACCCAGACGATCGGGATGCCATCGGCGGCGAGCCCCGTCACCAGATCCTCGATCGTGGTGGTTGCGGCTGGGTCGAGGCTGGCCGTCGCCTCGTCCAAGAGCAGGGCGATCGGAGCGGCCGCAAGCGCTCGGGCGATGCAGAGCCGCTGCGCCTCACCACCCGAGAGGGTTCCCGCGTCTTGTCCGGCCACGGCGGGGGGCAAACCCACCCTGCCGAGCAACCGTCGTATCGCGGCGTCATCCAGTCCCGGGTCCGCCACGCGCAGGTTGTCCGCCACCGTGCAGGGAAAGAGGGCGGGACGCTGGAACACCATCCCGACCCTGCGCCGCAGCTTCCGCGTGTCACCGGTCGCGACATCCTCACCGAGTACCAGCACCCGCCCGCGATCGGCGGCCTCCAAGCGGTTTGCCAGCCGCAGCATGGTGCTCTTGCCTGCCCCGGACGGCCCGACGATCACCGTGATCCCTCGCGCGGGTATGTCGGCGCTCACCTCGGTGAGAATCGAACCATCCGGCCCCTCGAGGCCGACGTCCCGATAGGAGATGAGGGGCGCCTCGTTTGCCGTGAGCACGCCGGAGGATCCTCCGGTCAGGGGGTGGGTTCGGTGCCGCCGGGAAGGATCTCACGGCGCCGATCGTCGTCCGCTTCGCGATCTCCCTCACCTCCCAGGTCGACCCGGACGGTGAACCAGACCCGCGTTCCGCGCGGGCCGAGGCTGATACCGGACGACCCGCCGTGGGCCTGGGCGATCGCACGAACGATCGCCAGCCCCAGGCCCGCCCCCCCATCCCGCCCGCGGGCGGGATCGGCTCGCGTGAACCGATCGAAGGCATGGGCGGCGAACGCCTCGGTCATTGCGTGCCCGTCGTCACCCACGCAGAACCGCAGGAGCCCCGGGGAGATCGACTGGGTGCGGATGAACACCGTCCCCTCCCCATGGCGCAGGGCGTTGTCCACGAGGTTTCCGAGCGCCTGCTCGATCCGCGCGGTATCCAGCCGCACGGGACCGTCTGCCTCGTTCAGAACCTCGATGCGGCGCCCCGCGGCGCCGGCGCGCGCGGTGAAACGGGTGGCCACCAGTGCGGTCAGCGCCGCCGGCATCACCGGTTCAGGACGGACCGGCAGCCTCCCGGCGTCCGCGCGGGCGAACACCAGGAGGTCCTCGGCGAGACGGACGAGCCGTTCGGTTTCCTCGGCTGCGGAATCGACGGCGGCCTTCAGCGCGATATGGGTGGTGCCAGGTCGCCGCGCGAGTTCCAGCTCGGAGGTCAGGATCGCCAGCGGCGTGCGCAGTTCGTGGCTGGCGTCGGCAACGAATTCGCGTTGGCGGCGCATGGCGAGTTCGATGCGGTCGAGCATGTCGTTGAGGGTCTCGCCGAGATGGTGGATCTCATCGCGGGCGCCCGGCAGCGGCAGACGCTCACCGGTCTGCTCACCGGAGATCCGTGCTGCGCGACGGCGCATGGCCTCGGCGGGCCGCAGTGCGGCGGCCGCCACCCAGTGGGCCGCGGCGGCCGTCACCACCAGCGCGACGGGAGCGGCGACAAAGAGAAACAGGGTGAGTGTCCGGAGCGTGTCGTTCCGGTCCTCCAGTGAGGCGCCGACCACCACGACCAGTCGCTGGTCCTGGGCCGTGACCGGCGTCGCGAGAAGGCGCACGTCATCTTCGAGGCCCGCGACGCCCGAACGGTCGACGACGATCCGTCCCGCCCGGGCCCGGCGCAGCTGCCCGGGGGTGAGCAGGGAACGGTCACGCAGGAGCGGAGTCGCGTCGAAGATTCCTCCGCGGGCGTCGAGCACCTGGGCGAACGCCTCGCCGCGTTCGGTCAGGGGGCTTTGACCGGCGACTCGCAGTCCCTCGTCGGACTGGGCGACCAGGGCAGAAACATCGGCGGCGCGGGCCCGGAGGGCTTGGTCGATGTTCCCATCCAATGCCGCCGAAACCCGGAGGCGCAGCAGCGCGCCGCCAATGAGCAGCGCGACGAGCATCGCTCCGGCGAACACCAGGGTCAACCGCAGCCGGATGGGAAGGCGGCTCATCAGCCGGCGCTTCGCAGCCGGTAGCCGGCTCCTCGCAGGGTCTGGATCGACTCGACGCCGAACGGGCGGTCGATCTTCTCCCGGAGGTAGCGCACGTAGACATCCACGACGTTGGAGCGGTTCTCGTACTCGTAGTCCCATGCGCGCTCCAGCAGCTGCAGACGGGTGAGGACCTCGTCCGGGGATCGCATGAAGGTCTCCAGCAGCAGGTACTCCTTTGCTGAGAGCGAGATCTCCGTATCGCCTCGCCAAACGCGCCGCGTTGCGGGGTCGAGGCTCAGGGAGCCGACGCGGAGTACCGCGGGCCGTTCCCTGGGGCCACGGCGCACCAGGGCGCGCAGCCGGGCGGTGAGCTCGGCGAACGCAAACGGCTTGGTGAGGTAGTCGTCGGCACCACCGTCCAATCCCGCGACGCGGTCCTCGACCGCGTCGCGGGCGGTGAGCAGCAGCACCGGGGTCCAGTCACCCGCCTCGCGCAGGCGACGGCACGTCTCAAGACCGTCGATGCCGGGCAGCATCACGTCCAATACGACCACGTCGTAGTGGTTCGCCGCGGCCATCCACAGCGCGTCCTCACCGCGTTCGGCGAGATCCGCGACGCCGCCCTCGGCCGTGAGGCCGCGCTTGATGAGCCCGGCCATCTTGATCTGGTCCTCGACCACGAGCACGCGCATACCCCTTCGCCCTTCTCCTCGGGAACCGTGCACCCGTGATGTTCCAGCAGGCGCGTGAACCGTGGATGAGAGCCGGCGCCCGGCCGGCTCATCGCGGTCTCATCCGGGTGCGGTTCCATGCGACACACGTCGAACGAACGGAGCAGCGATGTTCATCACGGTGCCGGCGAATCTCGGATACGGGGCGCTTGCGGCGCTGGTGGCCGGGGAATCCGCAGGCCTGCCGATCCCGGGGGAGACCGCGCTCGCAGCGGCATCCCTGCTCGCCGGCGCGGGCCATCTGAGTCTTCCGGTGGTCATCGGTGTCGCGGCGGGCGCGGCGATCGCCGGGGACAACCTCGGGTTCTGGATCGGTCGTCGCGGCGGCCGGCGGGTCCTGCTCGCCGAACGCGGCCCCTTCCAGCGCCATCGACGCGCGGCCCTCAGCCGAGGTGCCGTGTTCTTTGAACGGCATGGTGGCAAGGCGGTCCTCCTCGGCCGGTTCGTGTCGGGGGTGCGGGTGGTGGCGGCGCTGGTGGCGGGTGCCTCGGGCATGGCTCCGCGGCGGTTCCTCATCGCCAATGCCGCCGGCGCGGTCCTGTGGGCCTCACTGACGGGTCTCCTGGTGTGGGGCCTCGGACCTCTGGGCGCCGTCGTGGCGGTCGGCGGAAGCTGGGCGCTCGCCGCGACCGGGTCGTTGATCACCGCTCTGCGTGCCGCGGTTGCGCGGCGCCGGCCGCCGGTGCCGCAGAGCGAACCGGCGTGAAGCCTTCGGCGGCGGACGCTTCAGCGGGGGGCATTCGGCGGCACCGCGGGCAATCGCAGGGTGAAGCACGGCTCCGGGCCTGGGTGGCTGAGGGTCAGCGTTCCGTTCTCGGCCAGGGCGAGCGCACGGGCGAGTGGCAGGCCGATGCCGTGCCGGGCGGGTGTGCTCGGCTGCCCCTGGGAGAACACCGAGTCCGGGTCGGCGTCGAGGCCCTCACCCTCGTCGCGGACGTCGAGATCCAGCCAGGCGCCGGCGTCGCCGGATCGCACCTTCAGGTGGACGGTCCCGGCGCCGTGGGTGATCGCGTTGTCGATCAGGATCTCCAGGATCTCCCGCACCACGGGCACGTGCGCGCTGCTGCGCGGAGCCGCGGCCGGAAGGTCGAGGGTGAGATCGCGGCCCCGCCTGGCGAGGGCGGTGCGCCACCCCACCGCCACGGTGCGCAACAGCTCGAGGAGGTCGGTGCCGTCGGCCTCCAGCGGGAGATCACGTGCGACCGACAGCAGGGTGGTGATCGTCGCCTCGAGACGGTCGACCTGGCCGACCGCGGCGGTGACCTCGGGGGGCGCCGGGTCAGCGCGCATCGCGAGCGATTCGAGGTCGATGCGGAGCGCGGCGAGCGGCGTGCGCAGCTGATGGGAGGCGTGGGTGCTGAACGCGCGCTCCCGTTCGACCATCTCCTCGATCCGCCGCGCAGAGTCGGCGAGCGCCGCGGCCACCGCGTCCGCCTCCGGGAGCCCGCTCGAGGGGATCTCGCCACCGAACTCACCCCGCCCCAGGCGTCCCGCGACATTGGCGAGCCCCTCCAGGGGAGCGGCGAGTCGCCGAGCGATGAGCCACGCGGCGCCGACGGCCAGCGCCATGAGCGCCGCGGCAAGGACGGCGAGCAGCGCCCACGCGGTTCGCGTGCGCCGTTCGATCACCGCTCCGTCGCGTTCGACCCGCAGCACACCCGTGATCCGTTCACGCGTCACCAGGGGTACGGCGGCGACGAGATCCGGTCCCGTCTGACCGGCCTGCGTTCGCTGTCCGGCGATGACCATTCGGACGGTGGCGTCAGCCCGGACCGGCCCCTCGCCGGCGATGCGCCGGCCATCCAGGTTGTAGACCCCGATGCGGTCGGTGCTCTCCGGCACTTCGACCCCACCGGGTTCGGCCGGGTCGACGTCGACCGAGCGGGTGTCGGACACCGCGTCTCGCTGGAGGCGCAGCAGCTCTTGGTCGCGATACCCGGAGCGCAGCGCCTGTCCGAGCGGGAGGGCGAACAGGGCGACGGCCACCGCCGCGACAGCCGCGATCGCGACCATCACCCGCCGTCGCATCAGGCCTCGAACCGATAGCCGACCCCGCGCAGGGTCGTGATCGCCTGGGGCCCGAGCTTCTGGCGCAGCGCGAGGATGTGGGTGTCGAGGGTCTTCGTCGATCCCAGCCAGGTGGTGTCCCACACCTCGGCCATGATCCGGTCTCGGGTGACCACCCGGCCCGCGTTGGCGGCCAGCAGCGCGAGGAGGGCGAACTCTTTGGGGCGCAGGGTGATCTCGGTATCGCCGGCCCAGGCGCGGCGGGCATCCAGATCGATCGCGACGGCGCCCGCTTCGATGCGGCCGGCGTCCCCGGCCGGTGAGCTGACACGACGCAGCTGGGCGCGGACCCGCGCCATGAGCTCCGCCAGCCGGAAGGGCTTCATGAGGTAGTCGTCGGCTCCGGCGTCGAGGCCGGCGACGACATCCAGCTCACGGTCCCGGGCGGAGACGATCATGATCC
Organism: Thermoleophilia bacterium; assembly: GCA_046330435.1. Lineage (GTDB taxonomy): Bacteria > Actinomycetota > Thermoleophilia > Miltoncostaeales > Miltoncostaeaceae. The sequence goes on along the minus strand of JAXLST010000018.1, from coordinate 73,670 downwards.
CGACGCCCGGTTCGACCCGCCGGACATGCCGGCACACCTCAATGCCGTCCATGTCCGGCAGCCCGAGATCCAGGATGACCACCCCCGTCTGGGGGCCGAGCATGGCAAGGGCCTCGCTTCCGGTGGCGGCGCGCATCACCTGGTGCCCGCTGCCCGTCAGGACCCGCTGCAGGGCAGCGGCGACGGCGTCGTCGTCCTCGACGATCAACAACTGGGTTCCCGGCATGCCTCTCACGGTACCGCTGAGGTCCCAGCGTTCCATGGGCGGGCGCAGGTTCTGACCTGGCGTTGACCTGACGGGCGACGTCACGCCGCCGGCGCTCATCTGCCACTCATCTTCGCCGGGTGTCATGCCGGTCCGGAGCGTCCTTGGGGCGCCCGGCGTGCCTTCGCCGGTACCCGGGGCACCGGGGAATCGATGCCGCTATCTGGAGGAGCGCGATGAGCAACGAACGGGCGGTCAATGTGGCCGCGGCGGTGGCGGGCGTGCTGCTGCTGGCGGTGGCGGTGGTGTACTTCGCCGAGCCGGCGTCGTCGTTGCCGGGCTGGCTGCCCGGGCATGAGGCGGGGTCCTCCCACCACCACATCAAGCACGGCATCACGGCGCTGGTGGTGGCCCTGGGAGCCGGGGTGCTGGTGTGGTTCCGAACCGGCCCGCAGGCCCGTGGGGCGGCCGGCCGGTGAAGATCGACTACCTGCAGAGCATCATCCTGGGGGCGCTCCAGGGCGTCTCGGAGCTGTTTCCGATCTCGAGCCTGGGGCACAGCGTCGTGCTGCCACGGCTGCTGGGGTGGGACATCCACCAGAACGACGACTACTTCCTGGCGTTCCTGGTGGCCACGCACCTCGCCACCGCCCTGGTGCTGTTCGGCGTGTTCTTCCGGGATTGGGTGCGCATCCTCCGCGGGCTGGGCCGCAGCCTGAGCCAGCGGGGGATCGCACCGGACGACACCGATGCGCGGCTCGGGTGGCTGCTGGTGGTCGGCACGATCCCGGCGGGCCTCATCGGCCTGCTGTTGGAGCATCCACTGCGCAGCCTGTTCGCCTCCCCGCAGACCGCGGCGGTGTTCCTGATGGTCAACGGCGGGCTGTTGCTCGGCGCCGAGCGGCTGCGCCGCCGTGCGCCCGAGCACACCGAAGGGGATCCCGACGCCAGGATCGCCCGGGAGCTGACATGGCGGTCGGCGATCGGCGTCGGCACGGCCCAGGCCCTTGCCCTCATCCCGGGGATCAGCCGGTCGGGCACCGCGATGGGCGGCGGGCTGCTGGCCGGCCTGTCCAATGAGGATGCCGCCCGCTACGCGTTCCTGCTGGCAACCCCCATCATCGGCGCGGCAGCCCTGCTCAAGCTGCCGGACCTGATGGGACCCGCTGGTGACGGTGTCCGCGGTCCGGCACTGGTCGGGGCCCTGTTCGCCGCCGGCTCGGCGTACCTGGCGGTGCGATTCCTGATGCGGTACCTGCGGACCCACACCCTCACCCCGTTCGGGATCTATTGCCTGGTGGCCGGGGCGGCGGCGACCGCCGCGGTCGCGTTCACCTGAACAGGCCCGGGAGGGCGGCAGCACGCCGCCCTCCCAGAGGCTGGTTTGATCAGTCCTGCGTGTCGGACTGGACCTGCAGGACGGCCCCGGTCTTCGCGTCGACCTTGACCTCGTGGTCGCCGCCGGAGCTCGCCTTGACGTTGACCTCCCAGATCACGGTTCCGTTCTCGTCGCCCAGGGACGCCTCGGTCACGGTGCCGGGGGTCTTGCCGAGGGCCGCCTGCTCGGCCTGGGCGCGGCTGACGGTCGCGACCTTCGACAGGCTCGCGGCCTCCGTGGCCTCACCGGCGCCGTCGCCGCGCTCGGACGCCGTCGACTCCTGGTTGTCGGCCCGCTCGGCGACGTTCCCCGAGTTGGCGTCGGCGGTGTCCCCGGCCTCCGGCCGGTCCTGCGATCCGCCGGAGACCCGGTTGGCGTCCGCGGTGTCGCCGGCCTCCGGCCGGTCCTGTGACACGCCGCTGTTCCGACTGTCGGGGCGGTCGCCCGGCTCGGGGGTGTCGGGACGCTGGGCGGACTGGACGGTCGGGGCGGTTGAGCTGTTGCCGACGGACTGGGCCATCGCCAGGGTGCCGCCGCCTCCGACCGCCATCACCGCCGCACCCGCGGCCAGCCAACGTTTCGCCGTGGTGGAAAGCATCATCTCGGTCCTCCATGAGGGGTTGATGTCGGGTCGGTGGAATCGCCGGCCCGACATCAGGAAAGCGGGTCCGCATGGGAGGACGATGAGTCGCCGGATCCGGTCGGCGGGCTCATCGGCCACTCATCTTCGGAGCGTGTGATCCCCTCACCGGGGCGTGGTGTCCCGGGTCCCTGAGGAGGCATTGGGGTGATCGGCAGTCCGGTTGGCTTTGCGGGCGACGTGTGGCGTTCGCTGACCGCGGTGGCGCTGGTGCCGCTGGCGGTGGGCGTGGTGCTCCACGTGGTGAAGGTGGGGGCCGAGGCCCGGAGCTGGCACGGGGTTCTCTCGCACGCCGGCGCGCGGCCGAGGCGCATCCCGTTCCGGCCGGTGCTCGGTGCGTTCGTCGCATCGATCGGGGCCGGCGCGGTGCTCCCCGCCAAGCTCGCCGACGTCGTGCGCGTGGGGTTGTTGCGGCGGCATCCCGCCGCGCCGGGCATCGCAGCGGTCTCCGGGACCATCGTGCTGGAGGCGGTCCTGGAGGCCCTGTTCGGGATCGCGATCGTCGGCTGGTGGGTCGCGGCCGGAGCGCGAGGCACCGCCACGGGCGCCCACCTTCCGGTCCACGGGTCGCCGGCGGTGCTGGGCCTCGCGGGGGTCGCGGCCCTCGTGGCCGTCCTCGCCGGGATCCTGGTGCGGCGCAGGATCGCCGCGACGGCACGCCGGTTCGCCTCGGGGTTCGGGGTCTTGCGGCACCCCCTGGTCTTCGCCCGGGGGGTCGTCGCCTGGAAACTGATCGCGTGGGCGCTGCGGTTCGGCAGCGTCGCCGCGTTCCTGGCCGCGTTCGGCCTTCCCGCCGGCCCGGGAACGGTGGCCGCGGTGATCGCCGCGCAGTCGGTGGCGGGCCTCATTCCCCTGATGCCGGGCAACGCGGGGACCCAACAGGCCGCGATCGGCGTCGCCCTGGCCGGGGTGGCGGCCGCGAGCGCGGGGGTTGCGTTCGGGGTCGGCATGCAGGCCGCCACCGTCGTCGCGGACCTGGTGATCGGCGCGGCCGCGCTTCCTCTGGTGGCCGCCGGCACGGGGTCGCTCCGCTCGCGCCTCCGCGCGCTTCGCGCGGGCCTCGAGCCGCCTCGCCAGGCGCGGCTCGCAGAGACGCCCTCGGTGGAATGCGTGTCCCGGTGAGGATCGCGATCGTCAGCGACTACTACTACCCGCAGCTGGGCGGCATCACCGAGCAGGTTCACGGACAGGCCACCGAGCTGACCCGTCGTGGTCACCAGGTCACGGTCATCACCCCACGGATCGCCGTCACGCCCCGCACCGTGGACGGGTCGAACCTCCCGGCCCGCGACTTCGAGGTGGTCCGAGTGGGCACCGCGTGGCCGGCCTACGGGAACGGGGCGGAGACCCTCCTGTCGCTGGACCCGAGGATCCCGCTACGCCTGCGGCGGCTCCTCGCGCCCGGCCGGTTCGATCTCGTGCACATCCACAATCCCTTCGGGGTCGCCCTGCCGATGCTCGCCGTGACCGCCGCCCGCGACACCCCGACCGTCGGGACCCTGCACAGTGTCGTTCCGGACGACTACCGGCTGTTGCGGTGGGCCCGCCGCCCACTGCACCGCATCCTGGGGCGCCTCGATGCGCGTGTGGCGGTGTCCGAGGCGGTCATCGACTCGATCGGACCTCGCTTCCCCGGCCTTGGCCTTCGCACGATCCCCAATGGCATCGATACCGGGTTCTTCACGCCGGACGCGGCTCCGCTTCCGGAGCTGACCGACCGCCCGAACATCGTCTTCGTCGGGCGGTTCGATCCCCGCAACGGCGTGCGGACCATGATCAGGGCGTTCACGCTGCTGCACGCCACCCACCCGGATGTGCGCCTGGTGATCGTCGGCGACGGCCCCTTGCGGCCCATGGTGGAGCGGCTGGTTCCGACCGGCCTGCGGGAGCACGTGCTGTTCGCAGGACGTGTGAACCAGCTGCGCCCCCGGTACCTGGCGAGCGCGACCGTGCTGTGCACCCCGTGCAGTCTCGCCTCGTTCGGGATGGTCCTTCTCGAGGGCATGAGCGCCGGACTGCCGGTCGTCGCCAGCCGGATCTCCGGATTCAAGCTGGTGATGCGAGACGGCATCGACGGGCTGATGGTCGACCGCCCCGATGACGAGCGGGGGTTCGCCGATGCCCTCGCCCGGGTTCTCGACGACCCGGCCCTCGCCGCCAGGATGGGTTCCGCCGGACGCGCGCGCGCCATGCAGGTCTTCGGCTGGCCGGTGGTCGCCGACCGGCTCGAGGCCCTCTACGCCGACCTGCGCTCGGACGCCCCGGCCGCCTGGCCCGATCTGGCGCGGGTCTGAACCCCCGCTCGGACCCGAACGCGCAACTGGCGTCGCAACGTTGACCTGGCGCTGACCCGGCCATCGCCTGGCGATGAGGGCGGGCTCCTACGGTGGCATCGCTGGACGCGAGGAACGCGCCACCAACGAGGAGAACCGATGCCAAACCGGGTCACAAACGTGCCCAATGCAGCGACCTCGGCTCCGAACGGAACGGAGACGGTCATCGAGATGGCCGGAGTCGGGCACCGGTACGGCCAGTCCGATGCCCTCCGCGGGATCGACCTCGAGGTCTCGGAGGGCGAGATCTTCGGCTTCCTGGGCCACAACGGCGCCGGCAAGACGACCACGATCCACATCCTCACCACGCTGATCATCCCGACCTCCGGATCGGCGCGGGTGTGTGGACAGGACGTCGTGAGCCGGCGACTCGATGTCCAGCGGGCGATCGGCTACCTGCCGGAGAACGTGCGGATGTACGACCACCTCACGGCCCGGGAGAACCTGCGCTATTTCGCACGCCTCTCGGGTGTTGCGGACACCGCCGGAGCCATCCGGGACACGCTCGGGTTCCTCGAGTGCCAGGAGCTCGCCGATCGCCGCGTGGGGACCTTCTCCAAAGGCATGCGTCAGCGCATCGGAATCGCCCAGGCGATCCTTCATCGCCCGCGGGTCCTCTTCCTCGATGAGCCGACCTCAGGCCTGGATCCGATGGGTGTACGTCAGCTCCGCGACACGATCCAACGGCTCAACGCCGAGCTCGGCATGACCATCTTCATGAACACGCACCTCCTCAGCGAGGTGTCGCGCGTGTGCACCGCCATCGGGGTGCTCGCCGAGGGCCAGCTCATCTACCGGGACACACTGGCGCGGACGCTTGAGCGCTTCCCCGATGAGGCGTCGCTGGAGGACATCTACGCCCGACTCGAGGACCGGTGACGACCGCCATCGCGATCGCCGGCGGGCAACTGCGCTCGCTCATGCGGCGACGCACCTTCGTTGTGATGCTGTTGGTGCTCCTGTCGATGACCGCCGCGTCCGGGTTCATCGGCTGGTCGAGCCACTCGACGATCATCAGCGTCTACGACGAGACGGTGCGAACCCTCACGGCCGCGGGCAAGCCCGCCCCGCCGGACCCCTTCGCGGGCAAGCCACGGCTCGCCCTGCTCAACAACATGATCATCTACGTGCCGCTCATCGGCGCCCTGCTGGCGATCGTCATCGGTCACCTCGGCGTCACCGATGACCGGATCGCCGGGGTCAACCGGATCGTGTTCTCCCGGCCCGTCCCCCGGGCCACCTACTACTGGGGCAAGCTCGCAGGGGGCGCTCTTGCCCTCTTGGCGATCGTGACCGCCTGCCTGTTGCTGAGCGTCATCGCGGTCTCGCTCATCAACGGCGGTCCGCCGACCGCCGCAGAACTGCTGCGGCTGGGCGCATTCTATGGCCTTGCCTGGATGTACCTCCTGGTGTTCATGCTGGTGGGGATGGCCGCCGCTCTGCTGCTGCGGAGCCAGTCCACCGCGCTCCTCGCCGCGGTGGCCGTATGGGTACTGGTCACCTTCGCAACCCCGCAGTTCACCTCCGGATTGCGACCGGTCGCCTCGCTGAACCCGGTGAATGATCCCGTCGCGGTCAGCGCATCACCGTTCTTCCGCGCGACCTCGAAGGCCAAGCCGGTGTCGGTGAGCGAGCAGTACAAGACGCTCAGCACCCAGATCCTCACCGAGGGCCACCGGTTCACCTTCGGCGCGACGCTCGGTCATATCGCCCCGATCCTCGCCTTCGGTGCACTGCTCATGGCGTGGTCTCTGCGCCTTGTGCGTCGGTACGACTTCTCGGAGGAGGCCGTCGTTGACTAGTGCACGTCCGCACCCGGTACTCGCCATCGCCGGACATGAGTACCGATCGGCGACACGCAGCCGGGTTCTCCTGGTCCTGGTGCTGGGCATGGTGATTGTCGCGGGGGCGTCGATCACGATCGCGTCCTACGACTTCAAGGCCCAGCTCGCGGACTACAACTCCTACGTTGCCCAAGCCCGAGCGGCCGGCGTCACCGTGACCGCAGCACCCCAGCTGTTCCCGCTCCAGCTCCTGAGGCCGGTCATCGAGTACGTGCAGATCATCGGCGCGGTCCTCGCGATCGGACTCGGATATCTGACCGTCGCGCGGGAGCGGACGGGCAACACCCTCGCGCTGCTGCTCACCCGCCCGGTCCGGAGCACCGACATCATGCTCGGCCGGCTCCTGGGTGCCGGAGCCCTGATCGCAACGATCCTCGGGGCGACGGCCATCATCAGCGTGCTCCTGATCGGCGTGCTCGGAGGAACCTGGCTCGGAGGCGGCGAGCTCATTCGACTCGCCATCACCTTCGTGACCGGTTCGCTGTACATGCTGATCTTCTACGCCCTCGGGGTGTGGCTGTCGGCGCGAAGCCGGGCGCTGGTGAACGGCCTCGTCGTCGCCCTCGTGACGTGGTTGATGGTCGTCCTGATCATCCCCCAGATCGGCGACACCATGGACCCCGACAACCAGGTTCCCGGAGGGCTGTTCGCCGCACTCCAAGTGCAGAAGGCCGACGAGAAGAAGGTCCTCGCCCACTTCTCAACGTACGAACGCCTTCGCAACGACCTGGAGGAGACGTCGCTCACCAAGCACTTCGAACGGTTCACGTTCGCGGTGACCGGCATCAAGGACAAGTACAACGGCGTGTCGCTCACCACGATCGCCGCCGACAAGCGCGGGGACATCGCATGGCTCGGCGCCTACTCAGCACTGCTGGCCGCACTCATGTGGTCGGGCATCCGACGCGAAGGCGTCACCGGAAAGGACAACTGATGAAGACCCGCAGCGTGCGCGGTATCACCGCGATCTCCCTCCTCACCGTGGGCCTGGGCGCCGCAGCCCTCACCGGCTGCGGCGGCAGCAGCGCATCCAACGCGAACACGACGGCGACGGGAGCTGCCCAGGGTTCGGCGGTTCTCCCCGTGCCCAAGAATCCCATCACCTCCACATCGACGAAGCCCGGCCTCGAGATCAGCAAGGTTCTGGTGGAGAACAACGTGTCTCCGGACACGGGCAAGGCGGTCAGCGACCACCTGGAGGTGACGCTGCGAAACACCGGGGCTGCCCCCCTGACGGGTCTCGAGCTCTACTACCGGATCACCGACCCGGCGCTCAAGCGGTCCGAGGGGTACTACACCAAGCTGACCGGCGCCTCGCTGGATCCCGGGGCCACGCGCGTCATCCACTTCGACAACACCGGCGCCACCGATCACTACCCGGTCAACAGGTACAGCCTGTACTACAACGACAAGAACGCGCTGGTCATCGACGTCACTGCCGGCGCGAACGGGGTGAAGCCGGCCACGTTCACGGTCCGAAAGGACGCCGGAGGCGCCGAAGCCGGGGTTGAGTAGCGCCTCGCGGCGTGGGCGCGCGGGGCGGGGCCGCCCGCCCACGCCCGGTCCTCCCCCGTCCGGGGCTCGGGGCGTCCGGCCTGCGATGCGCCAGCTGCAGCCGCCGGGGCGCTGCGGCAATCGTGCCCCTCGCAGGACCTGACGGCTCGCGACCACAGCGAGACGCGCCAACAACTCGACGGACGGCCCGGACCGGGCCTCACCGCCGACGAACCACGCGGAGACGGTGCAACGCCGCCTCGCGTCCGCGGGCCCGGCACAGCCCCTGCCCCTCGACCGTCCCATGCGAGGACCCTGACCTCATACGGATCGTGCACCCGCCCCGAAACGCCGCGGGATTGGGGCCAGTGGCCGCCACGCCCCACGGCGACCGGAACAGTGGTGGGCTACCCGCCTGCACGGCGGCGCCCCTCGTCAGCTACCAGGCCCCACGTCATTCAGGGCCTTGGGCCGCCGCGTCGCCGCACCGCGCACGGCGAGTGTTCCCACGGCCCACGCCACGCCCATGCACCACCCGGCCAGGACATCCGACGGGTAGTGGACGCCCAGCCACACCCTCGAAGCGCCGACGCCGATCGCGATTCCTGTTGTGGCAAGCACCACCAGCCACCGGCTGCGACCGCCCCACGTCAGGACGACGATCGCCACAGCCAACGCCGCGGAGCCCGCTGCGTGACCGCTTGGGAAGGAGGATCCGACCACCGGATACCCGTTCCCGCCGAGATCCGGCCGTGGTCGTCCCACGGCCTCCTTCACAAGCACCGACGCGAGCACCGCGCCGAGGACCGCGGCGATCAGGAACATCGCGTCGCCAATGTGACGGCGACGGGCCAGGACAAGCGCCGACACCGCGAGGACCCCACCGATTCCGAACACACCGCCCAACACCGACAGCGCATTCATCACCAGCGCCGCGAGCACTCCACCTCGGTCGTGCAGCCAGAGCATCGTCGGGGCGTCCCACCCGAATGGCTGCGCTTCCACGACATCCTCGGCGAGCCCCGCGAAAACAAGCCCAGGCACCACGACGCCCGCGACCAGGCAGGCGGCCAAAGGCGAACCGGGTTTCCCGGTCACCGCGACCGCCGCGGAGACCCACCCCGAGTCGACCGCCGGACCGGGGCGTGCGGTCGGGGCATCAAGCTGGGAGGAGGAGTAGGTCCGGCCACCTCTCCGCCGTCCGGCTCCGCACCACCGCCAGAGCGCCGTCCGCCGGAATGGATGACGGCAAGCAGGAGCAGCAGCGCCAGCAGGCCGAGACGCACGGTGCCGGCGAACGCGGGGGGTGGCAGCGTCGGGGTGACCTCCAGCACGACGGCGGTGGCTGCACCCCACAGTGGCATTCGCCCGGGCCGTGCCCACCCCTCCCAGATCGATACGCCCGCAACCGCACCAACTGTGTAGTAGTGATGGGCACCGGGATCCAGCAGCAGCCTCACCGCCAATCCTGCCATGACCGCCGCCCGCCACCTGCCGCGAGCGCAGAGCGACGCCACCAGCAGGGTGCCGATCGCGAACTGAGCCGGCCTCACCCACCCCGGGGTCCATGGATCCGTCACGCCAAGCGCGCGAAGCGCCGACGCCGGCGCGTTGGCGATCTTGAACGCCCCCGTGGCGCGAAGCGTTGCGGGATCGTCGACGAGGAACGGCGCCCACGTCGTGGCGGCTCCCGCCGCCACCAGCAACGGCCTGAGGTGACGGCGAGGGCCCGGCGGGACCGACGCCAGCGGCGCGAAGACCACGGCCCACGGTTTGGCCGCCACCGCGACCACGAGCGAAACGGTGGTCAGCCGTGGCCGGTCGTGCGCGATTCCGAGGCATGCGAGCGCCGTCGCACTCAAGGCCAGTGCGTCGTCGAGATGCGCGGTGCGCACCGCAACGTCGCTCCAGGTCACCGCCAGCGTCACGGCCCCCAGCGCACGTGCCGACACGGCGCCCGACGGTGGGACCGGGTCGAGCATCCGGATCGCCGTGAGCGCCGCCATGCCCAGCACTGTGCCGGCGACCAGCACCGCGTGATGGCCGATCCAGGATGGCACGAGTGCGAACGGCGCCGCGGCGAGGACGGCCACCGGACCGAACTGGAACTCCGGGTGAGCGACGTAGAGGTCGAGGCCGCCACCCTCACCTGACGTCCGTGAGAACAGCAGCACCGAGGCGTCGTGAAAGTAGTGCCATGACGTCGCGTGCGGGACCGATATCCCGATCGCAAGGGTGACGGCCGCCATCAGCGCGAGTTCGGGGAACGTGTGAAGGAGCGGTTGGCGGGAGCGACGCTCGAGTCGCCGCGCCAGATTGAGCCATTGGTTCACCGAACTCACGGCCCCCATCAGACCGACCGCGGATGAGGCCTCGATGAGCGGGTCGACTCATATGTGGTTCATGTGGCCCGTTCAGCGTCGACGGGACCGTGCAACCCACTCCTGGAGGAAACCTGTGACGGAACGGTCCACCGTGGTGTCGTCCGACACCCCAGCGCCGCGGACGTTCGGCCGCCGCATGCTGAACAAGGTCCCGGAGGTGACCCTCTATTTCTGGGTCATCAAGGTGCTCGCCACCACCGTCGGTGAGACGTTCGCCGACTATCTGAACAGCACCTTGGGCTTCGGCCTCGGCGGGACCACGTGGGTGATGAGCGCGGCCCTGGCGATCGCCCTCGCCGCCCAGTTCCGGCTGACCCGATACGTGCCCGGGGTCTACTGGGCGGCGGTCGTGCTGATCAGCGTCGTCGGCACCCTCATCACCGACAACCTGACCGACAACATCGGCGTTTCGCTGGTGACGACCACACTGGTGTTCGCCGCCGCCCTGACGGTGACGTTCGCGGCGTGGTTCGCCGTTGAACGGACCCTTTCCATCCACACGATCTTCACGCGCCGCCGCGAGGGCTTCTACTGGTTGGCGATCCTGTTCACGTTCGCGTTGGGCACGGCCGCGGGTGATCTGATGGCGGAGCGCCTCGGCCTCGGTTTTGCGACCTCGGCGCTGATCTTCGCCGGAGGCATCGCCGCCATCGCGGTCGCCCACTTCCGTCTCGGGCTCAACGCGGTCGCCGCGTTCTGGGCGGCCTACATCCTGACCCGCCCCCTGGGGGCATCGATCGGCGACTACCTCTCCCAGGCCCGCGCCGACGGCGGTCTTGGCATCGGCACGACGGCCACGAGCCTGGTGTTCCTCACCGCGATCCTCGGAACCGTCGCGTTCCTGAGCATCACCGGCGTCGACCGCACCGAACGCTCCGTCGAGCCGGCCTGAGCCGTGATGTCGTCCGGCCGGCACGGGTCGGCCGGACGCCCCGGTCCATGTGAGGATGCCCGGATGCGCCCCAACCGTGCACTCCGAGGGCCCGGAACCCCGATCCGCATCAGGCTCACCGCGGTGTTCGCGGTGGTCGTTGCCATTGCGCTGGCGGTCACCGGGGTGCTGGTCTACCTGGTGTTCCGGCAGGGCGTCGACTCCCGGATCGACGAGGAGCTCGCGGACCGGCAGGGGCAGATCGTCCTCCTGGCGCGCAATGCCCCGGATCCGGAAGCGATCTTGGCGCGCGCAGGTGAACCGCTCCTGCAGATCTACGGCCGGGACGGAGCGCCTGTCGCCACCTCAACGCAGCTCGCCGGAGGTCGGCTGATGGCGGCCCAGGATGTGCGGCGCGCGGCAGCCGCCCCCATCATGCTGACCCGGACACGTTTGCCGGGCCTGACCGACGGCGCCCGGGTCCGGGCGTTCCCGATCCCCGGCGGGCGGGTCGCGGCGATCGCAGAGCCCCGCGACGACCGGGAAACGACGTTGCACCGCCTCGCGGTGATCCTGGGCCTCTCGCTGCCCTTGGCGCTGATCGTCGCGAGCGTCGCGGGATACCGCGTGGCGCGCGCCGCCCTGCGACCGGTCGAAGCCATGCGGGCGCAGGCCGCTGCAATCGGCACCGGCGACCTCCACGATCGGCTCGCGGTTCCCGGCACCCGCGACGAACTCGACCGGCTCGCGGTCACCCTCAATGAGCTGCTCGGGCGCCTCCAGCGCGCCGTCGAGCAGGAGCGCCGCATCGTCGCGGATGCCAGCCATGAACTGCGGACCCCCGTGAGCATCCTCCTCACGCGCCTGGACGTCGCCCTCCGGCAGGACCTCGACCACCGCGAACTGCTGCACGTCGTGCAGGAGGCCCGGGGCGACGCCCGACGCCTGGCCCGTCTCTCCGAGGACGTGCTGATGCTGGCCCGCGCCGATCAGGGCGGCCTCCCCATCAGGCCGGCCCCAGTCGAGGTCCACGACCTGCTGGAGAGCGCGATCGCGCGCAACAGCGCCGAGGCCGGCGACAGGACGATCCGCATCCGCCAGGACATCCCGGGCGGGGCCGTGGTCCTCGCCGACCCGGATCGAACCGCCCAGATCATGGACAACATCATCACCAACGCCATCCGCCACGGTGAGGGCGACATCGAACTGGAAGCGCGCGTCTCGAGCTCCCACGTGCGGATCAGCGTCCACGACCATGGTCCCGGCTACCCGCCGGAGTTCCTCCCCCATGCGTTCGACAGGTTCTCCCAGGCGGTGGGTGTCCGGCAGGGCGGCGGACTCGGGCTGGCGATCGTGGCGGCACTGGTGACCGCTCAGGGCGGGACGGTCACCGCGAGCAACGGTTCCGGTTGCGGCGCGGTCACCGCCTTCACACTGCCGCTGGCATGACCCCTCCGCGTGGCGGGGTGCCGCCTACGCGTCGACGCGCAGGCGGTACCCCGCGCCGCGAACCGTCTCCAGCGTCGCACGACCGAACGGCCGGTCGATCTTCTCCCTCAGGTACCGGACGTAGACATCGATCACGTTCGACCGGTGTTCGTAGCCCTGATCCCAGGCCCCCTCGAGGATCTGCAGGCGGGTCAGCACCTGCCCGGGATTGCGCATGAAGAGCTCCAATATCTGGAGCTCCTTGACCGAAAGCTCGATCGGTGTCTCCGCGCGCGTCAGTGTGCGGCCGATTGGATCCATCACCAGGTCTCCGACCACGAGTCGCTCCGGATCCCGCACGGGGGGCCGGCGAGCCAGCGCACGCAGGCGCGCGACCAACTCCCCGAAGTCGAACGGCTTGACCAAGTAGTCGTCCGCCCCGGTCTCCAGCCCGGTGATCCGATCTCCCACCGCGTCCCGCGCCGTGAGCATCAGAATCGGCACATCGACGCCTTGGTCACGCAGCTTCCGACATGTCTCGAAGCCGTCGATCCCCGGCAGGTTCACATCCAGGCAGATCACGTCATACGGCGAGGCGGCCGCCATCCACAACGCATCCTCCCCGCGATCCGCCGTGTCGGCGAGCAGCCCCTCGGACCGAAGGCCCGTCTGTATCAGCTCGGCGAGCGGCAACTCGTCCTCGATCACAAGGATGCGCATGACCGCCATCATGGCAACACGCCCCGAGGATCCGTATCCCGGCCTCAGAGCACAGGAGCAACCGGGCCGGTGCGCGCCTCCGCTGGGGCGACGCCCCGACTACCCTCCGAAGGGCCGCGTCACATGGCCGCAGGTCGGCACTCCGAAATCCCGCACGGCGCGACCGGTACAGGTAGGGGCCTGAACGGCAGGCCCATACCCCAGGGACGGAGGCGCCCTCTGGATCGGCTCTCGATCGAGCGGCTCCTGTTGACCCCTCGCTGGCACCCTGACACCCGCAAGGGCCGACTAAACCGCCCGAGAACGACGAAAACCCCTCTCTCAAGGGGTTCTCGAAGCGCGCCAGACAGGACTCGAACCTGTGACCTTCGGTTTCGTAGACCGACGCTCTATCCGGCTGAGCTACTGGCGCACGCCGACCCTTCCGGGCCGGACGGGGAGGATACCAGGCTCTACGCGCTCTTCCTGCGCGGCTTGGGAGTTTTCGGCGGCAGCGCCCCGGCGAACTCCGCGGACCGCACGGCCCACGCACGGACGAACTCCTCGTCGCCAAGCAGCTTCTCGGGAAGGGCGACGTACTCGCGCATGACGGGCCCGCGCGGGGCGAACGGCTCGCCGCCCAGGTCCATGAGCGCGGCGCGCGCGTCGGGCGGGAGGCGCAGGATCAGGATCCCGCCCATCGCCCCCAGGAACATGTTGCCGTTCACGAATGCGGCGGGCATCCCGAACATCTTCTTCCGCTCCACCCCGGGGGCGTCGGGCAGGACACGGTCGAACAGGGCGACGAGCTCCGGGCCGGGCTTCTCCATCGGCACCGGCGCCCCCGGGCTGTCAGGTGGTGGCGGTGGCCCGCTGCGGGTCGGCGACCGCCAGGAGGTCCTCGCCGGGCTCGAAGCAGCCGCGGCACCGGGCCTCGTACGCGTCGAGGGCGCCCACCTGGATCGTGTCGCCCGAGAAGGGCGCGGGCCGGCCGTCGACCAGCCGCTGGGTGCGGGTCGCGGGCCCGCCGCAGCGGTGGCACACGGCCTGCAGCTTGTCGACGATCTCCGCCCGGGCCAGCAGTTCCGGCATGGGGCCGAACGGCTCCGCCCGGAAGTCGGTGTCCAGGCCCGCCGCGATGACCCGCAGGCCGCGGTCGGCGAGGCGCACGCACGTCTCGACGACGCTGGGGTCGAAGAACTGGATCTCGTCGATGCCGACCACGTCGCAGCCGTCGGCGTACCGCTCGATGCTGGCCGGGTCCTCCACCCCCACCGCGCGGATGCGGTGGCCGCTGTGGCTCACCACGTGCGAGATGTCGTAGCGGTCGTCGATCTGCGCCTTCGCGATGAGGACGCGCTGGCCGGCGATCTCGGCCCGCCGCAGGCGGCGGATGAGCTCCTCGCTCTTGCCGCTGAACATGGGGCCGCAGACCACCTCGATCCAGCCGCCGCAGGAGGGGTGGTTCCTGATCATGGCGGGATCCTAAGGCGGGTCCCGGACGCCCGTCACCCCGTCGCGGGGCGACGCCTCCCGCTATTTGCGGGAGGGCGCCGGGCCGTCCTCGGCGAGCGGCAGCGTGAGCCGCAGCAGCAGGCCGCCCTCGGGCTGCGCGATCGCGTCGAGCTCCCCGCCGTGGGCGCGCGCCGCGGACCGGGCGATCGCCAGGCCCACCCCCGTGCCCTCGGGCGGAAGTGTCGTGAACAGGGCCTCGCGGCCGGCGTCGTCCAGGTCCGGGCCGCGGTCCTCGACGTCGAGGATCGCCCAGCCGCCGCCGGACTTCAGGCCGATGAACACCTCGGACCCCTGGGGTGCGCGGCGCAGGGCCTTCGCGGCGAGGCTGTCGAGGGCCTGGCGCAGGCGGGTCGCGTCACCGGCGACCACGGCCGACGGACCGACGTCGCCGCGCAGGCGCACGCCGCGCCGGTCGGCCTCGTGGCCCAGCTCGGCGAGCGCGCTGAGGGTGATGGGGCGCAGGTCCACCGGGCCGCCGTCCACCGCCGGCTGCGACGCGGGCGCGTCGACGGCGGCGAGCAGGTCCTTCGTGGTCTGGGCGATGCGGTCCACGGCACCGGAGATCGCCGTGACCGCCGCGGCGTGCTCGCTTCCCGACAGGGCGTCGCCGAGCGAGGCGACCGTGTCGCGGATGACCGCCAGGGGGGTCTCAAGCTCCTGCGCGATGGCGGCGGTGGTCTGGGCGGCGACGCGCTGGGCCTGCTCGGCCCGGGCGAGCTGCTCCCGCTCCGCGCGGAGGGAGTCCGCCGGTGCCGGCGCCTCCTCGGGTTCGCCGGTGGGGCTGGTGATCGCGACCAGCGCAGCGACGTTGCCCCGGTCGTCGCGCAGCAGCGAGCTGCGGATGCTCACCGGCATCTCGCGGCCCGTGCGGTGCTTGTACACGCGCTCCTCGGACGGCCCGGAGATCTCCCCGCCGTCCATGAGCTGCCGCATGAGGCCCGCGGCCCGCTCGCCCTCCTCCGCGGTCCACCACGGCATGGGCGGCTCCGCCCCCAGCAGCACCGGCCGCGGCCAGCCGACCAGCCGGCAGAACGCGTCGTTGACGTACACCAGGCGCAGGTCGCGGTCGATCACCGAGACGGCGTCATCGAGGCCGTCATAGGTCTCGGAGAGGGATGCGAGCAGGGATTCCATGGCGCGGGAGTGTGCCAGATCCGCCATGCCGGGCCCCCGGCCGGATGCCGGGGTTCGTCCCGTCCGAACGGGCGAACGTCCCGATCCGGGGGCGCCCCCGGGGGCGCCGCTCACAGAGGTACGGAGAGGGAGGGATTCGAACCCTCGATCGGGGTCAACCCCCGATACCCACTTAGCAGGCGGGCGCCTTCAGCCACTCGGCCACCTCTCCCCGGCGGGCAGTGTAGCGACGGCCCCGCGGCCCCGGAAGCCGCCGCGTGCGATGCCCGGCGACGGGCCCGCGTACTAGGGTTCCGCCACCCGGAGGGGTGGCCGAGCGGCCGAAGGCAACGGTCTTGAAAACCGTCTCAGGTGAAAGCCTGACGTGGGTTCGAATCCCACCCCCTCCGTCTTCCTCACCCCGCGGCCGGACGGCTCACGCCGACGGGTCCGGGTCGTCGCGCACCGTCCGGTAGCGCTCGAAGACCACCCGCGAGCCGAACGTCCGCGTCTCGGCGAGCTCGAGATGCACGTCCCGGGTGACCGGCGGCAGGAACGGCGTGCCGCCGCCCACGATCACCGGGTACCGGAACATGCGGATCTCGTCCACCAGGCCCAGACGGACGGCATCGGCGGCCAGGCCGGCGCCGCCGATCTGGATGTCCTCGCCGGTGGCGGCCCGTGCCGCGGCGACCTCCTCGGCCAGCGGTCCGCTCGCGAGGCGGGCGTTGCCCTGCACGCGCTCGAGGGTGCGACTGAAGACGACCTTCGGCAGGGCGCACCACACGTCGGCGAACTCGGCGTCGAGCGGTTCCTCGCGGAACCTCGGGTCCGTGTCCCACACCAGCATCGTCTCGTGGAGCCGGCGGCCCAGCAGGCAGCACCCGAGCTCGCGGGTGCGCTCGATGTGGAACCGGAACAGCTCCTCGTCCGGCGCCCCCCAGTCGAAGCTCCCGTCACGCCCGGCGATGTACCCGTCCGCCGACACGCCCATCGAGTAGATCACCACTGGCGGGCCTCCTCGCTCGTCGCATCGCCCGATCCCCCCGGAGCGGGGATCGCGCCCCTGCCGTTCCGACCCGCCGCGTGCGCGGGAATCATCGGCGGGCGGTCGCCGGCGTGCCGTCGCCCGTCCTCGCCGCATGGGCGTCCGCCGGCCGCAACCGCACGGTGGCGCGCAGCCCGCCGCCGGGACGGGGCAGCAGGGCGAGCGTGCCGTCGTGGGCGCGGGTGATGCGCTCGGCGATCGCGAGGCCCAGGCCCACACCCGCGTGCCCGGCGCGGGCGCGGTCGGCACCCCGGCGGAACGGCTCGGTGAGCGTCTCCACCGTCTCCGGGCTCAACACCGGGCCGGTGTTCTCGACGCTGATCGTCGCGCCGCCCCCGTGGGCGCCCACGGTCACCCGCACCGTGCCGCCGCCGGGGAGGTTGTGGACGACCGCGTTGTGCACCAGGTTCATGCAGAGCTGCAGCAGCAGCGCGCGGGAGCCGGTGCTCACGGCGGGACCGCCGGAGGTCTCGATGGCCACCCGGCGTTCGGCGGCCAGCGGCAGCAGGGTCTCGGTGGCCTCCTCCGCCAGCAGCGAGAGGTCCACGGACTCCCGGGTGAACGACCGGCGGTCGGCGCGGCTCAGCATCAGCAGCGCCTCCGTCAGTTCGATCGCGCGGACGTTCACCGCCTCCAGGCGCTCCAGGAGCACGGCGACGTCGCGGTCCGGGTCGTCCCGGGCGACGTCCAGGAGCGCCTTCGTGATCGCCAGCGGGGTGCGCAGCTCGTGGGAGGCGTTCGCGGCGAACCGCTGCTGTTCGGCGACGTGGGCCTCCAGCCGCGCGAGCATCGCGTCGAACGCGTCGGCCAGCTCACGGAACTCGTCGCGGCGGCCGTCCAGCCGGATGCGGTGCGACAGGGACCCGCGCTCCGCCATGCGGGCGGCGTCCGTGATGCGGGTCAGGGGGGCCAGCATCCTGCCCGCGAGGATCCACCCGCCCGCCAGCCCGAACACGAGCAGGAACGCCAGCACCACGGCGGCCCTCGGCGCGAAGACGTGCAGGAGGTTGGAGCGGATGGGGAACACGCCGGGCCTGTCGGTGGTGGCGTCCACCAGGAGCGCCCGGTCGGGCACGTACCGCAGCAGGAACAGCCACACGGCGCCCAGCAGCAGCGCCCCGGCGAGCATGAGGAAGCCGGCGTAGCTGAGGGTGAGCCGCAGACGGACGCTCGATCCGCCGGCGCTACGCATCCGCGTCCTCTCCGGGGCCGGCGTCGATGCGGTACCCCACCCCCGGGACCGTGGCGATGAGCCACGGCTCGCCGAGGCGCTTGCGCAGGGCGGAGACGGTGATGCGCACCGCGTTCGTGAAGGGATCCGCGTTCTCGTCCCACGCGCGGTGCAGCAGCTCCTCCGCGCTCACCACGCCGCCCTCCGCCTCCACGAGCACCTCCAGCACCGCGAACTGCTTGCGCGTGAGGGCCACGTACCGCCCGTCGCGGTGGACCTCCCGCCGGAACGGGTCCACGCGCAGGCCCGCGAGCTGCCGCACCGGCGGCCGGCGGTGCCCGCGCCTGCGGTCCAGCGCACGAAGGCGCAGCACGAGCTCCCGCAGGGCGAACGGCTTGGTGAGGTAGTCGTCCGCCCCGAGCTCGAAGCCCGAGGTCTTGTCGTCCAGCCGGTCGGCGGCGGTGAGCATGAGGATCGGCATGCCGCTGCCGGAGGCCACGATGCGACGGGCGATCTCGTCGCCCGACGGCCCCGGGACGTCCCGGTCGAGGACCGCGATGTCGTACGCGTTGGCGTCCAGCAGCTCCAGCGCGGCGTGGCCGTCCGGCGCGACGTCCGCGGCGATCGCCTCCAGGCGCAGGCCGTCGCGAATGGCCGTCGCCATGTCCGGCTCGTCCTCGACGATGAGCACGCGCACACACCGATGCTAGCCCCGCCGGTGTATCGCGGGCATATCGGAAACGGCATACGCCGGGGCAACACGGCGTCGTCCTCAATGGCGCCATGCACGCCCGCACCCTGCACCGCAGCGCCGCGCGCCGCAGCCGGGTCCGGCGGATGCGCGTCGCCCTCCTCCTGCTGGTCGTCGCCGCCGCCGGGACGGCCCTCGGGCACCGCCGGCAGGACACCCCGCCCGGGACGACCGTGTGGCCGGGGGACGCCCGCCACGGCGGAGCGCTCGGCGAGGCCGGCGGCGAGGTCCCCGACGGCACGACGGTGTTCGACGACGGCGTCCCCGGCGTGGCGAACCTCGACACCGGGCTGCTCACCGCCCTGCGACGGGCCGCCGCCGATGCCGGCGCGGACGGCGTCGGCATGGTGGTCAACAGCGGCTGGCGGTCCCCGCGGTACCAGGAGCTCCTGCTGCGGGAGGCAGTCGCCCGGTACGGCTCCTACGAGGAGGCCGCACGGTGGGTCGCCACGCCCGCCACGTCCGCGCACGTCTCGGGGGACGCGGTCGACATCGGCCCCTCCGGTGCCGCCGAATGGCTCGCGGTCAACGGCGCCGCCTACGGGCTGTGCCGTGTCTACGGCAACGAGCCGTGGCATTTCGAGCTGCGCCCCGGGGCGGCGGCGGGCGGATGCCCGCCGCCGTACCCGGACCCCTCGCACGACCCGCGGACGGGCCGCTGAGGCCGGTCACCCGGGCCGGTGCACCACCAGCACGGCGCCGTCGAAATGGGCGGTCGTCGCGGCGGTCACGCTGCCGGCGAGGTGGCCGAGGATGCCGCTGCGGCGATGGGCGCCGAACACGATGAGGGTCGCCCCGTGCTCCCGCGCCGCGTCGACGAGGCCCCGCCACGTCGGGCTGGCGTTGACCGCGACCCCGTGTGCCCGGAAGCCCGCCGCGTCGGCCAGCTCGGCCCCGCGCCGCGCGGTGCGCAGCGCCGCCGTCTCGACCTCGTCGGCGGCCGCCGCGTGGAGGTGCTCCCCGTCGACGGGCGTGAACCCGACGTCCGCGGGATGCCACACGCACACGACCACGGCCTCACGGCCGGGGGCCAGCTCACGGCCCGCCCGCTCGATCGCGAACGCGGCGAGGTCGGAGCCGTCGTAGGCGAGCAGGACGGGTCCCGGCGTCTCGGCGGCCATCTCAGTCCACCCCCTCTGCCGCGGCCTGGCCGGCGGGCGCGATGCGCCGCAGCTTGGCCATCAGCGGCGGCGAGTGCCATGCGGCCTTGCGGCCGGCGATGAAGCCCGGGATATCGGCCGCCTGCGCGCGGGCGCCGCCCAGGGCGTAGGTCGCGACGGCCAGCACGGCGCCGCCGACGGCGAGCCCCAGCCCGATCCACAGCGCGATCCGCACCCCGCCCGCCAGGTCGCCGCCGACGTTGGCGGCCATGTAGACGAAGATCGGCGCGATCATGAACGCCGCGACCGCGCGGAAGAGCTCCACGATCGCGAAGACCCGCTGCAGGTTGAGGGCGCGCAGGGAGAAGCCGGCCACGAACAGCGCGGGCGCCACCGTCGCACCCAGCCCGATCCCGGTGAGGAATGAGGCGGTGAGCGCCAGCGGCTGGCTCGACGGCACCTGCACCAGGAACACGGCGATGCCGGCCGCCAGGAAGCCCATGCCGATGAGCGGCAGGTAGTGGATGAAGACCTTGTCGAGGACCATCCCGAGCACCACGGCGGTGATGACCGCGCCGGCGGCCTCCGGCAGGTAGAGCAGCCCCACGTGCAGCGGGCTGTACTCCTGGGCGATCACGTCGGCGGTGAGCACGGTGGCCGACACCGAGGCGGCCGCCGCGAACAGGGCGACGGTGATCCCCGCGATCGGGATCGTGCTGGTGAGCATCTCCCGGATCGTGAGCAGCGGGTTCCGCGCCCGGTACTGGTAGACGACCAGCCCGATCACGGTGAGCAGCCCGCCCACCAGGGGCAGGATCGCGATGGGGTCGAGCAGGCGGTGGCCCACCAGCTGCGACGCCCCGAAGAACGCCGCGGCGCAGCCGACGGCCGCGAGGGTGAGCGCGGGCAGGTCGACCGGCGCGTCGGGGTCCGCGGGCGGCGCGTCCTCGAAGGTGAGGACGGCGAGCACCAGCGACGACAGCGCGATGGCGGACACGATCCAGAACAGCGGCCGCCAGGCGTCGGCCTCGGCCTGCAGGCCGCCGATCGTCGGCCCCAGCGCGACCGCGCCGAAGATGCACATGTTCATGATCATCCCGGTGACCCGCAGCTTGCTGGCCGGGAAGCCCAGGGAGAGCGGCGGCACGGCGGCGATCAGCAGCAGGCTGGTGCACAGCCCGGCCAGCACCTGGCCCGTGATGTACATCGCGATGTTCTGCGCGGCGGCGCTCAGGACGAACCCCGCGAGCAGGACCACCGAGTACGCCAGCAGCATCCGTCGCTGCGGCAGCAGCTGCGCGAACTGCACGGCGAGCACGGTCCCGACCGCATAGGCGGCGTTGGACAGGCCGGCGCCCAGGCTCATGGTCTGCATGCTGGTGTCCAGGTCGCGCGCGATGATCGGCATGACCGGCCCCACCGCGGCGGACAGCGCGAGGTAGGGGATGAGGGCGGCCATGACCATCGCGGCCACGGCGGGGTAGCGGCCGGCGAGCGGCCCCTGGCGCATCAGGCGGCTCCGTTGACGGCCGCGCGCGGGCGCGGCCTCCGAGGCTGGGACATGTGGCGGCTCCCGTGGGACGGCATCGGACGAGCCGGGTTCATACCATGAAAGCGGAGAGCCCTGTCCGTTTACCGACGGCTCAGGAGACCGATACCCTTGGGGTGTGTCCGCGCACCGCGGACAGAAGTGTCCGCTTCGGCTCCCGGGAGGGACGCGCGTTGGAGGGCGAGGCACCCGGACGTCACCGCAGCGACGCCCGCCGCAACCGCGAGGCCATCCTCGAGGCCGGCCGGGAGCTGTTCGCGGACTCCGCGGACGTGGCGATGTGCCAGGTGGCCCGCCGCGCCGGGGTGGGCCAGGCCACCCTGTACCGCAACTTCCCGGATCGCGCGGCCCTCGCCGCGGAGATCCTCGCGGAGCGGATCGACCGGATCGCGGAGGTCGCCGCCGACCACGAGGGCGATCCGGACGCCTTCTTCGTGCTGCTGCGCGCACTCGTCGGGGAGATCGCCGGGGTCTACGTCCTGTCGCAGCTCGCGCGGAGGGAGGCCCGCACCGACGAACGGCTCAGGCGCAACCGGCAGGTCGTCGCCGAGCTGCTCAAACGCCCCATGCACGACGCGAAGGCCGCCGGCACCCTGCGGCGGGACCTGTCGGCCGACGACGTGTTCCTCATGCTCTCGATGGTCCGGGGCGCCATGGCGGAGGCGACGGGCGTGGCGGGGCGCATCGAGGTGGGCCACCGGGCGCTCGCCCTGATGCTCGGCGGCGTGTCGACGACGGCGACGTAGCCGCCGCGTTCACCCCCCGTCGCGGGTGAGCGGCTCCGCGAGCTCCACGATGAGCCCCTCCGGCCCGCGGACGTACGCGAGCAGGTACAGCCCCTCGTAGTCGACGACCTCCCCCACCAGGTCCCAGCCGCCCGCCCGGACCGCGTCGACGACCGCCGCCATGTCGTCCACCTGGTAGGCCAGATGGCGCACCCCGGGGACGTTCACCGCCGGCGGCGGCCCGTCGCCGCCCTCACGGCGGGGGGCGTGGAACGTGACGATCTCCAGCCCGCCGGTCCCGTCCGGCGCGTTCGCCATCACCAGCTCCACCCGCGTGCCCCGGAGCCCGATGATGCGGTCCACCCACTCGCCGCCCGCGGTCATCGGCTCACCGCACTCCAGGCCGAGCACGGTGAAGAACCGGACGGCCTCCTCCAGGTCGTCGACCACCACCCCCGCGTGCACGTACGTCGTCACGCCCATGCCCGTCCCTCCCGCGTCGATGCCCGGCGCCCACGCTACTCCGATGCGGCGGCCCCGCCGACGGCCCGGAGGAGCCGTGCGAGACGTCTCGGACCCCGGTGGGGGCGGCACACCGATGCCGCCCCCACCGCCGGCGCCGATACTTGCGACACCGGGATGGAACGCCACTTCGGAAACGGGGGTTGCCATGAGCGACGACCGGTTCGACGTCACGGGGCGCACCGCGGTGATCACGGGCGCGTCCTCGGGCATCGGTGTCCACTACGCCCGGGGGCTCGCCGCCCGGGGCGCCAACGTCGTGCTCGCGGCGCGCAGGGCCGACCGGCTCGACGCGCTCGCAAGCGAGCTGCGCGAGAACGGGGCGCGGGCGCTCGCGGTGCCGTGCGACGTGACCGACCACGACCAGGTGGAGGGCCTCCTGGAGGCCGCCTGCGCGCGCTTCGGCCGCGTCGACGTGATGGTCAACAACGCCGGCACGGCCGGCGACGGCGGGCCGGTGCCCGAGAAGCTCCCGCCGGAGCTGTTCGAGCAGACCGTGCGGGTGAACCTCATGGGCACGTGGTTCGGTTGCCAGGCCGCGGGGCGGCGGATGCTCGCCGACGGCCGCGGCGGGTCGATCATCAACATCGCGTCGTTCCTGGGGCTGGCCGGGCAGCAGGACTACCCGATCGCCTACCAGGCGACGAAGGCGGCGGTGGTCAACCTCACCCGGGCGCTCGCGGTGTCGTGGGCCGACCGCGGCGTGCGCGTCAACGCCATCGCGCCCGGCTGGTTCCCGACGGAGATGACCGAGGGCTTCTTCGCACTTCCGAACTTCGCGGAGTCCGTGGCGGAGATGGAGCCCATGGGCCGCATCGGTGACCCGGAGGAGCTCGTCGGGCCCCTGCTGTTCCTCGCCTCCGACGCATCTGGCTACGTGACGGGCCAGACGCTCGCGGTCGACGGCGGCATGAGCGCGTCGATCGGCGCGGCGCGCCACCGCCCGGAGTACCTCGCCGAGTTCGCGGCGGTGGTCCCCGCCGGCCTGGGCGAGCGCATCGGCGCCACCACCTGACGGATGGGTGCCCGCCCGGCGCACCGGGGCGCCGGGCGGGCCCTCCGCCCGTGCCGTGACACACACCGCCCGGTGCCTCGGCGGCCAGCCGGTGAGACCGGACCGGCCCACCGGGCCCTTGCCCCGGCGGGGCCGCGCGCGGCACAGTGACCTCATGAGCTTCGCCGTCCCAGCGGACGCGTACGAACGGTTCATGGGGCGGTACTCCCGGCCCATGGCACCGCTGTTCGCGGACTTCGCGCGCATCGCCGCCGGCCTCACCGTCCTCGACGTGGGCGCCGGTTCCGGAGCCCTCACGCAGGAGATCGCCTCGCGCGTCGGCGAGGCCGGGGTGTCGGCCGCGGAGCCCGCGGACCAGTTCGCCACGGCGCTCCGGGAGCGCCACCCGCACAGCGACGTGCGCCACGCGCCGGCGGAGGCCCTGCCGTTCGCCGACGACGAGTTCGACGTCGCCGTCGCACAGCTGGTGGTGCCGTTCATGGCCGACCCCGTCGCGGGCCTGCGGGAGATGGCCCGTGTGACCCGGCGCCACGGGACCGTCGCGGCGTGCGTGTGGGACACCGCCGGCGACACCAGCCCGCTCGCCACCGTGTGGGAGGCGGCCAAGCGGATCGACCCGTCCGTCCCCGGCGAGGGGCATCTGGCCGGCGCCCGTGCCGGGAGCCTCACGGCCCTGTTCGAGGAGGCCGGCCTGGGCCACGTGCACGAGGAGCCGCTCACCGTCCGCGTCGAGCACCCCACCTTCGAGGACTGGTGGGAGCCCTACACGTACGGGGTCGGGCCCATCGGCACCTACATCGCGGGTCTCCCCGACGACCACCGCGACGCGCTGCGCGACATGTGCCGGACGCTTCTGCCCGAGGCGCCGTTCACGGTGTCGGGCACGGCGTGGGCGGCCAGGGGGACCGCCTGAGCGCCGAGGCGGGCGCGGGGGGACGGGCCTACGAGGTCCCCGCCGACCGGTACGAGCGCTTCATGGGCCGGTACTCCCGGCCCCTGGCGCCCGCGTTCGCGGACGTCGCCGGCATCGCCCCCGGCGCGCGGGTGCTGGATGTCGGCGCCGGGTCGGGCGCCCTCACCGACGAGCTCGTCGCCCGGTGCGGGGAGGGCGCCGTGGCCGCCGCCGAGCCCTCCGCGCAGCTGGAGCAGGACCTGCGGCGGCGGCTCGCCGGGTGCGACGTGCGCCGGGCGGGGATGGAGGCCCTGCCGTTCGCCGACGGCGCCTTCGATGCCGCCGTCGCACAGCTGGTGGTGCAGTTCGTCGCCGACCCGGTCGCCGGGATGCGGGAGATGGCGCGGGTGGCGCGCCGCGGCGGGACCGTGGCGGCGTGCGTGTGGGACCACGCCGGCCGGCGCGGCCCCCTGGCGACGTTCTGGGCGGCCGCCCGGTCGCTCGACCCCGGCCTGCCGGACGGCGGCGACGACCCGCCCGGCACACGGCGGGGCGACCTCGCACGCTTCATGCGCGCGGCGGGACTGCGGGAGGTCGTCGAGTCGGAGCTCACCGTGCACGTCGCCCATCCGGACTTCGAGGACTGGTGGGCGCCGTACGGCTTCGGGGCGGGCCCCGCCGGCGCGTACGTGGCCGGGCTGGACGACACCCGGCGGGACGCGCTGCGCGAGGCGTGCCGGCGGCTGCTGCCGGACCCGCCCTTCACCGTCACCGCGACCGCGTGGGCGGCCCGGGGCACCGCCTAGCCCGGCGGAGCGGGCGCGGCCCCCGGCGGGCGCTGCTCCCGGTTCATGAGCGGCCGCGCCTCGGTCTCGAAGTCCTCCGGGCTGCGGAAGCCCTTGGCGGTGCTCGCAAACCGCAGGAAGGCGATGTGGTCCCATCGCCGGAAGACCCGGAGGATCTCCGCGGCGATCTGCCCGGAGGTCACGACGGGTTGGTCGAAGAGGATCCGCTCGACCATGTCGGCCACCTCCGCGGAGCGCCGGCGCAGGGCATCCGGGGCCTCCCGCCCCTTGGCCGCCCGACCGATGCTGCGCTCCAGCTTGGTCCGGTCGAACTTCTCCCGCTCGCCGTTGCGCTTGACGACGGTCGTGATCTGGCCGGGGGACGGCCGGTGCGGCAGGTCCGGGTACTGCTCGTGGAGCCACCGGCGCACCTGCGCGACGTCCGTCCAGCCGCCCCCGCGGGCGCGATCGAGCCGCCCGACGTGCACCAGCGCGAACCTGATGTGCGAGGCCGGGTCGAGCGCCTTGAGCTCGGTCAGGGCGGCCGCCCCGATCGCGGCCGAGTCCACCACGCCGTTCACCGCCTCCGCCGAGCCCGTGGAGACGATCCTCGCGACGAGCCCGTCGAGCTTCTCCGACGGGTAGGAGCGGACCAGCGCACGCTCGACGCTGCGGCGCAGCCGGTCGCGGTTGAAGGGCACGAGCCTGCCGTCACCCTTGCGCACCTGGAGCGCGCTCTCGGCGAAGTCCTCCCGGGTCACGAACGTCCGGCCGCATCCGGTGCACCGGCGAGACCGCTCGACCGCCCCGTCGGACCGGTTCCGCGTCTTGACCACCTCGAGGCGCGGACCGGCACCACAGCTCGGGCATTCCATCGGGCGTCCCCCTATGAACGGCAGTTCTGCCGCCATTCTGGATTCATGGGTTACGCAACGTCCAGAGGCGATCCAGATTCGCCTCAAGATCGGCCCACGATGTCCAGATCTGGGTCACCTCCGCCGCCACCCTCGGAATGCGCGGCGCGGATGCGCACACTGTGGGCAGTCCGGGGGCGGGGGGCCGCCGGGCAACCGACAAGGGAGTGGGACGATGGGCTCGGGGACAAGCCTCGTCATCCTGATCTTCGCCCTGTTCGTGGTGGTGCGGACGCTGGGCGAGGTGGCCAAGGTGCTGGCCGAGGCGATCGCGGCGCTGGTGAAGGCGGCGGTGACGCTCGCCGTCGTGGCGCTCCTGCTGATCGTGCTCATCGCGGGGCAGATCGGCGGGTGCGCGGGGACCGTGCGAGGTGGTGAGCTGCGGGTGATCGCGCCGCGGCTGCTCGGCGACCTGCGGGCGCCCGCGCCCGCCGACCCCCGTCCGCGCTACCGGCGCATCTCCGCGATGGCCTGGTCCATGCTGCGCTCCAGGGTGCGCCAGCTGGGATCGACCCGCCGGCCCTCGTCGCCCAGGCAGAACTCGATGGTGCGCGCCCAGCCGGCCACGTAGTCGGCCATGGGGTACTCCAGGCCGGCGAACTCCTCGCTGGGCAGCATCGCCCGGGGGTTCTTGCGGGCCACGTCGATCGCGACCTCGACCGCGCGGCGGGTGCCCTCGCTCACCGGACGGCCGACGCTGCCGCAGTCCTGCACGGCCACGAACTGCGCGTCCTGCCGGACCGCCCCGAGCACCGCCCGCGCGTCGCGATCGGACACCTTGGGGGCGCCCCCGCCGCATCCCGCGGCGATGAGCGCGGCACAGGCGGCGGCCGCCACCGGAATCGCCGTCCTCGTCATCGGCCCCGACGATAGGGAACCCGCGGGGAATGCCGAGCGCCTGCGGTTCCGGCCCACCCTGCGCGGACGCGGACATCCTCACTGGAACCGCTTCCATTTTTCCGGGTGCGTGGAGTACGCTCACCCGCGTCGTGACCCTCGCACTCCCCGACAAGTGGCTGTGGGACTTCTGGACCGCCGAGGACCGCGGACGCCTGCACGTGTTCTACCTGCAGGCCGACCGGGCCCTCCTGGACCCCGACCTGCGGCACTGGAACGTGAGCATCGGCCACGCGGTCTCCGATGACCTGGACGCCTGGGAGGTGCTGCCCCCCGCGTTCGCGCCCGCGCCCCGGCCCGCGTGGGACGACAAGTCCACGTGGACGGGCAGCGTCATCCGCACCGGCGACACCTGGGCGATGCTCTACACCGGCACCTCGCACGCCGAGGACGGCCTGGTGCAGCGCGTCGGCCTGGCCACCTCGGCGGACCTGGTGCACTGGGACCGGCACCCCGGCCCGGTGCTGGAGGCCGACCCGCGCTGGTACGAGCTGCTCGACCTGGACGCCTGGTTCGACCAGGCCTGGCGGGACCCCTGGGTGTTCCGGGGCCCCGACGGGGCGTTCCACGCATACGTCACCGCCCGCGCCGCGGAGGGCCCCGCACGGGGCCGCGCGGTGATCGGGCACGCCCGGTCCGACGACCTGGTGCGGTGGGAGGTGCTCCCCCCCGTGACCCGCCCCATGGGGTTCGGGCAGATGGAGGTCCCGCAGCTGCTGAAGGCCGGCGGCCGCTGGTACCTGCTGTTCTCCTCCGACCCCGGCACGCGCCTGCCCGAGTGCGGCGCGGAGGGCGTCGGCACCTACGCCCTGTCGGCCGACGACCCGCTGGGGCCGTTCGAGCCGGAGACGCTGCACGCCGTGGACGCCGGGCCGCCGGCATCGAGCGCGCCGGGCGAGCACGCGCCGTACGCGGGCAAGGTCGTGCCGTTCAACGGCGCGCTGCACTTCCTGGGATGGGAGGGCGTGGACGGCGGCGGCGCGTTCCGGGGCACCCTCGCCCGGCCCCGGGCGGTCACGGTGACGCCCGACGGCCGGCTCGCCGTGGGCGGCGAGGGGTGATCGCCACCATCCACACCCGGGCCTGGCGGCCCGAGCACGTCGCGCTCATCGGGACCTCCCCCGGATGCGCCGCACCGGTCATCCCGCCCGAGCGCGTGGTGCGCATCGCCCCGGGGCAGGACGTGTGGGACCTCGGCCCCGTGCGCACGCCCAGCGGGGCGGTCGCCCGGCTCGACCGGGCGGAGCTGTGGATCGCCATCTCCGCCCCCGCCCAGGGGCACCCGTCCGCGCGGCACGACATCGCCCGGCTGCGGTTCCTGCTGCGCGAGGGCGGCCGATGGACGGACTGCGGCCCGCTGTTCCCCGACGGCGCGTCCCTTGGGTCGCGCGAGTGGGCCGCGTCCGGCACCTACGACCCCGCGACCCGCCGCATCGAGGTGCTGTACACCGCCGCCGGGTGGCGCGACCGCCCCGGGCCGCGGTTCGAGCAGCGCATCGTCGCGACCTCCGCCGAGATCCGGCGGGACGGCGACGGGCTGGCGGTGGGGCCGTGGATGCCGCACCGCATCGTGCTGGAGGCCGACCGCGCCACCTACATGGCCGCCGACGCGCCGGACGGCGAGCCCGGCTTCATCAAGGCCTTCCGCGACCCGTTCCCGGTCACCGACCCGCGGGACGGCACCGACTGGGTGCTGTTCGCCGGGTCGCTCGCCGGGGCGGCGAGCGACTTCAACGGGGTGGTCGGCGTGGCGCGCCGGGAGGCCCACGGGCACATGTCGCTCCACGAGCCGCTCATCACCGCCGACGGTGTCAACAACGAGCTGGAGCGCCCCCACACCGTCGTGCACGGCGGCCTGCACTACCTGTTCCTCTCCACCCAGCGGCGCACGTTCGCGCCCGGTGTGAGCGGCCCCAACGGCCTCTACGGGTTCGTCTCCGACGCCCTGCTGGGACCGTACGAACCGGTCAACGGCTCGGGCCTGGTGCTGCGGAACCCCGACGAGGAGCCCTACCAGGCGTACTCCTGGCTGGTGCTCCCCGACCTGTCGGTCGCGAGCTTCGTGGACATGCACTCCCTGGGCGGGCGCTCACCCGCCGAGATCGACGCGGCGGGCGACGCCATCGCCCGCGCCCACTTCGGCGGCACCATCGCCCCCGTCCTGCGACTCGACATCCGCGGCACCGTCGTCGAGCTCGTCGCCTGAGCCGATGAGCGTCTGCTCGTCGGACCGCCCCGGCAGCACGTCCCGCACGTAGGACCGCACGGCCTCGGGGGTGCCCACGTCGGCGCCCGCGAGCTCCGACAGGTACCAGCGGTGGTCGAGGATCTCGTGGAACGACTCGGCCGGCTCGCGCTTGCCGCGCAGCCCCTCGGGGATCGCCTCCACCGACGGCGTGAACACCTCCGTGAGCCACCGGTGCGCCGCCAGGGCCTTCGAGAACGGGC
This sequence comes from Thermoleophilia bacterium, assembly GCA_046330435.1. GTDB lineage: Bacteria > Actinomycetota > Thermoleophilia > Miltoncostaeales > Miltoncostaeaceae. Next base: position 43,949 of record JAXLST010000018.1, on the reverse strand, counting down.
GGCCCTCGGTGCGCTCCAGGTGGTGCCGGTACCGGTCGACGTCCTGCAGCATCCGGCGCGCCTGGTTCTCGCTGGCCTCAAGGCCCGCGAGCACCCGCAGCTTGCGGCGGTGGTGGCCCGCCTCCACCACGCGCGGGTCGAGGCGCAGCGTGATGCGGCCGCCCTGGCGGCGCAGCTCCACCTCACGCGCGTCGAAGCCCAGCTCGTTGAGCCGGCGCAGCCGCCGCTCGATCCGGTACGCCTCGTCGGTGGAGAACGACTCCTCCCCGGTGATCTCCTCGTACAGGGACGCGTACCGGGCGCGCAGGCCGTCCGCGAGGTCGGCGGGGTCGAGGTCGAGGGCGGTCCCCGGCCGCTCGGCGGCGATGTCGTACAGCTCGCCCAGGGCGTTGCGCGCCGCGCGGTGCACGTCGTCCAGGCGCTGCCCCTCGGAGAGGCTGGGGTGCGTCTCCGCGGTCTCGGCGTCCACCAGGTACGCCTCCAGGGCGCCCGCGTCGCGCCGGAACAGGGTGTTCGACAGCGAGCAGTCCCCCCACCAGAACCCGGCGACGTGCAGTCGCACCAGCAGGGTCGCAAGGGCGTCGAGCAGGCGGTCGCGAACCTCCTCCTCCACGCGGGTGCTGAACAGGCTGCGGTACGGCAGCGAGAACTCCAGGTACCGGGTGATGAGCACGGCGTCGAGCGCCCCCTCGCCGTCCCGGCCGGTCACCACGCCCACCGCCTCGACCGCCGGCACGGATGCCTCCGCGAGGTGCCGCAGCAGGCGGTACTCCCGCAGGGCGATGCGCTCCGGGATCTCCTTGAGGGCGAACAGGTCGCCGCCGTAGGCCACGAACCGCACCACGTGCCGGCCGATGCCGCGCACCACGTGGACCAGCCGGTCCGACCGCCACTCCTCCAGCGGCAGCTCCCACGGCAGGTCGGTGAAGGACGGCAGGGCCGGGTCACCCGCCAGCTGGAAGCGGGTGGACTCCTCACCGGAGCCTCCGCGGTCGGGCCCCGCGATGAACCGCAGGTCGACGCTCACGGGCGCTCGTACCAGACCGCGCCGTCGGGGAGCACCGCGCCGGCGGCGGCCGCGTCGGTGGCCACGAGCACACGGGCGCCCGCCGGGAGCGCGAACGGACGGTCCGACAGGTTCACCGCCACCCCGGCCGCACCGCGCGCGAAGTGGAGCACCCCCTCCGGGGCGTCGAGCCACGCGAAGTCCTCGCCCGCCAGCCCCGGGTGGGCGCGCCGCGCGCGCAGCGCGGTGCGGTACAGGTTGAGCGTGGAGGCCGGGTCCGCGAGCTGGCGCTCCACCGTGGCCGTCGCCCACGACACGGGCTGCCGCAGCCACGGCGCGGCCGCGCCGGGGGGCGAGAAGCCGAAGGGCGGGGCATCGCCCGACCAGGGCAGCGGGACGCGGCAGCCGTCGCGCCCCACCAGCTCCCCACCGGTGCGGAAGAACATGGGGTCCTGCCGTTCCTCGGCGGTGAAGTGCACGACCTCCTCGATGCCCAGCTCGTCGCCCTGGTACACGTACGCGCCGCCCGGGAGGCCCAGCATGAGCAGCGCCGCCGCGCGCGCCCGCCGCATGCCGCGCTCCGGGTCGCCCTCTGCGAACCGGGTGGCCACGCGCGTGACGTCGTGGTTGGCCAGCACCCAGTTGGGCGGCGCGCCCGCCGCGCCGAACGCGCGCACCGTGCGGTCGATCACCTCGTGCAGTGCGGCCGCGTCCCACGGCGCCTTGATGAAGGGGAAGTTGAAGGTGGACTGCAGCTCGCCCGCGCGGACGTAGTCGACGTACCGCTCGATGGGACCCACCTCGGCCTCGGCCACGAACATGACGTCGCCGTACGGCGCGGCGTGGGCGCGCCAGGTGCGGAACACCTCGTGCAGCTCGGCGCGGTCCCAGTGCGGGTGGTCGTCGGCGTGCCACGGCAGCGCCACATCGTGCGGGCCCAGGGGGAGGGCGTGGTACCCGATGTCCGGCAGCCCCGGCGCCTTGATGAGCCCGTGGGCCACGTCGACGCGGAACCCGTCGACGCCGCGCTCCATCCAGAACTCGAGCACGTCCAGGAACTCGTCCCGCACCTCGGGGTTCGACCAGTCCATGTCCGGCTGCTCGGGCGCGAAGAGATGGAGGTACCACTGGCCGTCCGCCACCCGCGTCCAGGCCGGGCCCCCGAAGACGCTGCGCCAGTCGTTGGGCGGCAGCTCGCCGCCGGCGCCGCGGCCGTCGCGGAACAGGTAACGGGCCCGCTCGGGCGAGCCGGGGTCCGCGGCGAGCGCGGCACGGAACCAGGCGTGCTGCGACGAGGTGTGGTTGGGAACCACGTCGACGATGACCCGCAGGCCCGCCGCGTGCGCCTCGCGGATGAGGGCCTCGGCGTCGGCGAGCGTCCCGAACAGCGGGTCGATGTCGCGGAAGTCCGCCACGTCGTACCCCGCGTCCACCTGCGGCGAGCGGTACCAGGGGTTGATCCAGATCGCGTCGACGCCCAGGTCGGCCAGGTGGGGCAGACGCGCGCGGATCCCGGCGATGTCGCCGACCCCGTCGCCGTCCCCGTCGCAGAAGCTGCGGATGTAGACCTGGTAGACGACGGCGGTGCGCCACCAGGGCGCGCCGGACGGTGTTTCGCTCATCGGCGGAACGTAGTGTGTTCCGGTTTGTTTTGGAAGCGGTTCCAGAAATCACGGGAACGCGGTTGACAGCGAAGTTTCCGCATTGTTAGGTTCGCGTTCATGGAAGCGGTTCCAAAAGTTACAAACTCCGCCCGCCCGCCCGTGACGATCGCGACGGTCGCCAAGCGCGCCGGGGTAGGCGTGGGAACCGTCTCCCGGGTGCTCAACGCCGCCCCCGGCGTGGCGGAGAAGACCCGCCGCAGGGTCCTGGAGGCCATCGACGAGCTGGACTACGCACCCAGCCAGCTCGCCCGCTCGCTCTCCACCGGCCGCAGCTCCAGCGTGGCGGCCGTCGTCCCGTTCCTGACCCACCCCTCCGCGGTGGAGCGGCTGCGCGGGTTCGTGCGGGCCCTCACCGCGGCGCGGTACGACGTCACCCTGCACGACGTCGAGCTGCGGGAGCAGCGCGACGACCGCCTGCGCGCCCTCGCCGGCCCCGGCAGCACCGCCGACGCCGCCGTGATCGTCTCGCTGCCCCCCACCGACGACGAGGTGCAGCGGTTCCTCGACGCGGGCAAGCCGGTGATCCTGCTCGACGCCCACCACCCGCTCCTGCCCAGCATCGTCATCGACGACGTCGCCGGCGGCGAGCTCGCAACCCGGCACCTGCTGGAGCTCGGGCACCGGCGCATCGCCTTCATCGGCGACACCCCCTCCAACCCGTACGGGTTCACCTCCAGCGTGAACCGCCGCACCGGGTACCTCAACGCCCTCGCCGCCCACGGCATCACGCCCCCCGAGGCGTACATCAAGGAAGGCGAGCACGACCGGCGGGTCGCGGCCCGGCTCTTCGACGAGCTGTTCCAGGACGGCCTGGAGCCGCCCACCGCCGTGTTCGTGGCCAGCGACACCCAGGCCCTCGGGGTCCTCGGCGCGGCCCGCGCCCGCGGCCTGAGGATCCCCAACCACCTCTCGGTGATCGGCTTCGACGACATCGAGACGGCCGAGCTCGTGGGACTCACCACGGTCCGGCAACCCCTGGAGGAGAGCGGCCAGCGCGCCGCGCAGCTCCTGCTCGACGCACTCTCCGGCCGCCCGCCGGAGGCCGCGCTCGAGACGCTCGACCTGACGGTCTCCGTACGGCAGACCACCGCGCCACCCCCGTGAGCGTTTCCGCGCTCTCGTTTGGAACCGATTCCACCAACGACGCAGACGGCCTCCCGGCACCCCGCCGCCGGCCACACACCGAAGGGGACAACCACATGCACGTGAACCGACGCCGCATCACGATCGCCGCCATGGCCGGCGCACTGGCGCTCACGCTCGCGGCCTGCGGCAGCGACAGCTCGTCGTCCAGCTCCACCCCGGAGGGTCCCGCCACCGGCGAGATCTCCGTGTGGGTGCACGGCGGCGCGACCGACGCCGAGAAGAAGGCCGCCCAGGACGCCGTCAAGAACTTCAACGCCTCCCAGAGCGACATCACCGCCAAGCTGCAGTTCATCCCGGACCAGCAGAAGGTGATCAGCGCGACCGACCCCGCCGAGCTCGGTGACGTGGTCGAGGCCGACGGCGAGGCGATGTCCGCCAACGTGTACGCGGGCAAGCTGCAGCCGCTCGAGGGCCTGGTGTCCCAGGAGACCCTCGACAACCAGAACACCTCCGTGGCGGCGCAGAACACCTACGGCGGCGACGGCAAGCGGTACATGGTGTCGATGTTCGACTCGGGTCTCGCGCTGTACGGCAACAAGCAGCTGCTCGACGCCGCCGGCGTGAAGTACCCCACCACGTGGGACGCCGCCTGGACCCCCGAGGAGTTCACCAAGGCGCTCGAGGCGCTCGCGGCGAAGGACGCCGACAAGAAGGTCCTGGACGTCAAGGAGAACTACGGCCTCGCCGGCTACAGCTCCTACGCGATGCTGCCCATCGTCAACTCGGCCGGCCACCTGGCCGTCGAGGACGGCAAGTCCGAGGGCGCCCTGGACAACGACGCCGTGGTCAAGGCCTTCACCACCGTGGCCGGCTGGAAGAAGTTCACCGACGCCAACGCCGACGACAAGGCGTTCGTGACCAAGCGCGTCGCCCTGTCGTGGGTGGGCCACTGGGTCTACAACGACTACAAGAAGGCCCTCGGCGCGAACCTCGTGGTGATCCCGCTGCCGAACTTCGGTGCCGGCGCGAAGACCGGCCAGGGCTCCCTGGCCTGGGGCATCAGCAAGGGCTCCGACAACCCGCGCGCGGCCGCCGTGTTCCTCGACTTCCTCATGAAGGACGAGCAGGTCAAGGCGATGACGGACGCCAACGGGGCGCCTCCCGGCACCAAGACCGTGATGGCCACCAGCAAGCTGTACGCCCCCGGCGGCGCGCTGGAGCTCTACTCCACCGCCCTCCAGAACTCCTGCGGCGACGGCGCGCCCACCCCGGACTGCATCGCGGTGCCGCGCACCATCTCCCCGGGCTGGCCCACCATCGGCGCCAAGTTCGGCGAGGCGTTCACGAACATCTGGAACGGGTCGGACCCGAAGTCGGAGCTGACGAAGGCCGCGAAGGCCATCGACCAGGACTTCGCCGACAACGACGGTTACGCCGTCAAGTAGCCCCATCGTCCCCGGGGCGGGGCCACCCGCCCCGGGGACCAATGCCTGGAGCCCACCGTGAGCACGCTTCCCGTGTCTCCGGAGACGACCGACGACGCCCGCCCGATCGCGACCCGCCGCGACACCAAGGCGGCACTCATGTTCGTGTCCCCCGCCGTCCTCGGCCTCATCGTCTTCGTCCTGATCCCGTTCATCGTGGCAGCGTGGCTGTCGCTGCACCGCGTGAACCTCAACTCGCCGCTGCCGGCCAAGTGGTTCGGCCTGGAGCAGTACAAGCGCATCCTCATCGACGGCGACACCCGCGGCGACTTCTACCGCGGGCTCATCAACAACTTCACGTTCGCGATCATCGTGGTGCCGCTGCAGACCGGCCTGGCGCTCGCGCTGGCCATGCTGCTCAACCGGCCGATGCGGGGCATGGCGGTGTTCCGCACGTTCTTCTTCATGCCGGTGGTGTTCCCCATGGCGCTGGTCGCCGTGATGTGGCGGCTCATCTACGCCCGCGACGACATCGGCCTGTTCAACTCGGCGCTCCACGCAATCAGCTTCGGCCAGCTGGGGCCCGTCGACTGGCTCGGCGACGCCCGCTGGGCACTGCCCTCGATCATCCTCATGTCGATCTGGCAGGGGGTGGGCTTCCAGATGATCATCATCCTCGCCGGCCTGCAGGGCATCCCCGGCACGCTGTACGAGGCCGCGTCCATCGACAAGGCCGGCAGATGGGCGCAGTTCCGGCACGTCACCGTCCCGGGGCTGCGGAACACGCTGGTGTTCGTGTCCCTGGTCACCACGATCTTCGCCTTCCGGCTCTTCGACCAGGTCTACATCCTCACCAAGGGCGGCCCGGAGAACTCGACGACGACGGTGATGTACCAGGCGGTGAGCTCCGCCTTCGACACCGGCAACGTCGGCAGGGGCGCCGCGATCACCATGGTCTTCGTCGTGATCGTCGTCGCGATCACCGTGATCCAGCGGATGGTCCTCAAGGAGGAGCGTGAGATCTCATGACCGTCCATGACGCCACGGGCGGCTCGCTCCCCGAGCGCGCGCTGTCACACGCCGAGGCCGGTACCGAGGCCCCGGGATCCCTGCGCCGCGGCCCGTTCCGCACGGCCGGCAACTACCTCGTGATGATCGTGCTCACGGTGGTGTTCGCCGCGCCCATCATCTACCTGGTCGTGGGCAGCATGAAGCCCACCGACAAGGTGCTGGACGGCCTGGGCGGGTTCCTGCCCACGAACCTCACGACCGAGAACTACGACAAGGTCCTCAACCGGTTCTCCACGGACGCGTCCGGGCACCTGTTCTCGGACTTCTACCTCACGTCGCTGATCGTCTCGTTCATGATCGTGGCCTGCGGCCTGGTCGTGAACTCGATGGCCGCGTACGCCCTGTCGCGCCTGCGCTGGCGGGGCCGCGAGGTGGTCCTGATGGGCGTGATCCTCCTGGTGATCCTGCCCTTCGAGGCGATCGCGGTGCCGTTGTTCTACATGCTCAACGACTACCGGAACACGTACTGGGTCCAGTACGTCCCGTTCATCGCGAACGCCTTCTCGATCTACCTGTTCTACACGTTCTTCGCGGGGCTCCCGAAGCAGCTCGACGAGGCGGCGCGCATCGACGGCGCCGGCCCGTTCAGCCTGTTCTTCCGGATCATCGTCCCCATGTCGAAGCCGGCGTTCGCATCGGTGACCATCCTGCAGTTCCTTGCCAGCTGGGGCGCGTTCCTGTGGCCGGTGATGATGGTCTCGGAGCCGGGCGTGCGGCCGCTGCCGCTCCAGATCTCGGTCTTCCAGAGCCAGCCGCCGTACGCATGGGGGGAGATCTTCGCCTTCGGCGTCCTGATGGTCCTCCCCGTGCTCATCGTGTTCCTCCTGTTCCAGCGCTGGTTCGTCCAGAGCGTCGCCTCCGCCGGACTGAAAGGCTGATCCATGGCATCGATCACGTACGACCGCGTCCGCAAGGTGTACGCCGACGGCACGGAGGCCATCCCCGGCCTCGACCTCCAGGTGGAGGACGGGGAGTTCATGGTCTTCGTGGGCCCGTCCGGCTGCGGCAAGTCCACGGCCCTGCGGATGACCGCCGGGCTGGAGGACATCTCCGGCGGGCGGCTGCTCATCGGCGACGACGTCGTGAACCGCAAGTCGCCGCAGGAGCGCGACATCGCAATGGTGTTCCAGGACTACGCGCTGTACCCGCACATGACGGTCCGGGACAACCTGGGCTTCGCGCTGAAGATGATGAAGCTCCCGAAGGACGAGATCGCCCGCCGGGTCGACAAGGCCGCGGAGCGCCTGTCCCTGTCGGCACTCCTCGACCGGCGCCCGAAGAACCTCTCGGGCGGCCAGCGCCAGCGCGTCGCGATGGGCCGCGCCATCGTCCGGGAGCCGCAGGCGTTCCTGATGGACGAGCCGCTGTCGAACCTCGACGCGAAGCTGCGTGTGCAGATGCGCGGGGAGATCTCGGCGCTGCAGCGGCAGCTGGGCGTCACCACCCTGTACGTCACGCACGACCAGGTCGAGGCGATGACCATGGGGAGCCGCGTGGCGGTGATGAAGAACGGGCGGCTGCAGCAGGTCGCGGCGCCCCAGGAGCTGTACGACGAGCCCGCGAACGTGTTCGTGGCCGGGTTCATCGGCAGCCCCAAGATGAACCTCTTCCACTCGACGCTGCGGCAGGGCGAGAACGGCGGGCTGGCGTTCACCTTCGGCGACCGCTCCATCGCGATCCCGGCGGACGTCGTGTCCCGGCGGCCCGGCCTCGCACCGCACGTCGGCAAGCCCATCACGGTGGGCATCCGCCCCGAGGGCTTCGTGCGCGCCGAGGAGGCGGGCCCCGAGACCCTGGAGGTCACGGCGGAGGTGGTCGAGATGCTGGGGTCGGAGACCCTGGTGTTCTTCGTCGCCCCGGTGGAGCAGGCGTCCGACGCGGACGTCCGCGACCGCGCCCAGGCCTCCGACGAGGAGGAGAGCATCCTCGCCGAGGAGGGCAAGTCGGTGATGTGCGCGCGCCTGGTCCCGCCGGTGCGGCTGGACCCGGGCACGGGCATCCGCCTGCGCATCGACCCGACCCGGCTGTACCTGTTCGACGCCGACGGCGACGCCATCGGCTGACGGCTCGCCGGCACCCCGCACGGCCGCGGCGGCACGCCCCTCCGCCGCGGGCCGGAAGCCTGCCGGGTGCCGGCGACGACCCCGGGCCCTCCCCCTTGCGGGCCCGGTCGCGGCCACGGAACCTCCCGCCGGCTCCGTGGCCGCATCCCCCGTGGTTCATCCGCGTCATCCGCGTCTAGGATTCCGGGACCGCTCCCAACGCCCATGGAGCCCCCGTCATGGACACGCGGCAGGTCATCGAACGGCACATCGCGGCGCTGCTGGACGGCGACGTCGACGCGATGATGGACACGTTCGCCGAGGACGCGGTGGTGCTGGGCGGCGACGGCCGGCCCCCGCTGGCCACCCGTGACGAGATCCGCGAGGGCTGCGAGCGCCTCGTGCAGGGGCTGTTCGCGCCCGGCACGTACGCGTTCCACCTGGACAGCATCGCCACCGTCGGCGAGGTGGGGCTCGTCACCTGGCACGCACGCTGTCAGGGGACCGACATCCCGTTCGCCGCCGACTCCTTCGTCGTGCGCGACGGGGCGATCGTGAGCAAGACCTTCGCGGTGGTGCTGCAGGAGGTGTGACCGGCGGCGCCCCGTCCGTGGGGCGCCGCGCGGCCGTGCCCCGCTACGGGAGCTCGTTGATGCGGTCGATCGGCGCCGGCGCCACCGGGGAGTTCGCCGCCAGGTAGGCGATGAACTCGTCGAGGTCCTGCCCGCCGCCGGTGCGGTTCGTGCCGTTCTTCAGTTCGACGAAGCTGTCGCCGCCGTCGGCGAGGAACGAGTTCACCGTGACCCGGTAGGTCGCGGCCGGGTCGATGGGCGTGCCGTCGAGCCGGATGTTGCCGATGCGGTTCCCGGGCGTGCCGGGGAAGTTCGGCGTGCCCGCGCTGGTCGTCCCGGAGTAGCCGGCCATGTCGAAGGTGAGGCCCTTGGAGACGCCGAGGGTGAGACGCGACTCGACGTTGCTGTTGCTCGTCCGCAGCGCGTACTGCTGCTCCAGCACGGTCTTCAGCTGGGCCCCGGTGAGGGTCATGGTGACCAGGGTGTTGCCGAACGGCTGCACCAGGAACATCTCGCCGTAGGTCACCACGCCGTCGGCGCCGCCGGTGGGGCTGCCGGCGAACAGCAGGTCGGCGCGCACGCCGCCCGGGTTCATCAGCGCGATCTGCGCGCCGTTCACCCTGGTCCGCTCGAGCTGCGCGTCGGCGATGAGGTTCGCCAGGCTGCTCTCGACGTCGCGGGTCGCCCCGCGCCGGATGTCCGCGGTCACCCGGCCCACCTCGCGGCTGGCGATGGGCGCCGCCAGCGCCTGCCACCTGCTCACGATCTCGGCCACCACGGGGTCCGCCGCGGCCCGGGTGACGGGCACGTTGCGGGAGCTCACCGAGGTGCGGATGACGTCCTTGGTGCGCCGGTCGAGCTGCAGGTTGGTCTCGGTCACCAGGCGGCCGAACGCGTACGCGCTGGTCACCAGGCGCGGGTTGCCCGCGGGGTCCGGGATGTTGCAGACGTACGGCTGGTGGGTGTGCCCGGAGATCACCATGTCGATCGACGGGTCCAGTCCCTGGGCGATCGCCACGATGGGGCCGGAGATGGCCGCCGGCGTCCCGGGCGCGTTGCACTGGTAGTCGTAGGCGGAGCCGTTGGGCGGCAGGCCGCCCTCGTGGATGAGCACGATGATCGCCTGCACGTTGCGCTGCCGCAGGTCGCGGGCGGCGAGGTTCGCGCTGGCGACCTCGTCCTTGAAGTCCAGGTCCTTGATGCCGGCCTGGGCGACGAGCGTGGGGGTGTCGCGCAGGGTCATGCCGATGAAGCCGACCTTGATGTCGTCGATCTCCTTGACCCAGGTGGGCGGCAGGACGGTGCGGCCCGTGCGCTGGCGGAACCACGACCCGTACCCGGGGACGGGCTTGGGGGTGAGGACGCCCGGCTTCCAGGTGACGTTCGCGGCGAGCCACGGGAACTTCGCGCCCGAGTAGCCGTCGGCGTCGAAGCAGCCCGCCTCGGGGCTGCACCCGCCGTACTGCATCCGCAGCAGCTCGGTGATGCCCTCGTCGAACTCGTGGTTGCCGACGCTCGACACGTCGAGCCTCATCGCGTTCAGGGTCTCGACGCTGGGCTCGTCCTTGAACAGGCCCGACACGATGGGGCTGGCGCCGATGAGGTCACCGGCGGCGACGGTGAGCGTGTTGCGCTTGCCGGTGCGCAGGCCGGTGAGCGTCTGCGACAGGTACGCGGCACCGCCGTACAGCTCCGTGCTCGGGCGGCCCGGCAGCGTGGCGTTCCCGCCCGTCGGCGGCTCCAGGTTCCCGTGGTAGTCGTTGAACGACAGGATCTGCAGGTCGACGGGCCGCGGCGCGGCGGCGGCCGACGCGGCGAGCGAGCCGGCGGCCAGTGCGGCCGCGGCCATGACGCCGGCGGCACGGCGGCGTCGGAGACGAAGTCCCATTGAGGTTCCCCCGGTCGGGTTGGGCACTTGGGCGGCCCGGGGCCGCCGGGATCAAAATATGCGGACCCGCCGAGCGGCCGCCACCCCGGCCGCGTAACCTGCGTCATGACAACCGCTTCCCCGCGGTTCTGCACCGGGCCAACCTGGCCCGGGAAACCATGTTCCGCGGGCCCAAGCGATCGGCGCACTCCGGTGGCGAGACTCCGGCGAGGATCGACGAACGGAGTACGCGATGACCACCATCGGGCGCGACATGCGGGAGCACTCGCCGCTTGAGGAGGCCCTGCCGGGCCTGGCCGCGCAGGCCGGGTTCTGGGACGAGCTGCTCGCGGCGGACGGGCGCCCGCGCCCGGCGGCCGCCGCGCTGGTGCAGCACATGGCCGAGATGGGCTTCACGGACCTCCGGGACCGGCAGGACCGCGCGGACCTCGACATCCTCGCCGCCGGCATCACGTTCACCGTGTACTCCGACGGCCGCGGCATCGACCGCTCCTGGCCGTTCGACGTGATCCCGCGCATCATCGCCGCGTCCGAGTGGCGGCGCGTGCGACGCGGCCTCATCCAGCGGCTCACCGCGCTCAACCGGTTCATCGACGACATCTACGGCGAGCAGCGGGTCATCAGGGACGGCGTCTTCCCGGCCGAACTGCTCGAGAACTCCGTGAACTTCCTGCCGCAGTGCCGCGGGGTGCGGCCGCGCTTCGGCGTGTGGGCCCACATCTGCGGCAGCGACCTGGTGCGCGACGCCGACGGCACCCTCTACGTGCTGGAGGACAACCTCCGCATCCCCTCGGGCGTCAGCTACATGCTCGAGAACCGGCTGGTCTCGAAGCGCGTCTTCGGCGACCTGTTCCGGCGGCAGAGCATCCTGCCGGTGGACGACTACCCGGACCGCCTGCACCGCCTGCTGTGCTCGCTCGCCCCGGAGGGCGTCGCATCCCCGAACGTGGTGGTGCTCACCCCGGGGGTCTTCAACTCCGCGTACTTCGAGCACAGCTTCCTGGCCCGCCGGATGGGCGTGCCGCTGGTGGAGGGCTCCGACCTCGTGGTGGACGACCGGAACCGCGTCTTCATGAAGACGCTGGGCGGCCGGGAGCGCGTGGACGTGGTGTACCGGCGCGTCGACGACGCGTTCCTCGACCCCGAGGTGTTCCGCCCCGACTCGGTGCTGGGCGTGCCCGGCATCATGCGCGCCTGGACGGCCGGCAACGTCGCCATCGCGAACGCCCCGGGGTCCGGGGTGGCCGACGACAAGGCGGTCTACGCGTGGGTGCCGGACCTCATCAGGTACTACCTGCAGGAGGAGCCGGCGCTGGCCAGCGTCCCGACGTGGCGCTGCCTGTACCCGGCGGAGCGCCGCCACGTGATCGAGAACATCGACCGCATGGTGGTGAAGCCCGCCAACGAGAGCGGCGGCTACGGCCTGCTGATCGGCGACCGGGCCACCCGGCAGGAGCTGGACGCCGCGGTCGCGGCGATCGAGGCGGATCCGCGGAACTGGGTGGCGCAGCCCATCCTGGCGCTGTCCACCGCCCCCACCCTCACCGCCGACGGCGTCGCCCCGCGGCACGTCGACCTGCGCCCGTTCATCCTGAGCGGCGACGGGCACGACGTGACCAACGGCGGGCTCACGCGCGTCGCGCTGCGCGAGGGGTCCCTGGTCGTCAACAGCTCTCAGGGGGGTGGCAGCAAGGACACGTGGGTGGTCGAACGGACGGCGATCGGGTGACGCTGCTCGCCCGGGTCGGCGAGCACCTGTACTGGGCGGCCCGCTACCTCGAGCGCGCTGAGGGGCTGGCCCGCGTGATGCGGGAGCACACCTACCTGCTCGCCGACATGCCCACGTCCGTCCCGCTCACGTGGGAGCCCCTGCTCGCGATGGGCGGCGGCGGGTTCCTGCCCGAGGGCACGGCGCCGTCGGAGACCGCCATCGTGCGGCACCTGCTGGGCGGCACCGAGAACCCCGAGAGCATCGCGGAGGGCGTGACCCGCGCCCGCGAGAACCTGCGCGCGTGCCGGGAGGTGATCCCGGTGGAGGCGTGGCTCGTCGCGAACGACCTGCACCTGTACCTCGACGCGCGCCGCGGCGAGGGCGTGGACCGCGGCAGCCGCGCCCGGCTGCTGGACCGGGTGATCGAGGACCACCAGCTGTTCCTCGGGATCCTGCTGGGCAACATGACCCGCGACCAGGCGTTCACGCTCATGCGCCTGGGGCGGCACATCGAGCGGGTCGCGCTCATCTCGCGCGTCCTGGACGTGCGCGGCGCGCAGCTGCTGGAGCCGGCGGAGCAGGACGGGTACCACGAGGTCCAGTGGATCGGCGTGCTGCGGTCGCTCTCGGCGCTGCACATGTACCACCTGGCCACCGGCGTGCCGGTCGACGCGGTCCCCGCGATGCGGTTCCTGATCCTGCATCCCGGGTTTCCGCGGTCGGTGTCCTACTGCCTCACCGCGATCGCCCAGACGGTGGCGGAGCTGCCCATGCCGGAGCGTCTGCTGGGGGCGTGCGAGGAGTCCCTCGAGATCCTCGAGGGGCTGGAGCGCACCCAGGACCCCGCCGAGCTGCACGCCGGCGCCGGGGCGCTGGGCCGCTGCGCCGCCGGCATCCACGACGAGATCGTGGCGGTGTGCTTCCCCGACACGCTGCCGACCGGCTGAGGGAGCCGGCCGGGCCGGTCAGCCCGGGGCGTTCGTGCGGAACCAGCTCACCGCGACCGGTGCCGCGGCGGTGACCAGCCGGCCGTGCGACCGGCGGCGGACGCTGACCGTCCACACGTAGCGGGTTCCGGCGGCGAGCTTCGCGCGCGGCACGGTGATCACGCGGCCGCGGGTGTCGAGCGTGGCGACGAGGACGCGCCGGGTGCCCGCCAGGCGGTAGACGCGGACGCGGTAGCCCGCGGCGCCGCGGGTGGCGAACCAGCGCAGCTTCGTCGCCGAGAACCTGACCTGCACGCCGGCGTGCGGGGTGAGCCGCCCGGCGTTCCTGGTCTTGGGGGGCGTCTCGGGCGGGGTGGTCCCGCCGCCGCCGCCACCGGTGCCGCCGCCCGTGCCTCCGCCGGGGCCGCCGCCGGTCCCCCCGCCGGTGCCGCCGCCGGTGCCGCCGCCCGGATCCGTCGGCGCCTCGACGGTGAACGCGGCGGACGCCCAGGCGCCCGGGGTGTCCAGCTCGTCCCGCTGCCGCACGCGGAACGTGTAGCTCCCGGGGGCGAGCGCCACCGGCAGCTGCACGGAGGTCTGCGCGGTGTCCGCCGGGCCCTGCGCGGACTGGCCGTCCGGGCCCAGGACCTCCCACGTGTAGGCGGGCGCCAGGTTCGCGTCACCCGTCCATGCGAAGGTGGGCCGGGTCTCGGTGGAGGGCGCCGGGACGGTGGTCAGCTTGGGCGCCGCCGGGACGCCCACGGCGACCGAGAAGCGGGCGGTCGTCCAGGGGCCCAGGGTGCCGCCGGAGGTCTTCTGGCGCACCTCGAGCAGCCACGGGCCGTTGGCCAGCGCGTCGGTGGTGACCGATCCGCCCGCCGACTCGCTCTCGGGGCCCACGACGCCGGTCGAGCCGTTCCGGACCCGCCACACGAAGCTCGCGCCGGCCAGGCCGGTGACCGTGAACGTGGGCGTGCGGTCGGCGACGGACGCGCCCTCGACGGGGCCGCCCGTGATGCGCGGCGGGGCCGGCGGAGGCGTGCCGGTCGCCGGCACGGCGTCCGGGATGCGGCGCACCAGGAAGTGCCCCGGGTCGGCCGCGGGGTCGCCGCCGCCCAGGCCGGATCCCGAGATGAAGAGGTCACCGTCGGGCGCGATGTTCACGCCGTGGGGCTCGGAGATGGCGCCGGACCCGGCCAGCGTGCTGATCGCCCCGGCGCGGTCGACGAGCCGGGCGGCGTTGTTCGAGCTGTCGGCGACCACGAACGAGCCGTCCGCCGCCTCGTCCACGTCGCGCGGGGTGTTGAGCGCGACGCTGGTGGCCGGGCGGCCCGTGACCGGCGACCCCGGCGTCCCGATGCCGGCGACGGTGGTGATGACCTTGTCGGGCCAGACGCGCCGGATGCGGTGGTTGAGCGAGTCGGCGATGTAGTAGCCGCCGTCCGCCGCGATCGCGACGCCGCGCGGGTTGTTGAGCTGCGCCTGCAGCGCCGGGCCGCCGTCGCCCGAGTAGCCGGTGCCCCCGGAGCCGGCCACGGTCGTGAGCGTGCCGGAGGAGACCCGGTGCACGAGGCCGCAGGACTCGTCGAGGATCAGGTAGTCGCCGTTGGGGTACATCGCGAGGCTCCGCGGCCACTTCAGGACCGCCCCCGCCGCGGACGTGCCGGACGTGTACCGCACGCACCCCTCGCCGCCGCCGCCGGCGACGGTCGTGATCGTCCCGCCGGAGCTGACCCGGCGGATGCGGTGGTTGAACTCGTCGGCGATCAGGAACGCCCCGCCGCCGCCCGGGATCACCGCGATGTCGGTGGCGCCGTCGAACGTCGCGGCGGTCGCCGGCCCGCCGTCGCCGGAGAACCCGACGGCCCCCGTGCCGGCAACCGTGGTGATGGTCCCGCCGGACGAGATGCTCCGCACGCGCCCGCCGGAGATGTTGGTCTCGGGGAGCGCGGGCGGCGGTGGCGGCTCGAGGCTGCCGAACTCCACGACCAGGACGTTGCTCCCGGAGAACGCCACCCGCCGGGGACGCAGCAGCAGGGTGTCCGTCGCGGGCCCGCCGTCGGCGACCGTGGCGCCCCCGCCGGCGAAGGTGGAGATGGGCCCCGCCCCGTACGCCGACACGGCGGCGCCGGCGCAGAGCGCGGCGGCGGCGAACAGCACTGACTTGCGGAAACGTGGGCGGACGAACTCCATGCGGTGTTCACCATCCCCGATGGGCGGGCGTTACTGCCACCCCCGAAGGTCTGGCACACCCCCGGACGTCCGTGCAGCCGCGCGCGGCGTAGGATCGCGCGCATGGCCGCGCGTCCGCCACGCCTGTTCCACCGCTGGAAGTGTCCGTGGTGCGCCGCGGCACGGCAGGGCATCGGCAACACCGGTGCCGCGGTTGAGCTGGTGGAGGTGCCGTACGACCGCGACGAACGCCACGAGGTGCTCGCCGCCAGCGGTCAGGCCCGCGTGCCGGTGCTGGTGGACGGCGACCGGGTGATCGTGGGGTCGCAGCGCATCGTCCGCCACATGTACGCGACGTACGGGGACGGGCCGGGATCGCGGTCCGTGCACGAGCTGGACCTGGAGATCGCCGCCCTCGACGCCGAGGGCCTCGGCGGGTACGAGGGGCCGGCCCCCGCCTAACCCGCGGTGCGGCCCGCGCGGAGCTCCGCGGCGAACGCCTTGAAGTCGTCCCAGCGGCCGTCGGCGAGCAGCGCCGCCTGGTCGGGCCACGTCGCGGGGTCGTGCATGCGGTAGTTCGGTCCGGCGGCGTCCAGGATCTCCCGCAGGCGCTCCACCGGGGTGCGGGACATCTCGCGCCACGTGCCGACCCCGCCCTCGCGGCACAGGCGGCCGATCTTGGGGCCGATGCCCTCCACCATGGTGAGGTCGTCCATCCGGACGCGCACGCCCAGGATGCGGGCCGCCAGGTGCAGGTCCAGCCGGGGGCCCTCGTCCGGGGCGGGGGCCGGCGCGGCCGGCGCCGGGGCGGGCTCGGCGGCGGCGGGCCCCGCGTCGAACAGGGCGCGCTGCGGCGTCCCGCCGCCCTCCAGCTCGGCGATGCGGGCGCGGGCCTCGGCCAGCAGCGCCACCTCCTCCCGGTGCCGGGCCTGCAGGCGCTCCAGCTCCTGGCGGGTCTCCCGCAGGACGCGGGCGTCACCGGTGCCCTCGGCCGCGGCGAGGCGCCGCTCCAGGTCCTGTGCGCGCCCGCGCAGGTCGTCCCGCTCGCGCGCGGCCGACTCCAGCTCACCGATGCGGGCCTGCAGCGCGGGCAGGCGGTCCTCGGACTCCAGCTCGGCGACGCGCGCCCGCAGGGTCGCGGCCTCGCGGTCGGCCGACACGAAGCGGGTGCGGAAGCTCTCGAGCTCCGCGACCTTCTCCTCCAGCTCCGCGACCTGGGCCTCCAGGCCCGGCACGCGGGCGGCGACCGGCTCGACCTCGCCCAGGTGGTTCGCGATCGCGACGCCGTGCGCGACCTCCTCCTCCAGGGCGGCGATCCGCGCGCGATGATCGTCCATGAGGGCCGTCTCGCCCTCCAGCTGGACGATGCGGGCCCGGGCGATGGAGAGGTCCTCCTCGGTGTGCCCCAGGTCGGCCGCCTGCGCCTCGAGCGCGGCGATGCGCTCGTCGCGCGCGGCGAGCTCCGCGGCGTGGGCGTCGTCCTGGGACCGGACCAGCTGCACGCGGGCGAACCAACCGATGAGGGCTCCCACCGCGAGGGCGACCACCACCAGCGGCCACACCTCTGCGAAGACGTATCCCATTCGGTTCAGCCCCCCAGCACCGTGAACGCGATCCGCCGGTTCTGCTCCCGGCCGGCCTGCGTGCCGTTGTCCCCGCCACCGGCCGCGACGCCGTACCCGATCTCCGCCACCAACCCGCCCCGCGGCACGCCGCGCGACGAGGGCGTCGACCACGGCGCGTGCGCGCCCGCGGTGACAGGTTCTGGTTGCGCACCGCATTTCCCTGGTTGTCGGTGTGGCCCTCCACGGATCGAGGATCAGGTTGGCCGGAGGGCGGCCGGACCACGGCGGCGACGCGGTCGACGAGGCCCACCGACTCCGGCGGATGTCGGCGGAGGCCGTGTCGAACCGGATGGTGGTGCCGGCCAGCAGGGCGTCGAGCCGCTGCTCCACCACTGCGGCTGCGCGGAGTCGGCGGCGCCCGGCACGGTGTTGTCGGTCACCTCCAGCCCGCCGGCCTTCGCGGCCGCCAGGGGGTCGCGGAGCGCGCCGGGCCCGGCTGCGCGGCGCTCGCCGGCCACCGTGAGCTGCGCGCCGTCGAGGGACGCGCTGCCGCCGCGCAGGGCGCCGGGCATCGCCGTGACCACCGCGCCCAGCAGCCGCAGGCGGCGGGTGTCCACCGCGGTCGCGTCCGCGTCGACGTCCAGGCGGTCGTCGACGGTCACGGCGGGGCGCACCGCCCGCGCCGCGTCGGCGAGCTGGGTGCGCTGCGCGGCGCTCGACACCGTGCCGGTGAGCACCAGGCGGCGCCCGTCCCACCGCGCCCCGAGCGCGGGCGCGACGGCCACCGGCGCGCTGGTGGTGGGCGCGTAGGAGGCGTCGTGCACGGCCCCGAGGGCGGACACCGCGGCGAGCGCCCGGTCCCGCAGGGCGGCGGGGCCCCGCAGCGTGACGTCCCGGTACCGCACCGAGACCTCGACGCCCTCGATCCCCTTGGCGGCAAGCGCATCCCGCGCCTTGCCGGACACGTCGGACTCCACCATCGCGCAGCCCGCCACGGTGCCGGCGAGCGACAGCGCCACGAGCAGGGGCACCGCGACCTGCCATCGGCGCAGTGAGGGAGTGCGGCGCATCGGTGGTGAGGGCTCCGTACGGGGGTGTGCCGGACCGTGCCGATCCTACCCACCGCCCCGGTCACCCCCGGCCGGCCGCCGTTACGGCTGGAGCACGTCCAGTCCGCGCTCGCGGCGCTCGGAGGCCAGCAGCGTGTCGATCTGGTCGGGCGCGACCGGACGCGAGAAGTAGAAGCCCTGGCCCAGGGCGCAACCGAGGCGCTGCAGGCCCTGCACCTGCTCGACGGCCTGGATGCCCTCGGCGATCGCCTCGAAGTTCATGACCCCGACCAGCTGCACGATCATCGCCGCCAGGTCCTTGTCCCGCTCCGCGCTGCCCACGCCGCTCACGAAGCTGCGGTCGATCTTCACCAGGTCGATCGGCAGCCGCCCCAGGTAGGACAGCGAGGAGTACCCGGTGCCGAAGTCGTCGATGGCGATGCGCGTGCCGAGGTCCCGCAGGGCCTCGAGGGTGCGCATGGTGCGCTCCGGGTCGTTCATGAGCACGCTCTCGGTGACCTCGAGCACCAGCGCCCGCGCCGGCAGCCCGGCGGTGCGCAGGGCGCCCTCCACCACGTCCGGCAGGTCCGGGTCGTCCAGCTGGCGCGGCGAGACGTTCACGCTCACGTAGAAGGTGTCCGGGTTGCACGCGACGGTGAGCCACCGGCGGGCGTCCACGCAGGCGCGCTCCAGCACCCACCGGCCGATCGGGACGATGAGGCCCGACTCCTCGGCGAGCGGGATGAACTCGTCGGGGCGCACCAGCCCCCGGGAGGGGTGCTGCCAGCGCAGGAGGGCCTCGACGCCGCTCACCGCGCCGGAGTCGAGCTCCACGATGGGCTGGTAGTTGAGGAAGAACTCGCCCCGGGGCAGGGCGTGGTCCAGGTCCGCCTTGAGCTCCAGCCGCTCCCGGGCGAGGTCCTGCATCTCGGGGCGGAACAGCTCGAACCCGCCGCGGCCGCGCGCCTTGGCGGCGTACATGGCGATGTCGGCGGAGCGCAGCATCTCGTCCGCGTCGGCCTCGGAGCTGCGGGCCACGGCGATGCCGAGGCTCCCGCGCACCACCATCTCGTACCCCTCGAGGGTGATGGGCTCCGACACCGCCCGCAGCACGCGCATCGCGGCCTGGGAGGCGTCGTCCTCGCCGTCGCAGGTCTCCAGCAGCATCGCGAACTCGTCGCCGCCCAGGCGGGCGGCGGTGTCGCCCGACCGCAGGGCGCCGCGGATGCGCCGCGCGACCTGCCGGATGAGCTGGTCGCCGGCCTGGTGCCCCAGGCTGTCGTTGACCGTCTTGAAGTCGTCGAGGTCCAGCAGCATCATCGCCACCGGCCGCCCCTCGCGCCGGTTCCGCTCGATCGCGTGCTCGACCCGGTCCTCGAACAGGGCGCGGTTCGCCAGGCCGGTGAGGGCGTCGTGGAACGCCTGGTGGGCGAGCTGGTCCTCCACCGCCCGGCGGTCGGAGACGTCCCGGGTGTTCAGGACGACGCCGCGCACGGACGGCTCGGCGGTGAGGTCGGTCGCCACGATCTCCATCCACCGCCACTGCCCGTCGGCGTGCAGCAGCCGCACGGTGACGGGGTCGCCGGTGTGCCCGCCGCCGCGCAGCCCCACCAGCAGCGAGGCCTGGGCCGCATCGTCGGGGTGGACCATCGTGGTGAGCTCGCGGCCCTCGACGCGCTGCGGCACGGTGCCGAGCTGCCGCTCGGAGGCGGGAGACGCGAAGGCGACCACGCCGGCCTCGTCGACCACCAGCACCAGGTCCGAGGAGTTCTGCACGAGGGCGGCGAAGCGCCGCTCCCGGCCCTCCGCGGCCGCGATCGCGCGGGCCCTGGCGCGCTCGATGCGCCACCACAGCACGATGGCGCCCAGGATGAGCAGCACGATGGTCGCGGCGAGCGCGCGCGTGTAGAGCCTGGAGGCCGCCGACGCGTCCTCCCGCGCGGCCACAACCTCCTCGCCGTTCAGCTCCACCCACCGGCCGAACGACGTGCCCAGCTCGGGGATCGTGCCGTACAGCTGCTGGACCTCGCCGTCCCCGGCCTGCCCGGGGGCGGTCGCGACGGTGAGGATGTTCCGGAAGAAGCGCAGCGACGCGTCGCGGACCCGGACCTCCTCGGGGTTCGTCGAGGTGTCCTGGGCGGCGACGCGCTCGATGCGGCCCGCGGCGCCCACGAAGGTGAGGATCACCGAGGCGGGGATCCCCGCCCTGCCCTCCGCGCGGGCCCGCCAGTACTCCGCCTCGAGCCGGCGCAGGTCCTGGTTGATGCCCACGAGCTGGCGGTACTGCTCCTCGTACACCGCCTGCCGCTCGCCGGCGCGGGTGATCGTCCCGCCGAACCACAGGCTCATGGCGAGCCCGATGAGCCCCAGCATGATCAGGCCGCCCAGCTGGATGAGCTGGAGGGTGCGCAGCCGGCGGCCCAGGGCCTGCCAGCTGGGTGAGGTGGGGTGCGAGGGGTTCGGTCTCATCGTCCGTGATGGGGGGCGGATCCGTCCGTGACCTGCCCAGGGAGCATCGGCGCCCGGGGTGCCGCAAGTGAGCCGCCGGCATTGCGCAAGCCCATCGCACCCGCGGGCCGCGGCACACCCAACCGGCCGCGCGGCCGGTTGGTAGATTCCGCGGCCTCTCCCGACCCCTGATCACGGAGGTCCCATGGTGCGCCGGTCCCTGCTCGCCGCCACCGCCGTCGCTGTGCCGCTGCTCCTCGCAGGCCAGGCCGCGGCCGCAACGAAGCCCGTCTGCAGCCTCTCGGGCTCGTCCGCCCTGCAGGAGCGGGGCGTGCTGACCCTCAGCACCGACAACCCGGCGTTCCCGCCGTGGTTCGGCGGCGGTGAGAAGAACCCGCCGTGGAAGATCAACGACCCGTCCACCGGGAAGGGCTACGAGTCCGCCGTGGCCTACGAGGTCGCCCGCCGCATCGGCTTCGCCCGGAACAAGGTGAAGTGGGTCTACACCCCGTTCGACAAGTCGTTCGCGCCCGGCGACAAGGACTTCGACCTGTTCTTCAACCAGGTCTCCTACAGCCCGGCCCGCGCCCGCAACGTGGCCTTCAGCCTCTCGTACTACAACGTGACGCAGGCCGTGGTCGTGCGGAACGGGACGCCCATCGCCCGCGCCCGCACCATCGCGGCCCTCAAGCCGTACCGGTTCGGCGCCATGCGGGGCACCACCAGCCTCGACGCGATCAACCAGCGCATCAAGCCCGACCAGACGCCGCGGGTGTACCCCAACAACGTCAACGCGGTGAACGCGCTGAAGAACGGCCAGATCGACGCCGTGGTGGTCGACCTGCCCACCGCCTACTTCGTCACCGCGGTGCAGGTGCCCAACGGCAAGATCGTGGGGCAGCTGCCCGCCGAGGCGAACCCCGAGTACTTCGGGGCCGTCGCGCAGAAGGGCAGCCCGCTGATGAGCTGCGTCAACAAGGCGCTGCGCCAGATGCGCCGCGACAAGACCCTCAAGAAGCTCGAGCAGAAGTGGCTCGCGGGCGCGTCGGCGCCGTTCCTGAGGTAGTGAACGACCGTGGCGGACCCCGCACCGCCGCCTGACCCCGGCTCCCGGCGCTCGCGCATCCTCGCGGGCGCCGGCGGCCGCCGGACGGCCGCGCTCACGTCGTCGCTCATCGCGCTGGCGTCGACCGCGGTCGTCGTCGGGCTGCTGGTCTGGCTCATTCCCAAGAGCCCCGGGTGGCCCGAGGTGAAGGCCAACTTCTTCGACCGGGCGCAGTTCGACGACTCGTTCGACGGCATCGGCGAGGCCTTCAAGACCAACATCAAGCTGTTCATGGTGGTCGAGGCCATCGTGCTGGTCCTGGCCCTGATCATCGCGGTCATGCGCAGCCTGCCGGGCCCCGTGTTCTTCCCGGTGCGCGCGCTCGCGGTGATCTACACCGACGTGTTCCGCGGCATCCCCACGATCCTGCTGGTCGTGCTGCTGGGCTTCGGGGTCCCGGCGCTGCAGGTGGAGGGCATCCCAGACGACGTCATGTTCTGGGGCGGCGTGTCCTTGGTGCTCGTGTACAGCGCCTACGTGTCGGAGGTGTACCGCGCCGGCATCGACTCCGTGCACCCCAGCCAGGACGCCGCGGCCCGGTCGCTCGGGCTGGGGCGGTTCCAGTCGCTGCGGCACGTGGTGCTGCCGCAGGCGGTGCGCCGGGTGATCCCGCCGCTGCTCAACGACTTCATCGGCCTGCAGAAGGACACCGCGCTGGTGTTCCAGCTGGGAGTGGTGGAGGCGCTCAACCAGGCGTCCATCGACGTCGCGGCCACCTTCAACTACACGCCGTACGTGGTGACCGGCCTGTTCTTCCTGGCGATCACCATCCCCATGACCCGGTTCACCGACTGGCTCATCGCGCGCGACCGCCGTCGCCGCCAGGCCGGGGGGGCGATCGCATGACCGGCGAGGCGGGGCTGGTCGTCGAGGGCGTCCACAAGTCCTTCGGCCGCAAACCCGTGCTGCGCGGCATCGACCTGGCCGTCGCGCCCCACGAGGTGGTGTGCCTCATCGGCGCATCCGGGTCGGGCAAGTCGACGCTGCTGCGCTGCATCAACCTGCTGGAACCCATCGACGCGGGCCGCATCGCGCTGGGGGGGAAGGACATCACGGGCCGCGGCGTGCGCGTGAACGCGGTGCGCCGCCAGGTGGGCATCGTGTTCCAGTCCTACAACCTGTTCCCGCACATGTCCGTGCTGCGCAACGTGACCCTGGGCCCGGTGAAGGCCCTGGGGCGGTCCCGCACCGAGGCCCGGGACGAGGCCATGGCGCTGCTGGAGCGGTTCGGCCTGGCGGACCGGGCGAAGGACTACCCCGACCGGCTCTCCGGCGGCCAGCAGCAGCGCGTCGCGATCATCCGCGCCCTGGCGATGAAGCCCGAGCTGCTCCTGCTGGACGAGATCACCAGCGCCCTCGACCCGGAACTTGTGGCGGATGTGCTGGAAATGATCCGGGGCCTCGCCGAAGGGGGGATGACAATGGTCATCGCGACCCACGAGATGGGGTTCGCCCGGGACATCGCCCGGCGCGTGTGCTTCCTGGACGAGGGCCGGATCCTGGAGGAGGGCCCTCCCGAGCGCATCTTCACGGCCCCCCAGGAGGAGCGCACGCAGCGCTTCCTGCAGCGCGTGGTGGCGGCCGGGCGCATGGACGGCGGCCGCGCCGGCGGCTGAGATGCCGCACGGCGTCGCCCGAACGGGGCCGTTCGCACTCGGCGCGGGCTTGCGTTTTCCCGACCCGCGCGGGGAGGATCGAATTCGCTGTGCGGAACACATGACCACGGACGGGGGTCGAACGAGATGAAGAGGCGTCACCTGGCGGCCGCGGCCGCCCTACCCGTACTCCTGGCGCTGCCCGCTGCCACGGGGGCCCAGACCTCCTCGACGGTGCGGCTGCAGCCGGCGAAGTCGGCGAAGGCCGGCACCTCCCTTCGGGTCGCGGTCGGGGCCTCTGTCCCGGCGTCCCTGCGCCGTTCCCGGACCTGCGTCGTCCGCGTCGCCGGCGTGAAGGGCGTGAACGCCCGCGTCAAGCTCGGCGTCCTCGGCAAGAACACGGTCACGAAGGTCAAGCTGCCCACCACGCTCCCCCCCAAGCGCTACCGCATCACCGCGGTCTGCAGCGGTATCACCAAGCGCACGGTGAGCGTCGCGCGCGTGCTGCCGCCGTCGGTCGGGGTGACCTCCAAGCTCGTCGCCGGACCCATCCTCCAGGGGAGACTCGGCACGACCGCCTTCGCGTGGGCCGCGACCGTCACGAACCCCGACCCCGTCCTCGACGCCTACTCGGTGAAGGTCACGGTGACGATGACCACCCCCGCTGGCGTGCAGACCATCGAGCGTCAGCTCATCCGGCGGATCCCGGCCGGCCAGACCCTGACCATCGGAGATAACGTCGTCCTGAATCCGGGCAGCGTCGCGCCCACGTCGGCGACGGTGACCGCGACGGCCGGCTTCGGACTCGAGAAGAACAACGAGGCCCTCCCGATCGTCAGCCCCAACCCGATCCTGGTGAACGGCACGTTCGACGGCGGTCAGATCACCACAGCCGGTGTGAAGGGCCAGGTGGTGAGCTCGCTCTCCAAGACGGTCACGCGCCGGTCCTGGGTTGTCTTCTACGACGCCGCGAACAACGTCGTCGGTGCCATCGCGCGTCCGGACTCAGCTCTCCCCCAGGGGGCGAGCGAGGTCAAGGTGGACGTGACGGATCTGACGGTGCCGCAGGGCGTGCACCACGCCACCGTCACCTACGAGGGCTGACGCCCTCGGGACCGCGCGGCCGGGGCTCGGGGCACACGGCCCCGGCCGGCGCGGTCCGCCCGCTCCGCTAGAGCGTCGGGCCCGGGTCGGGCGCCGGCGTGGGGGCGGGGTCCGTGGTGCCGCCGCCCTTGCAGGGCTTCTTGCCCTTGTACGGCTTCGTCGGCTGGCCGGTCCCGGTCGACGGGGGCGGCGCGGGCGTGGGGTCCGGAGGGGGCATGAGGTACTCGCCGCCGCCGTTGCTGCCGTCGTCGGCGAGCCGCAGGCGGAAGTTGTCCGTCTTGGAACGGCACGGGTTGAACACCCCGCCGCGGTCCTTCTTCCGGGCCTTCCGCGCCGCCGTCCCGTCCGGGGCGACCCACAGCTTGTAGACGCCGTTGGCGCTGCCGGCGGTGAACGGCCCCACCCGCATCACGGCCCCGCAGGCGGTGGCCCGGATGGGGTGGTCCACCGGGTCGGAGGTCTCCACCACCGCGAAGCCCGCGACGCGGAACCGGCGCTCGGCGAGCGGCTCGTCCGCCGTCATGTCGGTCTTCCCGGACGGGTCGGTCACGCGGAACACGTACCAGCCGTCGGCGAGTCCGGCCTTCCCGCTGGAGTTGCACGGCGGGCCGCCGTTGAGGTGCACGTCCAGGGCCGTGTCGAACAGGTTCTCGTTCACCGCGAGCCCCTGGGAGTCCGTGGTGAACACCGCCCCCGCACCGCCGTTGGCGGCGACCGCCGCGGGGGCGGCGACGGTGCAGCACAGCAGGGCTGCACCCAGGATCAGGGAACGGCGTGGAGCGGTCACGGGCAACGGTCACCTCCGGTCGGGCACGGGTCGGGCACTCGGATATGGGCATCGGCTCCATGCGCCGCGGCCGCCTCCCGCCCGGTGCGTGAGGTTGCATCCCGCACCCGTCCCCCGCAGACTGCGCCGCGTGATCCGTCCCTCGGTCGAGTGCTGGCTGGTGCGCCCGGACGCCGCCGGGACGGTGCGTGTGCTGCTGCTGCACGCCCCGGAGCGGCCGGGGGTGCGCCCCGCCCTGTGGCAGCCGGTGAGCGGCGGGGTGGAGGAGGGGGAGTCCCCCTCGCAGGCGTGCCTGCGCGAGGTCCGCGAGGAGAGCGGGCTGGAGCTCGCCGACGCCGCCCTCGCCCCGGTCGCCGACGGGCTCGCGCTGGTGATCTCCCCGCAGGTGACGTTGCTGAAGACCGTCTACGCCGCGGTCGCCCCGGAGGGGGCGGTGCGCTGCGACCCGGCCGAGCACGACGCCTTCGACTGGGTGCCCGTCGCCGAGGTCCCGCACCGGCTGGTGCGCGACAGCCACCGCGCGACGTGGGCGATGGCCGCCGAGGTCGTGGCGGCGCTCACCGCCTCCTGAGGCGGTTCGACGGGCAGAAGCCCGCGAGCACGCAGCCGCCGCAGTCCGGGTTCCGCGCGAAGCACACGCGGCGGCCGTGGTAGATGAGCCGCATGCCGGTGTCCGCCCAGTCGCGGCGCGGCAGCAGCTCCATGAGGTCGCGTTCCACCTTCACCGGGTCCGTTTCCGCCGTGAGCCCCAGGCGGGCGGACAGGCGCAGCACGTGGGTGTCCACGGCGATGCCCGGCACGCCGAACCAGTGGCCCAGCAGCACGTTCGCGGTCTTGCGGCCCACGCCGGGCAGCGTCACCAGGTCCTCCATGCGGCCGGGCACCTCGCCGCCGAAGCGCTCGGTCACCGCGCGGGACATCCCCAGCAGGCTCTTCGCCTTGGCCCGGAAGAAGCCGGTGCGGCGGATGAGCTCCTCCAGCTCGGCGGGGTCGGCCTCCGCCATCGATGCGGCGTCCGGGAACCGGGCGAACAGGGCGGGGGTCACGCGGTTCACCATCGCATCGGTGCACTGCGCGGACAGGATCGTGGCGGCCAGCAGCTGGAACGCGCTGCCGTGGTCCAGCGGGATCACGATCTGCGGGTACTCGGCGGCCAGCAGGTCCGCCGCGGCCCGTGCCCGGCCCCGCGGTGTGCGGGGCCGGCGGGCGGGTTCGGGGCGCCCGGTCAGGCGGCCTTGGGGTTGCAGTACAGGTTCTCCTGCGACCACCGGTCGGTGATGGGCCCGGCCGCGTTGTTCCCGTCGCGGTCGTAGACGACCACGTAGGAGCGGTACCGGCCGCACCGGTTGTTCGACGGGGCCTCCACGGCGCAGCGCGCGCCGGTGCAGGCCTTGGTGGCGACGCCGTCGGCGTAGTAGCCGCCGGACTTCCGGAACAGCGCCACCAGCACCACGGCCCCGTCGCCCTCGCACGTCGCGACGCCGAGCGCCGACGGGCGGTTGTTGGTGCCCGGGACGCCCAGGTTCTTGCGGGTGCCCGCGGCCGGGGTGCACGCCACGGTGTTCGCCGACGGGCCGGACGACGGCTGCGGCAGCGCGCCCTCCGGGAACACCGCCGACGGGTCGTCGTCGGGACCCAGGCCCAGTGCGATGGCGGTGGCCTGGTCCTGCCACAGCCCCTCGAGGCTGGCCGGGGAGACCCCGGTGGCGATGCCGTCGACCAGGGCGGCGCGCGCCTGGTCGACCACGCCGGCGGCGCAGTCCTTCTGCTCCTGCGAGCCCGCCTGCAGGCCCTCGCAGTCCGCCAGGCCCGAGGACACGTCCTCGGCGGTGGGGGCGGCGCCGGTGTCACCGGTCGCGGTGGGGGTGGTCTCCGCGGGTGCGGTGGCCGTGGTCGTGGCGGCGGGGGCGGGTGCCGTGGCGTCGTCGCCGTTGGTGACGCCGAAGAAGACGCCCAGCCCGGCGATGAACACCACGAGCGCCGCGAGGGAGATGGGCCCCCTGCGGTCGTCGTCACGCTCTGACATCGGTTCCTCCAGTCGTGCCCGCGGATCGCTCGGGGGTTGGGCGCGGGCGTCCCGCCGGGAGACTGCCCAGCCGGGGGCGCGCGGCGCAAGGGCCGCGCCCCGGAAGCGGGCTATTGCAGGTCGCCGAACACCGCGGCGAGGGCCGCCACGGCGTCGGGCCAGAACTGCGTGCCGCTGCCGCGGCGCAGCTCCGCGAGGGCGTCCGCCTCGTCGCGGATCGTCCCGTAGTGGCGGGCGCGGGTCATCACGTCCCATGCGTCCGCGACGGCGATGATGCGGGCGCCCTCCGGGATGGCGTCGCCCATGGTCCCGTCCGGGTACCCGGAGCCGTCCCACCACTCGTGGTGGCCGCGGATCCACCCGCACTGCTCCGGGGAGAGGGCCTCGTCGGCGATCTCGGCGCCCAGCGCGGCGTGGCGCTTCACCACCTCGTACTCGGCGGCGTCGAGGGGCCCGGCCTTCAGCAGCACCGCGTCGGGCACGCCGATCTTGCCGACGTCGTGCAGCAGCCCGGCCTCGGCCAGCTGGGCGGCCCGCTCCAGCTCCCAGCCCAGCTCGTGGGCGATGCGCTCGCACATGCGGGACACCCGCTCCGAGTGGGCATGGGTGGAGGGGTCCTTGGCGTCCACCGCGCGCGCCAGCGACCGCAGGGCCACCAGGGCCTGGCTGCGCTCCAGCCGCTCCGCGCGCTCCTCCGCCGACAGGGCGGCGACGGTGTCCGGCGCGTACAGCACCGACCGGTCCCGGCCCGTCGCCTTCGCCCAGTACAGGGCGCCGTCGGCGAGCCGGAACAGCTCGTCCGCCGACCCGGCCCGCGCCAGGTCGCAGATGCCGGCGGACACGGTGACGGTGACGTCGGAGACGACGGGGCCGGCCGCCACGGCCCGCCGGGTGCGCTCCACCGCGGCGAACGCCTCCTCCGCGGTGGTCTCCACCAGGATCCAGCCGAACTCCTCGCCGCCGGTGCGCGCCAGCATCTCCCCGTCGCGCAGGTTCGCCCGCAGCCGCGCGGCGATCTCCGCGAGCGTCGCGTCGCCGCTCTGGTGGCCGTGGAGGGTGTTGACGCGCTTGAAGTGGTCCACGTCGAACAGGGCGAGGCTCAGCGGCCGGCCGTGGCGCAGCGCGCGGGCGGCCTCGCTGCGCAGGCGCTCGTGGAACTGGCGGTGGTTGGGCAGGCCGGTCAGCGGGTCGGTGCGCGCCTGGTCGGCCAGCCGCTCCCGGGCGTGCACGGCGCTCACCGCCACGGCCGTGAGCTCGGCGAAGCGCTCCAGCACGGCCGGGGCGCGCGGGGGCAGCTCGGCACCGGCCCGCGGCGCGGCCACCAGCACCCCCCACAGCCGTCCATCCACCAGCACGGCGCTGCCCAGGCACTGGCGGGACCTGCCGCGCACGAGGCCGGGGGCCTCCACGGGCACGGCCTCCTCGTCGTGCGGGCGGGGGCGCACCGGCGCGGGCAGGGGGCGGTCGGCGGGCACCGCGGCCTCCGGCCCGGCGGCGGCGACGACCAGCCCGGGGGCCGGCGCGCCCTCCAGGCGCACCAGCACGGCCGCGCCGGCGTCCAGCAGCTGGGCGAGCTGCCCGGCGATGGTGCCCGCCACCGACGGCATGCCGCTGTCGGAACGGGCCGCGGCCGTCGCGACGCGGCGCAGGGCGCGCTGCTCGGCGACCTGGCGTGCGGCGCGCTGCTCGCTGGCGAGCCGCTCGGAGGCGTCCCGCGACACGGAGATGTAGGCCGTGACGCCGCCGCCGGCGTCGCGCAGCGGCCGCACCATGACGTCGAGCGCCTGGGTGCTGCCGTCGGGCCGCTGCACCCGCAGCGTCTGGACCCCGGCCCACGGCAGGCCCTCGACCAGGGCGCCCAGCACCCGGCGGCCCTCGCGGCGGTCCCGGGACGACAGCAGCTGCAGCGGGTGCATCCCCACCAGGCGCTCGGGGTCGCGGCCCACCAGGTGGCGGCTCGCGTCGCTGGCGAACCGGAACCGCCCGTCGGGGTCGTGCACGGCGATCAGGTCCGCCGCCGCGCGCGCCACGAACCGGAACTGCTCGGCCATGCGGCGGGCCTCGCGGTCCGCCAGGCGCCGTTCGGTCTCGTCGCGGGTGAGCACCGCCACCGCGTCGTCCAGCGGCGTGAGCTGGCTCACCAGCCACCGGTCGCCGGCCTGCTCCTCCAGCTCCACCGTGCGCTTGGCGGCGAGCACGCCCTCGTGGCGGGCGAGCATCGCGCGCAGGCGCTCCCCGCCCACCAGCTCCGACATCCGGCGGCCCAGCACGCCGTCGGGCGGGGCGCCCAGGCGGGCGGCGGCGCGGGCGTTGAGGTCCGCGACCAGGAGGTCGCTCAGTTCGCCGGCCGCGTCGCGCACGCTGTCCAGCACCAGCAGCTCCGCGGGGCCCAGGTCGCGCGTGGCGCGCAGGCGGCCCTCCTGCCGCAACTCGTCGGCTGCGTCGTGCAGCACCACCGCGACGTCCTCGCCCAGGGGGCTCACCTGGCAGCGCACGGTCCGCGGGCCGCCCGGCAGCTCCAGCCGCGCACGGGCCTCGCCGCCGGCGCCGTCGACCGCCGCGCCCACCCACGCGCACAGCACCGTGTGCGCACCGGGCAGCAGCTCCGAGAGCAGCAGGCCGCGCAGCGTCCCGGGGGTCCGGGCGGCCAGGCCCGCCGCCGCCTCGTTGCCCTCCCGCACCTCCGCGTCCGCCACGCGCCCGGTGGGCGAGCGCACCGGGCGCACCACGAGCACGGCGTCGGGCGCCCCGTCGGGCGACGGGACGTGCTGAGCAGCGGCCATCCCTGCCGTGCTGGCGCGGAGCGGGTCGTTGGGCACGTGACCTCCGGGGTGGAGGGCCGCGATGGTATCTCGACATCACGCGCGGGCAAACGCATTCCGCCGGAATCCCCGTTCCGTCCCGGCGCGACGGGCGCCGCTGCTGCGAGACTCGCCGCACCCCACGCCAGGAGCGCCGCATGGAGCTGCCCGTCGTCGTCGTCGACGCGTTCACCGGGGCCCCGTTCGCCGGGAACCCCGCCGCGGTCTGCGTGACCGCCCAACCGCTGCCCGACGACCTCATGCAGCGCGTCGCC
Organism: Thermoleophilia bacterium; assembly: GCA_046330435.1. GTDB lineage: Bacteria > Actinomycetota > Thermoleophilia > Miltoncostaeales > Miltoncostaeaceae. Next base: position 13,632 of record JAXLST010000018.1, on the reverse strand, counting down.
GCCGAGATGCGGCACTCGGAGACCGCGTTCCTGGTGCCGAGGCCCGACGGGGAGTGGTCGCTGCGGTGGTTCACCCCGTCGGTCGAGGTGGACCTGTGCGGCCACGCCACGCTGGCGTCCGCCCACGCGCTGTGGGAGGGCGGCATGCACCCGGCGTGCATGCTCACCCGCTTCCACACCCGCAGCGGGGTGCTGACCGCGCGGGGCTCGGAGGGGATGGTGTGGATCGACCTGCCCGCGTCCCCGCCGCAGGCGGCGCCCGCGCCCCCGGGCCTGGCGGAGTGGCTGGGGGCGGAACCGGTGTTCATCGGGACGTGCGGAATCGGCCTGTTCGCGGCCGTCGCGGACGCCGCCGCCGTGCGCGCCCTGCGGCCGGACGACCCGCGCATCGCCGGCTTCAGCGAGCACGGCGTGATCGTCTCGGCGCCCGGCGAGCCGGGTTCCGGGTACGACGCGGTGTCGCGCTACTTCGCACCGGGGTTCGGCATCGCGGAGGACCCGGTGACCGGGGCGGCGCACTGCACCGTGGGGCCTTACTGGGCGGCCCTGCTGGGGCGGGACGAGCTGCGGTGCCGGCAGGCCTCACCACGGGGCGGGGACCTCACCGTGCGCGTCCGCGGCGGCCGCGTGGAGATCGGCGGGCGGGCCGTCACCGTCCTGCGCGGCGAGCTGATCCTCCCCGATCCGGAGTCCCCGCCGGGCACCGGATCCTGAGCACCGGGGACGGCCCCGGTGATGGCCGTCCCATCCATGCCGGGACACTCCTCAGGGGGCCGCGTCCAGGCCGCCGTCCGGACTGCGGGAATCCCGCGCGGGAACCCCGAGGTTCCCCTTGCCCCCCGTGGTGTGCATTCGGATGCCCGGCTTCCCGCTTTACGAGTGAATCCGGCGCATGAACGGGACCCAGATCACGATCACGGTGCTCTACAGCGTCGTGACCCTCATCGGCCTCGTCGGCATCCTCGCCGTGCTGCGCACCACGCGTCGCAGCGCTCGCGAGAAGGGCGGCGAGGTCAACATCGAGAAGTTGCACAGGGGCGAGAACTGGTGGGCGCTCATGTCGCTCGTCATCGTCATCGTCCTTTTCGCCGCCACGTTCTTCGGCATCCCCTGGATGAACCGCGCCCAGGCGGACACCACCGCGACCGTGCGCGCGCTGCAGTTCGCGTTCATCGTCCAGCCGGCGAAGATCCCGGCGGGCACGGTGGACTTCAAGGTCAAGTCCGATGACGTCAGCCACGGCTTCGGCCTGTACGACCCTGATGGAACGCTGGTCCAGCAGATCCAGGTGCTCCCGGGCGTCACGTCGACGATGACGGCGAAGCTCGACAAGGCCGGCATCTACAAGATCATGTGCCTGGAATTCTGCGGAGTCGGCCACCACAACATGGTCGGACAGATCGAGGTGACCAAGTGAGCACTGACGCCGCCTCGGTCCACACGCTGGCGCCGGGCACCCTGCCCTACGACGACAGCCCCACGCTCGACGCGCGCACCATCGCGCGCACCGAGTCGCTCGTGAAGCGGTACATGTGGACCTCCACGCTGTTCCTGGTCATCGCGGGCCTGCTCGGCCTCGTGCTGCGCCAGAGCCAGGCGGACATCGTCCGCGTCGACGACAACCTCTGGTACGCGCTCATGACGGCGCACGGCCTCGGTGCATTCGTCGCCTGGGCCGGGTTCTTCCTCATGGGGGCCATGTACTGGATCCTCATGCGGCTCGGCATCCCCCTCCGCACGTTCATCTTCGCGGAGATCGCCTACTGGACCATGGTCCTCGGCACGCTCGGGATCGTCTGGACCACCCTCATCTCCGGCTTCGGTGCTTCATGGGTGGCCCTCTACCCCCTGCCGTTCCATTCGGCCGGGCAATGGAGCGACACCGCGACGGGGCTGTTCTCCTTCGCCGTGCTGCTCGCCGGCGTGTCGATCATCACCTGGTCGTTCGCCCTGCTCGTCGCCGTGACCGGCCCGACCGTCGGCGCCGGCGGCAAGGGCGTCGTCTACCGCTTCTTCATCGCCCTGGGCTTCGCGAAGCTCTGGCCGTCGCGGTTCAAGACCGACGACGGGCGCACCGTCGCCTACCCGGTGATCCCGATCACCGTCGTGGCCTTCAACATGCTCACGATGACGCTGCCGTTCGCGGTGCTGCTCGTGCTCATGATCGCCCAGTCGATCGACGGCTCAATCACCACCGACCCGCAGCTCGCGAAGAACCTGCTGTGGGCGTTCGGCCACCCGGTCGTCTACCTGCTGCTGTTCCCCTGCGTGGCCGCGCTCTACTACTTCATCCCGCGCTTCGCGCGGCGTGAGCTGGTGTCGGGGCGGATCGTCGTGGTGGTGTGGTTCGTCGCCCTGGTGTCCAACTCGTTCCTGTGGGCGCACCACATGTACCTGGACTACCCGGACAGCGGCCCCCAGCAGGTCCTGAACTTCGTGCACGAACCCGTGACGTTCGCGATCGTGCTCGCCTCGGCGGTCAGCATCTACGCGCTGTCCACCACCATCCTCAAGTCGGACTTCCACTGGACGGCGGCCTCGAAGTTCATGGTCGCCGGGATGATCGGCTGGCTCACCGCCGGCTTCCAGGGCGTGATCAACGCCGACATCCAGTTCAACGTGATGATCCACAACACGCTGTGGGTGGTCGGGCACTTCCACCACATGGCGCTGCTGGGCCTCGGCATGATCCTCATGGGCGTCTTCTACGCCGTCCTCCCGATGATCAGCCACCGCCCGCTCTACAGCGAGAAGCTCGCCGACATCCACCTGTGGGGGATGCTCATCGGCGGCTACGGGTGGGTCATCTGCTGGCTCGCCCCTGGCCTGGACGGCGCGCCCCGGCGCTGGGCCGTCCTGCCCGGCAAGTGGGACTTCTGGACCCAGCTGTCCATCCCCTTCATCGCCATCATGACGCTGGCGATCCTGGTGGGCCTCTACAACTACGTCCGCACCGCGACGAACTCGCCGTGGGCCCCGGACGCGGAGCCGCAGGTCAGCTGACGCATGAACTTCGTCCTCACCCATCTCCCGCATTTCGCGCTCTCGATCCTCACGGTCTGGGTGTTCGTGTGGATGGAGCGGTCGGACCGGCAGGCGCGAGCGGCCGGCATCGACGGGGAGATGGGCGGGGCGGAGGAGTCCGGCCCCAGCGGTGGCACGATCCTGGGCCTGGTCATCGGCATCGGCTTCTCGATGTCGGTGCTCGGCCTGGTGCTGCTGGAGCTCCGCAACGACCCGCCCGGCGGGAGCCTGGTCCTGACCTATCTCCTCGCCGGCGTCGCCGCCGCCGCGTGGGCCGCCTGGTCCACGCAGCGCCGGCTCCCGGTCACCCTCCGCGAGCGGCTCGGCCTTCCCGGCAGGGCGTTCGTGGGCGGCGTGATCGGCCTGGTGCTCCTCTGGGGCATCGTCTTCGGCGGCATGGCCCTCGCGCAGGGCGTCGTGCTGCCGTCCGCCGGCCTGGCCTGACGGGCACCGCACCCGGGGCGGTTGCCGCCCCCTGAGGGGCGTGCGTAGGGTCGCCGGGCGCCATGCCCAGCGCACCCGCCTTCCCACGCATCCGCGGGGCCGTCCTGGCCTGCGCGCTCGCCGCCGCGGCATCCGCCGGCGCGGTCCCGGCCGCCGCCGGCCAGGTCATCGCCCCGGGCGGCCGAGCGTACGACCCGTTCGCCCTGGACGCCTCCGCCGCGCCGGGCGGCGCCGCCGTGGCGGCGTGGACGGTGCGCGGCCGCCATGACACGGTGGAGGCGGCGATGCGCCCGCGGGGCGCCTCGCGGTTCGGGCGGCCGGTGCCGCTGGGCGCGGGCCGCATCGGCCGCGCCGCGATCGCCCCGGACGGCCGCACGGCGACGGTCGCGTGGCTGGACGGCCCCTCCGTGCGGTCCGCACGGACCGGTGACGGCCGGCGGTGGCGCGGCGACCGGCTGCCGGCCGGCCTGCCCTCCCACGGGCTGCGCGTGGCGGGGCTCACCGCACTGCCGGGCGGGCGGGCCGTCCTCGCCCTCGAATCCCGCACGGAGGACGGCTGGACGGTCGTGGTGCTGCGCCCGGCGGCGGGCGGACCGTGGCGGCTGTCGGCGGGGACCTCGGTGCCCGACAGCGCCGCCGGGCGGGCGGCGGTCGATCTCCGCGGGCCGGGTGTCGGCGGCATGGCTGGCGACGCGGCGGGGCCGGCCCCAGTCAGCCCTGCTGGTGGCCGACCTGGCGCCCGGCGGCGGCCGGTGGTCGGCGGGCAGCCTGGTCGCCACGGCCGCCGGCGACGAGCTGTTCGCCGAGCCGGAGATCGCGGTGGACGCCACCGGTGGCACGGCGGTGCTGGCGGGGACGCTGGACCCCGCGGGGGCGTCCGCCGGCGGCCGCGTCGCCGTGCGCCCGGCGGCGGGCGGTCCGTGGCGGCTGTCGGCGCCCACGCGGGTGGCCTCCATCACGCTCACCTCCGGCGGGGTGGTGTGGGGCGCATACCTCGCCGGTGACGGCGACCGGACGCGCCCCATGGTCTCGCGCCTGTCGGGGTCGTCGTGGACCCGGCCGGTCCCGGCGGGGCCCGCCGGGCGCATCATCGGCGGCCCGGTGGCGGCGGCGGACGCCGCGGGCCGGCCGGTGGTGTGGTGGCTCCTTCGCGGCGGCCCCGGCGGCGACCCGCCGGCAGGCGGCGTGGCGCGGGTCCGGGGCTGGTCGTCCCCGGCCTCCCTGGGCCGGACCTCCGGGGGGATCGCGATCAGCGCCGCCGGCGGCCGCGGCCTGGCGGTGTGGGTGTCCTCGGGCGCCGGCGGCCGTGTCACGGCCGGGCGGCTGCGCTAGTCGAAGTACACGGACACCACGTGCGCCGGGTTGAGCGCGCGGGTGCCATCGGGCCCGGTGAGCAGGTAATAGCTGTGGTCCGGGCTCCAGGCCACGCGAAGGTCCCCGCCCACGTGGATGTCCTCGCCCAGCGAGGCCTGCACGCGACGGACGCGCGGCACAGCAGATCGGTGTGGATGTTCATGGGAGGCGTCCTCCTCCGGTGTCGGCCCGGCCGGTCTCGGGGAGCGGGGCGGGGGGCACCGCATTCGGCCGGCGACTGCGGAGCCCCCCGCCTCCTCTGCATCGGCCGCGGAGGCCACCTTGATCACCCCTCCCGGGCGATTCCCAACGATCGGTGGAGCCGTTCGGCGAAGCGGATGCCGTCCACCAGGGCGGCGAGTCCCTCCGCCGGGGTCCGGCGGGCCGCGGCCGTCCAGCCCCGGAGCCACCGGGCGGCCAGCTCGGGATCTGCCGCCGCCCCGCCCACCCGGGCGGCGTACACGTAGGTGACGGCCATCGCCGCCGCGTCCGCGCCGGCCGCCGCGGCCGCGACGCGGTCCGGCACCTCCGCGGCGGGGGTGTCGGGGGCGAGGCTGCGCACCGCGCCGCGCAGCGCCTCGAGCGCGTCCCGGTGGACGGCGGCGGGATCAGCGGCCATGGCCCACCAGGTACCGCAGGAACAGCATCCCGTCCTCCTCCGCCGCGGCGGCGAGGCGCAGCGGCAGGGGCGGGTCCAGGGCGTCGCCGCGCAGCACGCGGGCGGCGTCGCCACCCACCAGCAGGGGCGACACGGTGAGGAACAGCTTGTCCAGGCAGCCCGCGGCGGCGAGCTGGGCGATGAGCCCCGGGCCGCCCTCGCACAGCACGGTTCCGGTGCCGGGCGCCAGGTCGCGCAGCACGGCCGCGGGTCCACGCCGCCGCTGCCGGCCACCACCAGCCGCCCGGCGCGCCGCGCCCGTTCCAGGCGGGCCGGGTCGGCGTCGGCCGGCGCGGCCACGACCGTGGGCACCTCGGCCTCGGCGAACAGCGGGGCGCCCCAGTCCAGGTCGACGGCGCGGGCACTCACCACGACGGGCGGCACCTCCGCCTGGTCATGGCGGCCTGCGCCGCGCGGACCTCGGGGCGGGGCGGCCGGGCCGTACCGGTCGGCGTTGCACCGTGTCGCCGCCGCCATCACCGCGTCGGCGAGGCCGCGCAGGTGGTGGAACACCCGGCGGTCGGCGGGGCCTGATTTCCGACCTCGCCCTCCACGGCGGTCGCCCCGTCCGCGCTCGCCACCATGTTCGCCAGCACCCAGGGGCGGCCGTCGACGGGGGCACGGTCGCCGCGCGTGAAGGCCGCGGCCGCGTCGCCGTCGCCGTCGGTGCCCAGCAGGAGGCGCATCAGCCGAGCCGCCGGGGGCCCAGGCGGTTCATCAGCACGGCGATGACGGCGCCGGCGCCGGCGCCCACGGCGCTCCACACCGGGTCGCCCGTGGCGACCTGGGCGACGGTGCCCACCACCAGCCCCGCGGTGGTGAAGATCCCCACGCGGGTGAGCCGGCGGATCGCCAGCTGCCGGGGCGTCTCGCCGCTACTCGGCGCGCGCCCCATCGCCCCGCATCTCCTGTGCGAACACGTCGCAGATCTCCTCGGCGGAGTCGCAGATCTGCAGCAGGTCGAGGTCGTCGGCGGAGATCATCCCCTCGTCCACCAGGCGGGTGCGCGCCCACTCGACCAGCCCGCCCCAGAACTCCGACCCGAACAGCACCAGCGGGAACCGGTTGGTCTTGCCGGTCTGGATGAGGGTGAGCGCCTCGAACAGCTCGTCGGCGGTTCCGAACCCGCCTGGGAACACCACGAACCCCTCCGAGTACTTCACGAACATCGTCTTGCGCACGAAGAAGTACCGGAAGTCGATCCGGAGGTTCACGAACTCGTTGCCGCGCTGCTCGTGCGGCAGCTCGATGTTGCAGCCGATGGACAGCCCGCCGGCCTCATGGGCGCCCTTGTTCGCGGCCTCCATGACCCCGGGGCCGCCGCCGGTGATGACCCCGTACCCGCACTCGGCGAGGCCCCTGCCCACCTCCACCGCCGCCTCGTAGTACGGATTGCCGGGCCGCACACGCGCCGAGCCGAACACCGTGACGCACCGCCCCACCCGGGCGAGGGCGTCGAAGCCGTCCACGAACTCACCGAGGATCCGCAGGGCCCGCCAGGGGTCGGTGTGCACGAAGCTCGCGTCGCGCTCACGGCGCAGCAGGCCGTGGTCGGCCTGGGTGATGTGCTCGACGGCGCGGCCGCTGATCGCCAGGCGGCCGCGGCGGATGGTGCGCCGGCCGCCGTTGCCCCCGCGGTCCGTGGTGTCCGCCATGTTCCCTCCAGGTCGTGCGGCGCGCGCCGCCGGGTCGGTGCCGGGAAGTCCAGCAGACCGCACGCGGATCGGGAACATGAGTGACAGGATCCCGCCATGGGCGTGTTCCCACGTGACGAGCAGTTCATGCGGCTGGCGCTGCGCGAGGCGGTCGCCGCCGGCGAGCACGGCGACGTGCCCATCGGGGCCGTCGTGGTGCGGGACGGCGAGGTGGTCGGGACCGGCCGCAACGAGCGGGAGCTGCACGGCGATCCCACCGCCCACGCGGAGATCGTGGCGCTCCGCAACGCCGCCCTCACCCTGGGCGGCTGGCGGCTCGTGGGGACCGTCCTGTACGTGACGCTGGAGCCGTGCCCCATGTGCGCCGGCGCGATCCAGCAGGCCCGGGTCGCCCGCGTGGTCTACGGCGCGCCCGACCACAAGGTGGGGGCGGCCGGCAGCGTCATCAACACGCTCCAGGACGCGCGCCTGCTGCACCGGGTGGAGGTGCAGGGCGGCGTGCTGGCGGCCGATGCACTCGAGGTGATGCGCCGGTTCTTCGAGGAACGGCGCTGACGCCTCACCCGGGCGGGACCGCCCGGCGGAGGGCCGATGGTAGTGTCGCCACTCGCTCACGAACCGTAGGGAGACGACTCGTGCCCCATCGCCTCACCCTGAGCGCGCTGGCCGCTGCCGCCGCGCTGACCGTGATCCCCGCATCCGGAATGGGTGCTATCGCGGCCCTGCAGGACGACCGATTGGCCGCCACCCCGCTCGCCGACATCCCGGCCCGGCTCGACGCCGCGAAGGCCACCGGCGTCCGCGTCGCCCGCGTCGACCTCTTCTGGAATGAGATCGCGCCGACGCAGCCGGCGAATCCGACCGACCCGAACGACCCCGCCTACGACTGGCGGACGTCCGACGCCAAGATCCAGGGCTACCTGGACCGCGGCATCACGGTGCTCGTGTCGGTGTACAGCTCGCCCACCTGGGCGACGGGCGGCCTGAAGGCCGACGACAGCCAGTACAACCCGTTCGCCCCCGCCGCCGGCACCTACGGCCCGTTCATGCAGGCCGTCGCAACCCGGTACAGCGGCAGCTTCACCCCCGCCGGCCGCAGCACGCCGCTGGGCCGCGTGCGCCTCATCGAGGTGTGGAACGAGCCGGGCATCGAGGAGTTCCTGCGCAACGCGGACGGCTCCTCCCAGGTGCCGACCTACCTGCGCCTGCTCCGGGAGGCCTACCCGGCCGTCAAGGCGGGGAACCCCTCGGCCATCGTGATCGCCGGCGTGGCGTCGCCGCGCTCCAGCGACGGCGACGGCAACGTGGGCTCCCGCACCTGGCTCCGGAGGATCGCCGGCGCGCCGCTGAGCGTGAAGTTCGACGCGTACTCGCAGCACGTGTACCCGGCCGCCGCGCCGATCTCGCGCACCCGCGCGTTCCCGAGCTGGAACAGCATGAACGAGATCTTCGCCACGCTCGACGCGCGCCGCGCGCGGGAGATCCGGGCGGCCCGCGGGGCGAAGCGCCGCGCGCTCATCCGCAAGCCCAAGATGAAGCTCTACATCACCGAGGCGGGCTACACGACGGCGACGACGCCGTTCCGGACGGTGAAGGTCAGCGACGCCCAGCAGGCGACGTACATGCGGCAGATCTTCAACCACCCGCAGGTGAGGAACCAGAAGCGCATCTCCGCGATCTTCTGGTTCAACTACCAGGACAACCCCAACTGGCCCGGCGGGATCATCCGCGAGGACGGCTCCCAGAAGCCGGCCTACTCGGTGTTCACCTCGCTCACGCCGAAGGGCGCGCTCACCCCCGACCTGCGCCCGTAGCGCCGGTCAGATCCAGCCCCTCCTCCTGAACAGCAGGAGGAGGGCGCCCACCGTCGCGGCCTGGAGCCCCACCCCCAGCAGCAGGAAGGGGGCCGGGCCGCCGACGTGGTCCACCATCCAGCCGAAGTTCTGGCCGAAGAACCCGGTCAGGAACGTGAGCGGCAGGAACACGGTGGCGATCACGGTGAGCTGCTTCATCACCTCGTTGAGGCGGTTCGACACCGTGGAAAGGTGCACCTCGGTGGCGCCGTTCAGGAGGTCCCGGTACACGTCGGTGAGCTCCTCGATGCGCACCGTGTGGTCGTACACGTCGCGCAGGTAGCGGTCGCTCTCGGGGGTCGCGCCGGGCAGCGGCTGGATGCCGCCGGCGAGGCGCCCGGCGAGGTCGCGCTGCGGGCCGGCCACGCGGTTGAGGGCCACCAGCCGGCGCTTGGCGTCGAAGATGTCGTGCTGCACGTCGCCGGCGGCCTCGTCGAGGCGCTCGTCGATGCGGGACACCTCCTCGTCGATCTCGGCGAGCGCCGGGAAGAAGCTGTCGACGAGCGCGTCCAGCACGCCGTGCAGGAGCATCGCGGCGTTCGCGGGCGCGCGGCCCCGGCGCGCGAACCGGTCGCGCAGCCCCGTGAGGTGGCCGCCCGCGCCGCGGTGGGCGGTCACCAGCCAGCCCTCCGAGAGCAGGCAGTGGACCTCCTCCAGCGCGCCGTCCTCCCGGCAGCCGAACGCCACCACGAACAGGAAGGTGTCGAAGTCCTCGGCCTTCGGGCGCTGGCCGAAGTTGCTCATGTCCTCGAGCACCAGGGGATGGACCCCGAAGTCCCGGGACAGCATCTCCAGCTCGTCCGCGTCGGGGTCGGCGAGGTCGAGCCAGAAGAACGTGCCGTCCCGCAGGTGCTCGCGGATGCGGTCGGGGTCGGCCGCGGCGGCGGATCCCGCCGGGCAGGTCACCAGGATCGCGTCGTCACCGGCCATGGCGCCAGGGTACCCCGGCCCCCGGCCGCCGCCGTCAGTCCGCCGCGCCGCTGTGGAGTCGCGGCCCCGCGGACGCCGCGCCGCCGGCGACGGGTCCGGGCAGGCCGATGGGCGGTGCGATGGCCGGCTCGGTGGCCCCCGCCAGGGTCGCCCAGGACAGCCGGGCGGCGCTCATGTCCGTGCCGCCCAGGTCGGCGCCGTCCAGGCGCGCCCACGACAGGTTCACGGCGCCGAGGTCGGCGTCGCGCAGGCTGGCGCCCGTGAGGTCCGCGCCGGTGAGGTCCGCGCCGTCCAGGGCGGTGCCCGACAGGTCGGCGCGCTGCAGCCGCGCGCGGGTGAGGTCGGCGGAGCCGAGGGCGCAGCCGGCCAGGCGCGCGCCGTCCATGAGCGCACGCGGCAGGCGCGCCCCGGTGAGCCCCGCCCCGCGCAGGTCGGCGCCGGTGAGCTCGGCGTACGAGAGGTCCGCGCCGGCGAGGTCCGCGCCGCGCATCCGGGCCCCGGTGAGCTCCGCCCGGGACAGGTCGGCGCCCGGCAGGCCCGCCCCCTCCAGCACGGTGCCGCGCAGCCGCGCGCCGGGCAGCGACGCCCCGGGCAGCAGCGCCCCCGAGAGGTCGACGTCCTCGAGGGTGATCCCCACCAGGACCGCCGCCCCCAGACGCGCCCCGGCGAGGCTCGTCCGCACGAGGGTGGCGCGCGTGAGGTCTGCCCCGCCCAGGTTCGCACCGGACAGGTCGCAGTCGGTGGCCGCGGCGCCCACCAGGCAGGCGCCGGTGAGCACGACGCCGGCCATGCCGCTGTCGGCGAGAGTCGCGCCGGTCAGGTCGGCGCCCGCCAGCCCGGCGCCGGACAGGTCGGCCTCGGTCACGGACACGTCCACCAGCAGCGCGTCGCCGAGCTCCGCGCCGCTCAGGTCGGTGCCGGTGAGCAGCGCGCCGCCGAGGTCCGCGGACGCGAGGCGCGCCCCGGGGGCGACGGCGTCGGTGAGGTCGGCGCCGCGCAGGGATGCGGAGGTGAGGTCCGCGCCGGTGAGGTCGGCCTCGGTGAGGTCGCCCCGGTTCACCTGCGCCGCGGTGAGGTCGGCGCCCGGCAGGTCGGCGCACAGCAGCGTCGCGCCGGTGAGCACCGCGCGGGCGAGGCCCGCGCCGGCCATCCCCGCATCGGTGAGGTCCGCCTCGGCGAGTCGGGCGCCCGTGAGGTCCGCCTCCTCCAGCCGCGCGCCGGTGAGGTCGGCGCGCCCGAGCTCGGCACCGGGCAGCGAGGCGCCGCTCAGGGTCGCCCACGCCAGGTCCGCGGCGTACAGGTCGGCGCCCTCCATGGACGCGCCCCCGAGGGCGGCGAAGCGCAGCACCGCCTCGGGGAGGCGCACGCCGGTGAGGTCCGCGCCGGTCAGGTCCGCGTGCTCCAGCACGGCCCGGCCGGCGCGGGCGTCCGCGAGCGACGCCCCGGCCAGCAGCGCGCCGCTCAGGTCCGCGTGCTGCAGCAGCGTCCCGCCCATCCGCGCCTCGGTGAGGTCCGCGCCGCGGGCGCAGACGGTGGGCAGCGACGCGCCGGTGAGGTCCGCGCCGGTGAGGGTCGCGCGACGCAGCCGGGCCTCGCCGAAGCGGGCGCGGTGGCCGCCCGCGCCGGACAGGTCGGCCTGGGCCATGTCGGCCTGGGTCATGTCCGCGCCGGTCAGCTCCGCACCGGTCAGGGACACCGCGGCCAGCGCGGCACCGCGCAGGTCCGCGCCGCTCAGCACGGCGTCGTCCATGCGGGCCATGTCGAGGCGGGCGCCCTCGGCGCGCAGGCCGTCCATCCTCGCCGCGGTGAGGTCCGCGCAGTCGATCTGTGCGAACCGCAGGTCCGCGCCGGTCAGGATGGCGCGCGGGGCGGAGATGTTCGGCCCGTGCACGCCCGAGAGGTCCGCGCCCGAGAGGTCCGCGTCGCGCAGCTCCATCTCGGTGATGTCGGAGCCCATCAGCACGGCCTCGGTGAAACGGGCGCCCACCGCGTGTGCCCAGCCCAGGGACGCGCCGGACAGGTGCGCGCCGGTGAGGTCCGCGCCGCGCAGGGTGGCGCGCAGCAGGTCGACGCCGCCCATCCGCGCGCCCAGCAGGATCGCCTCGGACAGGTCGCAGCCGGACATCAGCGCGCCGGCGAGCACCGCGTCGGTGAGGTTCGACCCGGCGATCCGCACGCCGCGCAGGTCGGTGCGGCCCAGCTGGGCGCCGGTCAGGTCCTTGCCCCCGAGGTCGCGCGTGCGCAGGTCGCGGCCGGTGAGGTCGCGCTCCCGGAGGGGCTGGCGCTGCTGGGGCTGGTTCCGCCGGCGAGGACGGTCGAAGGCCGGGCTCATACGCGCCTGTGATCGGCCGCGTGGACGCGCATCTGAGCGCTCCGGCGGGCCAGGGGGGTGATTCCCCCCGCCCCCGCGCCTCTGTGTCTGTGCCGGCCGCGCACGCGGCCGCCGGCACCCGCTCGACGAAGGAGTCCTCAGATGGCGTCAACGCCCCTCGACCACCCGCCCCTGGTCCTGCTCGTGGAGGGCGATCCCGCCCGCCGCCGGCTGCTGGAGCAGGCGCTCCGGGCGGACCGCTTCCGCGTGCGGTCGGTGCCCGACGCCGACGAGGCGCGCCGCACGTTGCAGTCCATGGCCCCGGAGCTCGCGATCCTCGACCTGGACCTCCCCGAGGCCTCGGGCTTCGAGTTCCTGCACCAGCTCCGCCGGGGTACGCCCGGCGGCCCGTGGGATCCCGGCATCCCCGTCCTCACGGTGTCGCGGGTCCGCGGCGCCCAGGAGGTGGTGCGCGCGATCGAGCAGGGCGCGGACGACCACCTGGTGCGGCCGTACGACTACGCGGAGCTGCTGGCCCGCTGCCGCGGGCTGGTGCGCCGCGGCCGCGGCGAGACCCTGCGCGACGCCGTGTGCGTCGGCCCGCTGGTGGTGGACCGCCGGTCCCGCTGCGCGACGGTCAACGGACGTCGCGTGGAGCTGTCGGCGAAGGAGTTCGCCCTCCTTGACGCACTCGCCCGCGACCCGCGGCGCGTCCTCACCAAGCAGGAGCTGCTGCGCGACGTGTGGGGGTACATCGCCACCGGTCGCACCCGCACCGTCGACAGCCACGCGAGCCGCCTGCGCCGCAAGCTCGAGACCTGCGGGGCCGGGCAGCGGTTCGTCAGCAACGTGTGGGGCATCGGCTACCGCCTGCTGCCGGAGGGGGCATGACCCGGGTGCGTATCGTCGTCCCGGATCCCGTGCTCGCGGCCGGCGTGCCCGGCGTGGTCCATGAGCCGGCGGGCCCCGAGGACGTCGTGCTGCTGCCGTCCGCGACGGGCGGGGCGGCGGCCGCCCTCGCCCGCGCCCTCGGCGCGACGACGGTGCTCCTCCCGGACGGGCGCGTGGAGGCCCGGTGGGTCGCCGCGGTCGCCGCCGTCTGGGCCTCGGAGGGGACCGCCGACCTCGGCCGCGCGGTCCAGTCGCTGGTGTCGATGCTCTCCGGCGGCGACCCCTCCGCCCTCATCCGCAGGCCCGGCGCCGACGGGGCACCGGCCGCCGGGCTGCCGCTGCCGGTGCTCGCACGCCTGGCGGTGCGCGCATGGCGGCCGTGCCCGCACTGCCCGGGTGGCGGGGTGGTGCGCGGCGCGTGCGGCGGCTGCGGCCGGGCCATGGAGGCGGCCGCATGACCGCCCGGCTGTCGCTGCGGGTGCGCCGACCGGGCCGCCGCACCCTGCTCGCCGC
>JAXLST010000017.1:0-130133 GCA_046330435.1 Thermoleophilia bacterium | reverse complement strand
AACGCCAGGCCCACGACGATCCCGACGGCGTCGCCCGCCAGGTCTATCCCGGCCGCCGCCAGCGAGTTCCCGGAGCCGCCGGTCACCAGGCCGGCCAGGTACTCGAGGGCCTCCCACTCGAGCGCCACCGCCATGCCCAGGCCGGCCAGCAGCACCATCCCCGCGAGGTGCAGCTGCGGCAGCATCGCCCCGAGCGCGATCGTGACGAGGGCGGCCAGCAGGACGTGGAACGTGACGTCCCACACGGCGATCCGCGACGGGAGGTCCGCCGCCGAGCCCAGCGCGTGCGCCGCGAGCACCAGCGCCGCCGCGAGGTCCACGCTGGGCGTCGCGAACTCCCGCATGAGCAGCGATACCACGAGGGCCACCGCGATCCCGAAGGCGGTGTGCACGTGGCCGGCCACGGCGACCGGGACCGCGAGGACGGCCATGCCCACGCGAAGGACACCGGCGGGCGTCCAGCGGGCGGCGGCGTACTGCGCGGTGGTCATCGGGGGCAACCTCCGTGGTCGTGCGGCCGTCATCCAGCGGGCGGAACTCGACGGCGCACCGGGTGCCGAGTATCGGGCCTTCGCCCTCGGCGGCGCCAGCCCTGCCGTCACGGGCGGTGCCCGTCCGGCGGCGATAGCGTTGGGCGATTCCCGCCGCCCGGCCCGACACCTCACCCGTCCGCGACGCTGCGGCGCTCCTGCTGTACGGCTGCCTGGCGATGTACGGGTTCCTGCTCTATGGCTTCGGGCCGGCCCTGGACGCCCTGCGGGAGGAGCTGGACGTGAGCCGCGCGGCGATCGGCACCGCGGGCTCGGCGATGGCCGCCGGCGGCATCGCGGCCGCCCTGGTGGCCCGCCGGACCCTGGCGCTCGCGGGCGCCGCGAACACGCTGCGCGCGTGCCTCGCCCTCATGGCGCTGGGCGCGGTGGTGCTGATCACCGCGTCGCAGACGGTGATGGCCGCCGTCGCGGGCGCCTGCATCGGCGCGGGCGGCGGGCTCCTGCTGGTCGCGGTGCCGGTGCTGGTGGAGCGCCGCCAGCCGCTCGCCCGGGCCGCGGTGCTCGCCGAGGCCAACGCATCGGCCGCGGCCGCCGGGGTCGCCGCGCCGCTCGCCGTGGGCGGCGCGACGCTGGCCGGCCTGGGGTGGGAGACCGGGATCGCGGTCGGCATCCCCGCCGCGCTGGTGCTCGCCGTGCTCGTGGGCCGTACGGGGCTCGGGCGCGGCGAGGCGGGGGAGGAGCCCCATCACGCCACCGCCGGAGGGCTGCCCGCCGCCTACTTCCGGTGGGTCGCCACCCTCGTGACCGTGGTGGGCATCGAGTTCTGCATCGTGTTCTGGGCCCCCGACTACCTCCAGGAGGAGACCGGGATGCGGCAGGGCACCGCGGGGGCGTCGCTGGGCCTGTTCGTCGCCGGCATGGCCCTGGGGCGCGTCACCGGGGGGCGCCTGGCGGTGCACCGGCGGCCCGAGCACCTGCTGGCCGGCGGCCTCACCGTCGCGCTCGCCGGCCTGGCGCTGTTCTGGTCGGCGCTCGCCCCCGCCGTGAGCATCGCCGGCCTGTTCGTCACCGGCTGCGGGATCTCGGTGCTGTACCCCATGGCCCTGTCGCTGGCGATGCGCGCCGCCCCGGCGAACCCCCAGGGGGCGAGCGTGGTGGCGTCGGTGGGCTCGGGCAGCGCGATCCTCGTGGCGCCGTTCGCGCTGGCGGCGGTGGGGGACGCCATCGGCATCCGCCCGGCGTTCACCCTCGTGTTCGCGCTGGCGGCGGCGGGCCTGGCGCTCACCCACCCCGCCCCGCGCGCCGCGGGGGCCTGACGGCTCCGGCCGCGGCGTCCTCCCGCCGGCGGGACGCCACCAGCAGCAGCGCGATCAGCGCGAACGCCGAGCCGGCGAGCACGGGGATGGTCACGTAGCCGAACTTGTCGATCCAGCGGAACGAGCAGGGCACCGCGGACTGGACCTTGCAGCCCTGGCTCTCGGCCTCCGGGTTCTGCTCGATGTACACGTGGTAGACCGAGATGAGCAGGCCGATCACCGGCAGCGGGATCGCGTACCAGAAGGCCCGCCGGTCCTTCAGGATCGCCCCCACCAGCAGCACGATCACCAGCGGGTACATGAAGATGCGCTGGAACCAGCACAGCCGGCAGGGGATGAAGTCCGCGCCCTCGCTGAACCACAGGCTGCCGGCGGTCGCGACCACGGCCACCGCCCAGGCGATCCACAGGCCCCATCGCTGCAGCAGCGCCCGCGGCTCCGCGAGCGCCGCCCGCGCGGACGGGCTCACCAGCCACGCCACGATGCAGGCCACCAGCACGGCCGCGCCGATCTGGGCGAGCACGCCCAGGGACGCGAGGAGGGCGATGAGGAAGTCCTTCATCCCGGCGGGCTCCTGGGACGTGGGGGAACGTGGCCGCGCCGGACCGTATGAGAAGTCGCCCGGCCACGCAATCGCCCCGGTCCACGGGTTTTTCACGCCTCTTCACATTTTGTTTTCGGCAGGCCGCGGCACACCCGGGGGGATTCGGTAAGTATCCGGAGCGAAGCGGGGCCTGGATGCGGGATGATGCCCCCGCCTTCGTGCGGCGCCCCCAGGGAAGGAACCCGGACCCTGATTCCGACCCCCGGAAGCGACCTATGACTCCCGATCGACTCCGTCCCCGCCGGCTGCTCGCGGTCTCGGCCTTGGCGCTCGCCGCGGCCTCCGTGCCCGCCGCGGCCGACCTCACGTACACGCTCACCCCCGCGTACCAGGAGGGCGTGACCGGCAACAACGGCTGGTACCGCGTGAACGTGACCGCCGCGTACACGTGCACGCCGCCCGCGGGGTACGTGACGACCACCTGCCCGGCGAGCCCCGAGGTGTTCAGCCACCAGGCGGGCACGCAGGCGAACCCCGGCACCCCGCCGCCGGCGCGCATCCCGCTGGTGGGCGGCATCGTCCGCACCGCGACCTTCACCGGCATCCCCGTGCCGCTCCCGGGGATCACGCCGCCGCCGATCGCCCAGAACGTCATCCTCCAGTCGTCGCCCGGCGTGAACCTCAAGGTCGACACGAAGGGCCCCGGCGCGCCGTCGGTCACGGCCCCCGCCTCGGGCGCGATCTACGACGCCGGTAGCGTCGTGAAGGCCGCCTACACCTGTTACTGGCTGGACGAGACCTCGGGCCTGTGGCCGGTCAACCCGTGCGCGGGCCCGGTCGCGGCGGGCGCGAACCTCGACACCGGCGCGGCCGACACGCCCGCCACCTACGGACCCCGGGCGTTCGCGGTCACCGCGAAGGACCTGGCCGGCAACACCAGCGTCACGACGGTCAACTACACGGTCGACGAACTGCCGGGCAAGCCGGCGCTCTCGGCCCCGGCGGTGAACGCCACCGTCGACGCCCGGCCCACGTTCTCGTGGACGCCGCCGGCCGACGACGGCAGCGGGCTCAAGGCCTACACGCTCACCGTGACCCCGGCCAACGGGTCCCCGGTCACGTTCACCGTGTCGGGCACCACGAACCCGGTCACGTTCACCCCCGTCGACGACCTGCCGGCCGGGGCGGCCAAGTGGTCGGTCACCTTCGTGGACCAGCGCGACCGCACGGCGGTCACCGGCCAGCGCGCAGTCACGTTCGTGGTCAACGCGCCCGCCGCGCCCAAGCTGGTGAACCCCATCGCACGCACCTCCGACCCGCGGCCCGCCTTCTCGTGGACGCCCGCGGAGCCGGGCGGGACCTTCCAGTGGGAGATCGCCTCGGCCGGCAACGTCGTGCAGGGCCCCACCAGCACCCCGGCCACCACCATGACCGCGGCGGCCCTCGCGCCGGGCAGCTACACCTTCCGGGTCCGGCAGGTCAGCGCGATCGGGCGCAACGGCGCGTGGAGCGCGGTGGCGTCGTTCGTGGTCGACTCCATCCCGGTCACCACCGTCCCGACTCCGACGCCCACCCCGCCGCCGGTGACGCCCGCCAAGCGCACGCCGCCGGTGCAGAACCCGGGCCGCATGAAGCCCCGGGCCGGCGCCGGGCTCAAGGCCGCCCCCACCCTGCGGTGGGTCCGGCAGCCCAAGGCGACGCTCTACAACGTGCAGGTGTTCCGCGTGTACGGCACCAGGTACATCAAGGTGCTCACCGCGTTCCCGCGCAGCAACGCCCTGCCGCTCCCCCGGAAGAAGATCCTCAAGGGCCGCCGCTATGTGTGGCGCGTGTGGCCGTACATGGGTGCCTCCCGCCGGTACACGCCCAAGCCGCTCGGCGTGAGCTGGTTCGCCGTCCGCAGGTGAGACGCGCACGGGGGGTGTAGGGGCCGCACCGGGCTGCCGATACACCCCCCGTGGAGATCCAAGCCCCCGGAACCGCCGACGCGCTGGGCCAGGCCCAGCTCATGATGCTGCGCAAGTCGATGGACTTGGCCGTCCAGAACAACGCGCAGCTGCTCGCCTCGATGCCCGCGGCACCCGCCCCGGGACGAGGCGGTTCCGTCGACGTCTACGCATAGGAGCACGATGCTCGCGTTCGCCCTCGCCGCCGCAGCGGTCGGCGTCCCCTGCACCGCCGCGCTCATCCACGCCGCGCACGGCAACCGCCAGGAGCGCCGGCGCCTCGAGTACGCCCGCGCCGCCCGGGACTAGCTCGCGAGGATCGCGGCGGACTCCAGCAGGCGGGCCCCGGCCTCCTGCATCCGCCGCAGCGCCCGCTCCGAGTCTCCGGGCGTGACCTCCACGCCGCGCACGGCGTCGGTCACCACGGTCACCTCGAACCCCTCGGCGCGCGCGTCGTGCACGGAGTTCAGCACGCAGTAGTCCGTCGCCAGCCCGGCGACGTACAGGTGCGTGACCCCGCGTGCGCGCAGCGCGGCTGCCAGGCCGGTGTGCTGGAAGGCCGAGTACCCCTGGCTGTTCGGGTCGAGGCCCTTGTCGACCACCACGTCCACGAGGTCCGCCCGCAGACCGGGGTGCAGCTGGGCGCCCGGCGTGTCCTGAACGCAGTGCACCGGCCAGATGGCCGGCGGGTCCGCGCCGTCCCACAGCTCGGGGTCCACCTGGGCGCCGGCGAACGAGCCGTGGTCCGCGGGATGCCAGTCGCGCGTGGCCACCACCAGGTCCACGTGCCCGGCCATGGCGTTCACGGGCCCGGCGATGCGGTCGCCCTCGGCGACGGCGAGCGCCCCGCCGGGGCAGAAGTCCACCTGGAAGTCGACGATCAGGAGCGCGTCCACGGGGCCATCTTCACCCGACGGGCACGGCCAGGCGAGCGCACACGGTCCGGGCGGCGTCGATGACGGCCTCCACCGCGGGGCCCAGGCGCCGCTTGCGCTGCCACACCAGGCCGATCTCCCGGGCGGGCACCAGGCCGTCCAGCTCGATGCCGGTCACACGCGGGTCCAGCGGGTCGAAGGCCAGGCGCGGCAGCAGGCACATCCCCACTCCGGCTGCGACGAGCCCGTGCATGATCCCGTTCCCGTCGGCCCGCCGCACCACGTTGAGGGGGTGGCCGGCGGCCGCCATCCGCTCCTCCATCTGCAGCTGCCCGCGGCATCCGCGGTAGCCCACCATCGGCATGGCCGCCAGGGACGACAGCGTGGGCGGCTCGTCGGCGGCGGGGTGCCCGGCGGGCACCACCAGCAGGTGCTCGTCCGGCATGAGCACGGCGCTCTCGGTGCGGGGGTCGTCGTACGGCAGGAGCGAGAACGCCAGGTCGAGCACGCCGCTCGCGGCGCCCTCCTCCAGCGGGTCGCAGTTCACCTCCTCGACGATCTCGACCTCGATCTCGGGGTGGGTGGCGGCGAGCTCGGAGAGCAGCAGGGGCATGATGCGGTCGCCGACGCTCTGGAACACGCCCACCCGCACCACGCCCGTGCGGTCGAGCGCGCCGAGCTCGGCACCCAGCGCGTCCAGGCGGGAGGCGAGCGCCCTCGCATGCCGCAGCACCACCCGGCCGGGCTCGGTGAGCGCGACCGTGCGCGAGCCGCCGCCGCGGTCCAGCAGGCGCTGGCCGAGCTGCTTCTCCAGGTAGGCGAGCTGCTGGCTCACCGCGCTCTGGGTGTAGCCCAGCTCCTCCGCGGCCGCGCCGAAGCTGCGATGGCGGGCGACCGCCTCGAAGGCCATCAGGTGGCGCAGCTCGACGCCCAGCAAGCCATTCGACTTCATGATGGGACGATAACCGAGCGGGCGTTGCTCGCACACCCCGGCGCCGCGAGTGTGGGGCCATGCAGACGAACCCGAACCTCCACCGCGACCTCGGTCGCATCGTCCACGCCGAGCGCCTCGACCGCGCCGCGGCGCGCCGTCACCCGTCGGCGGTGAGCTCCCGCAGCAGCGCGTCCGCCAGCGGGTGGATCTCCCGGTTGCTCGGCATCGCCAGGCCCCACTCCACCGCGGGCAGCCCGCCCGACACCCGCACCTCGGCGAGCCGCCCCGAGGCGACGTCGTCGGCGGCGCTGAGGGCCGGCACGACCGCGACGCCCAGCCCCGCGGCCACCCCGCGCTTCACCGCCTCCAGGCCGGTCACCACGACCCGGCCGGCGGGCGACACCCCGCCGTCGCGCAGCAGGCCCTCCAGCTGCGCCCGGTCGGCGCGCCCGGCCTCCCGCACCACCAGGGTCTCGCCGGACAGCCGCTCGAGCCGCACCGGCCGCCGCCCCGCCAGCGGGTGACCCGGCGGGGCGATGAGCATCAAACGGTCACGGCCCACGGGCCGGAACGCCACGTCCTGGGGCACGGCTGTGCGGGCCGCGGCCACGCACGCGACCTCTCCGGCGCGCAGCGCCGCGATCGCGCCGGCGGGGTCGGCGGCGGTGAGCGTGACCTCCAGGCGGGGCAGCCGCCGCCGCAGCCGGGCGAGGGCCGGCGGCAGCGCATCGGACACCAGCGCCTCGCCGCCGGCCACCGCAAGGTGCCGGCGCTCCGCGGACGCCGCCCCGGCCGCGGCCCGGCGCGCCTCCTCGGCCACGGCAAGCAGCCGGCGGGCGTGCGGCGCGAAGGCCTCGCCGGCGGGGGTGAGGCGGGCGCCCCCCCGATCGCGGGTGAGCAGTCGTGCCCCCAGGCTGCGCTCCAGCCCCGCCACCAGGCTGCTCACGGTGGGCTGGGTCACGCCCAGCGCCTCGGCCGCGCGGGTGAACCCGCCGCGCTCGGCGACGGCGAGGAACGCGCGCATGCGGCCGCCGTCGGCCGGCCAGTCCACGGAGCTCGTCGATGGATCCACGGTGATGACAGCTTGTCACCGATGGACGCCCGGTGCGACCCTCGTCGCATGAGCACACCTCGCGACGTCTACACCCACGGCCACCACGAGTCGGTCCTGCGCAGCCACCGGTGGCGCACGGCCGCCAACTCCTGCGCGTACCTGCTGCCCCGCCTGCGCCCCGGCATGGACCTGCTGGACGTGGGATGCGGCCCGGCCACCATCACCGCCGACCTGGCCGCCGCGGTCGCCCCGGGCCGCGTGCTCGGGCTGGACCGCGACGCCGGGATCATCGATGCCGCGCGCCGTGACCACCCGGGGCTGGAGCTCGCCACCGGGGACGTCTACGCCCTCGATCTGCCCGACGCCGCCTTCGACGTGGTGCACGCCCACCAGGTGCTGCAGCACCTCACCGACCCGGTGCGGGCGCTGCGGGAGATGCACCGGGTGCTGCGCCCCGGCGGGGTCCTCGCCGTGCGGGACGGCGACTACGCGGCGTTCGCATGGGCGCCGCGCGACCCGCGCCTCGACCGCTGGATGGCGCTGTACCACGACGTCACCCGCGCCAACGGCGCCGAGGCTGACGCCGGCCGGTTCCTGGCGGGCTGGGTGCGCGCCGCCGGGTTCGCGGACCTGGAGGTGTCGAGCAGCACCTGGACGTTCGCGACCCCGGAGGACCGCGCGTGGTGGGGTGACTCGTGGGCCGGCCGCGCGACCCGCTCGGCATTCGCGGAGCAGGCCGTGGCCGGGGGCCTCGCCACCCGTGACGAACTCGAGGACGTCGCCGCCGGGTGGCGGGACTGGGCGGCGCACCCGGACGGCGTGCTCATCCTGGTGCACGGGGAGGTGCTGGCCCGCCGGCGGTGAGCCGGCGGGCCCCGGTGCTACGCGACCGGCTCCGCGGTCAGCACCACCTCGACCTCGCGGGACTCCGTGCCGCGCAGGACGGTCAGGACGAGCCGACCGTCCGCCGGCGCGGCGTCGATCGCCCGGGCGAGGTCGGCGACCTCGGCCACGGGCGCGCCGCCCGCCGCGGTGATGAGGTCCCCGTCGCCGAGCCCGGCGGCCGCGGCGGGGCTGCCGTCCTCGACGGCGCGCACCAGGATGCCCTCGGCCTCCGGGAGGCCCACGGCCCGGCGCAGGCGCCGCGCGACGTGGGCGGGCGCCAGTGCGACGCCCAGCGTGCGGGGCCGGGCCACGGTGCCGCCGGCCACCGCCGCGGCCCGCCCGGCCACGGTGGCGCCGGTCGCCACGGCGAGGATGAGGCCCCAGCCGGGGCGCATGACGTTGATGCCCAGCAGCCCGCCGTCGGCGTCCAGCAGCGGTCCGCCGGTGGCGCCGCGCGGCAGCGGGGCGCTGTGCTCGATGCCCGTCGGGCCGGTGCGCCCGCCCGGTCCCTCCAGGACCCGGGGCTCGGACGCGACGTACCCCGGGGTCACCCGCAGGCCCCGGCCGCCCGGGTTGCCGAGGGCGAGCACCGGGTCGCCCAGGCGCGGCTCGGCCGCCGCGGGCGGGATGGGGGTGACCCCGGTGGTGTCCAGCCGCAGGACGACCAGCCCCGTCATGGGGTCGGTGCCCGCGGATTCCGCGTCAACGGCGCGGCCGTCGGCGAAGACGGCCACCGGGCTGCGGTCCTCACGCCACGGGGGCTGGGGGCCGCGGTGCCGGAACGGGCCGCCGCGCATGGGGTGGTGATGGTGCGGGCCGCCGCGGGGGTGGTGGTGCGGTGCGGCGAGGGCGAGGCCGTCGGCCACGACCACGCCGGAGCCGCGGCCCCAGCGGCCCAGGCCGAAGACGGCCGGGCCGGCGGTCTCCGCGGCCCGCCTGATGCGTTCGCTCGTGTTGCTCACGTGGCGCTCTCCATTGTCACTAGCAATTAGCAAGTGACAACAGGCTAGCACCGTCTCTGCCACCATGCCCGCATGCCCGACGAACGCCCCGACGGCCCCGACCGCAACCTCTCCGCCGCCCTCGAGGAGGTGGGCGACCGGTGGACGCTGCTCATCGTCAACGCGCTGCTCGACGGGCCCGGCCGGTTCGGGGACCTGCAGGCGGCGCTCGGCGGCATCGCGCCGAACGTGCTCACCCAGCGGCTTCGGCACCTGCAGGCCGCGGGCCTGGTCTCTGCCGAGCCGTACAGCCGGCGGCCGCCGCGGATGGTCTACGAGCTCACCGGCCCCGGACGGGAACTGGCGGGGCCGCTGCGCCTGCTCGCCGACTGGGGCGCCCGGCGGGCCGGGGGCGCGCCAGGGGTGCGACACGAGGTCTGCGGCACCCCGCTGGAGGCGACCTGGTGGTGTCCCACGTGCGAAACGACAGTGGACGACCCCGGCGAGGAACTGCAGCGCCTCTAGTCCAGTTTTTCGAACTCTGGACGGAATCTGGCGAGTTCAACCGAACGAAGTCATTCCGCTCAAGTCGGCCCCGGGACCGCCGAGTGGGCGGGCAAGCAGCGAGTGCCAGCTCCCCGCCGGCAGGACTCCTGAACCCCCCGTGCGTTTGATCTCGCCTCCAGGAGGTTCCGTGACGTCTCCCACCATCGAGCGCCCCCCCGTCGCGGGGGCCGATCGCCTCATCCCGCGGTTCACCGAGAGCGACCCCCATGGCCGGTCCGGCGTGGACGAGCGCGAGACCCGCGGCGACGGCCCGTCGGTCGACCGCATCCAGATGCTCCTCATCGACCGGACCACCTTCGCCCTCATGAAGGAGGCGGCGCCGGTCCTGCAGGAGTGCGTCGACGACATGGTCGAGCGCTTCTACGCCCGCGTGCGCCAGACCCCGTTCCTGGTGGACATCGTGTCCCGCAACTCCAGCATCGAGCGGCTGTCGGGGACGCTTCGCCAGTACATCCTGGACTTCGCCTCGACGGACCTGGGACCGCAGCACGTGGCGGCCCGGAACCGCATCTCGGCGATCCACGACCGCATCAACCTCCCCATCGAGGTCTACATCTTCCAGTTCCAGGCCATCCGCGAGGTCTGGACCGAGGCGGTCATCGAGGCGACCAAGGGTTTCCGCCCGCGCCTCAAGCAGCCGGCGCACGCGTACATCGCGGCGCTCGACAAGATGCTCACGTTCGACGCCGGCCTGGTGACCCAGGTCTTCATGCGCGCCCGGCAGGAGCGCGTGGAGCACGCCCTGGAGGAGGTCCGGGAGCAGCAGGACGCCACGTCCCGCGTCGCCCGGGAGCTCAACGACCTGGCCGGCCAGCTGGCCGCCGCCGCCCAGCAGTCCTCGGCGGCGATCCAGGAGATGAGCGCCACGGCCGAGCAGGTGGCCAACGAGGTCGGGCAGGCGTCCGAGCAGACGAGCGCCGCCAACGGCCGCGTGCAGGAGGGGCTCTCGGCCGTCGAGGACGCCGAGACGGCCGTCGGTCATGTGCGGAACGCGTCCCAGGCCGTCGCGAGCGCGGCCGTCGACCTGGACGAGGCGTCGGACCGGATCGCCCAGATCGCCGGGATCCTCGAGCAGACCGCCAAGCAGATCAACCTGCTCGCGCTGAACGCCGCCATCGAGGCGGCGCGCGCAGGGGAGGCGGGCCGCGGGTTCGCCGTGGTCGCCGACCAGGTGCGGGCGCTGGCCGAGGAGACCTCCCAGCACCTGGTGGAGGCGGAGGGCGCCGTCCGGGCGATGCAGGGGTCGGTCGCGCAGGTGCGGTCGGCGGGGGAGAGCGCCGCCCACCAGGTGGAGGCGCTGGAGGAGGCCACCGGGTCGGTGCGCGGGCGCTTCGCCGACATCGCCGACGCGTTCGGGACCAGCGACCGGGCGCTCACCACGATTGCGGCGGCGTCACAGGAGGTCGCGGCGGGCGCGGGTGAGACCGGCCGTGCGTCGTCCGAGGTGGCGAAGCTCGCCGAGGACGTGAAGGCCGTCGCGGACGGCCTGAACTTCGGCGCCTAGGGGAGTTCGCGGTCCGGGCCGCCCGGCCCGGACCCGCCCCGCTCCTCGGGTGGCGGGAACATGCCGGTGCCGAACCAGGTGCCGCCCAGCATGATGGCGGCCACCACGAGGCCGAACAGGATGACCAGCCCCACGATGATGAGCCCGACGGTGATCACGCCGCGACTCTAGCGGGTCGGGCTCATCTACCATCCGCGGGATGGACCGCCGCAGTCAGGACCTGCTGGAGCTCCCCGCCGTCCGCCTGCGACTCGCGGGGAACGCCTCGTTCGAGGGCGGCCGGCTGCTGGCCGAGGCCATGGAGCCGTCCACCGATCCGCACGAGGTCGCGGCGCTGCGCGCCGAGACCGAGGAGGCGTGGCTGCTGGAGGAGACCACGGTCTCCGGACCCGGCGGCGCGCAGGACGTCCGCGAGGCCGTGGAGGCCGCCGCCCGCGGCGCCGCGCTGCCGGTGGAGGACCTGGAGCGCATCCTGGTGACCATCGGCGTGGCGCTCGAGGTGCGTACCGGCGTGGCGTCCCGGGAGGATCTGGCGCCGTCGCTCGCCGAGCGGCTGTCGGTGGGCGTGGAACCGGTGTCGCTGCAGCGCGTGGCGTCGGCGCTGGAGCGCGCCCTGGACCGCCGCGGCGGGCTGCTGGACTCCGCGACCCCCGAGCTCTCGGACCTGCGCCGGCGCGTCGCCGCCGCGCGCCGCGAGGCCGCGGACACCCTGCGGCGCCTGGCGTCCCGGCTCACCAAGCACCTGCAGGAGAGCTTCACCACCGAGCGGTCCGGCCGGCCGGTGCTCGCCGTGAAGGCCAGCTCGCGCAGCGCGGTTCCGGGCATCGTGCACGACAGCTCCGGGTCGGGCCAGACGATCTTCGTGGAGCCCTTCGACGTGGTGGAGGCCAATAACCGCCAGCGCGAGGTGCAGGCGATGGAGGCCGCCGAGGTGCAGCGCATCCTCGCGGAGCTCTCACGGCTGGTGGGGGAGACCGAGGGGCAGTTGTCGGCCGCCGTCGACGCCCTGGCCCACCACGACCTGGCGCTCGCCCGGGCGCGGCTGTCCCGGCAGTGGCGCGGGTGCCTCGTGGAGGAGTCGGGCGAGGTGGAGCTGCTCGCGGCGCGGCATCCGCTGCTGGACCCCGGCACCGCGGTGCCCATCGACCTGCCGCTGGCGGGGGTGCGCGCGCTGGTGGTGAGCGGCCCCAACACGGGCGGCAAGACCGTCGCGCTGAAGACCCTGGGGCTGTTCGCGATGCTCGCCCAGTGCGGCCTGCGCGTACCGGCCGAGACCGCGCGGCTGCCGGTGTTCTCCCAGGTGCTGGCCGACATCGGCGACGACCAGTCGATCGCGCAGAGCCTGTCGACGTTCAGCGCGCACGTGCGGCGCCTGGTGGGGATGCTGGAGGCCGCGGCCCCCGGGACGCTGGTGCTGCTGGACGAGGTGGCGGGCGGCACCGACCCGGAGGAGGGCGGGCCCCTCGCGCAGGCGGTCATCCGCGGCCTGGTCCGGCGCGGGGCGGTGGTGCTGGCCACCACCCACCTCGGTGCGCTCAAGGAGTGGGCGGCGTCCACGGAGGGCGCAAAGAACGCCGCGGTGGCGATGGACCCGCAGACCCTGCGGCCGCGCTACGCCCTGCACATCGGCGAGCCCGGCGCCTCGCACGCACTGGACATCGCGACCGGCCTGGGGCTCGACCCCGAGGTGATCGCCGAGGCCCGGGCGGCCATGACCCCGGAGCGCCGCCGCGCCGACGACCTGGTGCGCGCCGCACAGGAGGCCCGCGCCGCCGCGGAGCGCGAGCTGGAGGCCGCCCGCGCGGAGCGGGAGCGCGCCGAACGGGCCCGCGAGGAGGCCGAGGCCCGCCGCCGGGACCTGGAGTTCCGCCTGGAGAAGGCCCGGGCGGACGCCGAGAAGCAGCGGGAGGAGGCGCGCGCCAAGGCGCAGGCCGAGCTGACCGCCGCCACCCGCGAGCTGCGGGAGCTGCGCCGGCAGATCAGCGCCGCCCGCCGCGCCGAGGAGCAGCGGTCCCGCGCGGCCGAGAGCCCCCGGGAGTCCTCCCGAGCCAGTGACCGCGACCGGCGCCTGGGCGCCGCGTCCGACGCCGAGCGCCGGGCCCGCGCGGCCCTGGCGGGCGCGGCGGCGCCGGAGGCCGGCGGTGACGTCGAGGTGGGGGATCCGGTCCGCGACCCCGCGATGGGGTTCCGCGGGGTGGTGGTCGCCATCGAGGGCGGCCACGCCGAGGTGCAGGGCGAGCGCATGCGCATGCGCGTCCCGCTGGAGCGCCTGGTGCGTGACGGCAGGGGGCGCCCGGCACCCACGCCCGCGCCGGTGGCCGAGCGGCGGCCGGAGGTGCGGGCGGTGCCCGCGGAGGTGGACGTGCGCGGGGAACGGGCCGAGGCCGCCCGGGCGATGGTGCGGGAGGCCGTCGACGCCGCCGCCATGGTGGGGCGCGGCCGCATCCGGGTGATCCACGGGCACGGCACCGGGGCCCTGCGCGCCGCGGTGCGGCAGGAGCTGGAGCGCCACCCCCTGGTGGAGCGCGCGGAGCCCGCGCCCCAGAACGAGGGCGGCGACGGCGCGACCTACGCGGTCATCGACGCCGAGAAGGACGCGACGCCCGCCGGCTGACGCTCACGCCCGGGGGCCCACCACGTCGTACCGGGCGCACACGAAGGCCCGGTTGCGGTCCACGGCGATGAGGCGCAGGTCGACGGGCGCCGGCAGCAGCGGGCGGCCCGCGCCGAGGGTGACCGGGGCGATGGACACCCGGATCTCGTCCAGCAGCCCGGCCCGGACGAGGTCGACGGCGAGCTGCCCGCCGCCCACCACCCACAGGTCGCGCCCGTCCGCGGCGGCCGCCATCTCGGCGTGCACGGCGGTGACGTCGCCCGAGGCGAAGCGGATGTCCGCCCCGTCGACGCCGCCGGCGGGCCGGTGGGTCATCACCCAGGTGGGGATCGCATACGCCCACGGCTCCCCGGTGCGGTCCATGTGGGCACGCACCCAGTCGTAGGTGGTGCGGCCCATCACCAGGGCGCCCACCCCGTCCATGAACGCCTCGTGGCCTCCGGGCCCCTGGGGGTCGTGGTCCTGGGTGAGCAGCCAGTCCAGGCCGTCGTGCTCGTCGGCGAGGAACCCGTCCAGGGTGGTCGCGGTGAAGTAGATCGTCCTGCTCATGCCGTGTCCTCCCGGTCCCTGCGGGTCCACATGATCACGTCGCCGTCGCCGGGTGCGGCGCCGGCCTGCAGCAGCATCATCCGGGCGAGGCCCCGGCGGTGGACCGCGGCCGACAGCACGTCGGCGACGACGGCGCCCAGGGCGAAGCTCTCCGGCGGGTCGCACAGCGCGTCGACGAGCACGTCGCCCCACGCGCCGCGACGGCCGATGTCGCGCACGGCCGCCAGCCAGCGGGCGGCGGCGTCCTCGTGCGCCGCGGCCAGGGCGGGCGGGTCGTCATCCGGCATCCGGGGCTGGTCGGCGCCCTCGATCGCGGCGGTCCACACCACCTTCGCCCACACCAGGTTGCGGAGCACCGCGGCGATGCTCTCGTCGGGCGCCTCGAACGCCGAGACGCGGTTCCCCGGAAGGCGCGCCAGCCGGTACGCGGCGCCGTCCAGCCCGGCAGCCGCGGCGAGCAGGGCGCGGGTGTCGTCGACGTCGTGATGCACGAGCAGCGCGGTCACGTCACCGCCGTGCGCCGGCGGGGGCTCGGAGGTCACCCACAGGGACTCCGGCGGGTGGAAGTGGATGCCGTTGGGGGCCGGGAGCCAGTGCGCCCCCGGCGCGCGGGGTGTGGCGCTGGGCGGGTGCCCGAAGGCCCGCTGGAACGCGCGGGCGAAGCCCTCCACCGATTCGTATCCGGCGGCGAGGGCGGCGTCGGTGACGCTCGCGCCGCCGCGCAGCTGCCAGGCGGCGCGCTCCAGCATCACCCGGCGGCGCATCGCGACGGGCGGCTCGCCGGCGTCGCGCCGCACCAGGCGGGTGAAGTGGTGCGGGGAGGAGTGGGCGTCCCCGGCCATGTCGCCGAGGGTGCGGTTGCCGTCGCCCAGCACGGCGTCCAGCAGTTCGCGGAGGCGGTCGCGTCCCATGCGGACCAGTCTCCCGCGTGCCGCGGCGCCGTCGCCCGACCGTTCTTGCTCACCCGGGCCCGGACGCGCGCAGGGCCCCGTGACCGGGGCCCTGCGACGGACGGTGGTTGTTGAGGGGAAACGGCCCCGGAGGGCCGGACTGCGGCGCCCGGAGGGGCGTCAGGGCTGGGGAAGCTCCCCGATGTTGCGGAGGACCCCGACGTCGGGGGCCATGGTGCGGAACGCGTCGTCCTTCTGGAGGACGCCGACGGTGTACACCGGCGCCTCCTGCATGCGGGAGAGCATGGAGGCGGCGTCACGGCTGCGCGGGACCGCCTTGTAGCAGGCGACCAGGATCGCGTCGGGGCTGGTCTCCTTCGCCCGCTCCAGCGGCTTGGGCCACAGCGGATCGATGAGGTCGACCTCCCATCCGGCGGCGGTCAGCTCCTCCACGGCCTTGTCGGTACCGGGGAAGCGGACCTTGCCCTCCTTGGAGAGGACCTCGTCGGTGGGGACTGAGAGAAAGAGGAGTTTCGGCATGCGCGGAAGCCTACCTGCTGCGCTCTGGAACAGGGGGCCAACCGCTGCGGCGGACTTCGAACCATCCGCTACGAACGCCGTGGTTCCGTATAGAGTCACCGGAGACTCGCGCCGCGGCGGGACCCCGCGGTCGCTCGAGGAAGAGACCAGACAGAAACGGACCAGGGGGACGCGTGTCGATCAGCGCTTCTGACATCCCGTCAGTGCCGACCCTCAAGGCTATCGGCGACCGGCGGACCATCCGGTACTTCGATCCTGAGCGGAAGGTCGAGGACTGGAAGATCCAGACCATCCTGCAGGCTGGGCGTCTCGCCTCCTGCCAGGGCAACATCAACGCCACCGAGGCCATCGTCGTCACTCGCGACACCTGCGATCTGTGGGATGAGATCGAGGAGTGCGTCTCGGGCTTCAACGTTCAGATCATCAACCAGAGCTCCCACCTGGTGTTCTGGCTGACGAACCTGAACGCGTGGTACGGCCGCGCCAACGACGGTCTTTCGAGCCTCGCCCTCTCCGGCGCCCTCACCAAGTACCACGGCTGGAACTACGAGTTCACGATGACGCAGACCGTCCCGCGTCTCATGAGCTTCCCGACCGAGCGCACCGAGACCCTCCTTCGGTTCGAGTCCGGCCAGGCCGTCGGCCAGGCCACGCTCGCGGCGACCGCGCTCGGCGTCGGCTCCATCCTCATCGCGTTCGGCCGCAAGCCGGGCGGGATCGAGAAGGCGTTCGGCCTCCCGCCGAACATGAAGTTCACCTGGGGTCACGCCCTCGGCTACGCGCTCGAGGACGAGAAGGCCGGTGGCCAGCGTGTGCGTCTCAAGTTCGAGAAGCTCTTCCACAAGGACGCGTACGGCACGCCGTACATGCCCGACCCCGCCGTCGACGCGGCCCTCAAGGACGTCGGCATGATCCAGGAGCAGGCTCCCCTTCCGGGCCGTTTCGAGGAGATCGACGCCCTGGCGGCCAAGTTCTCCCGTGACCCGGGCGTGGTGTCCTGGCCCGAGCGCGAGATCAAGCGTCTCATCGCCGACGACGACTGGGACTTCGGCCCCAACATCAAGGCGCGCGCGGAGCAGGTCCTGCGCGAGGGCTCCCTCCCGGACTACCCCGAGGAGATGAAGGAGACCTTCCGCAAGCTCATGGAGGAGCGCGGCCTCGACGTCAAGAAGTACCTGGGCGAGTGATCGCCCGTCCGTCGCGCGGGACCGGTTCGTCCGGTCCCCCGCGCCGGCGCACCGCCGCCCGCTTCGCGGCGCTGGCCTGCGCGCCGGCCATCCTGCTCGCTCTTCCGGGGTGCTCGTTCTCGACCGGTAGCGACAAGCTCGACACGGACAAGCTCGAGCGCGAGGTCGTGAAGGGCATCAAGGAGCAGCTCAACATCGACGCGACCGTCACGTGCCCTGACGACGTCAAGGTGAAGGCCGGCGATGTGTTCGAGTGTCAGGCGAAGTCCTCCGACGGGACGACCGGGACGGTCACCGTCACGCAGAAGGACGACAAGGGCAACGTGGACTGGAAGCTCGGCGACGGGACTTCCACGACGCCCACCGACACCACCAGCACGACCCCGTAGGTTCAGCCGCCCGCGCCGGCTGCGCGCATCCGCGCGACCCAGCCGGCGCCGGCGCATCCCTTTGACCGGACACTCCGGGGTCGCATGCAGATCTTCCACATCACCACCGCGGCCGACGCGGACCGGCTCATGGCCCAGGGCGAGCTCTCCCCGCCGTCGCTGGAGTCCGAGGGGTTCGTCCACTGCTCCACCGGCGAGCAGGTGGTCGCCACCACCGAGCGCTGGTTCCCGCCGGACGCCGAGCTGGTCCTGCTCGAACTGGACCCCGAGCGCCTGGGTGCCGAGGTCCGGTGGCCCGAGGTGTACCCGGGGCAGCGCTTCCCCCACGTGCACGGCCCCCTGAGGGCCGAGGCCGTCGTCGCCCGCATTCCGTGGGGCCCGGCCGACCGCGCCGCATGGCGGCCGGACGGCACCTGAGCGGCCCGTCCGGCGCGCGCGGTCAGACGCCGACGCCCGCCGCCCGCAGGAGCGCGATCCAGCTGGCGTAGGCGCACGCCGTGACGGCGCAGGCGCCCAGCAACGCGACGGGGACCCCCGCGCCCAGGCGGATGAGCGCCGGGACCGCCGCGAAGAACACCAGCGACGGCACGACGATCCACAGGATCGCCCACGACAGGTCCACCACCTTCTGGGTGTCACGGGTACCCGCGTACAGCCACGCGAGGGCGAGGATCGAGGTCAGCGGCAGCGAGATGAGCACCGCGCCGAGCAGCGACGACCGGCGCGCCGCCTCGCTCGCCGCGACCACCACGACACCTGAGATCAGCGCTTTCACGACCAGTTCCACGGGCGTTCCTCCTGGGTCCTGGGGGACCGTACGTGCCGTGCGCGGTCCGGCGCGATGAGGAGCGTCCCGGATGACAGACGTCCCGCGGGGCGCCGCAGGGCTGGTGTGGCGTGACCCGGCCCCCGTACGTTCACGCCCCACGATGAATCCCGTCACCGCATCGGCCATCCGGCGCGCCGCGACGTTCGCGGCGGCCCTCGTCGCGACCCTGGTCGCCCATCTCGCCGCCGGCGGTGTGGAGCTCATGGCCGTGGCGCCGGTGGTGTGGGCCGGCATGACGGGCCTGTGCACGTTCGCGGCGGCCGTCCGCCGCCCCGCGCGCTTCCGGGCTCGCGGGCCGGCGCAGACGTGCGCATGTCTCGTCGCGGCGCAGGTGGCCCTCCACGTGCTGATGAGCTGGGCGCCATGGGCGTTCGGGCTGACCGCCCACCACCACGGCGCGATGCTCACCGCCGGTGCCCTGGTCGCGCACGGCGCGGCCGCCGTGGTGCTGACGGTGCTGCTGTGCGCCGGTGAGCGCCTGCTGGCGGCCGCCGTGGCGGTGGCGCGCATCCTCGCGCCCGTCGCGCGGCGGCGGGGCCATGGCCGTCCCGGCCGCGTGCTGGCCCTGGTGTCGCGCATCGCCCCCAGCCGGGGCGTCGCCGGCTCGTGGTCGTCACGAGGGCCCCCGCGGGCCATCGTGATCCCCGCCGGGTAGCGGAGCGCCTCGTGGCGGCCCTCGTGGGCCGCCACCGCATGGGTGATCCACGGTCCGGTCGGGGGCACGCCGGCCGAGCGCGGATCACCGGGGCACCGGACCGTCCCCACCGCAGCCACCGCCGGGCCACGCGCCCGGGGCTGACCGGGCGGAGCGGTGCATCCCGTGGACCCGTGGTCGTGACCGGCATCTCGCCGACTCCGATCCGGAAGGACACCATGCACCGCATCCCATCCCGCATCCGCCGCACGCTGGCGGGCGGCCTGCTTTCACGACCGTCGCGCTCATCGGGGCCGCCGGCTGCAGCGGTGGCGACGACCCTCCACGCCCACGGCTACCGGGCAGCCACGAGCACCGCGCCCACCGGCGAGCGCCTGCGGGTCGTCAGCAGCTTCGCCAACGCGACGTTCCCGGACCCGCACACCGACTACGTCGAGATCTCGTACGGCGACGGGGAGCTGCTGCTGCGGCCCAAGCTCAACGACACCGAGCCGTGGCTCGCCGAGTCGGTCGAGCAGCGGAGCCCCACGGTGTGGCGCATCACCCTCCGGCCGGGCCTGCGATTCCAGAACCGCCATCCGCTCGACGCCAGGGCGCTCATCGCGTTCTTCAAGGCGGACTTCGCGGGGGACGGCGCGGCGAAGGGCCTCATGGGGAACCCCACCGGCTTCACGGCGGTCGACGAGCGCACCGTGGACGTGACGCTCCCCAAGGCGTTCAACCCGTTCAAGAGCGCCCTGGCGAACTACACGCTCGCCGTCTACGACGCGGCCGAGGTGGCCAAGGTCGGCAAGCGGTACGAGAAGCTCGCCGGCCGCGGCATCTTCACCGGGCCGTACATGTTCATGAAGGCCACGCCCAGCGGCGTGACCTACGAGGTGAACCCGAACTACTGGGCGGGGACCCCGGCGATGGCGGGCCTGGACGTCCGCAAGGTCACCGACGAGCAGGCGGGCATGCGGGCCGTCGCCAACGGCGAAGCCGACCTGCAGCTGGTGCCGTCGGTGAAGGTGAAGCGCCTGGCCCAGCGGTTCCCGGACCTCACGTACGCCACGTCGCCCATCGCCGCCGGTTATGCGGCCTTCAACCTCAGCCCGCAGAAGGAGCCGTTCACGGATGTGAAGGTGCGGCGGGCGTTCGCCCTGGCCGTCGACAACGACGCCCTCGGCACGGTGATGAACGGCGTGTGGCGGCCGCTGAAGGGCGTCTTCGCGGACGACTTCGCCCTGGGCGTGCAGTGGAAGACCTACGACCCGGAGGCGGCGAAGGCGCTTCTCGACGAGGCCGGATGGACCCCGGGAGCGGATGGCGTGCGCACCAAGGGAGGCAAGCGTCTCACCGTCACGTTCGTGACCTACACCGATGACCTCGAGGCCATCGGGACGGCGGCCGTCGAGAACCTGCGCGATGTCGGCTTCGAGGCGAAGTTGCAGCGCCTGCCCGACTACAGCGGCATCCCGCCGGCGCTCACCGGCACGGGCCCCGTGAACGCGCAGCTGCTCAACCTCGAGAACCTGGGCTTGGACGGCAACGCGTACCTGGCGATGGCCCGGAACTACCAGTTCGACAAGAACTACAACCTGGTGGTGCGCGACAAGGAGATCGCCGGCCTGTTCGACACGGTGCTCTCCGGCCAGGACCAGGCCGAGGTCGACGCGGCGTTCAGGAAGGCCCAGCAGCTCAACGGCGAGCGCGTCTACTACGTGCCGCTCACCGACGAGCCCACCACGATGCTCCAGAGCAAGCGGTACGCGGGGCTCGAGGTGGACCCGTTCTACATCTTCATCGGCTGGCAGACCCGGCCGAAC
The DNA here is from genome assembly GCA_046330435.1 of Thermoleophilia bacterium. Classification (GTDB taxonomy): domain Bacteria; phylum Actinomycetota; class Thermoleophilia; order Miltoncostaeales; family Miltoncostaeaceae. The sequence continues at coordinate 109,615 of JAXLST010000017.1, read as the reverse complement.
GGATGACGGCGGGCCGGCCGTCCGCGGTGGCGCTCGCCGTCACCGCGGGCCGCCGGCTCGCGGGGTTCCTGCTCATGCTCCTGCTGTCGGCGGCCGCCGTGTTCTCGCTGGAGCTGCTGGTGCCCGGTGACCCGGCGTTCACCCTGATGGCGACGCAGACCAGCCGCATCCCCAGCGAGGCGGAGGTGGCGGCCAAACGCGCCGAGATCGGCCTGGACCACCCGTTCCTCAGCCGGATGGTCCACTGGATCGGCGACGTCGCCCACGGCGACCTGGGGCGTTCGTGGGCGACGCCCGCCGACGTCTCCGACCTGCTGGGGCCGCGCATCGGCAACACGCTGCTGCTGGGCGTGACCGCCCTGGTGATCGCCGTGGTGCTGGCGCTGGTGCTCGGCCTGGCGGGCGCGTTGCGCGCCGGGCGCCCGGCCGACCACGTGCTGCGCGCGGGGGTGTCGGTGTTCGCGGCGGTGCCGGCGTTCGTGGTGGGGGTGCTGGTGCTGCAGTTCATGGTGACCGACCTGGGCATCGGGCGGGTGCTCGCCGACGGGTCGGTGTCCGGTGCGCTGTTGCCGGCGTCGGTGCTGGGTACGGCGATGGCGGCCGCGTGGGCGCGACCGGTGCGGGCCATGGCGGTCGACGCGCTGTCGTCCGATGCCGTGCGGGTCGCACGTGCCCGCGGCGTACCCCCGGCCCGCATCCTGCGCGGCCACGTGCTGCCCGCGGTCATGCTGCGGTTCCTGCCGTTCATCGGCCTGGGGCTGGGCGCGCTCCTGGGGGCCACGACGGTGGTGGAGGTGGTGTTCACCTGGCCCGGCATGGGCCAGTACGCCGCGCAGGCGGCGATGGAACGGGACCTCCCGGTGCTGCAGGCGACGGTGCTGTTGTCGATCGTGGCGTTCCGCGTGGCGAACGACCTCACACGGGCGGCGGCGTGGGCGCTGGATCCGCGCCTGCGGGGCGGTCCCCGGTGACCGCGGGCATCTGGAGCCGCCTCCGGGCTCTGCCCGCGCCGGTGCTGGTGCTGGTGGCGGTGCTGACCGCGGTGACCCTCGCCCCGGTGCTGGTGCCTGGCGACCCGCTCGATCAGCACCTGCACGACGCCCTGGCGGCGCCCGGTGGCGGGCACCTGCTGGGCACCGACGACTTCGGCCGGGACGTCCTGCTGCGGCTCCTGTCCGGGACCCGCACCGTCGTGTTCGCCGCGCTGGCGGTGGTGGCGGTGTCATGGACCGCGGGGCTGCTGGTGGGGACCGCGGCGGGCCTCGCGCCGCGCCGCATCGGCGGGGTGCTGTCGGGCGCCATCTCGCTGGTGCTCGGCATCCCCGGGATCATCGTGGCGATCGCGATCATCGGTGCCCTCGGCCCCGGGGTGCGCAACACCATGCTCGCGCTGTGCCTGGTGGGGTGGGCCTGGTACGCGCGCCTCGCCGAGCAGCACGCGGCGCAGTTGCGGCGCGGGCGGTTCGTCCGCGCGGCGCGGGTCGCGGGGGCCGGCACGCCGCGGTTGCTGCGCGACCACGTCGTCCCCCACGTCGCCCGCGGTCTGGTGGTGGTGGCGTGCATGGACGTGGGGTACGTGGTGCTCGCCATGGCGGCGCTGGGGTTCATGGGCCTGGGCGCCCAGCAGCCCGACCCGGACCTCGGGCTCATGCTCCGTGACGGCCAGGACTTCGTGCTGGACGCACCGTGGATGCTGCTGGCGCCCTCGGCGATGGTGCTGCTGGTGGTGCTCCCGTTCGTCGCCTCCGGTGAGCGCGCGTACGAGGGAGGGATCCAGGTATGAGCGCTCTCCTGGCGGTGCGCGACCTGCATGTGACCTACCCCGACGGCACCCGCGCCCTGCGCGGCGTCGACCTGGTGTTGCACCGCGGTGACCGGGTGGCGGTGGTGGGGGAGTCCGGCAGCGGCAAGTCCACTCTCGTGGCGGCGATCCTCGGGCTCCTGCCGCGCGGCACCGCGGTGTCGGGGCGGGTGCGGCTCGCGGGCGTGGAGGTCACCTCCGCGCGGGAGCGGGACCTGCGGCGGCTCCGCGGCAGGACCGTGGGGTACGTCCCGCAGGATCCGTATGCGGCGATCGATCCGTTGCGCACGGTGCGGCACCACCTCACCGAGGCAGCTCGGGCGCACGGCCTGCGGCTGTCCGCGGAGGCGGCGGCGGAGCGGTTCGAGCGTCTTGGCATCGCACCGCACGCGGCTCGCGCGCGCTCGTTCCCGCACACCTGGAGCGGAGGGATGCTCCAGCGCGCGGCGATCGCCGCGGCAACGGTACACGGCCCGGAGCTGGTGCTGGCGGATGAGCCCACGAGCGCCCTCGACCACGAGGCGATCGACACGACGCTGGCCGTGCTCGCCGAGGAGGCACCGTCGATGCTGCTGGTCACCCATGACCTCGACGTGGCGGCACGGGCCGCGGACACGGCCCTGGTGATGTACGCGGGCCGCGTGGTGGAGCGCGGACCCGCCGGGCGGGTGCTGGCCCGCCCGCGGCACCGGTACTCGGCGGCTCTGGTGGATGCGCTGCCCCGGACCGGTCTCCCGCCCGCCCCCCTGCCGGGCGATCCCCCGGATCCCCGTGCGGCGGACGCCGGCTGCGCGTTCCGGCCGCGGTGCCGGTGCGCGGAGCAGATGTGCGCGACGACCCCGCTTCCCGAAGGAGATGTGGCATGTCATTTCCCGGCATGACGATCGCGAGCGTCGCCCGGCTTGCGGGCGTGTCGTTGCACCGGCACCGGCGTGGCCGCGCGCACGTCGTGCTCGACGACGTGCACCTCGATCTGCGGGCCGGGGAGCTGGTGGGCGTGTCGGGGCCGTCGGGGAGCGGCAAGTCGACGCTCGCATCGCTGCTGTGCGGTGAACTCGAGCCCACGGCCGGAGTGGTGTCGGTGCGCACGCAGACCGGCCTGCGTCCCCCGTGGGAGGCGCGCCGCGCCGCCCCGGGCAGCATCGGCTGGATCGCTCAGGACGCGCGCGCCACCCTCGACCCCCTGTGGTCGATCCTGCGTTCGGTCGAGCAGCCGCTGCGCCTGTCGGGTGTGCCCGCCGCCGAGGTCCGCGACCGGGCCCGCGCCGCCCTCTCGCGCGTCGGCCTGGGCCGCGTCGACGAGCGGCAGCGGCCCGGCCGGCTGTCGGTGGGGCAGTGCCAGCGCGTTGCCGTCGCCCGCGCCCTCGTCGCCGAACCGGACCTCCTGGTCGCCGACGAGCCCACGAGCGCCCTGGACGTCACGACCGCCGCATCGGTCGCCGCCCTCCTCCTCGAGGCCCGGGCGGAGGGAACCGCAGTGCTCGTCGCGAGTCACGATCTGCGCCTGCTCGATGCCATCGCCGACCGAAGGCTCCACATCGCCGACCGCCGTCTCCGCGTCGCCGAGGACGTGGACGGGGACCCCGCTCCGACGGCCGTCCCCGGCGTGGGGTAACGTCGAGGGGCCGGTTCGACCGGCCAATGCGCTCGTAGCTCAGCTGGATAGAGCAGCGGACTTCTAATCCGCCGGTCGGAGGTTCGAATCCTCCCGGGCGCGCTTCCTCGGCACGAGCTGAGGGTCTTCTGGACGCGGCGGTCCCCGCCACCCTCGAACAGCATCCTCGGTTGGAGGTGTCGTCTGCACGTGACGGCACCACTTCAGAGTGAGTTCGAAGACCGGCTGGGGTCGGCGGCTTGGTGCGACCTCCTTGAGCTCGTGGGCGCCCCCACTCGCGGGGCCACGCGGGTCAGGACCCCGTGAGCCACCGCTGGACGTCGTCAGCCAGGATGACCTCATACGGCAGACCGCGCAGGTCGTCCGCAGTTGCCTCCAGACCGCGCGTTCCGGCCAGGCCGGCCAGCCACTCCCAGGGGTGGGGTTCGTCGCCGTCATCCGGGAGCACCACGTTCAGGACCTGCGCGATCAGGTTCTCCGGCGTGAGACCCACACGTGGAGCCGTGGAACCCGGGACACCGACGGTGCGCGCCCCGCTGAGCGTCAGGCCGCGCTCTCGGTGCAGGGTGACGCGCCGGCCGTCGTCCATGAGCAAGAACTCGCTGACGTGAAAGCTCTGCGCCTTCTGGTCGAGCCGGGGATTGGGCGCCAACTCGCACAGTGCACCGAGCCCGACGATCCGGCCGGCTGGGACCGGTCCGAGTTCCTCACTTGGTTGCCCGCCGTCCGGGTGCGGCGCCCAGCCACCCTGCGCATCGCTTCCCACGTCACCCTCCTGCTGACCGGATTCGGACTGGTTCCGCGTTAGGCGGCGGCGTGCCGGGGCCCGACCAGGTGCAGCGCGTCACGAACCACCTCAGGCTCAGGAAGTCCGTCGAGGACGACGCCCTTCGAGACGTTGAGGAGTTCGATCGAGATCAGGCGACCCTGAGCGTCGTAGTCGAGGGCGCGGTCCCGGTCGAGCCGGACGAGCTTCGCCGAGGCGCCGTCATCGGCGCCGGGGAAATCGATCGCCAGGGCGTCGACGGTGGGGTCGTACTCGATGCGGATGGGGCGGGTCATGTCAGTAGCGAACCAGCGTCATCGGGAGAAGTCCAGCACGGTCACGATTGTGGCATCCAGCGCACGCACCACCCCGAGCGGCCGGCCGCCCACCCACGCCTCGAAGAACAGGGTCCCGTCGCTCTGTTGTTTGGGTTTGGGGCACAGGGCGATCACCTGCAAGACCTCCTCGACTGAGATGCTGCGCAAACGCATTCGGCGTCGGGCATGCGCACTCAGCTTGAGCGCCATCTCGGGGTCGCGGGGCATCGGCTGAGCCTTGCCGGTACGGAGAACAACGAGTGTCACACACCGTCACTTCGCCGTGCCGAGGGAGACAACAGGGCCGCAATTCGACCAGCCGAGACGTGCCATGACGATCGTGGGTCAGCCACCGCGAGCAGAGGTCGTGGCCGCCGGCCCCGGGACCGACCTCGGCCCGCTCAGCTCCCGCCGCGTCCCGCCCTCCCGGTCTCGTGGGCCCAGATGGCGATCTCCACGCGGTTCCGGGCGCCGAGCTTGTCCATGAGGCTCGCGACGTGGGTCTTGACGGTGCTGAGGCTGATGTAAAGCTCGTCCGCGATCTCGGTGTTCGTGCGGCCGCGGGCGAGGGTGGCGAGCACCTCCTCCTCACGCTCCGTGAGCGGTTCACGCGGAGGGGCGGGTGCGACGCCGCCGGCATCGGCGAACGTCGAGAGCAGGCGGGCGGTGACACTGGGGGCGATCAGCGCGTCGCCGCTCGCGGCGGCGTGGATCGCCTGCACGAGCAGCTCCGGGCCCGCGTCCTTGAGCAGGAACCCGCGGGCGCCGGCCTTCAGGGCGCCATGGACGTACTGGTCCAGGTCGAAGGTTGTGATGACCACCACCGCCATGGGGTCGGCGACGTCCGGGCCGGCGAGGCGGCGGGTCGCCTCCACGCCATCCATCACCGGCATGCGGATGTCGAACAGGCACACGTCCGGGCGAAGGCGGAGGGCCTGCTCCACGGCCTCGCGCCCGTCGGCGGCCTGCCCGACGACCTCGATCCCCGGCTGCGCACCGAGGATCATCGCCAGGCCCGTGCGCACGATCTCCTGATCGTCGGCCACCAGCACCCGGATGCTCACGCCGACGCCCCCCGCAGGGGCAGCACCGCGGTGACCGCCCAACCACCGCCGTGACGCGGCCCGGCGACGCACGTGCCGCCCAGTCGCTCCGCGCGCTCAACCATCCCGACGATGCCGAACCCCTCGCCGGTGCGGATGGATGCGTCGCCGTCGTCGGTGACCTCCACGGTCACGACGTCCGCACCGGTGCGCACCAGGACATCGATGCGGGTGGCCCGCCGGGCATGGCGCCGGGCGTTCGTGATCGACTCCTGCACCAGCCGGTACGCCGCCGCGGCAACCGGTGCAGGCACACCCTCCGGATCACCGTCGAGATCCACGTGCACCGGCGGATCCCCCGGCGCGGTTTGCGCGAACTCGCGCACGTCGACGATGCCCGGGAGGGGCGTGAACTCCGCGGGACCGGACGTCCGCAGCTCCCGGACGATCGTGCGCATCTCGGCGAGGGTACGCGACGCCTCCGCGTCGATGATGCGAAGCGACTCCACCGCCGCGCCGGGATCCGCGGCCGCCACGGCGATGCCCGCCTGCGCGCGGATCGCGATCGCCGACAGGTGGTGGGCGACGGTGTCGTGGAGGTCCCGCGCGAGCGCCTCACGTTCTCGTGCGCGCACCTCGTCGAGCTCCGACGCCCGTGCGCGGGTGCGGTACCGCACCGCGAGTGCCACCGCGACGACGGCGAAGAACACGACGAACCCGCCCACCGGCTCGCTCGCCCCGCTGTTCTCGAACGCCGTGATGACCGTGGCCGGCACCAGCATGATCCCCAGCCCCATCACCCCGTGCCGCCCCGAGCCCCACCGGAACAGCGCGTAGGAGAACAGCAGGCAGTAGGCGTACGTGTTGAGGCCCGGGGGGTTCCCGTCGCCACCGCGCACCAGCCACGGGATGTTCAACGCGAGCGCGGGCCCGAAGACCAGGGCCACGCAGCACAGCGGATGCGTGCGGCGCACGAGCAGGAACGGGATGCCGGCAAGCGCGACGGCGAGGCTGAGCCAGCGGTACGGGAGGTCCTCCCGGACGACCGCCTCGACCACGCACGCCGGCACCAGCAGGGAGACCAGCGCCCAGTCGCGCCACACACGACGCGGCGGATCGGCGACCGGCGGTTCGTTCCAGAAGGACGTCAGGGCCGCGCGCACACGTGAATCGTAGGCCGGGCGCCGCGGCCGCCCCATCGGCCGAAAGTGCGAGATGGGGACCGTTCCATCGGCCGGGCGGCTTCGAGCCGATGCGCCGATGCGGCCGGGACGCCGACGCCCCGACCATCCAGAGCGATCCGGTACCCACCATCGCCCAGGACGGTCCGCGTTGTCCCGCGCACTCCTCGCACTCGGCCGCTTCGCCGCACGGCGGCCGCTCATCACGATCGGCGCCTGGCTCGCGGTCGCGGCCGTCGTGCTCGTCGCGGCGACGGCATTCGGACAGGACTTCGAGGACCGCTTCGACGTCCCCGGAAGTGACTCCCGCACCGCCGTCGAGTTGCTGGACTCAGCGGGCGCCGACCGGGCGGGGCTGACCGCCCAGGTCGTCCTCACCCCGCGCGCCGAGGGGGTCACGTTCACCGGCTCCGCCGCGGCGCGTGAGGCCGCCGCCCAGGTGCGATCGCGGTTCGCGTCGTTGCCGAACGTGCGCGTCGCCTCCGACCCGGCGGCGGCCGTTTCGGCCGACGGGCGGGTCGCCCTCATCCGGGTCCAGTACCCCGTCCGGGAGGAGCTCGACGCGAGCGACCTCGACCGCTTCAAGGACGCCCTCGGCGCGGCCCGCGGCACACCCGCCGGCGACGTGCTGCGGATCGAGGCGGGTGGCGAGCTCTACTTCGCCTTCGAACAGCCCCAGGGGAACCTGGGCGAGCTCGCGGGCGTCGTGATCGCGGCGATCATCCTGCTGGTCGCGTTCGGATCGGTGATCGCGATGGCCGTGCCGATCGTGCTGGCCCTGTTCGGCCTGGCGGTCGGGATCAGCCTGCTGCCCCTCGTGGGGCACCTGATCCAGATCCCGAGCTGGTCCACGATGATGGCGGCGATGGTGGGGCTGGGCGTCGGGATCGACTACGCCCTCCTGCTGGTCTCTCGCCACCGCGAGAACCTGGCCCGGGGCATGGGCATCCCGGACTCGATCGGGCACGCCGTGGCGACGTCCGGCCGCACCGTGGTGTTCGCCGGCGGCACGGTGCTCGTGTCGATCCTCGGGCTGGCGGTGACCGGGCTGCCGTTCGTGACGGCCGCCGGCGTCGCCATCGCGGTCGTCGTCCTGCTGATGGTCACCGCAGCGGTGTCGCTGCTGCCCGGCCTGCTCGGGCTCATCGGCCCGCGCATCGACCGGCTCCGCGTGCACCGCGGGGGATCCGGCCGGCCGGACCGCTCCCGGTGGGAGCGGTGGGCGCACCACGTCGCCCGCCACGCGCGGCCCTACGCGGTCGGGGCGACGATCCTGCGGCTCGCGCTGTCCGCGCCGGTGCTGGGCCTCCGCCTCGGCACGCCCGACGACGGCACGCTCCCGGACTCCCGCACCGAGCGGCGGGCGTACGACCTGGTCGCGTCGGGATTCGGCCCCGGGATCAACGGGCCGTTCCTCATCGCGGTCGACGGTGCGCGGGACGGGGCGGCGCTCGCCCGCCTGGCCGATGCGGTGGCGCGCGACCCGGGGATCGCGCGCGTCGAGGCGACAGTGGTCGACCGGCGCTCCGATGTCGCCTCCATCACGGCGATCCCGGCGACCGCCCCGCAGGACCCGGCGAGCCGCCGCACCCTGCTGCGGCTGCGCGACCAGGTGGTCCCCGAGGCGCTCGCCGGGTCCGGCGCCCGCGCGTACCTGGGCGGCCAGACGGCGAACTTCATCGATCTGAGCGACCGGGTGACCCACCGCCTGCCGGCGTTCATCGCGGCGGTCGTGGGGCTCTCCCTGCTGCTCCTGGTGCTCGTGTTCCGGTCGGTCGTCGTGCCGGTCAAAGCCGCCGTCCTGAACCTCCTGTCCATCGGCGCGGCCTACGGCGTGATGGTGATGGTGTTCCAGTGGGGCTGGGGCGCGTCGCTCATCGGCGTCGAGCAGGCCGTCCCGGTCGTCTCGTTCATCCCGCTGTTCATGTTCGCCATCGTCTTCGGGCTGTCCATGGACTACGAGGTGTTCCTGCTCTCCCGGATCCGGGAGCACCACCTCGCCACCGGCGACACCCACCAGGCGGTGGTGCGGGGCCTGGCATCCACCGGCCGGGTCATCACCTCCGCGGCGATGATCATGGTGTCGGTGTTCCTCGGGTTCGTCGCGGCGGGCGACCCGTCCACCAAGATGTTCGGCCTGGGCCTCGCCACCGCGATCCTCCTGGACGCGACGGTCGTGCGGATGGTCCTCGTCCCCGCCGCGATGACCCTGATGGGGCGCGCCAACTGGTGGCTCCCCGGATGGATGGACCGCCTCCTCCCGGGGCGCGTCACGGCGCCCATCCCGGCCCGGCCGTCGGCGGCCGTGCCGGAGCAGCCCCGGGGCAACCTCACCCACCCGCACACGACAAGGGGAGAAGCATGAACGTCCGCACCAGAAGGGCCACCGCACTCGCCACGCTGGGCCTGGCGCTCGCCGCGCTGGGCGCCGGTGCGGCGACGGGGAGCGCCCAGCCATCGCCGGTTGCGTCGGCACCCGAGACATCCCTCGACGACGCGGCGCGGACCTCACGGCGGGCTGTCGCGCCTGGCCGACGGGACGACGCCGGCGGTGCATGGACATCCACGTCTGGCACCCGGGGGGCTCCCCGCGGGGGCCGTGGAGCGCGTGCGGTACGACGTGCCGAACAAGGACCGCGACTGGAAGCCCGCCCACCCGCTGTACGCGTTCGGCCGGGCCCTCGCCGGCGCGGCACCCGTCGCCGACGAGGCCCCGTACCCGGTGATCGTGTTCTCCCACGGGTTCCACCTGAGCCCCGTCGTGTACGCGGCGATGACCGAGCACTACGCCTCGCGCGGCTTCGTGGTGGTGGCACCGAGCACCGCGAGACCCTGGACACCACGTTCCAGGGGCTGTGGAAGGGCTCATCGACCGTCCCCGCGTCGCGGACGCTGGACGCCGCCGAGCGCCTCACCGCGCCGGGCGGCGCCCTCGAGGGGCTGCTCGACATGTCACGCGTCGCCGTGGTCGGCCATTCGTACGGCGGCTACACGGCCTTGGCGGCCGCCGGGGCGATACGACATGCATGCCTACCGTTCCCGCTGCGGCGCCCTGCCCAGCGCTCGCCGCTGACGTTCTTCTGCAGCCCGATCCTCCCCAACGAGGGCAGGATGGCCGCCTGTGCGGGCCTCGCGCGACCGCCGCGCGGCCTGTGGCCGTCTGCCGGCGACCCGCGCGTGAGGGCCATCATCCCCATGGCCGGCGACGCCTACAGCGTTCGGCCGCGCCGGCCTCGCGAAGGTCACCGTCCCGACGATGGCGATCGGCGGCACCGCCGACACCGGCACCCCGTACGGGTGGGGCGCCAGGCTCACCTACACGATCGGCGAGCTCCACGAAGATCCTGGTCACCCTGAAGGGCGTGCTGGAGCACTTCGTCTTCACCTCACCGTGCAAGGACCAGCCGTGGGTCCGGACCCGCTGGTTCCGCAGCGCCTCTGCGCCGACCCGGCCTGGAACAAGGCCCGCACTGCGGGTGGTCCTCCACCTGTCCACGGCATTCCTGCAGGACACGCTGAAGGGCGACACCGCCGCGCGGCCCGCCTCGCGCCTGGCACCGTCGCGATCCCGGGGGGGTCCCGCTACGCGGCGACGGACCGCGAGGAGGTGCGCACCCGTCACGACCCGCGTTGACCGCGTGATCGCGCACGCGCAGAATGGCCCATGTCGCCGCGGTCCACGTCTCGGCGTCCGTCGCCACCGCAGCCCGCCTGCTCGTCCCGCCCGCGTCCGCGGGTGCGGCGACCATCGCCGTCACGACGACCGCCGACGTCGTGGCCGCGGACGGGCGGTGCTCCCTGCGCGAGGCGGTGACGGCCGCGAACGCGAACGCCGCGACCGCGGGGGCGGGCGAATGCACGGCTTGGCAGGCCGCCGTCACCGACCGCATCGTCCTGCCCGCGGGGACGTACTGCCGCACGATCGCCGGCAGGGCGGAGGACGCCAACGCCCGCGGGGACCTCGACGTCACCTCGTCGATGGAGATCGTGGGCCGCCCGGCCGCCACGATCATCGACGCGGGCCGGGGCTCGACCGGGCGTCATCGACGTGCTCGCGAGCGCCACGTCCGTCCGTATCGCCGACCTCGCGCTCACCGGCGGGGTGGCCCCGGCGGGCGTCTCCGCGGTCCGTTCACCGGGTTCTCGGGGGAGGCGGGAGGCAACGGGGAGGTCGTGGGCGGCGGCATCCGCCCCCATGGCGCCAAGGTGGTGCTGGAACGCCTGCGGGTGGTGGCCAACACGGGGGTTCCGGAGGGGGGCGGGGCCGACACCACGGGCCTCGCGGGCACCGCCGGCGCAGTCGGTCAAACGGGCGTCGGAGGCCAGGGTGGAAACGGTGGCACCGGCGGGATCGCCGCCAACGGGGGCGACCTCACGCTGTCGCAGAGCGTGGTGAGTGACAACCGCGGTACCGGCGGCGCTGGAGAGGGGCCGGGCGCGGGGGCTCCGCCGAGGGCGGCCTGGTGCCCGCGGAGGGCGGGCGCGGCACGGGCGGAACCGGTGGGGCGGGCGGCAGCGGGGGCCTGGACGCGTTCGGCACGGTCACCATCCGTGACTCGGCGATCCTCGGCAACTGGCGGGTGCCGGCGGCCCGGGCGGTGCCGCCGCGGTGGGGACGCCGGCGCGGGCGGTGCCGGGGCGAACGGCGGAATCGGCACGGGCGGGACGGGCGGGCGAGGCGGCGACGGTGGCGGCATCCGCGTGCTGTGGAACGTCGATCGAACGGATCCACGGTCGCGTCGAACACGACGGGATCCGGCGGCGTCGGAGGCTCCGGCCGCGGTGGAAGCCCATCGGGAAGCGGTGACTTCGGCCCGGGCACTGGGGGAGCCGGCGGAACCGGGGGATATGGGGGCGGCATCGCTGTTCAACCCCGCGGCGCTGTCACTGCAGAACGTCACGGTCTCCGGCAACCTCGCCGCGGGAGGCGGCGGTGGAGGTGGAGGCGGGTCTGGAGTGAGCCTCGGCTCCGAGCGCCGCGGGCGGCGCCGCGGGAGCGGGCGGCGGCCTCGTCACCAGCGGCACCGGATCCACCACGGCGTCGTTCCTCACGCTCACGGCCAACGGGGCTGGCCCCGGCGGCACGGGAACTCGGGAATGCCAGTCCGCCGGGCGCAGGGGCCCACCGGCATCGCCCGGCGCCGGAGCCGGAGCGGGGATCTCATCCGACGCGGCCGTCTCCCCGACGGCCTCGATCGTCGTCGGCAACTCCTGTGGCGGACGTTCTTCGTCGCCGACGGCGGCGCGAACCTCGCGCAGAACGCCGCTGGGTGTCCCGGCGCCGCCGGCGACGCGCGCCTGGGGCCGCTCTCCGCCAACGGCGGCACCCCGCCCACGCACGTGCTCGAGCGGGCAGCGCCGCCATCGGACCGGGCTCCTGCCGGGGGCCGGCTGTGCCCGGCGGCCGACGCCCGCGGGGCCGTGCGGCCGGTCGGCGCCGGATGCGACGCGGGGCGCTCGAGGTGGCCCCGCCGCTGGCCACCACCGGGGTGCTGCGCCGTCCGGGGCGGGCATGGTGCTGCAGGGCGGCGTCCAGACCTCCGCGGGCTCCCCGTCGGCGTCACATTCGAACTCGGCACGACGACCGCCTACGGGACCACCACGCCGCCGGTGGCGGTGGCGGGCGCCGCCGCACCCTCGTCGGTTCTCCGTGACCGTCGCCGGCCTCGTCGCAGGCCGCGTCTACCACTACCGGGGTCGGGTGCGGGCAGGACGGAACCGCGACGGGCGAGGACCGCACCTTCACCGCGGGATCACCGGCCACCGCGGCCTCCGACCCACGGGTGACGGGGTTCGCCGCGACCCCGCGGCGCTTCGCCCTGTCCGCGGGGCGGAGCGCCGGTGGGGCGACCGGGAGCGCCCAGCCATCGCCGGTTGCGTCGGCACCGGAGACATCCCTCGACTACGCGGCACGCGGACCCCACGGCGTGGGCTACCTGCGCCTGGCCGACGGGACGGGACGCCGGCGCATGGACATCCACGTCTGGTACCCGGGGGTCATCCCCGCGGGGGCCGTGGAGCGCGTGCGGTACGACGTGCCGAACAAGGACCGCGACTGGAAGCCCGCCCACCCGCCGTACGCGTTCGGCCGGGCCCTCGCCGGCGCGGCACCCGTCGCCGACGAGGCCCCGTACCCGGTGATCGTGTTCTCCCACGGGTTCCACCTGAGCCCCGTCGTGTACGCGGCGATGACCGAGCACTACGCCTCGCGCGGCTTCGTGGTGGTGGCACCGGAGCACCGCGAGACCCTGGACACCACGTTCCAGGGGCTGTGGAAGGGGCTCATCGACCGTCCCCGAAGCGTCACGCGAACGCTGGACGCCGCCGAGCGCCTCACCGCGCCGGGCGGCGCGCTCGAGGGCCTGCTCGACATGTCACGCGTCGCCGTGGTCGGCCATTCGTACGGCGGCTATACGGCCCTGGCGGCGGCCGGGGCGCGATACGACATGCGTGCCTACCGTTCCCGCTGCGGCGCCCTGCCCAAGCGCTCGCCGCTGACGTTCTTCTGCAGCCCGATCCTCCCGAACGAGGGCAGGATGGCCGCCCGTGCGGGCCTCGCGCGACCGCCGCGCGGCCTGTGGCCGTCTGCCGGCGACCCGCGCGTAAAGGCCATCATCCCCATGGCCGGCGACGCCTACATGTTCGGCCGCGCCGGCCTGGCGAAGGTCACCGTCCCGACGATGGCGATCGGCGGCACCGCCGACACCGGCACCCCGTACGGCTGGGGCGCCAGGCTCACCTACGACGGGGTCGCGAGCTCCACGAAGATCCTGGTCACCCTGAAGGGCGCGGAGCACTTCGTCTTCACCTCACCGTGCAAGGACCAGCCGTGGGTCCGGACCCGCTGGTTCCGCAGCTACCTCTGCGCCGACCCGGCCTGGAACAAGGCCCGGGCGCTGCGGGTGGTGCTCCACCTGTCCACGGCATTCCTGCAGGACACGCTGAAGGGCGACACCGCCGCGCGGGCCCGCCTCGCGCCCGGCGCCGTCGCGATCCCGGGGGTCCGCTACGCCGCGACGTCCCGGGAGGACGTGCACGGCGCCCGCGGCGAGACGCGCTGACGCACGGGCTGCCGGGGGTGAGCCCTCCGGGCGTCGTGCGCACCACCACGGTCCGCACGGGGCTGCCGGGGCGGCGGCCCCGCGCGGGGATCCCGGGGGCGCTACCGGCCCGGGGTCCCCTGCAACCGGCCGAGCAGGTCCTGGGCGGCCAGCTTGACCTCGGTGTGCCCGTCCCGCTCGGCCATGAGCATGGCGTGCACGAGCGCCGACTGGTGGACCTGGTCGAAGTCCCCGATCGGGAAGCCGTAGCGGTCCTTGCTGTCGTACTGCTCGTCGTCGTCGACGCCGAGGTGCCACGACGAGTACGCCTCCCAGGAGTTGGCCTCCAGGAACGCGTCCTGGGCCTGGTCCGAGGGGCGGACGGCGGTCCAGTCGCTCGAGACGACCACCTGGCCGTTCTCGATGAGCCGCCTCGCGCGGCGGATGGCGATGTCGTTCTCACCGAAGTCGGGCATGGGCTCCCCTGATGGCCGGTGTGGGCGGCGCCCCGGCCGCGGCGTTGCGGCGGGGGCGACCCGGACCCTAACCCGCCGCCCCCGCGGCGCGGGAGGTTGACGCGCGGCGCCCCGCGGGAGGAGATTCCCGCCACGGCGGACCTGCTCCCCACGCCCACACCCGGAGCGACCGATGGCGGTGGAATCCCACGGCGGTGCCATACCCGTGCCGGCGATGCCGGGGTCGCCGCCCGCACGGCCCGACTTCCAGATCGTGCCGGTGCGCGGCCTGCCCATCGTGGCCGTCGTCGTGGTCGGGCTGATCGCCGCGATCGCGACGAACGAGCTGTGGGCCCTGGACTTCTTCCACGTGGTCGGCGGCGGCCTGTGGACCGGCATCGACCTGTTCGTCGGCCTCATCCTGGGCCCCATCATCGGCCGCATGTCGATCCCCGCCCGGGTGGAGTTCTCCATCCGGTTCATGCCGAAGATGCTGCTGCTCATGCCGACGCTGGTCACCATGACCCTCGCGTCCGGCTGGCAGCTGGCCCGGCACCTCGGGACCCTGAGCCCCAGCTACGCGCACCACAACTGGCTGGTCGCGTCGTACATCGTGGTGGGGGTCATGGCCACCATCGCGATCGGGGTGCTGGAGCCCGCCAACCTCGCGGTGCTGTTCGAGCTGAAGAAGCCCCGGCCCGATGGCGAGCTCATCGCCCGGCTCATGAAGCGCTTCGTCTACACGGCGGGCATCACGGGGCTCATGCAGGTCGCGACGCTGATCATCATGACCAAGCTGGCCAGCGGATGAGCGCGCACCCGCACACCGGGACCCGTCGGCTGCCGCCCGTGCCCGAGCTCGCCGTCGCGGCGATGGTGCTGGTGATCGTCGGCGGCGTCTACATGGCGGCGAACCTGCCGGGCGACATCAGCCTGGCGCCGGCGGTCGTGCTGCTGTGCGTCGCGGCGGCGCTGCTGGTGGGCGCGGTGGGGTTGCTGGTCCACATCCGGGAGTTCGCGTGGGGGGTGTTCCGGCTGGTCGCCGGGTGGGCCCTCGCCGGGTACCTCGTGATCGCCGGGATGATCGGCTACGCGTTCGTGCACGACGGCACCCCGGCCCGGCCGCTGGCGGTGCTGCTGGCGATGCTGGGTGTCTTCGCGGTCGTGGTGCCGCTGCTGCTGGGCTTCTCGGTGGCCCGGTACCAGCCGCCGGACGACGGGTAACCCGGTCAGGGCGCGCCCGGCGCGCCCTCCTTGAGGTACTCCAGCAGCGCCCGATCGGTGAGCAGCTCCACCGGGGCGTGGTCGTCGGTGAGCACGGTGCCGCCGGGCGGCACCTCCCGCAGGTCGTCCGCCAGGCGGGCGGCCGCCGGGCCCAGCGGCCCGAACAGCGACCGCAGCCCCTCCCGCGCCACGGCGACGTCGGTGGGAGCCTGGAACGCCACGACCACCGAGTTGAACCGCACCACCCGGGACGCCGCCACGGTGGGGAAGACGCTGCGCATCGTGGCGGCGATGCGGTCCACCATCTGCCGCTGGTCGGGCGGGGTCCCCACGTTCACCGCGACCACGCCGCCGGGGCGCAGGTGGTCGCGCACCAGGCGGAAGAACTCCTTCGTGGCCAGGTGGAAGGGGATGTACGGCTGGGCGTACGCGTCGATCACGACGATGTCGTACGACGGCCGCGACCCCTCCAGCCAGAACCGCGCGTCCGCCGTGTACACCCGCAGCCGCGGGTTGGTCATGTCCAGGTACCTGCGGGCCGCGTCGGTGACCACCGGGTCGATCTCCACGCCGTCCACGGTCACGGCGGGCCACAGGGCGCCGTAGAGCCGCGCGATGGTGCCGCCCGCGTTGCCCAGGATCAGCAGCCGCCCCGACGGGCCGCCGGCCAGCCGCGGCAGCGTCGCGAAGGCGTCCCAGTAGTTGTCGGTGAGCACCCCGGCGGCGGGCGTGCGGGAGTGCACCGCCCAGCCCTCGTTGAGCTGCAGCACCCGCGCCCCGTCGGGCTTCTGCAGCACCTGGACGTACTGGTACGACGACTCGGCCTCGAACACCACCTTCTCGCCGGCGGGGGCCGCCTTGATCTGGCCGGGCGGCAGCAGCACCAGCCCCACCGCGACCGCCGGAACCGCCAGGGTGCGGCGGCGCAGCGCGGGCGCCGCGGCCAGCGCCAGCACGGCGGCGACCCCAAGGATCGTGCGGCGCGTCCCCACCGCGGGGATGAGCACCAGCACCGGCAGGAACGTCCCGGCGATGGACCCGATGGTGGACAGCGCGTACAGACGGCCCGCGACGGCGCCGGCCGTGTCCACGTCGGCGACCGCCAGGCGGATCGCCCACGGGGTGACGGCGCCCAGCGAGGTGACCGGCACGATGAACATCGCCAGCGCGCCGAAGAAGCTCGCCACGAACGCGCCGGCGGAGAGGTCCGCGAACGCGTGGGCGGACGTGGAGAACAGCGGCCGCGCGGCGAACGGGATCACCGCCAGCGCGCAGGCCGCCACCAGCACCACCGTCGCCAGTGCCCGCGGGGTGGGGTGCCGGTCGGCCATCCGCCCGCCGGCCCAGTACCCCAGCGACAGCGACAGCAGGATGAGGCCGATCACGTTGGCCCACACCAGGTCCGACGTGCCGAAGTACGGCGCCAGCAGCCGCGCCCCGGTCATCTCGGTGGCCAGGGAGGACGCCCCGCACACGAGCACCAGCAGCGACAGCCACAGCCTCATGCGCCGGGGGTCGTCGATCACCGCGCCATGCTACGCGGCGGGCCCCGGGCTCACCCGCCGCCCAGCTCGGCCTCCACCTCGTCCAGCCACTCCCGGTGCGCGTCCACCAGGCGCTGCCCCAGCGACCCGATGAGCCGCAGGTACCGCTCCCGGTGCGGCAGCTCCGCCGCGCGCGCACGGCTGGCGGCCAGCAGGTCGTCCAGTTCGTCCAGCTCCAACCGCATCGCCACCAGGCTCGCCCGCAGCGCGGCCTCGTCGCCGAGGTCCCCGGCCAGCAGGCGCACGATCGCCTCGCTCTGGATCCTGGGGAACCCCGAGGGCTCGGCGAGCCACGTCCGCAGGGCCTCCTCGCCGCGGTCGGTGAGGGAGTAGACGGTGCGGTCGCGGGTGCGGCCCGGTGCCTTCTGCGCCTCCAGGTACCCGAGCCCGGCCAGGCGCTTGGGCTCGGCGTAGATCTTGCTGGGCGCCGCCGCCCAGTGCACCCGCCCGCCCCGCCGCATCATGTCGACGATGTCGTGGGGCCCCGCGCCGCCGCGGCCCACCAGGGCCAGGACGACGTACGAGAAGGGGTTGAGGTCGGGCGCCGGCAGGGGGTTCCTCCGAGGGGGTGACAAAACTCCCGTTGGGATTTTACCGTGGCGTCAAGCAAAGTCCCAAAGGGAGCTTATGGGCTCCCGCGTCAGGAGGAACCGTGACCACCACCGCCCGCACCGTCACCGCCCGGCCCGCCGTCGTCCGCGCCGGCGAGGGACGCGGCCTGGCCCTGCTGGACTCCCGCTACACCGTCCTGGCGGGCGCCGAGGAGACCGGCGGCCGCGCGGCGTTCATCGAGTGCGTCGCCCCGCCGTCGGGCACCGGCAACCCGCCCATGCACATCCACGCCGACGAGGACGAGGCGTTCTTCATGCTCGACGGGGAGCTGGAGCTGCACCTGCCCGGCCACGGGATCGTCGAGCGCGTCGGCCCCGGCGACTTCGCGATCGTGCCGCGGGGCGCCGAGCACACCTTCCGCGTGACCTCCGGGACCCCGGCGCGCTGGCTGGTGGTCACCACCGGCCGCGACTTCGAGCGGTTCGTGCGGGCGGTGGGGCAGCCGATGGACCGCCCCGGGCTCCCCGAACCCGCCCCGATGCCGCCGCCGGAGGTGCTGGCCGCCGTCGCCGCTGAGC
Organism: Thermoleophilia bacterium; assembly: GCA_046330435.1. GTDB lineage: Bacteria > Actinomycetota > Thermoleophilia > Miltoncostaeales > Miltoncostaeaceae. The sequence goes on along the minus strand of JAXLST010000017.1, from coordinate 91,499 downwards.
ACGGCGTCGTGGTGACCGGCCCGCCCGTGGGCTGACCGGTCCGCAGGATCCGCCGCTACGCCGGCTTCCGGGCGATCGCGAAGAGCTTCGCGAAGTCGTACGTCCAGCCCCGGGGGCCGGAGCGGCGGTGCAGCTCCGCCTCGATCTTGGCCACGTAGTCGGCCACCTCGGCCTCGGACTGGTCGCCGATCATGTGCCCCGCGACCACCCGCATCCGCTCCATGTACGCCTCCACGGTCGTGTGGCGGGTGCGGGTCTCCATCCAGATGTCCACCGGCTCCAGACCGGCCTGCACCAGGTAGTCCTCCATCTCGGAGCAGCTGCGCAGGTTCCCGTCGAAGGCCCCGAGCCACCGGTAGTTGATGGGCTCGACGTTGGCGATCACGTCGCGGTAGGCCTGCTCGCCGCCCCGGCCGGACATGAGGATCGCGATGATCCCGCCGGGCTTCATCGCCCGGGCCATGGCCTTGGCGGCCTCCCACTTGCGCGGGAACCAGTGGTAGGCCATCGAGCACACCACCAGGTCGAATGCGCCGTCCGGCACCGGCATGTGCTCCACGTCCGCCTGCACGACGGTGAACTCGACGCCCTGCGGGTCGGCGAACCTGGTGCGGAACTGCGCCAGCATGCCCTCCGCCGGGTCCACCGCGGTGATCCGCTCCGGGTGGAACCGGTCGATCACCGCCTGGGTCGCGAAGCCGGTGCCGCACCCCACATCGAGCACGTCCCGGTACTCGCCGGGCGGGATGGTGAGCACCAGGCGCTGGGCGCCCTCGATGTTGAACCGCACCGCGTCCTCGTAGTCGGAGGCGGTCTGGGTGAACCCCGTGGAGACGGAGTGGTGGCTCGTGTGGATGTGCGACGACATGTGCTGGCGGATGCTCCGGACGTGGGATCGGTGCGCGCGATGCTAGACGTCGGACGGCCCGGCCGGCGCCGTGTGCAGTATTTCCGTCCTCGTTCCACCCTGCGCGTCCTCACGTGAGGTGCTGCCGCCTCCGCCGGAGGGCGTCGAATCGTCCCGGTGGAGCGACCTCCGCGCCCCTTTTCGTCGCCGTTGCGAGATATGTGACGGATGGATTCGTCTGAAATCGGTGCCGGATGAATAGGAACACTGAGCTTGTGGCGTCTGCGGGCGTATGCGGCTTTTCGAAGTTTGGGACGTCACGTGTAGTGTCGGCGTGGCCGGCGGTCGGGTCGCCGACAGTACGTCTCCCAGGTGGTTCGAGTGCCCTCAGAGGAGAGCTGGCGGGTGATCGTCGAGGCCGCCGTCGATGCGGTCGTCTGCACGGACGACCGGGGGCGGATCGAGACCTTCAACCCCGCGGCGGAGCGGTTGTTCGGGTATCGCGCGGACGAGGTCCTCGGCCGGGACGTCGCCATGCTGATGACCGGCCCCGACGCGTCGGCCCACCCCGGGCACGTCACGCGGCTGCGCGACGGCGGCGATCCGGAGGTGCTGGGCGTGGCGGGCCGCGAGGTGGTGGGGCTCCATCGGGACGGCCGGGAGCTGCAGCTGCGGCTCTCGATGGGCGCCCGGCGCGGCGGCGGCCGCGGATTCGTCGGCGTGCTGCGCGACGCGTCGATCGAGGCGTCCGCCCGTGAGGCGCTGCGCGCCCGAGACGCCGAGTACCAGGCGGTGGTGGGGGCGATCACCGAGGGCATCGTCGTGCAGCGCGCCGACGGGACCATCGTGACCTCCAATCCCACCGCCCGGCGCATCCTCGGGCTCGGCGAGGACGAGCTCTCGGGGCGCACGTCCCTGGATCCGCGGTGGCGGGCGACGCGCATCGACGGCACCGAGCTGCCGGGCCCGGAGCACCCCGCGATGGTGGCCCTGCGCACCGGGATGCCGGTGGAGCGGATGGTGATGGGCGTGGACCGGGGGGAGGGCGGACGCGCCTGGATCGAGGTGAGCGCCCACCCGATCCCGCTGACCGGCGAGGACGCCCCGGGCGTGGTGACCGTGTTCCGGGACGTCACCCGCGAGCGCGAGGAACGGCGGCGCCTGGAGGAGCGGGAGCGCTCGTTCCGGCTGCTGGCCGAGAACTCGACCGACGTCGTGCTGCGAACCCTGCCCGACTCCAGCATCGCGTACGCGTCCCCGGCGGCGGCGCGCCTGCTCGCCCTCGACCCCGAGGGGCTGGTTGGGCGCAACATGGAGGAGATCCTGCACCCCGACGACGCCGCGCGGCTGCCGGAGTGGCGCGCCCAGCTGGACGCCGCCCCGGGGGTCAGCACCGTGGAGCTGCGGGTGCTGCGCGGCGACGGGCAGTGGGAGTGGTGCGAGGCGACGGTGCGGGCGGTGCGCGGTGCCGAGGGCGCGGTCGTGGAGCGCCAGGCGGCCCTGCGGTCCATCGCGCGCCGCAAGCGCATGGACGCGGCGCTCGCCGAGAGCCTGGGCCGGTACCGGGCCCTCATCGACCACCTGCCCGGCGGGGCGGTGCTGATGTACGACCACGACCTCACCGTCCTGCTCGCCGAGGGGCCGTCGATCCGCGCGCTGACCTACGGGCAGGACGGCGAGGGGCGGTACCTGCCCGGGCTGCTGCCGGAGCGCGACCGCGACCGGGCGGCCTCCGCGTGCAACCGGGTCCTGGAGGGTGAGACCCTCCACTGGCGGGAGGATCTTCAGGGACGGATCTTCGACGCCACCATGACCCCCGTGCGGGCGGACGGCCGCATCGTGGCCGGCATGGTCCTCGCGTTCGACATCACCGAGCGCGCCCATATGGAGGCCGAGCGGGCGGCGCTGCACGAGGTCGCCCAGGCCGTCGCGTCCGACGCCGCCCCCGAGGTGGTGCTCGACCTGGTCGCCAGCCGCATCGCCGTGCTGTTCGACGCGGTCATCGCGTCGGTGATGCGCCAGGAGTCCGACGACGAGATGGTCATCCTCGCCTCGGCTCCCGAGGCGCACCGCGCCATCGGCCCCGGTGCCCGGTTCCGGCTCCTGGACGGCATGTCGATCTGCCGCGCGGTCCGCACGGGCCGGCCGGCCGCCGTCGACCGCTGGCCCGAGGGTCCCGACCCGCTGCTCGACGGCCTGCGCCGGTACGGCGCGGTGGGCGGCGCCGCGGCCCCCGTGATCATCCGCGGCCGCCTGTGGGGTGGGCTGGGGTTCGTGGGGGCCGACCCCGCGCGCCTGAACGCGGCCACCGCCGGCCGGCTGGGGCGGTTCGCGGACCTGGTGGCCACCACCATCGCCAACGCGGAGGAGCGGCAGCGGCTCGAGGACCGTGCCGCCACCGACGTCCTCACCGGCCTCGCGAACCGGGCGGCCTTCGACCAGCGGCTCCAGGACGAGCTGGGACGCGTGGGGCCCGGCGGCCCGGGGCTGTGCCTGGTGCTGTTCGACGCCGACCACTTCAAGCGGGTCAACGACGGGCATGGGCACCTCACCGGCGACCGGGTCCTCATCGCCATCGCCGAGGTGCTGCGCGGGGCGGCCCGCGGCGGTGACCTGGTGGCCCGCATCGGCGGCGAGGAGTTCGGCTGGCTCATGCCGGGCGTGGACCGCGAGGACGCGCGGCATGCCGCCGAACGGCTGCGCACGGCGCTCGGCCGCGTGGACCACGGCGCCCCCGGCCGCGTGACGGTGAGCGCCGGCGTCGCCCACGCCGACCCCGGCGGTGAGAGCGCCGCCGGGCTGATGCGCCGGGCGGACGAGGCCCTGTACGCCGCCAAGCGTGCCGGTCGCGACCGCGTGGTGGTGTGGGACGAGGTGGCGCAGGAGGCCGCCGCCGGCTGAGGGCCGGTCCGTGTTCGGGGGTGCCGCGTGGCGGGAACCCGTGCCCGCAAACCCCGACACGGAGGACCCATGCCCACTGTGAACGCCGGCACCGACGGCCGCACCCCGGTCGAGCTCTTCTACGAGGACCACGGCGAGGGGCGCCCCGTGGTGCTCATCCACGGCTGGCCGCTGTCGAACCGCTCCTGGGAGGCCCAGACCGGCGTCCTCGTGGACGCCGGGTACCGGGTGGTCGCCTACGACCGGCGCGGCTTCGGCCGGTCGAGCCAGCCGCGGTCCGGATACGAGTACGACACCCTCGCCGCGGACCTGAAGGCCCTCATGGACCACCTGGACCTGCGCGACGCCACGCTGGTGGGCTTCTCCATGGGCGGCGGCGAGGTGGCGCGGTACATCGGCGCGCACGGCACCGGCCGGGTCGCGCAGGCGGTGTTCGCCGCCGCGATCCCGCCGGCCCTCAAGCAGACCCCGGACAACCCGGACGGCGGTGTCACCGACGACCTGCTCGCCGGGTTCCAGGCGGAGGTCCGCAGGGACCGGATGGCGTTCCTGGACGGCTTCATGACGAACTTCTTCAGCGCCGGCGGGGAGCTGAAGGTGAGCGAGCAGCAGCGCCGCTACGCCCTGGACATCGCCGAGTGGGCGTCACCCAAGGGCACGCACGACTGCATCGCGGCGTGGGGCACGGACTTCCGCGCCGACCTGGAGCGCTGCGACGTGCCGGTGCTGGTGATCCACGGCGATTCCGACGCGATCGTGCCGGTCGAGGTGAGCGGCACGCGGACCGCCGAGTCGGTGAAGGACGGCCGCCTGCACCTCATCGCCGGCGGGCCGCACGGGATCAACGCGTCGCACGCGGAGGAGTTCAACCGGGTGCTGCTGGACTTCCTCGGGGAGGGCTGACCGCCCATGGTGCCGACGGGGCCGGGGAGGGAGGATCACGCGGTGACCGCCGATCCCGCGGACCCCGCCGGCCCCGGCCGGCTCAGCGAGCGCCTGGAGCGCTGGCTTGGTGGTGAGGACACGACCCTGGGCGGGCTCATCGACCTGTTACGGGAGAAGAGCTTCGCGGTGGTCTTCACGCTGCTCATGGCGGTGCCGGCGCTGCCGCTGCCAACCGGTGGCGCCACCCACGTCTTCGAGGTCATCGCGGTGCTCACGGCCCTGCAGCTCATCGTGGGCCGGCGGGAGATCTGGGTTCCCGGGCGCTGGCAGACGCTCCGCGTCGCGGGTGACGGCGACGGCAGGCTCGTGCGGGCGCTGCTGCGGCTCATCCGCGGCCTCGAGCGCATCTCCCGCCCCCGGTTCGCCCGCCTGGTGACCAGCAGGGGTGGCGCGGTCGTGTTCGGCCTGCTGGTGGTGGGCGGATCCGTGGGGGCGTTCCTCGCCCCGCCGTTCACCGGCCTCGACACCCTGCCCGCACTGGGGGTGGTGCTGCTGTCGCTCGGCGTGCTGCTGGAGGACGCCCTGATCGTGGCGGCCGGGATCGCGGTGGGCGCCGGCGGCGTGGTGCTCGAGATCACCGTGGGGCGTGCGGTGATCGACCTGGTGCGCGGCCTGTTCGGCTAGGCGCGCGGCGGCGGCCATCCCAACCGCCGCCGCGCATGTTGGTCCCGGTCCCGGGGCCGCGGGTGAATGGTGACGCCCACCCCGGACGCCGCGCGGTCAGTCGTCGCGCGTGAGGTTCCTGGCGAGCGGGATCGCGAACCACGTGCCCGCGACGACCACGAGGAACGCCGCGGCCACGCCGATCGCCGCCGGCACCGAGTACAGGACGTCGGTGATCAGGAACACCGCGCTCGCCATCGCGAGCGCCAGCACGCACAGCCCGGCGACCACCAGGCGGTGCCCGGTCCGCACCACGTGCGCCTTGTCGGCCTGCTCGAACCGCATGCGGTGCACCGCCGTGGGGGCCATCAGCAGCACCGTCGCCAGGGCCGTGAGCAGTAGCGTCGCGAAGAACACGTCCTTCTGCAGCTCGGTGGTGCGGTCCCACCGGGCGCTGAACGGCACCGCCAGCAGGAACGCGAACAGCACCTGCACGCCCGGCAGCGTGACCCGGATCTCCTGCAGCAGCTCGCCCAGCTGGCGGTCCCGGCGCTCACCGGGCGTCTCGTCCCGGAACGGGCGCTGCGGGTGATCGGGTGGGCTCATCCAATGGCGGGGGTGGGGGACGGGACGCCCGGTGGGTTCCCGTCCCCTTCGTGGGTGAAACGGCTCAGCCGGCCGGGGCGAGGACCACCGGCAGGGGCCCCTCCTCGATCTTGGCCGCGGCGATGCGCCGCCAGGGGTCCGCGGGCGAGTAGTGGCCGTCGATCTCGACGGCCGGGCTGTTGAGCCCATCCGGGAACTCCTCCGGGTCGATGGTCGGCCTGCTCACCAGCTCACCGTCGATGACCAGCATGGTCGTGCCGACCCTGCGCTCGACCGCGCCGCGCTGGGCGATGCGCTGCGTGAGACGGTGGAAGGCCCTCCGGCCCGCGGTCGTCAGGCGGATCTCCAGGAACGGCGGCTGGTCACCGAACACGACGTCCGGTTTCACGGCGGCGACATCGGCATTGGTGAGGGCCGGGGAGCCGGCCACGAGGATGTGGAGGACGGTGCCGGCCTTCCCGTCGGGGACATCGATCACGTGCTGGCCGGGGCCGGGAAGCGGCCGGCGCCTGCTGCCGTTGGCCGGCCCGATCACGCGCATCCCGTCGTAGATCGCGAACTCGCCGCGGGCGGTCAGGTCACGCAGCGCACCGGGGGGTGCGTCATCGGGGAGGTGCAGCACGATGTCCCCGTCCACGACCTCGGCGTCGGCCCCGTCGATGCGCATGATCCGTGCGCGGCGGTCGATCATCTGCGCGGTCGTCTCCAGGTCGGCGGCATCGACGACCCCGCCCGGCGACGGCGCGGTGGCGACCAGCGTGATCCCGGCCGGCACGGGGCGGTCCGCGCCGCGCGGGAGGGACAGCACCAGCACGCCGGCGATTGCCACGGTCCCGGCCACCGCGAACGCGACCGACATGGTGCGCCGCCGGGGGAGCAGGTGGCGCCACGACCGGCGGCGGCGCCCGGCGGGCAGAGCCTCCAGGGCGGCGGCCCGGGCGCGGGCGGTGGCACCGTCGTCCGGTGCGGCGGCGTCGCCCAGACGGGCGAGGCGGTCCTCCAGGTCAGCGGCCATGCGGCACCTCCAGGTGGGCGCGGAGCTGGGTGAGGGCCCGCGACAGGCGGGAATGGGCCGTGCCCTCCGGCACGCCGAGGATGCCGGCGACCTCCGGGAGGGAATGGCCCAGCCAGAAATGCAGCACCACGACGGCGCGGCGGTCGGGGCTCAGCGCGCGCATCGCCTCCGCGAGGGCGGGGTCGGGGCTCTCGGGGGGCTCGCCCGCGGGGATCGACGCCGCGTCGTCCAGCGGCGCCTCGCGGCGGGTGCGCCGCCGCCCGTCGAGCGCCTCGCGCACCACGATCCGCATGAGCCACGGCCCGAAGGACGCGCCGTCGCGGATCGAGCGGATGCGCTCCAGCGCCCGCACCATCGCGGCCTGGGCCGCGTCGTCGGCGCGCTGCCGGTCGCCGAGCACCCCGTACGCGGCGCGCCACGCGCGGGGCCAGTGCCGTTCGAACAGGGCTTCCGCCGCGGGGCGGGAGCCGTCCTGCGCCTCGCGGACGAGGTCCGCGTCGGTCTGCGTGGTCACGGTCATGCCCCGGAGACGCACGGGACACGCCGATCGTGTCCCGGCGCCGGCGTCATGCGGCCAGCAGCGCCTCCCGGATGCCCGCCCGCACCTCGTCGATGGGCCGCCAGCACGGGACGATGCGGCCGTTCGCGACCAGGCGCGGCACGCCGTCCAGGTGCACCTCCAGCGCCCGGGCGTGGTCGGCGAGGGTCCGCTCCCGGTGGTCGTCCGGGTCCGCCATGCGCGCCCAGATGCGCTCCGGGACCCGCAGGCCGGCGAGGGCGACGGCCTTCCTCAGGTCGGCGTGCACGTCCGCGCGCAGGCCGTGCACGTACCTGCCGGTCCAGACCGCCCGGGACAGGCTCCACAGGTCGGGCGCGTCGGTGGACGGGTCGTCGCGCACCATCGCCAGCAGCCGGTGCGCGTGGAACGGGTCGGACACGTACGCGTAGGCGTCGTCGTCGATGCGGACGCCCACCGACGCGGCGAACTCCTCCAGCTCCACCAGGTGGGCGGCCACCTCCTCCGGCGGGCTCTCCCATCGCCGGATCATCTCCGCCCTGGGGTACCCCGCCGGGTCGCCGAAGTCGTGCAGCCGGATGAACCGCATCGTGTACGCGGTGCGCGGCAGCGACGGGTCGGCGGCCACCTCGTCCAGGATGCGGCGCGCCGTGATCTGGCCGCCGTGGCACCAGGGGCAGGAGACGTCGAGGAACACCTCGACCATGGTGGGCTCGGTCATGGGCGGCAGTATCGCCCGCCGCCCACGACGGGGCCCGGTCACTCCTCGTCCGGGAACTCCTCGAGCCATGCGCGCGACGCGCGGCGCATGACGTCCTGCGCCCCCACGCCCAGCATCACGCGCGTGAGCGCGGAGGTCTCGTGCAGCAGTTCGTCCAGCGCGCCGTCCACGTCCGCCTGGGTCACGGTCACCCGGCCGTCCTCCGCCGCCCACAGGCGGGCCTTGCGCAGCAGTTCCTGGATGAACGAGGCCGTCACGCCCTCCGTCCGCTCGACCACCCGGCCCGGGTCGTCGAGCCGCAGGTCCATGCCCCGCCCGTAGAGCTCGATGAGGCGCGCGCGGGCCGCGGCGTCCGGAAGCGGGATCTCCACGGCGAGGTCCACGCGCCCCGGGCGGGCGGCGAGGGCCGGCTCCAGCACGTCGGGCCGGTTGGTGGTGAGCACGAACGCCACGTCCGCGTCGCCGCCCTGCCCGCTCATCTCGTTCATGAGCTCGAACAGGATGGGGCCCGAGCCCCAGTGCTCCCGTTCCTGGGCCACCAGGTCGACGTCCTCCAGGATGACCACCGCCGGCTGCAGGCGGCGGGCGAGCGCGCCGAACGACGCGGCCATCCCCAGCGCGCTGCCGGACAGGATGATCACCGTCGTGCCGTCCAGCCGCCCGGTGAGATAGCGCAGCGTGAGGGTCTTCCCGGTCCCCGGCGGCCCCCACAGCAGCAGCCCGCGGCCCAGATGGCGGCCGGAGGCGAGCAGGGCCTCACGGTGCCGGCTGGCGCCGATGACGTGCCGCTCGATGCGCTCGAGCACCCCGTCCGGCAGCACCAGCTCCTGCGGCGCGATCCGGGGCCGCTCGACGAACGCGACCCTGCTGGAGTCCGTCATGGGGTTCGCCTCGACGGTGATGACCTTGCCGCGGAAGACGTCCACCTCGGCGATGGTCTCCCGGATCCACGCGAGGAGCCGCTCGCAGGCTCCGTCCACGGGCGAGGCGACGGTGAGGATCAGGTCCGGCGGCCCGCCATGCCCGTCGGAGAGCATCAGCAGCAGCGCCAGCGGGCCCTCCGGCGAGTGCAGGAGGAACAGGGACGAGGTGCGGCACGCCATGGTCTCGCTCGGCCCGGTGCTCGCCGTCGCGAACTGCTCGGGGCCGGCCTCCCACCGGTCATGGGAGAGCAGCGAGCCCATCGTCGGCTGCGGCCACATCCCCTCCTCGTGCGCGACGCCGAGGATGTCGGCCGACCACCCCTCGCGGGTGCGCAGGCGCTCCAGCGCGAGGTGCAGGTTGGGCAGGTCGTAGTACGGGAACCGGTCGGACAGCACCGGCAGGGTGGGGCCCCCGTCGCCCAGGCCCAGGTGGGCGCGCACGAGCGGGTTCACCGGCCGCTCCCGGCGGCGCTCGGGGCGCTCGTCGAGGAGCTGGCGGACGAGCTTGGCGAGGTCCTTCCGCAGCCCGTCCATGGAGGCGGAGGTGTCGGTCATTCGCCGACGATAACGCCGGTTGACGCAAGGGCATGCGACGGGTGGTTCCGCGCCGCCATCGCCTCCGCGCGCCGGCGCCGGGGCCGGCCGGCCGCCCTCAGCGGCCGCGCAGGCGTGCCAGCAGCCCGCCGCGTCCCGCGGGGGCGGGCGGCGGCCCGTCCTGGCGGCACCGGCACCGCTCCTTCTTGGGGACGTCGCCCAGCACCTGCTCCACATGGGCCCCGCAGCCGCGCCAGTCCGGGCGGCCGCACCGCTTGCACGTCACTCGTCTGCACATACCCCGGAGGGTATCTAGGCGGGGTCCAGAATCAAGACCGCGTCGGCGTCGATGGGCGGGTCGAGCGACACCTTCCCGCCGCCGTTGGCGATGGTGCGGGCAAGCACGACGCCGCTGCGCGGGTGCACCCACCGCACCGCGAACCGGCCGGTCGCCTCCCGCAGGTCCAGGGTCACGCGGTCGCCGCCGGTGGCGAGCACCACGGCCTGGGGCCGCGCCCCGCCGGTGGTGAGGGCGAAGCCCGACGACGCGAACGACCCGTCCGGGCGCATCCGGGACAGGTCCACCTGCTCGGAGACCTCCCGCACGATCCCGAGCGCGCGGCGCAGGCGCTCCCACTCCGGGTCGGTGCCGTCCCCGTCCAGCGCGCCCAGCCCGATGGCCGTGTCGTCGTAGAGGTCCATGAACAACGGGTTGTTGCCGCGCGTGAACGCGCGCCACGGGAACGACGCGTCGCCGCACACCCCGCACAGGTGGTCGGTGTCCATGATCACCGGGCGCTCGCCGACCGGCCGCGGGTCGGACGGGTCGCCGCCGGGCGACACCCAGTCGGCCGGCCCGGTGAGCAGCACGTCGTCGTCCCCGCCCGGGTACGGGAACGTCATCCCCACCGGGTGCCGCAGCGGCCCGTCGCGCTCGGCGTCCCGGATGACGCCGACCATGTGCTCCTGCCAGGCCACCGACGACCCGTCGCTCTCGTTGCTGATCTCGTACATCACGTTCGGCTCGGCGGCGAGCTCGGCGACGACCGCCCGGACGTACCGCTCCTGCACGGCGGTCACGGCGGGGTCCACGAGGGTCTGGGTGTCGGTGCCGTCACCGTTGCCGTCGGTGTCGCCGTCGATGCCGTTCACGTTGTTGGCGGCGTTCAGCGGGTGGCCCCTCCAGGGGTTCATGTCGTCGGAGACCTTCGGGGCGACGCTCCATCCGTCGAAGAGCATCACCACCGTCCAGATCCCGCGCTCACGCGCCGCCCGGACGCGCTCGCGCACCCGCGCCAGGTACGCCGGGTTGACGCGCTGCAGGTCGAAGCGCAGGCCGCCGTCGGCGCCGGTGCCGGGGCCGGTGCGCACGAACACGGTGGGGGAGAAGTGGTAGTCCTCGCGCGTCTCGGCGGTCCACCGCGCCTGCTCCCAGGTCCACAGCCGCGTGAGGTTCTGGCCGTGCACCTGGAGGGTGTCGAGGTAGCGGTCCTTGTCGAACGCCGGCGGCGGGTCGGTCGTGCCGCTGTCCATCAGGTTCGTCCAGGTGTGGCTCCCTGCGAGCGCGATGGAGCGGCCCAGGGGGTCCTGCGGGAACGGCCGGCTGGGCGTGAACACCAGCGCCCCGGACGCGCGCGGGTCGACGGTGACGCGCGCGGCGGCGCGGCGGCCCGCGGCGCGCACCTCGACCACGGCGGTTCCCGGCGCGACCGCCCGCAGCCGCCCGGGCCCGGTGAGGCGGACCGCGGCCCCGGTCACGCGCCAGCGCCCGCCGGCGGTGACGTCGGCGACCGAGCCGTCGGTGGCGCGGGTCACGGCCATGAGCCGCAGGGACTCGCCGGGCGCGATCGCCGGGCGGGCGGGGTTCACCGCGAGGGCCGCGACGCGCACGGGGCCCGGTGGGTCGGGGTCGCGTGCGGGGGTCTGGCCGCCGCACCCGGCGATCACGGAGGCGCACAGGAGCGCGGCGAGGACTGCGGGGAGGGTCCGCTGCACGGCGTCAGCCTATGGCAGGTTCAGGACGTGGCGCCCCCGCCGTCCGGGTGGGCCGCCGCGGCTCCGCCGGTCAGGTGGCGCACTCGATGAGGCCCGCGTCCCCCAGGACCTTGCCGGCGGGGGCGCCGGCCGCCTGCAGCTTGGGCAGCACCCGCGCGACCTCCGCCTTCCAGTCGCGCCCCGCGGTGATGTTCGCGTGGGCCTCCCGGAAGAGGTTCGACGCGCGCTCCAGCCCCGCGAGCCCACGCTCCACGCCGTCGGGCGCGTCGTCCGGCGCGGGGATGGCCCGCACGGCCGCGACCTCCTGGTCCAGCAGCGCCGAGCTCCGGGACAGCCAGTCCAGCACGTCGTCGCGGCCCTTCGGGACCAGGGCCCGCAGGTTGGCCTTCTCCGTGCCGAACTTCCGGCATGCGGCGTTCACCGCGTTCACCCAGTCGGTCTTGGTGGCGGGCCCGGCGGTCGTGACCGGCCCCGAGGACCCGTCGCTCCCGCAGCCGCCGGCCGCCGCGGCGACCATCACCAGGAGGGCCGCCGCGGCGGTGCGCACGCGCATCAGTGGTGCTCTGCCCCGGCGACGTCGGCGGTCAGCAGCCCCGCCTCCAGCGCCACGCGGACGATGTCGGCCCGCGAGGCGATCCGCAGCTTGTTCATCATGTTCGCCCGGTGCGTCTCGACCGTCCGCGGCGAGAGGTGCAGCCGCCCGGCGATCTCCTGGTTGCCGTACCCCAGGGCCAGCAGCTGCAGGACCTCGCGCTCCCGGTCGGTGAGGCCGTCCAGCGGGTCCGGCGGCGGCGGCTGCGCCAGGGCCGCGCCCAGGCTCGGATGCAGGTACCGCTCACCGGCGTGGACCGAGCGGATGGCGTCCACCAGCTCCTCGTCGGCGGCGGTCTTGAGCAGGTAGCCCATCGCGCCGGCGCTGAACGCCTCCCGGACGTCCTCACCGGACCCGTGCATCGACAGCATCACCACCTGCGTCCCGGGGTGCCGCCGCACCAGCTCCCGCACGCCCGCCAGGCCGCCCATGCCCGGCATGCGCATGTCCATGACCACCACGTCCGGGTGCTCCCGGTCCGCCACGCGCAGGCCCTCCTCCGCGGTCGCGGCCTCGCCCACGCAGTGCACACCCGGGCTGCGGTCCAGGATGAGCCGGAGTCCCGTGCGCAGCACCCGGTGGTCGTCGACCACCATGACGTTGATCGTGCCGTCGCCCATCGCCCGCCCCCTTACCTCGGCACACGGCGGGAACTCGACGAATGCGGGGGGATCCGTCCAGCACCGTGTGGTGAGATCAGAACACATGGCAGCTCCGCCGTCATCCGTACGTATTGCGCTCTCGGTCATCGGGTTCGCCGGTATCGCGGCCGGCATCACCATCGTGTGGCGCGGGATGCGGGCCGTGATGGACGTCGGGGGCGTCTGCGGCAGCGGGAACACCGCGCTCACGCTGGTGCAGGAGTGCCCGGACGGCCTGGGGCTGGTGATGCCCCTCGGCATCTTCATGGGCCTCATCGGGCTTGGGCTGCACGTCGTCTGCGCGCCGAAGGGCGGCCCCCGGCCGTGGATGCTGGCCTGGCCGGCCCTGTTCCTGTCCCTGGGGTGGAACTTCCTGGACTACGGGTTCAATCCGCCGGACCGGTCCGGGATGGTGGCGGGCTGGCTGGTGCCGGGCGTGATCTTCATGCTCATGGGCGGCCTCCCGCTGCTGGCGGTCCTCGGGTGGAAGCCGATGCGCGACGGGCTCACCGGCGCCGCCCAGCGCGGTCCGCGGATGTTCACCGGCACCGGCGGCGTCACGCGCCGCCAGGTGGAGAGCATGATCGACGTGGCGAACCGGGCGGCCCATGCGGCGCCCATGGCCACGCCGGTTCCCGCCGCCGCGGCGGGCGATCCGGACGACATGGTCGCGGCCCTCGAGCGGCTCGCGGAGCTGCACCGGTCGGGCGCGCTCGACGCGGCCGAATACCGGGCCGCCAAGGACCGCATCCTGGGCGGAGGAGGCGCATGAGCGCGCGCGGCCGGCTCATCCTGGGCGGCGTCTACGCGCTGGCCGCGCTCGTGGGCGTCTGGGCGGGCGACGCCCTGTTCACCGCCCTCACCTGACCGCGCCGGGCCCGGGTCGGCGGCATGCCCGGGCTGTAGCATCCCCGGCCATGTCAGCCACCACCGCCACCCTGCGGCGCGCGGTCTTCCCGCGCGTCAACGTCGCCACCAGCGCGCTCCTCGTGCTGGGCGGCGCGCTCTTCGTCGCGCTCACCGCGCAGATCTCCATCCCCCTGCCGTTCACGCCCGTCCCGCTCACGGGGCAGACCTTCGGCGTGCTGCTGGTCGCCGCGTCCCTGGGCTCCGTCCTCGGGTCGCTGAGCATGCTCACCTACCTGTTCCTCGGCCTCGTCGGCCTGCCCGTCTACGCGGACCAGTCGAGCGGCTGGGACATCGTGAGGGGCGCCACCGGCGGGTACCTGCTGGGCTTCATCGTCGCCGGCCTGGTCATCGGATTCCTCGCGGAGCGGAAGTGGGACCAGAGCTTCAGCAGCTCGGTCTCCGCGATGCTCACGGGCAACGTCATCATCTTCGCCGTCGGCCTGTCCTGGCTCGCCTGGTGGCTCGGTGACAACGGCCTGCCCAACGGCCTCTCCGACGTCCTGGAGGCCGGCCTCTACCCGTTCGTGCCGGGCGAGGTCCTCAAGCTCTACCTCGCCGGGGCGCTGCTGCCCCTGGCGTGGAAGGCGGTCGAGCGCTTCAAGGGGTGACCGGGGTGCCCGCGCGCCGCACGGCCGCCGACCTGGCGGTCGTGGGCGCGCGGATCCGGACCGGCGACCCGGCCCGTCCATGGGCCACCGCGGTCGCCGTCCGCGACGGCGTGTTCGCCGTCGTGGGTGACGACGCCGAGGTCCGCGCCGCGTGCGACGCGGCGACGTGCGTCGTCGACGCCCGCGGCACCCACCTGGTGCCCGGCCTGGTGGACGCCCACTGCCATCCCCTGTGGGGGTCGCGCGCGGCCCGGGACGCCGACCTCTCGTCGGCCAGGAGCCTCGAGGACGCCCGCGCCGAGCTCGCGAGGGTCGCCGCGGACCGGGGGCCAGGGGACTGGGTGATCGGCCACGGCCTGCGCCGCGGCTGGTTCGGCGACGGGCCCCGGGCGGCGGCCATCGAGGACGCCGTCGGCGGCCGGCCGGCGTTCCTCACGTTCCGCGACGGCCACGGCGCCCTCGCCACGCGCGCCGCGCTGGCGGCCGCCGGCATCACCGGCGCCGTCGCGTTCGGGGATGCCTCCCAGGTGGTGTGCGACCCCGACGGCACGCCCACCGGGGAGCTGCGCGAGCCCACGGCGATGGAGGCGGTGCGCACCGCCTTCCCGCAGCAGACCCCGGAGCAGCGGCGCGAGCGCTACCTGCGCACCCTGCGGGACATGGCGGCCATGGGCATCACGGGCGCCCACGTGATGGACGACCACCCCAACGACGCGGGCGACCTCGCGGCGATGGACGCGTCCGGGCGGCTGCCCGTGCGGCTCCTGCTGCACGTGTGGGTGAAGCCGGAGATGGACGACGACGCCCTGGAGGACGCCGTGCGGCGCGGCTCGGCGCCCGGCGGCGGACGCTGGCGCACCGGGGCGCTCAAGTTCTTCCTGGACGGCGTGGTGGGCAGCGGCACCGCATGGCTCAAGGCCCCGGACACCCGCGGGGAGGGCACCCACCCCTTCTGGCCCGACCCGGAGCGGTACCGGCGGGCCGTGGCCCTGGGCGCGGCAGCCGGCCTGGGGTGCACCACGCACGCCATCGGCGACCGGGCCATCGAAGTCGCCCTTGCGGCGTACGCCGCGGCGCCGCCGCGCGCGACGCCCGGCCGCACCGCCCGGCACCGCGTGGAGCACGTCGAGACCCTTGACCCCGCCGACCTGCCGCGGTTCGCCGCGCACGGCGTGGCGGCCAGCATGCAGCCCCTGCACTGCGAGGGCGTGCGCCCGGGCGGGGACGACGACTGGTCGCGGCGCCTCGGGCCAGGCAGGCCGGTCGCGGATGGCCGGTGCGCGACCTCATGGACGCCGGCGCCGTGGTCGCGCTGGGATCCGACTGGCCGGTGACCCCGGCCGATCCCCGCGTGGGCATGGCGTGGGCGCGGCTGCGGCGCCGTCCCGGCTCCGGGGACGCGCCGTACCGTCCCGACCAGGCGATGACCGGGGAGGAGGCGCTGGCCGGGTACACGGCCGCCGCCGCGTGGGTGGCGGGGGAGGAGGCCGTGAGCGGCCGGGTGGCCCCCGGCATGCGTGCGGACCTCACCGGGTTCGCCGCGGACCCCGTGACACTGCCCGCCGACGAGCTGCCGGCGCTGCCGGTGACCCTCACCGTGAGCGCGGGGGAGGTGACCCATGGCGGGTGACGCCGTCGACGCCGCGGCCGTCGCCGCTCGCCTGCGCCCGCCGGTGTCGGGGCCGGTGCTGTGGGCGCACGAGGTGACCTCGACCAACGACCTGCTGGCCGCGCGCGCCCGCCGCGGCGACCCCGAGGGCGTCGTGATGGGCGCCGACCACCAGACCGCGGGGCGCGGCCGGCGCGGCCGGGTGTGGGAGGACGGCGCCGGCGAGGCGCTGCTGTTCTCGGTGCTCCTGCGCCCCCCGATGGCCCCGGCGGACGCGGGGCTGCTGCCCATCGTCGTCGCCGTCGGGGCCGCCGAGGGCCTCGCCGCGCACGGGGTGCCGGTGCGGATCTGCTGGCCCAACGACCTGCTGCTGGGGGACCGCAAGCTCGGCGGCATCCTGTGCGAGATCGCCGCGGACCGCGACCGCGTCGACTGGGCGGTGGTCGGCATCGGCATCAACGTCTCCGGCGTGCCCCGGCTCACCGGCGGGCGGTGGACGCCCGCGGCGGTGGCCGACGCCCCCGGCGTGGCGGTGTCCCGCACCGAGCTGCTGGCCTCGCTGCTCACCGCGCTGTCGGCGCGCATCGCCGGCTGGTACGGGGGCGACGAGGCCGGCGTGCTGGCGGCCTTCGCGGACATGGACGCCCTCGCCGGCCGGCCGGTGACCGTGGGGGCCCCGGGAGGCGAGGTCACCGGCACCGCCGCGGGCCTGGCCGGGGACGGCGCCCTGCGGGTCGTGCTTCCCGACGGCTCGGAACGTCGCCTCACCGGCGGCGAGGTGACCGGTGTGGACGGGGCGGCCTGACCGTTCGCACGGTTCGGGGGAAGCCCCGTTGACCGGCCCGGGCACGGGTGTCACGCTCGCCCGCAGATCACCTATGCGGGAGGTGGGCACCATGGGCGACGACCCGACCGTCGCGACCACGGGGATCGCACGCGAGATCCCGGACGGCTGGCCCGGCGCGGGCCCGGCGGGTCCGTTCGCGGGCTTCCGGAACCTGGCCGAGGAGCAGCCCGGCAGGCTGGACGTTACGGAGGCGTGGGAGGGGGGTAACGAGACCTCAGAGGGCTGACCAGAGTTCAGACAAACCCTGGACAAGCTCTTGACACACATGAGGTCCACCTGAGACGCTGCACCTGCGTCCCCTGGAGGACGGCCAGCCGCAGACCGGAGGCGAAGGTGTACGAGCTCAGTCGTGACCTGTACCGCGCGCTCAAGCCGAGCGTCATCCCCGACCCGCGCCAGCCCGGCCGGTCCGAGCGGCTGCTCCTGGCGGCCTGCGAGCAGACCGTGGAGCGCATCGCCCGCGACCTGCGGCGGTACCCCCGTCCCGCGCGGCACCTGTTCGCCCAGGTGCGGTTCCTCTTCCCGCTGCAGGAGCAGCTGCAGGCCTACCGCATCATCGAGGACCACGTGCAGGCGGCCCTCGAGCGGCTCGAGGCCGAGGTGGGCCCGGACGCCGGCCGCGCCACGGCGCTGCGGTGCGCGTCGATCAACCGCAAGGGCAAGCCGTGCGGCCGCGAGCCGCTGCGGGGCTCCCGGTTCTGCCCGTCCCACAAGCACCTCGAGGACGTGATCCCGCCCGCGCACCGCGGGCTGTACGTGGCGTAGAATCGCCGCCGATCTTGTGCCACCGGGACGGCCCCTCCTCCCGGTGGCGCGCAGGGCTCGGGACGTCGCCGCCCGCTCCCCCTCGGGCGTCGCCCGTCTGGAGCGCCACGGGGCTGTGCCGTGCACGCCCGGTGGCGCGCAAGGTTCCGTTACCGGGAGGCCGTCCCCCCGGCCTCCCGGTAACGCTCCAGCACCGCCTCCCGCCGCTCGGCGTGGTCCACCACGCGATGCGGGTAGTCGCGTCCCAGCACGCAGCCGGCGGCGCGCTGCTGCTCCTCGGTCATGCGCCACGGCTCGTGGACGCGCTCGTCCGGCACGTCCCGCAACTCCGGGACCCACCGCCGCACGTAGGCGCCGTCCGGGTCGAACTTCTTGCCCTGCAGGACGGGGTTGAAGACCCGGAAGTAGGGGGCCGCATCGGTCCCGGTCCCGGCGGTCCACTGCCAGCCGCCGTTGTTGTTCGCCGGGTCGCCGTCCAGGAGTCCCTGCATGAACACGGTCTCGCCGACACGCCAGTCGATGAGCAGGTCCTTCACCAGGAACGAGGCCACCACCATGCGCGCCCGGTTGTGCACCCAGCCCTCGGCGGCCAGCTGCCGCATCCCGGCGTCCACGAAGGGGTAGCCGGTGCGGCCCGCGCGCCAGGCCTCCAGCAGCACCGGGTCGTGGTCCCAGCGCACGTCCCGCAGCTTGGGCTGCAGCGCCATGCGCGCCACCTCGGGGTGCCGGTACAGATGGTGGTGGTAGAACTCGCGCCAGCAGACCTGCCGCCAGAACGCCATGCGCCCCCGGGAGATCTCGCCCGGCAGGCCCAGCGCGCGGCCGATCTGGGCGCCGGTGACCATCCCGAACCGCAGGTAGGCCGACAGCCGTGACGTCCCGGGGTGGGCGACCGCGTTGCGGCCGTCGCCGTAGCGGTCCGCGGCCCCACGGCGGATGAAGTCGACGAGGACCTCCCGGGCGGCGTCGGGTCCGGCGGGGATGAGCGGCTCGCCGTCCGGCAGGGCGCCCAGGCCGTCGGACGGGAGCTCCGGCCCGTCGATGCGCTCCGGCGCCGGGCGGTGCGCCGGCAGCGGTGACTCCATCCACACGCGGCTGAACGGCGTGAACACCAGGTAGCCCTCCCCGGAGGAGCCGGGCAGGTCCTCCGGGGAGGCGACCATGTCCCCCGGGCATTCGACGCCCGCCACGCCGGCCCGCTCCAGGGCGGCGGCCACACGGACGTCGCGCGCCCGCCCCAGCGGCGAGACCTCGCGCGCCCACCGCACGGTGCCGGCGCCGCACTCGGCGGCGACGGCGGGGACCACGTCCTCCGGGTCCCCGTTGCGCACGACCAGGCGGGATCCCCGCTCGCGCAGCGCCGCGTCGAGGGCCTCCAGGCCGGCGCGCAGGAACCGCAGCCGCGCGGGGGCGGCGGTGGCGGCGGCCCAGGATGACGGGGTCGGCGACCCACAGGCACACCACGGGGCTGGCCTCGGCGGCGTCGAGCAGGGCGGGGTTGTCGGCGAGCCGCAGATCGCGGCGGAACCAGACGATTGCGGGGGCGGGTTACAGGGAAGGGCCAGTGTCCCGGCGGGCACGGATTGAAAAGGGGGAGCGGCGGGTACCATCGCCCCGAGTGGACGCCCTGCCCCCGCATCCTCGCCGCCGGCCCGCGCCCGGCGGCTCATGGAGCCGGTGCAGCAGTTCCTCCACACCGAGTCCGCCAGCGGCCTCGTGCTGGCCGCGGCCGCCGCCGCGGCGCTGCTGTGGGCGAACCTGCACGCCTCCAGCTACGCCGACCTGTGGGCACCGGGATCGACATCCGGGGTGGGCGACTGGTCGGCGCACGACCCTGCAGAAGCTCGCTAAGGACGGCCTCATGGCCGTGTTCTTCTTCGTCGGGCCTCGAGATCAAGCGGGAGCTCACGATCGGCGAGCTCGCCGACCGCCGCGTCGCGCGGGTGCCGTTCTTCGCGGCCCTCGGGGGGATGGCGGTGCCGGCGCTGGTCTACACGGCGTTCAACGCCGGCGGGGACGGCCCGGCGGGTG
This sequence comes from Thermoleophilia bacterium, assembly GCA_046330435.1. Classification (GTDB taxonomy): domain Bacteria; phylum Actinomycetota; class Thermoleophilia; order Miltoncostaeales; family Miltoncostaeaceae. The sequence goes on along the minus strand of JAXLST010000017.1, from coordinate 71,890 downwards.
GGGATCCCCATGGCCACCGACATCGCCTTCGCCGTGGGCGTGCTGTCGCTCATGAGCCGCCGGGTGCCGCGCACGCTCGGGGCGTTCCTGCTGGCGATCGCCGTGATCGACGACATCGGGGCGATCATCGTGATCGCCGTCTTCTACTCGGGCGGCATCGAGCCGCTGTACCTGCTGGCCGTGGCGGGCTGCATCGCCGGGGTGGGGGTGATGCTCGCCTGGCGGGTCCGGCTCGTGGTGCCGTACGCCCTGCTGGCGGCTGGGCGTTCATGTCCGCTCGGGCGGAGCCCCACCATCGCGGGGGTCGCCCTGGGCCTGCTCATGCCGGTGCGGCCCTTGACGGACCCGGCGGAGGCCGCCGGCGCGTGCCGGGTCGCGGAGGACCTGGACCGGGCCGTCGCGGGGCGAGGCCCTGTACGGGTGGCGGCGCATGGACGACCTCGCCGGCAGGCCGTGCCGCTCGCCGAGCGGCTGGAGGCCGTGATGCACCCCTGCTCGGCGTTCGTCGCCCTGCTGTTCGCCCTGGCCTGGGCCGGCGTGCCGCTCGACGGGGACGCGCCGCGGGCGGCGGCCGACAGCCCCGTGACGCTCGGCGTCGTGCTGGGGCTGGTGGGCGGCAAGCTCGCCGGCGTCACGCTCGGGACCTGGTGGCGGTGCGGCTGGGCCTGGGCGACCTGCCTGCCGGGATCCGGCCGCACGTCGCGGGCGTCGCGGGCCTCGCGGGCATCGGGTTCACCGTGTCGGTGTTCGTCTCCAGCCTCGCCTTCGGCGACCTGCCGCGGACGAGGCCCGCGGTGGGCATCGTCGCCGCCTCGCTGGCCGCCGCGCCCGGCGCCGCGATCCTGCTGCTCGCCGGCCGGACCGGAGCCGGACGGGACCCAGGCCGTGGTCCTGCGCGCCTCGGTGAGGCGCCGGGCGACCGTGACCGGGTCCCCGGGCTCCACCGCGCAGCCCACGGCCTCGGCGATGCCCTGGTTGGCGCCGGGCCCGGCGATGGTGACGTTGGTGGTGGCGGCCAGCGTGCGCAGGCCGTCGAGCTCGGCCTCGAAGTGCTCGGTGAAGACCGCGGAGACCACGCAGGCGTCGGGCCGCAGGGCGACGGCGGTCTCCACGACCGTGTCGACGGTCGGCGTGTCGCTGCCCAGCAGCGTGACCCGCCAGCCGCGCCCGTGGAGCGCCAGGCCCAGGCAGATGAGCGGGATGTCGTGCAGCTCCCCGGCGGGGCACGCGAGCAGGGCCCGCGGGCCGTCGCCCTCGTCCCAGTCCCGGGCGAGGCTCAGCAGCCGCGAGCGCAGGACGGTGCTGGCGAAGTGCTCCTGTGCCACCGTGACGCCGTCGGCCCAGCGCTCGCCGAGGTCCCGCAGGTACGGCAGCAGGAAGTGCGTGACCAGCACGTCGAGCTCGTACTGGGCGAAGAGGTAGTCCAGAGCCTGCGTGCCGTCGCCTGGTCGAAGCTTCAGCGTCGCGCAGCGCCGTGATGGGTCGCCGACCGTGGGCGCCGGGGTGGTGGTCTCGACGGCGGCGAGCGACCGCGCGCGGCTCCTTGCCGGCGCGAGCTCTCGCTTGAGCAGCTGTAGCATCTCCGCGATGCGCATCTCGTCGGCGGGGGTGTAGAGCCGGAAGCCGCCCGCGGTGCGCTCCGGCTTGAGCAGCCCGTAGCGGCGCTCCCATGCGCGGAGGGTGTCGTGACTCACGCCGACACGCCGGCTGAGCTCACCGATGCGGACGTAGCCCTGCTCGGTCGGGTTGATCTGCGTCTCCCGCTGCTCGTGCGCCATCCCGGGGCAAACCCTGGACAGTCTCTGACGAGGACCGGACGTTATTGCGCCCGGGGCCATCCCGCAATCGGGATCAGTTGCGGGAGATCCCTCCGGTGGGCCCCATGCCGCCGATGCGGGCGGCGCCGAAGACCATGTCCACCAGGGCGTCCGCCCCGCGGTCCGCGCTCACCGCGAGCACGTCGCGGTGGTGCCGGATGAGGTCGGGGTCCAGCAGGGCCATGACCGCGTCGGGCAGCAGGTCGGGGTCGGCGGGGTCCGAGAGGCCCCGGTTGGCGGCGTGCCGCAGCAGCCCCGCCACCGCCTGGCGCTCCCACAGGTACGCCGGCGAGTTCCGGATCTCCGCGCGGTCCCCGTCGTGCGCCATCAGGAACAGGTCCAGGTGCTGCACGCGGAACGCGTAGGCGCGGCGCAGGAACGCGCGCAGCACACCCACCGGGCAGGCCTCGGCCAGGCCCATCCCGGCCAGCAGCTCCGCCTGGAGCTCCCGTGAGAGGTCGTCCAGGACCGCCTGCGCGAGCTGCGCCCGGCCCGGGAAGCCCCGGTAGAGGGTGCCCTTGCCGATGCCGGCCGCCGCGGCGACCTCCTCCATGGTCACCAGCTGCCCGCGCTCGGCGAACAGCGCCCGCGCGACCTCCACCGCCTTCCGCCGGTTGGCGGAGGCGTCACGGCGGACCGAGCGGATGGGGCGTCCGTCGAATCCCAGGTGACCGAGTTCCTTCACTGTGCGCCCAGAATCGCACGTTTGGGACGGTTCTGGCCAACGGTGTGTAGAAACCCCTCCGTGCGCGCGGCGATGTACCACGGGGAGGGGCGGGTCGAGATCGTCGAGCTGCCCGTGCCCGCCATCGGGCCCGGCGAGCTCCTGGTGCGGGTCGCCGCCTGCGGGATCTGCGGCTCGGACCTCATGACCTGGTACCAGGATCCACGCGCCCCCCTGGTGCTGGGCCACGAGCCCGTCGGGGTGGTGGAGGCGGCGGGGGAGGGCGCGCCGTTCGCCCCCGGCGACCGCGTGTTCGTGCACCACCACGTGCCGTGCATGACGTGCGCCCGCTGCCGCGCGGGGCTCCACACCCTCTGCGACACCTTCCGCGCGACCCGGATCGACCCGGGCGGGCTCGCCGAGCTCATCCGCGTGCCCGCCGAGAACGCGCGCCTGGACGTCCTCGCGGTGCCGGAGGGGATGGACGACGTCACCGCCACGTTCATCGAGCCGCTGGGCTGCATCCTTCGGGGGCAGCGGGCCGCCGGCGTGGGGCCGGGCACCCGTGTGGCGGTGGTGGGCGCCGGTTCCATGGGGCTGCTGGAGATCATGGCCGCCCGTGCCCTGGGGGCTCCCGCGGTGGTGGCGGTGGAGCCGCAGGAGCACCGGGCCGCCATGGCGCGGGACGCCGGGGCGCTCGTGCCGGGTGGCGTGGACGCGGCGCGACAGGCCCTGGGCGGCGACGGCGCCGAGGTGGTGTTCGTGACCACGACCTCCGCGGCGGCCATCGACGCGGGCCTGCGCCTGGCGGCGCCGGGCGGGACCGTGCAGCTGTTCGCGCCACCGAGGCCGGGCACGCCCGTGCCCGTCGACCTGGGGGCCGTCTGGTTCCGGGAGGTGTCGATCACCTCCACCTACTCCGCCGGCCCGTTCGACACGCGGGAGGCGCTGGAGCTGCTGGCCTCCGGCGCGGTCGACGCCGCGCCCATGGTCACCCACCGGGTGCCGCTCGCCGAGGCGGGGGAGGCCCTGCGGCTGGCCCGGTCCGGCGAGGCGGTCAAGGTCGTCGTGGACGTCGCCCGGTAGCTAGCGGTCCACCGGGGCGGTGCAGGCGAACACCAGGGGCTCGTCCCCCGAGGCGGTGAGCCGGTGCTCCTCCCAGGCGCCCACGAACACGTGGTCCCCGGGGCCCACCTCGTGCTCGGCGCCGCCCAGCAGCACCCGGGCACGGCCCTCCAGCACCAGGATCGCGTGCTCGTGCGCGTGGGACTCCAGGGCCGAGGCACCGCCCGCCGGGATGCGGAACACGCGCAGCTCCACCTGGGTGGCCCCGTCCGCCGCGCCGGCCAGGACATGGCGCTCCGCGCCGTTCCCGTAGGCCTTCGGGGCGACGCCCTCCCAGCCGGACCCCGCCCTGCGACGCACGTGCCCCATCACCTGCCCCCGATCCGCAACGCGACTTGCCAGATGGTCGCGCTCCGGCCGCGGGCGGTGCGCTATCCTCCCGCCGTCCGGGCGACCCCCGGGTCGCGGTGAACGTAGCTCAGTTGGTAGAGCTCCTGGTTGTGGTCCAGGCGGTCGTGGGTTCGAGTCCCATCGTTCACCCTCCTCCGGCCGCCCTCCTGGGCGGGTGTGGCGGAACCGGTAGACGCGCTAGGTTTAGGTCCTAGTGGGGCACAACCCCGTGGAGGTTCGAATCCTCTCACCCGCATCAGCATGCCTGTAAGCGCTGCGATAACGACACTCGACGACGACCGCGCCCAACTCGACGTCACCGTCCCCGGTGACGAGGTCGAGGAGGCGTTCGGGCGGACCCTCTCCCAGATGGCCAAGGATGTCCGGATCCCCGGCTTCCGGCCGGGCAAGGTCCCGCCCCACATCGTCGTCCAGCGGTACGGACGGGAGACCGTCCTCAACGAGACGCTGAAGTCCTCGATCGGCGACTGGTACGACCGTGCCGTCGAGGTGTCCGGCATCCGTCCCATCGACGAGCCGGACCTGGACCTCACCGAGGTCCCCGAGCAGGGCGAGGACCTGGTGTTCCGCGCCACGGTCCGCACCCGTCCCAAGGCCACCCTCGGCGCCTACAAGGGCCTCGAGGTCGGCAAGGGCGAGGTGGAGGTCCCCGAGGGGATCGTCGAGCAGGAGCTCGAGCGCCTCCAGCTGCGCGCGTCGCGCCTGGAGCCCGTCGAGCGCCCGGCGAAGAGCGGCGACTTCATCGTCATCGACTTCGACGGATCGATCGGCGGCAAGCGGATGAAGTCCGCCTCCGCCCGCGACTACCTGGTCGAGCTGGGCGCGCAGCGCCTCATGGCCGGGTTCGACGAGAAGCTCGAGGGCCTGTCGGCCGGCGAGACCGCCACCCACGAGGTGACGTACGCCGACGACGACAACCGGCCCGAGCTGCGCGGCCGCACCATGGAGTACACGGTCACGATCAAGCAGGTGCAGGAGCGCGTCCTGCCCGAGCTCGACGACGACCTGGCCGCCGAGGTCTCCGAGTTCGACACCATCGACGAGCTCAAGGCCGACATCCTCGACCGCGCCACCAAGGCCGCCCAGGCCCAGGTGGACGAGATGTTCCGGCGCCGCGTCATCGACGCGGTGGTCGAGAACGCCACGGTCGACGTGCCGGAGGTCATGGTCCTCCGGCGGATCAACACGATCCTCAACCAGACCGCCCAGTCCCTGCCGCAGGGCGTGAGCTTCGAGGCGTATCTCTCCGCCACGGGCCGCACCCTCGACCAGGCCGTCGACCAGCTCCGCCCCGACGCGGAGATGGCCGTCAAGCGCGAGCTGGTGGTGGAGGCCGTCATCGAGGCCGATGGCGTCGAGGTCTCCGACGAGGACGTCGAGACGCAGGTGCGTGAGGACGCGGAGCGGATGGGTCGCGACGCGGACCAGCTCCTCGCCGAGGTCCGCAAGGAGGGCGCCTTCGAGCGCCTCCGCGAGGACATGCGGCTGCAGCGCGCGGTGGAGGCACTCGTGGAGTCCGCCGTCCCGGTCGCGCTGGTCGAGGAGGAGCAGGAGCAGGAGCAGCCCGCCGAGGCCGATGCCCCGGCCGCCGATTCCGGCGAGGAGTCGGGTGAGGGGGAGTCGAATCCCTCCACGCCCGAGGATTCCAAGGACTAAGAGGAGGCCGCGCAGATGAGCCCGCTCATCCCCATGGTCATCGAGCAGACCTCGCGCGGCGAGCGCTCGTTCGACATCTACTCGCGTCTGCTCAACGAGCGGATCATCTTCCTCGGCACGCCCGTGGACGACCAGATCGCCAACCTCATCGTGGCGCAGCTGCTGCACCTCGAGAGCGAGGACCCCGACAAGGACATCTCGCTGTACATCAACAGCCCGGGCGGCTCGGTGTACGCGGGCCTGGCGATCTACGACACCATGCAGTTCATCAAGCCCGACGTGCAGACCATCTGCGTCGGGATCGCGATGAGCATGGGCGCGCTGCTGCTGTCGGGCGGCGCGAAGGGCAAGCGCATGGCGCTGCCCAACGCGAAGATCATGATCCACCAGGTCAGCAGCGGGTTCTCCGGGCAGGCCTCGGACATCGAGATCCACGCCCGCGAGGTCATCGAGCTGCGCGCCAAGCTCGACGAGATCCTGGCCCACCACACGGGCCAGCCGCTGGACAAGGTCAAGCAGGACACCGAGCGGGACTACTTCATGTCCTCCGAGGAGGCACGGGAGTACGGGATCGTCGACCGGGTCATCTCGTCGCACTGACGCGGCGAGCCCCGACCGTCACCACATGGCCAAGTCCGAACAGAACGAGCAGCTGCTCTGCAGCTTCTGCGGGAAGTCCCAGCGCCAGGTCAAGAAGCTCATCGCGGGCCCCGGGGTCTACATCTGCGATGAGTGCATCGATCTCTGCAACGAGATCATCGACGAGGAGCTCACCACCCCCGTCAGCTTCGACCCGGACGCGCTGCCCCGGCCGCGGGAGATCTACGACGTCCTGAACGAGTACGTGGTGGGCCAGGAGGAGGCCAAGCGCACCCTCTCGGTCGCGGTCTACAACCACTACAAGCGCGTCCAGATGATGTCCTCCGGGGACACGGACATCGAGCTGCAGAAGAGCAACATCCTGCTGCTCGGGCCCACCGGCTGCGGCAAGACGCTGCTCGCGCAGACGCTGGCGAAGATCCTCAACGTCCCGTTCGCCATCGCGGACGCCACGGCCCTCACCGAGGCCGGCTACGTGGGCGAGGACGTCGAGAACATCCTGCTCAAGCTCATCCAGGCCGCCGACTTCGACGTGAAGAAGGCGGAGACCGGGATCATCTACATCGACGAGGTCGACAAGATCGCCCGGAAGGCCGACAACCCGTCGATCACGCGGGACGTCTCGGGCGAGGGCGTGCAGCAGGCGCTGCTGAAGATCCTCGAGGGCACGGTGGCCTCGGTGCCGCCCCAGGGCGGGCGCAAGCACCCGCACCAGGAGTTCCTCACGATCGACACCACGAACGTGCTGTTCATCTGCGGCGGCGCGTTCGCGAACCTGGAGCAGGTCATCGAGCGGCGCATCGGCCGCAAGGGCGTCGGCTTCGCCGCCGACGTGCGCTCCAAGAAGGAGCACGACCCGCACGACCTGTTCAGCCAGGTCCTGCCGGAGGACCTCATGAACTACGGGCTCATCCCCGAGTTCATCGGCCGCCTCCCGGTCATCAGCGCGGTGCACCAGCTCACCCGCGCCGACCTGGTGAAGATCCTCAACGAGCCCAAGAACGCCCTGTCCAAGCAGTTCAAGCGGTTCTTCAGCTTCGACCGCGTGGACCTGGTGTTCAGCGACGACTCGCTCACCGCCATCGCCGACAAGGCGCTGGAGCGCGAGACCGGGGCCCGCGGCCTGCGGTCCATCGTGGAGAGCGCGCTGCTGGACGTGATGTTCGAGCTGCCGTCCCGCGACGACGTCGTGAAGTGCGTGGTCACCAAGGAGACCATCGAGAAGGGCCTTCCGCCGACGCTCGTCACCGAGGCCCCGGGCCGCGAGCGGCGCGCCGAGGCCGGCGGGTGAGCGAGCAGCAGCCCGTTCGATACGACCCGGTCGCCGACGAGCAGCGCTGGGTCGACACGTGGGAGGCGTCCGGCGTGCTGCGCGCCGACCCGTCCTCCGGCAAGCCGCCGTACACCATCGCGATCCCGCCCCCGAACGTCACGGGGGCGCTCCACATGGGCCACGCCCTGAACAACACGATTCAGGACGCGCTCATCCGGTACCACCGCATGGCGGGGTACGAGACCATGTGGATCTGCGGCACCGACCACGCCGGCATCGCCACCCAGGCCCAGGTCGAGAAGGCCCTGGCCCGGGACGGCGTCGACCGCCGGGAGATCGGCCGCGAGGCGTTCATCGAGCGGGTGTGGGAGTGGCGCGCCGAGTACGGCGGCACGATCATCGGCCAGCTGCGGCGCCTCGGTGCGACCCTCGACTACTCCCGTGAGCGCTTCACGATGGACGAGGCCTACGCGAAGGCCGTCCTGCGCGTCTTCGTGGACCTGTACGAGAAGGGCCACGTCTACCGCGACCACTACATGGTCAACTGGGACCCCGGCCTCGGCTCGGCGATCTCCGACCTGGAGGTCGAGGACCGCGAGGTCACCGACAGCCTGGTGCAGATCGCCTACCCGCTCACCGACGGTTCCGGCGAGGTCGTGGTGGCCACCGTCCGGCCGGAGACGATGCTGGGCGACACCGCCGTCGCCGTGAACCCCGAGGACGAGCGCTACCGGCACCTCATCGGGAAGACCGTGACCCTGCCGCTGGTGGGGCGCGAGCTGCCGGTCATCGCCGACGACTACGTCAAGACGGACTTCGGCACGGGGTGCCTCAAGATCACCCCGGCCCACGACCCGAACGACTTCGAGATCGGCAAGCGCCACGGCCTGGACGCCATCAGCGTCATCGGGGAGGACGGGCGCATGACCGCCGCCGCCGGCGAGCGGTACGCGGGCCTGTCGCCCAAGGAGTGCTCCGAGCGGGTCATGGCCGACCTCGAGGCGCAGGGACTGCTGCGCGGCGTGGAGCCGTACACCCACGTGGTGCCGTACTCCCACCGCTCGGGTGCGCGGGTGGAGCCGCTCATCTCCCTGCAGTGGTTCTGCGACATGAAGGCGTTGGCGGCGCCCGCCATCGCGGCGGTCCGGGACGGGCGCGTGAAGTTCACGCCCGCGCGGTGGGGCGACGTGTACCTGCGGTGGATGGAGGAGATCCGCCCGTGGTGCCTGTCCCGCCAGCTGTGGTGGGGCCACCAGCTGCCGGTGTGGTACCGCGGCGACGAGGTGTTCGTGGGGGAGGCCGCGCCCGAGGGCGACGGCTGGACCCGCGACCCGGACGTCCTCGACACCTGGTTCAGCTCCGGCCTGTGGCCGTTCGCGACGCTCGGCTGGCCCGAGGACACGCCCGAGCTGCAGCGGTTCTACCCCACCAACGTCCTGTCGACGGCGCGGGACATCATCTTCCTGTGGGTCGCCCGCATGGTGATGATGGGCCTGGAGTACCGCGACGAGGTGCCGTTCTCGGACGTGTACATCCACTCGGTCATCCAGGCGCCCGACGGCCGCCGGATGAGCAAGAGCCTCGGCACGGGCATCGACCCGCTGGAGCTCATCGCCGAGCACGGCGCGGACGCCCTGCGGTTCGGCCTGCTGCTCATGAGCAGCCAGCAGGACGTGCGGTTCTCGGTGGACGCGATCCGCCAGGGCCGCCAGCTGGTCACCAAGCTCTGGAACGCCACGCGCCTGGTGGTCGCCCGCGGCGGCCGCGCCGGCCACGCGGACGCGCCGGTCCCCGAGAGCCTCGCGGACCGCTGGATGGCCGCCCGCGTCTCGGCCGCGGTGGAGGAGGCCGGGTCGCTCATCGCCGGGTTCGAGTTCAGCCGCCTCGCCGCGCTGCTGTACCGGCTGGTGTTCGACGACTACTGCGACTGGTACCTGGAGCTGCTCAAGCGCGACGAGGCCACCCCCGAGGTCGCCGGCGACCTGCTGGAGCAGATCCTCGCGCTGGTGCACCCGGTGATGCCGTTCGTGACCGAGGCGTGCTGGGAGCAGATGCCCGGCGCCGAGGGCCTCATGATCACCCACGCACCGGCCCGCGCCGGGACGGCCGCCGACCCGGAGGCCGAGGGCGCCGTGACCGCGCTGCAGGAGGCGGTCACCGCGGTCCGCGGCCTGCGGAACAACCTGGGCCTGGGCCCGCGGGAGCCGCTGCGCGCCGCGGTGGAGGGCGACGCGGTGGGGCCGCTCACCGGGGCGTTCTGCGCCCTCGCCGGCGTGGAGCTGGCGGACGACCTGCCGGAGGACGCGATGGTGGTGGGCACGGCCGCCGGCCGGCTGCGCGTCGCGCGCGCCGAGGGCACGGTGGACGTCGCCGCCGAGCGGGACCGCCTCACCAAGGAGCTGCAGCGCGCCGAGTCGGAGCTCAAGCGGGCGCGGGGGATGCTCGGCAACGAGCGGTTCACCTCCAAGGCGCCGCCGGAGCTGGTGGACGCCGAGCGCCAGAAGGCCGAGCGGTTCGCCGCCGAGGCCGCGGAGCTGCGGGCCCGCCTGGAGGCGCTGGGCCCCGGATGACCCCGCAGGAGGCCGTCGCGTACGTCGAGGGGCTCGAGCTCTTCGGCATGCGGTTCGGCCTGGAGCGGATGCGGCGCGTGCTCGCGGCGCTCGGCGACCCGCACCGCGCCTACCCGTGCGTCCACGTGGTGGGGACCAACGGCAAGACCTCCACGACGTGCATGACGGCGGCGGTCCTCTCCGCCCACGGCATGCGCTGCGGGGCGTACACGTCGCCCCACATCCTGGGCTGGACCGAGCGGACGCTGCTGGCGGGCCGCCCGCAGGCGCCGGAGCGCTTCGCGGAGGCCGTCGGGGCGGTGCGCGACGCCGCGGACGGGCTCGACCTGGCCGAGGACGACCGGATCACCCAGTTCGAGGTCCTGACGGCGGCGGCGTTCGTGTCGATGGCCCGGGAGGGCGTGGACGCCGCGGTGATCGAGGCGGGCCTCGGCGGCCGCTGGGATGCCACGAACGTGCTGGACGGCGGCCGCGTGACGGTGCTCACCAACATCGCCCTGGAGCACACCGACCTGCTGGGCGGCACGGTCACCGCGATCGCCGGCGAGAAGCTGGCGGTGGCGCCGGACGGATCGGACCGCCTGGTGGTGGGGCGCCTGGGCGACGCCGCGGCGGAGGTGGAGGCCGTGATGGCCGCCCGCGGCCTGGACGGCTGGCGCATGGACCGGGAGTTCGGCATCGAGGGCGACGTCATCCGCTGCCCCGGTGAGACCTACGACGGCATCGCCGTGGGGCCCCGCGGAAGCTTCCAGCGCGACAACGCCGCGGTCGCGGTGGCGGCCGCCCGCCGGTTCGCCGGGGCGCCCCTGGACCCGGCCGCGGTGCGGGCCGCGCTGCGCGACGTGCGGGTGCCGGGGCGGATGGAGGAGTTCCCGGGGCGGCCGCGCGTCCTCATCGACGGGGCGCACAACCCCGCGGGGATGGCGGCCCTGGTGGACGCGCTGCCGGACGTGCTCGGCGGGACCCGGCCGGTGGCGGTGGTGTCGGTGCTCGCCGACAAGGACGCCGCGGCGATGATGGCGGCCCTGGCACCGGCCTGCGGGACCGTGGTCGCCACCCGCTCCCGGCACCGCCGGGCGGCCGATCCGGCCGAGCTCGCCACGGCCGCGCGGGCGGCCGGTGCCGCCGCCGAGGTCGTGGCGGACCCCGCCGCGGCGCTGGACCGCGCGCGGTCGCTGGCCGGGCCCGAGGGGGCGGTGCTGGTGTGCGGCTCCCTGTACCTGCTCGCGGACCTCCGGCCGGAGCTCGCGTAGGCCAGAGCGCCCTCCGGAAGAAGGGTTCCGGTTGCCGGTGTGGCATCTGGGGTATCGGGCCCTGCTGATAGGGTGCATTTCCCGTCCCGGGACCGGAGGTTCCATGCCCGCGTTCGCGGCACAAGCGACCGGTTCGAGCGACCCGTTCGACTCGGTCTCCAACTTCTTCGACTCCAGCCTGTGGGGCTTCATCAGCCTCGGCATCAAGGCGTTCGTCGTCCTGCTGTGGCTGTCGCTGATCTGGTGGACCTACCAGGACGCCCGCCGCCGCACCGAGAACCCGGCGCTCGTCGCCGGCGCGGTCGCGCTGTCGGTGTTCCTGCCGTACCTGGGGACCCTGATCTACCTGGTCGTCCGCCCGCCGGAGTCCATGCTGGAGTCCCGCGAGCGTGAGCTCGAGCTCATCGCGCTGGAGCGCCGGCTCGGCGACATCGGCGACATGGAGGGGCAGCGCATCGTCGGCCGCCTGCTGGGCCGCGACGGCGCCCAGGCGAACGACCCCGCCACCCTCAACATGCTGCGGCAGGCCGGCGTCGCGACCCGCGAGGAGCTGCGCGACCTGGACATCCGCCTCACCGAGCTCGAGTTCCGCCTGCGGAACGTCAGCCGCTCGGGCGGCGAGCGCCCGCAGCCCCCGCACGACCAGCAGCAGCTTCGCGGCCAGGAGCGCCCCGACCCGGGCGACACCGGCCGTCAGATGATCCGGCGCATCCGCCGGAGTGTGAGCCCGGACCCGGAGGCATCGGTTGAGTAGTGAGCGCTCGTTCGTGATGGTCAAGCCCGACGGCGTGGCTGCAGGACTGACGGGGGAGATCATCGGCCGCATCGAGCGCCGTGGCTTCGCCATCGTCGGCCTCAAGAAGGCCGTGATGGCGCGTGCCGCCGCCGAGGAGCACTACGGTGAGCACCGCGAGAAGCCGTTCTTCGGCGAGCTGGTCGACTTCATCACCTCCGGCCCGGTGGTGATGCTGGCCGTCGAGGGCCCCGCCGGGTCCATCGCGGCCCTGCGCACGATGATGGGCACCACCAACCCGCTGGACGCGGCGCCCGGCACCATCCGCGGCGACTACGCGCTCGAGGTGGGCCAGAACATCATCCACGGCTCCGACGGCGTCGAGTCCGCCGCCCGCGAGCTGGCGCTGCACTTCCCCGAGCTCTAGGGACCCTCCCTGCTCATCCTCGCGTCCCGGTCGCCGCAGCGGCGCGCGCTGCTGCGGCACCTGGGCGTCGAGTTCCGTGTGGTCGCCTCCGGATTCGAGGAGCACGGGCCCGGCCGGTCGCCGCGCGAGCGCGTGCTGGCGAACGCCCTGGGCAAGGCCCGGGACGTCGTCGCACGGGCCGGCATCCCCGAGGGCGGCGGCGTGCTGGGCGCCGACACCGAGGTGGTGCTCGACGGCGCGTCGCTCGGCAAGCCCGCGGACCGCGACGCGGCGGGCCGCATGCTCCGGTCGCTGGCGGGCAGGGCCCACGAGGTGCTGACGGCGGTGGTGCTGGTCACCGCCGGCGGGGAGCGGGCGGAGGTGGCGTCCACCGCGGTGCGGATGCGCCCGGCCGACGACGCCGTCCTGGAGTGGTACCTGGACACCGGAGAATGGCGGGACCGCGCCGGCGGCTACGCGGTGCAGGGCGCGGGCGCGGCTTTGGTGACCGGCATCGACGGCGACCACAGCACCGTGGTGGGCCTGCCGGTGCCGGTCGTCGCGGACCTGCTGCACGCGGCGGGACTGTGGCCGGGGGACGGCGCCGCGGGCTGAGACCGGCTCCGGGGCCCGCGCTCCCCGTGCTGCGATACTGCGCGCCCATGGGTGACCACGCCCCAGACGCGCGCCTGCTGCAGCTGCAGCGGCTGTCGCGCGCCCTCTTCGACGCCCTGCGGCGGGAGGACGTCGCGGAGCGGTTCGTGCGCGAGTCCGCCGGCGTGCTGGGCGCCGCCCACGTGACGCTGGTCCTCGCCGACGGCGGGGAGGCGCCGCAGCTGTTCGGCGACACCGCCGACCAGGAGGCGGTGCTGGCGGCCACCGCCCACGTCATGGCGACGGGTGCGCCCGACTGGGGCGCCCGCCTCGCCGCGGTGCCGGTGATCGGCGTGGAGCGCACGAAGGGGGCGCTCGTGCTGGCCTTCGACGCGCCCACGGAGCTCCCGGCCGCCGACCGGCAGTTCCTGGAGACCCTCGCCGAGCACGCCGCACAGGCGCTGCACCGCGCCCGGCTGCACCAGGAGGAGGCGCAGGCCCGGGCCGAGGCCGAGGAGCGCCACGCCATCCTCCACCTCGCGCTCGCCGCCACGCGCACGGGGTTCTGGCAGTTCGACGCGGCGACCGGCGCGGTGAGCTGGTCGGACGAGGTGGGCCCCGTGTTCGGCCTGCCGCGTGGGTCGTCGCCGCCGGCGCTCGAGGACGCGCTGGGCATGGTGCACCCGGACGACCGCCCCCACATCCGGGAGGCGATCGCGACGGCGCTCCGGGAGAAGCGCCCGTACGAGACCACGTACCGCGTCCCGCAGCCCGACGGCACCGAACGCTGGACCCTCACCCAGGGCTACCCGGTGCTGGGCCCCGATGGCGGGGTGACCGGCATCAACGGGCTCATCCGCGACGTGACCGACCAGAAGCGCGCGGAGGCCGCCCTGCGCGACAGCGCGAGCAGGACGCGGCGGCTCATGGACGGCCTGTTCGTGTTCGTGGGGCTGCTGGAGACCGACGGCACGCTGGTGGAGGCCAACCGGACTGCCCTCGCGGCCGCCGGCCTGAGCGCCGAGGACGTCCTGGGCACGCCCTTCTGGGACACGTACTGGTGGTCGTGGAACCCCGACGTGCAGGACCGCCTGCGCCGCGCCGTCGCCGACGCCGCCCGCGGGGAGGCGTCCCGGTACGACGCGGTGGTGCGGCTCGGCGAGGACACCCGCATCACCATCGACTTCCAGCTGGTCCCGATGCTCGACGACGACGGGCGGGTGGTGAACCTGGTGCCGTCGGCGATCGACATCACCGAGCGCGAACGGGCGCGGCGGCGGGACGCGCTGCTGGCACGGGCGGGGGCCGCGATGGACGCCGCCGACACCCTGGAGGACCGTGCGCGGGCGCTGGCGGGCACGCTCGTGCCGGACGTCGGGGACTACGCCTCGGTGGAGATCTTCGGGGCCGACGGCCGCCGCATGGTGGTCTCGGTGGCGCACGACGAGCCGGAGATGGTGCCGGTCCTGCAGGAGCTGCGCAGGGAGCACGCCCTGGAGGCGCGGGACCCCATCTCCGTCGCCGCGGCGCGCGAGTCCCGCAGCCCCCTGCTGATCCCCGACGTGGGGGCCCTGGTGCGGGAGTCGCCGTCCGGGACGCGCAAGCGCGAGCTGCTGGAGGTCCTCTCGCCGCGGTCGTACCTCACGACGCCGATCGTGCTGCGCGACCGGCCGCTCGGCGGGATCCTGCTGGGCACCTCCAGCCGAGGCGGGCGCACCCTCGGCGAGGCCGACCTGGAGCTGGCCGGCGCCCTCGCCGACCGCGCGGCCCTCGCGCTCGAGAACGCCCGGCTGGCGGACCGCGACCGGCACATCGCCCGCACGCTGCAGCACAGCCTGCTGCCCGGGCGGCTGCCCGACCCGGACGGCCTGGACCTGGCGTCCGCGTACCTGGCGGCCGGCGACGGCCACGAGGTGGGCGGGGACTTCTACGACGTGTTCCGGTCCGGCGACGACTGGGTGCTGGTGGTGGGGGACGTCTGCGGGAAGGGCCCGGAGGCCGCGCAGCTCACCTCGCTGTGCCGGCACGCGATCCGCGTGGCGTGCCTCGAGCGCCCGGACCGGGACCCGCTGTCGATCCTGGACATGCTCAACCGGTCGATCATCGCCTTCCAGCCGGGCAGCACGCGGTTCAGCACCGCGGTCGTCGCCCGGATCGGCGTCCGGCCCGGCGGGGGCGCGACCGTGCGGGTCGCCAATGGCGCCCACCTGCCGCCGGTGTGGGTCCGGGCCGACGGCACCACCTCGCAATTGCCGGTGCGCGGCGGCCTGCTGGGCATCGAGCCGGGGTGGACCGGCACCGGCTGGGAGGGCGAGCTCGCTCCCGGCGACGCCCTGGTGCTGCACACGGACGGCATCACGGAGGCGCGGCGCCACGGGCTGTTCTTCGGCGAGCGCCGCCTCATGCGCGTGCTGCGGGCCGCCGCCGGCACCGGGGCCGCGGGCCTCGTGGCCGCGGTCGAGCGGTCCGTGGAGGAGTTCCAGGGCGGCGCGGCGCTGCTGGACGACGTGGCGGTGCTCGCCGTGCACGTGGAGGGGGCGGCGCGGCCGTCCTCCAACGGCCGCCATCCGGCCGCCGACGACCGCCGCATGTCCGTGAGCGTCCCGGTGCGGTACGACGCCCTCTCCGGTGCCCGCGCCCGGGTCCGCACCTGGCTGCAGGAGGTCGGTGCGGGGGCCGAGGCCGTGGACGACCTGGTGATCGCGGTGGGGGAGGCCCTGGCCAACGCCGTGGAGCACGCGGCGGGCGATCCGCGGCGGCCCCTGGACCTGGAGTGCGCGCTGGAGGACGGGGACGCCGTCATCCGGGTGCGCGACCACGGCACGTGGCGGCCGCCGGTTGCGACCCCGCACCGCGGCTACGGGCTGCGGATGATCGCCGCGCTCACCCACGAGGCGGCGCTGGCGAGCGACGGCGGCACGGTGCTCACGATGCGGCATGGCCTGGGCCGGCCGGCGGGGGCCCCGTGAGCGGCGGGCGGGTGCGGGTGCGCGAGGAGGACGGGGCCCCGGTGGTGGCGCTGGAGGGCGAGGTCGACCAGGCGGTGCTCCCCGGCATCGAGGAGGCGGTGCGGCGGGCCACCGCGGGCACGTGCCGGTGGACGCTGGACCTGGCCCGCGTGACCTACCTCGACAGCGCCGGCCTGCGGCTGCTGCTGGACCTCCAGATCGCCGCCCGGGAGGCGGACCAGCGGCTGCACGTGGTGCCGCCCAAGCCGGGCATGGCGCTGCGGGCGCTGCGGGTGAGCGGGGTGGACCGCCGCCTGGGCATCCCGCCGGACGACGAGGCCGCCGGCTAGAACAGCGGCGGGTACCGCTCCAGCATCTCCTTGTGCCGGCGCGCCCGCTCCTCTGCGGCCAGCTCGGCGGGATCCGCGGCCTTCTCGCGCAGCCGGCGCAGCGTCTCGAGGATCTGCTCGCGGCGCTCCTCGCGGCGCTTGGCCTCGGCTTCCTGCTTGCGCATGGCCCGGCGGTACGAGGAGTTGTCGTCGGCGAAGAGGGGCGACATCGGCCCCCGAGGGTAGCGGACGGCCGCCCGGTCGTCCCGGGGAACCGGGCTGCCGCGGTGGTACCGTCGGCCCGTGCCCGCCGACCCCGGACTCCGCCTCGCCGACGGCGGCGACCTCCGCGATCTGGTCGACGCCGGGGCGGCCGCGGCCCTGGTGGCCCACCTCGAACGGGCGCAGCCGCACGCCCATTCCGACGTGGGGAGCGCCCTCCTGGACGCCGCCCGGGCACTGCCCGGCCCCAGCACGGCCTACTCGCCCTCCTTCGGGGGGCTGCGGTACGTGCTGCTGCTGCGCGGCCGGACCCCGGTGGCGGTGGCCTTCGACATGCAGTCGGTGGCCCTGCCGGAGCCCGGCCCGGGCGTCGACGGCGCGCGCCCGTGGGAGCCGGTGCCCGGCTGGAGCGTCGTCGAGCTGTGGCGGCCCGGCGTCCCCGCCCCCGACCTCGCGGCGCTGGTGCGCCGCGCCTGGGAGGCGGCGGCCTGAACGATCCGGGGGTGGCATTGCACCACGCGGCCCCGCTACGGTCCCCGTGCAACGGCGCATGCAGGCAGAACGCGGACCGGGGACGTCCGCCGGGGGTCGGTTAGTATCGCCTCCTCTCTCGCGCCCAACGCCGCCCCCCGCGGCGGCAAGCAAGGAGCAGTCCGATCGGGTTCTGGAGCTACCTGACCGGGTTCGGCGGCCGTGACATGGCCGTCGACCTCGGCACCGCGAACACCCTCGTGTACGTCCGGGGGCGTGGCATCGTCCTGTCCGAGCCGTCGGTGGTCGCCATCGACCAGCGCACCAGCGAGGTGCACGCCGTCGGCATCGAGGCGAAGCGGATGCTGGGCCGCACGCCCGGCACCATCACGGCCATCCGGCCGCTCAAGGACGGCGTCATCGCCGACTTCGACGTGACCGAGCAGATGCTCCGGCACTTCATCCAGAAGGTGCACCAGAACCGCTGGGCGCACCCCCGCGTGGTGGTGTGCGTACCGTCCGGCGTGACCGGCGTCGAGAAGCGCGCGGTCGAGGAGGCCACGCTCTCGGCCGGGGCCCGCCAGGCCTACCTCATCGAGGAGCCCATGGCGGCCGCCATCGGGGCCGGCCTGCCGGTGGCGGAGCCCACCGGGAACATGATCGTGGACATCGGGGGCGGCACCACCGAGGTGGCGGTCATCTCCCTGGGCGGCATCGTGGTCGCGCAGTCCATCCGCGTGGGCGGGGACGAGATGGACGAGGCGGTCATCGCCTGGGTCAAGCGGGAGTACAAGCTCATGATCGGCAGCCAGACCGCGGAGGAGGTGAAGCTGGAGATCGGGTCCGCGTACCCGCTGCGCGAGGAGGTGCAGGCGGAGATCCGCGGGCGGGACATGATCACCGGCCTGCCGAAGACCGTGGTGCTGAGCAGCGAGGAGGTCCGCGAGGCCCTCGACGAGCCGGTCAGTCAGATCGTCGACGCCGTGAAGAGCACCCTGGACAAGACGCCGCCGGAGCTCGCCTCGGACATCATGGACCGCGGCATCATGCTCGCGGGCGGCGGCGCGCTGCTGCAGGGCCTGGACGAGCGGCTGCGGCGTGAGACCGAGATGCCCATCCACGTGGCGGAGTCCCCGCTCACGTGCGTCGCGGTGGGCTCCGGCCGGTCCCTCGAGGAGTTCGAGGTGATGCGCAAGACGAGCAAGGGGCGCCAGCGGCGCCGGTATTGAACCCCCAGCGGAAGGGGCCGCGGCCCATGGGGACACAGGCGAGCACGCCATTGGCGAAACGGCGCTCCAACGTGCGGCGGGGCTTCCTCGCCGCGCTGGTCGTCGGCTGCCTGCTGCTCTTCACCGCGTACTCCACCGAGGGCGACGGCGGGCCGCTGCACGGCTTCCAGGGCGCCGTCGGGGCGATCATCGCGCCCATCCAGGGGGGCACCACCCGGGCGGTGCAGCCGCTGCGCGACGCCTGGGGGTGGGGCACCTCGCTCATCGACGCCCGGGACGAGGCGGCGCGCCTGAAGGCCGAGAACGAGCAGCTCAAGACGCTGCTGGTGCAGCAGCAGTTCGACCACGCCGACACGGCCCGCCTGGACGCCCTGAAGGGCGTCGGCGACGACTTCCGCACCGACTACACCCAGGTGCCGGCCAGCATCATCGGCCTGTCCACCGCACCGTGGTACCACCGGGCCCGTCTCAACCGGGGCCGCGACGACGGCATCCGCGTGAACTCGCCGGTGATGGCCCGCGGGGACGCGGAGGGCCTGGTGGGCGTCATCACCGAGGTGTTCCCGAGCTCGTCCATCGTGACGTTCATCTCGGAGCCGCGCACCAGCATCGGCGTGACCATCGAGGGTGCGGACGGCGCCCGCGGCATCCTGTCGCCCAGCGGCCCGAACCAGCTGCAGGTCACGGGGATCCCGGCGGACAAGCCGGTCACGCAGGGCCAGGCGGTGTTCACCGCCGGCTTCTCCGGCCTGCGGGTGCCGTCGGTGTACCCGCGCGGCATCCCGATCGGCCTTGTGGTGGGCGCCGGCGGGAGCGACACCGACGTCGTGCAGAAGGTGCAGGTCGCCGCGTTCGTGAACCCCCGGGAGCTGGCGTACGTGGTGGTCCTGGCGCCGAAGTCCCAGGATGCGCTCAACCGGGCGAAGACGCCGTGAGCACCAACCCGCCGCCCATCATCGTGTCCGGCGGCGGCTCCGCGCCGCCCGACCAGGGGAGCCCGCAGGGACGGGCCCTGTGGGCGGTGGGCGCGCTGATCGTCATCGGGGTCATCCTCCAGGTGAGCCTCATGCCGTTCGTGCGCATCTCCGACGGGATGCCGGACCTCATCGCCTGCTTGGTGGTGGCCGTCGCGATCCTCCGCGGGCCCATGGTGGGCGGCATCGCGGGGGCCGCCGGCGGCCTGCTGGTGGAGCTCACCGCACCCATCGGAACGCTCGGGGTGCTCGCTTTGCTGTATCTCCTGCTGGGGGCCTGGGCGGGCCGGTACTGCGAGCGGGAGGAATCGGTGAACGTGCTGCCGCCGATCGTGATGGCCATGGCCGGCGCGGCGTTCGTGCAGCTGGGCTACGCCGCGGTGCAGCTCATGCTGGGGACGCCGGTGTTCGCGGCCGACTTCACGGCGCGCGTGCTGGTGCCGTCCATCGTGCTGACCGGCCTCATCGCCGCCCCGGTGCTGCTCATCGCCCGCCGCCTGCTGGGCGAGCCGCGCATCACGGAGCCCTTCCAGCTGGGGCAGACGGCATGACCACGATGCTCACGCCGCGGCCCACCGGGGGCGGGGGGCCCACCGGGAACCCGCGCCGCCCGCAGCGGCCGCTCACCCCGCGCACCGCGTTCCGCATCGCCGTGCTGGGGATCATCGCCATGGGGATGATCGGCGTGCTGGTGGTGCGCCTGTGGTTCCTGCAGGTCATCGGCGGGCAGGCCTACGCCCAGCGGGCGAACGACAACATCCTGCGCACGATCGTCACGGAGGCGCCACGCGGGGTCATCACGGACCGCACCGGCAAGGTGGTGCTCGCCCAGAACAGCCCGTCGCAGAACATCGTCGCGTACCCCAAGGAGCTGGTCGGCGACCGGCGCAAGCTCGTGATGGGCCGCCTGGCCGACACCCTCGGGGTCACCCGGTACAGCCTGCTGGCGAAGATGCGGCGCGGGGAGCTCAACTACCCGTACCAGCCGGTCGTGCTGGCCCGTGACATCCCGGCGGGCGTCTCCCTGCCCGTGGCCGAGCGCATCCGCGAGTTCCCGGGCGTGGAGCTCCAGGACAGCTTCGTGCGCCAGTACCCCAACGGCACCCTCGCGGCGCATCTGCTGGGCTACACCGGCCCCATCTACGAGCGCCAGTACAAGGACTACATCGCCCGCGGCTACAACGGCAACGAGCGGGTGGGGCAGGACGGCGTCGAGGCCGAGTACGAGCAGTACCTGAAGGGCGTCAGCGGGCAGCGCAAGGTCGAGGTGGACGCCTTCGGCGAGCAGGTGGGCCGCGAGTTCAGCACCCGCCCGCCGGTGCAGGGCAAGAACCTGCGCCTCACCATCGACATGCCGACCCAGCGCGCGCTCGAGGCGGACCTCCAGGCCCGGGTGCGTCTCTCGGGCACGGCGAAGGGCGCGGCGGGCGTCGCGATCGACCCGAACACCGGGGAGATCCTCGCGATCGCCTCGTACCCCACGTTCGATCCCAACGCCTTCGCCCGGGGGCGCAGCCGCCTCATCACCTCGTACAACCGCAACAAGCAGACGCCGCTGCTCGACCGGGCCATCGCGGCGCAGTTCCCGCCGGGGTCCACCTTCAAGGCGATCACCGCGATCACGGCGCAGGAGCTGGGGGTGCTGTCGCCCACCCAGCTCATCGACAGCCCGAGCGAGATCAAGATCCTCGACACCGTGTTCCCGAACTTCCAGAAGGAGTTCCACGGGCTCATCACGCTGCCGAAGGCGCTGGAGGTGTCCAGCGACACCTACTTCTACCAGGTGGGCTACAAGCTCTATAAGGAGCGTGAGGCCCAGCAGAGCGAGTGGGCGAAGAAGTTCGGGATCGGCCTGCCGACGCGCATCGACCTGCCGGGTGAGAACGCCGGCCGCGTCCCCGACCCGCAGTGGAAGGTCAACCACTTCAAGGACCTGTACCCCACGCTCGCCGTGTGGCTCCCGGGCGACGAGGTCAACATGACCGTGGGCCAGGGCTTCGTGGAGACGAATCCCCTGCAGATGGCCATCGCCTACTCCGCGATCGCCAACGGCGGCAAGATCGTGACGCCCGTGGTCGCGCAGGAGGTCACCGACCAGTCCGGGCGCGTCGTGCGCAAGATCTCGTCCGCCAGGCCGGCGCGGGACCTCGGCATCCCCGCGCGCATCCTCACCCCCGTGCGGGAGGGGCTCAAGCTGGCGGCGACCGGCAGCCAGGGGACGGCGTACGGGGTGTTCGCCCCGGTGATGCAGAGCGGCGGCCCGCAGATCGCCGGGAAGACCGGCACGGCCGAGTCCGGCATCAAGGGCCAGCCCGACCACGCGTGGTTCGTGGGCTATGCGCCCGCCGACAACCCCAAGATCGTGGTCGCCGTCGTGGTCGAGCACGGCGGGACGGGTGCGACCAACGCGGCGCCCGCGGTGTGTCATACGATCGCCGCCTACGGGCCCACGCGCTTCGATCCCAACCTGTGCGGCGTGCCCATCCAGAAGGAATCGAACTGACGACGCTGGCGACACCCACCCGCGCCCACCACGAGGGCATGGGCGAACGGGTCAGGAGCGCGCTCCTGAGCCTGGACTGGATCCTCATCCTGGCCGTCGGCCTGCTGCTGGCGTTCAGCGTCCACGTCATCGACGCCGCCACCGTCAACGACGTGCCGGGCAGCCCCAACTTCTTCACCGACCGCCAGGTGCTGTTCACCATCGGCGCGGTGATCGGCGGCATCGTGCTCGCCGCATTCGACATCACCCGGCTGCAGAGCATGAGCTGGGTGATGCTGGGCGGCCTGCTGGGCGCCCTCGCGGTCGTGTTCGTGCTGGGCACCACCATCAAGGGCGCGAACGCCTGGATCGACGTGGGGCCCTTCAACCTGCAGCCGTCGGAGATGGGCAAGGTCGTGATGATCCTGGTGCTCTCCGCGCTCGCGGTGGAGCGGATGGCGGAGATCACGGCGCGACGCACGACGTTGTTCCTGGTCGCGGTCGCCGCGGCGCCCGCGGCGGTCGTGTTCCTGCAGCCCGACCTCGGTACCGCCCTGGTGTACGGCGCCATCCTCACGGCCGTGCTGTTCCTCGCCGGCGCGCCGTGGACGCACTTCGCGACCGCCGCCGCCGTCCTGGTGGGCGCGCTGGTGCTGATCCTCGGGATCCTGCCCGCGGCCGGCGTCCACGTGCTCAAGGACTACCAGGTGGAGCGCCTCACGGCGTTCGTCAACGGCGACCGCAACAGCGGCACCGCCGGCTACCAGCTGGACCAGAGCAAGACGGCCATCGGGTCCGGCGGCGCGCTGGGCAAGGGGCCGGAGGAGGCCACCCAGACCATCAACGACTTCCTGCCCGAGCACCACACCGACTTCATCTTCGCGGTCATCGCCGAGATGTACGGGTTCGCGGGCGCCGCGGGGGTCCTGCTGCTGTTCGGGGTGATCCTCTGGCGCATCCTGCGCCTCACCGCGAGGGCCGCGACGCAGTTCGAACAGATCGTCGCGGGCGGAATCGGTGCGATGATCATGTTCCAGCTCTTCCAGAACGTCGGGATGAACGTGGGCATCATGCCCATCACCGGCATCCCGCTCCCGTTCGTGAGCTACGGCGGCAGCCACACCGTGACCAACGTGGCGGCCGTCGGCATCCTGCTCTCCATCCACCGCCGCCGCGCGGGACTGTGACCGAAGACCTCCCTCCGTGCCCCTGATCAAACGCGGGTTCCGCGTCGTCAAACCCCTCGCGATGGCCGTCGGCCTGTCCGCCATGGCGGCGGACAAGGACGTCGAGGTCGTCGTGGTGGACGCCGGTGACGCCGGCCTGGCGGCCGACGCCGCCGCCATCGTCGGCGGCCGGATCGGCACGCCGGCCCCCGACGACATGCTGGTCGCGGTCGTCGCGCCCGGCGGGAACGCCGCGCACGTGGCGCCCGTCGTGGGGGAGCACCGCCGCAAGGGCGGCGACGCCGTCGTCGCCGTGCTGGGCACCCACGTGCAGCGGCGCCGCGCCGAGCGCGCCCTGCTCGCCGACCCCGACGTCGAGATGTCGGTGGTCGAGCACATCGACGCGCTCGACGGGGCCGGGGCCGACGTCCTGCGCGCCGCCGTCGTGCGCGGCCTCTCCACCCGCGCGGTCGCCGCGGGCAACACCCACCCCCCGTTGCGCGACGAGGTGGCACGCGGCCTGGAGCGCCGCGCCGCCCGCCGCGCCGCCGTGGTGGCATCCGCCCCCGGGATCTCCGGGGCCGCGATGCCGCTGCTCACCGTGACCCAGGTCCGCCTGGCTTCCGACCTCACCGGCCTGGCCGGTGGCCGCCCCGACGCCCGCATCCTGGGCCAGGTGGCGGCCATCGCCGGAGCCGCGCCGTTGTGGCGCGCGACCGCGCGTCGTCTGATCACCGCCGTACCCTCCGCCGAGACCGTGGTCCGCGGCGGGTTGGCCTACACCGTCACCCGGGGCGTTGCGGTGGCCGCACGCCGGCTCGCACCCTCCGGGCCTGACCCCGTACAGGAGGAGCGCTGAACACCAAGATCCTGGTCTCCGTCGACCCGTGGGAGACGCGCGTCGCGATCCTCGAGGACGGGCGCACGGCGGAGTGCTACATCGAGCGGCGCGGGCGGCGGTCGGTCGTCGGCCACGTCTGGAAGGGCCGGGTGGGCAACGTGCTCGCCGGCATGGAGGCGGCCTTCGTGGACGTCGGCCTCCCCAAGAGCGGGTTCCTGCACGTCGACGAGGTCGTGGCCATCGGCGTGCCGAAGCACAAGCGCCAGATCGCGGAGCTCCTGAAGAAGGGCGACGAGATCCTGGTGCAGGCCACCAAGGACCCCATGGGCACCAAGGGGTGCCGCCTCACCATGCAGCTGTCCCTGGCGGGCCGGTTCGTGGTGTACGTCCCGTACGGGGACGGGGTGGGGGTGAGCCGCAAGCTGCTCGACGACGAGCGCAAGCGCCTCCGCAAGATCTGCGGCGCCCTGCCGCTGGAGGGCGGGCTCATCGTCCGCACCGCCGCCGCCGGCGCGTCCGCCGAGGACATCGCCCGCGACTACCAGGCGCTGCGGCGCCTGTGGCAGGCGCTGCAGCAGCGCGCCGGGCAGGTGAAGGCCCCGTCGCTGCTCTACAGCGAGGCGGACGTCTCCCTGAAGGTCATCCGCGACCTGCTGAACAAGCACGTGGACGAGGTCATCGTCGACGAGCCGGGCCAGCACGAGCGCATCCTCAACTTCCTGCGCCGCACCTCCCCGGCGATGGCGTCGAAGGTGACGCTGTACGAGGGCGAGCAGCCGCTGCTCACCGCCTTCGGGGCCGAGAAGGCCATCCGGGGGACGCTGGAGCGGCGCGCCCCGCTGCCGTCGGGCGGCTACCTGGTGATCGACGACACCGAGGCCATGACGGTCATCGACGTCAACTCCGGCGGCAACGTGGGCCGTGGGGGGAACCGCCTGGAGGACACCGCCACCAAGACCAACCTGGAGGCGGCGGCCGAGGCGGTGCGCCAGCTGCGGCTGCGCGACATCGGCGGCATCGTGATCATCGACTTCATCGACATGAGCGACGCCCCCAACCGCAAGGCCGTGAAGGCCGCGCTGGAGGCCGCGCTCGAGAAGGACCGCACCCGGACCTTCGTGGCGGACATCTCCCCGCTTGGCCTGGTGGAGATGACCCGCCAGAACATCAGCGACGGGCCGCGCGAGGTGATGACCGAGCAGTGCCGGGCCTGCGAGGGCTTCGGGTACGTGCTCTCCGACGAGACCGTCGCGATCGACACCTGCCGGGCCGTGTCCCGGGTCGCCGTCGCCGCGTCCGAGGACGCGGTGGTGGTGCGGGTGAGCCCCCGGGCGGCCGAGCTCCTCAACGAGGACGGCCGCGCCAGGGTGCTCGAGATCGAGGAGTACGTCGGCAAGTCGGTCACGGTGGAGCCGGACAAGGGCGTCGCCGACGGCGAGGCCAAGATCCGGGGCCGCAAGGCCGCCTGACGCCTCCCCTTCGCTCAGGCGGCCTCCAGGGCCGCCTGAGCGGAGATGCGGGCCGCGCGCCGGGCGGGCACCGCGAGGGCAAGCAGCGCGCCCACCGCGACCGCGGCGGCGCCCACCAGCACCGACGGGGTGAGCCCGTCGACGTACGCCTGGGGTGAGGCGTAGCTGCCGGTGGCGGTGAACACGGCGGTCATCACGGCGATGCCGAGCGCTCCGCCGACCTCGCGCATGGTGTTGTTCGCGCCCGAGGCGACGCCGATGCGCGCCTCGGGGACGGAGGCGACCAGCAGGTTGGCCACGGGCGGGAACACCAGCGCCATCCCGGCCCCGGCCATGGCGAACGGCACCAGCAGCGCGGCGTAGCCCACGTCGGGAGTGCTCACCAGGCCCAGCCAGGCCAGCGCCCCGGCCTGCAGCGCCAGGCCGCCCACCATCAGCGGACGTGCGCCCACGCGGTCCGACATCGCCCCGGCGATCGGGGCCACGAACATCGGCATCACGGTCCAGGGGAGGATCATGAGCCCGGCCTTCAGCGGGCTGTTGCCCTGCACCGTCTGCAGGAACTGGGCCAGGAAGAAGATCGACCCGAACATCCCGAAGTACATCGCCACCGACACGGCGTTGGCGATCGTGAAGCCGCGGCTGCGGAACATGCCGAGCGGCAGCATCGGGTGGGGGCTCCGGGCCTCCCACGCCACGAACGCCACCAGGAACAGGGTGCCGAGGCCCAGGGCCAGCAGGATCTCCGGGGAGGTCCAGCCCTCGCCGTTGCCGCGCACCAGGCCCCATACCACGCCCAGCAGCCCGGCGCCGGCGAGCGCCATCCCCGGCAGGTCCAGGGGGCGCGCCGCGCCTCGGGACTCGGCCATCGCCCGGAAGGCCAGCACGGCGGTGAGGATGCCGAGGGGCACGTTGGGCCAGAAGATCCAGTGCCAGGAGATGCCGTCCACCACCGCGCCGCCCACGACCGGCCCGGCGGCGACCGCGAGGCCGCTGATGCCCGACCAGATGCCCAGGGCCATCCCGCGCTTGCCGGGCGGGAAGGCGTCGGTGAGCAGCGTGAGCGACAGCGGCATCACCATCGCCGCGCCGGCGCCCTGGATGGTCCGGAAGGCGATGAGGGCCTCCGGTGATGCGGCCAGCGCGCAGCCGGCGGATGCGGCCGCGAAGACCAGGATCCCGGCCGCGAACATGCGCCGCCGCCCGAGCCGGTCGCCCAGCGCCGCCCCGGTGAGCAGCAGCACGGCGAACGAGAGCGTGTAGGCGTTCACCACCCAGCCCAGGGAGTCCACGGACATGCCGAGGTCCGTGCGGATGACGGGCAGGGCGGAGGTGACCACGAGGTTGTCGAGGACGACCATGAACAGGGCGAGACCGGTGATGGCCAGTGCCCAGATCTGCCGTCGGCGCTGCGCCGGCATGCGCGACCTCCCATTGGTTGTAATCGGCTGATAACTCAAGATGGCGGCACAGTAGTTATCGGCTGATAACATGTCAACCCATGACCACCGCACCCCGCCTCTCCGCCGATGAACGCCGCGTCGCGATCGTGGACGCCGCGCTGCAGGAGTTCGCCGCGCACGGCTTCGAGAAGGCCACCACGGACGCCGTCGCGCGGCGCGCCGGCATCTCCCAGCCGTACGTGATCCGCCTGTTCGGCTCCAAGCGCGCCGTGTTCGAGGCGGCCCTCGACCGCGCCTTCACGGCGGTGGAGGACGCCTTCGCCGACGCGGCCGCCGGGGCGGGGGAGGGCGACCCGCTGCAGGCCATGGGCGCCGCCTACGGGCGGCTGCTGGAGGACCGGACGCTGCTGATGATGCTCCTGCAGGCGTTCGCGGCGTCCGGCGACGACCACGTCAAGGCCGTCGTGCGCGAGCGGATGGCCGGGCTGCGCGCGCGCGTCGCCGAGCTCAGCGGCGCCACGCCGGACCGCTTGCGGGAGTTCTTCGCGATGGGCATGCTGCTGAACGTGGTGGCCGCCCTGGAGCTGCCCGAGCTGCTGGGCGGACCGGATTGGACGGACCGCATGTGCCAGGCCCTCTGACGGGGTCCGGACACGCGCGGGAACCCGTGCTATCCTCCGCCGTCGTTCCGACCCGTGTCGTGGGAGAAGTGGTGCCGGATTACGCCGTGATCGCCCTGTCGGGCAAGCAGTACAAGGTTCGCGAGGGCGAGCGCCTGCTCGTCGACCGCCTCGCGCACGAGCCCGGCGACAGCTTCTCGCCGACCGTGCTCGCGACCGGGGTCTCCGGTGGCGCCCTGTCGGACGGCGGCAGCGTGAACGCCACGGTCGAGGAGCACGTGCTGGGCCCCAAGCTCATCGCGTTCACCTACCGGGCGAAGAAGGACAGCAAGCGCAAGCGCGGGCACCGCTCCCGCCTCTCGCGCATCCGCATCGAGTCGATCGGCTGAGGTAGGAAATGGCTCACAAGAAGGGTGGCGGCTCCAGCCGGAACGGACGCGACTCCAAGGCGAAGCGCCTCGGGGTGAAGGTGTTCGCCGGCCAGGTGGTTCCCGCCGGGTCGATCATCGTCCGGCAGCGCGGCAGCGAGTTCAAGCCGGCCGACGGCACGGGCATGGGCCGCGACTACACGATCTTCGCAACGGTCTCGGGCCGCGTTGAGTTCACCAACGGCCGCAAGGGCCGGCGAGTGTTCGTGCACGCGGAGGCCGCGGCAGCCCAGTAAGCGCGGCCGTGCCCTTCACCGACAGGGCGCGCATCCACGTCGAGGGTGGCCACGGCGGCGGCGGCTGCCTGTCGTTCCGCCGTGAGAAGTACATCCCGCGCGGCGGTCCGGACGGCGGCAACGGCGGCCGGGGCGGCCGCGTGTTCGTGGTCGCGGACGAGCAGGAGAAGGACCTCACCCGGTTCCGGCGCGCCGTGCACCACAAGGCCCAGGCCGGGGGTGCCGGCGAGGGCCGCGTGAAGCGCGGCCGGGCGGGCGACGACCTGGAGATCGCCGTGCCCCCGGGCACGCGCGTGCTGCGCGACGACGAGGTCATCGCCGAGCTCGACCACCCCGGCGACCGCGTGCAGGTGGCACGCGGCGGGGAGGGCGGCGTCGGCAACCGCGCGTTCCGGAGCTCCACCCACCAGGCCCCGCGGGAGACCGTGCCGGGGATGCCCGGCGAGGAGACCTGGCTCACCCTCGAGCTGCGCCTCGCCGTGGACGTCGCGCTGGTGGGGCTGCCGAACTCCGGCAAGAGCGCCCTGCTGGTGGCCCTCACGGGCGCCGGCGCGACGGTCGCCGCCTGGCCGCACTCCACCAAGGAGCCGGCGCTGGGCCCGCTGGAGGACGACGAGGGCCACCTGTTCACCGTGATCGACCTGCCGGGCCTCGCCGCCGACGGCACGCCGCGCGAGGACTCCCACCTGGTGCAGTGCGAGCGGGCCCGCGTGATCCTGCACTGCGTCGACGCGTCGGACGAGGAGCCGGCCGCCGAGCGCATCGCCCGCGCCCGTGAGGGCTTCGGGACGTATCTGCGTGAGGGCGTCGCGGAATGGGTGGTCGCCACCCACGCGGACCCGGGGGACCGGCCGGACTGGGCGGACTTCGCGGTCGACAGCGAGACGGGCGAGGGGATCGGCGCCCTGCGGGAGGCCCTGGTGCGGGCGCTCGGCGCCGCCCCGGCGGCGGCGTGAGCG
Source organism: Thermoleophilia bacterium (assembly GCA_046330435.1). Lineage (GTDB taxonomy): Bacteria > Actinomycetota > Thermoleophilia > Miltoncostaeales > Miltoncostaeaceae. The sequence goes on along the minus strand of JAXLST010000017.1, from coordinate 43,071 downwards.
TCCTGGTCGCCAAGCTGGGCTCGTCGACCCTGGTCGACGGCGACGGCAACCTGCGCGAGGAGCTCATGGAGGCCCGCGTGCGGGACCTCGTCCGCGTGCTGCGGCAGGGGCACCGCCCGGTGCTGGTCAGCAGCGGCGCCATCGCCTGCGGTCTCGGCCGGCTGGGCATCCGCGAGCGCCCGACGGCCCTGCCGGACCTGCAGGCCGCCTCCGCGGTGGGGCAGGGCGTGCTGTTCCAGCGGTACCTGGACCTGTTCGGCGCCCATGGCGTGACCCCGGCCCAGGTCCTGCTCACCTCCTCCGACCTGGACCGCCGCGCCAGCTACGTCAACGCGCGGAACACGTTACAGCGGCTGCTGGAGCTGGGCGTGGTGCCGGTGATCAACGAGAACGACACCACCGCCACCGACGAGCTCACCTTCGGTGACAACGACGTGCTGGCCGCGCAGGTCGCGATCCTGCTGGGTGCGACCTGGCTGGTGCTGCTCACCGACCGGGAGGGCCTCTACGTCGACGGCCCGGACGGCGCGCCGGAGCTCCTGGGCGACGTCCCGGCCGGCACACGGCCGGCCGACGTGCCGCTGTCCGACCTGGCCGGCTCCGGCATCGGCCGCGGCGGTGTGAGCTCCAAGATCGCCTCGGCGAGCATGGCGACCGCCGCCGGCGTGACATGCGTGATCGGTGCCGGGCAGGCCGACGGCCTCATCCCGGCGGTGGCCTCCGGCAGCCATGTGGGGACCCGCTTCCGTCCGCAGAGCAAGCGGGAGTCCGCCTTCAAGCTGTGGCTGCGGTACGCCAAGCCCGCGCTGGGGCGCGTCCGGGTGGACGCCGGTGCCGCCCGGGCGCTGCGGGTGCGCGGCACCTCGCTGCTGGCGGTGGGCGTGCGCGGCGCGGAGGGGCACTTCGCCGGCGGCGACGCCGTGGAGGTGGTCGACGAGGGCGGCGTGCTGGTCGGCAAGGGCATCAGCGCCCTGTCGGCCGACGAGATCCGGATGATCGCCGGGCTGAAGTCCGAGGAGGTCGCCGCCCGCCTCCCCGAGGCCGCCCCCGAGGTCATCCACCGCGACCAGTTCGTGCTGGACGGCGACTGATGGGCCGCCGCACCTCCAACCTGGAGCGGGTGGTCGCCGAGGGCGCCGCCGCGGCGCGCGAGGTGGGGGCCACCACCGGCGAGCGGCGCTCGGCGGCGCTCCTGGAGATGGCCGACGCCCTCGGCCGCCGCGCCGACGAGATCCTGCGCGACAACCACGAGGACATGGCCGAGGCCAAGCGGGCCGGCCTGGACGCCCGCGCCCTCGACGTGCTGCTGCTGGACGGCGACCGCATCGCCGCGATGGCGGACCGCATGCGGCGCGTCGCGGCCCTGCCCGACCCCATCGGCCGCACCGAGCATGCCCGCCGGCTGCCCAACGGCATGTCCGTGGGGCACGAGCGCATCCCGCTGGGCCTGGTGGCCGTCGTGTACGAGGCCGCCCCGCACGTGACCACCGACGCCGCGGCGATGTGCATCCGTTCGGGGAACGCCGTGGTGCTGCGCGGCGGCGCGGCCGCCCGGCGGACCACCCGCATCGTCAACGAGGTGCTGGAGGGCGGCCTGCGGGAGGCGGGATTCCCTCAGGCGACGCTGGCCACCATCGGGCCGGACGCCGCCGAGCTCGACCGGCTGCTGGCGCTCGACGCCTACATCGACCTGCTGCTGGTGCGCGGCGACGCCGAGGAGGTGGAGCGCATCGCCGGGACGGCCGCGATGCCGGTGCTGCGGGCGCCGCACGGCGTCGCCCACGTCTACGTGGACGCCGGCGCGGACCCCGACGTGGCGGCGGGCGTCGTGATGAGCCTCGCGACCCAGCGGCCCCGCGAGCAGACCCTCACCGAGGCCGTGCTCATCCACGAGGCCGTGGCCGCGGCGTTCGCGCCGTCGGCCCGCGAGGCGCTCGCGGCCCACGGCGTGGTCGCGCGCATGGTCCGCTCACTGGACGAGGCCGCCGCGGTCGTGGAGTCCGAGGGCACCGGGCAGCTGGCCTGCATCATCGCCGCCGGCTCCCAGGAGGCCGACCGCTTCCGGCGCGCCGTCTCGGCGGGCTGCGTGCTGGTCAACGCGTCGCCCCGCATCGTGGAGGGCGAGGGGCTGGGGGTGGGCGCCGCCCTGGGCGTCGCCGCCCCGCCGGGCGGCCGCGGCGGGCCCGTGACGCTGACCGCCCTCACCACCACCCGGCTGGCCGGCGAGGGGCAGGGGCAGGTCCCGTGAGCACCGCCCGGCGCGTCGGGGTGCTGGGGGGCGCCTTCGACCCGCCGCACATCGGGCACGTCATCCTGGCCCAGGAGGCCTGGTGGCGCCTGCGGCTCGACCTGATGCTGCTGGTGCCCGTGGGGACGCCCACCGACCGTCCCGCCCCGCGCTTCGACGCCGGGCGGCGGGTGCGGATGGTGGAGGCCGCGGTCGCCGGGCACCCGGGGCTCGCGTGCTCCCGCGTGGAGGTGGACCGCGACGGGCCGAGCTACACCGCCGACACCCTGGAGCTCATCGCCCGCGAGCACCCCGGCGCGGAGCTGTGGTTCATGCTCGGCGCCGACCGCCTGGAGACGCTGCCCGCCTGGCACGACCCGGCGCGGCTGCTGTCGCTGGCGCGCATCGCGGTGGTGCCGCGCGCAGGGTGGAGCGCGGAGCGCATCCGGGAGACCGCCGACCGGGTCGCACCGGGGCGGGTCGACGTGGTCGAGGCGCCGGAGATCGGCGTGTCCTCGACGATGGTCCGCCGCCGCCTGGAGGAGGGCGCGCCCGTGCGGTACCTGGTCCCCGAGGGCGTGGAGCCCCTCCTGCGGGACTGACGGACCCGCGGACGGTTGCGCGCCGCGCGCGGGGGCCGTACCGTGACCCGGAACAGCATCACGGAACAGGAGTTCGCCGCGAACCCTCTCGAGCTCGCCAGGGCGGCCGCGTCGGCCGCCGCCGACAAGAAAGCCCGCGACATCGTCCTCATCGACATGCGCGAGCTGGTCGTCTACACCGACTACATGATCGTCTGCACCGGCTCCACGCCCCGCCAGACGAAGGCCATCTCCGACGAGATCCGCAAGCAGCTCAAGGAGCAGGGCACCTCTCCCCGCCGCATCGAGGGGGAGCGGGAGGCCGAGTGGATCCTCATGGACTACCTGGACGTCGTCGTCCACGTCTTCACGCCGCAGGCGCGGGAGTTCTACCGCCTCGACCGGCTGTGGGGCGAGGCGCCGCAGGAGACCCTGGAGCTGGCCGCGTCCTGAGGCCGCCGGGCGCGCGTCCGCATGCCTTGGAGCGTGCGGGCACGTCGCCTATACTGCCCGGGCCCCGGGGGATTAGCTCAGCTGGGAGAGCGTCGCGCTGGCAGCGCGAAGGTCACCGGTTCGATCCCGGTATCCTCCACCTACGAAACCCCGCCCGTGGCGGGGTTTCGTCGTTTCCTGGCTCATTCGGCGTGGCTGGTGTCGGTCTCCACCGGCGGGCCGTGGGCGTCCAGCAGGGCGGCGGGCACGCGGACGCCGTCGCCGTCCCTCGCGCAGCCGTCGAGGACGCTGCGCGGCAGGCGCACCGCGAACACCACGGCGTCGTCGCCCGCGGGCGGCTCGTCGGTGGACACCTCCACCCAGCCGCCGGGGCGCGCCGCGTCGCGGAAGCCGCGGCGGCGGATGCGGAGCGCCTCGTGGTAGCCGGACGCGTGGTACACCGGCACCCGTTCCTCGCCGGGCCCCGCGGGGTCCCGGTCGGCGTCGACCGACATCGTCCCGGCCTCCAGGTCCACGACCAGGTGCGTCACCGGGAACGCGTAGCGGCCGCGCACGTCCTGCACGATCCGGCGTTCGAGCCACTGCGACCGGCCGGGCGGGTGCGTGGAGATCACGACCTCGTCCGGTCCGAACTCGCGCACCGCGTCGTCGAGGGCCATCAGGGGGTCCGCGTCGCCCACCCGGCCCTCCACGCGCAGTCCGCCCGCGCGCAACGCCGCGACCGTCTCGTCCAGCCGCCGGACCGCCGCCGAATGGGCCCGGTCCTCGCCGGAGCCCAGCCAGTGGTCCAGCCGCCCCCGGTGCAGGCGGGGCGCCACCACCAGCACGTCCGCGTCGCCGCCCGCGCGGCGGCGGACCTCCTCGGCCAGGTGCGGGCTGGCGATCGTCTCGTTCGCGATCACGAGCAGGCGGCGCGGCATGGCGGCTCCTCCCGGGCGGATTGTGGGCCGGAAGTACCCGCGGAGCAGGGGAGACGAACGCGCGGAATCTCTACGTGCGCTCATCAGGCGCCGCGCCGGGTCGATACCTGTTGCATGAGCAGCGAAGTGGCCACCAAGCGAATCGGGATGGTGAGCGTCGTGGGCGGGCGCCTCGTCCTGGACGCGGACCCCGACGGGGGGCCCGCGGTGGTCATCGCCGGGGACGGCATCACGATCCGCCGGAACGGCCAGGACGCCGGTTCCCGGGTGGAGCTCCACAGCCTCGACGGCATCGAGGTGGACCCCGGATCCGTGGACCCGGTCACCACCGTCACCGTGGCCGTCTCGGGCGACCGGCTGACGGCCCGCATGACCGTCTCGCGCGCCCCGGGCCTCACCTACGAGCTCGAGGACCGCTCGCCCGCGCAGGAGATCATCCTGCAGCGGCAGCTCATCGAGAAGATCGAGGGCCCGCCGGCCACCGACGCCGACGCGCAGGCCGCCCTCGCGGAGGCCGCCGTCGCGTTCGGCGTGCTGCCCGGCGAGGTGCAGGCCGCCCTGCGGTCCTCCGACGGCACCGGCCGCATCGTCGCCCGCGGGGTCCCCGCGCAGCCGCCGCAGGACGCGCAGGTGACCCTGCACTTCACCGACGCCCTCAAGCTCAACCCGCTGCACACGGTGCCGCGCGGGACGCTGCTCGCCACCAAGACCCCGGTGGTCCCGGGCGTCCCGGGCCGCACCGTCACCGGCGAGGACCTGCCGGCCCGCGACCCGAAGGACGCCCCGCTGGCCGCCGGGATGGGCACCGTCCGCGAGCTCACCGAGGACGGCACGCTGCACCTCGTCGCCGGGGTGGACGGCCGCCCCGCCGTCGCGGGCGCCATGGTGATCGTGGAGGAGCGCATCACCCTCACCGGCGACGTCGACGTCTCCACCGGCGACGTGGACGTGCTCGCGTCCCTGATCGTCACCGGCTCCATCGAGGAGGGCCGGGTCGTGCGCGCCAAGCACGACCTCGAGATCGTCGGCGGCATCGACCACGCCGACGTCGAGGCCGGCGGGTCGCTCACCATCACCGGGTCCTGCGTCCACTCCCGGCTGCGGGCCGGGGGCCGGCAGGCCGTGCTGGTGAAGCTCCTCACCGCCCTCGGCGACGCCCCCGACCAGCTCGACGTGATGGCCGCCATCGTGGACCAGCTCACCGCCACCGCCGGCGACCGCGGGGTGGAGCTCAAGCCCGGCGCGGCCCTGCTCGCCCTGCTGGAGGGGCAGTTCTCCCACGTCCGCGCCCGCTTCCACGAGGCGCGCGAGGTGATCCGCACGCACATCGCCGGCACCTTCGAGCCGGCGGTCGAGGACGCCGTGACCGCCGTGGACCACGTGGTGGAGGGCCTGGGGGCGCACGAGCTGCAGTCCACCGCCCAGCTGCGAGGGCTCGTGGGCCAGCTCAACCTGCACGTCGCCGCCATGCGGCGCCAGGTGGCGGAGCCCGCCGAGGTTCGCGTCGCCTACCTGCAGGCGTGCGAGCTGGAGGCCAGCGGCTCGCTGGTCCTCACCGGGCAGGGCGTCTTCAACTGCGACATCTTCGTGGGCGGCGACCTGTCCTGCGACGCGCCGACCTCCACGCTGCGCGGCGGAAAGGCCCGGGTGAACGGCAACGTCCACGTCCACGAGCTGGGCGGATCCGGCGGCAGCCGCATCGAGGTCGTCCTGGAGGGCACCACCCACACGCCCGACCGGCTGGTCGCCGACATCGTGCACAACGGGGCCCACGTCTTCGCAGGCCCCATGGAGTTCGAGTTCGAGGAGCCGAGCCGCGGCGTCCGCATCGGCGCCGACGAGCACGGGCACGTCCGCCGGTTCTGACCCGCCCGCCGGCTAGTTGATCCGCCGGCCCGCCTCGCCCCACTCGCGCTCGCGCAGCACGTACTTCTGGACCTTGCCCGTGGAGGTGCGCGGCAGGGCCTCCACGAACGCGATGCGGTGGGGCTCGGGGCACTTGTAGCCCGCGATCATCGTGCGCAGGTGCGCGACCAGCACCTCCGCCTCCAGGGACATCCCCTCGCGGAGCACCACGAACGCCTTCGGGCGCTCGCCCCAGCGGTCGTCCGGGACGCCCACCACCGCCGCCTCCAGGACGGCCGGGTGGCTCACCACGGCCTGTTCCACCTCGATGGTGGAGATGTTCTCCCCGCCGGAGATGACCACGTCCTTCGCCCGGTCGCGAAGCTCGATGTAGCCGTCCGGGTGCCACACGCCCAGGTCGCCCGAGTGGAACCAGCCGCCGCGGAACGCGTGCTCGGTGAGCTCCGGCGCGGCGAAGTAGCCCTTCATGACGTTGTTGCCGCGCATCACGACCTCGCCGATCGTGGCGCCGTCCCGCGGCACGTCGTTCATGTCCTCGTCGACGACCCGGATGGGGTCGGCCATCACCATCGCGACGCCCTGCCGGGCCAGCAGACGCGACCGCACCTCGACGGTCTCCGCGTCCCAGTCCGCCTGCAGCTGGCAGACGGTGTGCGGCCCGTAGGTCTCGGTGAGCCCGTACACGTGGATGATGCGGGCCCCCAGCGCCTCCGTCTGGGCGAGGATCGTGGGGCTCGGCGGGGCGGCGGCGACCATCACGGTGAGGGAGTGGCCCACCGGGCCCGCCTCGGGCGCGTTCACCATCGTGCTCAGCACCACCGGCGCGCCGCACATGTGCGTGACGCCCTGCTCGCGGATGGCCCGCCACATCGCGTCCCCGCGCACCGCCCGCAGGCACACCTGCACGCCGCCCGTCGCGACGATCGCCCACGGGTGGCACCAGCCGTTGCAGTGGAACATCGGGAGGGTCCACAGGTACACGGTGTGGTGGTCGTGCCCCGCGGTGAGGCCCTCGCCCAGAGCGTTCAGGTACGCGCCGCGGTGCGTGTACATCACGCCCTTCGGCTGCCCCGTGGTCCCGGAGGTGTAGTTGATGGAGATGGTGGCGTCCTCGTCGTCCACCGCCCACGCCAGCGGGGCGTCCGAACCGCGGGCCAGGTAGGTGTCCATCGCCACGCCGCCGTCCGGGACGCCGGTGCCGGTGTCGTCGACCCACACCACCTCGCGCACGGTCTCCATGCGGTCGCGCACGGCGGTGACGGTCCCCGCGAACTCCGTGTCGGCGACCACCGTCACCGCACCGGAGTGGTTGCAGATCGTGAGGATCTCCTCGGGGGCGAGGCGGGTGTTCATCGCCACCAGGACCGCGCCGGCCAGCGGCACCGCGAAGTGCGCGACCAGCAGCGACGGGGCGTTGGGGCACAGGTAGGCGACGCGGTCGCCCGGCGCCACGCCGGACGCCCGCAGGGCGTTCGCCATGCGCGTCGCCGCCGCGGCCAGCTCGGCGTACGTCATCGCACCGCCGTCGTGGACGACGGCGGTGCGGTCCCGGAACACGTCGGCGGAGCGATCCAGGAAGGCCAGCGGCGTCAGCGGGGTCAGGTGCACCGTGGGCATGCCGGGCCGAGCCTATCTCCACGAGGCGCGTTCGCCCAAGCCCTGCTTTCATGCGGGTCCGCACCCCTCAGCCGGAGCCCGCAGATGTCCGAGACCGCCGCACCGTTCCCGAAGGAGCTGGACGCCGACGGCGGGTTCCGCCGCCAGGAGTCCGTCTTCCGCGACCGCGTCACCGCCGACGGCTCCTCCGGGTTCCCCGCGGCCGCCGGCCGGTACCACCTGTACGTCTCCTACGCGTGCCCGTGGGCGCACCGCACGATCATCTACCGGCGGCTGCGGGGCCTCGAGGAAGCGATCTCCATGACGGTCGTCGACCCGGAGCGGGACGACCGCGGATGGGCGGTCCGCGAGGGGCGCGGCAACACCGCGGACCCGGTCAACGGCTTCACGTACCTCGCCGAGGCGTACCGGCGGTCCGACCCGGGGTTCGACGGCCGCGTCACCGTGCCCGTGCTGTGGGACACCGAGACGGGCCGCATCGTCAACAACGAGAGCTCGGAGATCATCCGGATGCTCGACCGGGAGTTCGCGGCGGTCGCCCGCACCCCCGAGCCCCTGTTCTGCCCGCCGGAGCTCGAGGCGGAGATCGACGAGGTCAACGCCTTCGTCTACGCCAACGTCAACAACGGCGTGTACCGGTGCGGGTTCGCGGTCACCCAGGCCGCCTACGAGGAGGCGTTCGCGGCGCTGTTCGACGCCCTCGACGTGCTCGAGCGGCGCCTCGGGGAGCGGCGCTACCTGCTGGGCTCCCGCATCACCGAGGCCGACTGGCGCCTGTTCACCACGCTCGTGCGCTTCGACCCGGTGTACGTCGGCCACTTCAAGTGCAACCTGCGGCGCATCGCCGACCACCCGAACCTGAGCGGCTACCTGCGCGACCTGTACCAGCGGCCCGGCGTGGCGGAGACCGTCGACCTCGACCACATCAAGCGGCACTACTACCGCACGCACCCCACCATCAACCCCACGCGCATCGTGCCGGTGGGGCCGGAGCTGGACTGGGACGCCCCCCACGGCCGGGAGGCCGTGGGGAGCGCCGCCTGATCCCCGCTACGGGTTGAGGCAGTCCGGGATCGAGCCGCCGGGCCCGGTGGGGTCCCCGGTCTGGCCGGACGGGCTGAAGATCTTCACGGCGTCGACGCCCGGCAGGGCCACCAGGGTCGGGTCGATGAGGTTCGCGACGGTGAACGTTGAGCCGCCGCTGTCGCAGCCGCCGGTGAGGCGCACGCGTGCGACGCCGCCCGACACGGAGAGGTTCCGGAAGCCGGTCGCCTTCGAGGTGACCAGCCGCAGCCCGGTCGCCCGCTCGGCGGGGGTGGGGCCGGCGAACAGGCGGTCCAGGACGCCCGCGGCGGGCGCGGCGGCAGGCACGCGCCGCACCACCGGCGTGACGTCCGGGAGGGTCCCCGCGACGTAGCGCGGCAGGTTCTGGAAGTACACCCGGCGGCGCACGGTCCGGAAGTCCGTGGGGATGTCGACCACGAAGCGGCTGGGGGAGGTGAGCACGCGCGTGGTCACCGGCCGGCGCTGCGCGACGCCGATGCCGTAGGTCACGACCGCCTCGAAGTCCCCGGCGCGCTTCACCGTGATGACGTTCTTGAACGGCAGCACCAGCAGCGCCGGCGAGGTGGGCTTCCCGGATGCGTCGTGCGCGTCCACGAACGACAGGGTGACCTCCAGGATCGCCCGGCCCGCGATCGGGATCGTGGCGCCGGACCCGTCCTGGATCAGCTTCGGGACGTACCGGACCTGGCGGCGGGCGGGGATGGGGCCCCCGCGGAACTCGAAGACGACGCGGTCGAACCCGGGATGCTCGGCGGCCCGCACCGCGACCAGGCGCGGATGGGGCTGTGCGGCGGCGGTCCCGGCCAGCGCGCCGCAGGCGATGACGACGCCCGCCGCCGCGGCGAGGCGGGCTGGACGCAGAGTGGTGCGCATGGTGTCGCTCCCGGTCCGTGGTGCGTGGGTGGGCACCCCCCGAGTCTCCCAGGCGGGGGCCGCCGTGTCGTCGGTAAGCTGCCCGCCGCCCGTCCGTGTCCCACCGGAGCGTCCCGAGTGCCCGATCCGCAGTTCCCGCCCGCCGACGGCTGGTGCGTCGAGGTGACCGACCGCGAGAGCGGCGCCGTCGTGGATCAGCGGGTCTTCATGCTGGCCGAGGACGCCCGCGAGTTCGCGAAGTCCCATGTGTGGCAGGCGAAGGACCAGCGGGCCAGGGTGTTCAACCGCGAGGGCGGCGAGACCGTGTTCAGCACGGTCATCGAGTTCCCCCGGCTCGGCGGGTGACGCCCGCCGGCCCGGTCAGGTCGACCGGGTCCGGATGAACGCGGTGAGCCCGTACACGTTCACGGGCGACATCCCCAGCCGCCGGTAGAAGCCCTCGGCGCCGCGCTCGGCGATGAGCACCTGGTGGTGGAAGCGGTCGAGCGGGTAGTGGTCGAGGATCGCCCGGGCGAGCGACCGCCCGATGCCCTCACGCTGCCGGTCGGGCGCGACCAGGATGTCGGCGATGTAGACGGCGAACGCCTCGTCGGACATCGCCCGCGCGAAGCCCACCACGCGGTCGTCGTCCTCGGCCACCACGCTGTACGACGAGGACTCGATCGCGAGCCGCAGCCGCGTCGGGTCGTTCGCGTGGGTCCAGTTGTGGCCGCGGTACAGGCCGAGGATCCCCAGGAAGTCGCGGCTCAGGTCCGCCTCCCTGATCGCCGGTCGAAGCGTGGTCACGCCGGTCCCCCCCGAGGCCGCCGATATACTCGCCCGTCGATGTCGAGCACACAGAACACCCCGCGACCCGACCGGTACGACGCTGAGGCTGTCGAGGCGCGCTGGCAGCGCGTCTGGGCGGACGAGGGCGCGTTCACGTGCGAGGTCATCTCCCGTGACGGTGTCGTTCCGGAGCTCCCGGACCGGCCCAAAGCCTACGTGCTCGAGATGCTGCCCTACCCATCGGGCGAGATCCACATGGGGCACGTCAAGAACTACACCATGGGGGACGTGGTCGCCCACTTCCGCCGCCGCAACGGCGCGGCGGTGTTCCACCCCATGGGCTATGACGCCTTCGGGCTCCCCGCGGAGAACGCCGCAATCCGCACCGGCGAGCCGCCGGCGCTGGTCACCTCCCGCAACATCGCCCGCATCAAGGTCCAGCTGCAGCGCCTCGGATTCGCGATCGACTGGTCCACCGAGATCTCCACCGCGGACCCCGAGTACTACCGCTGGACCCAGTGGATCTTCCTGCGGATGTTCGAGAAGGGCCTGGCCGAGCGCCGGTCCGCCGCCGTCAACTGGTGCCCCAAGGACCAGACGGTGCTCGCCAACGAGCAGGTCGTGGACGGCCACTGCGAGCGGTGCGGCACCCAGGTGGAGCTGCGGCAGCTCACCCAGTGGTTCCTGCGCATCACCGACTACGCCGACGCCCTCCTGGACGACATGGCGCTGCTCGAGGACTGGCCGGAGCGCGTGCTGTCGATGCAGCGCAACTGGATCGGCCGCTCCCACGGCGCCCGGGTGGTGTTCCGCACCGAGGACGGCTCCCACCAGATCCCGGTGTTCACCACCCGTCCGGACACCCTCTTCGGCGCCACCTTCTTCCTGCTGGCGCCCGAGCACCCGCTGCTGGCGGAGCTCGTCGCGGGCCGCCCGGAGGAGGGCGAGGTCATGGACTACGCCCGGGCCGCCGCCCGCGCGTCCCTGGCCGACCGCGGCGCCACCGACAAGCCGAAGACCGGCGTGTTCACGGGGCGGTACGTCGTGAACCCGGTCAACGACGAGCGCATCCCCGTGTGGGTGGCCGACTACGTCCTCATGGACTACGGCACCGGCGCGGTCATGGCGGTCCCCGGCCACGACGAGCGGGACTTCGCCTTCGCCACCCAGTTCGGCCTGCCCGTGCGGCGGGTCGTCGCCGGCGACGACACCGACCCGGCGGCGCCCATCACCGAGGCGGAGCCGGGCGACGGGCGCCTGGTGAATTCGGGCTTCCTGGACGGCAAGGACGTCGCCGAGGCCAAGACGGCGATCGCCGGCTGGCTCAGCGAGCGGGACCTGGGTGAGGCCACCGTGGGCTACCGCCTGCGCGACTGGCTCATCTCCCGCCAGCGGTACTGGGGCGTGCCGATCCCCGTGGTGCACTGCGACGCGTGCGGCCCGGTCGCCGTGCCCGACGACCAGCTGCCCGTGCTGCTGCCCGACGTGGACGACTACGCCCCCAAGGGGCAGAGCCCCCTCGCCACCAACCCGGACTTCCTGCACACGTCCTGCCCGCGCTGCGGCGGCCCCGCCCGGCGTGAGACGGACACCATGGACACCTTCGTGGACTCGTCCTGGTACTTCCTGCGCTACACGGCGCCGCACCTGTCGACGGCGCCGTTCGAGCGCGAGGTCGCCGACTACTGGCTGCCCGTCGACCAGTACATCGGCGGCATCGAGCACGCCGTGCTGCACCTGCTCTACGCCCGGTTCTTCACCAAGGTCCTCAACGACCTGGGCCTGGTGGCCATGCGCGAGCCGTTCGCGCGGCTGTTCACGCAGGGGATGATTTACCGCGACGGCGCGAAGATGAGCAAGAGCAAGGGCAACGTGGTCGCCCCGGACGAGATCGTCGACCGGTTCGGCGCCGACACCCTGCGGCTCTACGTGCTCTTCATGGGCCCCGCGGCGGACGACATCGAGTGGAGCGACCGCGGCGTGGTCGGCGCGCGCCGGTTCCTGGACCGCCTGTGGACCCTGGTGCAGACCCTGCCCGGGGACCGGGGCCTGGTGGACCGCCCGTCCGCGGAGGGCATGGACCCCGCGTTCCTCGAGCTGCTGCGCAAGACCGAGGGCACCGTCGCGAAGGTCACGGCCGACGTGGACGAGCGCTTCTCGTTCCACACCGCCATCTCGGCGATCCAGGAGCTCACGAACGCCGCCGGCAGGGCGCAGGCCGACGCGGACGCCGCGGACCTGCCGCCCGCGTCCCTGCAGGCCCTCCGGCACGCCGCGCAGACGGCGGTGTCGCTGCTGTTCCCGTTCGCCCCGCACATCAGCTCCGAGCTGTGGGAGGCGCTGGGCGGGGAGCGGCTGTGGACCGCGCCCTGGCCGCAGGCCGACCCGTCGCTGCTCGTCCGCGACGTCGTCACCGTGGTCCTCCAGGTCAACGGAAAGCTCCGGGACCGCGTGGAGGTGCCGGCGGGCAGCTCCCAGGAGGAGCTGCTGGCCGTCGCGCGGGGCTCCTCCAAGATCGCCGGCGCGATCGAGGGCAAGGAGCTGCTGCGCGAGATCGTCGTCCCCGACCGCCTGGTGAACCTGGTCGTCCGCTGAGCCCGGGGCCGCCGCGCCCCGGGTCACGGGACCACCCGGTCCCGAAGCGCCGCGAGCTTCGCCTCGCCGATGCCCGGCACGTCCAGCAGGTCGTCGACGCTTCCGAACGGGCCGTTCGCCTCGCGCCAGTCCACGATGCGCGCGGCGAGCGCCGGGCCGATGCCGTCCAGCGCCTCCAGTTCCGCCGCCGTGGCGGTGGAGAGCCGCACCGGACCGGCTGACGCCGCCGGGCCCCCCGCCGGGGGCGCCGCACCGCGGACCGGGACGACCACCTGCTGGCCGTCGACGACCTCCGCGGCGAGGTTGAGGCCCGAGAGGTCCGCCCGGCGGGTGGGACCGCCCGCGCGGCGCAGCGCGGCCAGTGCCCGTGCACCCGAGACGAGGCGGTAGACGCCGGGGCGGCGCACCGCCCCCACGACGTGCACCAGGGGGCCCGGAGGCGGAGGCGGGGCGGCCATCGTCGCCATCGGGCTCACCGGCGCCGCCCGGGGCGGCGCCGGTGCGGAGGGCCGGGAGGTGAGCCACCATCCGGCCGCCACCATCACCAGTGCCGCGCCCAGGTAGGCGGTGCGCGTGCGGGTGAACCAGGGATGCAGGCGATCCATGGAATGGACGCTAGGTGCCCCGCTCGCGCGGATGTGCGCCGCATCGTGCCGAGCGGGTCACGTGAATGCGCCTGCGCCGCATCACGCGCATTGTGAGACAGAAGCGTTATTGATACGACACAGTGCGTGACCATCTCGTGATAACAGCCAGGCTAGCGTCCCCGCCGTGCACGCCATCCGTTCCACCGCCGTCCGGCGCGTCCTGCGCCTCGCGCCGCACGCCCTCATGGGGTGCTGCTGCGCGGGGCTGGCCCTCGCCGCGCTGCGCCCCGCCCCGGCCTGGCTTCCCGTGCTCGCGGCGCCGGCCGCGCTGACCGCGGCGGCCCGCCCCGGACCGGCGGCGCTCGCGGGCCTGGCCTGCCTGGTGCTGACGGGAGGGTGGCTGTGGGGCACCGGCCGGATGCAGCAGACCGCGCCGCGGCCGGTGGACGCGCGGGGCACGCTGGAGGCCACGGGCATCGTCGATGCGGTGCCCCGCCGCCGGCCGGCGGGCGGCTGGCGGGTGATCGTCAGGGTCACCGGCGTCCGGGTCGCCCGGGACCCCGGCGTCGCGGGCACCCGGCTCGTGGTGTGGCTGCGCGGCTCGGCGCCGCGCACGGGCGACGTCGTGCTGGTGCGCGGGACGCTGCGCCCGGCCGCGCGCGACGGCTCGCCGGGATGGTGGCTGCGCTATCTGGAGCGCCAGCGGGTGTCGGCCTCGATCGCCGCCGGCCGTCTGCCGGTCATCGGCCATCGCGGCGGCCCGGCCGGCCTGCGGGACCGCGCGGCCGCGACGCTGCGGGGACGGATCGGCGAGCGGCTCGACGGGACGAGCGGCGCGCTGGTGGAGGGGATGGCCCTCGGGGGGACCGAGGGGCTCGACCCGGAGACCGAGGCCCAGGTCCGTGACGCCGGGCTGGCGCACCTGCTCGCGGTGAGTGGGCAGAACGTCGCCGTGGTGGGCCTCGCGCTCACCTCGGTGCTGTCCGCCCTCCGGGTGCCGCGGCGGGCCGCCCTGCCGGCGGTCGCGCTGCTTGTGGTCGCCTACTGCCTGGTGTGCGAGCCGGGTGCGTCGGTCGCCCGGGCGGGGGTGGTCGCCCTGGCGGCGCTGCTCGCGGAGGGCCTGTCGCGCGACCGGGACCGGTGGTACCTGCTGCTGCTGGCGCTCACCGGCCTGCTGGCGTGGCAGCCGCGGTCCGTCTGGGACCCGGGCCTGCAGCTGTCGTTCGCCGCCGTTGCGGGCATCCTCGCCCTCGGACCGCCGCTGCGGGCCTGGTGGGGACGGTGGCTGCCGGGCTGGGCGGCCGAGCTGGCAGCCGTCGCCCTGGCCGCGGGGCTCGCGACCGCGCCGGTGCTGGTGGCGGACTTCGGCCGCGTGTCGGTGGCGGGACTGGCGACGAACCTGGTCGCGGTGCCGCTCGCGTCGGCGGTGCTGCTGACCGCGCTGGCGGGGGCCGTCGCGGCGCCGGTGCTGGGGCCGCTCGGGCCGCCGCTCATCCACATCGCGGGGCTCGGGGCCGGGGCGATCCTCGGAATCGCCGCCGTCGCCGCGGACCTGCCGGGGGCGACCGTCGCCCTGCCCGCCTGGACCGCGCCGCTGGCGGCGCTGCCGGCCGCCGCGGTCCTGGGGCTGTCGGCGGGGCGGGGCCGCCGCCTCGTCCGCCGGATCCGCGGCACCCCGGCGTGACGCGCAATCCGCCCGGACGCGTACCATCGCGGCATGTCCCAGGCACGCGACCCGCTGCTCCCCGTCTACGCCATCTACGGGGAGGACCGCCCCAAGGTGGAGCGCACCGTCAGCCGCCTGGTGCGGCGCGTGCAGGAGGAGGGCGGATCCGAGCCGGAGCGCGTGAGCGCGCTCGAGACCCCGGCCGCGCAGGTGGCCGACAGCTGCCAGGCGCTGTCGTTCGGGGGCGTCCGGCTGGTGGTCGTGGAGGACGCCGACGGATGGCGGGCGGGGGACGTGGACCCCCTGGTGGACTACCTGGGCGACCCGAACCCGCAGACCGTGCTGGCGCTGGTGTCCGCCGGGACCGTGCCCCAGAAGCTCCACCAGGCGGTGGAGCGGGCCGGGCGCGCGCTGCGCTGGGGCCCCGACCCCAAGGCGAGCGTGCGCGAACGGCGCAAGTGGCTGGAGGGCCACTTCGCG
The DNA here is from genome assembly GCA_046330435.1 of Thermoleophilia bacterium. GTDB lineage: Bacteria > Actinomycetota > Thermoleophilia > Miltoncostaeales > Miltoncostaeaceae. The sequence goes on along the minus strand of JAXLST010000017.1, from coordinate 27,373 downwards.
GCGGAGGTCGCGCGGGCCGGGGGCTCGGTGAACTCCTCGGTCGCGCGCCTGGTCGTGGAACGCGTCTGCACCGAGCCGACCGACGCGGCGAAGACGTCCCTCAACGCCATGATGCTCACCAGCGAGGCCGAGAAGCTGGCGGCGCTGTCGGCCGGGCGGCCCATCGACCGGGACATGGTCCTGTCGCTGGTGCCGTCCAACCCCGAGGCCCGCGTGTACGAGCTCGCCGACGCGCTGGTGTCGGGCTCCGCCCGGCAGACCTACGACCGGCTCAACGACCTCGCCGGCGGCGACGACCGGTCCGCGCCCCAGGTCATCCTGATGGGGCTCATGCGGCACTACCGCGCGCTGGCGGCCGCCCAGTCGCTGGGACCGGGTGCCTCCGCGGACGCGGTGGCCGACGCCACCGGGCTGCGCGGGTTCCCGGCGAAGAAGGCCGCGGAGCAGGCGAGGGCGCTGCCCGCCGGTGCCGGGGAACGCGGACTCGTACGGCTGGCCCGGCTGGAGCTGGACCTGCGCGTCTCATCGGTTGCCGACCTCGGGACGTCGCCCGATGACGGCCGGCGGTTCGCGATCGAGCGTGCCGCGCGCGATCTGCTTGCGATCGCGCGCGGTGGCGCCCCGGACTAGGAGCCGGTGGCGCCGGCCCCGGCGGTGATGCGCGCCACGCGGCTCTTCTTGCGCGCGGCGTTGTTGCGGTGGATGACCCCCTCGGCCGCGGCGCGGTCGATGAGGTGCTCCAGCGACCGGGCGCGGTCGGCCAGGTCGTCGGCGCCCTGGTCGGCCGCCTCGATGAGGCCGCGGAACAGGGTCTTGATGGTGGACCGGTACCGCAGATTGCGCATGCGCTGGCGCTCCGCGATCAGGATCCGCTTCTTCTGCTGCTTGATGTTCGCCACGTTGGGGCGTCCTCCGTCGGTCGAGCGGCCGCGTATGGTACCAGCGATGCCGCTCCCCGCCAGGCGGTCGTGACGACCGCGTCGCGCACCCCCAGCGAAAAGGGGTCCAAGCGGTCCGGTCTCGGCCGGTCCACCGCCGTGTTCGCCATCTGGACGGGCCTCAGCCGCGTGGTCGGCCTGGTGCGCGAGGTGCTCGCCGCCGCCCTGTTCGGCCTGAGCGGCTCGATGGCCGCGTTCAACATCGCGTTCAACATCCCGAACGTGGTGCGCAGCCTGGTGGCCGACTCGGCGCTGTCCGCCGCGCTCATCCCCACCTACACGCACCTGGTGGAGCAGGGCAGGGAGCGGGAGGCCAAGCGCCTCGTGGGCGCCATGACCGGCTTCGTGACGATGGTGCTGGGCGCCGTGACGCTGCTGGCGATCGTGGCCGCGCCGTGGTTCATGCCGCTGTTCGCGCCCGGCCTGTCGCCCGAGCTGCAGGACGAGACGGTCTACCTGTCGCAGCTGATGTTCCCCATCGTGCTGCTGCTGGCGCTCACCGGCATCGTCGCCGCGGTGCTGCAGGCCAACGGCGAGTTCGGGGCGACGGGCTTCGTGCCGGTGCTGTGGAACGTCGTGATCTGCGTGTGCCTGCTGGTGGGCTTCTTCGTGCTGCCGGAGGACGAGCGCATCACCGCGTACGCCATCGGCATCGTGCTGGGCACCCTGGCGCAGCTGCTCTACCTGCTGCCGCACATGCGCGGCAAGGGGCCGTTCGGCTTCGGGATCAGCTCGCCGCACCTCAAGCGGGTGCTCGTCCTGATGCTGCCCGTGACCATCGGGCTGGGGCTCATCAACATCAACGCCGCCATCGACAACGTCTTCGCGTCGCTGATCAGCGACGAGGCCGTGAGCGCGGTGAGCTACGCGTTCCGCCTGTACATCCTCCCGCAGGGCATCTTCAGCGTCGCGATCAGCACCGTGCTGTTCCCCAGCATCGCCCGCATGGTCGCGCGGGGCGACCGCGACGGCGTGGGGGAGATGGTGACCGCCGGCATCCGGCAGATCTTCTTCATGCTCCTGCCGGCCAGCGCGTTCCTGATGATCCTCGCCGAGCCCGTCACGCGCCTCGTATACCAGCGGGGCCAGTTCGGGGAGGCCGACACCCTCCTGACCCGGGAGGCGCTGTTCACGTTCACGCTCGGGCTGGTGTTCAACGGGGCGAGCCTGCTGCTCATCCGCGCGTTCTTCTCCCTGCAGGAGCCGTGGCTTCCGACGAAGATCGCGGTGCTGGGCCTGCTGCTGAACATCGCGCTGGACGCCGTGCTGTACGCCCCGCTGGGCGTCGCCGGCATCCCGCTGGCGACCTCGGTGGTGAGCCTCATCACGTTCCTGATGCTCCTGGGCAGCCTGCGCACGCGCGTGGGCCGCATCGACACCGCCTGGCTCATGGACGGGTTCCTGCGGTGCGTGGCGGCCGCCGCGGTGCTGGGCGTCATGGCGTGGGCGACCTGGACGATCCTCGACGGCGCCCTGGGACGGAGCCTCCCCGCCCAGGTCATCGCCGTGTCCTTCGCGCTCGCCGCGGGGGGTGTCGCCTACGTCTCGGCGGCCCTCGGGTTCACGATCCCGGAGCTGGAGCAACTGGCGCGGCTCAGAAGGCCGCTACGATGAGCCGCGTGGAACAGGAGCTCATCCGGAACTTCTCGATCATCGCCCACATCGACCACGGCAAGTCGACGTTGGCGGACCGCATCCTGCAGCTCACCGGCGCGATCAGCGAACGGGAGATGCGGGACCAGGTGCTGGACTCCATGGACCTGGAGCGCGAGCGGGGCATCACCATCAAGGCCCAGGCCGTGCGCGTCTTCTACACGGCCAAGGACGGCAAGACCTACCAGCTCAACCTCATCGACACGCCCGGGCACGTGGACTTCAGCTACGAGGTCTCCCGGAGCCTGGCGGCGTGTGAGGGGGCCCTGCTGGTGGTGGACGCCAGCCAGGGCATCGAGGCCCAGACGCTGGCGAACGTCTACCTGGCGATCGAGGGCGACCTCGCACTCATCCCGGTGCTGAACAAGATCGACCTGCCGGCCGCCGACCCGGAGCTGCACGGCCGCGCGGTCGCGGAGCTCATCGGGGACGACCCCGAGCATGTCCTGAAGATCTCCGCGAAGACCGGTGAGGGCGTCGCCGACGTCCTCGAGGCCATCGTCGAGCACGTCCCGCCGCCCAGCGGCGACCGGGACGCGCCGCCGCGCGCCCTGATCTTCGACTCGGTGTACGACCAGTACCGGGGCGTGGTCGCGTTCGTCCGGGTCGTGGACGGCGAGTTCCGGAAGGGCGACCGGCTGGTCGCCATGCAGACCGGCCGTGAGGTGGACGCCGAGGAGATCGGCGTGATGTCGCCGCGCATGACGCCCACCCAGGGGCTGTCCGCGGGCGAGAGCGGCTACATGGTCACCGGGCTCAAGTCGGTGGGCGACCTGAAGGTGGGGGACACCTTCACGCTGGCCAAGCGCCCCGCGCCGGAGGCACTCGCCGGGTACCGCGAGGTGAAGCCCATGGTGTTCTGCGGGCTCTTCCCCGTGGACTCCGACGACTACCCGGACCTGCGCGACGCCCTCGAGAAGCTGTCGCTCAACGACGCCTCCCTGCAGTGGGAGCCGGAGACCTCCCAGGCCCTCGGGTTCGGCTTCCGGTGCGGGTTCCTGGGCCTGCTGCACATGGACATCGTGCGCGAGCGGCTGGAGCGCGAGTACGACCTGGAGCTGCTGGCCACCACGCCCAACGTGGAGTACGAGGTCACCACCACCGCCGGCGAGGAGCTGGGGGTGCGGTCGCCCGCGGACCTGCCGCCGGCCACGAACATCGAGTCGATCCGCGAGCCGTACGTGCGCTGCACCATCCTGGTGCCGTCCGACGGCGTGGGCGCGGTCATGCAGCTGTGCCAGGAGCGCCGCGGCTCGTACGTGACGATGACGCCCATCGAGCAGCGCCAGCAGATCATCTACGACCTTCCGCTCGCGGAGATCGTCACCGACTACTACGACCAGCTCAAGAGCCGCACGCGCGGCTACGCGTCGCTGGACTACGAGCTGGTGGGGTACCGCGAGAGCCCGCTGGTGAAGCTCGACGTGCTGCTCGCCGGCGACCCGGTGGACGCCCTGTCGATGATCGTCCACAAGGACATGGCGTACGGGCGCGGCAAGGCGCTGGTGGAGCGCCTGCAGAAGACCATCCCCCGGCAGATGTTCGAGGTGCCCATCCAGGCGGCCATCGGCGGGCGCATCATCGCCCGCGAGACGGTCAAGGCCCGTCGCAAGGACGTGCTCGCCAAGTGCTACGGCGGTGACATCAGCCGGAAGCGCAAGCTGCTCGAGAAGCAGAAGGAGGGCAAGAAGCGCATGAAGCAGGTCGGCAGCATCGAGGTGCCGCAGGAGGCGTTCCTCTCGGTGCTCACCCTGGGAAGCGACCAGCAGAGCAACGGGAAGGGGAAGTGACCCGGGGGGCGTCCCACCTGTACGCCCACCTCCCCTTCTGCGCCTCGCGCTGCGGCTACTGCGCCTTCGTCGTCGAGGTGGGCGCCCTGGACCGGCGCGACGACTACGCCGCGGCGCTGCGCCGTGAGCTCGCCGTCGAGTCCGCGCGGCTCGGCACCCTCGAGACCGTGTACATGGGCGGCGGCACCCCGACGCTCATGCGCCCGCACCGGCTGCGCGGGCTGCTGGAGGACGTGGCGCCGCGGCTGGCCGCCGGGGCCGAGGTGTCGATCGAGGCGAACCCCGAGACCGTCGACCGCGAGCAGTTCCGCGAACTGCGGGCGATCGGCGTGACGCGCGTGTCGCTGGGCGCCCAGTCGTTCCAGCCGCACCTGCTGGCCGCACTGGACCGCGGCGCGACCGCCGAGCAGGTGCGCCGCGCGGTGGCGTGCGCCCAGGACGCCGGCTTCGCGTCGGTGAGCGTGGACCTCCTGTTCGGCGTGCCCGGGCAGACCTCCGAGGACCTGGAGGCCGATCTGGCCGCGGCGGTCGGGCTGGGGGTGGACCACGTGTCCTGGTACGAGCTGGAGATCAAGCCGGGCACGGCCCTGGAGCGGATGGGCGCGGAGCCGCCGGACGAGGACTGGGCGGCCGACGCGTACGAGCGCGTGGTGGAGGGCCTGGAGGCCGCCGGGTACCGCTGGTACGAGACCGCCAACTTCGCGCGGCCGGGCCACGAGTGCCGGCACTCGCTGGCGTACTGGTCGGCGGCCGACTACCTGGGCGTCGGGGTGGGGGCGGTGAGCACCGTCGACGGGGTGCGGTGGCGGAACTCCCCCGGCGTGGACCGCTACATCGCCGCGCTCGGCGCCGGGGAGGCCCCGCGGCGCGAGACCGAGGCCCTGGACGCCGACACCCGCCGCCGCGAGCGGTGGATGCTGGGGTTGCGCGTGGACCGCGACCTCGACATCGACTGGGCGGGCGCGCCCGACCACCCGGAGGCGCTGGAGCGGCTGGAGGCCGGCGGCCTGCTGCGCCGCGCCGGCAGCCGGATCGCCCTGACGCGGCGCGGCCGGTTCATCCAGAATGCGGTCCTCCAGGAGCTCATGGAGTACGCGTGAGCACGCTCGAACCCGACCTCTCCGAACGCCAGCGCCAGATCCTTCGCGCCGTCGTGGAGCGCTTCATCGCCTCCGGCGCACCGGTGGGCAGCAAGCACATCGCCGGCAGCGAGGGCATCGACTTCGCGCCCTCGACGGTGCGGTACGAGCTCGCCCGGCTCGAGGAGCTGGGGTTCCTCACCCACCCGCACACCTCCGCCGGGCGCGTGCCCACGGACCGCGGCTACCGGTACTACGTCGACCGGCTGCTGCCGCGCGACCCCGCGCGGCTGCCCGCCCCGCCGCCCGCCATCCAGCAGGCGCTGGAGCTGGGCGAGATGCGGCGGGAGGTCGACCAGGCGCTGCAGAGCCTCGCCGAGGTGGTGAGCCAGGTGACCAGCCTGCTGGGGGTGGTCACCGCGCCGGCGCGGCAGGCCGCCACCGTGCGGCACGTGGAGGTGCTGCTGCTGCAGCCGCAGCTGGTGATGGTGGTCGTGATCACCTCCACCGGCGCCGTCGACAAGCGCATCTTCGCGTTCGAGCACGCGGTCGACCCCGGCCTGGTGGACTGGGCGAAGGCCGTCTTCAACGAGCGCATCACCGGGATCTCGCCGGGCAGCCGCAGCGCCGAGGCGCGCCTGCTCGACCCCACGATGTCCCCGCGGGAGCAGGCGTTCCTGCGTATCCTCGCCCCGGCGGTCACCGAGGCCGAGGGCGGCGGCACCGACGCCTTCTACGTGGGTGGACGGGCCAGGTTCGTCGCCGACGCACGCACCGACCTGGCGGCGATCGACCGCCTCATGGCCCAGCTGGAGGACCGCTACGCGCTGCTGGCGATGCTGCGGGGCGCCCTGTCGCGCCACGAGGTGTACCTGCACATCGGCGAGGAACTGAACCCGGGACTGGAGGGCGTGTCGATGGTGGCCGCGAACTACGGCGTCGCCCGGCGTAACCTGGGGACCATCTCGCTGTTCGGCCCGACGCGCATGGACTACGCCCTCGCGATCGCGACCGTTCGGGAGGCCGCGGGCGCGCTCTCCCGGTACCTGGAAGGGGTCTACGAATAGACGATCGCTACGAGATCCTCGAGGTCTGGCGACGGCCGCTGCGGCAGGAGCCGAACGCCGCCGTCCGCGTGCTCGCCAAGACGGAGGCGGGCGCGGTCGGTCCCGAGGAGTACGCCGTCGGGATCAGCACCCTGCCGGAGGCGCAGCTCGCGCCGCTGCTGGACGAGGCCGACCTGTTCACCGGCCTGTCGTTCGCGGAGGCCCACTGGGTGGCGGCGGTCATCGCATCCGCCGCGGACCGCGTGCGCGAGGCGGAGGACCTGCTGTTCGACCTGCGGGTGCCCGTCGACTTGAGCTGGCGGGACATCGAGTTGGCCGCGGAGGTCATCGAGCCCGGCGGCATGCGCTCGGCGCCGCTGGTGCCCTGGCGGCCGGAGGGCGACTCGGTCCCCGCGGGAACCCAGTACGCCATCGCCACCTACACGCTGGAGTGCGGCCACCAGGCGGTGGAGTTGCTGCGCCAGGACCCGGACGCCGCCCCGTTCTGGATCGAGGAGGGCGCGGTGGACCACCTCATGGCCCGCGACGCCCGCAGCCTCGCCCGGCTGCTGCTGTCGGCCACCACGCTCGACGAGGCCCACGCCCTTGTGGACCAGGCCCAGGCGAACCTGGCCCGGCACGCCGACGACGACCTCGGCGACGAGGACGACGACGACATGTGACGCCCGCGTGCGCCCCGGGGATCCCCGGGGCGCACGGCGCGGCGATCAGCCCTGCGCGTAGTCCCAGGACGTCCAGGCGTCGACGGACAGCACGAGCACCGCGTGCTCGCCGGGCATCCCGATGATGTACTCGGCGAAGCCGTCCGCGGCCTCCGCAGGCAGGTAGCGGTGCGACAGGCGACGGGCGAGGCCCGCCCAGTCGAACTCGCCCTCGTCGCCCACACGGGCGGCGCCGTCGATGCTCACGCCCTTGTACGGCATCACGTCCTTGTCGACCGCGATCGAGAACCGGCCGGTCTCGCGAATGTTCCGGACCTTGCGCGACGCCCCGCCGGAGTGCACCAGCAGCCGGTCGCCGTCCACCTCGAACCACACGGGCACCACGTGCGGCGCACCGTCCGCGCCCACGGTCGCCAGCCGGCCCACGCGGACCTCGCCGTCCAGGAACGCCAGCACCTCGTCCTTGCTCCAGCTCATCGGGTCTCCTCCCTCGGGGTGTGCGCCGATGGCAGTCAAAGCGGACGCGCGTCCGCCCCGTGCGGGCATGGGTGCGGCGGGCGCCATGCCTGCTAACCTCGGACACCGCTGATGGCCGCCGCGAAGCCCGACTACTATGAGCTCCTGGGTGTCGACCGCGGCGCGGGCGAGGACGAGATCAAGAAGGCGTTCCGCCGGCGCGCCAGGGAGCTGCACCCCGACCTCAACCCGGACGACCCGGAGGCGGAGGCCCGCTTCAAGCAGGTCGCCGAGGCGTACGAGGTGCTCAGCAACGCCGAGTCCCGGGACCTCTACGACCGGTACGGGCACGAGGGGCTGGGCGGCCGCGGCGGCGGGGGCCCGGGTGACTTCGCGGACTTCGGGTCGTTCCAGGACCTGTTCGACGCGTTCTTCGGCGGGGACATGTTCGGCCGGGGCGGCGGGGCCCGCGGCCCGGCGGCCGGCCAGGACCTGGCGGTGCAGGTCGAGATCAGCTTCACCGAGTCGGCGCTCGGCACCGAGCGCGACATCGAGTACGAGGCCGTCGACCCGTGCGGCACCTGCGACGGCACCGGCCACGCGCCGGGCGCCACCGTCGACCGCTGCGGCACCTGCGCCGGGCAGGGGCAGATCCGGCAGGTGGCCCGCGGGCCGTTCGGGCAGTTCCTGCGCACCCAGGTCTGCCCGGTGTGCCGCGGCAAGGGCGAGATCCCCAGCGCGGCGTGCGAGACCTGCAGCGGCCACGGCCGCGTGGCCGGCAAGCGCCGCATCAACGTGAACATCCCCGCGGGGATCGCCTCCGGGCAGCAGATCCGGGTGGCGGGCCGCGGGCACGCCGGCGAGCGCGGCGCACCTCCGGGCGACCTGTTCGTCGCCGTGGCGGTGGAGACCGACGAGCGGTTCCGCCGCGACGGCCTGGACGTGGTGACCCGCGTGGTCGTCCCGGTCACCGACGCCATGCTGGGCGCGAGCATCACGGTGCCCACCGTGGACGGCGAGGCCCACGTGGAGCTGCGGGCGGGCATCCAGAGCGGCGACCAGGTCGTGCTGCGCGGCAAGGGCTTCCCGGCCCTGCAGGGCCGCGGCAAGGGCGACCAGCGGGTGCTGGTGGAGGTGCGCATCCCCAAGGTGCAGGGCGAGGAGGCGCGCAAGGCGGTGGAGAAGCTCGCCGAGGTGCTCGACGAGCGCGCCTACCGCGAGGACGAGGGGTTCTTCGACCGTCTCAAGCACGCCTTCCGCTGAGTTCACCCGGCTGACGCTGCACGTCCCCGCCGACCGGGCGGAGGAGGTGATGGCGGAGGCGTGCGCCGTGCTGGGCACGGGGTGCCGGGAGCTTCCGCCCCGCGATGGCGAGGTGGCCCTGGAGTTCTGGGTCGCCCCGTCCGAGGCCGCCGCGGCCCACGCCGCCCTGTCGGCCCTGGGCCGCGTGGATGCCCCCGAGCGCGAGGACCCGGCCTGGCAGGAGGCGATGCGGGCGTTCCACCGGCCCGTCCGCGTCGGCGACGCGCTGCTGGTGCGGCCCCCCTGGACGGATCCGGAGCCGGGCCTGCTGGACGTGGTCATCGACCCCGGCATGGCCTTCGGCACCGGCCAGCACGACACCACCCGCGGCTGCCTGGAGCTCATGCTCGGCCTGCCGCGCGGGCCGCTGGTGGACGTGGGCACCGGTTCCGGCGTGCTCGCCATCGCCGCCCGGCGGCTGGGCTTCGACCCGGTCTGGGCGTTCGACCACGACCCGTTCGCCGTGGAGGCCACCATCGAGAACGCCCGCGTGAACGGCGTGGGGCTCACCGTGGCCTGCCGCGACCTCACACGCGACCGCCTCCCGCAGGCGCCGGTGATGATCGCGAACCTCACCTGCGAGGTGTTGCTCTTACTGGCGCGCGCCATCGCGGACGCCCCGCCGCAGCACGCGGTGCTGAGCGGTTTGCGGCCGTTCGAGGTGCCGCGGGTGCTGGAGACCTTCGCACCCCTCGGCCTCGCGGAGCGGGACCGCCGCGAGGGCGCCGAGTGGGCGTCGGTGCTGCTGGGGCGGGCGTGAGGCACACCTTCCGGTACACCGCCGTCGGCGAGGTGATGCCGGGCGCGCACGTGGGGCTGTCGGACCGCGACGCCCACCACCTGTCCCGGGTGGTGCGACGGCGTCCGGGCGACCAGGTGGAGCTCATCGACGGCGAGGGCCGCATCTGGCCCGCCACCGTGGTGGACGACGGCGGCGCCCCGATGCTGCGTGTCGGCGCCGCGCCGCGTGAGACCCCGCCGGCCGCGCCGGTCACCCTGTACCAGGGCCTGGGGGACTGGAACCGCATCGACGTGGTCATCGAGAAGGCCGCGGAGCTCGGCGTGGAGCGGATCGTGCTGATGGCCACCGAGCGCGTGCGGCGCCGGCCCGAGCCGGACGCCTGGCGCCGCCGGCGCGAGCGGCTCGACCGCGTGGCGGAGGCCGCGGCGCGCCAGTCCGGGCGCGGCACGCTGCCGCGCATCGGCGGGCTGGTGGACCTCGCCGAGGCGCTCGAGGAGGCCGGGGAGGGCGCGATCCTGCTGGACCCCAGGGGCGACCGGCCGCTGGGGGAGGAGCTGGAGCACGCCGCCGGGGCCGGCCCGGTGCGCCTGCTGGTGGGGCCCGACACCGGCTTCTCGGAGGCCGAGCTGGCCGCGGCGCGCGGCCGGGGGGCCTGCATCTGCACCCTCGGCGCTGCCACACTGCGTACGGAGACGGCGGCGCTGGTGGCGCTGAGCCTGGCGCTGGACGCCACGAGCCATCTGCGGATGCCGCCGCGAGACCACGGACAGGGAGTGACCGCCCAGTGAGCCAGTGCATCTTCTGCGCAATCGTCGCCGGCGACCTGCCGGGGGACGTCGTGCACCGCAGCGAGCGGTTCGTGGCGTTCCGGGACATCGCGCCGAAGGCACCCGTGCACCTGCTGGTGGTCCCCGTGCGGCACGTCGCGTCGCTGGCGGACGCCGCCGGGCTGGACGACGCCGAGCGCGCCGAGATGCCGTTGTTCATCGCGGAGGTCGCCAAGCGCGCGGGCCTGGAGGGCACCGGCTACCGGGTCGCGACGAACCACGGCGAGCACGCGCGCCAGGCGGTGTACCACCTGCACTGGCACGTGCTGGGCGGCGCCCTGCTCTCGGACTCGATGTAGGCGGCGGGGATGACCGAACGCCGCATCGAGGTGGCCGACGCCGTCGCGGTCGAGCTCGCCGGGGAGCAGGACAGCGTGCTGCGGGCGCTGGAGGACCGGCTGGGCCTGTCGATCAGCCTGCGCGGGAACCGCGTGATCCTGGAGGGCGACGACGAGCGCGTGGACGCCGCCGCCGGGGTCATCGAGGAGCTGTCGGGGATCGTGCGGCACGGCCGCGAGCTGGGACCCGGCGCCGTGGAGGCGCTGGCCAGCGCCGTGGAGTCCCGCCAACCGGTGTCCGCGATGCTCGACGACGTGATCTGGCGGCACCGCCAGCGGGTCGTCACGCCGCGCACCGCCGGCCAGAAGCACTACGTCGACGCGATCCGCGACAACACGATCACGTTCGGGATCGGCCCGGCGGGCACCGGCAAGACCTACCTCGCGGTGGCGCTGGCCACCGCCGCGCTCACCCGGCGGGAGGTGGGGCGCATCATCCTCACGCGGCCCGCGGTGGAGGCGGGGGAGCGGCTGGGGTTCCTGCCCGGCGACCTGGCCGCCAAGGTCGACCCGTACCTGCGCCCGCTGTTCGACGCCCTGCACGACATGCTCGACGCCGACCGCGTGGAGACGCTGGTCACCCGCGGGCAGATCGAGATCGCGCCGCTGGCGTTCATGCGCGGCCGCACCCTCAACGACAGCTTCATCATCCTCGACGAGGCGCAGAACACCACCGCCGAGCAGATGCGCATGTTCCTCACCCGGCTCGGCTTCGGTTCGCGCATGGTCGTGACCGGCGACGTGACCCAGGTGGACCTGCCGCGCGACCGCCAGTCCGGCCTGGTGGCGGTGCGGAAGGTGCTGGAGGGCGTCCCGGACATCGCGTTCTGCACGTTCGACCGCCGTGACGTGGTGCGCCACCGGCTCGTGCAGAGCATCGTGGAGGCGTACGCGGCGGCGGACCTGGACGAGGGGAACGGGGCGTGATCGAGATCGAGGTGCAGGCCGACGCGGCGACCGCGTCCGCCCTGGAGGAGGTCGTGCGGTTCACGTGCGACCGGCTCGGGGTGGAGCGCGCCACGATGGGCCTCATGGTTGTGGGGCCGGAAGAGATGGCCCGCATCAACTGGGAGCACCGCCGGAAGCCGGAGCCCACCGACGTGCTGGCGTTCCCCGTGGACGGCCCGGACGTGCTGGACGGCTGGCCGGAGGACGGCCCGCCGCCGGAACTCGGGGACGTGGTGATCTGCCCGGACGCCGCCCAGGAGCCGCTCACGACGCTGGCCGTGCACGGCCTGCTGCACCTGCTGGGCTATGACCACGAGACCGACGAGGGCGAGATGCTGGCCCTGCAGGACCGGCTCGTGGACGAGCACGCCGCCGCATGACGACGATCCGCCCCAAGGACCCGCAGAAGGGCGCCGGCAGCCTGCGAGACCGCATGGGGCGCCTCCGGATCCTGCGCCGCCGCCGCGCGCCCGCCCTGCCGCGGCAGGGGTCGCTGCGGTGGTCGTTCAACTGGGCGTTCGAGGGCATCGTCTACGTGCTGCGGACCCAGCGGAACATGCAGCTGCACGTGGCCGCCGGGGCCCTGGCGCTGGTGATGGGCCTCACCCTCAACCTCACGCGCCTGGAGCTGCTGGCGATCGTGGTGGCGGTGAGCCTGGTGTTCGTCGCCGAGATGTTCAACACGGCGCTGGAGGCCGCGATCGACGCGGTCATCACCGACTTCCACCCGCTCATCAAGATCGCGAAGGACGTCGCGGCGGGGGCCGTGCTGGTGGCGGCGGTCAACGCCACCGCGGTCGCGTACCTGGTGTTCTACGACCACATCGCGGGGCCGAAGAAGGAGATCGTCGACGGGGTGCGCGACAGCCCGACGCTGCTGGTGGTGGTCGCGATGATCCTGACCATCCTGGCGACGATCGTGATCAAGGCCGCCACCGGGCGCGGCACCCCGCTGCGCGGCGGGTGGCCGTCCGGCCACGCCGCGGCGGCGTTCGCCGCCTGGTCGGCGATCACGATCATCGCCGAGCCGCTGCGGCACGCCACGCTCATCTCGATGCTCGCGTTCCTGATGGCCGTGCTGGTGGCCCAGTCGCGGGTGGAGGCCGGCATCCATTCCGCGGTGGAGGTCGCCGCGGGCGCGGTCCTCGGCACCGGCCTCACGGTCCTGCTGTTCCAGGTGTGGCAGTGAGCGTGCACCGCTCCGGGATGGTGGCCCTCGCCGGCCGTCCCAACGTCGGCAAGTCGACGCTCGCGAACGCCCTGTCGGGCACGCACGTGGCGGCCGTCTCGCCCCGTCCGCAGACCACCCGCCGGCGTCTGGCGGTCGCGGTGCACGGCGACGGCTGGCAGGCGGTGCTGTTGGACATCCCGGGCTTCCAGACGCCGCGGGACGCGCTGACCCGGCGCATGCAGCAGACCGTGGACGCGACGCTGGCGGACTGCGACGCGGCGATCTTCATGGTCAACGCGGCGGAGCCGGTGGGCGGCGGCGACCGCTTCATCGCCGAGCGCCTGGTGGCCTCGGGCCTGCCGGTGATCGTCGTGGTGAACAAGGTGGACGAGGTCGACCCCGAGCGGATCGCCCAGACGATCGCGACGGTGTCGGAGCTGGTGCCGGACATGGTGGCGCTGCACCCGGTGAGCGCGCTCACCGGCGACGGGCTTGAGGTCCTGCGCGGCGAGCTGCCGGCGCTGCTGCCCGAGGGGCCGCCGTACTTCCCGCCCGGCATGGCGACCGACCAGACGATGGACGAGCTCGCGGCGGAGCTCATCCGCGAGGCCGCCCTGGTTCGGCTGCGGGAGGAGGTGCCGCACGCGATGGCCGTCCAGATCGAGGAGATCGAGCCGGCGCGCGACGGGGTCCGCATCGACGCGGTGATCTACGTGGAGAACAACTCCCAGAAGGGCATCGTGGTCGGCAAGGCCGGCTCGATGATCCGGGACATCGGCTCCGCCGCCAGACGGGCGCTGGGCGTCGCCTGGGGCGCCGAGGTGCACCTGACCCTCATGGTGAAGGTGCGCCGCAAGTGGCGCGAGGACGAGTCGATGCTGACCCGGCTGGGGCTCTAGCCGGAGCTGCTCGCGGTCCCCGGTTCCGGCGGATTCGCCGGAACCTGCCGTGCCGCACCGCTCATGGGGGTCCGCCCCCATCGGCGTGCGCGACGGGCCGGACGCGTCGGCGGCGGTCCGGTGGCGAGGCTGCCGTCGCAACCGACAGAAGGGGTGGCGATGCGGCACCGGACGGGAATGCTGGCCGGCCTCGCGGCCGGCGTGGGGCTGGCGGCCGGGTTCGTGATCTCGGCGCAGGGGCAGGACGACGGGGTCATCCGGGCGTGCGCGGATCACCACGGCGTGCTGCGGCTCGCCGATACCGGCTGCGGCAAGAAGGAGCGGTCGGTGCGCTGGGGCATGTCCGGCCCCGCGGGGCCCCAGGGCCCGAAGGGCGATACGGGTGCGACGGGTGCCCCCGGTGCGCCGGGGCCGCTCCTCACGGAGTATCCGCCGGGACAGCTGGTGCGCGGGGTCTTCACGATCGATCCGTCGCGGCCGGAGTCCCTCGCCCTGTCGAACGGGTCGAGGTGGTCCCGTCAGACGGCGGTGAGTTTCGCCCTCCCCCTGAGGGTGCCGCTCGCCGCCGGACAGATGAACGTGATCCCGCTCAACCCGCTGGTCCCCGCCGACGGCTGTCCCGGCTCCATCTCGGATCCCCAGGCGGCACCGGGGCACCTCTGCATCTACGCCAACACGCGCATCTCCGCGCCCGCCGGCAGCGTCGACCCGCAACCGGAGGTGCGCATCGGCGGCGCAGGAACGGGCCGGCCCGCCGTGGAGCGCTGGGGGTTCCGGCTCACCGGTGTCTGGTCGTGCAACCGCTTGCTCGGCGGGATGTGCGAGGGCACGCCGCCCGTGATCACCGGGACGTGGGCGCTGACCACCCCCTGAGCCCGGGCGGCCGGGGAGGCGCGCGGACCTCCGCAGCGCCTCCCCGTGAACTCAGAGGCCCGCGATGACGGCGGCCAGCAGGCCGGCCGTCACGAACGGGACCAGCGCGCAGAGCGCCGTGCCCCGGGCGCCGCGAATGCGGTTGTCGGTGACCGCGCCGTACAGGCCGAGGCTCACCATCCCGACGCCGACGAACGCGAGGGCCACCACCAGCGGCGAGGCGGACACGCGGTGTGCGAGCAGCGCCAGCGCGAGGGCCTGTGCGAACGGCGCCGCGAGCAGGGCCGTCCCGACGCCGGCGAGCAGCGTCACCGCCGCGGAACCGAGGTTCCGGGACGGGGCATCCGATGGAGAGAAGGGCACCCGCTCCATGCCCCGATGATCGACCCATCCGCACCCGCCTCAACTGGACCAAAGGCGAGGAGCGCACCGACATGCGGGGGGACTTTCCCCCGCAGGGCGGATCTATTCGCCGGGCGGCGGGGGCGGCGGCTGCGAGGTGGCGGTGCGCCCCATGCGGGACATGATCCACTGGCGCAACGCCGCGACACGGGTGAACACGCCCGTGACGTTGTGGCAGGGGACGTCCTCGATGGCGAGGCTCGTGATGCCCACCAGCCGGCGGGTGCCGTCGGCGACGCGCACCACCAGGGGGCCGCCGCTGTCGCCGGCGCAGATGCCCTGGCTCGTGGCGGCGGCGCACACCTGGCTCTTTTGGAACGCGTCAACCAGGCCCGCCGTCACGCAGTTGTACGGCGAGAGCATCTCCAGGCCGGCCGTCCGCGCCCTGCGCTGGGACACGGGCTGCCCCACCCGGTTGATGCCGAAGCCGATGGCCGTGGCCGGCGCCCCCTGACCGGCGAAGTCGCGCTCCTCCTGCGGGGTGGCCACCGGGACCCCCGTTCCCAGGGGTTTGGCGAGCGTGAGGATCGCGAGGTCGTAGCCGGCGCGCGTGTCGGTGAGCCGGTAGCGGGGGTGCACGGACACGCGCAGCACGCGGGCGAACCGGGCGCGGCGGCCCGGGTTGCCCACACGCACGGCGCGGCCGACGGTGATGACCCGTCCGCCGGGGCGCTCCGGGCGCACACAGTGGGCGGCGGTGAGGACGTAGCGGCGGTTCACCAGCACGCCGCTGCACTCCGCGATGTTCGGGCCCTCCAGGACGGTGAAGTACGCCGTGAACGACGCCTCCGCCGAGGTGGCCGCACGGCCGCCGTACGTCGCCGACGCGGGAGCGGCGAGCGCGGCGAGCACCGCGACGGCCGCCAGCAGGAACCGCATCACCGGAGCAGCCGGCTCATCCGCCGGTCCGCGTACACCCGTCCACCCGTCTGGCACGCCGGGCAATAAACCAGTTCGTACTCGGAGAACCCAACCCGGGCGAGAGAGGTTCCACATCGCAGACACGGCTCGCCGAAGTGTCCGTGCACGTAGGTGAGCCGCTGCTCCCGGTCCGGGAGGTTCGTGGTGATGCGCTCCCGGGCCCGCTCCAGCGCCGCGCCGAGCACCTGGTCGGCGGCGGCGGCGAGCCGGCCCCAGGCCTCGTCGGTCAGGCGGTCGGTGCGCGTGAGCGGCGGCAGCTTCGCCGCCCACATGATCTCCGAGGCGTAGCACCGTCCCACGCCGGCCACCCGGCGGCCCTCCCGCAGGGCGTTCTGCAGCACGCCGGGCGGGGAGGTGAGCCGCTCCCGCCACTCCGCGGCCGCCAGCCCCATGGGCTCGGGCCCCAGCCGGGCGAGCTGCGCGTGCGCCTCGAGCCCGTCCGTCGGCAGCAGGTAGGCGCTGGCGCGGCGCTTGGTGGACAGCTCGCGCAGCCGCAGCTCGCGGCCGTCGTCGAGGATGAGCCCGATGCCGGCGGTGCGCGGGGGCCGGGCCTTGGGCGGGGTGGTGAGGCCCAGCCGCCCGGAGGACATGAGGTGCATGGCCAGCACCAGATCGCCGGCCTCCACCAGCATGAGCTTGCCGCGGCGGCGCACCGCCCGCACCCGCGCCCCGGCGAGGGCCTCCAGCGGCGGCTCGGCGGTGCGCAGCGTCGCGGGCGACCATGCGACGGCGCGTTCGACCGTCCGGCCGGCGATCTCGGCGGTGAGCCCCTCCGCGAGGGCCTCCAGTTCGGGCAGCTCAGGCATGGCGCACACTCCCTGGCCGGCCAGGACGGTGGCCGGACCGGTTCCTTATACTGGCCCGCATGTCCGACAAGCGCCTGTGATGCGCGCCGAGGATCTGTCGAAAACCCTGGACCACACGGTCCTGGCCCCCGACACGGACGTGGCGGAGATCGAGGCGGCCTGTGACCTGGCCGTCCAGTATCACTTCGCCGCCCTCTGCGCGCTGCCCGAGTTCGTGCCCCTCATCGCCGACCGCCTTCGCGGTACGGACGTGAAGACCTGCGCCGCCATCGGGTATCCCGACGGCACGGGCGGCGCCGCCAACCTGCGGGCCGCGGAGCAGGCGGTCACCGACGGGGCCAACGAGCTGGACGTCGTGATGAACGTGCCGGCCATGCTGGGCGGCCAGTTCACGCTGGTGCGGGACGAGCTGGTGCGCATCGTGCGTGCCGTCCGGTCGCGCGCCGCGAACAACGGCCGCGGCGATGTGATCGTGAAGGTCATCATCGAGGCGCCGCTCCTGGACGACAAGCTCGTGCGGCTGGCCTGCAAGATCGTCGACGACGCCGGCGCGGACTTCGCGATCACCTCGACCGGGTACGACGGCCGGCTGGCCACCACCCACGACGTCGAGGTCATGCGCGACGCCCTCCCGGAGCGCGTTGGCGTCCAGGCCGCCGGCGGCGTGGCCACGCTCGAGGACGTGCAGGCCATGATCTCGGCGGGCGCGGCGCGCGTGGGCACGGACTCCGCGGTGGCGGTGCTCGAGGAGCTGCTGGCGGCCGACGGCGGGCCGGCGCGGTGAGCGGCGGGCCGGCGGCCGCTGCTGACGCCGCCGACCGCGTGAGGTTCGGCCCCGACGGCCTGGTGCCGGCGGTGGTGCAGGACGCCTCCAGCGGCCGGGTGCTCACCCTGGCCTACATGAACCGCGAGTCGCTGCAGCGGACCCTGGAGACCGGGCAGACCTGGTTCTGGAGCCGGTCCCGCGGCGAGCTGTGGCACAAGGGCGCGACCAGCGGGAACACCCAGGACGTGCGCGCGGTGCTGCTCGACTGCGACCAGGACGCCATCGTGGTGAAGGTCGACCCGGCGGGCCCGGCGTGCCACACCGGTGCGCGGGACTGCTTCGGCGACGCCCTCGCCGGCGACGACGCCGCCCCGTTCGCGGCGATCGCCGACCTGGTGGCCGTCATCGCCGACCGCGCGGCCGCGGCGGACCCGGAGTCGTCGTACACCGCCCGGCTGCTGGCCAAGGGCATCGACACCGTCTGCAAGAAGGTGGGCGAGGAGGCGACCGAGGTGGTGCTGGCCGCCAAGGGCGCCGAGCACGACCAGGCGGTGTACGAGAGCGCCGACCTGCTGTACCACCTCGCCGTGCTGTGGCAGGCCGTGGGGGTGTCCCCGCAGGAGGTCGCCGCGGAGCTCGCCCGCCGCCACACCCCGGACCCCGCCGCGAAGTGACGGACCTGCGCCTGGAGCTCCCGGTGCGCGCGTCGGCCCTGGAGATCTACCCGGGCCTCGACGAGCTGCGGGCCCTGCAGGGGCGGCGCGGGCAGGTGGTGCTCTCCCACACCTGGATCGCGGACTGCGACACCCCCGTGGGGGTGTTCCTCAAGCTGCGGGACGGCGGGCCGGCGTTCCTGCTGGAGTCCGCCGAGCACGGCCGCCTGGGCCGGTACTCCATGCTGGGCGTGCGCCCGCAGGCGGTGATCCGCGGCACCGCGGAGCGGCTGGTGCTCACCGATTCGGCCGGGACCGAGCTGGAGCTTGACGCCTCCGACCCGTTCGGGGCGGTGCAGGACGTGGTGGACGGGGTCGGCATGCTCACCGTGCCCGGCGCCCGCACGCCGCCGTTCCCCGGCGGGGCGGTGGGCTACTTCGGCTACGACCTGGTGCGCCGCGTGGAGCGGCTGCCCGACGTCCCGCCGGACGACCTGGAGCTGCCCGAGCTGCTCATGATCATCACCGGCCCGGTGGTGGCGTTCGACCACGTCGCCCGCACGCTGACCGTGTCGGTGCCGTGCCGCCTGGACCCCGACGAGGACGTGGAGTCCGCGTACTGGCGGGCGGTGGCGACCGTCGCCGAGCTCAAGGCGTCGCTCACCGGCCCGGTGCCGCGCGCCGGCCGGCACGCCGAGGGCGCCGGGAAGCCGACGCTGGGGGAGGTCACCAGCAACATCAGCAAGGGGCGCTTCGAGGAGATCGTGGAGCGCTGCCGCGAGTACATCTACGCGGGCGACGCCTTCCAGGTGGTGCCCTCGCAGCGGTTCAGCGCCGAGGTGGACCTGGACCCGTTCGCGATCTACCGCGGGCTGCGGGCCGTGAACCCCTCGCCGTACATGTTCTTCCTGGAGTTCCCGGAGCTGGCCCTGGCCGGGTCGTCCCCCGAGATCCTGGTGAAGGTTGAGGGCCGCACGGTCCACACCCGGCCCATCGCCGGCACCCGCCCCCGCGGGCGTGACGACGAGGAGGACCGGCGCCTGGGCGAGGAGCTGCTCGCCGACCCCAAGGAGCGGGCCGAGCACGTGATGCTGGTGGACCTGGGCCGCAACGACCTGGGCCGCGTGTGCACCATCGGGTCGGTGCACGTGGAGGAGCTCATGGTGGTGGAGCGGTACAGCCACGTGATGCACATCGAGAGCTCCGTGGTGGGCGAGCTCGCCGAGGGCCGCCGCGCCTGCGACGCCCTGCGCGCCACGTTCCCCGCCGGCACGCTCTCCGGCGCCCCGAAGGTGCGGGCGATGGAGATCATCGACGAGATGGAGCCCACCAAGCGCGGCACGTACGGCGGCGCGGTCGGGTTCCTGGGCTTCGACGGCGACCTGGACACGTGCATCACCATCCGCACCGTCGCGTGCAAGGACGGCCGCATCCACGTGCAGGCCGGCGCCGGCATCGTCGCCGACTCGGTGCCCGCCACCGAGTACGAGGAGACGCAGAACAAGGCCCGGGCGATGTTCCGGGCGATCGAGGTGGCCGCGGGGCAGGGGGACTGGTGAGCACGCCGCGGGTCGTCCTGGTCGACAACTACGACAGCTTCACCTACAACCTGGTCCAGTACCTGGGCGAGCTGGGCGCCGAGGTGCTGGTGCATCGCAACGACGCCATCGACCTCGACGGGATCGCCGCCCTGAAGCCCACCCACCTGGTCATCAGCCCCGGTCCGAAGACCCCGCGCGAGGCCGGCATCTCCGTGGACGCGATCACGCGCTTCGCCGGCGTGGTGCCGGTGTTCGGCGTGTGCCTGGGCCACCAGGCCATCGGTGAGGCGTTCGGCGCGAAGGTGGTGCGCGGGCGGGAGCCGGTGCACGGCAAGACCAGCAGCATCAGCCACGACGGGCGCGGGGTGTTCGCCGGCGTGGAGGACCCCATGACCGCCACGCGGTACCACTCGCTGGTGATCGACCCGGACCTGGCGCCCGGCCTGGAGCGCACCGCGTGGTGCGACGGGGACGTGGTGATGGGCGTCCGGCACCGGGACTTCCCGGTGGAGGGCGTGCAGTTCCATCCGGAGTCGATCCTCACCGACCTGGGGAAGTCCCTGCTCGGCAACTTCCTGGAGATGACCGCCTGATGTCCCAGCCCGTGCTCGCGGAGGCAATCGACCGCCTGCTCGCCGGGGAGGACCTGGGCCGCGAGGGCGCCGCCGTGGCGCTGGACGTGGTGATGAGCGGGCAGGCGGACCCCGCCCAGACCGCCGGGTTCCTCATCGCGCTGCGGGCCAAGGGCGAGAGCGCCGCCGAGCTCGCCGGCCTGGCGAGCGTCATCCGCGACCGCGCGGTGCGGGTCACGCCGCCGGACGGCCCGTTCGTGGACACCTGCGGCACCGGCGGCGGCATCTCCACCTTCAACGTCTCCACCGCCGCCGCCTTCGTGGCCGCCGGGGCGGGCGTGGCCGTCGCCAAGCACGGGGCCCGGTCGAACACCTCGCTGTCCGGCAGCGCCGATGTGCTGGAGGCCCTCGGCGCGCGCATCGACCTGTCCGCCGAGGCGGTGGGGGAGTGCCTGGCCGAGGTGGGCTTCGGGTTCATGTTCGCCCCCAACCACCACCCGGCGTTCGCCCACGTGGTGCCGGTGCGCAAGGCGCTGGGCGTGCGGACCGTGTTCAACCTCATCGGCCCCCTGGCGAACCCCGCCGGGGCGCGGCGGCAGGTGATCGGCGTGGCGCAGGAGGCCGACCTGCGGCGCATCGGCGACGCGCTCGCCGAGCTCGGCGCGGAGCGCGCCCTGGTGGTGCGCGGACGCGACGGGATGGACGAGCTGTCCACCGCGTCCCTCAGTGACGCCATCCAGGTGCACGACGGTGCCGTGCGGCACATCGAGGTGGACCCCGCCGAGTTCGGCATCGGGACGCCGCCGGAGTGGGCGCTCGCCGGCGCGGGCCCGGAGGACAACGCCGGGGTGATCCGCGCGGTGCTGGCCGGGGACCTCGGTCCGGCGGGGGACGTCGTGGCGCTCAACGCCGGCGCCGCGGTGTGGGTGTCCGGGCAGGCCGACACACTTGCCCGGGGCGTGGAGATGGCGCGTGAGAGCATCCGGTCGGGCGCCGCCCGCGACCGGCTGGACCGGTTCGTCGCGGCGACGAACCGCCTGGCGCCGAAGGCCTGAGACCGGGAGCGGAGTGGGCACCTTCCTCGAGACCGTCGTCGAGCACACCCAGAAGCTGCTGGAGCAGCGCCGGCAGGAGCTGCCCGAGGCCGAGCTGCTGCGGCGCATGGAGCCCGTGCCGCGGGGCCGCCCATTCTCGGAGGCGCTCGTCGCGGAGGGCATCAGCCTGATCGCCGAGATGAAGCGCTCCAGCCCCAGCAAGGGCGCGATCCGCCCGGACGCCGGGGTGACAGAGATCGTGACCGCCTACCAGGACGCGGGCGCGTCGGCGGTGTCGGTGCTCACCGAGCCGAAGTGGTTCGGGGGGAGCCTGGACGACCTCGTCGAGGCACGGGCCGCGATCGAGCTGCCCATCCTGCGCAAGGACTTCATCGTCGACCCGTACCAGCTGCTGGAGGCCCGCGTGGCCGGGGCGGACGCCGCCCTGCTCATCGTCGCCGCCCTGGGCCGGGAGCGCCTCGAGGAGCTCATGGCCGCCGCCGCGGAGATCGGGCTGGACACCCTCGTGGAGGTCCACGACGACGACGAGGTGGAGACCGCGGTGGAGGCCGGCGCGGAGATCATCGGGATCAACAACCGCGACCTGCACAGCCTGGAGGTCGACCTCAGCACCAGCTTCCGGCTGCTGGCGGACGTCCCCGCAGGGACGGTGGTGGTGGCCGAGTCCGGCATCACCAGCCGCGAGGACGTGCTGCAGCTGGAGGAGGCCGGGGTGGACGCCATCCTGGTGGGAGAGACCCTCATGCGTCACCGGGACCCGCGCGACGGCGTGCGGGCCCTCCTGGGCTGAGCGCGGCTAGGCTTGACGGCGTGAGCGAAGCGGTCGAACCCGCCGCACCGGCGGAGGAGCCCGAGGGCGGGCGCGGATGGGACCGCCGCCGCACCATCTGGGCGGCGGTGACCGGCGTCGTGGTCGCCGGGATCGCCGTGCTGCTGGTCGTGGGGCTCCTGAACCGCGGGGTGAACAACTCCATCGACGACGCCATCGCCAAGGGCGAGCGCGCCCAGGCGCCGGGCTTCACGCTGCCGGTGTTGTTCACCGGCCCGGGGCTGCCCGCGGCCGGCCAGGACCTGGACATCACGGCGCTGCGCGGAAAGGTCGTGGTGCTCAACATCTGGGCGTCCTGGTGCGATCCGTGCCGCGACGAGGCGCCCATCCTGGAATCGGTGTGGAACCGCTACAGGGACCGCGGCGTGGTGGTGCTCGGCGCGAACGTGCGCGACATCGAGGACAAGGCCAGGGAGTTCCACGACACCTACGGGATGACGTTCCCGTCGGTGCGCGACGGGGAGGGCGACGTGATGGGCGACTACGGCGCCACCGCCGTGCCGGAGACCTTCATCATCGACCGCGAGGGCCGCGTGGCCGCGGCGCTGCGGGGCGCCCTGGTGAGCGGCGGGGACACCGGCAATCTCGACGGCTTCCAGAACGTGCTGGACCAGGTGATCGCCGAGAAGGCGGGCACGCCGTGACGCGCCGCGTGCTGGCCGCGCTGTGCGCGCTGATGGTGGCCCTGGTGGCGGTGTCGCCGGCCCTCGGCGACGTGGACATCAAGGGGCTCGAGAAGGAGCTCCGCTGCATCACCTGCAACACGCCGCTGGACATCTCCAACGCCCCGAGCGCGCTGGACATGAAGGAGTACATCCGGGAGAAGGCCGCCGCCGGATGGACGAAGGACCAGATCAAGGACGCCCTGGTGGCGCAGTTCGGCCGCGAGGTGCTGGCGACGCCCCCCAAGGAGGGCTTCGACCTGGTGGCGTGGCTCGTGCCGGGCATCGCGGTGGCCGCGGGCCTGGCGGCGATCCCGTTCCTCACCCGGGCGTGGGCGCGGCGCGGCGGCGCCCGGCCGGCGCCGGCGGGGGCGGACGCCACCGAGGAGGAACGCGCGCGCCTGCAGCGGGAGCTCGACGACCTCGAGCTCTGACGGGCCGGTCGTGGCGGTCCTGCGCGGTGAGCGGGTGGTGCTGCGCCCCGTGACCGACGGCGACGCCGAGGCGCTGGCCGCGATCCTTGCCGAGGAGTCCGTGGCCCGCTGGTGGAGCCCCGGCACGGCGCTGGAGAACGCCGAGGCGTGGCTGGAGGACGACGAGGACACCACCGTGTGGGTGATCGAGGCGGACGGTGCGACGGCGGGGAGCATCTCCGCGTGGGAGCAGTCCGACCCCGACTACCGGCACGCCGGCATCGACCTGTTCCTGTCCACCGCCCACCAGGGACGGGGCCTGGGGACCGACGCCATCCGCACCGTGGCGCGGCACCTGTTCGCCGACCGCGGCCACCACCGCATCACCATCGACCCCTCCGCCGCCAACGCGCGGGCAATCGCCGCGTACCGCCGGGTGGGGTTCCGCGAGGTCGGGGTGCTGCGGCGCTACGAGCGGGGCCGCGACGGGACGTTCCACGACGGCCTGCTGATGGACCTGCTGGACGGCGAGCTGCGGTAGCTACGCCGCCTGGGGGACGTCCCCGGGCACCGGCCGACGGTCCGATGCACGCCGGCGCAGGGCCGACTTCTGCATGTAGAGGGCGACGTCGGCCCGCGCCAGCGCCGCGTCGACGCCGTCGTGGCCCTCCACCTCGCTGAACCCGATGCTGGCGGCGAGGCGCAGCTCGTCGCCCAGGCGGATGTCGGCGCACGCCGCCGCGATGGCCGCGGTGATCTCCGCGGACCGCCCGGCGGGGACCCGCACCACGCAGGCGAACTCGTCGCCGCCGAACCGGGCGGGAACGCCGTGGGCCTCCACGGCGGCGGCGAGCTGCCGGCCCAGCTGCTGCAGGACCGCGTCGCCCGTGGCATGCCCGTGGGTGTCGTTGACGCCCTTGAACCCGTCCATGTCGGTGATCGCCACCAGCACGGCCTCGCCCTCGGCGCGTTCGGCCAGCATGCGCTCCGCGACGGCGAAGAACCGGCGGCGGTTCGCGAGGCCGGTGAGCGGATCGGTGGTGGCCATGACCTCCATGCGGTCGTGGGCGGCCACGATGGTGCC
This sequence comes from Thermoleophilia bacterium, assembly GCA_046330435.1. GTDB lineage: Bacteria > Actinomycetota > Thermoleophilia > Miltoncostaeales > Miltoncostaeaceae. The sequence goes on along the minus strand of JAXLST010000017.1, from coordinate 2,924 downwards.
CGCCAGGCGCACGGTCACGCCGCTGGCGATGGGCGCGACGATGAGCGGGATGCCCACCGACTCCGCGAGCGCGACCACCCAGTCGGTGTACGCGGCCCGCTGCAGCAGCAGGACCGTCGTGGTCACCGCGACCGACAGCACCACCGAGGAGGCCGTGATCGCGACGATGATCGCGGTGGGCCCCCAACGCCGGTAGGCGTCGAGGAGGCGGCGCTGGCCGCGGGTCAGCTCGGGGTGCTGCTCCACGAGATCCGTATCGGCCGGGGCCGGCGATCCGTTGACCCCGCCCGGGCGCGTGCCCGGTCTCCGTCAGGCGTAGGCTCCGCCAGGTTCGTCTGAAGGGGGACACCCATGCCGCAGCACCGCTACCTGCTCACCGAGGACCGGATCCCGGCGCGCTGGTACAACATCGCCGCTGACCTGCCGACCCCGATGCCGCCGCCGCTGGCGCCCGACGGCAGCGCGCTGCAGCCCGACATGATGACCCCCATCTTCCCGATGGAGCTCATCCTGCAGGAGGTCAGCCAGGAGCGCTTCATCCCGATCCCGGACCCCGTGCGCGAGATGTACGCGCTGTGGCGTCCCACGCCGCTGTACCGGGCGGTGAACTGGGAGCGGGCCCTCGGGACCGACTGCAAGATCTTCTACAAGTACGAGGGCGTGAGCCCCGCGGGCAGCCACAAGCCCAACACCTCCGTGCCGCAGGCGTACTACAACGCCCAGGCGGGCGTGAAGCGCCTGTCCACCGAGACCGGCGCCGGCCAGTGGGGCAGCAGCCTCTCCATGGCGTGCCAGCTGTACGGCCTGGAGTGCAAGGTCTACATGGTGAAGGTGAGCTACGAGGCCAAGCCGTACCGCCGCCTGATGATGGAGACCTGGGGCGGCCAGTGCGTGGCGAGCCCGTCGGAGGAGACCAACGCGGGCCGGGCGATCCTCGCCCAGGACCCGGACTCCCCGGGCAGCCTCGGCATCGCCATCAGCGAGGCGGTTGAGGACGCCGCCACCCGCGAGGACACCAACTACGCCCTGGGCAGCGTGCTCAACCACGTGCTGCTGCACCAGACGGTGGTGGGGCAGGAGGCCGTCGAGCAGCTCAAGATGGCGGGCGCGGAGCCGGACGTGGTGATCGGCTGCGTCGGCGGCGGGTCGAACTTCGCCGGCATCTCGTTCCCGTTCCTGGCCGAGAAGTTTGCCGGCAAGGACATCCACGTGATCGCCGCGGAGCCGGCGGCGTGCCCCAGCCTCACCCGCGGGCACTACGGCTACGACTTCGGCGACACGGCGGGCATGACCCCGCTGCTGCCGATGCACACCCTCGGCCACTCGTTCGTGCCCCCGGCGATCCACTCCGGCGGCCTGCGGTACCACGGCATGGCGCCGCTGGTGTCGCACCTGGTCCACACCGGGCTGGTCGAGGCCCGCGCCTACAGCCAGGTGGAGTGCTTCCGCGAGGCCGTCGGCTTCGCCCGGGCGGAGGGGATCATCCCCGCCCCGGAGCCGTCGCACGCGATCCGCGCGGTGGTGGAGGAGGTCCAGCGGGCCAAGGAGGAGGGGAAGGCCAAGACCATCCTCTTCAACCTCTGCGGCCACGGGAACTTCGACATGGCGGCGTACGAGAGCTACCTCACCGGCCAGATGGTCGACCTGGAGTTGCCGCAGGACGAGCTGGACCGGGCGGCCGCCGAGCTGTCCTCGATGCCGGCCGTCGGCTGACGGATGTTCCACCGGCGGGGCGGCATGGATGCCGCCCCGCGGTGAACCTGCGGAACGTGGAGCTTCTGGAAGGTTGCCGTTGAGCGTTCACCCGGTGCTGCCGATGACCTGAAGCGGAGTCACGACGCGGCAGGGAGGCCGGGTGGCCAGCAGCACTCGACAGGACTGGAACGACACACGCGCCGAGCGCCTCGCGGAGGCGGTTCAGGCGCTCGCGGGTGAGCGCGACATCGAGCGGATGTGCGAACTCGCCCTGGACGCCGCCATCGACCTGGCGGGCGCCGCGGCGGGGCACGTCGCGACGGCCGACGGGGCCGGCGGCCTCGAGGTGCGCGCCGGCAAGGGCGCGCCCGGGGAGGGACCGGGCACCGAGGAGCCCCTCACCGTCACCGGTGAGCGGGTCGGGGCGATCGTGCTGTGGGGGGCCGACGAGGCCGCCCGCCCGGCGCTCCGGGTGCTGGCCACCCAGCTGTCCCAGGGCTTCGCGAACGTCGAGATGGAGCGCCGCGCGGCGCAGCAGCGCGGGCGGGCACGGCGGTTCGCCGAGGCCGTCCGCGCACTGCGCGGCGTGCAGCCCACCGAGCAGGCCGTGCTGTGCCTGGTCGACGAGGCGCGCAAGCTCGTCGCCGGCGCCGCCTCGGCGCTGGTCACCGGGCTGCCCGGCGACCCGGGCCCCGCGGTGAGCCTGGGCCTGGACCCGGAGTCCGAGCGCCTGCTGGCCGGCATCGTGGCCGGGGAGCTGAGCTCCCTGGTGGCGCACGGCCGTCCGTGGGCCGGCCCGGTGCCCGTCGACGTGGCGCTGCGCGAGCAGGGCCTGGTGGGCCTGGCGCTCGTGCCGGTGGGGGACGAGAACGACCGCATCGGCACGCTTGCGGTCCTCACCCGCGACGAGGCCGGGGTCACGCTCGACGAGCTCGAGGCCCTGTGGAGCCTCGCCGACCACGCCACCGCCGCCCTCGGCGCCGCCGCCCTGCGGGAGCGCCTGGACGAGCTGGGGACCGTGGACCCGGCGACCCGGTTCTTCAACGCCCGGTACTTCACGACCCGCCTGGAGCAGGAGACCCACCGGGCCCTGCGCTCGCGGGAGGGGCTGTCCCTGGCGATCTTCGGCATCGACGGCCTCGCGCAGCTGCGGGCCGCCGCCGGCGACCGGGCCGCGGAGGACGCGGTGTCGGCCCTGGCGGAGCACCTGGTGCCGCGGCTGCGCGCCA
>JAXLST010000016.1:0-131041 GCA_046330435.1 Thermoleophilia bacterium | reverse complement strand
GTCCAGGTCCTGGCCCGGCCCGGCGCCGTAGCCGTCCAGCGAGATCGAGAACGCGGCGACGCGGACGCGTGACATGCGGGCTCCTCTGCGGTCGTTGTGCACATCCGACCGCATCCCGCCCGGGAAGTCATCGGTGCGCGGTCCGCGAGGTCCACGCGGCCGGACCGGTGCCCACCGGAGGCGGCAGGTGGTGCGATGCCGATGCCCCGCGCCGTGGGGCGGGCGTACCGTCGGGATGATGTCCACCGACGGCCCCAGCCCGCAGGACCAGCCGCCCCCGCTGCGACGGCGCCGCCCCCCGCCCCTGCGCGAGCACCCCGGGTGGCGTGTGCACCCCGCCCCCGACGGGCGGGGGGAGCGCCCCGAACCGCGGTCGGCGTTCGGGCTGCGGTGGCTCGCGGTGACCGTCGTGCTGCTCCTGCTCAACCTGTGGATCGTCTCGACGTTCCCCCGGCAGGCCTCCCGCGTGACGGTCCCGTACGCGCCCACGTTCCTGGCCCAGGTGGATGCGGGGAACGTGAAGGAGGTCACGTTCCGCGGCGACGCGATCGAGGGGACGTTCACGACGGCCGTCCGGTACCCGGCGGACGCGAAGACGGCGGCGACGCAGTTCTCCACGCGGCAGCCGCCGCCGCCGGGCGACGCGGCGCTCATCCCGCTGCTGCGGGCCAAGAACGTCGCCATCACGGCGCGGGCGCCGTCCTCGGGCAGCACGGTCCTGACGGTCCTGCTGAGCTTCGGGCCGACGCTGCTGTTCGTGGGGCTGCTGCTGTGGATGTTCCGGCGCGCGGGGGCGCAGGCCGGCGCGGGCGGCGTGATGGGGCTGGGCCGGTCGCGGGCCCGCCGGTACGACGGCGGCGGCGCCGGGCGGGTGACCTTCGCGGACGTCGCGGGCATCGACGAGGCGAAGGCCGAGCTCACGCAGATCGTGGACTTCCTCAAGGACCCGGGCCGGTACCGGGCGCTGGGCGCCCGGCTGCCGCGCGGGGTGCTGCTCACAGGGCCCCCCGGAACGGGCAAGACCCTCCTGGCGCGGGCCATCGCCGGCGAGGCGGGCGTCCCGTTCTTCTCGATGAGCGCATCGGAGTTCATCGAGATGATCGTCGGGGTCGGCGCGTCCCGCGTCCGCAACCTGTTCACGGAGGCCAAGCAGGCGGCCCCGGCGATCATCTTCATCGACGAGCTGGACGCCATCGGGCGCTCACGGACGGCGGCGATGAACCTGGGGGGCGGCTCCGACGAGCGGGAGCAGACGCTCAACCAGATCCTCACCGAGATGGACGGCTTCGACGCCTCCGCCGGGGTGATCGTGCTGGGGGCGACCAACCGCCCGGACGTGCTCGACCCCGCGCTGCTGCGCGCCGGGCGGTTCGACCGCCGTATCGCGGTGCAGCCGCCCGACCGGGCCGGCCGCCTGGCGATCCTCCTCGTCCACACCCGCGGCATCCCCCTGGCCGATGACGCCGACCTGCCCGGCCTCGCCCAGGCGACGCCCGGGATGGTGGGCGCCGACCTCGCGAGCCTCGTGAACGAGGCGGCGCTGGTGGCCGCCACGCGTGGCCGGCGGGCCGTCTCCCGGGCCGACTTCGACGACGCGCTGGAGAAGGCCGTCCTCGGCACGGCCCGCAAGCTGGTGATGAGCGAGCGGGACCGGGAGCGCACCGCCTACCACGAGTCCGGGCACGCCCTGGTGGGGATGCTGAGCCCGCTCGCCGACCCGGTCCGCAAGATCTCGATCATCCCCCGCGGCACCGCCCTGGGCGTGACCTACGCCGCACCCGACGCCGACCGCTACAGCTACGGCCGCGAGGAACTGCTCACCAAGATCCGGGTGGCCCTGGGCGGGCGCGCGGCGGAGGAGCTGGTGTACGGGGACATCACGACCGGCGCGGAGTCGGACATCGACCAGCTCACGCTCATCGCCCGGCAGATGGCGGGCCGGTGGGGCATGAGCGAGGCGATCGGCCCCATCGCGGTGCTCCCCCCGGAGAGCCGCGCCATCCCGGGCGTCGCCGAGGGATCGCCGGAGGCGCTGCGGATGGTCGACGACGAGGCCCGCCGCATCATCGAGGGGCAGCACGAGGAGGCCCTGCGGCTCCTGCGCGACAACCGTGGGCGGCTGGACACGCTCACCCGTGCCCTGCTCGCCGCCGAGTCCCTGGACGAGGACGCCGCGTACGCGGCGGCCGGCCTGCCTCCGCGCGTGCACCCGGAGCGCTGACCGGGCACGACCCGCGGGCGGTCCCGAGGGCGGGATGCGTGGCATTCCCGTGCGGGGATCGGTGGTCCATTCGAGGTGACGTGCCACCCCGCCGGGTCGGAGCTTGGTGCATGCCCCCGCCTCCCAGGCGCGCACGCACCCCGGCACCCGGACGTCCCGAGGGACGCCGCGGGGGTGGAGGTGGACGGCCTGGTCAAGGTGTACGGCGAGGTCCGTGCCGTCGACGACGTCACCTTCGCGGTGCCGCGCGGGGAGGTCTTCGCGCTGCTCGGGCCGAACGGCGCGGGCAAGTCCACCACCATCAAGGTGCTGTGCACCCTCGCCCGCCCAACCTCGGGCATCGCGCGTGTCGCGGGGTTCGACGTGGTGCACCAGCCCCGTGCGGTGCGGCGGCGGATCGGCCTGGTGTTCCAGGAGCAGACCCTCGACCAGCAGCTCACGGCCGAGGAGAACCTGCGGTTCCACGCCGTGCTCTACCAGGTGCCCGCCGGCGAGGTAGGGCGCATCGACCGCGTGCTCGCGCTGGTGGGGCTCGGCGCACGCCGCGCCGCGACCTGGTCTCCACGTTCTCCGGCGGGATGGCGCGCGGCTGGAGATCGCACGGGATGCTCCACACGCCCGCGGTGATCTTCCTGGACGAGGAGGCACAGTCGGCCTCGACCCGCAGACCCGCGCGCTGATGTGGGAGGACGTCCTCCGGATGCGGGAGGAGGAGGGCGTCACCGTCGTGCTCACCACCCGCACTACATGGAGGCCGAATACGCGGACCGCATCGGCATCATCGACCGCGGCCGCCTCTCGCCCTGGACGCATAGGGCGGGCTCCGCGGGATGGTGGGGGCCGACTCGGCCAGCGCTCGGCACCGCCGATGACGCGGCGGCCGCGGCGGCGCTCACCGAGGCCGCACGGCCACCGTCCGCACTGGGTCCGGCGGCATCACCGTCTTCACCGGGGACGGGGAGGGTGAGGTGCCCCGCATCATCGCCGCATGCGGCGTCCCGGTGCGCACCGTGCACGTGCACCGCCCCACCCTCGACGACGTGTTCTGCACTTCACCGGGCGGGAGATCCGCGACGGCGGGGCCGCCGCCCGGCCGGGATGGTGCGCGCGTGGGGCGGGCGGCGATGACCGCGGCCGCAGGCACGCCCGTCGCGATGGCCGACGAGGCCCCGCGCCTCCGTGAGGAGGTCCCGCACCGCCCTCATGGTGTGGCGCCGCGAGCTCGGCGCTTCGGCCGCACGCGGACCGCATCCTCGGCGGCTTCGTGCAGCCCGTCCTGTTCCTGTTCGTCCTGGGGTACGGGCTGAGCGCCCTGGTGGGGTCCACCGGCGGCTTCGACTTCAAGAAGTTCGTGTTCCCCGGCGTGGTCGCGATGAGCGTCGCCACCACGGCGATCTTCAGCGCCATGTCGATCGTGTGGGACCGGGAGTTCGGCTTCCTGCGCGAGATGCTCGTCGCGCCCGTGAGCCGGGCCGCCCTGGTGCTCGGCAAGACCTGCGGCGGGGCGACGGTCGCCACCGGCCAGGGCACGATCATGCTCGCGCTCGCACCCCTCATCGGGGTGTCCCCGAGCGCCCCTCGTGGTGACCGAGGTCATCGGGATCGAGCTGCTCATGGCCTTCGCTCACGGGGTTCGGGGTGTTCGTGGCGAGCCGCATCCAGCGCATGGAGAGCTTCCAGGCGGTGATGCAGGTCGTCCTGTTCCCGATGCTGTTCCTGTCGGGCGCGATGTACCCGCTGAACGGCCTGCCCGGGTGGCTCGCCGTGCTCACCCGCCTCAACCCGCTCACCTACGCCGTCAGCCGCTCCGCCAGGCCGTGTTCGCCGCGCAGCGCATGCCGGAGGCCGCGCGGATGCGGTTCCCGACCGGCGTCACCCTGTGGGGGCGCTCGCTCCCGGTCGTCGTGCAGATCGCGGTGGTGCTCGCCTTCGCGGTCGCGTTCGCGGTCACCCGGCACGGGGCTCGCGCGCACCGAATGAGCCTGCCCCCGGGCCGGTGGCTCGCGCGGGCGGCGCTGACCCTGGGCGCGCTCTTCCTGGCGGTCCACATCCTCCTGCCGCTCGCCGGCGGGCTCAGCCGCACGGCGTCGGCGGTCGCGCGCGCGAGCTGGTGGCTGCTGCCGCTCGCCCTGCTGCTGGAGGCCGCGAGCCTGGCGTCGTACGCGCGGAGCTGCAGCTCACGGTCATGCGGGCGGCCGGCGCCCGGCCCCCAGGGGCTGATCCTGCGGTCGGCGGTCGCCGCCACGGCGCTCGCCAAGACCATGCCGGGCGGCAGCAGCGCCGCAAGGATCGTCCTGACCGTCGAGCTGCTGGGAGGGCGCAACGGGCTGGGGCGGGCACAGGCGGTGAGCGGGGTGGCGGCCACGGGGGCGATCTCCTGGGCGGTGCTGGCCCTCACCGTCCCGCTGGCGTCCTGGCTTGCGATCCTCGCGGGGGCCGCCGGCGGCGTCGCCCTGGGCTCGGCGGTGCTGACGCTCGCGATCCTCGCCGCCGCAGCGCTGGCACCGCTGGGGCTGCGCCGCCGGGCGCGCCGCCGTCGCCCAGGCCGTGGCGCGGTGCTGCGCGGGCCGCTGCGCCGCCTGGCCGACCCGGCGGTCCTCGGGGCGGCCGTCACCGAGGCGATCCGCGCCGCCCAGGAGGTGGTGCGCCGCCCGCGGGCATGGCCGTCGCCGCGGGGTGGGCCGCGGCCAACTGGCTGCTGGACATCGCCGTGCTGGTCGCAGCGGGCGCGGTGATGGGGGGCGGCCGGTGGCTGTGGTCGGTCCCCTGGTGTACGCTGTGCCGGCTGCTCACCCTGGTCCCCTCACCCCAGGGCCGTCGGCATCCTGGAGGCCACCATGACAGGGCTGCTCGTGGGTGCCGGGGCGCGGGCCGCGGTGGCCGCCGCCGCCGTCCTGGGGTGGCGGCTGGTGAACCACTGGCTGGTGATCCCCGTCGGTCTGGCCCTCATCCCCGGCCTGCGGCGCGGTGCTGCGCGAGCCGGGGTGGCAGAAGGTTCATGAGCGCCGGCCCGGGACGGGGCCCCCGGCCCCGTCCCGCACTACGATCCGGCCGATGACGCCCTCCGCTGGACCCCGGTCGTCGAGCGCCAGGACCTCCTCGAACGGCTGTCCGCGGCCGAGGGCGTCACGCTGGTCGCCGCCCCGCCGGGAAGCGGCAAGACGGTGCTGCTGCGTTCGTGGGCCGCCCGGTCCGGGCCCGTGGCGTGGGTGTCGGTGGAGCGTGACGAGCAGGACGCGCAGCGGTTCTGGCACGACGTGGTCGAGGCCCTGCGCGGCGCGTTCGGCGACCGGGTCCACGTGGAGCGGCTCGACGGCGCGCCCACGTTCGACGGCGACGCCCTGGTGGACCCGCCTGTGCGCCGAACTGCGGGCGCTCGAGGAGCCCGCGGTGCTGGTGGTCGACGACGTCCATGAGCTCCGCGCCCAGGGCGCGGCGGTGCAGCTGGAGCGGCTGCTCACGCGGCGCCCCCGCATGCTGCGCGTGGTGGTCGCCAGCCGCCACGACCCGCGGCTGGGCCTGCACCGCCTGCGGCTGTCCGGTGAGCTCACCGAGATCCGTGGGGCCGACCTGCGCCTCACCGAGGACGGTGTCCGCGAGCTGCTCGCCCAGTCCGGGGTGGCCCTGTCGGACGAGCGTCGCCCTCGCCCTGCCCGCACCGAGGGCTGGGCGGCGGGCGTGCGGCTCCTCGCCCGCTGTCGCTCGCCGCGGCGCCCGACCCCGAGCGGTTCCGTCGCCGAGTTCTCCGGCAGCGAGCGCACCGTCGCCGAGTACCTGGTGGCCGAGGTCCTGGAGCAGCAGTCCGAGGAGACTCGCCGGATGCTGCTGCACCTCCATCCTGGACCGCGTCAACGGGCCGCTCGCCGAGCTCCTCACCGGCACCCCCGGGTCCGGGGCGGTGCTGCACGAGCTGGAGGAGCGCAACGCCTTCGTGTCGGCGCTCGACCCGGCCCGCACCTGGTTCCGGTACCACGCCCTGTTCGCCGACCTGCTGCGGCTGGAACTGCGGCGGTCCGAGCCGTCGGAGGTCGCCGGGCTGCACCGGCTCGCGGCCGGCTGGCTGGCGCGGAACGGCGACGTGCAGGCGGCGGTGCGCCACGCCCAAGCCGCGGAGGACTGGCCGCTGGTGTCGGAGCTCCTGGGGGAGCGCTCCTTCCGCATCGCCCTGGACGGCCACGGGGCGTCCATCGACGCGATCCTCGAGACCGTCCCGCCGGACGTGGTGCCACGCCTCCCGGGCTGCGCCCGGGTGTGCGCGGCCACGCGTCGTGGGTCGGCACCGTCGAGTCGGCGGAGCGGTACCTGGCGATCGCCGAGGCCCACGGGGACGGCGTGCCGGAGGAACGCCGGCCCGGCAGCAGGCGATGCTCGCCACACCCGCATGACCGTCGCCCGGCGCCGCGGGCGCATCGCGGACGTGCTCGACGAGGCGCGCCGCGCGCTGGATCCCGCCAACGGCGACCTCGCGACGGCCGGCGGCGACGACATGCGCGCGATGGTGCTCGTGCTGGCGGCAACGTCGCGGTGCTGTCCGGCAGCACCCGCCTGGGAGCGGTACCTCGACGAGGCGCTGGAGCTGTCGCGGCGCGCCGGCCGACCCGTGGCTGCAGGCCCTGTGCCTGGGGCACCTCGCCCTCGCGCTGGCCCGGCGGTCGCTGGCCCGCTCGCGGGAGCTGGCCCTGGAGTGCATCGCCCTCGCGGGCCGTACACGGCTGGGGCCGGGACCGGTCCGTCGGTACCGGCCGCAGCGCTCGCCCTGGTGGGGGTGTGGCAGGCGGACATCGACCACGCCGAGGAGTGGCTGTCCCGCAGCGAGCGCATCCTCGGGGCGGACGTGGAGCCGGCGCTCAGCCTCATGCTGGCCGTGGTGCGGGGGACGGTGCTGGTCGCGCGCGGGGGACCACGCCGCCGCGGTCGGCGGCCGGTTCCGGGAGGCCGCGGAGCTGCAGCGGCGCCTCGCCGACCCGCACTTCCTGGGCGGTGCGGCGACCCAGCTGCTGGCGCAGAGCCTCGTGGCCCTGGGCGACGTCCCGGCCGCCGAGGCGGCGATCGCCAGGCCCCGGCGGCCGACGGCGCCACGCCGGCGCCGATGCTGCTGGGCCGGGCGGCCGTCGCCCTCGCGACGGGCGACACCGCGTCGGTGGTCGGGCTCACGGCCATGGCCCTGGATCCGGCCGAGGGGAACTCCCCGCCGTTCCGCATCCAGGCGCACCTGCTCGCCGCCCGGGCCCATGACGCCGCGGGTGACGCCGCGGCGGCGCGGGACACGTCGAGGAGCCGCCCTCGCCGACGCCGAGCCGGAGGGGCTGCTGTGGCCGTTCTTGGCCATGCCGGAGCGCCGGCTCATCGACGACCACCCCGCGGCGCACGCCGGCCCACGGGGCGCTGCTGCAGGAGATCACCGGCCTGCTCGGCGGCGCGCCCCGCACGGTGGAGGCGCCGGTGGCACAGGCCCTGGCGACACCGCTGAGCGACGGTGAGCTGCAGGTCCTGCGCCTGCTGCCCACGAACCTGTCGGCGCCGGAGATCGGCGCGGAGCTGTTCGATGTCGGCGAACACCGTGAAGACGCACATGAAGCACATCTGGCAAGCTCGGCGTCCATCGCCGGACGGACGCCGTGGACCGCGCCCGGCAGCTCGGGCTGCTGTCGCCCACGGCGCGGCGCCGCTGAACCGCGCGGCGCCGCGCCGTAACGAGGGTCAGGCCAGGGCGCGGCACGACGGCGACGATGATCGCCGCGGCCACCACGTGCATCGCCGAGAGCACCGCCTGCTGGCTGCCGGGGATGTCGAGACCCAGCGGCCCGCCGAACGACAGCAGCAGCGCGACGGCGGACACCCCCAGGAAGATCGTGCGGGCACGAGCGGGGGCGAACCGCGCCAGGGCGGCGTAGACCGCACCGGCCAGCAGCGCGCTGATGAGCGTGGCGACGGCGGCCTGGCCGGCACCGAGGTCCGTGTAGGTGCTGCTGCCGGGGCTCTCGGTCACGCGGACGCTGCCGTCGATCACGGCGTTGCCGGCCAGCAGGACGACGATGTTGGCGACCGCGGCGGCGACGCCGGCGATCAGCGAGTTCCGCATGATGCGGCCGGCGGCGACGGGGGGACGGGTGGCGGCGTGGGCAAGGGTCATGTCTCGTGCTCCGTTCTCGTGGGTGGGGTGGTTCGGGAGGGTCAGCCGGCGGCCGAGGCGGCCGCGGCGGGATGCCGGCGCCTCGCCCGCACCCAGGTGCGGATGCGCCGGCGGTTGAGGAACACGTGGCCGGGCGCACCGCCTTGAGCGTGAAGGCGATGGCGGTGAGGTCGTGCACCGCACCACCACCTCGCCCGGAGCGTCGGACCACAGCGGGAAGCCCGTGACCGTGCGCACACCGCGAACACGGTGGCGAAGGCCGCGTTGAACACGCCCAGCCGCGACTCGGGGTGCGCGCCGCGGCGCCGCCGCACCGACCGGATCCAGGTGCGGTGCGGGCCCACGTGGTACGCCACGACCGAGGCCGATGCCGATGCCGATCGCCGAGTGGACGACGGTGCCCCACTCGTGCGATGCGAACGCCACCAGGGCGGTCAGCAGGAGGGCCGCGTGGATCGCGAGAGCTTCCGCATCGGTCAGCGCGCGGCGCGCCGGCGCACCAGGTGGGCGTGCACGACCATGGTGGTGGGGGACTTCATGATCCCCATGGGGCCAGGTCATCCCAAGCGCCCGCTGGTCGGCCTCCGTGGTGACGTCCACGGCCAGGTCGTCGCCGTCGGCGTGCAGGTCCGCGTCGAAGCTCATCCGCACGGCGGCCTGGCGAGCGGCGCCGCGGCGCGCCGGTCACCGCGAGTCGGCCGCCGCGCACGGTGACCTCCTCGGAGGCGAAGGTGATGCGGGGGTGCGCCTCGGCGTCGAAGAAGTCCGCGGAGCGCAGGTGCTTGTCGCGCTTGGCGTTGCCGGTGTCGACGCTGGCGGCCTCGATGTCGAGGCCGATCGCCGGCATGCTGTTCATGTCGAGGCCGCCGTCGAAGCGGGTGAAGTGCCCGGTGACGGTCATGAGGCCCCAGAAGTGCCGGACGCGGAACTCCACCCGGGACCGGGCGGGGTCGACGCTCCAGGCGGAGCCGGTGAGGTCGGGGACGGTGGCGGTGCCGTTGGCGGTGGCGGTCATGGCGGGATCTCCCGGGTGGGCGTGTGGTGGGCGTGCGCGGCGGTCATGGCCGCGGCGCGTCCTCGCAGCGCACCTCGATGAGCTCCAGGCCCAGGGCCTCGATCTCGCCGAGCACGCCGTAGAGGGCGGCCTGGTCGGGCAGGGAGCCGGTGAGGACGGTGTCCCCGTCCGCGCACACGGCCTCCATCTGGGGGAACGCGCTGCGGAGGGGTGCTCCCCCGGGGAGCCGCGCACGCGCAGGCGGTACCGGGTGCCCGGGCAGGGGGCGCCCGGTCCGGTGACCGGCGTGCGGTTCGTGCCTGGGTCCGTCTGGGTGGACATCCGATCGCCTCCCTCGGCGCATCGCGTTGACGTCACCCATGGTCCGGTCACCCCCGGGTGAGCCGGCGTCACCCGGTCCGGGTGATCCGCATCCCCCGCACCAGCCCGCCCCCGGCGCGTTCCCGTGGTGACCGCCCGCCGCACGGGCCGCCGGGTGGTGCCGGGTCCCCGGATCACCCGCACCCGGGTGAGGCCTCGCGGGCGCGCCGGATGGTTCCCCCATCGCATCGCAGCAACGGAAAGGAACCCCATGTCCGTGTCCGCGACCCCTTCCGGCCGCCGCACCCGGAACGCCTCGCCGGCGCGCCGCCGGCTGGCGTTCATGGGCGGGGAGATCGGGATCTGGGTCGCCCTGTACGGGGTCTACCTCGCGGTGCGGGGCCTCACCATCGGCGGGCGCGAGGAGGCGATCGCCAACGCCCGCGGGGTGATCGGCCTGGAGCACTCCCTGGGCGTGTTCCGGGAGATGGACGTCCAGTCCGCCCTCGAGCCGCTGCGCGGCGCGCTGTCGGCGTACTACATGGCGGGCTTCGCGCCGGTCATCGCGGCGACGCTGGTGGTCCTCGCCGTGCGCGACCGCACGGCGTACCGGGAGCTGCGCACGGCGCTGCTGGTGTCGATCGCCATCGCGACGGTGGTGTTCGTGGCGTTCCCCGCCGCCCCGCCCCGCCTGGTGCCCGAGCTCGGGATCCTCGACACCGTCGGCCTCACGGGCCACGACAACGGCTCGTTCGCCGGCATCCGGTTCAACCCGTACGCGGCCGTCCCGAGCATGCACGTCGGGCGGAGCCTGCTGGTGGGCATCGCCGGGTACCGGGCCGCCCGCACCCGGTGGGTGAAGGCCCTGTTCGCCGCGCACCCCGCCGTGATGGTCCTCACCGTCACGGCCACCGGCAACCATTACTTCTTCGACGCGGCCACCGGCACCGTCGTCGCCCTCGCGGGCCTGCTGATCACCCGTCGGGGACGGACTCTGGTCAGCGCGATCATTAAGTCGAGGCGGAAGACGGCTGGAGTCGGGGAACCGGTCCCGGTCGGCTGACGCCGCCCCGACCGCCCACCGGCGTCTTGTGGCGTCCACCCATTTCGGGCGATTACGCTCTTGTTCGGTGGCCAGTGATCGCGACCACGAACTCCGCGCCCGGTGCTTCCTCGCGCTCGATGCCCTGCGCGTCCAGTTTGGGTCTGAGCTGCCGTACAAGGGTGTGTTGGACCGCGGCTTTGAGTTTGGCGGTAAGCGCGTTCCCTTCTTCAACCATCTGAAGGGCATCCACCGCGCCGCGGCACAGCGAGGCTCCGCGGCACTTGCGGTCATGACCTCGTCGAAGTCTCCGTACGACGACGAGGAGACCGACGAAGGGTTCTGGTACGCCTTCCGCGAAGGGGCGGCGGACCTTCCCGACAACATCGCGTTGCGTGCGGCTCACGACGAGGGCGTGCCGATCGTCTACTTCGTCGGGGTGCGACCTGGCTGGTTCGAGCCGGTCTATCCGTGTTGGGTCGTCGACCGAGAGTTGCGGCGCGTGCTCATCACCCCGGCTCCTCAAGGCGTCGCGACACTCGGCATTCCTCCGAAACCGGAGCGGCGCTACGCCACCCGGACCGTCCGCCAACGACTCCACCAGAGCCGCTTCCAGGGGGCTGGTGCTCCCGGCATATGGCGACCGATGCGCGGTCTGCTGGCTCAAGGAGCGTCGCCTCCTCGATGCGGCGCACATCATCGCCGACGGCGAAGACCGGGGAGAGCCGGTTGTGCCCAATGGGCTCAGCCTCTGCTCAATCCATCACCGTGCGTTCGACGAGGATTTGATCGGCATCGACCCGGACTACCGGGTCCACGTCTCGAGAGCGCTTCTTGAGGAGGAGGACGGACCGATGCTCGAACTCCTCAAGACATTTCACGAAGCCCGCATTGAGCTACCTGAACGGCGGCGCCTTGCTCCGGATCCAGATCGACTCGCCCGGCGCTTCGAGCGGTTCTCCAGCGGCTGAACGCTGACGCCGGAGGCGCGGGTTTCCCGGGGAGCGTCCCACCACATCTTGACGCACGGTTCGCCGCCGCATGAGGCCGGGAACCGGGGCGCACAATGCCCGGGCACGGTCGGGGCGGCGAGCGGAGGGAGGGGCGGATGGGCTCCTGCGTGATGTGGTTCGACGAGGCCGGCGCGACGCGCGTCGCCGAGGCCGGCGGCAAGGGCGCCGCCCTGGCGGAGCTGGCGCGCATGCCCGGGGTGGAGGTGCCGCCGTGGTTCTGCGTCACCGCCGCGGCCTTCCGGCGTGCGCTCGCGGCGGCGGCCGCGGGCCCGGCGCTCGAGCTGCTCGCCGGCACCGACCCGGGTGACGGGGACACCCTCCGGACGCGCGCCGCCGAGGTGCACCGCCGCATCGCCGCCGCCCCGGTCCCCGCCGACGTCGCGGACGAGGTCACCGCGGCGCTCGCGCGCCTGGACGGCGATCCGGTCGCCGTCCGCTCCAGCGCGACCGCCGAGGACCTGCCCACCGCGTCCTTCGCCGGCCAGCACGACTCCTTCCTCGACGTGGCCGGGCCGGAGGCCGTGCTGGACCGGGTGCGCCGCTGCTGGGCGTCGCTGTTCACCGACCGGGCCGTCGCCTACCGCGTCCGCAACGGCACCGCCCACGGCGACGCCGCGATGGCGGTGGTCGTGCAGCGGATGGTGCACGCGGACGCCGCCGGGGTCCTGTTCACCGCCG
The DNA here is from genome assembly GCA_046330435.1 of Thermoleophilia bacterium. Lineage (GTDB taxonomy): Bacteria > Actinomycetota > Thermoleophilia > Miltoncostaeales > Miltoncostaeaceae. The sequence continues at coordinate 118,639 of JAXLST010000016.1, read as the reverse complement.
ACCCGGTCTCCGGGGACCGGCGGGCCGCCGTCGTGGAGGCCGTTCCCGGCCGGGGCGACGCGCTGGTGTCGGGCCGCGCGGCGGCGGACGCGTTCACCGTCCGCGACGGCCGGGTGGTGCACGCCGCCGCGGCCCACGGACGGGAGCGTCCCGTGCTCACCGATGCGCAGGTCCTGCGCCTGGCGGACCTGGGCCGCCGCATCTCCGGGCACATGGGGCACCCGCAGGACATCGAGTGGTGCCTCCGGGAGGACCGGTTCCACATCGTCCAGAGCCGGCCGGTCACGACGCTGTTCCCCGTGCCCGCGACGGAGGAGCCGGGGGACCGCGTGTACGTGTCCGTGGGACACCAGCAGATGATGACCGACCCCATGCGCCCGCTCGGCCTGTCGATGTGGCAGCTCATCGCGATGCGCCCGATGCACGAGGCCGGGGGCCGGCTGTTCGTGGACGTCACGGACATGATGTCCTCCCCGGCGCAGCGCGCCGGCCTGCTGGACCTCATGGGCCGCTCCGACCCCCTCGTCCGCGACGCCCTCGAGTGGGTGCTGGGCCGCGACCAGTGGGCCCTCCCCGACGTGCCGGGCGCCGCCCCGGCCGGCGGCCCTCCCGCCGCCCCGCCGCCCCTGGAGGCCGATCCGGCGCTCGTCGCCGAGCTGGTCGCCGAGAACGCGGCGTCGGTCGCCGGGCTGGAGCGCAGCATGCGCGGGGTGTCCGGCACGGCGGTGTTCGACCTCGTCCTGGACGACATCGCGGAGCTCAAGCGGCTGCTCACCGACCCGCGCAGCCACCGGGTGATCATGGCCGGCATGGAGGCCGCCTGGTGGCTCAACGAGCGGATGGCGGAGTGGCTGGGCGAGCGGAACGCCGCGGACGCCCTCTCGCTGTCGGCGCCGGGCAACGTGACCGCTCGGATGGGTCTGGACCTGCTGGACGTCGCGGACGCCGTGCGCGTCCACCCCGCGGCCGTGGCCGTGCTGGAGGGCGCCCGCGACGCGGGGTTCCTGGACGACCTCGCCGGGGTGGAGGGCGGCGAGGGCGCCCGCGCGGCGATCCTCGCCTGGCTGGACCGCTACGGCGCCCGGTGCGTGGGGGAGATCGACATCACCCGGCCGCGGTGGGGCGACGACCCGGCCGCGCTGGTGCCGCTCATCCTCGCCAACGTCCGCAACTTCCCCGCCGGCGAGGGGCCCCGGAGGTTCGCGGACGGCCTGCGGCGCGCCACCGGGCGCGAGCGCGAGCTGCTGGACCGCCTGCGGGCCCTGCCCGACGGCGACGCGAAGGCCGCCGAGGCGGCGCGGCAGATCGACCGGCTGCGGACCTTCGCCGGGTACCGGGAGTACCCGAAGTACGGGATCGTGCGGCGCACCGCGCTCCACCGCCGGGCGATCATGGGCGGGGTGGGGCGCCTGGTCGCCGCCGGGACCCTGCGCGAGGCGGAGGACGCGTTCTTCCTGACCGTCGGGGAGCTCCACGAGGCCGCCCGGACGGGCCGCGCGGACCTCGGGCTCATCGACCGGCGACGCGCGGAGTTCCGGTGGCACGCGACGCTGGCCCCGCCACGGGTCCTCACCTCCGACGGCGAGGCGCTGCACGGCGACCACCGGCGCGAGGACGTCCCCGCCGGCGCGCTCGCCGGCGTGCCGGTGTCCGGCGGGACGGCCGAGGGCCGGGCGCGGGTCGCCCACGACATCCGCACCGCGGACCTCGCCCCGGGCGACATCCTGGTGACCACCCACACCGACCCGTCATGGACGCCGGTGTTCGTCACCGTCGCGGGCCTGGTGACCGAGGTGGGGGGCGTCATGACCCACGGGGCCGTCATCGCCCGCGAGTACGGCCTGCCGGCCGTTGTGGGCGTCGCGGACGCGACGCGCTCGATCCGGGACGGGCAGCGCATCCGCATCAACGGCACCGATGGGTACGTCGAGCTGCTGGACGACGGCGCCTCCTGAGCGGCGGGCCCGCGCCGGGTCCAGGGGGCCCGGCCCGTGCGGAAAAGACGCCCTTCTATGGAACAAATGGAGCGACGGACGTCCGACCCGGAGGGATGGATGCGGGTGACGACGACACGCCTGCCCGAGGCGTGGTGGGTGCGGGTGGAGGGCGGCATCGACCCCGGCGACGAGGCCGCGGTGATGGATGCCCTCACGGAGGTGGAGGCCGGCACCGGCGCGGTCCTGGACGTGCGGGACGTCGAGGTGTTCGGCGCCGCGGCGGCGCGCACCGTGATGCGCGCCCGGCGGGTCCTCGCCGGGCGGGGCAGCGGCCTGCAGGTCGTGGGCAGGCCCATCGCCGCCCGCGTCCTCGCGGTGTGCGGCGTGCCGCACCGTCCCGTGGCCGCCGACCGGCTGCTGTTCGGCCCGCGGGGGCCCGGACGCCGCCGGCCGGTCACCGCGGACGGCTGGCGCCGCGCGAGGACGCGCCGCCCCGCGTGACCGTGCCCGGCCCCGCGGGCGGGCCGGGCGTACAGTGCCGCGCGGGAACGGGCCACCGACCGGGAGGCGGATCGCGGCATGAGCGGTGAGGGCTTCTTCATCGACCACGTCATCTACGGCGTGGTCGACATCGACGCGGCGTGCGAGCGCCTGCGCCGCGATTTCGGGCTGGGCGCCGTGGCGGGCAGCCCGCACCTCGGCGGCACCAGCAACCGCGTGGTCCCCCTCGGCCCCCAGTGCTTCCTGGAGCTGCTCGGGATCGACGACACCACCAAGTCCGACGGGGCGTGGCTGGAGGCGACGCTCCAGGGGCGTGACCGGGTGCTGTGGTGGTGCCTCGGCGTGGACGACCTGGACGACACCGCCGCCCGCCGCGGCCTTCCCATCCGCTCCGGGCAGGCCCGGAACGAGGACGACGTGATGGTGTTCCGCACCGCCGGGATGCCGCGCTACCCGCTGCCGTTCTTCATCCAGATCATCGGCGACCCGGCGGGGCGCCACCGGGTGCAGGCCGAGCGCTACGCCGCCGCGGGCCACACCTGCGCGCCCACCGGCTTCACCTTCGTGGAGGTGGGCGACCACGAGCCCGTGCTGGAGGGGTGGCTCGGCCCGGGTCACGGCCTGCCGGTGCGCTACGCGCCGGGCACCGGACCCGGTATCCATGCGTGCGGCATCGCGACCGCGGACGGCGAGATCATCCTTCGCTGAGGCCGCCCCCTGCGGCCCGGCACGAACACCCACGGAACGAGGACAGGCAGTGGCGACCGACAGCACCAGCGCGCCGGACGGCTTCACCAAGGGCGCGGACACCTACGACGAGGCCGTGCGGCACAACATCGCCGGCTCCGACCGGCTCATCATGTCCCTGCCCGGCGGCACGTACCGCACGGTGCTGGACGTGGGCTGCGGCACCGGCTGGACCGCCGCGTCGATGGTGCGCCGGTTCCGCGACGTCGAGACGATCGTGGGCGTCGACGCCTCCCAGGGGATGCTGGAGCGCTTCGCCGCCAAGCTGGGCGACGAGTTCCCCGACGTCCGGGTGGAGCTGCGCTGCGAGGACGTCATGGAGATGGGCGTCGAGGACGGGGCCTTCGACGCGGTGATCTGCGCGATGGCGCTCCACTGGTTCCCCGACAAGCCCGGCGCGATCGCCCGCATGGCGCGGGCCCTGCGCCCCGGCGGCGTCATCGGGATCCTCACCGCCGGCCACGGCGGCGAGGACGCCTGGCGGGACGTGCTGGCGGGCGTCGGCGCCCCGGAGGACTGGACCGGGTGGTTCGCCAAGAACCAGCTGGACGTCGACCAGATCGCCGGGTACCTGCGCGACGCGGGGCTGGAGCCGGTGGACGTGTGGATGGAGCGCCGCCGCCGGCACACCGACCCCGACGCGTTCATGGCGCGCACCCGGTCGGTGGCCGCCCACCTGCTCGGCAACCCGCCCGGCGGGTTCAGCGAGCTCGACCAGCGCATCCACCGGGCGCTCCGCGACGCCGCGGGGCCCGACGGCTTCGTCTACGACTACTGCAAGCTCAACGCGGTGGCGCGCATGCCGGGCTGAGGTCAGTCCGGCAGGTCCCCCGCGGACCTGCGCAGGGGCACGATGGCGTCGTGCAGCGCGGCGAGCGCGGCGCCGTCCAGGTCCCCCAGGCCGAACCGGCCGGCGGCCAGGGCCGCCGCGGCCTCCTCCACCACGCGCCGGCCGGCGTCGGTGATCTGGGCGAGCACCGTCCGGCGGTCGTGGCCGGACGGCACGCGGGCGACCAGCCCGTCGCGCTCCAGGCGGGTGATCGTGTTGGTCACGCTCGCCCGGTGCACCTGCAGGCGCTCGCCGATCTTGCCCATCGGCAGCGACCCCCGGCGCGAGAAGTGCAGCAGCGCCAGGGCCTCGAAGCGGGAGAAGGTGAGCCCGAACGGCGCCAGGGCCGCGTCGATGCGCCCCAGGAGGATCTGCTGGGCGCGGGCCACCGAGGTGGCGGCGAGCATCGCGGCGGGTTCGCCCCACCCGCGGGCCTCCCAGTTGCGGCGGGCCTCGACGAGCGGATCGAAGTCGAGCGGGGCGATGGACGGATCCTAGTCCCGTGGGTTACGTTGACATCCAACTATTGGACATCAGCGTAATCGAACCGGAAGGGCCCGCATGACCCCAGGGGACGAGCACGGCACCCCCCGCCGGGAGTGGGAGGAGGCCTACGCGCGCACGCCGCTGCGCGACGCGCCGTTCGAGACCATGTCCGGGGTGCCGGTGGAGCCGGTGTACGGGGACCCGCCGTACCCGGGCCAGTTCCCCTACACCCGCGGCCTGCACGCCCCGGCGTACCGGTCCCGGCTGTGGACCATGCGGATGTTCGCGGGCTTCGGGAGCGCGGCGGACACCAACCGGCGCTTCCGGGAGCTGCTGGCCGCGGGTGGCACCGGGCTGTCCACCGCGTTCGACATGCCGACCCTCATGGGGGCCGACTCGGACCACCCCATGGCGCGCGGGGAGGTGGGCCGGGCGGGGGTGGCGGTCGACACCGTCCTGGATGTGGAGGAGCTGTTCGCGGGCATCCCGCTGGACCGGGTCTCGACGTCCATGACCGTCAACGGCCCCGCAGCGATCCTGCTGGCGATGTACGTGGTGGCCGCCGAGCGCTCCGGGGTCCCCCGGGCCGCCCTGTCGGGGACCATCCAGAACGACATCCTCAAGGAGTACCAGGCCCAGAAGGAGTACCTGTTCCCGCCGCGCCCGTCGGTGCGCCTGGTCACCGACGTGATCGCCTTCGCGACGGCGGAGATGCCGCGCTGGCACTCGGTGTCGGTGTCGGGGTACCACATCCGGGAGGCGGGCAGCACCGCCGCCCAGGAGCTGGCGTTCACCCTGGCCAACGGCTTCGCCTACGTGGAGGCCGCGGTCGCCGCCGGGATGGACGTGGACGCGTTCGCCCCGCGGCTGAGCTTCTTCTTCAACTGCCACAGCGACTTCTTCGAGGAGGTCGGCAAGCTCCGGGCGGCGCGCAGGATCTGGGCGCGGTGGATGCGGGACCGGTACGGCGCCCGCGACGAGCGCAGCCTCATGTGCCGGTTCCACACCCAGACGGCGGGCGTGTCGCTCACCGCCGCCCAGCCGGAGGTCAACATCGCGCGCGTCGCGCTGCAGGCGCTGGCGGCGGTCCTCGGCGGCACGCAGAGCCTGCACACCGACAGCCATGACGAGGCCCTGGCGCTGCCCACCGACCGTGCGGCCCGCATCGCCCTGCGCACCCAGCAGGTCGTGGCCCACGAGACCGGCGTCGCGAACGTCGCCGACCCGCTCGGCGGCGCCCCGTACGTGGAGTGGATGACCGACGAGATGGAGCGGCGGGCGGAGGAGGTGTTCGCCCACCTGCTGGACACCGGCGACGGCTCGATGCTGGAGGGCGCCCTGCGGGCGATCGACGACGGCTGGTTCGTGGGGGAGATCGCCGACGCCGCGTACCGCTTCGAGCGGCAGGTCAACGACGGGGACCGCATCATCGTGGGCGTCAACGCGTTCACCGACGGCGGCGACGAACCCCCCGCGGACATCCTCCGGATCGACCCGGCCGTCGAGGAGGGGCAGCTGGCGCGCCTCGCCGCGGCGCGGGCGGGCCGGAACCCCGCGCGGGTGGACGCCGCGCTGGAGGAGGTGCGGGCGTGCGCCGCCGATCCCGCGCGCAACGTCATGCCGGCGCTCATCCGCGCGGTGGACGCCCTGGCCACCGAGGGGGAGATCGTGGAGCGGCTGGAGTCGGTGTTCGGCCGGTACACCGAGCGGATCGTCGTCTGATGGCGGGCCACGTGACGCGGGTGGTGCTCGCCAAGCTCGGCTTCGACGGCCACGACCGGGGTCTCAAGGTCGTCGCGCGGATCCTGCGCGACGCCGGGATGGAGGTGGTCTACCTGGGCCTGCGCCAGTCGCCCGAGGGGGTGGTGTGGGCCGTGGAGCAGGAGGACGCCGACGTCGTCGGCATCTCGATGCACAACGCCGCGCACCTCACGCTCGCCCCGCTCATGGTCGCGGCGCTGCGGGACGCGGGGCTGGAGACACCCCTGGTGATCGGCGGGATCATCCCCGCGGTGGACGTCCCCGTGCTGCGCGCGGCGGGCGTCGCCGCCGTGCTGGGCCCCGGCGCGCCTGCGGCCGAGGTGGTGGAGACGGTCCGGGCGGCGGCGGGGACCGCCCGATGACGACGGGCCCCGGCCTGGAGGAGCTCGTCCGCGACGCGCGCGACGGCCGGCGGCGCGCGGTGGGGCGGCTCATCACGCTGGTGGAGCGGGACGCCGGGGCCGCGGACGCCATCGCCGCCCTGCTTCCCCCGGGCGAGGCCCACATCGTGGGCATCACGGGTCCGCCGGGGGCCGGCAAGTCGTCGTTCACCGCCCGCCTGCTCGGCATCCACCTCGCCGCGGGACGGAACCCGGCGGTGCTGGCGGTGGATCCGTCGTCCCCCATCACCGGCGGGGCGATCCTGGGCGACCGGGTCCGCATGACCGGCGCCGCCGAGGACGCGTTCGTGCGGTCGATGGCCACCCGCGGGCAGCAGGGCGGCCTGTCCCGGGCGGTGCCGGCCGCCGCCCGGCTCCTGGCGCGGCTGGGGTTCGACCCGGTGATCGTCGAGACCACCGGCGTGGGCCAGGCGGAGGTGGACATCGCGGCCGCGGCGGACACCACGGTGCTCATCACCGCGCCGGGGTGGGGCGACGCGGTGCAGGCCAACAAGGCGGGCCTGCTGGAGCTCGCCGACGTGCTGGTGGTCAACAAGGCCGACCGCGACGGCGCCGCCGGCGTGCGGCGCGACCTGGAGCTCATGCTGGAGCTGGGGCGCATCAGCGGCCTCGAGGAGCGCCGCGGCCACCGGCCGCGGATCGTCCTGACCACGTCCACGACCGGCGAGGGGGTGGACGAGGCCGCCGCGGCGATCGACGCCCACCGGGAGCTCATCGCCGCGAGCGGTGTGCTGGACGGCCGGCGCGAGCGCCGCGTCGCCCTGGAGATCATGAGCTCCGCGCGCGACCGGCTGGAGGCGTGCCTGGCGTCGGCGGTCCAGGCGCCCGCCATGCACGACACCCTCGCCGCGGTGCGGGAGGGCCGGCTCACCGCCGCCCAGGGCGCGGCGGACCTCATGCGCCGGGTCGGTGAGGAGCTGCTGGCGGCGGAGCGCCCCGCCGCCTGACGCTCGCGTGCCGGTGTCAGCCCGCCTGGGGCAGCCGGGCGCTCCCGCGCTTGGCGGGCCGCGCGGAGGGCGGCGGCACCATGGGGCCGATGTCCCCGTCGGGCGCCTCGTCGAGGTCGACGATCACCGGGGCGTGGTCGCTCGGGCCGCTGCCCTTGCGGGCCTGGCGGTCCACCCACGCCGCCGCCACCCGCGCCGCGACCGGCGTCCCGGCGAGGGCCAGGTCGATGCGCATGCCCAGGTCCTTGTGGAACATCCCGGCCCGGTAGTCCCAGTAGGTGAAGACCCGTGCCGACGGCCAGCGGTCGCGCACGACGTCGTGCAGGCCCAGCGACAGCAGCCCGCCGAGGGCGGCCCGCTCCGGCCCGGTCACGTGGGTCTGCCCGATGAAGGCGTCCGGGTCGAACACGTCGTCGTCCGCCGGCGCGATGTTGATGTCGCCCAGCACGATCGCCTCGGCGGGCCCCGCCGCGACCACCCCGCGCAGCGCCTCCAGCCAGGCGAGCTTGTAGCGGTAGTGGTCGGAGTCCGGCTCCCGGCCGTTGGGGACGTATAGGGAGTGGACGCGCAGGCCGCCGCACGTGGCCGCCACGGCGCGCGCCTCGGCGAGCCCCTCCCAGTCCGGCGCACCCGCGACGCCGCGCACCACGTCGTCCAGGCCCACGCGGGAGAGGATCGCCACCCCGTTCCACTGCCCCTGCCCGTGCGCGGCGAACGCGTACCCGCGGGCCGTGAGCTCCTCGCCCAGCAGCTCGGCGAACGCGTCGTCGGCGAGCTTGGTCTCCTGCAGGCACACGACGTCCGGCCGGCGCTCGTCCAGCCAGGGCAGCAGGCGCGGCACGCGCTGCCGCACCGAGTTGACGTTCCACGTGGCGATCCGCATGGCGGCAGTATCGCCCGCGCCGCGATCCGAGGACCTGGGATGAGGGGTTTCATCCCTTGGGGGGCTCGTCGCGCGTCACGCGCGCGGGGAGCATGCGCGCCATGCGACCCACCCGACGCCGTGCCCACCGCCGCCCATGCCGGCCCGCCTCCCGTGCCGGGGCGCTCGCGGCGGCGCTCGCGCTCGCCGCCGGCGCCGCGACCGCCGCCGGCGCCGCGCCGGGAGACCTCGACCCCACGTTCGGCGACTTCGGCGTGGCCACCACCGACCTGGGCGGATCCGAGTCCGTCGGGACGATGGTGCAGCGGCCCGACGGCCGCCTGGTCGTCGCGGGATCGCTCAGGGGGGGTCTCGCGGTCGGTTCCGACGGGTTCGTCGCCCAGTTGCTGGCCGACACCGCGGCCCTCGATCCGGGCTACGGCCTCGGCTTCGGCTGGTCCCGCATCAACCTCGGCCCCGACGACGGCGTCAACGACGTGGCGCTGCGACCCGACGGGCGCATCGTGGTGGCGGGGTGGACGGGGGGTGACGGCCTGGTGTCACGCCTGCTCGCCGTGGAGGGCACCTTCGACCCGTCCTTCGGCGGCGGTGACGGCGTGGCGACCGTCCCGTTCGGGGCCGACGACTCCCTCAGCGGGATCGTCCTGCAGCAGGACGGGCGCGTGCTGGTCTCCGGATACCGGTACGAGGCCAGCCTCTCGAGCGACGGCCTCTTCGCCCGCCTGCTGGAGAACGAGGGCACCTTCGACCCGGCGTTCGCGGACGGCACGGGCGGGTTCTCCGAGGACTTCGGGAGCCGCTCCATGTCGGTCGAGGACATCGTCCTGCAACCCGACGGGCGCATCGTGTACGGCGGCGCCATCGAGACCGCCGGGAACACCGACATCCTCATCGGCCGGCTGCTCAACCCGCAGGCGGATGACGACCCCTCGTTCGGCGGCGGCACCGGCCGCACCGTCATCGACGCCGGCGGGTTCGACTACGTGTCCTCGATCGCCATCCAGCCGGACGGGAAGATCGTCGCCGCGGGCGCCCGGGCGAGGACGCCCGGCGCCGCCGGGGACGACTTCGCGGTGGTCCGGCTGCTCCCGGACGGACTGCCCGATCCCTCCTTCTCCGGGGACGGCCTCGTCACGATCCGCATCGGGTCGGACGCCGACGCGAGCAGCGTCGTGCTGCAGCCGAACGGCAAGATCCTCGTGGCCGGTGGCTCGCGCGGACCGGCCGGCAACGACGACATGGCCGTCGCCCGCCTCCGTCCCGACGGGTCCCCGGACCCCACGTTCGGCACCGGCGGCACCGTGACGGTCGACCTCGGCGGCTTCGAGGACGCGCGCTCCGTCGCGCTGCGCCCCGACGGCCGCATCGTGCTCGCCGGCACCACCAAGCCGGCGTCGAACGGGTCTCAGGACATCGCCGTCGCGCGGCTGCTGGGCGGCGACCCGCCGGAGCCCGGCCCCGGCGACCCGTCGGGTCCGGGCGGGGCGGCGGGCACGACCGCCAGCTGCGCCGGCAGGCCGGCGACGATCGTCGGCACCGCGGGGCCCGACACCCTGCGCGGCACGCCGGGCCCGGACGTCATCGCCGCCCTCGGCGGCGACGACGTCGTGACGGGCCTCGGCGGGAACGACATCGTTTGCGGCGGCGCCGGGCGCGACCGGCTCGCCGGTGGCCTGGGCGCGGACCGCCTGCTGGGCGGGCCCGGCGCGGACATCCTCACCGGCGGCAGCGGCCGCGACCGGCTGGAGGGCGGCGCCGGCCCGACCGCCTGGTGGGCGGCAGGGGCATCGACCGCCTGCTGGGCGGCGCGGGCCGCAACGTCACGGTCCAGTAGCCGGCCCCGCCGGACCGGTCCTCAGGGGCCGGCCGGCGGCCGGAACTCGATGCGCAGGCCCGCGGGCTGGCCCAGCAGGCGGGCGCCGTCGTGGTCGATCGCGATCGACAGCTCCCCCTGCGGGAAGCGCATCGCCGCGACCTGCAGGCTCGCGACGTTCACGGGCAGGGCGGGGGCCAGGGAGAGCACCCCGTTGGGGATGTCGGGCTCCAGCCCCAGCATGCAGGCGATGAGCGCCAGCGGCACGCCCGCGGACCAGGCCTGTGGGCGGCAGGCGGTGGGGTACGGGATGGGGAAGCCCGTCACGTCCCGCGGGTGCCCGCCGAACAGCTCCGGGAGCCGGTCCTCGAACACCGCGCACGCGTCGATGAGCCCGGCGGCCAGGCGCATCGCCTCCGCGTCGTGGCCGTACCGCCGCAGCCCCTGGATCGCGAACATCGTGTCGTGGGGCCACACCGACCCGGCGTGATACGAGATGGGGTTGAAGCCCGCCGACGCGGCCGACAGCGTGCGGAGCCCCCAGCCGCTCGACATCTCGGGGCCGTCCAGGTGGCGTGCCACGGCGGCGGCCTCGTCATTGGACGGCACCCCGCACCACAGCAGGTGCCCCAGGTTCGACGCCACCCCGTCGACGGGCCGCTTGGCCCCGTCCAGGGCCATCGCGAAGTACCCGGGGCGGTCCCCGTCGCCGGGGATCCAGTAGCGCTCCCGCACGAGCGAGCGCAGCGCGTCGGCCTCCGTCACCAGGCCCTGGGCCTCGCCGTCGCGGCCGAACGCCGCGAGCACCTCGGCCATCTGCTTGCGCGCCCGGAACGCGTACCCCTGGACCTCCGCCATGGCGATGGGCGGTTCCGCGAGGCGGCCGTCGGCGAACTGGACGGCGTTCTCGGAGTCCTTCCAGCCCTGGTTGGCCAGCGACCGCGGGCCCGTGGCGGCGTACTCGACCAGGCCGTCCCCGTCCGGGTCGGCGTCGGGCCCCCGCAGCCAGGCGAGGGCCGCCTCCGCGGCCGGCATCAGCGGCATGAGCTCCTCGGGGGACGCGCCCCAGCGGTGGGCCTCCCCGAGCATGATGAGGAACAGCGGGGTGGCGTCCACCGAGCCGTAGTAGGGCCGGGCGCCGCCCGCGGTGCCCTCCCCGAGCCACGGCCTGGGTGTGAGGCGCACCTCGTGGAGGATCTTGCCGGGCGCCTCGTCGTTGGCCGGGTCCCGCACGCGTCCCTGCCGCGCGGCCAGCGCGTGGAGGGTCTCCAGCATCAGGCCGGGGTCGGCGATGCGGGCCTCGTGGGCGGCGATGAGGCTGTCCCGCCCGAACAGCGCCACGAACCACGGGATGCCGGCCGTCACGATGCGCCGCCCCGGCTCGAGCGGGTCGGGCAGCGTGAGCGCCTCCAGGTCCGCCAGCGACGCCGCCGCGGCCCGGGCGAGCCCCTCGGGGACCGTCACGACCGGGGCCGGGTGGCCGGCGCCGTGCGCCGGCACGGGGGACGGGCCGGCTCGGTCACCGGTGGTGACCCCCCGCACCCGCGCCGTCACCCGGACGCGCAGCACCCAGGGCCGGTCGGGTGCCGGCCGGGCGGTCCACTGGGCGACCCGCCGGTCGATGCGCTCCGGGGGCGGGTCCATCTCCACCGTGGTCGACAGCCCGCCCGCGGCCGTCAGCTCCAGCATGCCCGGGTGCACCTGGGCGTGGACGCGCCGTGAGGGGATGAGCCCCCGCGCGTCCTGCAGCCGGCGCACCTCGAAGATGTCCGCGAAGTCGGCCGCCAGGTGCAGGTCCACCCGCACCGGTTCCTCGTGGTCCCGCGCGCGGAGCGTGACGGTCTCGGTGAGGCCGTCGGGGGTCATCCGGCGGTCGCGCTCCACCTCCCACGGGGCGTCCAGCGCGGCCGACCCGGGGCGCGGCGGCAGGTAGCCGCGGAAGTCGCAGCGGTGCGATCCCAGGAGCCCCACGCCGAGCGAGCGCATCGGCGCGCCGTCGAACCGGAGCTCCATCCGGGAGAGGTGCCGGGTGTCGCGCACCAGGAGGCCCTCGTTCGCGTCACCGAGGTCGCCCCGCTCGTCGCTGATCGCGAACGACAGGCCGGCGATGGCCACCACCGCGCCGGGGCCCACGTGGATCTCGGGGGTCCCGTCCGGCCGTGCGAGCCAGTGGGTCTGATGGGAACGGGCCATCGCGTGTCGGGAGGGGCGGCGCGGCCGTCCCGGACTCGGCATTCCCGCGTGCCGGCGGGGCAAACGCCCGGCGCGCGGCCGGCCGGGCCCCTCGGGACGCGGAGCCGGTGGCGGGGCGGTGTGCGGGACGCCGCCCGCCCGGTCCGAGTTCACGGGCCGGAGCGACCGGGAAACGCGGTCGGCACCACCACGGAAGGAGCACTCCATGTCGCCGGACGACCCCGCCAACCATCACATCCACGCGGGACGCGTGGCGAGCCGGGACACGGTCCGCCTGCGGATCGGGATCGTCGCGCCGCCCTGGCTGCCCACCCCGCCTCCCGCATACGGCGGGACCGAGCGGGTCGTCGCCCTGGTCGCCGCCGGCCTGGCGCGGCGCGGGCACCGGGTGACGCTGGTCGCCGGGCACGGCTCCGGCGTTCCCGGCGTCGAGGCCGTGGCGCCCCTGGACCACCTGCCGGAGCCCATCGGGGAGCCGTCCGCCGAGCGGCGGTTCGCGGCGGCCGCCGCCGAGGCCGTGGAGGGGTGCGACGTGGTGTTCGACAACGCGTCGCTGGTGGTCACCGAGCGGCTGCTCCGGGCGGACGCCCCGGCGGTGCACGTGGTGCACGGCGTGCCCGACCCGGCCCAGGTGCGGGCGTTCACCCGCATGGGCCCGCACGCCGCGCGCCTGCGGCTGGTCGCGATCAGCCATTCCCAGGCGGGCCGGGCCGCCGGTCTGCCGTTCGTCGGCGTGTGCCACAACGGCCTGGACCTCGCCGAGGCCCCGTTCGCCGCCGGGCACGAGGGGTACCTCGCGGTGGTCGGCAGGATGTGCCCCGAGAAGGGCATCGAGGAGGCCGTCGCGATCGCCCGGGAGCTCGGGATGCCGCTCCGCATCGCCGCGAAGTGCCGCGAGCCGCTCGAGCTCGCGTACTTCCGCGAGCGGGTCGAACCGCACCTGGGTGAGGACGTCGCGTTCCTCGGCGAGCTCGACCGGGCCGCGACGCACCGCCTGCTCGCCGGCGCTCGCGCGCTGCTGTTCCCCATCCGCTGGGAGGAGCCGTTCGGGATGGTGATGATCGAGGCGCTCGCCGCGGGCACCCCGGTGGTCGCGCTGCGCAGGGGCGCCGTCCCCGAGGTGGTCCGCGACGGCGTCACGGGGTTCATCGGCGACACGCCCGCCGACCTCGTGGCGGCCGCCCGGTCCCTCGACCGCATCGACCCGCACGTCTGCCGCGGCGACGTCGCGGCGCGGTTCTCCGGGCCGGCGATCACCCGGCGCTACGAGCGCCTCGCCCTGGCGATCGCGGCCTCGGAGGCCGAGCGGACGAGCCGGTCGCGCGCCCCCGGGTCCCTCAGCCGCAGCACCCGGGTCCGCAGCAGCCCTCCGCCGGCTTCACCGCCCGGATGATCGCCCCGTGCAGCCCGTCGGCGACCTCGTGCGTGAAGGTGATCTCGGCGTCCGCGAACCCGGCCCCGGCCAGGATCGCCAGGTACTCCGACCGGGACAGGGCCCCGGCGATGCACCCCACCCAGTCGCCCCGCTCGGCGCGCTCGGCGGGGGTGAGGCGGTCCTCGGCGACGACGTCGCTGATCCCGAGGCGCCCGCCGGCCCGCAGCACCCGGTGCGCCTCGCGCATCACCGCCGGTTTGTCGGGCGACAGGTTCACCACGCAGTTGCTGATGATCACGTCGACGCTCGCGCCGGGGAGCGGGATCTCCTCGATGCGGCCCTTCACGAACCGGACGTTGGCGACGCCGGCCTCGGCGGCGTTTCGCCGCGCGAGCTCCAGCATCTCGTCGGTCATGTCGAGCCCGAACGCCATGCCGGCCGGCCCCACCCGGCGGGCGGACAGCAGCACGTCGATGCCGCCGCCGGAGCCCAGGTCCAGGACGGTCTCGCCCTCGCGCAGCTCGGCCACCGCGACCGGGTTGCCGCATCCCAGGCTCGCCAGCACCGCGGCCTCCGGCAGCTCACCGTGCTGGACGGCGTCGTAGAGGGCGGCGCCGAACACCTCGTTGCCGGCCCGGTCGCAACAGCTGATCTCCCCGCAGCAGTCGGCCCTGTCGCCCGCGGCGGCGGCGCGGGCGGCCTCCCCGTAGGTCTCCTGGACGCGGGCGTGGGTGTCCTGCGCGCTCATGCGGTCTCCTGTGCCGGGATCCCGGCGAGCCACGCGGAGAACTCGCGCAGGGCCCCGGGGATGACGTAGTAGTAGGCCCACAGGCCCTGCCGCTCGGAGTCCACGATCCCCGCCCGCCGCAGCACCTTGAGGTGGTGCGAGACGGTCGACTGGCCCACGTCGAACAGCGGCGTCAGCTCGCAGACGCACACCTTGCCGGCGTGCTTGCGCAGCACGTCCACCAGCTGCAGCCGCACCGGGTCGCCGAGGGCCTTCGCGATGGCCGCCATGCGGTCGGCGTGCTCGCGCTCCACGTCGGGGTAGACCACCGGCTGGCAGCACGGCGCGCCCGCCGGCCGCTTGGACTTGGGGGACAGCTCCAGATCGACGCTCATGAATCTACTGTCGTCGATTGAAATGATGTTTGTCAATCGAATAGGCTCACGCGGTCCCAGTCCCGGAGGCCCCACGGTGACCACCGCACCCGTCGTGCTGTTCGTCTGCGTTCACAACGCCGGCCGCTCCCAGATGGCCGCGCGGTTCGCCGCCGCGCTCTCCGGCGGGCGCGTGGAGGTGCGCTCCGGCGGATCGGCGCCGGGGGACGCCGTCAACCCCGTCGCCGCGCGGGCGATGCGGGAGATCGGCCTGCCCCTGGAGGGGGCGGTCCCCGCGCGGCTCACCGACGACGCCGTGCGGGCGGCGGACGTGGTGATCACCATGGGCTGCGGCGACACGTGCCCGGTGTACCCGGGCAAGCGGTACGAGGACTGGCAGGTGCGGGACCCCGCGGGCCAGGACCTGGACACGGTGCGGGAGATCCGGGACGACATCCGGGGCCGCATCGAACGCCTCCTGGACGAGCTGGGCGTCGCGCCGGCCGGGGACCCCGCGTGACCGCCACGAGCGGCGCGGAGGCGGCGGTCCTGGGGCGCCTGTCGGTCCTCGACCGCTTCCTGCCGGTGTGGATCGGGCTGGCCATGGCCGCGGGCCTGGCGCTGGGGGCCCTCATCCCCGGCCTCGACGACGCCCTCGACGCGCTGCGGGTGGGGACGGTGTCGCTGCCCATCGCCATCGGCCTGCTGCTGATGATGTACCCGGTGCTCGCCAAGGTCCGGTACGAGGAGCTGGGGCACCTCACCGGCGAGCGGCGGCTCATGGCGAGCTCGCTGGTGCTCAACTGGGTGGTGGGCCCGGCGCTGATGTTCGCCCTGGCCTGGGTGTTCCTGGCCGACCAGCCGGAGTACCGCACCGGCCTCATCATCGTGGGCCTGGCGCGGTGCATCGCGATGGTGCTCATCTGGACCGACCTGGCGTGCGCCGACCGCGAGGCCACGGCGCTGCTGGTGGCCATCAACAGCCTGTTCCAGATCGTCGCCTACAGCGTCCTGGGCTGGTTCTACCTGTCGGTGCTGCCCGGCTGGCTGGGCCTGGACACCCAGGGGTTCGAGGTGTCGATGTGGGAGGTCGCCCGCACCGTCCTCATCTTCCTGGGCATCCCGCTGGCCGCCGGGTTCCTCACCCGCATGACCGGGATCCGCCGGCGCGGGGAGCGCTGGTACGCCGAGCGGTTCCTGCCGCGCATCGCCCCGCTGGCGCTGTACGCGCTGCTGTTCACGATCGTGATGCTGTTCGCGCTGCAGGGCGACGCGATCACCGCGAACCCCGGCGACGTCGTCCGCATCGCCGTGCCGCTGCTCGTCTACTTCGCGGTGATGTTCGCCGTGGCGTTCGCCACCGGCATGCGCCTGCGGCTGGGGTACCCGCGCACGGCCGCCGTGGCGTTCACCGCCGCCTCCAACAACTTCGAGCTCGCGATCGCCGTCGCCGTCGGCGTGTTCGGCGCCACCAGCGGCCAGGCGCTGGCGGGCGTGGTGGGCCCGCTCATCGAGGTGCCGGTCCTGGTGGGCCTGGTGTACGTGTCGCTGTGGGCCGCGCGCCGCTGGCGGGCCGTCGGAGCCGCCGCGGCGTAGCGGGCCGGTCCCGCGCGCGGCGCGTCCGTTACCGTGGAGGGGATGCGCTCCCCTTCACACCTCCGGAGGCCGGCGTGACCGCCGCCGCCGTCCCCGGCGAGGCCGCCCGCCGCCGCACCTTCGCGATCATCTCCCACCCGGACGCCGGGAAGACCACCCTCACCGAGAAGCTCCTGCTGTACGGGGGCGCCATCGAGATGGCCGGCGCGGTGAAGGCCCGCCGCGGGCACCGCTCCACCGCCTCCGACTGGATGGCGATCGAGCAGCAGCGCGGCATCTCCGTGAGCTCCACCGTCATGCGGTTCGAGTACCGCGACACGGTGCTGAACCTGCTGGACACCCCGGGGCACCGTGACTTCTCGGAGGACACCTACCGGGTGCTCACCGCGTGCGACGCCGCGGTGATGGTGCTGGACGCCGCGAAGGGCATCGAGGACCAGACCCGCAAGCTGCTGGCGGTGTGCCTCAAGCGCGGCGTGCCGGTCATCAGCTTCGCGAACAAGGTGGACCGCCCCGGCCTGGAGCCCCTGGAGCTGCTCGACCAGATCGAGACCGAGATGGGGATGACCGCCGCGCCCATGACCTGGCCGGTCAGCGCCGACGGCGCGTTCGCCGGGCTGTACTGGCGCGAGCAGGACGCGTTCATCGGGTTCACCCGGTCGGCGCGCGGCGCCACCGAGGCGGAGGAGCACGTGGTGCCGTGGGCGGACGCCCCGCTGGACGCCGCGGCCCGCCGCCACGCCGACGACGAGCGGGACCTGCTGGACGTCGCCGGGGCGGAGATGGACGCCCAGGCGTTCCGCGCGGGCCGCCTCACGCCGGTGTTCTTCGGCTCCGCCCTCGCGAACTTCGGCGTGCGGCACGTGCTGGACGCCCTGGTGGACCTCGCCCCGCCGCCCGGCCCGTGGGCCACCGCCGGCGGCGAGGAGCGCGCGGTCACCGACTCCTTCAGCGGCTTCGTCTTCAAGATGCAGGCCAACTCGGACCCCGCGCACCGCGACCGCATCGCCTACGTGCGGGTGTGCTCCGGGTGCTTCGAGCGGGGCCAGACCCTCACCCTGGCGCGCTCCGGCAAGCAGCTCACCACCCGCCACGCGCACCTGCCGTTCGGGCGGGAGCGCCACGCGCTGGAGGAGGCGTACCCGGGGGACGTGATCGCCCTGGTGAACGCCGCGGAGCTGCGGATCGGCGACACCGTCTTCGCCGACAGCGCCGTGGAGTACCCGCCCATCCCGGTGTTCGCCCCCGAGCAGTTCGCCAGCGCGCGGAACATGGACAGCTCCCGCCACAAGCAGTTCCGCCGGGGCCTGGAGCAGCTGGACCAGGAGGGCGTGGTGCAGGTGCTGCACCGCCGCGCCCGCCAGGACCCGGTCCCCGTCCTGGCCGCCGTCGGGCCGCTGCAGTTCGAGGTCGCCCTGCACCGCCTGCGCGAGGAGTTCCGCGCCAGCGTGGAGCTCGACCCGCCGCGCACCGGCGTGGTGCGCCTGGTGGAGCCCGGCGACGTCCAGGCGATCGAGCGGGCCGCCGTGCAGACGCTGGAGCGCAGCGACGGGCGGGTGCTGGCCCTGTTCGACACCCAGATCCAGCTGAACTTCTTCGAGCAGCGCCACCCGGAGCTCACGCTCACGCCGCTCACCGCGGGCGACGTGCCGGCCGCCGCGACCTGACCCGGCCCGGGGGGCTCAGGCGGCCCGGGGCATCTCCGCCTCGGGCAGCAGCGCCTCCAGGGGGACGGGCCTGCCCAGGTGGTATCCCTGGGCGAGGTGGCATCCGGTGCCGGCCAGGATCGCCAGGCACCGCGGGCTCTCGACGCCCTCCACGATCACCTGCAGACCGATGCCCAGGACCAGGTCGATCAGGCGGTGCAGCAGGATGCGGTCCGTGGCGGAGTCCGCCGCCCCGGACACGAAGGACCGGTCGATCTTGACGCCGTCCACGGGCAGGCTCCGCAGGCGCGCGAACGACGAGTGCCCGGTCCCGAAGTCGTCGATCCAGGTGCGGACGCCGAGCCGCCGGACGCCGTGCAGCACGTCCATCGCCGCGGTGTGGTCGTCCATCACCGTCGACTCGGTGATCTCGAGCACCAGCCGGTGCGGCGCCACGCCGCTGTCGGCGAGCGCCGACGCCAGCCAGTCGAGCAGGTCCCGCTCGTAGAGGTTGCGGACCGACAGGTTCACCGAGACGTCCATGTGGTCGGGCATCCGGGCCAGGTCGGCGAGGGCGCGGCGGATCACCCAGCGCGTGAGCGTCCCGATCTGGTTGGAGACCTCCGCGATCTCGACGAACGTCTCCGGGGGGATGTCGCCCAGGCGCGGGTGCCGCCACCGGGCGAGCACCTCGGTGCCCATGGTGCGGCCGGTGGCCACCTCCACCAGCGGCTGGTGGTGCAGGGTGAGGGCGTCCGTGGCGAGGGCGTGCTCCAGGTCGGTCACCAGGGCGAGGCGCTCGTGGCCGAACGGGTCGGTGTCGGCGTCGTAGGACTCGACCCGCGATGACCGGTGCTTCGCGCGGTACATGGCCACGTCGGCGCGGCGCATGAGCTCGCCGGTGTCGGCGGCGTCCTCGGGGTAGGCGGCGATGCCCACCGACGCCCGCACGCGGAGGGCGAGGCCGTCCTGCACCACGGGGTCGGCGATGACCCCCACCAGGCGCGTCGCGAACGCCCGGGCCGCGGCGGCGTCGGCGCCCGGCAGCAGCATCGCGAACTCGTCGCCGCCCAGGCGTGCGCCCAGCGCGCCCTCGGGGGTCTCCGCCTGGATGCGCTCGCCGATGTGCCGCAGCAGCCGGTCGCCGGTCTCGTGGCCCAGGCTGTCGTTGACCTCCTTGAAGTCGTCGAGGTCGATCAGCATGAGGGCGGCCGTCGTCCCGGACTCCAGGTGCGCCTGGACGGCCTCGCGCAGCGCCCGGCGGTTCGGCAGCCCCGTGAGCTCGTCCTGGCGTGCCTGGGCGTGCATGAGCCGGGTGTGCTCCACCCGCTCGGTGATGTCCAGGAAGTCCACGCTGCACGTGGCGTCGGTGAGCACCCGCGCGTGGGCCTCGTAGATGCGGCCGTCGGCACCGGAGATCTCGACGATCTCGGTGGCGGGCATGTCGTGCGACAGGGCGGCGAGCAGGTCGTCGACCGCCGGGAACTCGCGGGAGAGCTCGGTGAGGCGGGTGCCGGCCAGGGCGCGTGTCGCCCCCAGCACCCGCAGGCAGGCGGCGTTGGCGGCGTCGATGACCGGTTCCCCGGCGCAGCAGCGCACCAGCATCTGGCCGATGGGGGAGGAGTCCACCAGGTGCCCGAACATCAGCGCCTCGCGTTCGGCCTCCACCTGGTCGGTGCGGTCGATGAGGACCCCGGCGAGGAACGCGTGGCGGCCGGCGCGGTCCTGCACGGAGGTGGTGCGGCTCTCCATCCACCGCCAGCTCCCGTCGAGGTGGCGCAGGCGCCAGGTGCGCACCGACTCGTCCCGGCCGGCCAGGAGCGCCCGCACGTGCGGCAGGTCGTCGGGGTGCGCGATGGACTCCAGGAACCCCGCCCGCTCCCAGGCGTCCAGCGGGTGTCCGAGGATCCGCTCCGCGGCCGGGGACACCTTCATGACGTCCTGGTCACCCGGCACCTGCTCCCAGACGATGGCGTCCAGGCTGTTCGCGACCATCCGCTCCCGGTCGCCGGTGCGCCGGGCCCCCATGTTCAGCCGGACGGCCCGCAGCATCAGCATCCCGCCGAGCAGGCAGAACCCGGCGAGCATCGTGAGCTCGTGCGGGTGGTCGGCGCGCGCCCACGCGACCAGCACGGCGCAGATCGCGCACAGGTAGGCCAGTGCGGCCCGCCCGGGGCGGAACGTCGCGGCCCACGCCAGGATGCCGGTGGCCATCACGACCACCGCCGTCACCGGCATGCCCGCCGCGGCGAAGCCCACCAGCAGCGCGGCGTCGATGAAGATGACCGCCGTGGCCCGGGACGGCCGGCGCAGGTACATCCACTGGGCGCCGGCGCCCAGCACCAGGGCGCAGGCCACGAGCGCGGCGGGCCGTTCCGGTCCGCCCGCGAGCAGCAGGATCACCAGATACACGGCGCCGAAGACGTGCCGGGCGGCCCACAGCACCGAGCACAGCTCCATCTGGCGGTGCTCGTCGTCGTGCGCGGCGCTGAACCTGTCGCGGCGCAGCGGTTCGATGAACGCGCGCCAGGAGTCCCGGGCCGTCTCCAAACCGATCGTCCGCCGCGTCACATCGGTGATATCGACGACCCGTCGCGGGACCTTGATCCGGGCGAGGGACCGCCCGGTGCCCCGTCCGGGCCTCACGAGCCGCCCCGGATGCGATCATCGGCCGGTGGCCCGCGCGGGCCCGCCCCGGGCGCCGGGGGCCATGACGATGCGATGAGGGGGAGGGGTGGCCGACACCGCGGTGCCCGTCGAGGTCCACACCCTCTCCGGGTGCGTGCACTGCGCCCGCGCCATGGCGCTGCTGCGGCGCCGGGGCATCGCGTTCACCCGGATCAGCGGCGACGGCCGCCCGGGTTTCCGCGACGAGCTCCGCGAGCGGACCGGCCGGTCCACCGTCCCGCAGATCTTCATCGGCGGAGTGCCGGTGGGCGGCGCGTCGGACCTCGCGCGGCTCGACCGCCGGGGCGTCCTGGGACCGCTGGTCGCCGGGGAGGCGTTCCCGGTCGCGGTCGTGCGCCGGCGCTTCAACCCGCTGGGCCTCCTCACCACCCTGCTGGGAGGGACGTGCGGGCCGTGGCGGCACTCGGTGGAGATCGTCGAGCGCGACGGCACGGTGCGCGAGCGCATCCGCGCGACCGGCGGCTCCGCCGGGCCGATGGCGGACGCGCTCAACGGGCGGGACCCCGAGGGCGGATCGCCCGGCTCCGGGGCGGCGTGACGGGCACGCCACCCCGGGAACCGTGGGGGTGCTACGCGGAGACGGGGCCCTCGCCGCCGGGGTAGCAGAACGCGGCGTCCTCGGAGTAGAAGCCCCAGGTCACCTCGAGGGGGCTCGCCGGGCGCAACGCGTAGATCGGGTGGGACGGGTCCAGGAACTCCATGTTCGTGACCTCCCAGCCGTCGGCCAGGGACGCCACGAAGGGGTAGAAGCCGCGCACGAGCTGGCCGTCCACCTTGGTGAGGTAGCTCAGCTGGCCCCGGCCGACCGCGGCGATGCCGTCCGCCACCTTGCAGGTGGTGCGGATGATCGGCGTGCCGTTGTGCGAGGTGGTCGCCGTCACGACGCCGTTGCTGCGCTCCAGCACGGTCTCACCGCCGACCTGCGCGGGCACGCCGCGCTCGGCCGCGTAGGCGGTCATGTCGGCGTTGGAGTTGATGTAGTGCGTCCACCAGCGGCCCGGGATGCCCTGCGGCGAGTCCTGGCCCTTCACGTCCAGCCCGGCGTAGGTGAGCGAGTACGGCTCGAAGCTGGAGGTGTGGTCGGAGGAGTCGACCACGTACTGGTTGATGAAGCACTGCGCGTTGTCCGACAATTCGAGCTCCGCCGGGACCAGGGCGCGGACCGCGTCCTTGTCCTCGGGAACCCACGTGAAGTAGAGCATGCGGCTGCGGACGACCAGCTGCGGAGGGTAGAGCGATGCCATGCCAGGGAGCCTTTCGCTGGGGTCGGTGCTAACTGGTTAGGTGGCGAGCCTACTAACCGGTTAGGCTCGCAGGCAAGATGGGATCCGAACGCATGACCAGGCGGCCGCCCAAACGGGCGACCCTCCGCGACATCGCCGAGGCGGCGGGCGTGTCGGTGTGGACGGCGTCAAACACCTTCAGCAACCCGGACCGCATCGCCGAGGCCACCCGTGAGCGCGTGCTGGCCGCCGCCGACGCCCTCGACTACGCGGGTCCGAACCCCCGCGCCCGGACCCTGGCGCTGGGCCAGACGGGGCTGGTCGCCCTGGTCTCGCCGCACGACTCGGCGCCGCTGCTGCAGGACCCCGGCACCGCGCTGGTGGCGCAGGGGCTGCTCACCGAGTGCGACCGGTCGTGGCTGTCGCTGGTGCTCGCCGGCAGCGAGGGCGAGATCGCCGTGGACGGGCGGGTGTTCATCCGCTGGGCGCCGGACTCGCGCGTGCGGACCCCCGCCGTGGTGGTCGACGGCGTGGGGGACGGCCTGCCGGGCGTCCGCGCCGACGCCGAGGGCGCGGCCGCCGAGCTCGCCGCGATGCTCCTGCAGCTGGGCCACCGGCGCATCGCGCTCATCGCCGGCCCCGGCGACGACACCCGCCTGGACGCCGCCACGACGGTCCTCACCGGCGCGGCGCAGCTGTCCATCCTCCGCACCTCCGGCTCCCCCTGGGCGAGGGAGGCCCACGGCGAGGCCGCCGCCCGCCGGGTGCTCGCCGCACAGCCCCGCCCGACGGCGCTCATGGCGATGAGCGACCCGCTCGCGATGGGCGCCCTGGACGGGGCGCGGCGCATCGGGTTCGCCGTCCCGCAGGACGTGTCGATCACCGGCCTGGGCGACCTGCCCGGCGCGGCGGAGCGCGGACTCACCACCGCGCTCATCCCGTACCGGCCCATGGGCGAGCTCGCCGGCCGGATCCTGGTGGACCGCATCGCGGGGCAGCCCGCCCCGGATGCGCCCCTGCTCCCCGCACCGCTCGCCATCCGGGGTACGACCGCGAAGGCCCCGCCCGGCTAGGGGATCGTGCCGTCCTGGGTGTCGCCGTCGGGGACGCCGAGGTCCCGGGCCTGGTCGCTGCCCGGGCCTCCGGAGAAGCGGTCTCTGCCGGCGCCGCCCCAGAGGGTGTCGTCCCCGGCCTCCCCCCGCACCACGTCGGCGCCCCTGCCGCCGCAGAGGAGGTCGTTGCCGCCGCCGCCGGAGAGGACGTCGCGGCCGCCGCGGCCCAGCAGCACGTCGTCCCGGCGCGTGCCGTCCACGGTGTCCGGTCCGTTCCCGCCCATGGAGAACCCGATCGGGACCTGAGCGGACCGCCGGCCGTCGGACGCCGTCACGAGGACCCGGCTGCCGCCCGCCCTCCCGGATCCCCGAAGGGAGAGCGTGCGCGTCGCGCCGCCGCCGGTCACCGAGACGCCGGACGCGGCCAGGACGACCCCGTTGGCGGAGGACGCCGTCACCGAGACGGAGGTGAGTGGGCTGTCGATGTCGCTCACCCGCAGGAGCACCGATGCCGAGGTGCCGTCGGCCTCGCAGGTGCCGCCAGGGACCACCGCGACCCTCGGGGCGTCGTTCACCGGCCGGACGCGGATGGCGACGGTGGCGACCCGGGACGTGAACGTCCCGTCGGTGGCGCGGAAGGTGAACGCGTCGGAGCCGGTGTGGTTCGCGGCCGGCGCGTAGGTGAAGGATCCGTCGGCGGCGAGCTCGAGCGTGCCATGGGCCGGACCCGTCTCCAGGACGGCCGTGACGGCGTCCCCGTCCGGGTCCAGCGCGCCGGTCAGCGCCCCGGGCGCATCGACCGTCAGGGGCGTGTCCTCTCGGGTGGAGTACGAGCCGTCGGCCACGGTGGGCGGGTCTCCGTCGGGCCGGACGTCGATGGAGACCGTCCGCACGGGTGAGGTGAGGGTCCCGTCGGATGCCCGGAACGTGAAGGAGTCGGGTCCGGAGTACCCGGTGCCCGGGGTGTAGGTGAACGACCCGTCGGGGGCGAGCGCGACCGTCCCGTGGGAGGGGCCCGCGACCAGCACGGCGGTGACGGCGTCGCCGTCCGGATCCGATGCGCCCGCGAGCACGCCGGGTGGGGAGGCGGTCAGCGGAACGCCCGCCGACGCGGCGTACGACGCGTCCACCGCGGCCGGAGGCCCGTCGCGGACCACCGCCACGGCGTTGGTGTCCACCAGGAGTCCGCCTGTGGAGAGCACCGACGGCGCTCCCCCGGAGGCGTCCTGGCGGAGGACCGAGCCGGGGTTCCCGAAGGCGTTCTGGCCGACGATGAGGCCGCCGTCGTCCTCGACGGCGATGCCGACCGGGTTGGAGTAGACGCCCCCGGTGTCGATGACGGCCTGCTGGCCCGTGGTCGCGTCCACGCGGATCACCCCGGAGGTGATCGAGTCCGCGACGACCAGGTCGCCGTCGTCCTCGACGGCCACGCCGAACGGCTCGTTGAGGAACCCGGCGGAGGTGACCGTCGACTGCGCCCCGGTCGCGGGTCCACCCTGATGATCGCGCCGCTGCCGCCGCCGGCGGCCGGGTCCGCGATGACGACGTTGCCGTCGGCCTCCATGGCGATGCCGACGGGGTCGACGAACAGCCACCCCGCCGTGACGATGGACTGGGTGCCGGTGGCCGCCGAAATGCGGATGAGCGCACCCCGGCCGCCGCCGGCGTTGGCGTCGGTGACCAGCAGGTCCCCGTCCGCCTCGACCACGACGCAGAAGGGGTCGACCAGCAGGCCTCCCGTCGCAACGGTGGTCTGCGCCCCGGTTCCCGGATCGACCCGGATGATGCGGCCGGTCCCGCCCAGGCCTCCGAAGTCGACGACCAGGAGGGTGCCATCCGGCGCGACCGTGACGCCGTGGGGATCCACGAACAGCCCGCCGGAGGCGACCGTCGTCTGCGCACCGGTCGTCGGATCCACGAGGATCACGCCGCCGCCTCCGCCGAAGGCACCCGAGTCCGCCGCGATGATGTCCCCGGTCCTCAGGGTCACGGCCCCCGCGGATGCCGGCCCCGCCGCCGCCATCGCGACCGCGGCGACCGTGCCGAGCGCGAGGGAGCCCGCGCGCCGTCGCCTGCGCATCCTCATGCCCGTCCCCCCGATGGTCGTTCCGGACCCGATGATGGACCGTCTCCGGTCCTTCTCCATGGGGCGTTTCCCTGGTCCGAACGCAACCGATCACGAAGAATTCCGTCTGCATCGGACGGGCCGGCCGCGTTGATGACCTGCCGGCCGGTCCGGGTCCCGGCGCCGGATGGGGCCGGCCTGGGCGGCACCTACCAGGGGTGCTTGGCGAAGTCCTTCAGGAAGCAGCCGTACAGGTCCTCGCCGGCCTCGCCCCGCACGATGGGGTCGTAGACGCGGGCGGCGCCGTCCACCAGGTCCAGCGGGGCGTGGAAGCCCTCGTCGGCGAGGCGCATCTTGGTGGGATGGGGCCGCTCGTCGGTGATCCAGCCGGTGTCCACGGCCGTCATCAGGATGCCGTCCTCGAACATCTCGTTCGCGCTGGTGCGGGTGAGCATGTTGAGCGCGGCCTTCGCCATGTTGGTGTGGGGGTGGCCGGGGCCCTTGTAGCCGCGGCTGAACTGCCCCTCCATCGCGGACACGTTCACCACGTACGAGCGCCGTGCGGAGGTGGCGGCCAGGGACGGCCGCAGGCGGCTCACCAGGATGAACGGCGCGGTGACGTTGCAGAGCTGCACCTCCAGCAGCTCCCGCGGGTCCACCTCGTGGACCACCTGCACCCAGCTGTTCACCGGGTCCAGGTCCGGCACCAGGCCGCCGGCATCGATCGCCATGCGGGCGGCGATCCGCTCGGGTGACGCCGACCCGGCGGTGAGCGCCAGTGCGCTGACGGCCTCCGGGGTGGGCGTCCAGTGGGGCCGGTGGCCCGCCTCCAGCCCATGCGGGGCGGAGTCGGACTCCGGGCCGAACACGCGCACCTCGGGCATCGGGCCGGGTGGCAGCGCCGCGGCTTCGGCGTCCGCCAGCAGGGCGTAGGCCTGCGCGGAGCGCCGCACGGTCTGGGCGGCGTTGTTGATGAGGATGTCGAGCGGCCCCTCGGCGGCGATGGCGTCGGCGAGGGCCACCACCTGGGCGGGGTTCCGCAGGTCGATGCCGACGATGCTGAGCCGGTGGAACCAGTCCGCGCTGTCGGGCATCGCCCGGAACCGGCGCACCGCGTCCCGCGGGAAGCGGGTGGTGATCGTGGTGTGCGCGCCGTCGCGCAGCAGGCGCAGCGCGATGTACATCCCGATCTTCGCCCGCCCGCCGGTGAGGAGCGCCCGCCGCCCGGTGAGGTCCGTGCGCGCGTCGCGCTTGGCGTGGTTCACGGCGGCGCAGTCCGGGCAGAGCTGGTGGTAGAACGCGTCGACCTCGGTGTACCGCTCCTTGCAGATGTAGCAGGGGCGGGCCCGTAGCAGCGTCCCGGCCTTCTGGCCGGTGGCGCGGGAGGCGAGCGGCAGGCCGTTGGTCTCGTCGTCGATCCGGCCGGGCGCCGCGGTCGCGGTGAGCGCGTCGACGGCGCGGTCCGCCGCCAGGACGGCGTCGCGGCGCTCCCGCCGGCGGCGCAGACGGGCGTGCTTGAAGATGCGCGCGGTCGCACGCTGGACCGCGAGCGAGTCCGGGTGATCGGCCGGCAGGGCCTCGGCGGCCCGCAGCACGCGCAGGCAGGTCTCGAGGTCCGCCGGGTCGATGCCCGAAGGGGCCGCGGGGTCGTCCGGATCGATCACGCGCGGGACCATAGTCGGCGTCCACCCCGATCACACCTCGGGGCCCGGGGCATGTCCCCCGCCCGCCATCGGAGACCGCCCGCAGGGGCTACCGAGCCGAGGCCCGCGGCGGCGGTCGACGTGCCCCGGGCGGGGTGCGCCGGCGAGACCGGGACGGCGTCATCGAGGGGTGAGCAGTTCCGCACGCGATCATGCACGCACTCCGGTGCGACGCGATCGGATGCCCGGTGGACCCGCGGCGGAGGCGGTGACATGCTCGATCGGTTCGCACCATGGCGCGCGGCGCGGCGCGGAACCACCCCTGAAAGGAATCCCGGCACATGGGCAAGTCCAAGAAGAGCAAGAAGGACGACAAGAAGAAGGACAAGAAAAAGGGCAAGAAGGGCAAGAAGGGTAAGAAGAAGTAGCGCCCCGGCGGCGCCTGCGGACCGGCCCAGCGCCATCCGCAGGCGTTCCGGCCCACCGCCCGAGCACACCGTCGCTCCCCGCGGCATCGGCTCAGCCGGCCGACTCCCGGCGGGTGCAGGAAGGCCCGGCGTCACGCCGTGTCTGGTGATCGCCAGTGCTGAGGGCGAACCCACGACCTTGAGCTAACGGCAGCCTATGGCCGGGCCGGTGCTCTCGGCGGGGCAGGCAGATCCGCCGGTCGGGCGGTCTTCGCACACTGTGGCGCTTCGGATGACCTCGCTAGGTTGAATCGCCACCCCGAACCCCGCGCCGAGCGTTCCTGCCCCCCGGTGGCAAGGTGAGCCTTTGTGGACATCTATCCGCTTGACGAACTCGTTCTGGGGCGCGCTCGGGGGAGCGCAGGACTCCGTCACGAGATCGAGGCGGGAGGTGGTCTGCGACCCCCACCCATAGCGAATTCATCGTTCGGGCAACCCCGATCATCGCTAGTTCCGGAGCCCCTTGGAGAGATCGCGCGTCGCGAAGTCCTAAATCCTTCGGTTCTCGAGTCTTGAGCGGAGGTGCCTACTCCCAAGCAGGTCCTCAGGCATGAGTGACCTATGCCGCTGGGGTTAGCGGGTGAGGCGGCTGGTCAGACTAGACCAAGGGCCAGTTTTATGTTCGCCGGAAAGTCCTAGCGTCAGCTGTACTTGCTCGAAAACGGAATAGCGCCGGTCATGTACCGCGAATTGCGCGACGCACGACCGCGGGCGACCCATACGGTGAGCCGAGCAAGAAGGATCTGACGCCCCGGAGAGTCGCTGATGCGTAAGCGCGGATTGAACTACAGCGGGACCCGCAAATGCGTTGTCATGGTCGTTTCGTCGTCGCTTATGCTGGTGTCGCTGCTCGGCTTCACACCAACGGTGGAGGCCGCCGCGCCTGGGCTCTACGTCGATGCCGTGCTGGCAGATCACCCAGCAGCCTACTATCGCTTGGCAGATGCGCCGGGACCGACGGCGATCGACACTTCGGGTAATGGAAATGCGGCGACATATGCGCCGGGCGTGGGGGTGCTCAACGCCGGCGCAACGGCCGATGGCGACGCTGCAGCTACGACGGGCCAAGGAGGAGAACTTCTGTCCGCTCCTCCATCGCCCACTCTGCCGGCGCCGGGCGGCAGCTTTACGGTTGAAGCGTGGATCAAGCGTCCACCTGCAGACCTCTTTTCGCGCGGCGACTCCGGGATTGTGAGCCTGAACGGCATCTCGCTACGTCTCCAGTACCCTGATGGCTACTACTATCCGGGCAGCGTTGCCGTCCTCCGTGCGATGGACGCCAATGGGACCGAGTTGGTTACGAGCGGTGACCTCATGCGGATGCGTCCGGATGATGGAGATTGGCATCTGGTGGACTTCACATGGGATGCCCGCACGTCCATGGCACGCATCTTCATCGACGGGGCAGAGGAAACGTCGGCCTTGGCGCCGACACCTAAGACCGCCAGCGTTGGCCTGCAGGCTCAGCTCTGGTACGGGGCGCTTGATGACGTGGCCGCCTATGACACGGCTCTCGGCCCGGCCCAAATCTCCGGACACTGGAGTGTTGCTCACGGCGTGGGCTGTTCGGCGGCGCCTGCGGACGAATACGGTCAGCGAGTGGCTAGTGACGGAGCGTCCCGCTTCTACCGGTTGTCCGATCCTGGGTCTCGGGTCGCAGTGGATGCGTCAGGCAACTGTCTGAATGCACGTCGGGCCAGCGCCGCCGTCGACACGGACGGACCAATACTGCCTTCCGCCCTCCGCTTCCAAGAGCCCTTTGTCTCGCCCGACACCCCGTCGCCCTCGTTGCTGGCACCGAGCCCGGAAGTGGCGACAGGCACCAGCCGGACCTACGAGGTGTGGTTCAGGCGGTCTCGAGGAGGTGGGCCACACGATGACTCGATCCTCATTTCTGACGCAGGGCTGGCCCTTCGCTTGGAGTTTCCAAGTGGTTACTACCCGAATGGCGACGTCGCGGTCCTTAAGCTGCGCGGCCCAGACGGCGCAGAGCTAGCCAGCACGGTGGACCTTGGACCCGCCCGCCCAGATGACGGGAGGTGGCACCAGGCCGCCTTCTCCTGGGCGGCCGAAGAGGGAGCCCTGAGCCTTTACCTCGATGGCGCCGAGCGCGCGCGCGCCACAGCCTCCAGCATTCCTCAGGCTCGGGTAGGCATTCTCCGGGGCCTGACCGCGGGCGCGCCTCAGATGGATATCGCTGAAGCGGCGGCGTATCCGTCGGTGTTGCGGCCGGCGCAGCTCGCCTCCCACTGGCTTGCCAGCGGGCTTGGTGGGACAGGGCCGGGACTGCTTGTCGGGCGTGTGCTGTTCGGGGGGGAAGGAGTCGAAGGGGCCGTGGTCGAGGCATGCAACGTCGCCGGCGCGTGTGCCGACACCATGACTGACATCACGGGCTCCTACCGCCTGACTGGGGCGCTCGGAACCTATGTTCTGACGGCCTTCCCTCCCGCTGGAGGCCCCGCGTCCGTCGGAGTCCGGGCCACGGGTGCCGCGACGACCACCTCGGCCCTTCCTGCGGCCGCGACCACGCTGACGCTCGGGAGAGCGGCACTGCCCGCGGGCACGACCATGGACGGAACGGTGTCCGGGAGCGTTGCCACCGGCAATCCGGTCCTCTCTTGGTACGCGCCATCAACGGTGCACCAACGAGGTTGCATCAACGGTACCGGAGTCCTGACTGTGCGCGCTCTGAACCCGGCGGGACTGCCCGAGACCCGTGCCGTCCCCCTCGTGGAATCGCCAGTCGGCTCTGGAGACTACGTCGCTCACATACCTCCCCTGAGTCCGCTGCACGGCCGCGCTGAGTTCACGCCGTTCTTCAGGTGCGAGGCTCCGGTATCGCTCTTGCCAGCCGGGGGTCCAGAGGATGGGGGAATTGGCGTCGTCGTGCACGTTCCAGGTGGTGGACCGGTCACCCGGATCACCTTCGGGGCGGTCGATGGCACGAACCTGACCGCTCTGGGCAACGACTCATACGTCGTGACGGCACCTCCCGGCCGCGGGAGCGTCGTTGTCCGAGCCCATACAGCTGACAGCGCTGCCCATGACCTCGGAGCGTTCCAGTACGCCCCGGACCTCACGGTTTCTCCGCCAGCCACGGGCCCCGCCGGTCAGGTCCCGACCATCACGATCACGGGACCGGGGATCGGCATCGGCGGCATCCCGAGCGTGATCGTCGGCTCATTCGCATCGCCGGCCGTCAGGGTCGTTTCTCCCAACACGATTGTGGCCACGCTGCCGCAGGGAACTGGGCGGGGTCAGGTTCTGGTCGTTGCGAGCAACGGGGTCGTGCAAAAGGCGGGTTCGGTCAGCTACCCCGAGCCGGTGAGCCGCGAGGAGATCGAGAAGCTCGTCCTCGAGGGCTGGCAGGTTGGCGCTGACTACGGATCGCTCGTGTCGGCAACGACACTCAACTTCGGCACGCCCGCTTTCCGGGAGGACTTCATCTGGGGTGCTGGCGGCTACGCCGTCAGAGAGATCTTCGGTCTCGACGAACTCCCCCCGTCATACCAGGCGATCTGGCTCGCGACGACCCTCGTCACGACGGTGGCCCCGGAGTCGGCTGTGGTCCTATGGCCGGCGATCTGGTCGGCTGGGATCGTCCTTCGCGGTGAGCAGTGGCTCGGTCTCATTGACCCAAGCGGAACCGTGGTCGACCTCAACGGCAACCCCGTCCCGGGGGCTACGGTGTCCCTTGCTCGCCGCCAAGGCGATGGCTCGTTCGCTCCCGTGCCTGAGGGGTCGCCGACGATCTCGCCCACTCTCAATCCGGAGACGACTGGGTCGGATGGCGTGTTTCACTGGGACGCGGTGGCCGGCATCTACACCGTCAGCGCTCTCTCCTCCAGCTGCGTTGGTGTCGGTGGCGGTCCTGCTGCCGCTGCGACAGAGCCGTTCGCTATCCCGCCGCCGAAGATCGGAATCATTCTCGAACTGCCCTGTACATCAGGTCCGCCGCCGCCGCCTGTTGTACGTGCCGTTTCGCCGGCGTATGTGGCCTCCGAAGGTGGCGTATCGGTCACCGTTGTTGGAAGTGGGTTTGCGCGTGCCACAGAGGTGTTGGTCCGCGGCACCAGCGTGCCGTTCACGATCAACACACCCGGGAACATCACCTTCACCGCGCCAGCGGGCACTGGGGCGCGGGAGGTTCAGGTGGTCACGCCGGCTGGAACCAGCCTCGCGGTGGCAGAAGGGACGCTCACGTACCGTGCGCCCGTTGGCGGGCAAGTGCCGACTGACACAACGCTGACCGGCACCCCGAACCCCGCTCCGCTTGGAGCCGACATAGTCCTGTCAGCGACAGTTGTCTCAGGATCGGATGTGCCTACCGGAATCGTCTCCTTCAGGGAGGGCACGACCCTTCTGGCGACAGCCGCTGTCGGAGATCAGGGGCACGCAAGTGCCGTTGTGACAGGCCTCGGCGTTGGTCGTCACCAGATCACGGCGACCTACGCCGGTGACGGTGCTCATTCAAGCTCTGTTGGCACCGCGACAGAAGAGGTGGCGGACGTCACGTCGAGGACCACGGCGACCGTCGCTCCCAACCCATCAACGTTTGGAGCCAGCGTATCGATCGGTGTCACGGTCTCGGCGAGCGTCGGAGCGCCCAGCGGATCGGTAACGCTGACCGAGATGGGGAACAGCATTGGGTCGGGTGCGCTCGACCATCTCGGTCAGGTCGTGATACCTGTGAACGGGTTGTCGGTCGGTTCACACACCATCACCGTGACCTATCTCGGAACGAGCACTATCGGCGCATCTTCGGATGTGGTCATCGCTGAGGTCGGCAAAGCGCCCACCATCACCACGTTAAGTGTCACACCGAACCCGGTCCCCTCCGGAGCACCAGTCGCCCTCCAAGCAACCGTCTCGTCGGTGCCCGGCGTGAGCGGCTCGGTCACCTTCACTGACGGGTCGGCGACGCTCGGAACGGCACCTATCGTCGGAGGGGCGGCAACCCTCAACGGATTGACCTTCAGCCAAGGGGCCCATGCTCTTGCCGCGTCCTATAGCGGCAACGGGAACTTCAGCGCGTCCCAAGCAAGCACCACCCTGGCGGTGACTTCCCCGAGCAGCCCTACGCTCGGCCTGGTCGCCACTGCCACGTCAGCCCGTGCTGGGCAAGCGGTGACGCTCACGGCAAAGCCGACTGGGATCGCTGTGGGAGCAGCACGGCTTCGGCTTGTCGAGGTCGGTCGAGAGCTGAGGGTGTTGAAGACAGGCTCTCCGAGCGGATCACTCGCGGTCACGGTCCGAAACGGCTCGGGCGTTCATCGCTACCAAGCGCAGTGGGTCAACCGGACCGGGAGGGTGCTTCTCTCCTCAAGTCTGGTGACGGTCACCTGGACCCCCTTGCCCCACCGGCACGTGGAGATCTCGAGAACGCCTCCCGCGAAACGGCGAAGGTGATGGCGAGACCGCGTCTTCGGCGCGTAGATTCGCGCGGCGCTGACGGACCGCCGGGGCTTGCCAGCGTTGGGCGCCCGGCGAACACGCGTTTGGGTTGCGCGCATGCATCTACTCTCGCGGACGATGCGGGAGGCGAGGCTCCTCGACCGCGGCCGCGCGTTCCGAAACTCGCAAACCGCTGCGACTGCTGCTGCCACGCGACCCGGTGCCGGTCGCGACAAATTCCGCAAAAGAATCAGCGTAAACCGCTTTACCAAGGCGCTCTGTCCGCATGGGCCGTGCAGGGCTCGAACCTGCGACCTTGGGATTAAAAGCAGCTCCGCGGCATGCCGGTGGGTCTCGGTGGGTCAAGCAAACCGCGTCGTCTGAGCTGTTTTCGCTCCTCTACGAGAGGGGCGCGTTTCGGTGGGTCTCGGTGCGTCGAGTTACCACCCTGTTACCACCCCCAGCCGCTCGCGCCGCTCATTTCCGCCTCGTGGTGGGGAGGTGAGCGGGGCACTCCCGGCCGCCATCGAGCTTCCCGAGGACCCGGATCTCCGGGACCTTGTGCTGCGTGCGATGGCCGCCACAAACGCTCACCAGCCAAGCCCCGAGCCCGCGCCGGAATCGTCACCGGTGGCCCAGGCGAAGGCGCGAACCCGCCTGATGAGCGATCGGGCCTGCATCGAGAGCAACCTGGCCCGTAAGGGCCTGTGGAACCCTGGCGCCAGCTACGGCACCGGCCTGGTCGAGCTGATCGCGAGCCACGACCGGCTCGGGCTGGTGGAGCGCATCGACCCGGGGCCGCCCCTTGGAGGGGTCTCCTTCGACGTGCTGGTGTGGGTTTGCTCTCGCTGGCGCGAGCTTGGCACCCCTGATGCACGGCACATCCCGTTCACCCTCGGCGGGCTCGCCGATGATCTGGGGTGGCGGCGGGGCGGTGGCGCCGCCACCGACTTGGCCCGAGCGGTGGATTCCCTCACCCAGGCCACGTTCCGGGCCCGGGTGTTCAACGCGCGCCTGAGGGAGGTCCGGATCGACACCTTCGGGCTGCTTGATAGGTGGGAACGCGGTGAGCGGGACCGCCCCGGGCGGTGCTCGCATGCCGGGATGCTGGTCCTGGGCGACTGGCTCCACGAACAACTCCGTCGCGGCCATGTGACCTTCGTCAGCTGGCGGCAGCTCAGGGCCCTACGTGGCCACACCGCCCGCCGGCTGCTGGTGTTCCTGGAGGCCGAGCGGTTCGCCGGCACGTACCGGCGCACCGTTGACCAGGCGCTGCTTGCGACCCTCGGAATCACCGCCACCCGACCCCACCACCAGCGCGCGACCCTGTGTCGCGCAGCGGAGGAGGTCACCGCCAATCCCAACCGCTACCGGCGGGTCGCCGTGACGGCGGGGGAGCATCGGGACACCTACCTGCTTGTTGCCGAACGGGCCCGCGCAGACCAGGGCAGTTCCTGCGATGCACCAGGGCAGTTGGTGCGATGAACCTGGGCAGTTCAGGCGATACGACCAGGGCAGTCCGTGCGATCGCGACCGCGATAACCACCTGCAAATCGGCCCCTTGCCTGGACCCCAGTCTGTTGAAGTCCGTTCTTCAGTCCTGCGCGCGCCGGCACGGTGCCGGCGCACACGCGCGACCGGGTCAAGGCGGCTTCTCGAGTCCGGCTCGGAGGGCGCGGCCGCCGAGCGCCCGCTGCGGCGCCGCTGCACCCGGGTGCCGGTGGGGCCTTTCAGGCGGTGCTCGGGCGTGTTTCTTCGACCGGCAGGGTCAGTGTGAATGTCGCACCGGTGCCCGGGCCGGCGCTGCTTGCCTCCAGGTGGCCGCCATGGGCGTCGGCGATCGCTCGGGCGACGGTCAGGCCGATGCCGCTGCCCCCGGTGCCGGCGGTGCGGGCCGCATCGACGCGATGGAAGCGCGTGAAGATCCGCTCGATCTCGGCGGGCGGGATCCCGTCGCCGGTGTCGGTGATCGTGACGCGGACCGTGTCGTCTGTGGCGTCGGCGGACACGGTGACGCACCCACGGGCGGGGGTGTGGCGCACCGCGTTGTCAAGCAGGTTCCCGAGGACCTGCAGCAGCCGTTCGGGGTCGGCGGGGATGGTGGGCAGCTGCTGCGGGAGGGCGGTCAGGAGGGACACGCCGGCGCGTTCGGCGAGCGGTCCGACGGCGCTCACCGCCGAGGCGAGCACCTCGTTCGGGTCGGTGGGCCGCATTCGCAGGTCGAGGCGTCCCTCCTCGGCCCGGGAGACCAGGGCGAGGTCGTCGGCCAGGCGGGCCATGCGTCGGGTCTGGGTGC
Source organism: Thermoleophilia bacterium (assembly GCA_046330435.1). Taxonomy (GTDB): domain Bacteria; phylum Actinomycetota; class Thermoleophilia; order Miltoncostaeales; family Miltoncostaeaceae. Next base: position 83,595 of record JAXLST010000016.1, on the reverse strand, counting down.
GCAGGGTCTCCCACGTGTCATCGGTCGGGGTGATGACCCCGTCGGCGAGGCCTTCCAGGTAGCCGTCGAGGGTCGCCAGCGGTGTGCGCAGTTCGTGTGCGACATCGCCGACCAGCCGTGTGCGGGTGCGTTCGGTATCGGCGAGACGTTGGGCCATCGCGTTGAACGACGTCGCAAGGGTTGCGAGCTCATCGTCGCCCTGGACCTGTACCCGGGTGTCCAGGCGGCCGGCGGCGATCGCCCTCGCACCGGCCGCCAGCTCGCGGATCGGGGCGACGATGCGCCGGGTGAGCACCGCGCTGGCGATCACCGCGGTCAGCGTCGCCGCGGTGATCGCGGCGCCAAGTGAGGTGGTGAGCGCCTCCTCGAACGCGGCGTGGGCATGGTGCGTGATCGTGTCGGGGACACCCTGCAGGCGGCGTTGGAGGTGGCGGTCGAAGAGCCATGGGCCGGCGGCCCCGGCGACCAGCAGCAGCGTCAGGCTCCCGGCCAGCACCACCAGCAGCTGGGCGACCAGCAACTTGGCCCCGAGACTGCGTCGCAACCGGTTCATCCGGGACCCATGCGGTAGCCGACACCGCGGACCGTCTGGACGAACCGCGGGTCTGCCGGGTTGTCACCGAGCTTGCGCCGCAGCCGCACGATGTGGGCGTCGACCAGGTGTTCGTCGCCGACCCATCCGGTGCCCCACACCCGGTCGATGAGCTGCCGCCGAGTGAAGGCGACCCGGGGCTGCGCGGCAAGCGTCTCGAGCAGCCCGAACTCCAGTGGAGTGAGCTCCAGCCGCTCGCCGTCGAGCCGGACCTCGTGGGCTGCCGGGTCGACCTCGAGGGAACCCACGCGGCGCACCGGTTCCGGGCCGGTATCGGCGGCGCGGGGCCGGCGCAGCATCGCCCGTACCCGGGCGGTGAGCTCCCTGGGAGAGAACGGTTTGGTCATGTAGTCGTCGGCGCCGACGGCGAGCCCGACCAGCATGTCGATCTCCTCCGCGCGGGCGGTGAGCATCACCACGTAGCAGTCGCTGAATGCCCGGATTCGGCGGCACGCCTCGATGCCGTCGATGCCCGGCAGCATGAGGTCGAGCACCACAAGGTCCGGGGACAGCTCCCGGACCGCCTGGACCGCCGCATGTCCGTCGCCGGCCTCGGTGACCCGGAAGCCCTCGCGTTCCAGGTAACTGCGCACCAGGTGCACCAGCGGTGGCTCGTCGTCGACCACCAGCACCAGCGGTGGCACGGCCTGCGGTGGGGACCCGCTCACGCGGGTCCCCTGGGTACCGCGCTCATCGGGACCATGTACCCATCATGCCGCCGGGCATGGTCCGCCCGCGCATCATCCCCCGCTGCCAGCCGCCCATCGAGCCCTGAGCGCCGCTCATCGGGTCCTGAGCCCCGCTCATCATCGACGGGCCCGCCGCGCCGCCGTACATCGTCTGGTGCCATGCCGCCTGCCGTTGGTGTCCTCCTGAGAGCGCCGGCACGGCCGTTGCCGTTAGGACCGCCGCCCCCAGGACCGCGGCCGTCGCAATGGCGATGATCCCGTTCCGCGTCATCACCGCACCTCCTTCGGTTGCCGCGCCGCATCGAGCCGTTCGCGGATGCGGTCATAGGTTTCGGGATCGACCTCACCGGTGGCGAGGCGGCGCTCCAGCAGCGCCAGCGGATCGACCACGGATGCCTCGTCGCGTCCCGGGTCCTCGGAGCCCCGGTCCCGGGCGGCCCCGGAGGTGCCGGGGAAGATCCGGGTCATCGCCCAGACCACCAGCCCGATCACCGACACCCACAGGACCACCATCATGGCCCAACCGAATGGGGTCATGGCCCCCCAGCCGCCGTTCATCATCACCGCCTCCTTCTCTCGACCACCTGCAGTCTCACGGGCCGAGATTGCGAGCCGCTGTTGAGGTTGATGACGATTCGATGACACCCGTCAACAACCGGCGGTACTTCTCGGCGGAGCTCGCTCGCGCCACCGCCAGGGCCCGGCCAGGGCTCACGCCGCGACGGCGCGCCCGCCGGTTCCGGGGGGTCGGTCCCACGCCCGGGCCCCAGCCGCTCGACGTCTCCCTTGCGTTCCAGCCCGAGAGGTATATACCATACCCCCCTAGGGTAACTACCCAGGATCGGTCCACTGACGGGGGCCGGCTGGACCCGGGAGGCCCACATGCGACAACCACATCCCAGGCGATGGGCGGCATTGGCCGTCATCGCGCTGGCGCAGTTCATGGTGATCATGGACACCTCGATCATCGGGGTGGCACTTCCCAAGATCCAGGCGGATCTCGGATTCAGTCCCGACGGCCTGTCGTGGGTGTTCAACGCCTACGTCGTGGCCCTTGGCGGGCTGCTGCTGCTCGGCGGCCGCCTCGCCGACCACCTCGGCGCGCGGCGGGTGTTCAGCGCCGGCTGGGTGGTGCTCGCCGGTTCCTCGCTCGCGGCGGGTCTGGCCGGTTCACCTGCCGTCGAGATCGCGGCCCGGGCCGGGCAGGGTGCCGGTGCCGCCCTCATCGCCCCTGCGGCGCTCTCGCTGCTGGTCGGCCTGTTCGCCCATGACCCGAGGGAGCTCACCAGGGCGTTCTCGATCTACGGGGCCGCGGCCCCGGCCGGCGGCACCGCCGGGGTGTTCCTCGGCGGCGTGATCACCGAGTGGATCTCCTGGCCATGGGTCTTCTACGTCAACATCCCGATCGCCCTGCTGGTCCTGGCGGTCACCCCGGCCCTGATGCCAGCGGGTGCACGTCGTGAGGGCTCGGTCGACCTGCTGGGCGCCGTCACCGGCACCGCGGGCCTGGCATTGGCCGTGTTCGGGATCGTCCGCGCACCCGTGGAGGGCTGGACCTCGCCCACGACGCTCATCACCCTCGCCGGCGCGCTGGGACTGCTGGCGACGTTCGTCGGCGTGCAGGCGCGCAGCCGTGATCCGCTGCTGCGGCTCGGCATCCTGCGGCTCCCGAACCTGGCGGCCGCCAACCTGCTGCAGGCCCTGCTCGGGGCCGCCTGGATCCCGATGTGGTTCTTCCTGAACCTCTACCTGCAGCAGGTGCTGGGCTTCGGGGCGTTCGCCAGCGGAGCGGCCCTGCTGCCGATGACCCTCACCATCATGGCCCTGATGGTCGTGGTGGCCCCCCGGGTGATCGGTCGGTTCGGCCCGAAGGCGCCGATCGTCCTGGGGATGAGCCTGCTGGCCATCGGCATGGCCGTGTTCTCGCTGGTGCGCGCCGACGGGACCTTCACCGCCGACGTGCTGCCCGCCTCCCTGCTGGCGGCCGCCGGCATGAGCCTGGCGTTCATCCCGTCCCTGGGGACCGCGATCTCCGCCGCGCCGATGCACGAGGGAGGCCTGGCGTCGGGTCTGGTGAACACCACCTACCAGGTGGGGTCCGCACTCGGCCTGGCCGTGATGACCGCGGTCGCGACCGCCCAGGGCGCCGACGCGCTCGGCGACCCGGCGGCCCTCACCGATGGGTACGGCGCCGCGTTCCTGGGGGCGGCGGGAATCGCCCTCGCCGGTGCGGTGCTCGCGGCGGTGCTGCTGCGGTTCCCCCGGCCGGCCGGCCCGGCGTCGTCCGAGGCGGACGTCACCCCGGAGATGGCGGGCGTCTGAGCGTTCTGCGGGTGGGGACCACCGCGTGTTGGGCCCCACCCGCGACGCGTTTCCCTCGCCCTCGGCCGGGCAGGGCTCGGGCACACCCCAACGGGAGGAGCCTGAAATGTCCGTGAGTGACATCGCCCGCTCGATGCTCGATGCGTCGCCGGCCGACCTTCAGATGGACCGCGGCGTGCTGGTGGACTGCATCGAGGCGTGCGTGGAATGCGCCCAGGCCTGTTCGCAGTGCGCGGACGACTGCCTGAGCGAGTCCGCTGTCTCCGAGCTGACCCATTGCATCGGGCTGGACCTGACCTGTGCCGACATCTGTGCCGTCACCGCCCGCACCCTCAGCCGGCGGGTCGGGTTCCAGGTGGACATCGCCAGGGCGCAGCTCGAGGCGTGCGCCATGGCGTGCCGGGCCTGCGGCGAGGAATGCGCCGCGCACGGTGACCACGGCATGGCCCACTGCGCCCAGTGCGCCGAGCGGTGCCGGGCATGCGAGCGGGCCTGCCGGGACCTGCTCGGCGCGATGGCCTGAGACGGACGACTCGTGGCCGGTGCCTCCTCCGGGAGTCGCACCGGCCACCGGGGATCAGCGCGTACCGTGCGTGTCGCGGCGGGCCTGCAGGTGCCGGACCGCCTCCATGTCGAGGTCGTCCAGTGGCGAATGGGGCTCGGTGAGGGCGATCCGACTGCGGTCGAGTCTCGCCGAGGCCTCGGCGAGCAGCTCAGCCTGTGCCTGGCTTCGAAGCGCGGGCGCGATGGAGATCTGCTCCAGAGACGCGACCGAAGCGACGGCCTCGAGCACCGCCAGCGACGGGGAACGCGGGGGAATCTTGATCACGCGCCCGCCGAGGATCACCAGTCCGCCCCCGTCGCCCCATTCGCTGCCGAACAGGGACCAGGCCGGACCCGCCTGCGGGACCCTGGCCGGCGGGGTCACCCGGGTCGCGACCGTCGCGGTAAGGGTGGCGTCGTCGATCTCCTCGACCGAGATGGTGCCGTGCTCGGTGAACGGGTCGCCCGGATCACCCCAGCTGAACTGCTGTCCGGCGCCGAGCTCGGCCATCAGATACGAGGTGCCGTTGGCGATGTAGTGGACCAACACGATGCTCGCAAAGCCGGTGTCCCACCGGTGGCTCGGCCGGTACTCCACGAAGTACCCGCCGGCCTGGGCGTACAGGGGCCCGGCCAGGTCCCGTCGGTGCAGCGGCCGGAGCTGGACCCGCCCGTCCGGGGCGATGCGCGCGGTGTCGAGCCAGCCGCAGTTGTGCATGAAGGCGGCATTGAGCCCGGGGCCGATCGGCAGGCCTGGATCATCGGGATGGTGGCCGGCAGAGGCGTTGAACATGCTCATCACGTCGTACGGATCGCGGTAGTCGTCGTCGGATCCGTGGCGGCGCGCATGGGTCAGGACGCCCAGCCCGTGGATGATCTCCTGACAGATCACCGACGGCGCGACGTTGATCTCCCAGTACTGCAGGCCCGTGCGCACTCCCGATGCGCAGACCACGCCGGTGCCGCCGAACAGATCGACACCGACGTTGGTGATCGCGACCACGGCCGTGAATCCGGACAGGTCCTGGCCGGCGGCCGCCGCCGCGGCGCGGGCCAGCTCGACGATCTTCACCCGCGGGTAGGTCCCGTCGGTTCGCCGCGCCGAGTACTCGGCGAGCGTGTCCGGCAGCTCGTACCACCCGAACACCCGGTTGCCCGACATATCGATCGCGCCGTGGGTGTTGTCGTCGAACCAGTCCACGACGTTAAGGGTTCCCCGCCCGGCGGCGGTGAACATCCGATCGGCGGCGGCCGTCGTGAGCGGCTCCGAGGGATCACCCCTGAACCGGACCAGCACGAACGCCAGGGACGCGTGGGTCGCCATGCCCGCTCCTCTTCGCTGCGCCGGGGCCGGTCCCCGGCGGTCACGACCAAGGCTCACACCAGCCCCGGGCGTGCGGTACCCACCCTCGGGCTGGCGGGCCCTGACCCCGGAGGGCGGCTAGCGCTTGAGCAGGCGCCCGACGGCGGTCATCACCTCGGCGTGCTTGGTGCTCCGGTCGTCCTCGGCCGCGTCCATCACACAGTGTGCGACGTGATCGTCGAGCAGACCGAGGGCGACCTTGTCGAGCGCCGCCTGGATCGCGCTGATCTGCGTGATGATGTCGATGCAGTACCGGTCGGACTCGATCATCCCGGTGATCCCGCGGACCTGACCCTCGATGCGCGCCATGCGCTTGAGGAAGTCGTCCTTGGACCCGGCGTAGCCGTGCTGTTTGGTTCCCATACCCGGACGCTACCATACCCCGGCAGGGTAGACATACCCATGGGGGGTAGGGTACCTTGAAGGGGAGGACAACGACTGAGGAGTGCACATGCCCGCCACCGAACTTCGCCACGACGTGCCCGGAATCAGCTGCGCCCATTGCCGGGCGGCGATCACCGAGGAGGTCTCCGGGGTCCCCGGGGTGACCGCCGTCGAGGTCGACCTGGACGCGCGCACCGTGACGGTTCGCGGTGAGGACCTCGACGACGCCGCGGTTCGCGCGGCGATCGAGGAGGCCGGGTACGAGGTGGCGTCATGACGGGCGCGACCCGCATCGCAGGTTTCGCTGCGGGGGTGGTCGCCGTCGCCGGTGCCGCCGCCGCGGTTGGCCTGGCGGTCGGGCCGATCGACCGTGGTCATGACACGAACGCCGGCCACGGCGGCGCAGGCCACACCGCGGCGGCCATGGACGATCATGGGGCGCCGCCGGGCCTGGCGGTGACCCAGGACGGCCTCAGCCTGGTCCCGGCCCTGAGAACCGCGGTCGCCGGCACCGCGACCCAGTACGCGTTCCGGATCGTCGGGGAGGACGGCGAGACGGTCCGGGACTTCGACGTCGAGCACGACCGCCCGATGCACATGATCGTGGTCCGCCGGGACCTCACCGGCTTCCAGCACCTGCACCCGCGGATGGACGCGGACGGCACGTGGCGCACGCCGTTCACCCCCGACGCCCCCGGCACGTACCGCGTCTTCGCGGACTTCAGCCACGAGGGGCGCTCCACGACCCTCGGGGTCGACCTGGGCGTGCCGGGTCAGTCCGGCCACGAGGCATTGCCGGCACCCGCGGAAGTCGCCTCCGCGGGCCCGTACACCGTCCGGCTGCAGGGGTCCGCCGTGCAGCGCGGGGCCGCGAGCGACCTGGCGTTCCAGGTGAGCCGCGACGGCGAGCGCGTGCAGGACCTGCAGCCGTACCTCGGGGCGCGTGGCCATCTGGTCGCCCTCAGGGAGGGGGACCTGGCATTCCTGCACGTCCACCCCCTGGATGACGCCACCCCGGGCCCGTCCGTGCGGTTCCGGGTGGAGTGGTCCGGCGCCGGCCGGTACCGGCTGTTCCTGCAGGTCCGGCACGACGGCCGGATCGTGACCACCCCCTTCACCGTGGAGGTCCGGGCATGAGCACCATCAGCCCACCCGCCGCAACGACGCGCCTGGAGCTGCCGGTCAGCGGCATGACCTGCGCGTCGTGCGCCGTGCGGATCGAGAAGCGCCTCAACCGCCTCGACGGGGTCGAGGCGTCGGTCAACTACGCCACCGAGACGGCATCGGTGGTCTTCGACCCCGCCACCACCTCGCCAGAGGACCTGCTGGACGCCGTCGCGTCCGCCGGGTACTCGGCGACCCTGCCCGCCACCGGCCCGGCCGCCGAGGACGCGGAGGATCCTGCGGACCGCGAGCTGGTGAGCCTGCGGCGGCGCCTGGTGGTGTCCGCGGTGCTGTCGGCGCCGGTGCTGGCGCTGTCGATGGTCCCCGCACTGCAGTTCGACTTCTGGCAGTGGCTGGCCCTGCAGCTGGCCGCTCCCGTGGTGCTGTGGGGCGGCTGGCCGTTCCACCGCGCCGCATGGGCGAACCTCCGTCACGGCGCGGCGACCATGGACACCCTGGTGTCGGTCGGCACCCTCGCCGCCCTGGGCTGGTCGGCGATCGCACTGTTCTTCCTGGGTGCCGGTGAACCCGAAATGCGCATGAGTTTCGAGCTCATCCCCTCCGGAGACGGCGGGGCGACCCACATCTACCTCGAGGTCGCCGCCGTCGTCGTCACCCTCATCCTGGCCGGCAGGTACTTCGAGACCCGCGCCAAGCGCCGTGCCGGCGCCGCACTGCGGGCGCTGCTGGAGCTGGGGGCGAAGGACGTCGCGATCCTCGCCGCCGACGGCACCGAGGAACGGGTGCCGGTCGACCGCCTGCGCGTGGGCGACCGGTTCGTGGTGCGCCCCGGCGAGCGGGTCGCCGCCGACGGCGAGGTCGAATCTGGGACCTCCGCGGTCGACCAGTCCCTGCTCACCGGCGAGAGCATCCCCGTCGAGGTGGGACCCGGGGACGCGGTCGTCGGCGCGTCGGTGAACGCCGGCGGCCGCCTGGTCGTGCGGGCCACGCGCGTGGGGTCCGACACGGCCCTGGCCCAGATCGCCCGCCTGGTGACAGAGGCCCAGTCCGGCAAGGCCCCGGTGCAACGCCTGGCCGACCGCATCTCGGCCATCTTCGTCCCGGTGGTCATCACCCTTGCCGCCTCGACCCTCGCGTTCTGGCTGGGGGCCGGCGCAGACGTGCAGTTCGCGTTCACCGCCGCCGTGGCGGTGCTGATCATCGCCTGCCCGTGCGCCCTCGGGTTGGCGACCCCCACCGCCCTGCTGGTCGGCACCGGCCGTGGCGCGCAGCTGGGGATCCTCATCAAGGGCCCGGAGATCCTCGAGTCCACCCGTGTGGTCGACACCATCCTGCTCGACAAGACGGGCACCGTCACCCGCGGCCAGATGGACCTCGTGGAGGTCGCCGTCGCCGACGGCGAGGACCGCGCCGAGGTGCTGCGTGTCGCCGGGGCGGTGGAGGACGCCTCCGAGCACCCCATCGCCAGGGCGATCGCCGACGCGGCGCGCGCGGCCGGTGGCCGGCTGCCCGAGGTGGAGGCCTTCACCAACCGGGAGGGCCTGGGGGTGGAGGGCGTCGTGGAGGGCCGCGGGGTGGTCATCGGACGGCCTGCGCTTGTCGCCGACTGGGGCCTGCACCTCGATCCGTCCCTGGATGCGGCCCGCCAGGCGGCTGAGCGCGCCGGGCGCACCGCCGTGGCGGTCGCCTGGGACGGCCGGGTGCGCGGCGTGCTGGTGGTGGCCGACACCGTCAAGCCCACCAGTGCAGAGGCCATCCGCCGCCTCCGGGAGCTCGGCCTGCGGCCGGTGCTGCTCACCGGCGACAACGCGGCCACCGCCCGTGCCGTCGCCGACGAGGTCGGTATCGAGGAGGTCATCGCCGAGGTCCTGCCCAGCGGCAAGTCCGACGTCGTGCGCCGCCTGCAGGACGAGGGCCGCACCGTCGCGATGGTCGGTGACGGGGTCAACGATGCCCCCGCCCTCGCCCAGGCCGACCTGGGGATCTCCATCGGCACCGGCACCGATGTCGCGATCGAGGCCAGCGACCTCACCCTGGTCTCTGGGGACCTCGGCGGGGCCGCCGACGCCATCCGCCTGTCGCGCCGCACGCTGCGGACGATCAAGGGGAACCTGTTCTGGGCGTTCGCCTACAACGTCGCGGCGATCCCCCTGGCGGCGACCGGCTATCTGGACCCGCTCATCGCGGGTGCCGCCATGGCGTTCAGCAGTGTCTTCGTGGTCTCCAACTCCCTGCGCCTGCGCCGGTTCACCCCGGCGCGGGGCGGGGGTGGGGGAGTGTGAATGCGGTGTGAATGACCGGACCGACCGTCGGGCCAATCCGCAAGCCGAGCGCCGGACGCCGGTTGGATCCCGCGGGCACCGGCCATACGTTGGCCCGGTGCCCGCGACCGTCAGGGAGAGTTCAGGGCCCGGGCAGCGCGGACCGTCACCGCTCCGGGCCCTGAAGCTGATCATGGCCCTGGGACTTGCGGGCTCTGCCGCAGCGGTCGTCCCGCTCTTTGGTCAGCCCTCGGTGCAGGATGCGCGCTCGGAGGTCGAGCGCCTCCAGGCCCAGCTCGAACAGGCCGACATCGAGGCGGAGAACGCCACCGAGGCCTACAACGGCGCACGCTGGCGGCTCGGGCAGGCGGAGGACCGAATCCGCCGCAATACCGACCTGATCACCCGCTCCCAGGCCCAGCTGACCCGGGCACGCGTGGTTCTCGCCGGCCGTATGCGCGACATCTACGCCCGGCCTACGCCCTCACCGGTCGAGCTGCTGCTGCAGAGCGGCAGCATCACCTCGGCGGTCGACACCGCCCGGCTGATGGAGCGCATCGGACAACGTGACGCGGCGGTGGTATCCGGAATCCGAGGGGCCCTGGGCAGGCTGGAACGGGCCCGAGGTCAGTTGATCGCCGATCGGGCCACCGCCAGGGATGCGCAGGCCGAGGCGCAGCGTCGCCGGGATGCGGTCCTGGCGACCCTCTCCCGCCGCCAAGCATTGCTTGCAGGTGCCCGTGCGGATCTCCGGGAGGCCGTCGCCGCCGAACGGGAACGCGAGCGCCGGGTCGCCGAACAGGAGCGTCAGCGCGCGCTGGCCGCCCAGCGCGCCGTCACCCGGACCACACCGCCAGCGGCCTCCCCGGGCGCCCCTGCCCCTGACCTCCCCCAGAACGGCACAACGACCTCCGCCGATCCGGAGCCCGCCCGATCCGCGCCGTCGTCACCCGCACCGGCCGCGTCGGCCGGCAATCCCAACGCGGCGGTCGTTGCGATCGCGATGCGGTACCTGGGGGTCCCCTACGTCTGGGGAGGAGCGTCACCCTCGGGGTTCGACTGCTCGGGCCTCGCCAGCTACGTGTACGCGAAGATCGGCAAGTCGGTCCCGCACTACACAGGGGCGATCTGGTCGGCGTTCCCCCACGTCCAATCCGGTGACCTACAGCCGGGGGACATGGTGTTCTTCCGCCCTGACCTGGGACACATGGGGATCTACATTGGCGGCGGGCAGATGATCCACGCGCCCCACACCGGGGACGTGGTGAAGATCAGCTCGATCGGCGGGCGCAGCGACTACCAGGGCGCCGTCCGCCCCTGAGGGTCACTCCAACTCGGCGAGCGTCGACCATGTCGCACCGCCGTCCCGCGACTCCATGAGCGCTCCCTCGTGGAGGGTCGCCAGCAGCCGGTCCGCGTCGGCGGCGCTGAACGCCGACGGCTCACCGCCGATCGTCCCGCGCTCCCTCCAGGTCCGCCCGGCGTCGGTGCTCGCGGCGAGCCGGCCATCCGGGGCAAGCCGGAACAGCGGCCCGCCGCGGGGCCACGCCAGATAGCCGGGACCGTCCGCCAGCCGCGCCCAGGTGCGTCCCGCATCGGCGGAGGCGACCAGTCCGGTGGTGGTCGAGGCCACGAACCGGTCGGGATCGGCGGGGTCGAGCACCAGGTCGACCAGGTCCCCGGGCGGGGCATGCCGGGTCCAGCGCTTGCCGGAGTCGTCGCTCACCAGCACCTTGCCGGTCTGGGAGTCCATGCCGACCACCCGGGCGCCCGCGGCGCGCAGGATGTGGAAGTCCACCGTTCCCGCCAGGGACACCGGAGACCACGTGCGTCCGCCGTCGCCGCTGGCGATGAGTCCCAGCAGCGGCGGCTGCCCGGTCCGTATGTCGGGGTGGCCGGAGCCCAGGTAGCGGCCCGCGCCGACCACCGTGAATCCCATGGTGTCCTGCCGGAGGGTCCCGACCAGCTCGGGGCGGGAGACTCCCGCCGGTAGCCGGAACAGGCCGGTGTGCGTCGCGAGCAGCACCGCCTGGTCGGCGGGGTCGACCGCGACCGCATGCACATGGATCACACCCGGGTCGTCGGCAGGCACGCCCGCCGGCGGCGCCGCGGCATCGGACCCTCCGCAGCCGGCGGCGACCAGCGCGGCGGCGGTAAGCGTCGCGACCGCCAGCACCGGCGCCCGGTGCCGGGCGTGGCGGGAGCGGCCCGGGGGGCCGGGTGCGAGCCGTGAGTGCGGAGGCTCAGCCAAGGGGAGGGGCGATCCGTTCGCGGACGCGCTGCATGTCGCCGATCTCGTTGCTCTGGGCGGCGACGATGCGCCTGGCGAGGTCCGCCACCTCGTTGCGGGGGTCACCCGCGAGGACCGCATCGGCCATCAACAGGGCCCCGGCGTGGTGGGGAATCATCATGCGCAGGAACACCCGGTCCGGTTCCTTGGTGGACTCAAGCTCGCCCATGTCCATCGACATCCCCATCATCATCATCGAACCGGACATCGGGACCTGCGGCGGGTCCTCACCGAACCAGCTTCGGTACCAGCCCTGCATCTGGCTGATCTCGCCCTCCTGATCGGTGACGACCGCCCGGGCCATCTTGAGGACCTCGGGATCCTTGCCGCGCTTGAGTTCGATGCGAGCCATGTCCACCGCCATCTGGTGGTGGGGGATCATCATCGCCAGGAAGGCCTGATCGCTCATGGCCATGACGTTGTCGGCGTCCATGGTCATGCCGGGCATGCCGCCCATGTCCATCATCGGGCCCGACCATGCGGCCCCGGTCGATCCGGACATGTCGTGCGCGTTCATGCCGTTGCCGTTCATGTGACCGGCCCCGTGGTCACCGCCCCGGGTGACGGCGAACCCCACCCCCGCGGCGATCGCGAGGACGGCGATCACAAGGATTCCGACGAGCCTGTTCCGCGTCACACCCGCTCCCCTCACCCGACTACACGCACCGCATCACCGCGGGCCGACGGCCATCCGGCCGCCGCACCTCAATGTCCCGCGCCCGCCGGGTCGCTTCAAGGAACGTCCGACCGTGTCGACGGCGTTTCGCGTCCCCGGACGAGCCCGTCTTCACATTGCCTTCGCGATTGCGCCCGAGAATGGGGGCCGGAACGCCGGGCGCCCCCGCCCGGCGCGCGGGAGGATGCACCCAATGCCCTGGTCCGTCCTGATCGTCGACGATGAGCCCGAGATCCTCGAGATCGCCTCGGCGTACCTGGCGCGCGCGGACTTCACCGTCCGCAAGGCGGCGACCGGGCAGCGCGCACTCGATGTCATCGCACTGCAACCGCCGGACCTGGTGGTCCTGGATTTGATGCTCCCCGACATCCCGGGCGAGCAGGTGTGCGCGACGATCCGGCGCACCTCCGACGTGCCGATCATCGATGCTCACCGCGCGGTCCGCGGAGACCGACCGTCTGCGCGGGCTGGCGCTGGGCGCCGACGACTACCTGGTCAAGCCGTTCTCACCGCGCGAGCTCGTGGCGCGGGCGCGGGCGGTGATGCGTCGCGCCGGGGGCGAGGGCATCCCACCGGCTGACGTGCTGGTGCTCGACGGCGGGCGTCTGGAGGTGGACCTCGGCCAGATGCGCGCACGCCTGGCCGGGCAGGACCTGGACCTCACCGCCACCGAGTTCCGGGTCCTCGCGGCGCTCGTGCGGCCCGCGGGGCGGCTGCGGTCCCGTGAGGAACTGCGGGAGGTCGCCCTGGGTGCCGAGGCCGGCGCGGGCGACCGCACGATCGACGCCCACGTCAAGAACATCCGCCGCAAACTCGACGCGCGCATCGACGGTGCGTCAGGGCTCCTTCGCACCGTCTACGGCGCGGGCTACCGGTTCGAGGACGCATGAGCATCCGCCACCCCTCCCTCAGGGCCCGCCTGGTCCTGGCATTCGTCGCGGTGGTGGCGATCACCGCGGCGGTCACCTCGATCCTGACCTCCCACGGCCTGCACGAGACCCTGGACACCTACCTGCGGGACCGGGCCACCGACGCCGGGCGGGCTGCGCTCACGGCCACGCAGGACACCTACGGGCAGGCGGGGAACCGGTGGACGCCCCGCAGCCTCGACCTGCTCGCCCACGACCTGGCGGTCACCGGCTACGACTACCGGCTCACCGCGGCCGACGGCCGGACCCTGTTGGACACCACCAAGGCCGAGACCGGTCGGGAACTCACCTCGGTGTACGCCGGGGACGTGCGGGATTCGACCGGAACCATCGTCGCCCGCCTCGAGGCGTTCGCGTTCCCCGCGGCGGTGCGGACCCCGACCGACGAGCGCTTCGCCTCACGGCTGGACCGCCTGCACCTGATCGCCGCGCTGATCGCGGCTGCCGTCGCGGCGATCGTCGGGGTGATCACCGCGGCATGGCTCGCTCGCCCGATGGACCGGATGGCCGCGTTCGCACGCACCCTGCGCAGCCCCGGAGGCCACCCCCGCGCCCCCTCGCAGGGCCCACCGGAGCTCCGCCAGGTGGGGGAGTCGCTGCAACGGCTGGCGACGGACCTGGAGCGGCAGCGGCACGCCCGCCATCAGCTGGCCCAGGACCTCGCGCATGAGCTGCGCACCCCGGTGATGCTCATCCAGAGCCGCCTCGAGGCCATCCAGGACGGGATCCTCGACCCGGGCGATCAGAACATCGCGGCGCTGCACGCGACGACCCTGCGCCTGGGCCGGCTCATCGGAGAGATCGAGCAACTGGCCCAGGAACAGGCCGAGGCGACGGTCCTCCACCCCGAGTCGCTGGACCTCGCCGAGGCCGCCGCGCACGCCACGGATGCGACCCGGTCCATGCTCGAGCAACGCGACCTCACCGTCGTGGAGCGACTCGCCGCGGCCCCCGTGCAGGCCGACCCGCTGGCCCTGGACCGCGTGATCACCAACCTCATCACCAACGCCGCCAAGTACGCGCCCGCGGGGACCATCGTCACGGTGGAGACCCGGTCGGAGCATGACGCCGCATACCTGTCGGTCCATGACGAGGGAGGTACGCTCGAGGGTCCCGAGGCGCAGCGGGTGTTCGAGCGGTTCTTCCGCGGCACGAACGCTCGCGCCTCCGGTGGGGACGGTCTCGGGCTGGGTCTCACCATCGCCCGGCAGCTGACCGAGCAGATGGGCGGCACGCTCACCCTCACCGCGGGCGACCGCGACACGCGATTCGAGGTCCGCCTGCCCCGGCGCACCGGGGCGGGGGCGACGCGGCCTCGGGCAGCGGCAGCCGAGGCGGGCGGCTCTCGTGGCGGAAGTCAGGGCATCGCCACCTGACCGGTCGCCCGACGCTGGATCGCGACCACCGGATCGGCCACGTGGATACGTACCTACGTGGAAGCGCATGGCTGGCGGTTCACACGAGATCCAAACCCTCGTGTTACCACCTGAGGGTTTGGCGTCCACCTGCTGTGGCGCGAGAACCGCTTGTTCAGGCCGTTCTGGGCATGGGCCGTACAGGGCTCGAACCTGTGACCTTGGGATTAAAAGGAGCCCCGGCGGATGCCGGTGGGTCTCGGTGGGTCAAGCAAACCGCCCCATCTGAGCGGTTTTCGCCCCTCGGCTGGGGCCTCCGGTTTCGGTGGGTCTCGGTGGGTCGAGTTACCACCCTGTTACCACCCCCGGCCTGCCGCGTCCGCCATTCTCGGCCCTGGATTGGGAGGTGAGCGGGGCAGCGGTTGCCGCCATCGAGCTCCCTGAGGACCCGGATCTGCGGGACCTGGTGCTGCGCGCAATGGCGGCCTCACAGGCACACGCGGCCCCCGAACCAGCGGCACCAACCCCGGCCCCGGTGGGCCCGCCGGGCGATGCACGGACGCGGCTTGCCAGTGACCGGGCCTGCATCGAGAGCAACCTGGCCCGCAAGGGCCTGTGGCACCCCGGGGCCAGCTACGGCACCGGCATCGTCGAGCTGATCGCCACTCACGATCGCCTGGGATTGGTGGAGCGCATCGACCCCGGACCACCCCTGGGTGGCGTGTCGTTCGATGTGCTGGTGTGGGTGTGCTCGCGGTGGCGGGAGCTCGGGACCCCGGATGCCCGGCATGTCCCGTTCACCCTCGCTGGCCTGGCGGATGACCTGGGGTGGCGTCGCGGCGGCGGGGCCAGCACCGAGCTGGCCCGGGCGGTGGATTCCCTGACCCAGGCGACGTTCCGGGCCCGCGTGTTCAACGCCCGCCTGCGCGAGGTCCGGATCGACACGTTCGGACTCCTCGACCGTTGGGAGCGCGGTGAGCGCGACCGCCCCGGCCGGTCAGCGCACCGCGGGATGCTGGTGCTCGGTGACTGGCTGCACGAGCAACTGCGCCGTGGACACGTCACCTACGTCAGCTGGAACCAGTTGTGAACCGCCCCGGGTTTGGTGGAGGCGCTTTTCCTTGAGGAGGATGAGCGCATGTCTGATCAGCGGCGGCCGGGCAGGTACCCGGCGGAGCTTCGTGAGCGGGCGGTGCGGATGGTGCTGGAGGCCACCCCAAGCCATGGCTCGCAGTGGGGGCGATCTGTTCGGTCGCCGAGAAGTTGGGGCCCTCACCCGAAACGGTGCGGGGGTGGGTCCGCCAGCACGAGATCGATCACGGGGTCCGTGGCGGGCTGAGCTCGGATGAGCGGGAGCGGCTGCGGGCCTTGGAGCGTGAGGTCAACGAGCTGCGCCGGGCCAACGAGATCCTCAAGGCGGCATCGGTTTCTTCGCGGCCGAGCTCGACGGCCCCAAGCGGTGATCGCCTTTATCGACACGCACCGCCAGGTGTTCGGGGTCGAGCCGATCTGCAGGGTGCTGCAGTTCGCCCCATCGACCTACTGGGCTGCCAACGCCGTGGCCCATCAGCGCGGGCGGTGCGCGACGGGCAGCTGGTGCGGGTGATCGGTCGGGTCCATGCCGAGAACTACGGGGTCTATGGGGCCCGCAAGGTGGGCCCAGATCAACCGGGAGGGCACACCCGTCGCCCGCTGCACGATCGAACGGCTGATGCGCGCCCACGGCATCCGCGGTGCGGTACGCGGCCGGCGGTGGCGCACCACCACCCCGGACCCATCATGTGAGCGACCGCGGGACCTGGTTGATCGCAACTTCCGGGTCACGGGCCCGAACCGGCTGTGGGTCGCGGATCTGACCTATGCGGACCTGGTCAGGGTTCGTCTATGTCGCGTTTGTCATCGACGCATTCAGCCGCCGGATCGTCGGGTGGCAGGCATCCCGGTCGCTGCGCACCGACCTCGCCCTGTATGCCCTCGAACAAGCGGTGTGGGAACGCACCCGCGACGGGCGACAGATCGACGGGGTGATCCACCACCCGACAGGGATCCCAGTACCTATCGATCAGATACACCGAGCGCCTAGCCGCCAACCACGCCGTCGGGTCGGTCGGCAGCCGCGGCGATTCCTACGACAACGCCCTGGCCGAGACGATCATCGGCCTGTTCAAAACCGAGCTGATCCGGAACCGCGGGCCCTGGCGGGGCCTGGATGACCTGGAGCTTGCGACCCTCGAGTGGGTCGACTGGTTCAACCACCGCCGCCTGTTCCACGACCTGGGGCGCATCCCGCCCGCAGAGTTCGAGACCAACCACTACCGTCAAGAACACTCAGCCACCACGGCCGAGACTCAAACCAACAGCCCTGCATGAAACCCGGGGCGGTTCAGTTGCGGGCCCTGCGTGGTCACACCGCCCGACGGCTCCTGGTGTTCCTGGAGGCAGAGCGGTTCACCGGGACCTACCGACGCCCGGTCGATGCGGCGCTGCTTGCGACCCTCGGGGTCACCGCCACCCGGTCACACCATCAGCGCTCGACCCTCCGCCGCGCTGCCCGGGAGGTCACCCTCGCCACCAACCGCTACCGACTCGTCAGCATCGAACCCGGACCCGGGCGCGACACCCACCTGCTGGTCGCCGAACGGGTCCGCACCGACCATGGCAGTCCATGCGATGCACCAGGGCAGTCGATGCGATGAACCAGCGCAGTTCATGCGATACGACCATGGCAGTCCACGCGATACCCACCGCGAGAACCACCTGCAAAGCGACGGGTGGCGGGGGCCCCAGTCCGTTGAAGTCCGTTTCTCAGTCCTGCGCGCGCCGGCGGTGGACCGGCGCGGGGTTCGTGCTCGTGTCGGTTCTCAGCCCGGGGCGGTGTCCGGGCCGGGCGGGAGACGGTCGAGGGTGGTGTCCTCGAACGATCGCGGGTCTTCGATCGGTTCCAGATGGGTGAGGATCGTGAGCCGCGGGATCACCTCCCTGAGGGCGTCCTCGACGTCCTCGGCGAGGTCGTGCCCCCGCTGGACGGTCGAGCCGCCGGGCACCAGGACGTGCACGGAGATGAAGGCGCGGCGGCCGGCCTGGCGCGTGCGCAGGGCGTGGAATTCGATGCCGCGCCTGCGGAACGACTCCAGCACGGCGTCGATGCCGGCGTGCTCCCGCTCGCCGAGGGCGCGGTCCATCAGGCCCCCGACGGAGCGGCGGATGAGGCTGATGCCGGTGAACGTGATGTTCGCCGCCACGGCGAGGGCGATCACCGGATCCAGGCGGTTCCATCCGGTGATGCTCACCAGCACGACGCCGGCGATGACCCCGACCGATGTCCAGACGTCGGTGAGCAGGTGGCGGCCGTCAGCCTCGAGGGTCAGCGAGTGGTGCAGGCGCCCCTGCCGCACCAGCGTGAGCCCCACCACGAGGTTGATCACCGAGGCGGCCGCTGACACCAGCACGCCGATCCCCACGTCCGAGAGCTCGGACGGATGCAGGAACCGGTCGATCGCCGTGACCGCGATCCCCGCCGAGGCGAAGAAGATGAGCCCGCCCTCGACGCCCGCCGAGAAGTACTCGGCCTTGGCGTGTCCGTAGAGGTGCTCATCGTCGGCCGGCTTCTGCGCCCAGGACAGGGCAGCGAGCGCGACGGCGGCGGCGACCAGGTTCACCACCGACTCCATCGCGTCCGACAGCAGTCCGACCGATCCGGTCAGCGCCCACGCGCCGGTCTTCAGCCCGATCGTGAGGATGGCTGCTGCGATCGAGAGCCACAGCAGCCGGATCAGCCGGCGATTGGTCGCGGCCTCAGCCGTTCCTGACATCGGTCACCCCTTCCCGGCGGGTGCGGGGCACCATGGTGCCGGTCCGCGCGCCGGCCGGGAGGTCCGGTCCCGGTCTACCACCAGGCAAGCACCTGACCGAGGGCGAGCGCCGCGGCCCCGGCACCGACCAGCAGGCCGTAGACTGTCACGCCCCGAACCCACCGACCAGAGCGGGTGTCCTTGGCCGCGGCACGGGCACTCGACACCAGCCCGGCGAACACCGCGACCGCCGCGCCTACTTCGACGATCCAGAATTCGGTGTCAAGCACGCGGCATGCGGCACATGGTCCTGGGAGACGGGGGATTCTGGACTTCGCCAAAGAACGGCAGACAGCACCAGGATGATGGGGCTGGCGTGTCTCAGGAGAGAGAGGTTCGAGTGGATCGGACTCCTATCGCGTACTGGAAAGGATGCCAAGGCACGGCGCGACGGGCCGGCATCGCCGGTCACGAACGCGTCCCCGACGCTCTCGCCGTATCCTGGACTGGAGGCCGTGAAGCAGGCGCAGGCTTCGGGCGTGGCGGAGAAGATGCGCGGCGCTTGTCTGGTCGGGTTGGCGCGCTGTATCCCCGGCCGGTGATGCATCGCTGAAGGCGATGTCCCATCGCGTCCTTGACCTTCGAGCAACTCGAAGGTGCATCCTCGGTATCTCCTGGCCCCCACTCTGAGGAGCACGATGACCGAGTCGACCGAGCCCGCCAACACCTGCTCCGGAGCCTGTGCGATTCCGCGGGCGAAGTCCGGACGCCGTCTCGCTGCTGGCGGGTTTGCCGCAGCTTGCGTGGCGGCCTGCGCCGCCGGGCCGCTGTTGGTCGCCGGCGGCGCCGGTACCATCGCGGCGTCCACCGGTGGCTGGATCTTCGCTGCCGCCGCACTCGCGATCGTTGGCACTGGCATGGTCGTCCTCCGCCGCCGTGGTGGGGGGCGGTGCTGACCGTGACGGTGTCATTCTGTTGCGGTGCTCACGGTGGTCGGCGTTCTCGTTCTCACGTTCATGATGGCCATGTACGCCCTCGAGCGGAGAGGCCGGCAGTTCGTCCTGTTCTTCGCCGGGGGCTGTGCGATGTCGGCGGCGTACGGATTCGCGTCTGGGGCCTGGCCTTTCGGGGTCGTCGAGCTGGTGTGGTCGGCCGTCGCCCTGAGGAAATGGCGTGATGCCTCCGACCCCGGTCTTGCCTGATTCAGGGCGGTTGACGGTCGCCGCCGCGGCCGTCGCGACGGGCCTCAGTCCGTCGGCGATCCGGTTCTACGACGACGCGGGTGTCGTGGCCGCGAGCGGACGCACCGACGCCGGATACCGCCTCTACGACCACGCTGCGCTGGAGCGCCTGCGGTTCGCCGCTCACTCACGCGGGCTCGGGTTGTCGCTCGCGGAGACCGCGATGCTGCTCCGGGCCCGAGATGGTGGGAGTGCGCATCGGTTCGGCTGCAACTCGCCCGAGTCTTGCGGAAGCGGCTTTGGGACGCCCATCGGCGGGCCCAGGAACAGCAAAACATCACAGTCCGTGTCACGGAGGTCGCGCGGACACTCGAGGCGCCCAGCGTCGGGTCAGGCCCGTGCTCGGACAGCTGTGCGTGCGTGACCGACCCTCCGCCGCCGTCCGAGGCCTGCCTGCTCGACTCATCGGCACTCGCCGGTCGCCTCGCGGAGTGGCGGCAGGTGGTCGCCTCGGCGACCGTGCGGGAAGAGGTGTCGGGAGGGATGCGCCTGCACTTCCCGGCCCAGCCAGTAATCGCGGCGCGGCTCGCGGTTCTGGCCGCCGCGGAGGGATCCTGCTGTGCGCCCCTCCAGTTCATCCTGAGGCTTGCGGGCGGCGACATCGTTATTGAGGTCACCGGCCCGCCGGGTCTGGCCGGCCTGGCCTCCCAGATCGCTGCTGGGTAGCGGCTCAGGTCACGCCCGGCCAGACGCCGGCACCGCGCACATCGTGCTCTGCGGCGCGCTGACTCGGAAGCGGCCTTCGTTCTTCGCTGCCTACAGGGCGCGCTGGGCCTCGGCCAGAAGGGGTGAAGGTCGGAGTTCGAGTGTCTGTCGCGCAGAGTGCGCTCAACACCGCTCGGCCTCGCGGTCTGAGGCGCGGGGGAGGGTGATGGTGAAGCGTGAGCCGTGACCCGGCCCGGCGCTGGCGGCGGTGAGCCGGCCGCCGTGCTCGGCAACGAGGGCCCGTGCCACGGTCAGGCCGATGCCGCTGCCGCGGTTCACCCCCGTCCGGGCCGGATCGACGCGGTGGAATCGGGTGAAGATCCGTTCCAGTTCATCGGCCGGGATGCCCTCGCCTGAGTCGATGACCTCCACGCGAACGGCGTCCGGCGTCTGATCTGCCACGACCTCGACGTGCCCGCCGGCCGGGGTGTGCTGGATCGCATTGTCGAGCAGGTTGCCGAGCACCTGTTGGAGGCGCTCGGGGTCCGCGAGGACGGTGATCCGTTCGGGGCGTGACGTGACCGAGAGGGAGACTCCGCGTGCCATCGCGGCGGGACGGGCGGCCTGCAGCGCGTCGTGGATCGACTGGACGGCGTCGGTGGCCACCGGATGCACCTGCAGCCGTCCCTCCTCCGCTCTGGAGACCAGCGCCAGATCCTCGGCGAGTCGCGACAGGCGACGGGTCTGGTCGCGCAGGGTGCTCCAGGTGTCGGCGTCCGGCGGAATGACGCCATCGGCCAAGCCCTCGAGGTACCCGTCGAGCGTCGAGAGAGGCGTCCGCAGTTCGTGCGCGACGTCGGCGATGAGCCGGGTCCGGGTCCGCTCGGTGGTCGACAGGGCGGCGGCCATCCCGTTGAAGGCTCGTGCCAGGCTCGCCAGCTCATCCTCACCGACGACGGGGACCGTGATCCCGTACCGCCCGGAGGCGATCTGGCTCGCGCCGTCGGCGAGCTGGCGGATCGGCGCGACGATCCTGCGGGTCAGGACGACGCTGATCACCACCGCTGTCGCGGATGCCGCGGCGACGGCGCCGATGAGGGCGGTGCCGAGGGCGTCCTCGAACGCCGTGTGGATATGGGCGTCCACGGCGGCCGGGACGCCGCCCAGCCGCCCCTGAAGGTGATGGTCGAAGAGCCACGGACCCGCGGTGACGGCGACCAGCAGCAGCGTGAGGCTGCCGATGACGACCACCAGCAGCTGGGCGATCAGCAGCTTGGCCCCCAGGCTTCGCCGCAGGCGGCTCATCCGGTCCCCATGCGGTATCCGACCCCGCGCACGGTTTGCACGAATCTGGGCGAACCGGGATCGTCACCGAGCTTGCGGCGAAGGCGGACGATGTGGGCATCCACCAGGTGCTCGTCGCCGATCCACCCGGCACCCCAGACCTGATCGATGAGCTGACGTCGGGTGAAGGCCACACGCGGTTGGGCGGCGAGGGCACCGAGCAGGCCGAACTCCAACGGGGTCAGATCGACGACGGCCCCGTTGATGCGCGCCTCGTGCGCCGCGGGGTCGACCTCCAGCGATCCGACCCTGCGGACGGGCTCGGTGGCCTGGCCTGTGGACCGCGGACGACGCAACATCGCCCTGATGCGAGCGGTCAGCTCCCGCGGTGAGAACGGCTTGGTGATGTAGTCGTCGGCTCCCACCGCGAGGCCGACGAGGGTGTCGATCTCCTCCGCCCTGGCGGTCAGCATCACGACGTAGCAGTCCGAGAACGCCCGGAGCCGGCGGCACACCTCGATGCCGTCGATTCCCGGCAGCATCAGGTCGAGTACCACAAGGTCAGGAGCGAGATCCTGCGCCCGTGCGAGGGCCGTCTCCCCGTCACCGGCCTCCTCCACCCGGAACCCCTCGCGCTCCAGGTAGCTGCGCACGAGGTGAACAAGCGGTGGTTCGTCATCGACCACCAGGACCAGTGGCGCGGCCTCCGCCGGCCGGGACCCGGTCACCACGGTCCCGGCCGGCGGATGTTCAGCGCGACCATCCGCCCATCATTCCGTTGTGCATCGGGCCGCCCATCCACTTGCCGCCGCCGAACGTCATCATGCCCATGTGCGACGGCACGCCCGGTATCGCGGCGCTGTGCATGCGCATTGGCACGGATCCCTGCCCGGTGCCGACCGGCTGTTGAGCGTTGGTCAGGCCCGGGATCGTGAGGGCGGTCAGCGCTCCGGCACCGAGCACCGCCGCCACCGCGATGCCCGTGATCGTCGCTCGCATCATGACCACACCCCCCGTCCTTCGCGGGCCGCGTCAAGCCGTTGCCGAATCAGATCGTAGGTCTCCGGGTCGATCTCGCCGCCGGCAAGTCGCCGATCCAGGAGGGCCCGCGGGTCATCCTCACGCGCTGGGGTCGCCGCCGTCGATCCCCGGGCCTGCTGAGCGCCAGGGAAGATCCGCGTGACCGCCCACGCCACGACCGCGATCACCGACACCCACAGCACCACCATCATCAGCCACCCGAAGGGTGACATTGCTCCCCATCCGCCGTTCATCATCGCCGTCTCCTCTCAATCCCTTGGCACCAGTATTCCGGCGTGGCATTGAGGCCCCATGCGGGGATCGATGACATTTCGATGACGCTGCGCCGAGGGGGGAGACGGGCGTGCGGCGCTCCCCTACGCCGCCCGCCCGCCGGTCATCCCTCCGACGCCCCCAGGCGAGCGGCCTGGAAAGCTGCGGACCCCCTCCATGTCCAGGTCGTCAAGCGGCGAGTGCGGATCGGCGAGCGCGCCTCGGGCGGCATCCATCCGGGAGGCGGCTCCCGCCAGGAGCTGTGCATGCGCCTGGGTCTTGAGCGCCGGTGCCATGGTGATCTGCTCAAGCGAGGCGAGTGAGGCCACCGTCTCAAGGAGCGCCAGCGAAGGCGAGCGAGGTGGGATCTTGACGACCCGGCCCCCAACGATGACCAGCCCGCCGCCGTCGCCCCACTCCGACCCGAAGATCGACCATGCCGGTCCGGCCGAAGGCACACGGACGGGAGGTATGACCTGCGTCGTCACGGTCGCGGTTAGCGAGGCGTCATCGATGCTCTCGACCGTGATGCTGCCCCGTTCGGTAGAGGGGTCGTTCGGGTCGCCGCACCCGAAGGTCTCTCCGGTTCGTAGCTCGGCGACGAGGTAGGAGGCGTCGTTGGCGATGTAGTGCACCAGCACCACGCTTGGGAGGCCGGAATCCCATCGAATTCCGGGGCGGTACTCGAGGTAGTGCTGTCCTGTCCGGGCGTAGAGGGCGCCCGGCAGGTCCCTCCGGTGCAGGGGCCGCAGTCCGACGCGTCCGTCCGGAGCCTCACGGGTGAGGTCGAGCCAGCCGCAGTTGGCCATGAACGCCGCGTTCAGGCCGGGCCCGATCGGCAGTCCGGGGTAGTTGGGGTGCTGGCCCGCATACGCGTTGAACATGCTCATGACGTCGTACGGGTCGCGGTCGTCGGCGTCGGATCCGTGACGCCGGGCGTGGGTGAGCACCCCGAGGCCGTGGATGATCTCCTGGCAGATGACCGGCGGGGCGACGTTGATCTCCCAGAACTGGAGTCCGGCGCTGACCGCGGAGGCGCACACCACCCGGTGCCTCCGAACAGGTCGACGCCGACGTTGGTGATGGCCACGACGGCGACGAAGGGGGACAGGTCGATGCCGGCGCTCGCGGCGGCCGCCCGCGCGAGGTCGACGATCTTCGTGCGGGGGCAGCTCCCATCGGTCCGGCGGGCGACGTATTCGGCGAACGTGTCGGGCAGCTGGTACCAGCCGAACACCCGGCTTCCGGAGATGTCCACGGCGCCGTGGGTGTTGTCATCGAACCAGTCGACGACGTTCAGCGTTCCGCGCCCAGCGGCGGTGAACATCTGCTCCGCGGCGGTCGGGCTGAGGGGCTCGGACGGATCGTCCTTGAACCGCACGAGCACGAACGCGAGCGAGGTCGGGGTTGCCATGGCGTGCTCCGCTCCGAGCGCCGGGCGTTCCCCCGGCGAGTGGAGTCAGACTCGCCGCCGGGAGGCCCGAGGAGTACCGACCCTCGGGTGGGTGAGCGCCGACCGCGGGTGCGCCGGAGCCTTACCGCCGCGCTGCGGTGGGACCGCAGTATGTGAAGCGAGCATGAATCCGGCTGTGTGGACGGCACCTGAACCGTAAGCATCCGTGGCGGGAACGGCATCGCGGACGCGTCGCGCACCTATCGTTGCCCGATGCCCGCCCAGACCAGAGACGCCGGGAGCCGTGCATCTCGCACGCGGCCGGCGCTCCGTGCGGCGCTCGCCATTGCGGTCGGCACGCTGATCGGCGCGGCCGGAGGTGCTGCGCGCATCACCGGGCAGCCGTCCTCGGTCGAGACCGTGCGGTCGGAGGTCGAGCGGCTGAAGGCTCAGCTCGACGCCGCCGATGTCGAGGCGGAGAAGGCCACCGAGGCGTTCAACGGCGCCCGCTGGAGGCGTGAGCAGGCTGAGGGCCGGATCCGGGCCAACGGCGAGCTGCTGGCGAGCTCGGAGAAGCGGCTCGCCGGGGCGCGCGAAGCCCTGGCCGAACGGGTGCGGGACATTTACCGCTCGCCCACGCCCTCCGCGGTCGAGCTGCTGCTGGAGAGCGGCAGCATTACCTCGGCCGTCGACAGTGTCCGGCTGATCGAGCGGATCGGGGAACGTGACGGAGCCATCGTCTCCGACATCCGGACCACGCTGGTGCGTCTTGAGACCGTGCGCGTCGAGCTCATCGCCGACCGTGCGAAAGCGCGGGAGGCCCAGCAGGAGGCGGGTCGACGCCGCGACGCTGTGCTGGCCTCGCTTCAGCGTCGGGCAGCGCTTCTCGCCGGAGCACGCGCGGACCTTCGTCGCGCGATCGCCGCCGACCAAGCCCGGGACCGGCTGATCGCAGAGCAGGAACGACGGCGCGCCGTTGCCGGCCAGCGGGCGGCAACGAGGTCACAGCCCGTCGCTCCACGGCCGGCGCCCGTCACCCCTGCCCCCGCATCGACCTCCGATCCGCCCGCGTCGGCTCCGGCGGCGAAGCCCGCCGAGCCGGCGGCTGCCGGGAATGAGAACGCCACGGTCGTGGGACTGGCGATGCAGTACCTCGGTGTCCCGTATCTCTGGGGCGGTGCCTCCCCATCGGGTTTCGACTGCTCCGGCCTGGCCAGCTTCGTCTACGCCAAGATCGGGAAGTCGGTGCCGCACTACACCGGCGCGATCTGGTCGGCGTTCCCGCGAGTGCCGGCGGGCGACCTGCGGCCGGGGGACCTCGTGTTCTACCGGCCGGACCTCGGGCACATGGGGATCTACATCGGCGGCGGTCAGATGATCCACGCGCCGCAGACCGGCGATGTGGTGAAGATCAGCTCGATGGCCGGCCGAAGCGACTACCAGGGGGCGGTCCGGCCGTAGCCTCAGTCCAGATCGGCGAGCGTCGTCCAGCGGGCTCCGCCGTCGCGTGACTCTATGAGAACCCCGTCGTGGGTGGTCACGAGCAGTCTGGAGGCGTCGATTGCGGTGAACGCCGACGGCTCACCGTCGATGCGTCCCCGCGTTTTCCAGGTCCGGCCACCGTCTCGGCTGGCGCTGACCTGGCCGTCGGGACCGACCCGGAACACGGTGTCCCTCCGCGGCCAGGCCAGGTGGCCGGCGCCGCCGGGTGAGGGGGCCCACGTCCGTCCGGCGTCTCTGGATATGAGCAGGGCGGCGGGGGTGGACGCCAGGATATGGTCGGCGTCGGCCGGGTCCAGCACCATGTCCACCAGTTCCCCGGGGGGCGTGCGTCTGACCCAGCGTCTGCCGGCGTCGTCGCTGACGAACACCGAACCGGTCTGGGAGTCCATGCCGACCACACGGCTGCCAGCGGCCCTCAGAATGTGGAAGTCAACCTCACCCAGCAGCGACACGGGTGACCAGCTGCGTCCACCGTCCGTGCTGGAGATCAGGCCGAGCAGGGGCGGCTGGCCTGTCCGCAGGTCGGGGTGGCCCGATCCGAGGTATCGCTGGGGGCCGATGACGGTGAACCCCATGGTGTCCTGCCGAAGCGTCCCGATGAGCTCGGGCCTGTCAGCGTCCTCAGACCATCGGAACAGCCCCGTGTGGGTGGCCAGGACCACGCTGTCGGGATCCGCAGGATCGACCCCGACGGCGTGGACGTGGATCGGTCCGGGGTCCTCGGAGGTGGCGGGCCCGGAGGAGGTGCCCTGATCCGAGCCTCCGCATCCGCTCCCCCAGAGCAGCACCGCGCCGAGAGCGGCGCCGGCGACCGCTCTCGACCTCGACGCGGTGCCCCTGCCGGCGGCGTCAGCCAAGGGGCGGAGCGATTCGCACGCGGACCCGCTGCATGTCGCCGATCTCGGTGCTCTGGGCCGCGACGATTGCGGTGGCGAGGGCGGCCACCTCGGCTCGAGGCGAACCGGCGAGCACGGCGTCGGCCATCAACAGCGCCCCGGCATGGTGGGGGATCATCATGCGAAGGAAGACCCGGTCGGGCTCGTTGGTGGACTCGAGTTCGCCCATGTCCCCCGACATCCCCATCATCATCATCGCGCCCGACATGTCGATCTGGGGCGGGTCGGTCCCCCCGAACCAGTCGCGGTACCAGCCGCGCATCTGCCCGATCTCCTTCTCCTGATCGGTGATGACGGCGCGAGCCATCTCCTTCACCTCTGCGTCGCGGCCGCGGTCGAGCACGATCCGTGCCATCTCCACCGCCATCTGGTGATGCGGAACCATCATGGCCAGGAACGCCCGCTCGTCCATGAGCATCGCGCCGTTGCCGTTCATGCTCATGCCGGGCATTCCGCCCATGTCCATCATGCTCCCGGTCCAGGCCGGGCCCGCCATCCCGGACATGGCCCCCGACTCATGGCGCGCCATGCCGTTGCCGCCCATGTGGTCGCCGCCCTGCGAGACGGCAAAGGCCACCCCCCCGGCGATTGCCAGGATGGCCAACACCACGATGGCGGTGAGCCTGTTGCGAGTCACGTTCCGCTCCTTTGTGAGCAACGCCGCCAGGTCGCGGGCGTGGCGGAAAGGCCATGCGGTCCCAATGTTCCCGTCCCACCCCCGGCTTTCAAGGCGGCTGGGAACGATGCGACCCTGTTCCGCCAAGCCGCCGCCGGTCGCCTTCACATTGCCTTCGCGATTGCAGCCCAGGATGTGGCGGGTGAAGCGACGGGACGGCCGACACGACACCGGGCAAGCTGTGGTCATGATCGCGGCGGCCCTGGTCGTCACGGGCACTTCCGTGACGGGCCTGCTCCGGGCGTTCACCGCGCACGATGGCGACCGACCTCGTCCATCCTCCGCCGCGGGGGTGGAACCGGCGGGCCCGCCCGCCCGGTTGGTGAGCGCGGTCGGCGACGGGGCAATGGACGCCTACGGGGCACTGATGGTCGCCCATCAACAGGCAATGCGTGACCTGGTCGCGGTGGAGCGTGCGAGGGGGCGGCGCCCCGAGGTGCGCGGGTTCGCACGGCGTCTCTCCGCCGGGCTGGGCACGCGACTCCAGTGGCTCCGCACGCTCCAGGACCGGCCCGTGTGGCCCGTGCCGACGGAGTCCGACCTTCGGCAGGCGGGGTTCGTCAGCGCACCGGGCGAGGTGTTCCGGGCATCCGATGTCGACGCCGCCTTCCTCGGTGAGATCGTCCGGCTGCAGGAGGCCGGGATCGACCTCTCCCGCAACTTCCTCGACGGGAATCCGTCGCCCGCGGTGGCCGATCGGGTGCGTGCCATCATCGACGCAGAGCGGGCGGACCGGAGGCGGGCCCTGCGACTCGCAGCCCCCTGACGGTCCGCTCCGAGAGGAAACGCCCGAATGCCCTGGTCCGTCCTGATCGTCGATGACGAGCCCGAGATCCTCGATATCGCCTCCGCATACCTCACCCGGGCGGAGTTCGCCGTTCGCAGAGCGGCGACCGGCCAGCGCGCCTTGGACGTCATCGCCCTTCAGCCCCCGGATCTGATCATCCTCGATCTGATGCTCCCGGACCTCTCAGGCGAAGAGGTGTGCGCCACGATCCGGCGCACCTCGGATGTGCCGATCATCATGCTCACCGCTCGGTCCGCCGAGGCCGACCGCCTGCGGGGCCTGGCACTCGGTGCCGACGACTTTCTGGTCAAGCCCTTCTCTCCACGAGAGTTGGTGGCCCGTGCCCGTGCGGTCATGCGCCGCGCCGGCGGCGAGGGCATGCCGCCCGCCGAAGTCCTCGTGCTGGACGAGGGCAGGCTCGAGCTCGACCTCGGAGCAATGCGCGCCCACCTCGCCGGACATGACCTCGAGCTCACCGCCACCGAGTTCCGGATCCTGGCGGTCCTGGTCCGCCCCCCCGGTCGGCTGCGATCCCGAGAAGAGCTCCGCCTGTCGGCCCTCGGATCGGAGACCGCCGCAGGGGACCGCACGATCGATGCCCATGTGAAGAACATCCGCCGCAAACTCGACGGGTGCCGGGCCGGTGCGGCGGACCTGGTCCGCACGGTGTACGGCGCGGGCTATCGATTCCAGGACACATGAGCTTCCGCAGCCCAACCCTCCGAGCGCGCCTGGTCGTGGCATTCGTGGCGGTTGTCGCCCTGGCGGCCGTCGTCACATCCATCCTGACGTCCCATGGTCTCCACCAGACGGTGGACGCGTACCTGCGCGATCGGGCAACGGATGCCGGACGGTCGGCCCTCTCCGCCACCGAAGGCTCGTTCCGCAGCGGCGGAAGCGCCTGGACCGCCCGCGGTCTCGACCTCCTCGCGCACGACCTCGCCGTGTCCGGGTACGACTATCGGCTCACCGCTCCCGACGGGCAGGTGCTCCTGGACACGACGAAGGCGGCGCCCGGGCGCACGCTGGATCGGGTGTTCACCGGTGCCGTGCGGGATGACTCCGGGAGACTTGTGGGGCGCCTTGAGGGGTTCGCCTTCCCGTCGACGGTCCGAACCCCGACCGATGACCGGTTCGCCTCCGAGCTCGATCGCCTCCACCTTCTCGCAGCCCTCATCGCGGCGCTGGTCGCCGCCGTCGTCGGCGTCGTCACGGCATCCTGGTTGGCTCGCCCCATGAGCCGTATGGCGACGTTCGCCCGAGGGCTCACCCGGTCAGGTGAGCCGCACCCCGCTCCCAATGGTGGGCCGCCGGAGCTCCGGCAGGTCGGTGACTCCCTGCACCGGCTGGCAACCGATTTGGAGCGACAACGCCTGGCGCGCCTGCAGCTCGCCCAGGACCTGGCACACGAGTTGCGCACCCCGGTCATGCTGATCCAGGGTCGCCTCGAGGCCATGCAGGACGGCATCGTCGAACCGGGCGACGCAAGCATCGCGGCACTTCACGCCACCACGCTTCGGCTCGGCCGGCTCATCGGAGAGATCGAAGTGCTGGCCGAAGAACGAGCTGAAGCTCCCCCGCTCAGACGTGAACGACTCGACTTCGCGGAAGCGGTTGCTCACGCGGTGCCGGCTGTGCGGCCGGCACTCGAGCAACGGGGAATCCACCTCACCCAGCGCCTGGCGACGTGTTTCGTGCTCGGTGACCCGCTCGCCCTGGACCGCATCATCACGAACCTGCTCACCAACGCCGCGAAGTACGCCCCAGCGGGAAGCCAGGTCCATCTCGAGACATGCACGGCCGCCGGAGTCGCACGCCTCTCGGTGGCCGATGAGGGCGGCGCTTTGGCAGGCCCCGAGGGCAAACGCGTGTTTGAACGGTTCTTCCGGGGTTCCAATGCCCGCATCGCCGAAGAGGAGGGGCTCGGCCTGGGGCTCACGATTGCGCGACAACTCGCCGAGCAGATGGGCGGCTCCCTCTCACTGACCGCCGACGAGCGACGCACCCGCTTCGATCTCCGCCTTCCTCTGATCACCCCGCCCCAGCCCGTCATTGCCGAAGGTTCCATCGAGGGAGGAACGTCTCGTCGGGCCCGGGAGCCGGACGGACCCCGGAGTGCCGCCGCGCCGTAGTCGGTCGTCAGCCCGCCGGGTGCCGCCGCGCCTTCGGAAGCCCGAGGCGCTTGAGGGCGAGCGCGTTCACCGCCAGGACGAACTCGACCCGGACGTCGTGAGGGCCGCGATCTCAGGTCGGGGCATCAGTTCGAACGCCGGCACGAATAGGCCAGCGGCGATCGGGAGCGCGGTCGCGTTGTACCCCACGGCCCAGCTCAGGTTCTGTCGCATCTCACGTCCGGAACGCGTGTCGCCGATGTACCCGAGCCCCGGTGCGGGAGCGCGGGCCGCTTCTCCGGGAGATTGGTCAGCCGGTGGTGCAGCCCCCGCAGGACTCGCCGGCGCCGTGATCGAGCTGGGCGGTGGCGGTACGGGGCATGAGAGGTGCTGGAGTCAGCAATGGCCAGCTCCGCGCCGCCCCAGTGACCGGGCGCCCCCGGAGGAGCCGCAGCCCGTTGCCGACGACGATCAGGCTCGCGCCGACGTCGGAGACCACCGCCCCCCACAGGGGCAGCGCGCCACCGGCCAGCAGGAGCGCCGCGGCCGCCTTTGTCGCCAGCGATATCCAGATGTTCTGCCGCACGGCCAGTCGCGTCCACCGGGCGAGGCCGACCAGGGCCGGGACCTTCCTCAGGTCGTCGCCCATCACCGCGACATCGGCGACCTCCAAGGCGGTGTCGCTGCCGGCGGTGCCCATCGCCATCCCCACTGATGCGGCGGCCAGCGCGGGAGCGTCGTTCACCCCGTCTCCCACCATCGCAGGAGATGGGAGGGACGCCACGTGCGCGGCCTTCTGGGCGGGCAGCAGGCCTGCGAAGACGTCGGCGACCCCTACCTGGTTCGCCACACCGGCGGCGGTCAACGGGTTGTCTCCGGTGAGCATCACCGTCCGGATGCCCATCGTGTGGAGCGCGGCGACCGACTCCGCGGCCTCGGGCCGGACCGTGTCGGCGATGGCGATCACGCCGGCGATCAGGTCGTCCACGACGACCACGACGACGGTCTGTCCCTCACCGCGCTGACGTTGCACCAGGCCCGAGATCTCCTCTGGCAGACCACCGACGAGTCGCGCATCACCGACGGTCACCCGCCGGCCGTCGATGACTCCGGCGGCACCCAGCCCGGTGAGAGCCGCGAACTCGCGTACCGGCCGGATCTCGAGGCCGCGGGCCACGGCCTCACTGGTGATCGCCGTGGCCAGAGGGTGCTCTGAGCCGTGCTCCACCGCGGCTGCCAGAGCGAGCACCTCCATCTCCGACACGAGCGAGGCGGCGTGCACGGAGGTCACAGCGGGTCGACCGCTGGTGATCGTCCCTGTCTTGTCAAACGCCACGGTCTGCAACGCGGCAGCCGCCTCAAGATGCGCGCCGCCTTTGACCAGCACGCCCGCCGCCGACGCGCGCGCCAGCGCGGAGGCGATCGTCACCGGGGTGGAGAGCACCAGCGCGCATGGGCACGCCAGGATGAGCAGTGCCAGAGCGTCGTAGAAGGCGGTTCCCCAGCCGGCGCCCAGCAGAGGTGGGGAGAGCACTGCAACGGCCACGGCCAAACCGATCACCGCCGGCGTGTACCGGCGGGCGAAGGTGTCGACCCAGCGCTCCGAGGGAGACCTGCTGGCCTGCGCCTCGGAGACCAGCGCCGCGATGCGGTCGAGCGTGGTGTCGCCGGGGGCGCGGCTCGCCTCGATGACCAGCAGACCCTGTCGGTTCAACGTTCCCGCGAACACCGGGGTGCCGGGGGCCACGTCGACGGGGACCGATTCTCCGGTGATCGCCGCTTGGTCCACCGCCCCCGCGCCGTCACGAACGACGCCGTCAACCGGGATCCGCTCGCCCGGGCGGACCACCACGGCATCCCCGACCGCCAGCTCGGCGACCGGTATCTCGGTCTCGGTGAACACCGCGAACACCCCGTCGCCACGGCGCCGTCGCAGGCGGGCGGTGGCCGGGGTGAGGTCCACGAGACCGGCAAGCTCGCTGCGCGCGCGCGCTGCAGCGCGTCCCTCCAGGATCTCCCCGATGGAGAACAGCACCACCACCAGGGCTGCCTCCAACCACGCCCCGATCGCGGCCGCGCCAACCACGGCGATGGTCATCAGCAGCTTGATCTCAGGACGGCGCGTTGCGAGGACCGCCTGGATGCCCGCCCGGGCGATGGGCACACCGGCCAGCAGCACCGCCGCCAGGTACAGCGGCAACGCCGTCCGCTCGCTCATCAGGCCGACGACCGCCGCAAGCGCCGTCAGCATCGAGGCGAGGATCGTCACTCGGGTGCGGGACGGCCGCCGCCCCGCCGGGCGAGGCCCGGCCCCCGGCACGCGGTAGCCCAGCCGCATCACCTGCGCGCGGATCCGGTCCGCCTGGACCAGCGCCGGCTGGTACTCCACCCGCATGGCGCCGGACGGGAACCCCACCGACACCTGGCTCACACCTGGCACCCGGCCCACGGCCCGCTCGATCGTCCTGGCGCAGTCGGCGCAGTCCATGCCCTCGACACCGACCACGTCATGGGCGTAGGTGTCCTCGAGGGTTCTGCGGATTTCCAGGACCGTCTGATCCAGGCACGTCGCCGAGCAGAGCTCGGCATCGATGCGGATCACCATGCGGTCGGTGCGGTCGCTCGCCTCAACGGCCAGCACTCCGCGGTGCGCTTCGAGGCCCTCCCGCAACCTGTCAAGGCACGCGCCGCATCCGTCCGGGGCCTCGAGCGTGATCTCCACGCTCGCCGCGCCGCCCATCAGAGCGGGTTCCCCTCATCTGCGCAGAAGCCGGGCCCCTCGACCTGGAGGGTCACATGCTCCAAGCCCACGTCCTCTCGCAGCAGCCGCGTGGCCCGTTCCAGGACGTCCGCCGGGCCGGCGCCCCCAGCGATCTCCAGGTGCCCTGTCGCCACTCGCAACCCTGATGTCAGGGTCCAGACGTGCAGATCGTGCACGCCTTGGACCCCGTCCACGTCGTCCAAGGCCCGGCGCACTCCATCGACATCCAGGTCGGCGGGGGCGACCTGCAGCAACACGCGGAGCGCCTCGCGTCCCAGGCGATACGCCCGAGGCAGGATGAACAAGCCGATCCCGACACCCACGATCGGATCGGCGTACGGCCAGCCGGTGGTCAGCACGATCACCCCGGCGATGATCACGCCGACCGAGCCGAGCATGTCCGACATCACCTCCAGGAACGCGCCCCGCACGTTCATGCTCTCCTTGGCGCCCGCCCGCAGCAGCATGAACGACACGACGTTGACCGCCAGGCCGAGGGCGGCGACGACCAGCAGCCACGTGCCTGGCACATCCGGTGGGTCTCGGAAGCGCGACCACGCCTCGATGAGCACGTACGCCGCGATGCCGAACAACAGGACGGTATTCGCCAGGGCCGCCAGGACCTCCAGGCGATACATCCCGTACGTGGCCGCCGAGGAACGATGCGAACGGGCGACCTGAATCGCCGCCAACGCCATCCCCAGGCCCGCGACGTCGGTCAGCATGTGGCCGGCGTCCGAGACGAGGGCGAGCGACCCCACCGCGAACCCCACGGTGACCTCCACAACCGTGAAGGCGGCGGTCAGCACCAGCGCCACCACCAGCGGCCGCACGTGCCGTCCCGCCGCCGAAACGGGGGAGACATGCGTGTGATCTCCGCTCATCGCTCCGCGGCATGGTCGCGGGCAACCGCCAGCAGCACCCGGATATGGTCGTCATCCAGGGTGTAGAAGACGTTCCGTCCCCGCCGCCGGTAGCGCACCAGCCGCTGGCCACGCAGCAACCTGAGGTTGTGCGAACAGGCGGTCGCCGACAGGCCGGTGACCTGCGACAGGTCACACACACAAAGCTCCTCGGCCTCCAACAACGCCGCGATCAATCGCAGCCTGCCCGGGTCAGACAGAAGCCGGAACGTCTCGGCGAGTTCCAAGGCAGCGGACTCGTCCAACGCGCCACGTGCGCGCGCCAGGGTGCCCGCATCCGCCTGAGGTGTGCAGCCGACATCCTCGTCGTTGGGAACCCGAGGCGAGGGCGAACCTTCAGACATCTTCATAGGTGTGAAGGTATCAGAGAACCGGGGAGGGGGGCTGTCCATCCGAAGTGGCTGTGAAACCCTCTCGTCGAGCCGCCGTCCAGGGGCGCACCCGCCCGGATCGACCGACTGAGCCAGCCAGTCGTGTGCCATCCGAGTCGGAGGCACTGCGGTAACGTATTCGTTACACGCTCCGTGTCCAGTGCCTGGACGGGGCAGCAGGGGCCCGAGGGACTCTGCGACAGGCTGCCGTTCACCTGGCCCCTGTCGGCCTGTTCACCTCAATTTTCCCTTCCGCGCAGTCGGGTGATTCGGTTTGAGCGCACGGGCGTGGCTGGTCCTCATCCTGCTGGTCCTCCTGGTGACCGCGGCCGGTGTCGCGTACTACAGCTGGCGGTTCGTGTCCCACGCTGGTTAGCGATACACCTCGCCGACCCCATCGAGACTGTGCGAGGGGTCCCACTGTCGGCGTCCGGGTATCGGACCACGGGGATCGCCGCACCTAGCCGCCGTTGAACGCGAGGTCTCGCTGAGACCTCGGTTGGGCGTCTTCTCAGGGCCTTTCGCTGACCGTCACGCTTGGCTTCCGCCCGTGGAATTCAGGGTGAGGCCACGTTGGCAGTCTCGGCGGAGGTGCCACCGGTCGCCGAGGCTTCCCTTGCCAGGCTCCGGCCGGGGGGCTGTGCGACCAGCACGGATGCCACGATGACGATCACCGCGGCGAGCGCGAACTCCAGCGCGGCCGCGCGCCGGACACGGCGCAGTCCGTCCAGGCTCGTGTCCCGCATGCGAGTCAGGGTGTTGAGGATCCGCCGGTTGTAGAGGGCAAGGAGGCCGACCGGGATGAGGAGCACAAGCTTGATGAGCACGCTCTGGCCGTGGCCGGTCTCCCACAGCTGGGCGGGATCGGAGAGCTCACCGAGGGCCCGCACCACGCCGGAGCCCATCGCGAGGGTGAGGCTGGCGACGGCGACCAGCGAGAACGTGCGGAGCACGTCGGTGGCACGGCGGCGCCCACCACGTCCCAGACGCGGGAGTCGCCAGAGCGCCAGCGCGGTGAGTGCGAGTCCGGTCACCCAGGTTGAGACCGCCATCAGGTGCACGGCGTCGGCGGTGACCTGCAGGCGTGGGACGGGAGCGACGCTGGCGTGCCCCTGGGCCGAGATCGCGAACATGACCGCGGCGACCAGTCCACCCAGCACGAGGGCCGGGCCGCGGGCGAACCCCGCGCGGCGGGTTGCGTCGATGTCGTCGCGGCCGCCCTCGCGCATCACCAGAACCCCGGCGAGGACGAACACCGCGAACAGCAGGCCGGTGCGGATCTGCACCAGATCCCCGAGACGGGTGGTCGTGATGGTGGTCCGCAGCCCGTCCGCGTCGGTGAGCGCGGTGAAGACGGTTGTGCCCACCACCTGAGCCGAATAGACGATGAGCAGGAACACCTCGGCGAGGATCGCGCCGACCGCGAGAATCCCGGTGCCCGCCCACAACACGTCCTGCCCCCAGACGAGAATCGTGTGGTCCACGTCTCCTGCGGCGGGGCGCCGCCGCCATACCGGTGCCCACACCAGTAGCCGGAACGCGATGAGCCCGAACAGGCCGCCCAGGAAGGTGAGCTCGGCGAAGCGAGAGGCCACCGCCCACGCACCGGTGCGCGACGGGCCCTCGGAGGGGGCGCCGGCCAGGTAGGGCTCCGCGAGGGGCCCCGGCCCAACCCCGAACACGTAGTTGCTGCCGATGATGTGTGCGTCGGCGCTCAGGAACTTGATCCGCACCGTGTAGGTGCCGTCGGGCAGCCCTTGCTTGAGCGGGATTTCCAGGACTCGCGAGTCGGTGGGGCTCACCTGCGCGCTCCCGCTCAGGACGCTCTTGCCGTCCTGGTCGACCACCTGGGCGTCCTGCGGGGTGAGGATTCGGATTTGCTCGCTGTACTGCAGAGAGATCTTCTGGGGCGCGTTGACCACAAGGGTCCCGGGCGGCGGCGCGATCGTCTCGGCAACCGCGTGCGCGCTCGCGGAGGCGGGCGCCATGAGGGCCACGACCACGACGATCAGCAATGCGAGCAGGCCCAGGGGAAGGGGCCGCAGGGTGAACTCGGAGCCGGAGGGCACGGCGGTGAGGGTAGCGTGAGGTGGGCTTGACGGGAACCGGACCCGGGACGGTAGGTTGCGCCGACCTCTCGGGGCAGGGCCGGTCTTCTGCAATCCGACCAGGGGGTGCCTCTGCGACCTCGACCGTTGATCCGACCTCACGTTGCGCTCACCGCAATCGCGGTGGCTCTCACGGCCACCGCCGCGGCCGCCGTGGAGATTCCCGTGGCCACGACCGCCGACGCAACGCAGGCTCCGATTCCTCCGCCCGCAGCGAGCCCTGCCGTTCGCAGCCACCCCGCCCATCCCGCCGGTTCCCTCCGACTCTCGCTGGGTGCACGCGGGCATCTTGTGCGCGACCTCCAGCGTGAGCTGCGCCGCCGGGGTCTGCCTGTCCGCATCGACGGGACCTTCGGGTCTGGCACACGGTCGGCGGTGATCCGGCTGCAGCGGCGGCTC
Source organism: Thermoleophilia bacterium (assembly GCA_046330435.1). GTDB lineage: Bacteria > Actinomycetota > Thermoleophilia > Miltoncostaeales > Miltoncostaeaceae. The sequence goes on along the minus strand of JAXLST010000016.1, from coordinate 46,884 downwards.
GGCATCCGGGCCACCGGCGTCGCCGACGGGGCGCTGCTGCGTCGCATCGGCATCCAGACCGTGACAACGGCCGCGGCCCCCACGCCGACGGCGATACCGGTGGCCCGGTACCTTCGGGCCTTCCCGGTGCTCTCCGGATACTCCTACATCGACAGCTGGGGCGCCCCGCGCAGCCAGGGAGGGCATGAGGGCACGGACATCATGGCGCCTCGCCGGACGCCGTTGGTCGCGGTGACCGACGCCACCGTCGACCACCTGTCCCGGACCGAGACCGGCCTCGGGGGGATCCACATCTGGCTGCGGGACGCCGAGGGCAACACCTACTACTACGCCCACATGGAGTCAATCGTCGCCAGCCTGGATCCCGGTGACCCGGTCACCACAGGGCAGATCCTGGGCAGCGTCGGTAACTCCGGGGACGCCCGAGGCGGCCCGACGCATGTTCATTTTGAGATCCACCCCGGCGGTGGTGCGGCCACGGATCCGTACCGGGATCTGCGCGCGGTGGATTCCGCGACGCCCCGGTGAGTCGCGGGGGGCTTCAACGTTGACTACGCTGCGCAGCGTGGGTCTGCACGCTGACCAAGCGGAAGCGATGCGCCGCGGGATGCTTGTCGCCGCGGCGATTGCAGCGACCCTGACTGCGCACGCGGGGATCGAGGGGGGGCGGCCGGGGCCGGCGACGCTCATGGTCGCCGTCGCCCTGGTGTCGGTTGCCTGCTGTGCCCCCGGACGGGGCGCGGCGTGGCGGTGCAATGGGTTCCTGAGGTTGGGAGTCCTCGGTGTGCTGCTCCAAGCAGTTCTGCATTTCGGGATCGTCGGCATGCCATGGGCGTTCGGCATGGCGATGGACACCCACGACGTGACCAGCCTTCGGGCAAGCATGCTGGCTCACCTGGTGGCCGGGGCATCGCTGGCGGTGCTGTGCTGGCTGGGTGAACAGGTTCTCGACGCGCTGGTCGTGCTCGCACGGCGCGTCCGCCGCCACCTCGATGAGGGCCGCCGTGGGGGCGTCGGGACGGCCTGGCTGCCGCTCACCGACACGGCCCGGGTCTTCGGCGCCACGGCGGTGGGCCGGGCGATCTCCCGTGGCCCCCCACTGATCTCCGGCTGATCCTGTCGCCGCGGCACGCGCCGGGGCGTCCGACTACCGGAGGCATCACCATGAACGTCCGTGTCACCACCGTCTTGGCGGCGAGCGTGCTCGTCCTCGGCACCGCCGGGATCGCCGCCGCCCACACCGCGCTCCGTTCCTCCAGCCCCGCGTCCGGGGCCACCGTCATGCGGTCGCCCACCGTGGTCGTCCTGACCTTCAACGAGCCGATCCGGCCCCGGAAGGTGACGGTCCTGGATCGCCGCTCGGTGAATCTGGTCGCCACCGTCACGCGCGACCGCCGCGACACCCGCAGGGTGCGCGTCCGTGTGCGTCGCGGCGTGCCCGGCGTGTACCGGGTCAGCTGGACGGTCGCAGGCGCCGATGGGCATCTGGTCCGCGGCGCCTACACGTTCCGGGTGCGATGAGACGCCCGCTGGCGTGCCTCGTCTCGATGGCGGCTCTCGGGGCGGGCGCGTCGCCCGCGATGGGGCACATCGATGTTGTTCCCGACCGAGCGGTGCAGGAGCAGGCGCTGCAACTGACCTTCCGCGTGCCCAATGAACGGGAGGTCCCGACCATCCGGGTGCGGGTCGACTTCCCGTCCAAGTTCACGGTGTACTCACTCGGCGCGCCGCCTGACGGGTGGCGCCAGAAGGAGCGGTTCGCACCTGACGGCCAGGTCGTCGGGGTCGTCTACAGCGGCGGTGTCGTGCCCGTGGGGCAGTATCGGGACTTCACGGTGCTGGCCACCCCGTTCGACGCGGGCACGGCGGTGTTCCGCTCCTACCAGACCTATGCCGACGGCAAGACCAAGCCGTGGACCGCCGCCCCGGAGCAGCAGGGAGACATCACCCAGGAGACCGGGATCACCGAACCCGGTGCCGCGGCAGCCGTGCTCATCCAGACCCCGGAGGAGGCAACCGCCCGGACCGGTGCCGGACCCGGAGCCGTCAGCACCATCCGCACGGAGAGCGGCACGGCCACCTGGGTCGGGATCATCGGGATCCTGGTCGGCGTGATCGCGTGTGCCGCCGCCGGATTCCTGTGGGCCACACGCCCGGTCGCGCTGATACCTGACGACGACGATGATCCGACGACCCCGGGGTCGGAGCGGTGACCGTCACCCGAGATGACGCGCCGCCGGCCCCACCGTTGGTCGAACCGGAGGGAGGCAAATTCGTTCAGCGACACGGTCGGCGTGCCGCCGGCATCCTGCTGCTGCTCGGTGCCTTGGTGCTGACCGGCGGCGGGACCGCATCCGCGCAGCAGTCGGAGAGCGAACGCAGGCGAGCGATCGACCGACGCCTGCAGGAGGCCCAGGAGCGGCTGGACACCGCCCGCGACCGCGAACGGGTCCTCACGGCCCAGGTGCGGGCCTACTCGGACCGCATCCGGCAGGTCACGCGCCGGCTTGAGCCCCTCCGCGTTCGGTTGGCGGCGGTGCAGGCCGACGCCGCGGTCCTCGAGCGCCGCCTGTGGACCCTCAACAGCTCCCTGCGAGCGGCTCGCGAGGCCTTCAACCGCGCCGAGATACGGCTGGTGCAGCGCCAAGGGGATCTGGCCGTGCGGCTGAGAGAGGTCTACGCCAGAGGGACCCCCGATCCGCTGCTCGCGGTTCTGGGGTCCGGCAGCATCACCGACGCCCTCAACGCAACCGGACTGCTCAAGCGCATCGGGGAACGTGACGCGGAGCTGGTAGCGAGCACCCGCCTGCTCATCGAGCGCAGCCGCGTGCGGCGCGACCGGGTCCGGGTACTACGTGACCACGTTCAACGCGAGGAGCGCAGCGCCCAGGCCGCCGCCGACCGGGTGCGGCGCGCCACCGAGGATCTCGCGGGCGAGCGGGACCGGCTTGAACGCGAACGGCGCGGGCGTGACGCTTTGCTTGCCCGCGCCGCCGGGCGCCGTGCCGACATCGAGGCCGAGACTCAGGACCTGCGCCGTCGCTCGGATCGGCTGGCAGCCCGCATCCGTCGGGCTCAGGGCGCCGCCGGTGCCCAGATCGACCCGACGATCTCCAGCCGCGGCATGACCTACCCGGTCAACGGCGTGCTGACCTCCGGGTTCGGGCCACGATGGGGCCGTATGCACGAGGGCCTGGACATCGCGGTTCCCACCGGCACCCCGGTTGCGGCCGCAGCTCCCGGCATGGTGCTCTCGGCCGGCTGGGGCGGTGGGTACGGAAACCTGGTGGTCGTCGACCACGGGGGCGGAGTCGCCACGGCCTACGCCCACAACAGCAGTCTCAGCGTCACCGCGGGCCAGCGGGTCGACCGCGGCACGGTCCTTGCCCTGGCCGGTAGCACCGGCCGGTCGACGGGACCGCACGTGCACTTCGAGGTGCGCGTCAACGGCGCCGCCACCGACCCTATCCCATACCTGTGAGCACACCCGAACCGGACGCGGCGGAGAATCGGAGAGGGACCGGGTTGCCCGCGACCCTCACCGCGCTCGCCGCGGCCGCGGGCATCGCGCTACTGGCGGTGGTGCTGGTCATCGGACTGACCAGCGGGGGGGTCGACACCCGCATCGACCGGGCAATCGCCGCGGGGGAGCGGATACCGGCGCCGCAGTTCACGCTGCCGGTGCTCTCCGGGGCACGCGGCCTTCCGGCCGCGGGAGCTCCGCTGCGACTCGCGGACCTCCGCGGCCGAGTCGTGGTCCTCAACATCTGGGCGTCCTGGTGCGATTCCTGCCGGGATGAGGCGCCGATCCTCGAGTCGCTGTGGCGCCGTTACCGGGACCGGGGCGTGGTGGTGCTGGGCGTTAACGTCCGAGACCTCCGGGAACGAGCGCTCGCGTTCCAGCGGACCTACGGAATGAGCTTCCCGTCCGTCCGCGACGGTGAAGGCGACATCATGGGCCGCTACGGCGCCACCGGCGTGCCCGAGACCTTCATCATCGACCACGCCGGACGGGTCGCCGTCGTCGTCCGTGGCCAGCTGACCACCGGAGGGCCGGACAACGCCGGTGGACTGGAGACCGCCCTGCTGCAGGTGATGAGGGAACCCACCGTCACCGGCGCAAGGTGAGATATCTCGTCCGGCGGCCGGCGGACTAGTGGGGGTGGTGCAACCGCAGGTATGCCTCGCCGCGGTGAAGGCCATGGTCTCTGCGCGACGCGTTACCCCCACAGACCGAGAGCAGCACGTGGTGGGTTCACCGGCATTCCGGTCGAATCGATCGCGTGCGCCGTCGCCGGAATCCAATGGCCACGCCCTCGGTCACACACGGGTTCGAACGGCGATGACTCGGCCCTCTGGCGCCGTGATCGCCACGCAGATCGGTGCCTCGCCGCCCGGGCCGTCACTGCTGCATCCGGCGGGGCGGACGGGCAGGTCTGACGGTGGCCGGGGCGGGGAGAGGGGGCGAATGCTCCCCACCACACCCCAAGCCGCCGCTGGGCGCGTTCGCGGCGTCCCGGGCCACAGACATACTCGCGAACCTACCTCGGGGTCGGAACAGCCAGCCTTGTGCCCAATGCTCATTGTGGCGTTCTTGTTCAGCCACCGGAGCTGCTGTCGATATTGCGGGGATGAGCGCGGCATCAGGAAGACATCCCTCGGGGGACAGGCCGATGAGGTCATTGGCTGGGAAGGCGAAGGATCCTGGGCAGCCCGAGCACGCCCACCCTTCCAGTGAGATAGGTGCCGTGCGGCTGGCCCTTCAGTTCGCCCCTGGAAACGGGGATGTCAACCGGCGGCTTGTCCTGCTGCTCTTGGACGACGGGGATGTTGCTGGAGCCTTGGAGATCTGTCGCCTCGGCCTGGGTTCCGGCGCGCTCTCGGGAGCCGACATGCAGCGACTGTTTGCGGAGGCGGTGTCCACGCCGAGTCACCTACTCTTCGCCGCCAGCCTTGTCGAGATCGCTGCGCCGGAGTTGAGACCCGAGGAACTCAGCACCATGCGATCGCTGCTCCGCTCCCGCCTGGAGTCCCTTTCACCCGAGTCCGCGGGTCGAGAGGCGAACGGGTACTAGGCGCCGAAACATCGGGGTCATCGCACTCTTGCCGCCGCGGACCCCGCCTTGGCCCTGATTCGGGCTCACCCCGTGGGCAGCGAAAGCCGCCCACGCACTGTGTGGTCGTCGAGCATCTCGACCAGGGCATTCAAGATTGCGATCTTGGTTGCGCCGAGTTCAACGACGGCAATATGGAGCCGAAGGTAGTTCTCCCTTGTGAGGTCACACGAGACCCGGGTGCGCCCGGAGACCTGACTGGAGGGACGTTCCTCCAGCCGGCGTGAGCCATGCCGGACTGCGGTCTGCAGCTTGCTCGGACTGCCCGCGTTCATTGCACCCCGCCAGCGAACATGATCTCCGAGGCGACCTGGCCCCAGGCCTCCTCCTCCCCCAGGGCGCCTGCGTAGGCGGCCGCGATGGATTCCCTCAGCGGGATTTCTGTCTCGGACACAGCGACGCCGAGGTCATCAAGGGCGTCGCGAGCCTCGATCCGCGAACGGGTACCGGCGCGGACCCGGGAGAGCAGGGCGACGACGGGCGGCGGCTCGCCGAACGACGCGTCATCGATCAGTTCCAGCGTCCGGGGGACGTCAGCGAAGTCTGCGGCCGTGGGGGCAAGGGGCATGACGACCAGATCGGCATTGGCGACGGCCTGGGCGGCGATGCCGCGTTCCCGTGAGCCCGGAGTGTCGACGACGGTGAACTCGTAGTCCCGGGCGAGTGCGGCGAGGTCGCGGGCGAGGCCGCGGCTGCGCGCCCGGCCGACGGCGACTGCCGGGTAGTCACCCAGACCTTCGACCCACGAGAGCGCCGAGCCTTGTGGGTCGGTGTCTACGAGGAGCGTCCGGCCTCTCTCGGCGAGGACTGCGGCGAGGTGGACGGCCGTGGTCGTCTTGGCGACGCCACCTTTGGTGTTGGCGATCACGATGAGCACGAGGTTCCCTCCGAGGCGTCGTGCGTGGATACGTGGACACGTAGGTACGTGGGCACGTAGCCACGTACCGAACTTGCGGGCAGGGTCACCGCACGACCAGGTCGATGGGCGAGCTGAACCCGGAGACCAGGGCGTCTCGGGGGCCTACGTCCAGACGCACGCGGTACCGGCTCTGCAGCGGCACGAGCAGGCGGTACGAGAGCCGGTACCGGCCGAACCGGTCAATGCGGCCGGCCTTGCCGGCGCTCACCCAGCCGGTGCGGGTGCGGAACTCCAGCCGGACGAGCCGTCCCCGGGCCCAGGGGCCAGGCACGACCCTGCCGCTCGCCCGGAGGGAGTTGCCGACGGCCAGAGTGGTTGCCGGCCTGGCCAGGAGGACGTGCGGAGCGACGCGAACAAGGACTCCTCGGCAGACCATGGGCCGGCCGACGGCGCACAGTTGGTAGAGGCCATTCCGGGTCGGCCGGAAGCGGAGGGTGAACCGGCCGCTGCGGTCTGTTTGGGCGATGCCCACCGGTGCCGTTGCGCTCGTGCTGGTGAGCAGGAACACGGTGGCGCGGCGCAGCGGGTTCCTTAAGACGGCGAGGCCGAAGCGGCCTCGGATGGCGGTGGTGCGCCGGTACTTGGTCTTGACGTAGGCGACGACCTGGCCGCGGTAGACACGATTTCGCGCTGTGCCGCGGATGCTGGTCAGCTGGGCCCGAGACAGATCCGGCAACGGGCCCTGGGCGAGGATCGCCGGGGGCACGGCGGCGCTGGAGGGCGTGTCCTGAGTGACCGCGACGCTGATCGGCGCCGTCCAGGCCGATGTGTTGCCCGCCTGGTCGATGGCGCGTGCGCGGACGGTGTACGCGCCGGTGTCCCGCAGGACCGGGTCTCGGCGGACGGTGCGGCCACCGTCGGTGGTGAACTGGTAGCCGGCAACGCCGGACCGCAGATCGGTGGAGCCTGACGCGCTGAGGGTGATCGGGGCCGGGCCGCTGGCCGTGGAGGCGCCGAAGCTGGTCGGCACGGACGGCGGTGTGCGGTCGACCTGGATGGCGGTGACCGCGACTGCGGGGTTCCAGCCGGCGCCTTCTGCGACGGCGCGCACCAGGCGCGGACCGTCCGGGCCCGGGTCGAGGCCGGTCACCCTGTGGGTGCCGTCTTCGTAGGCGTCGGCGGGCTTCAGGCTGCCGCCACCATCGACCTCAGCACGGGTGCCGTTGCGGCCGAGAAGGTTGTCGACGCTGCTCCAACTGACATCAAGGGGGCCGGTGCACCATCCTGCGGCCCCGGGGCAGGTGACCGTGGGGGTGGTAACGCTCGGGCCGACCAGGTCGGTATAGATCGCGGCGTTGACCTTGAGACCCCACAGCCGCCGGTTGGTGGTGGTCTTGGTGGTGCCCTCCTGGACGCGCACGTAGACGCACGGCCCGTTGATCGCGTCGACCCGCACCCCTGACGGGCCGGGGGCGTCGACGCCGACGGTGCCGCGGATCGGCTGGCCGGCGGCGTCGAACCCAGCACCGCTCATCACCCTCGTCCCGGGGTACACGGTGGTGTGGTACGCGGTGACGACCCCCTCGACTAGGGAAAGGTTCGTCCCGGCGACCGGTGAGCACCAGCGCGCCTGGGCGAGCGTCCCGGCGACGTAACGGTCGGCGGGTGCGTTGATCGCGGCCTGGTCGAGGAGCTGGAACCGTCCGAGGACGGTGTCCATCGTCCATGGGCCGGGCGGCTCGATCTGGGCCCAGCCTGTGCCACCCATGTACTGGTACTGGGCGGGTGTCGGTGCCCCGCCGGCCATCGGCGCGGCGGCGAGCGCCCCGGCGATGACGGCGGTTGTGGTGAGGTGGCGGGGGTTCACGGGCTGCTCCTCAGCGCAGGGGGGCTTGAGGGACTCGAAGGCGGGTGCTGTAGCTGGGGCCGCCGGTGGCCAGCCGCCACCGAACGGTCAACGTCCGTCCGGCAAGCGGCACCAATCGCAATGGCACCCGAAGCCGGGAGGCGTTGGCAGGGACCACCACCTGGCGGCGGATGAGTGTGGCGCCGATGCGGATGCCGACGTTCCAGCGTGAACGGGCGGTGCGGAACGGCATAGGCAGCAGCAGGACCCGGCCCCGCACGCGGGGCGGCGGAGCGACGAAGATCTCCGAGCCCACCACGCCCTGGGCGGCGTTCCCGGCGGCGTCCTGCAGGTCGTACTCGACGCGCCAGTCGCCGACGCGGGGGACCCTGACTCCGAGGGCGCTCAGGCCGCTCTGGGAGCTCGCCCGTCCGGTGGCCACCACGGATCCCCCGCCGTTTGGCCGCACGCGCCAAGTGGCCGAGACGACCGGGGCGCCGGTTGATGGGAATCGCACGGGGACCGGGCGAGTGGTGGTGAACGGCCGTGCCGTGCTGTCCTCAGTCGGGGCGACAGGCGGGCTGTTGTCGATGCTGATCGTCCAGGGCGCGCTGGTGGTGGTGAGCCCGGCTGCGTCGGTGACGACCCCCCGCAGGGTGGCCGGGCCATCCGGAAGGGTGCGCGTGTCGACGAGAACACTGAGCGTCACCGGGCTGGGGCAGGGCCGGGCCTGCTGGTCGCAGGTTGTGGCGGCGGTGCCGAGCGCCGATCCGTCCGGCGTGAGGATTCGGGCGCCGGCGACGCCCGATCCGATGTCTGTGGCGTTGACCTGCACTGAGCTCTGCCCGCCGATCCACCGAACGCCGGGGCCCGCGGCGCCGGCCACGGTGCTGATCGCGGGCGGAGTGTTCTCGCTGAGGGTGACGATGATGTTCCGGGCCGCGGCACCGACCAGGTGCTGGGCGCCGGGGGCGCCTGGCGAACCGTTGCTGCACCCCCCGGGGTTGGCGGTGTCGCACGCCACCCCGATCACCAGACCGGTGGCGTGCAGCCCGGTGAAGGTCTCGGGGTCGTAGTCCGGTGCGGCGAGCACCGCCGTCCCCGCGCCGATCTCGCAGGTTACCGACGGCCCCGCCGGTGCTCGGCAGCTCTCGATGGTGAGCCCTTCCGCGGTGCGGATGTAAGACACCCACCCCGGGTCGACCTGGGCCGCGAGCCAGCGGTCGAGGCTCAGTCCCGTGATCGTCGCGCCGGCCGGGGCTGTGACGCGCCACTCGACGCTGGCCCCCGTCGGGGTGGTGGCGGGGCTGACCAGCCGCTCCTGGGCGACCAGACCGCCGGTTCGACCCGTGCCGGGTGGGCAGCTGAACAGGCCCTCCAGCAGGTCGGGTCGGGAGGTGGTGAGGCCCCAGGCCCGGTTCGGGATGGCATCGGTGCAGGAGGTGACCGTGAACGTCGCCGCCGAGGCCGAGGCTGAGAGGGCGGATGCCATCGCCCCGGTGGCGACGGCGATCAACAGGCCGCGTCGCGTCCTCATCGAAGTGCACCTGTCGCAGGGATGCTGATCGTGCGCCAGGCGCTGGGTGCAGCTCCAGGGCGGGCGACGGCGATCCGGATGACCCTCGGCTGCATGAAGCGAGCGGCCACCAGGGAGGACCGGGTGAGGCGTCGGACGCCGGATCCTCGCCAGATCACCCGCCAGCCCGCCGCAAGGGGGGCGACGCTCACCCGCACGCTCCGGTGACCACTTCTGGTGAGGCGAGCGGCCGGGGCACCTTGCCGGGCGAGGGACGCGACCGGGGTGGGCGGCTCGCGCACCGGGTTCTGGAGGCCCGCCATCGAAAACAGCCCAGACGCGTCGACCAGGCGGACATCCGCCGGCCCAGTCCGCGCGGAGTCGGCCAGCATGTGCTCGGCCGCATCCCGGTCGAGGTCCGGCCGATACGCGCGCAGCGCTGCCAGCACTGCCGCGACCTGCGGGGCAGCGAAGCTCGTGCCATCAAGGCGAACCGGGACCCCCGCCGTAGTTGTCGCCTCGACGCCACACCCCTGCGCCGCCAGAACGCCGAGGCCGTGATTGGAGAACGTGCAAAGCCCGGTGCCGTCGGCCTGTACGGCCGCAACCGGAATGACGCCCGGCACGGCTGCGAGACCGCTCAGCGCAGTTGCCTGATTCCCCGCGGCCACCACGACGCTGATCCCGCGGTCGCGCGCCATCGCGACCTGCCCCGCGAACTGGTCCGCCTCTGCCGTAGACGCGGCGGGCGGGGTGCTCGAGATCGAGATCACGCGGACCTCGGGGATCCTGGCGCACGCCCAGACGCCCGAACTGAGCGCCGCCCAGCCCGCGTCCGGCTCGGCACCGATGCCGACGCTCACGGCGCCGACCTGGGGAGCGATACCGGCGATGCCCCACCCGTTGACCGGGGCCGCGACCAACTGCGCGAGGTGCGTGCCGTGGCCGTCCGCTGACAGGTCACCGAGGGGACCCTCGCCCCAGACCCAGCGCCGGTCGATGGCCTGCGTATCCGGCGTGAGGTCCGTGCCGCGGTCGAGGATGCAGACACTGACGGTGCTCGGTGGGGCGGAGGCCTGGGTGAGGAACCATGCGTGCAGCGTGCGGGCCTGCGCGGTGAGCGTCACCTCGGCCGCTGCGGCTTGAGCGCTGCCCCCTGCCAGCGTGATCAGGAGCGCAGCCGGCGCTGCCAGCTGCCGATAGCAGCGACTCACCGGAACTCCGACTGCTGCGCTGCCTCGAAGGAAGGCGCCGGCTTCGACGGCGCCGCGACCGGAGCCGACGCAGATGACGTGGTGCCGCGGGCGCCCGAGGGGCCGCCCGACGTCGAGCGGGTCGAGCTGGAGCGCCGGTTGGCGGCTGAGATCCGCGTGACGCGGGCCAACTCCATCCTGGCCGGCACTTGGGCGCGTGCACTCCGCGCCGCCTCATCTCCGGCGTCATGCGACGGATTCGGTGGCGTGGCCGGCGGCTTGGTGACCGTGACCACCACCGGGGCGACCATTCCGGCCGTGCCCGTGTGGGGCGGTGCTGCGCCTCCGCCTCGGCCCGAGATCACCGCGACGCCTGCCACCACGGTGATCGCGAGGGCGCTGACCGCGGTCAGCACGGATCGCCCCCACGGAATCCAGTGCGCCGGATCCGCGGGCAGCCGACCCAGCGCCCGCAGCGCCGCACCCATCCCGGTGACCACATCATCGACCGTGCCCGCCCGTGCACCCGGCGCGGCGGCGTGGGTGAGGTGGTCGGCACTGACGACATGGTCGACGTGGGGAGCCGGCGGTGCGGCGGCCTCCGGCGCAGGCCCCAGCTCCTCGAACGCCCCGACCGCGTGGATCAGCGGGTCGTCGGGCTGGTCGGCGGATGCCGCCCCAATGAGCAGCGCCGGCGGGAGGACGGACTGCACCTCGAAGATGCCGCGCTTTGGCTGGACTCCGAGGCGTTCCAGGCCGGCTTCGGCGGCGACCAGGTGGTCGCGTGCGGTCCGCTCACCTATGCCGAGGATCTCGGCGGTCTCACGACCGTTGGAGCCCATGATGTGCAGGAGCATGACCTCCTGCTGGCGGCGCGTGAGCCTGGCGAGCCGGTCGAACATCGCGGCGTAGTGCCACGAATCGATCATCCCCTGCCAGGCAAGGTCCGCGTCGCTCGCGGCAAGCGGACCCTCTCGGAGGGCCTCCGGGTCCGCGGGGCGGATGCGGTCGCGTTGACGTCGCGTGCGTCGCCACACGATCCGGACCAGGTCCTGCAGCTCCCAGTAGGCCTCGACCTCGGTGAGGCCCTCGATGCGCTCCGGATTCGCGAACAACTCAGCCCACGCCTCGTTGCAGAGGTCGACCGCCTCGTCATCGCCGTCGGTCAGACGCCGGGCGAACCGGATGAGTTGACGGTGGAAGTTGAGCGCCAGCGCGTCGAGGAACACCGACAGCGCTTCGCGGGGGTGGGTGATGTCGGAGGGCACGGACCGATCCTCTCTAAACCTCATACTCTCCGCTGGCGCGGCGGGTGTCGAGGGGACGGGCTGCTCGCGCTTCGGGCGCGCTCCGGCCGTCATCGCCGCACCCCGTCTGCGATAGGCCGGATCGCGCCGACGTAGGTCGCTGCCCGTGTCCCGGAGCTGATGTCCTCAATGCGGACCACCTCACCGGTCGCCGGGGCGTTCACCATCCGGCCCCCGCCGATGTAGAGCCCCACATGGTCGAGGTCCGAGAAGAAGACGAGGTCCCCGGGCTGCAGCTCGCGGGGATCCCGGACCGGGGCGCCGGCGCGCCATTGGTCGTAGGTCACCCGCGGCAGCACCACTCCTGCTTGCGCCCACGCGTACCGGGTGAGGCCGCTGCAATCGAAGCCCACGGTGTGAAGGCCCGAGCAGCCCGCCTGGTTGCAGAAGCCCAGGCTGGGACCAGCGAGCGTGCCACCGCCCCAGGAGTACGGCGTGCCCAGCCAGGCCAGGGCGGCGCGGGCGGCGATCGCCCCCGCGCCGCTACCAGCCACTGCGGCGGCGCCGCGGTAGCGCTCCGCCCACGCCAAGACCTCATCCGCGTAGGGGATGGAGTGGTTGTACGCCCAGAGCGCGGCCCGATAGTCGCCGGGTGCACCCGAGGCAGCCAGGTAGCCGGCCGCCCCTGGAATCGCGTCTGCCGGGTCGTAGACGTCGCGGCGACCGTCGCCATCACCATCGACCCCGTAGGCGCCCCAGGTCGCGCCCAGGAACTGCATCGGCCCCATGGCACCCGCAGAGTTCGTCCCGGAGTGCACTCCTGGCAACGTCGATCGCCCGTGGTTGGTCTCCACGCGACCGACCGCGGCGAGCACCGCCCAGTCGATCCCCTCCTTGTCCGCCGCCTGGCGGTAGCGGGCGAGGTACCCCGGTGGAATGTCCGTGGCGGCGAACTCGGAGGGACTCCATCCAACGTTCGGAGTGCCTCCGGCGCCCACCACTCCGAGCCCAACCAGCAGCACTCCGCCGATGACCGCCGTGGGCAGCGCGATGGGCGCCGCAAGACGCGCGACCCAACGGGCGATTCGGTATCGGGCAACCGCTCCCACCACACAGGAACGGTCACTCCGACCCCGCTTTCGGAGTGACTCGGAGTCACTCCGAAAGCCCAGAAAGCCGCACGGAGCGGAAACTTCGGTAGACGTCGGAGGCATGCGCCGACCCTAGGTTGAAGCTGCCTCCCCGCTCGACGTAGCGATGCGAACTGTCACAGGTCGGGCATCAGGCCCTGTCAAAGTCGCGCGCGTTCTCTGCGCTGCGGCCCTCCCACCAGGGAGGCGCGTTCTGCGGTGACGCGGGGACGGTGCTCGAGCCTGGAAGCTCCCGGGAAGTCGAGGCACGTACTCAACGGGAGGGAGTCCATCGACGGCGTCCGTCGTGCCGGAGTTGTTAGTCGGCTTGCCCTAAACAACCTCGGCGGCTTCGGGTGACCTCAACGCGGCTGCACGGCGTGCGCACTGTCCTCGACGGTCCTTCGCCCTCTGACGTGCGGACCCCCTCAGCGCTGCCGTCCGTCCACGACAATCGCAAGTCTGTCTGCACGCCCGGCAACCTGGAACCGTCTTCGAGCGTCGCCCCGCCCGGTCCCCCGAGCTCCCCTGTTGCGATATGGGCTCTGGCCAGGTTCTGTTCTCGTCCGTACGGCAATGCTCGCGGCCGCTAGTTCGCCGAGGCTGACAGACGGCGACGGCGATGCGGCTCGAGCGCCGCCAGGATCTTGTGAGCGGATGCAACGACACCAGTCTGGTGGTCGATCATCGGCGCATCGTCCAGGTATTTGAGGTCAGCGAGGTTCTCGTCCAGAACCGCCCGGGCGATGTCGATGAGAATCTCAACGTCGTCCGGACCCAGGATGGCGACGCGGCGCGGCATGCCGATATTTTGGCCGTACTCCGCGAGGACTCCGGCGTAGTCAAGGAACCTCTCCAAGTGTTCGATGCTCACATTCGCATGACCATCCGCCAAGGGCGCCAAGCCGTGATTGCCGAACACGAACGCCACGAGAATGGCGTCTAGGTCCCGAACCTGCGATTCGGAGAGGACGGGCTGCTTCCAGTCTTCGGTCATGTGACCAGCTTCGCAGGAAGGTCGGACCATATGGGCGGCCGGCGTCGGGTGGCCGCGGGTGCCGGTCGACTGGTGCTGTCGCTGATCCCGAGCCGGTCCATCTCACGGATCTGCTCACGGATCGCGACCATCGGGGAGGGTTCGTCGCGCTGATGTAGACAGCGCACCCCTTGGCGCAGCGGCCCGGAGGTGGTGCCCCTCGCGGTTCAGACCTGAAGGTTGGACTAGCCAGAAGGCCCATGATCTGGCTCACGCACGAGGCATCGCCTGATCAGTGGTGCCGTTTGCAAGACAGGCCCATTGAAGGCTCCTCGCATTTCAGCGTGGTCGGTGGCTGCGGAGTGATGGTGTCGGGGGGCGTAGGGAAGTCCAGTTGACGCCGCCGGCGTGCAGCAGGATCCGCAACCGGTAGTTGGTGAAGTTCCGGAAGCCGTGGCCGGCGCGCTTGACCTTCTTGATCAGCAGGTTCAGGGCCTCGGTCGGGCCGTTGGATGCCCCGGTGAGGTGGTGGGCGAGGATCTCGGTGCGCCACCGTCCCAGCGTCCGCCCGAGGGCCCGGATCTCGAGCACTGGGTCGGCCTTGCACCCTTGGATCGCCTTGTCGATGAGCGTCTCGGCCTCGACTGGGTCACTGGTGAGGTAGATGTCCCTGACCGATTCCTTGGCGAGCCACGCCCCCATCACCTCATCCTCCGGGTCCCCAACCCGCAGCTGCAGCAGCATGCGGTCCAGGCCGGCCTGGTCGAGGTTCTCAACGCCCTTGGTGAGCAGTTTGCGGATCCGGTACAGCGGATTGAACCGCCCCGGGTTTGGTGGAGGCGCTTTTCCTTGAGGAGGATGAGCGCATGTCTGATCAGCGGCGGCCGGGCAGGTACCCGGCGGAGCTTCGTGAGCGGGCGGTGCGGATGGTGCTGGAGGCCACCCCAAGCCATGGCTCGCAGTGGGAGGCGATCTGTTCGGTCGCCGAGAAGTTGGGGCCCTCACCCGAAACGGTGCGGGGGTGGGTCCGCCAGCACGAGATCGATCACGGGGTCCGTGGCGGGCTGAGCTCGGATGAGCGGGAGCGGCTGCGGGCCTTGGAGCGTGAGGTCAAAGAGCTGCGCCGGGCCAACGAGATCCTCAAGGCGGCATCGGTTTTCTTCGCGGCCGAGCTCGACGGCCCCAAGCGGTGATCGCCTTTATCGACACGCACCGCCAGGTGTTCGGGGTCGAGCCGA
Source organism: Thermoleophilia bacterium (assembly GCA_046330435.1). GTDB lineage: Bacteria > Actinomycetota > Thermoleophilia > Miltoncostaeales > Miltoncostaeaceae. The sequence continues at coordinate 31,765 of JAXLST010000016.1, read as the reverse complement.
TCTGCAGGGTGCTGCAGTTCGCCCCATCGACCTACTGGGCTGCCAAACGCCGTGGCCCATCAGCGCGGGCGGTGCGCGACGGGCAGCTGGTGCGGGTGATCGGTCGGGTCCATGCCGAGAACTACGGGGTCTATGGGGCCCGCAAGGTGTGGGCCCAGATCAACCGGGAGGGCACACCCGTCGCCCGCTGCACGATCGAACGGCTGATGCGCGCCCACGGCATCCGCGGTGCGGTACGCGGCCGGCGGTGGCGCACCACCACCCCGGACCCATCATGTGAGCGACCGCGGGACCTGGTTGATCGCAACTTCCGGGTCACGGGCCCGAACCGGCTGTGGGTCGCGGATCTGACCTATGTGCGGACCTGGTCAGGGTTCGTCTATGTCGCGTTTGTCATCGACGCATTCAGCCGCCGGATCGTCGGGTGGCAGGCATCCCGGTCGCTGCGCACCGACCTCGCCCTGTATGCCCTCGAACAAGCGGTGTGGGAACGCACCCGCGACGGGCGACAGATCGACGGGGTGATCCACCACTCCGACAGGGGATCCCAGTACCTATCGATCAGATACACCGAGCGCCTAGCCGCCAACCACGCCGTCGGGTCGGTCGGCAGCCGCGGCGATTCCTACGACAACGCCCTGGCCGAGACGATCATCGGCCTGTTCAAAACCGAGCTGATCCGGAACCGCGGGCCCTGGCGGGGCCTGGATGACCTGGAGCTTGCGACCCTCGAGTGGGTCGACTGGTTCAACCACCGCCGCCTGTTCCACGACCTGGGGCGCATCCCGCCCGCAGAGTTCGAGACCAACCACTACCGTCAAGAACACTCAGCCACCACGGCCGAGACTCAAACCAACAGCCCTGCATGAAACCCGGGGCGGTTCAGATCGGCCTTGCGGCCGCGGTGCCCTGTGGTCTGGTTCTGGACGCGGCGGCGGACCTGGTCCAGGCACCGGTTGCCGATCCGCACCACATGAAAGGGGTCCGCAACGCGGGTCGCATGGGCGAGGCGCTCTCCGAGGGCATGCCGGTAGGACTCAGCCAGGTCGGTGGCGACCACCGCGACCTTGTGGCACCAGGCGGCCGGTCGTTGCTGGAGCCAGCCCTGGACATCGGCGCTGGTGTTGCCCGGGATCACATCGATGATCCGCCGCCGATCCAGGTCCACAAGGCCCGTCGCGAACCGCGTCGGGTGGTGGCGGGTCGCAGACAGCCAGGTGGTCTCATCGATCCCGAGCATCACCACATCCCCGACCCGGCGGGGATCCTCGACCAACGGCTCCCCGATCTCCGCCACGGCGTCCATGACGGTGTGCCAGGCGACCCCCAACTCCCGCGCCATCTGCGCCACCGGCCGGGCGTTGACCCCGACCTGGATGCAGCACTCGATCGCCGCCCGCCGGGTGAGAAGACACCGCGCGGCAAGCTCATCACGGACCTCGGTCCACGTCCCCAGATCACACTCCGGGTGTGGGCACCGGTGCCGACGCTTTCGCCACACCAACCGCACGGGCCGGCCGAAGCACGGCAGGTCCCGGTACTCCACCTGTGCCCGGTCATGGCTGACTGCCGCACCACCGCACCCCGGACACTCCACCGCGGTCCGGGTCGTCTGCACCGTCAGCACCAGCTCCGCGTCGGCCTCGGTGGCCTCGAGCACTTGGAAGCCGGGCAGGCCGAGCATCACCTCTGCAACGCCAGTAGCGTGCGACATGTCGGGGACCTCACCTTCGCTGCAGCCTTAGAGAAGCCGCAACGATGACCGGGGTCCCCGACGCCTACCCGCCCCCAGTCGCTACCCCCACACCCCGCTCATCTGCGAAGAGCCAGGAATACGGGCTTCCAACTCTGTGCAGACGGACTCGGCGCCTGGGTGGCCTTGCGGCCGATGAGCCCGGCCGGACCCTGACAGTTGCAGACCGCGCCCAAGACAGCGTCGCCGGGGGGCCTTCACTAAGCCGGCCCCACGCCGAAATCAGGTGGGGGTTGCTCTTTGCTCCGCTGAGGCGGGACCGGCGCTGTGGGGGCGCGAACACTCGGAGACCCTCCGATGGTCTGCACCGCCTCGCGAACTGCAGCGAGTTCGGCCGCCGATGGCCGCGCACCGTCGCCGCTCAACTGGAGGCGGGTCGCTGCGATGCGGTCGTGGAGCGCTGATTCGACCTGACGGGTGCGTTCACCGACCGTCCTCCAGGTGATTCCGGCGGCCTTGAGGCTGAGAGGCGGATCAGGAAGGGGGCGGTGCGGTGGGGCCGCCGCGGCTGCAGCCCGGATGCGCGTTGTGAGGCGGTCGACCTCGGCTCTGAGTCGGTGTCTTGCGAACGGACTGCCTCGGTCGAGCTGGATCTGGGCCTCGCGCCTCGCCGCGTGGAGACGGCCCAGGACCGCGGCATGCTCGGCCGACGCTCTGACCCCTGGTTCAGAAGCGAGCCGCAGCCACCGCGCCTCGGCGGTGAGGGCACGGGTGGTGAGGTTCTCGATCCTGTCGATGCCGTACCTGGCGCGCTCCTGCAGGACCTGATCGCACTGGCGCAGGCGCTCGACGAACTGGTCAGGTCGGACGGACTCCATATCCAGGGTGACCGGTGGAGGCTCGAGCGGCAGAAGCGGTCCTTGGACGCGTTCTCGGATGCCCGCCTGCCGGCGGCGGACGAGGTCGTCAGTCGCCTTCCGTACGTCCGGGTTGATCGCGCGCGCAAGGAAGGCGCGCTCGGCGCGGACCTCCTCGGTGGTGAGATGTTGCACGCCGACCGCGCCGGGCTCATGGCTGGAAGGTCGGTCACCGCTTACGGTCCTTCGCTCCAGATGGGGGCGGTACCGGTTCCACCAGGCGTCTTCGTCGAAGTGGGGGTCTCCGCCTGGATCGCGTCCGGGGCGCGTCGTCATCTCATGCCTCCGGGGAGGTTCCTGGGATGGGTGGACGAAGCCGCCGGCGGCGGGTGCCTGGAGGGCCTGGGCGAGCCGCTCCAGCGGCTGTGGCGGCTGGCTGGGTTCTGGGATGTGCGCGTCCTGGATGGGGTCGGCGCAGAGGTAGATGTGCACCGGGCCGCGGTGGCGTGACAGCGCGACGTAGCCCCACTCGGCGAGTTGGCCGGCCGCGGGGGCGAGGACGTGGACGTGCTCGAAGGTGCCGCCCTGGGACCGGTGGCCGGTGAGGGCGTAGCGGTGGTCGAGGTGACCGCCGGCGATGTAGTCCGCAGGGATCTCGACGACCTGGCCGTCGTCGAACTGGACCTCGACCTTCTCGGGCTCGACGGTGAGGACGGTCCCGGCCATGCCGTTGCGCAGGCCGAGGTCGTATTGGTTTGCGGTGCAGGCGACGCGGTCGCCCGTGGCGAGGGTCGAGCGTCCGATCATGTGGTCGGCGCCGAGTTGTCCGGCAGCGTGGAGCAGTCCGCGGGCGGCGGCGTTGAGGTGTGCGACCTCCCCGCGGGTGGAGGCGATCATGACGGCCTCCGAGAGCCCACTGGTCTGCGCGGATTCCCACCAGGCGCGCACCAGGTGACCTTCGGCGGCGACGCGGTCCTCGGCCTGGTGGACTCGACCATGCTCAGCCCACGCCGCGAGTGCCGCGGTGACGCCCTCCTCGCTGCGGGTCCGAAGGTTGTCCAGGCAACGTGCCTCCCATGGTTCGCGCTGCCGCAGGTGCCGGTCCAGGCGAGCGGGCGTGACCCGGCGGCAGGCCTCCGCGAACGCACCGCCGGGGCCCACCGCCGGCAGTTGGTGGTCGTCTCCGACCATCAGAACCCGGGCGGTGTCAGGGATCGTCGCGAGGTATCGGGCGAGGGTGCGCGTGTCGGCCATCGAGGCCTCGTCGATCACGACCAGCGCGCCGTCCGGGATCGCTGACCCACCCGAGGCGAGTTGCAGGTGAAGGGTGCTCGCCGGCATTCCGGCGGTCTGTGCCAGCACCGCGGCGGCCTGCGCAGAGGGTGCGCCCAGGACCACCGGCATCCCTGCGGCGGCGGCGATTCTTACGGCGGCGCCAATCGCGGTGGTCTTGCGGCCACCGGCGACACCGACCAGTGCTTGAACGGCCCCGGGCGCGCTCAGCAGGTGCCGTACCGCGGCGGCCTGGTCGGCTGGCAGCACGGCGACCGCCCGGTCGACATCCGCTGTCGGGAGTGGTGAGGGGCGATCCTGCGCGTCGTCCAGGAACCGTTCGATCCGGTGCTGGGCGTCCAGGACGTCTGCGGTGGTCAGGAGCCTTGGGCCGGCGGAGTCTCCGCCACTGACGGGCACCAACTCGGGCCGTCGGCGGGTTCTTTCGGCCAGGCTCCGGACCTCCTCGACCAGGAGGCCGTCCGGGCTGGCCTCGGCCCAGGCCATCTCGATCTCCATGGCGCGGAAGGCGGTCTGGGTGGCCGTCAGGACCGGCAGGTCTCCTCCGGCGCCCACTATTGCCGCCTCCACGCGCTCATGTTCGACGGGCGTCCGTTCGCGTGGCCCTGGGGTGAGCGCGGCGAGCTCGCTGCGGCCCAGGCCGAGTTCTGCGGCCCTGGCGCTCCAGTCGTCGCGGAGGGCAACGAGATCGGCGTCGGCCTTGGCGGGTCGTGTGGCGAGAACCGCGACCTGGCCGGCGGCCGCCCCGGTCCTCCCGGTGGCCGCCATGTGTTCGAGCACCTGCTGGCGGCGCTGGGAGAACGCCTCCAGCACCGCGGTGGGAACGCCGGAGATCTCAGCCTGGCCGCGAGCCACCAGTCGGAACTCCACGCCCAGGCGCTCCACCAGCAGCGCCCGCAGGTGGGACTGGTACATGTAGCCGGCGGCGAGCATGTGCCCCGCCCATCCGCGCCCGTCGAGGGTCCGCCACCTCCCATCCGCCGCGCGGACGGCGTTGGCGATCACCACATGGGTGTGCAGCTGCGGGTCCTGAGCCCGGGAGAGCCGGTGCGTGAAGGCCGCGGCGAGGAACCCCTCGCCGCGTACCCGCTGGGCGCCGCCGCGCCCGGTCCGGGTGAAGCACACCGTGTCCTCCAGGTACCTCAGGGCGGCGTGCACGGCTTCCTCGTGGGCCTGCCGGACCGCCGCCTGAACCGGCGCGTCGCCGAGGGCGTGCAGCAGGCTCACGGACTTGGGAGCGCTGAAGGTCGCGTCGAAGCCGGCAACGGGCTTGCGCTCCCGTTCGACCACCATCGGCTGACCGGTCGCCGGGTCGGTCACCGTCACCCGCTCCAACCGCGGGCCGGTGTCGGCCCGCACCCGCTCGCCGCCGGTCGGGTGCAGCCCCTGCAGCAGCTGGGTCAGGTGTCCGTCACCGACGAGCCCTTGAAGGCCGGTGGCTCCTGAACCTGTGCCGCACCACGTCCCGGGGGACTCGCCACGACCCGCGTAGTAGTCGTCTCGGCCGCGGGCGACCGAGGCCTCGTAGTAGGAGACCTCACCTCGCGAGGGGGCGGCGAGCTTGGCCAGGCTCAGCACGACGACCCGGCCGGCCGGCGGCGGTTCCGAAGATGGTCCATCGACCAGTAACGGTCACCGCGGACCCGATTTCGGAGTGCCCTCCGAGAAGACCCCGAAGACACTCCGCACCCGATGGTGCATCTGTGTGTCGTCGAATGTCTTTGGTGAGCTTATGCGCTCACTCGGACGGGGAACAGCCTCCGTTCGGACTGCGGTCGCGCGGCGGTGTTGGTCCTGTGGGTGGGCAGGCGCAGGACCTCTTCCATGGTCCGGAGCCGTCGGCCATCCATCAGGCGGCGACCGCCGGCGCGGCGCCCTGGTCGGCCGCCAGAAGCGCGTAGCCGACTCCCCAGCGGTTCACCACCCACGCCCGCCCGCTCGGGTCGGCGTCACGGAGCGCCCGCCGCAGGCGGCTCGCCTGGGTGTCCAGGGACCGCGTCCGGGTGATCGTGCCCTGCCAGTCCCACACGGACCGCAGCAACTCCTGCTTGGGGTGAACCCGGAAGGGGTCCGCCGCGAGCTGCTCCAGAACCCCGAACACCTTGGGCGGAAGGTTGAGTCGCCGTCCGGCCAACCAGGCATCGCGGGAGTCGCGACAGACCCGCAGGTCCCCGATCACCACCACCCGGCGGGATTGTTCGGCGGATGTCGAGACGGGCACGGCGGCAAGCGCCGAGCGCAGCTCCCGGCAGGTGGTCGTCAGTGCTGCCATCACCGGGGACCAAGTGGTCCCGTCTGCCGCTGCCGCGTCTGCGATCTGTGAGCGCAGACGGTCGGCGCGGCGGGCGATGACCGCCAGCTGCGCCCAGACCTCGTCATGGTTGGCGGGAGCGGCGGGAAGTGGCGCGTTGGCAAGGTTCTGCATGGTCAACTCCATTCCGTTCGGATCTGGCCGCGTGCGGCGCGGCCAGATCCCGGGGTGGGCACTCGAGTGGCCGAGTGCATGTGTGTGACCGTGGCTCGCGCCCTCGGGTGCCGCTGCCAACGCGCGGTTCTCGATCGTGGGTGTCTCAAGGGCCTCTTGGCGGGTGGTGGGGCGCGCGGCGGTACCCGATGGTGAGGTCGCGTCGGCGAGCAACTCCACGTCGGCGCAGGGCTCAGGCGCGTGCGGCGCGCCTGAGCCGCCCCCCTTTCGCGCGGAAGTGATCACTCCGGATTTGCCGGCCGGGTGACCGTTCCAGGTAGGGCGTCGCCTCTGCGGCGCGGACACTGGAGCGGAGGTCACATGTTGGAGCCGGTTGCCATGGACGTGGCCGTTGCTGGCGGCGCGACTCGCAGGCTGGCCGTCAGGCTGCGCGGATCGTTCATTGGCGCCCCGCTGGGGCTCTTGGTCGCCGCGCCTGGCGCCCTGGGGCAGAGCTACACGCCATCCCGCAATGCGCACGGGTTCCCGGGGGTCGGGAAGTTCACGAACCTTGTGGACCTCACCTATTGGGGTGCGTTCCTGCTCACGCTGACCGCGTCGTTCGTGTGCCTGGGATGGCTCGGGTGGAGCTACATCGCGGGCCGCTCGTCGGACTGGGCGAAGGGTGGGCTCGTGGCTTCGGGCATGGCCGCGCTGGGACTCGGTATCGCGCCGGCCGTCATCGGGTGGCTCTTCGGATGAGGCGCTCCATCGCCCTGGTCGTGGCCGCCGCGAGCGTCGCTGCCGCTGTCGGCGGCTATGTCGCCGGCAGCCGGAACAATGGCCCCCGATCGCTCCCGTCGGTGCCGGCCCACGTAGAGCGAGCCGCACGGGGTTCCATCCCTCCCGAACCGCCGGTGCTGAGGCCCTTCGGGTCCGCGCCGGAGTCGGTGCGTCTGCCTGAGGGGGCGGGGCGGTTCGCGGCGCGAGCGGTTGAGCGCTTGGGATCACGCGAGCTGCTGGCTGAGCCGGATTCGGCGAAGGCCGTGCTCGCCGAGCTCGGCGGGCCGGGCCTCGCACGAGAGCTGGGGCCCCGGTACGCCACCGCGTTCTCTGCCATGGCGGCCGCCCTTCCGGTCAGCCCTGAGCGTCGCGTCCTGCGGGCGGGAGCCCTCGGGTACCGGGTGGAGGGGTGGTCGAATCGGGCCGCGGTCATCGCGGTCTGGAAGGTGACCCTGGTCGGCACCGCCGCCCGCGGGGTTGTGGCGAACTGGGATACCAGTCACGTCCGCCTGGTCTGGCGGTCGGGGAGATGGTGGGTGGACTCGTTCGGGCCCGACACGCCCGGTCCGGCTCCGGGCGCGGCCCGCGTTGGTGCCGAGACGCCACCGGCGGTGTTCGCCGCCGATGAGGCCGATTTCCGGCGGGTGGGATGACTCGGGCCGCGTTGTTGTTCGCGGTGCTCATGGCCCTCGGGGCATTCGCACTGGCCGTTCCCTCGGACCGGGCGGCGGCGCTGCCGGGGCCGGTTGACGCCGTCTGCACGGTCCCCGGGGTGTCGGCCGCGTGCGCGGCGGTCGGTGCCGTCGGGGATGCGGTGGATTCGGTGGCGAGTGCCGGCGTGGATGCGCTTCTGGGCGGTATCCGGGACTCGATCGCCTCGGGGCTCGGGTGGTTCCTGGAGCGTCTGCTGACCGCCGTCGATCAGACCACCACACCGCGGTTCGATGGGTACGTCGCCGAGCATTCCCGCGCGATGGCCCAGGCCGGAGGCTTGTTCGTGGTGCCGTTCGTGATCCTGGCGATCGCCCAGGCGCTGATGCGCGGCAACGCCGTCGCGATCGTGCGCGTCCTCGGTGTCTACCTGCCGGCCGCGGCGATCCTCACCGGGGTGATCGGGGTCGCGACGACCGGGCTGGTGCAGGTCACCGACGCGATCTCGGCCAACCAGGCCGAGGGCCTGAGAACCGACCTGGAGGCCTTGCAGCGGAGCCTCCCGGACGCCCTGGGCGCGGCGGGGGTGCCGGTGCTGATGGCGATCATCGCCGGGGCGCTGATGCTCGCCGCCGGACTGCTGGTGTGGGTGGAGCTCATCGTCCGGGACGCCGCGATCCAGCTGATCGTGGTGTTCATGCCGCTGTTCTTCACCGGGCTGGTGTGGCCGGTCACCCAGGCGTGGACCAAGCGCCTGGTGGAACTGCTGGCGGCCCTGATCATCAGCAAGCTGGTGATCATCGAGACCCTCGCCCTCGGGATCGCGGCGATCACCAGCGGCGACGGCCTCGAGTCGGTCCTTGCCGGTGCGGCGATGTTCCTGATGGCGGCGATCACACCGCTGGTCGTGCTTTCGCTGATGCCCCTGGCGATCGACGCGGCGAACCTGCACCGCGGCCGGATGGGAGCGACCTGGCAGGGCGCCCCCGGTGTCGCTCGGTCCGGCGGCCGCACCGCCTGGGGCGCGGTCTCGGCCCGCATCCAGGGCGCGCGCCCCGTGCCGGTCCGCCCGCTCAGCGGCTCGTCCGTGCGTCCTGGCAACCCGCGCATCCCGATCGGCGGGTAGGCCCCGATGAGCACCGACACCCGCCGCCGTGAGCGCTACCGGTTCGGGCCGCTGGAACCGGGCCCAGTGCTGGGCCTGCACCTCTCCCAGATCGTCGCCCTTGGGGCCGCGGCACTCGTACTCGTGGCGGCGGCGAACCGGGACAGCCTCCTGCAGGTCCTCGCCGGTGCCGCGCTCAGCCTCCTGATCTGCATCGGAGCCCTGCTGCCCGTCGCGGGCGGGACGGCGTTCGGCTGGGCGCAGCTGACCGGCGTGCACGCGGCCCGTCGCCTGACGGGCCGACACAGATACCGCCACACCTGCCCGCCGGCGGGGGAGTGCTCCCTACCTGCGGCCCTGTCCGGGTGCCGGCTCATCGCGATTCCCAGCCAGGGCGGGGAGGTCGGCGCGGTCCGGGAAGGCAGCCTGCTCACAGGTGTTCTTGAGGTCCGGCCGACGGCGTTCCTGCTGCTCGACGGAGCTGAGCGGGAACGACGGGTGGCCGGGTGGGGACAGATCCTCGCCGGTCTCGCCTCCCGCGGCTCGGTGGTCTCCCGGGTGCAGTGGGTCGAACGCACCGCCGACCAACCGGTGGACGAGCTGGGCGCGTGGTTTGCCGAGCACGTCCACCTGGAGGTCACCCACCCGGCGGTCGCCAGCTACGTCGCGCTGCTGCAGGACGCCGGCCCCGCCTCGGTGGGTCACCAGATCCTGGTGGCCGTCAGCGTGGATCGGCGGCGCGCCCAGCAGGCGATCCGCCGCGCTGGCGGGGGCGAGCTGGGCCATGAGGTCGTGCTGCTGCGGGAACTCGAAGGACTGGCCGCCGAGCTCGCCTCCCACGAGATCCCCGTTGCCGGGGCCCTCACCCCACGGCAGCTCGCCACCCACATCCGCACTGGCTTTGACCCGACCATCACCACGACCGCCGCGCACCGTGCCGCCCACCAGGGCCCTGACGGCATTGCACCGACGGACCCCGGTCCGATGGCGGCCGAGGAGACCTGGGGGACCCTGCTGACCGACGGCTTTCACCACGCGACGTTCTGGATCAGCGAGTGGCCGCGCCTGGACGTCGGATGCGACGTGCTCGCCCCGCTGCTGCTCTCCGACCGCGTGCGTCGCGCGGTGAGCGTGGTCATGGAACCGATGGACACCACCCGGGCGATCCGCGGGATCGAACGCCGCGCCGCCGCGTTCGATGACGACGACAGCCTGCGGGCCCGAGGGGGATGGCGGCAGACCGGCCGGCGCAGGCGCGCCCGCCAGGCCCTTGACGAGCAGGAGACCGAACTGGTCTCAGGCCACGCCCCGTACCGGTTCAGCGGCTACCTGACCGTCACCCACACCGACCCCGCGGCCCTTGAGGACGAGTGCCGGCAGGTCACCACCCTCGCCGCCCGCGTCCACCTGGACCTGCGCCGCATGTGGGGCCAGCAGGCCCTCGCCCACACCTACACCCTGCCCCTGGGACGGGGCCTGCGCTCCCGCGGGATCGGATGAGGGCCGTGTCTGCACCTCGCGCGCACACCGCAACAACCGCCCACCTGCAGGCCGCCTACCCATTCATGGCCGAAGGCGCGCTCGGGGGCCAGGGGTGCCTGATCGGCCAGCAGGCGTTCTCGGGAGCGGCGTTCTGCTTCGACCCGTGGGTCCTCTATGCCAAGGGGCTGCTGCGCGGACCGTCGATGGTGATTGCCGGGCAGGTCGGCCACGGCAAGTCCGCGCTGGTGAAGACCTATGCCTACCGTCAGGCGATGTTCGGCCGCCGGATCGTCGTGGTCGACCCCAAAGGCGAATACGCCCCGCTGTGTGAGGCCTACGACACCCGACCGGTCCGACTCGAACCCGGCGGAACACAGCGGCTGAACCCACTGGAGGTCGGCACCACCCCGGCAGGCCGGGTGAGCCTGCTGGCCGCCCTGCTGGGAACCGCCCTCGGCCGCGACCTCGGACCCGAGGAACGCGCCGCAGTCGCGGCCGCGTTGCAGGCCGCCGCACGCAACGCCGGCCCGCCGACGCTGCCGCTGGTCGGGGAGGCGCTCCTCGCGCCGACACCCGCAGCGGCCACGGAACTCGGCACGACCATCGAGCAGCTGGCGGCTGAGGGACGCGCATGCGCCCTGGCACTGCGGGACCTCAATGCCGGGGCCCTGGCGGGGATGTTCGACGGCCCCACCAGCATCGACGTCGACCTCACGGCGCCGGTGGTCGCGTTCGACATCAGCCGCGTGCCGGTCGCCGCCCGCCCGATCGTGATGGCGTGCGTCGCCGCGTGGCTGGAGCCGCGCCTGCAGGCCGGGGACCGCCGCACCATCTTCGTCCTCGACGAGGCCTGGGCACTGGTCGCCAACCCGTCGGTCGCCGAGTTCCTGCAGCGGCTCTGGAAGCTCGCCCGCAGCCTCGGCGTCCAGAACATCCTGGTCGTCCACCGCCTCACCGACCTTGTCGCCGCAGGCGACGAGGGATCGCGGGTCTCACAGATCGCCCGAGGGCTGCTCAGCGAATCAGAGACCGTCGTGATCCTCCGCCAGGACCCCGCGGACCTGGCGACCACCCGCACCCTGCTGGGACTCACCGACAGCGAGGTCGAACGGGTTACCGACCTCCCCGCCCACGCCGCCCTCTGGCGCGTGGGCCGCCGCTCCCTGCTGATCGAACACCGCATCACCACCACCGAGGCCCCGCTGGTCGACACCGACCAGCGGATGCACACATGACCCCGCAGCGGATCACGCCCCTTCAGGCCCTCGCCCTGACCCTCGCGGCGGGAGCCGCGGCCGCCATCGTGGTGGTGTGGGCAACCTTCGCCCTGGCGGGCCTGATCTCGGGCAACGGCACCGATGCCCCGACCCCGGGCGAGGCGGCTCGCGCGATCCCCGAGCTCTGGAATCACCGCGGCGATCCCTCGGGCGCCCTGCCGCCCACCGTGCGCCAGACCCGCCCGAGGCGGGCGGCGGTGTACGCGGCGGGCGGGATCGTCCTGCTTTGCACGACAGGCGCCCTGGTCGGTGCCGGGGCGCGGCTCCGCCAGACGACGCGGGGCCGCGGTGCCAGGTTCGCCCGTGCTGCGGACCTCCGGGGGCTGCGGGTCACCGGCCCCACCAGGGGCCGCGTGATCCTCGGTCGCCACGCACGACGCCTGGTGGCCGCCGAGGAACGACACTCGGTGCTGATCATCGGCCCCACCCAGTCCGGCAAGACGACCGGCCTGGTGATCCCCGCGATCCTCGAACACGACGGGCCGCTGCTCGCCACCAGCTCGAAGCCCGACGTCCTGGAGATCACCCACCACCGACGCGCCGACCTCGGACCGGTGCTGATCTACGACCCCATCGGGGTGAGCGGCCACCCCAGCGCCGGCTGGACACCCCTGCACGACCTGGTCACCTGGGACGACGCCCAAGCCGCCGCGCGCGCCCTGATGAGCGCCGGCGCCGGCACCGCTGGAGTCACTGACGAATCCTTCTGGCGGTCATCCGCAGAACTGCTCCTCGCGCCGCTATTGCGCGCCGCGGTGCTGCACGGCGAGGGGATGGCAGCAGTGGTCCGTTGGCTGAGCGTCGGGCCGGCGGCCGACGACGAGGTCAGCGAGTTACTGCAGGAGGCGGAAGCCATGGCCGCGGCGGCGTGGGACGGAGTCCGCGGCACCGACCCGCGAACGCGCTCCTCGGTCACCCTCACCGCCCGCACCGTCTGCGCCGCCTGGTGGGACCAGCGTGTTCTAAGCCTCGCTCACTCCGACATCACCCCCGAGCGCATCCTCAGCGGCGCCAGTGTGTTCCTGGTCGCACCACCTCACGAACAGCAGCGCCTCGCACCGGTGTTCGCCGCCATCACCACCCAGATCATCCGCCACGCTCAGACCGTCCGGGCCCGCGGCACGCGGCCCGAGCGGCCCCTGCTGTGCGTGCTCGACGAGGCCGCCCACATCGCCCCGATCCGCGAACTGCCGGAGATCGCCGCCACCGGCGCCGACGCCGGCGTGCAGCTGATCAGCGTCTTCCAGGACACGGCCCAGATCACCCACGTCTACCGCGACCGGGCGCGCACCGTCCTCAACAACCACCGCGCCCGGATCTTCCTGGGGGGCATCGCCGACCAACAGACCCTCACCGAGATCAGCCGATCCCTCGGCGATCTCGAGATCGATCGCACCAGCACAACGCGTGGCCACCAGGGCAGCAGCACCACCACCAGCCGCAGCGTCCAACCCCTCGCCCCCGTCAACGCGCTGCGAGAACTGCCCGCCGGCCAAGCCCTGCTGCTCTACGGCCACCGTGCCCCGGCCATGTTGCGCCTGCGTCCATGGTTCAAGGAGCGAGGGCTCAAGAAACTGGTCGGGGACGCCGGTGAGACCTGACGCACTGCGGCTGTCGGTCGAGCTGTCCCCCGAGCAGGTGGAGCTCATCGCCAAGCGAGCGGCGGAGATCGTGGCCTCGCAGGCCGCGCCACCACCCCCGGAGTCCCCGTACCTCACGATCAGCGAGGCCGCGGACTACATCCGGGCCCGTCGGCATCGCATCGACGACCTGCTCTCCCGGGGGTACCTCACCCGAATCAAGGAGGGCACCAGGACCCTCGTCTCGCGGGCCGAGCTGGAGGCCTACGTGCGCGGCGAGGTGCGCCTGGCACGCCGCGCGGGGCGTGCGGCGGCGTGAGCGGGGGTGGCCATCGGCGGGAACACGGGCTCCGGCAGGTCGTCGGGGATCAGGTGCACGTAGGTGGCGAGCGTGAACGCGGGGGAGTGGTGACCGAGCACCATCTGCACCTGCTTGGCGTTCCACCCCCCGCGGAACAGCATCGACGCGCAGGTGTGGCGCAGCGTGTGCAACGCCGCCCAGGGCACCCCCGCGCGCACCGCCGCCGGCTTCACCACACGGTTCAACAGGTTCATCCCGTTGAGCGGCGTTCCGGCCTCGCTGGGGAACACCGGGTCGGTGTCGCCAGGGTGGCGCGAGGCGGACCGGTGATTCCACAGCGCCTGGGCGAGCTCGCTGCTGATCGGCACGTCCCTGATGCCGTACCGGCTCTTGGGCGCATCGATCACACCCTTGTAGAGCCGCCGGCGGACCTTCACCCGCCGCGCTCCGAGGTCGACGTCCTCCCACCGCAGCGCGATGGCCTCGCCGATGCGCAGGCCCGTCTGTGCGAGGAACTGGACTACCAGCCGCCAGGACTCGGGGATCTCCTCGACCAGGCGCGCCAGCTCGTCCTCGGTGAGGGCGCGCGCGTGCCGGTCCGGGGTCGTCCCTCCCGGAAGCCGAAGGCCCGTGCAGGGGTTGGTGCGCACGACGCCCTCCTCGACGGCCGTTGCGAACAACGCCCGCAGCGGAGCCATGATGTTGCGGACCGTCGACGGCAGGCGTCCCGCCTTGGCGAGATCGCTCGCCAGCAGCTTCACGTGGCGCGGCTCGATCTGCGACAGGCGACGCCGGCCCAGCACCGGCAGGACGTGAGCCTCCAGGTCCCGCCGGTACTCCTCGAGCGTCGTGGGGCGGATGCCCCGGCTCGTGCGGCCCGCGTAGGTACGTATCCACTCATCCGCGTACTCGGCGAGCGTGATGCGCGACTGCTCTCGGTACTCGCCCCGGCTGAGGTCCGCGGAGATCTCGCCCTTCAGCGCCCGGGCCTCGGCCATGGTCCCGGCGGTGCGCCGGCGCTGGTTGCCGGTGGCGTCCCGGAAGGCGACCACGTAGCGGCCGCCGCGGCGGTAGATGCCGGGCACGCTCGTCTTCTCCATGGGAGCCGACATGGAGGGAAGTTACCACTTTTGTTACCACCCCCCGCCTCGGCGGGGTCGGCCAGAGAGGAAGGTGGCTCTGTGAACCGCTTGAATACGGCGTTCTCAGCGATGGGCCGTACAGGGCTCGAACCTGTGACCTTGGGATTAAAAGTCCCTTGCTCTACCAGCTGAGCTAACGGCCCACGGGGGAGCTTAGAGGGCGGGGCCGGGAGTGTCGCTCCCCGGAGGGACGGGCCGCACCGGGTGGTCCGTGGTGTCCCAGCGCGACGGGTCGCGCGCGAGGACGGCGAGCCCGTGGAGGGCGGCGACGCCCTCCAGCACGGCGTAGACGGGCATCGCCGCGGCGACCCGGAACGGGGGCCGCGGGGTGAGGACGGCGACCCTCCCGGCAATGCCCGCGGCGAACGCGGCGGCCGCGATGCGCTCGGCGCCCGTCCACCCCCACGGGCGTCGCAGCACCGGCCCGGTGACCGGCGCGACGGCCAGCAGCAGGGTGGTGACCTGCACGGCGACGGTGCCCGCGAGGACGAGCTGTGCGCACGCGGCTCGGCGGAGGCCGAGCGCGCGGGACCGGCGCGCCGCCGCCGCGGAGGTCACCAGGAAACCCCGGCTCCACCGGGAGCGCTGCCGCACCCAGCGGCGCACGCCGTCCGGGGTCGACTCCTCCCGGGTGGTGGACGCCAGCATCTCGGTGCGGAACCCGGCGGCCGCCAGGCGCACACCCAGATCCGCGTCCTCGGTGACGTTCCACGGGTCCCAGCCGCCCACCGCGCGCAGCGCCGCGACGCGCAGGTGGTTGGAGGTCCCCGCCAGGGGCACGGGAGCGCCCAGGCGGGCGAGCCCCGGCAGCACGGCGCCGTGCCAGAACCCGTACTCGGCGGCCATCACCCGCCCCTGCACGTCACCGCCGGACGGGACGGGGACGGGAAGCGCCTGGAGGCATGCGACCTCGGGCGGGCGCGTCGCGAACACCGCGGCCGCGTCCCGCAGCTGCCGGGCATCCGGGACGTCCTCCGCGTAGAACACCGCCAGGAGCGTTCCCCGGGCGAGCCCCAGGCCGTGCATCAGCGCCCGTGGCTTGGTGCGGGGCAGGCCCGGCGGGACCACCTCGACGCGCATCCACGGCGGATCGCCCAGGCGGCGGACGGCGTCTCCGGCGGCGACCGCGGTGTCGTGGTCGTCGTGCTCCACCAGCACCATCACCTCGAGCCGGTCACGGGGGTGGTCCAGCGCCGCGAGCGCCGCGACCAGGGCCGGCGCCCGCCCGGGCTCCCGGAACAGGGGCGCGAGAACCGTGAACGAGGGAGGCACGCCGTGCGGCGGCGGGGCCGCGGACCGCGGGCGGCGCCGCCCGAGCAGCCCGGCGGCCAGGCGGAACCCCAGGCACAGGGCGTGCACCCCGGCGACGCCCAGCAGGAGGGCGCCGGGGGTTCCCCGCCGCCGGACCGGGGAAGTGCAGCGGGCAGGAAACCGACGGGGCGGTGTCAATGCGGCGGGAGACACACAGCGGGGACCGGACGACGGTGAGCGTCGTCATCCCATACGGAGGGACGCGCGCCCACCTGTCGGCGGCACTGTGGGCGCTCGCCGCCCAGACCCATCCCGCGCCGCGCATGGAGGTCCTGGTGGTGCAGTGCCCGTCCGCCGAGGGGCCGCCGGCGGGGATCGACGCCCTGCGGTCCCGCCTGGGGCTGCGGTGGCTGCGGTTCAGCCGGCACGGGTTCGCCCCATCCGGGGCGCGGAACGCCGGCCTCAGGGCCGCCCGCGGCGATGTGGTGGTGAACCTGGACGACGACGTCGTCGCCCCGCCGGGCCTGGTCTCCGCCCACGCCGCCCGCCACGCCGGCGGCGCCCAGGTCGCGACCTTCGGGCTGCGCCGGTTCATCCGCCTCCCGCACGGGTTCCGCGGCGGCCCCGACGCGTACCGGCGTCTCGCCCGCCAACAGGACCTGCCGTCCTCCGGCTCCAACCGCCCCGGGCACCTGGCCGACTGGCGCCGGGCGGAGGCCCGCGCGATTGACCGCCATCCGCATCCCTACCACTGCTTCCACGGCTGCAACATCGCCTACGGCCGGCGGCTCGCCCTGGCGCTGGGCGGGTGGTGCGAGGCGTACGACGGCAGCTGGGGGTACGAGGACGTCGACCTCGGCGCCCGCCTCCACGCCGCCGGCGCGCGCATCCTGTGGGTGCCGGAGGCCCGCGTCCTGCACCTGGAGGGCGACCACCGGGTGGGGACGGCGCGCCGCGCGGAGCGGCACCGCAACCTCCGCCTGATCACGGCGCGCATCCCCGGATACGGGGAGTTCCGGCACGGGCGTTCAGCCGCGCAGGCGGGACGCGACCACCACGGACTCGCCGGCGAACCCGCGCTCGGCCACCAGGTCGCCGGCGCCCGCGAACAGCTCGCCGGCGGTGCGCAGCGCCCACTCGCGGTACGCGGCACGGTCCTCGCGGCGGCACAGCACGGCCTTGTGCTCGGCCACCAGCACCGGGACGGTCGTGCCGTCGAGCGAACGGAGGTGGTCGACGAGGGCGACGGTCACGTCCGGCCACTCGGCCAGGAGCACGTCGTCCACCACGACCGCACCGCCCGGCGCGAGGGCGCGGTCGGCGACGGTCAGGTCGTCGATGACCGCGTCGTAGGCGTGCCCGCCGTCCACGTGGACCAGGCGGGCGGGGGCGCCCAGGTCCCGTGCGGACAGGCCGGCGGAGTCGCCGCGGCGCACCACCAGCCGCTCCGGGTCGCCGATGCACCGGCCCCACCACTCGCGCAGGGTCTCCTCCGGCCCGGCGTCCGCCGCGAACGCCCATCCGGGCACGTCCCCGGCCCCCACGTCGAACCGGTCGCAGGCGATGAGCCGCTCCCCATCGGCGAGGGCCGCTCCCAGCACCAGGGCCGAGCGGCCGTAGAACACCCCGATCTCCGCGATGTCGCCGTGCACGCCCACGCCCGTCTGATGCCGCGCGAGGCGGTCCAGCAGCCACGCCGCACGCGGGGTGAGGAAGCCGGGGAGGTCCTGCAGGCCTGGGATGGGGAAGTCGTCGATGACGGAGACGGTTCCCGTTCCTGGCCCGATCCTCACACCGGGTGGGTCCCGGGCCCGGGGCACCGGGTGTGGGTGGTGCCGCCCGCCGGGCCGGGGAGCCTGGGTGACGCGGCCATCCTCGCCGGCCTGGCCCGGGCCCTCACCGACCGCGGCGCGGCCGCCGTGACCGCCCCGCCCCATGCGCCGCCGCCGGGCGTCGACGCCGTGATCGTGGCCGGGGCGGACATCATGGACGGCTTCTACGGCCCCGGACCCGTGGAGGAACGCGTGGACCTCCTGATCGCCGCGCACCGCCGCGGGCTGCCGACCGCCGTCGCGGGCGCGAGCCTCAACCGGGCGCCGCACCCCGCGGCGCTCGCGGCGCTGCGCCGGCTGCCGGCGGCCACGGCCCTGCGGTTCCGCGACGCCCCCTCGGCCCGCCGGGCGCGCGCGCTGCTGGGGCGACCCGTGGAGCTCGTCGCCGACCCCGCCTTCCTCCTGGCCGCCGAGCCGCCCGCCCCGCGCCTGGCCGGGTGGGTCGCCGGGCACCGCTCCGCGGGGCGCACCGTGATTGGCCTCAACGCCAACGGGCTGCTGGCGCGCCTGCAGCCGGGCCTCGATTCGGTGTCCGCCCACGCGGCGCTCGCGGCGGCGCTCTCCCGCAGGCTCGGCGCCGCCGCGGTGGTGCTGATCCCGCACGACCTGCGGCCCGGCTCCGACGACCTCGCCCTGGCACGCGGGATCACGGGATCACTGCCGGGCGAGGTCGACGTGGCGGTGTGCGACGACCCGTCCGCCGCGCGGGCGAAGGGCCTGTGCGCCCTGCTTGACCTCGTGGTGACCGGGCGCCTGCACCTGGCGATCGCCGCGACCGGCGCCGGGACGCCGGTGATGTGCATGGACTACCAGGACAAGGTCGCCGCCCTCGGTCCGGCGCCGCACCGCTTCGCGCCCGCCGAGTTGCGACGGCCCGCCCGGCTCGCGGAGCGGATCACCCGGGAGGTCGGCCGCCCCCGCGCGGCGGCCCCCGCGATCCCGGGGCTCGAGGCGCTGGCCCGCGCGAACGTGGGGCCGTGGCCCGAACCGCCGGAATCCGCGGTCCCGCGCGAACCCCTCCGGGATGGTGAGCGACGGGTCGGCACACGGAACGGATGAACACGCCCCCGCCGCGGTGGATGCTGGGGACACCGGACCCCACGCCGGCCCTGCAGCGACGGACGAGGGGGTGCATCATGACGGGCGTCGTGATCTACCGCTGGACCGCGCCCTTCCGGGGACGTGAGCTCGAGGCCATGCGGTTCGCCGCCGACTCCGAGGCGGGCTTCCAGAAGCTGATGGACGACGGCGTCATCGAGCGGTACGAGTGGGTGATCGGCCACACCGGTTCCGGTGAGGACATGGTCATCGTGTGGGGTGACATGGACACCCTCCACAGGCTCATGGAGTCCGAGGAGATGGAGATGAGCCGCGCCGAGGGCGGCTACCTGCTCAAGGACTTCCGGTACGAGTTCGGCGTCGCCGGAACGAAGGCCGCCGACGTCTACGCGGCGTGGGGCAGGACGCTCATGGAGCACGCCGCGCACGCGACCGCGTAGCGGCCGCGCACACCGGGCAATGATCCCGGGAACTCCACCGCGGGCCGGTGGTGCCGATGTCTTTCCCGGGGCACGGGGCATCGCACCACCGGCCCGCAGCGCATCTCGACCCATGGATGGGAACGGCGTGCAGACCACGGAACGGCAGGACCCGCCGCGGGAGCGGCGGTCCGAGCGGCGATTCGACCGGCGGCGGGAACCCCTTCCCGAGGCGCCCGCGCACCGCATCACCGGCATGGCGGCGTTCGCCTCCGTCGGGGCGGCGTGCATGGTCTTCCTGCTCGTGTGGAGCCTCGGCGGCGAGGACCTGGGCATGTACACCGGTGACGCCGCGTCGGTGCTGGACGGCGCGTGGAACACCGGCCTGCTCAGCAACATCGGGATCCTGTCGTGGTGGGCGGCGGGCGTGTCGTGCCTGCTGGTGGGGAGCATCCGCGGGTGGGACGCCCGCGCCCGGGTGCTGCTCCACGCGGGCGTCCTGTGCACCGTCCTCACCCTCGACGACCAGTTCCAGTTCCACGAGGACGTCGGCCCCCGCCTGCTGCACATCCCCGAGCCGGTCACCGAGTTCGCGTACGCCGCGACCCTGCTGTCCCTGCTGGTCATCCACCGCGCGTGGCTGCGCCGCAGCGCCTGGCAGCTGCTGGTGATGAGCGGCGTGCTGCTGGGCTACGCCGTGGCCGTCGACATCGTCCGCGGCACGCTGGGGACGCTGCACACCCCGGCCGAGGACCTCGCGAAGTTCGTCGGGATCATCCTGTGGGCGGTGTTCTGGATCAGCACCGCCGCCGCGTGGGCGCCGCGCCCGCCGCACCAGCCCGATCAGGCCCCCTGAGGCTCCGGCCCCCGCCCGGCCAGGCGCAGGTACATCACGGTCACGGCGACCGCGAAGAACGGCACCGCCACGGCGTTCGCCACCGTCGAACCCAGCCATCGGCCCACGAAATCCGGGAACACCAGGGCGAACAGCCCCGACACGATCGCGGTGCCCACCGCGACGGCCAGCACCAGGATGAGCAGCACGCCGAACACCTGCCACCCGTTGCCGCGCACCAGCTCCCGCGACCGGCTGAACGCCGTGCCCACCGGCACCGACTCCAGCACGATCACCGGGATCAGCACCGCCCACATCGTCAGCAGGTAGAGCCCCGGCACGATCAGCAGGACCAGCCCGGCGACGATCCCCAGGGCGGCCAGGATGCCAGCGACGATGCCGGGCACCAGGAACGGCCGCGCCTGCCGGAACAGCTCGGGCACCGGCACGTCGGCCCGCCCGTCGCGGAGGTCGACGGTGGCCTCCACCAGCGCCGCCTGCAGCCAGAACGTCCCCACCAGTGAGATGAACGCGCTGGCCAGGCCCGCGGCCACGCCGCCCACCCCGCCCAGCAACGCGGTCGCCAGGTTCAGGACCAGGAAGACGCCGCCGGCGATCAGCACCAGCCGGCCGAAGAACCGGCCGTAGATCCCGAACGCCTCGTTGAGCACCGAGTCGATGTCCATGGGCCCACCGTAGTGCGCCGCGGTCCCGGCGTGCCAGTAGGCTCACACCGTGCCTCCCCTCGACGCCGACGCGATCTCCGCCGCCCTCGCCGGGCTGCCGGGATGGCGTCACGAGGACGGCGCCCTGACGCGGGAGTTCACGTTCGACGGCTTCATGGCGGCCGTCCTGTTCGTGAACCGCCTCGCCGGCGCCGCCGAGCAGGCCGACCACCACCCCGACCTCGACATCCGGTGGAACCGGGTGCTGGTGCGGTGGTCCACCCATTCCCAGGGCGGCGTCACCCGGCGTGACCTCGACATGGCCGCCCGCACCGACACCCTCGTCACATGAGCGCATTCGACCCCCTCACCCGCCTCACCCAGCCGCTGCTGTTCAAGCTCGACCCGGAACGCGCCCACACCCTCGCCGTGCAGGGCATGGCGCGGTCCGCGCCCGCCATCGCCCGCCTGGGCCTGCGCGTGCGGGACCCGCTGCTCGCCCAGCGGGTCTGGGGCATCCGGTTCCCCAACCCCGTGGGCCTGGGCGCCGGCTACGACAAGTGGGGCGCCGCGATCCCCGGCTGGCACGCCCTGGGCTTCGGCTTCGTGGAGGTCGGCACCGTCACCGCCCACCCGCAGGAGGGCAACCCCAGGCCCCGCCTGTTCCGGCTCCCCGCCGACCGGGCGATCATCAACCGCATGGGCTTCAACAACGACGGGGCGGCCGCCACCGCGCAGCGCCTCGCCGCCCTGGACCGCACCGGCCAGCTGCACCGCGTGCCGCTGGGCATCAACATCGGCAAGTCCAAGATCACGCCCGTGGAGGACGCGACCGGGGACTATGTCGCGAGCCTCGACCGCCTGTGGCCGTACGCCGACTACGTGGTGGTGAACGTCAGCAGCCCCAACACCCCGGGGCTGCGGGACCTGCAGGAGAGCTCCGCACTGGCGGGGATCCTGGGCGCGCTCATCGACCTCAACCGCATGAAGGCCGACATCACCCGCCGCCGGCCCCGCCCGATCCTGGTGAAGGTCGCCCCGGAGCTCACCGACGAGCAGCTGGATGCGGTCGTCGACCTGGTGCGCTCGGTGGGCGGCGACGGGCTCATCGTGTGCAACACCACCCTGTCCCGCCACGGGCTGGTGTCCGACCCGGCCCTCATCACCGAGCAGGGCGGCCTGTCGGGGCCGCCGGTCGCCGCCCGCAGCCTCGAGATGCTGCGGCGCGTCGTCGCCCGGGCCCCCGGCATGCCGGTCATCAGCGTGGGCGGCATCGGCACCGCCGACGACGTGTGGGAGCGCCTCGCCGCCGGAGCCCGCCTGGTGCAGGTGTGGACGGCGCTCGTGTACGGCGGGCCCCGCACCATCGCGGCCATCAACCGGGGACTGCTGGACCGCATGCGCCGGGAGGGCGTGGCCGGGGTGGAGGAGCTCATCGGGAGCGCCGCGCGGTGACCCCGGGGCGCCCGCCGGTCCTCACCGACCGGGCGCTCAACCGCGCCACCCTCGCGCGGCAGCTGCTGCTGGAACGCCACGCGCTTCCCCTCACGGAGGCCCTGGAGCGGGTCCTGGGGCTGCAGGCGCAGGAGCCGCTCGAGCCGTACGCCGGCCTGTGGTCCCGGTTGGCGGGGTTCGTCCCGGGCGCCCTGGCGGGCGCCCTCGAGGACCGCTCGGTGGCGCGGCTGCTGCTCATGCGCCGCACCGTCCACCTGGTGAGCGCCGCCGACGCCCACGGCCTGCGCGCGCTCCACCACGGGATGCTCATGGACCGCGCCCTCGGCGTGGACCGCCGCCGCCTGCCGGGCATCGAGGCCGGCCCGCTGTGGGAGGCCGTGGCGCCCCTGCTCGCCGAGCCGCGGCGCCTGCCCGAGGTGGCGGCGGCCGTGGAGGACCGCTGGCCCCTCGCCACGCGCGACGCCCTGGTGCAGGCGATCGCGGTGCTGGTGCCCGTGCTGCAGGTCCCCCCGCGCGGCGTGTGGGGCCGCCCGCAGCCGCAGCCCAGCCACGTGGCGGTGGAGTCCTGGCTCGGCCCGGCGCCCGGGCCGGCCCCCGCGCCGGAGGACCTGGTGCTGCGGTACCTGCGGGCGTTCGGGCCCGCCACCGCCGCGGACATCCGGGCGTGGTCCGGCCTGTCGGGGCTGAACGGCCCGCTGGAGCGCCTGCGGCCACGGCTGCGCTCCTTCCGGGACGCCGCCGGCCGCGAGCTGCTGGACGTGGAGGACGGCCCGCTGCCCGATCCGGGCACCCCGGCCCCGGTGCGGTTCCTGCCGGCGTTCGACAACGCCGTGCTGGGGTTCCGGCACCGCGGCCGGATGATCGACGAGGCGTACCGGGCGCTCAGCGTCGACGCCACCCGCTTCGTGCTGGTGGACGGCCGGGTGGCCGCGACCTGGCGGTGGACCCGGCCGGAGCGGGGCGCGCCGGCGGCCGTCACCGTGGAGCCGCTGCGGCGCCTGCGGCGGGAGGAGTCCGCGGCGGTCCGCGCCGAGGCGCGGGCGCTCGAGGCGTTCCTGAACGCCGGGTGACCGGGGTCAGGCGGCGCGCGGCGCCGCGGCGGGCAGCACGGGCAGCCGGCCGCCCTCGGCGAGCAGCGCGTCGATGACCACGGCGGGGGACGGGCGGCCGAACAGGTAGCCCTGCCCGCGCCCGCATCCCAGGGCGGACATCGCCCGCGCCTGGTCCTCGGTCTCGATGCCCTCCGCCACCGAGCCCAGCCCCAGGGCGTGGATGAGGGCCACCACGGCCGCCACCGCGTGGGTGGCGCGGGTGTCCTCGCCCACGCCCTCCATGAACCCCCGGTCGATCTTCACGGCGTCCAGCGGGAACGTCCGCAGCGCCGCCAGCGAGGACTGCCCGGTCCCGAAGTCGTCCAGCTCGATCCGCAGGCCCAGGTCCCGCAGCGCCGCCATGCGCTGCCGCATCCGGGCCGGGTCGGTGGCGAGCGCCGTCTCGGTGAGCTC
Source organism: Thermoleophilia bacterium (assembly GCA_046330435.1). Classification (GTDB taxonomy): domain Bacteria; phylum Actinomycetota; class Thermoleophilia; order Miltoncostaeales; family Miltoncostaeaceae. Next base: position 8,176 of record JAXLST010000016.1, on the reverse strand, counting down.
CAGCACCATCACGCCGGTCGGCACCCCGGCCGCCCCGATCACCGCGCGCATCCGCTCCACCACGTCCGGCTGCGCCAGCTGGCGGGCCGAGACGTTCACGCTCACCGTCAGCACCGGGCCGAAGGTGTCGCTCCAGCGCCGGGCGTCGGCGCACGCCCGGGCCAGCAGCCGCTCCCCCAGCGGCACGATGAGCCCGGTGGACTCGGCCAGCGGCACGAACTGGGCGGGCGAGACGTGCCCGCGGGTGGGGTGCTGCCACCGCGCCAGCGCCTCCACGCCGGTGATGAGCCGGCTGCCCAGGTCCACCTGGGGCTGGTACGCCAGCGTGATCTCGTCGTGGTCGATGGCGCGGCGCAGGTCGTTCTCCAGGGACCGGCGCTCCGACACCCACTGGCGCATCGCCCCGCCGAACACCTGGCACTGGCCGCGCCCGCCCTCGCGGGCCCGGTACAGGGCGATGCCGGCGTCCTGCAGCAGCTCCTGGGCGGGCCGTTCCTCGTCCCCGTCGGCGACGACCACCCCCAGGCTGGCGCCCACGTAGACCTCGCCGGAGGTCAGCGCGAACGGCGCCTCCAGCGCCACCGCCACGCGCCGCGCCGCGGCGAGGGCGTCGGCGGAGCCGTCCGGTGTGGAGGTGACCAGCACGAACTCGTCGCCGCCGATGCGGGCGACCAGCTCGCCGTCCCCGGCGACGTCGCGCAGGCGCTCCGCGACGCGGCGCAGCAGCTCGTCGCCCGTGGCGTGCCCCAGCCCGTCGTTGATGAGGTTGAAGTCGTCCAGCTCGGCCACCACGACCACCACCGAGTCGCGCCGGGAGCGTCCCAGCCGTGCGGCCAGGTCCTCCAGCAGGGCCCGGCGATTGGGGAGCTCGGTGAGGTCGTCGTGCATCGCCCGGTGCGCGAGCAGCTCCTCCTTCTCGGTCAGCGCGGCCCGGTCCCGGTTGGCCTCGTTCACGATCCCGGCGATGCGCGCGACGATCACCCCGCACACCAGGGCCATGACGACCAGGAACGCGGCGCTGTGGCCCTCCAGGGCCGCCATCACGCCAACCAGGGGGGCGGCCACCACCCCGGCCCCCAGCAGCAGCACCCTGCTCCCGCCCGCGGACGCCGTGGACACCAGGCGGGGCCACGTCACGTTCCCGGCCGAGGGGTGCAGCGCCGCCAGTGCGAGCGGGAGGTAGGCGAGCACGTAGGCGGCGTCCAGCAGGCGCCCCTCGCCGGTCCCGCCCCGGGCGATGTCGGCGGCGTACATCAGGTCGGCGCCCACCGTGAGGCCCACGTTGACCGCGATGAACAGCACCGCCGTGTTGCGGGTGCCCGTCGCCGCGGCCACCCACGCGAGGCAGGCGAGCAGCAGGACGTCGGCGACGGGATACGCGGCGGCGATGAGCCACTCCGCGCTGCTCCCGGCCGCCAGCTCGTCCACCAGGTAGTGCCACATGCCGAGCGTCGCGATGACGCCCACCACCAGCCCGTCCCCGGCCGCCGGCAGGGCCGCGCGGCCCCCGCGCGCCAGCACCAGCGACAGCAGCCCGGCGGCGAGCAGCGGGTACCCCAGCAGGTAGGCCCCGTCGGCGGGGGACACCGCGGCGGTCCCGACGCCGCGCAGGCTGTCGACCGCCCACCACAGGTCACCGGCGGCGAACGACCACTGGGACGCGGCCAGCAGCGACCACATGCGCCGCGAGATGCCGCGGCTCGTCGTGGCGCGCACCGTGGCGGCGACGGCGGCGGTCACCGCGGCGATCGCGATGGGCGTGGTCGTCGGGCCGGGCCACGCGCCGGTGGCCGCCAGCACGCCGGCGAGCAGCCACAGGCCCGTCACCGCCGCAATGGACATCGTTCGGCCCGGGACGCCGCGGCTCCCGGGCACGGTGGAACCCCCGCTCACCCAATCAACATCGACAATTCTCGCGGTGGGCTGAGCACCCGGCGGTCACGGCCCACCGGCGACCGTGCGATCCCCCGCCTCAGGCGGAGGAGCCGGCCCCGTCGTCGCCTCGCGCCGCCCCGCGCCGTGCGGCGGCGAACAGCAGCCGGATGCCGGCGCCGAGGAGGATGAGGTTGAGGGCCATCTGGACGATCGCGACCAGTCGGGCCCCGTCCGACCGGGGCGCGATGTCGCCGAACCCCACGGTCGCGAACACCGTCATCGTGAAGTAGAGCGCCGAGACGTGGTCCAGCATCTCGGTGAAGGCGGACGGGTGGGTGCGGGAGATCGACAGGTACACGTGGGCGAACACGGCCAGGTGCAGGGGGATGAGGGCGGCGACGGCCTCGGTGGAGCGCAGCACGGGGTGCTCCGCCCGGGTGATCGCCCGCACCTGCCATCCCAGCGCCGCGGCGATCACGACGAATCCGGCGGCGAGGCGCAGCACCGTCCCGGCGGAGCCCACGTCCCGGGTCGCGGGCAGCAGGGAGTAGACGACGACGATGACCGTCGCGACCGCCAGGCTCCGCACGGCGGTGCGCGCCAGGAGCCGCCGGTGCATGCGGGGATCCAGCGCCCCGCCGGTCGCCGGGGATGCGGAGGACGGCACGGGCGGGATGCTGCCGCACCGGCGCGGCGGTTACCAGCGTGCGCCCGCGGCCGCGGCGCGGCACCGGTTCGGCGGGCGACCGCCGTACCGCTAGCCTTCGGCCCCGAGCCCCGGCACGGAGTCGCCACTGAACCACCTCAACGACCTCGCGGTGATCGTCATCGCCCTCGCGGTCGCGAGCATCGCCGCGGGCCGCCTCAAGCTCTCCGCGATCCCGGTGTTCATCCTCGCGGGCGTCGCGCTGGGGCCGGGCTCCCCGGGGCCGACGGTGCTGGAGGGCAGCGAGGGCATCGCGGTCCTGAGCGAGCTCGGGATCATCCTGCTGCTGTTCTTCCTGGGCCTTGAGTTCTCCCTGGAGCGCCTCACCCAGGCCCGGCGCCTGGTGATGGTGGGCGGCCTGGTCGACCTCGCGATCTGCTTCGGCGCCGGGGTCGCCATCGGGATCGGCCTGTTCGGGTTCGGGAAGGCCGCCTTCCTGTTCGCCGGGATCTTCTACGTGTCGAGCAGCGGCATCGTCACGCAGGCGCTGTTCGACCTGCGGCGCCTCGCCGACGACGAGACGGACCTCACGCTCGGGGTCCTGGTGTTCGAGGACATCGCGATCGCGCTGTTCCTCGCCGTCGCAGGGGCCCTGGCCACGGGGGCGGCGGTGGGGGCCGTCGACGTGGGCGTCACCGGCCTGCTCGCCCTGGGGTTCGTGGGCGTCTCCCTGCTGGTGAGCCGCTGGACCGGCCCCCTGCTGGGCCCGCTGGTGCGCCGCATGTCCCGGGAGCAGCTGTTCCTGTTCGCCATCGCCGTCGCAGTGGGTGGCGCGGCCCTCGCCGAGCTGTTCGAGGTGTCGGACGCCGTGGGGGCGCTGCTCGCCGGCGTCCTGCTGTCGGGCACCGAGATCCGCGACGAGATCGAGGAGCAGCTGCTCGGCCTGCGGGACTTCGCCGCCGCGATCTTCTTCTTCGCGTTCGGCGTGGAGGTCGACCTGTTCGGCTTCGACGAGGTGTGGGTGTGGCTGCTGGTGGCGGTCCCGCTGGCGATCATCACCAAGATGGCCGCCGGGTTCATCGCCGCGCGCCTCACCGGCTTCACCCGCCGCCAGGGCATCAACGTGGGCGCATCCCTGCTCGCCCGCGGGGAGTTCACCATCATCCTGGCCCAGCTCGCGGCGGCCGGCGCCGCCCTGGACCCGGACTTCCGTGCGAACGTCCAGGCGTTCGCGGGCATGTTCGTGCTGGCGACGGCTATCGTCGGGGTGGTAATCATGCGTGAGTCGCGGCGCCTCGGCAGGGCCCTCTTCCCGAGCCGCAAACCGCCCCGGCGTCCCCGAGCATCAGGAGTGCAGCGTCATGGTTGAGGTCCGTGAGACCCGCCTCCCCGGCGTGGGCACGAAGTTCACGATCCGCACCCACGACGACGAGCGCGTCTGCGCCGTCGTGCACCTCGACGGCCTGCGCGAGGTCTACATCGGGGGCGACGACGACGAGGAGCCCACCGTCGTCACGCTCAACGACGACGAGGCGCGCCAGCTGGGCGCCATCCTCTCGGGGGTCGTCTACCGCCCGCAGCTCGTCCAGGACCTGGAGCTCGCGCTCAAGGACCTGGTGATGGAGTGGATCGAGCTGCCCGCGGCCAGCCCCATCGTGGGGCTCACCGTCGCGACGTGCCGCATCCGGTCCACCACCGGCGCCACGATCGTCGCGATCCTGCGGGAGAAGGGCTCGCTCGCCACCCCGCACCCCGACGAGGTGCTGCGCGCCGGGGACACGCTGGTCATCATCGGCCGGCCCGAGACCTTCAAGGACATCCGCCGGCTCGTCGCGGAGGGCCCGCCCGCCCAGAGCGCCTAGGGCGCGGGCCACACGTTGGACACCCAGGAGGTCCTGCGCGACGCGGGGCTGATCATCGGTGCCGGGCTGCTGGCGGTGCCGGTCGCCGCCCTGCTCCGCATCCCCACGATGATCGCCCTGGTCGGCGCCGGCCTGCTCATCGGCCCGTCGGCCCTGGACCTGGTGCAGGACCCCCTGGGCGGGCTGGGCGCCCAGCTGGTGTTCACCTACGGCGTGGCGCTCATCCTGTTCCACGGCGGCCTCGGCATCAGCCTCCGCGTGATCTCCCGCACCGCCGTGGGCCTGGGGATGCTGGTGCTGCCCGGCGTGGTGCTGAGCGCCCTGGTGGTGGCGCTGGTCGCCGGGCCCGTGTTCGGCGTGCCGTTCGAGGTGGCACTGCTGCTGGGAGCCGTCCTGGCGCCCACCGACCCGGCGATCCTCATCCCGCTGTTCGACCGCATCCGCCTGCGCCCCAAGGTCGCCCAGACCGTCATCGCCGAGTCCGCGTTCAACGACCCCACCGGCACCGTCCTGGCCTTCACGGTGGCCGCCGTGGTGGGCTCCTCGGGCGGAGCGGACGTGCTGGGGTCGCTGGAGACCTTCGCGGAGGACCTCGCCATCGGCGCCGGGCTCGGGATCGCCGCCGGCCTGCTGCTGGCCCTCATGCTGTCCGCGACGCGGCTCGGCGCGTGGCGGGACTCCCCGGCGGCGGCGGTGCTCGCCCTCATCGCGCTTGAGTACTTCACGGTGGACGAGGTGGGCGGATCGGCGTACCTGGCCGCGTTCGTGATGGGCCTCATCGTGGGCAACATGCGGACGTTCGGCATCCGCCACGGGGAGGAGCACGAACGGCAGCTCGAGTTCACCGTGGCCCAGCTCGCGGAGCTGGCGACATTGGCGGTGTTCGTGACGCTCGGGATCAACCTCCCGCTCGACGCCCTCGGCGAGTACTGGCTGGGCGGCGTGGCGGTGATGGCCGTGTTCCTGTTCGTCGCCCGTCCGCTGGTGGTGTGGGTGTGCCTGCTGCCGGATCGCCGGGGCGCCTGGACCCGCCAGGAGAAGCTCTTCCTGTGCTGGTGCCGTGAGACGGGGGTGGTGCCGGCGGCGATCGCCGCGCTGCTGCTGGCCCAAGGGGTGGAGGGGGCCGACATCGCCGTCGCGCTGGTCGCGATGGCCATCCTCACCACCCTGCTGCTGCAGGCCACGACCGCCGGCGTGGTCGCCGCCGCTCGGCCTGCTGGAGCCCGGGCCGGAACCTTCGGACGCGGCGGCACTCCCCGCGACCGGCGGGACGGGGTAGGGTGCCCGCTCCGCAGGTGAGAGGGGACCGCGGGTGAGGGATCCGGGACGCCGGGAACTGGGGTCCCTGCGCTGGGTGCTGTCGCGCCTGGTGGCGGGGCTCGCGCTGGTGCTGGCCGTGCTCATCGCGGTCGCGGTGGGCGGCACCCTCATCACGGCCCGCGACTACCGCGACGCGGCGGAACTCGCCATCGACCGGCAGGGCGCCGCGTACCAGGTGCTCGTCGACATCCTGAACGCCGAGACGGGCAACCGCGGGTACACGCTCACCGCCCGCGGCGACTACCTCAAGCCGTTCTCCGACGCCCGCCGCCGGTACCCGGCGGACCTCGCCCGCCTGCAGGCCCTCGCCGGCGACGACCAGGAGCTCGGCGCCATCGTCGAGGCCGTCGACCAGCGGGCCCGGCTGTGGTTCGCCGAGGCGCTGGAGCTCATCCGCCTGCGCCGGCAGGGACGGGTGGACGAGGCCATCCAGCGCGTCAACCAGGGCGTCGCCAAGGAGCGCATCGACGCGTTCCGGGCGGAGTTCGCGGTGCTGCAGGAGGCCGTGGAGGACCGCCGCCAGCAATCGCTCCGTGACGCCGACCGCCGTCGCAGCATCACGCTCGCCGCGGTCGTGGCCGCGGCGATCCTGGCGCTGTTCGTGGTGGTGTTCACCGCCCGCCGCGTGTGGAAGCGGGTCGGCGGCCCCATCAAGCTCCTCGCCCTCGGCGTGGGGCGCGTCGCCCGCGGCCGCATGGCCGACGTGCCGCCCAGCGCCATGGCGGTGCGCGAGCTGGCGGACCTCACCGACGGGTTCAACCTCATGCAGCGGCAGGTGTTCCAGCAGCGCGATGCGGTGACGGCCGCCGCCCGCCGGGAGGCCGCCCAGCGCACGGAGCGGCGCCTGTGGGAGACCGTGCAGGAGGGCCTGCTGCCGCAGCGGCTCCCGGGCCTGCGGGACTACCGGCTGGTGTCCCGGTACCGGCCCGCCGAGCGCGCCCTGCTCATCGGCGGCGACTTCTACGACGCCGAGGTGCTCGCCGACGGCCGCCTGGCGATGATCGTCGGCGACATGGCCGGGCACGGCGCCCCCGCCGCCGCCCAGGCCGCCGGCCTGCGGTTCGGGTGGCGCACAATGGTGGCCGTCGACCCGGACCCCGCCCGGGTGCTGTCCGCGCTCAACGCCCAGATGGCCCGGCCGGAGCTGCGCTCCGAGGGGCTGTTCGCCACCGTCATCTACGCCCTGGTGGAGCACGACGGCACCGGGATCTTCGCGTGCGCCGGGCACCCGCCGCCCCTGGTGCTCGCCGGACCGGACTGCGCGCAGCTGGAGCCCGCCGGCGTGGGGCCGGTCCTGGGTGCCCTGGACGAGGCGGAGTGGCCGGTCACGCCGTTCGAGCTGCCGCCCGGCGGCACGTTCCTGATGTACACCGACGGCCTGGTGGAGGCCCGCAACGGCGACGCCGAGCTGTTCGGCATCGACCGCGTCTGCCGGGTGCTGGTGGAGGAGCGGACCTCCGCGGTGGAGGCGCGCCTCGCCCGCCTGGTGGCGTCCGCCCGCCGCCACGAGGGCGGGTCCCTGCGCGACGACGTCCTGGTGCTCGCCCTGGAGCGGCGCCTGCCGCTGGGCTGACTACCGCCCGGCGGGCGCCACGAAGCTGCGGCCGTGGGCGAGGGCGTTCGCGTCCCGCGCCTGGTCCCGGGTGAGCGCCCCCAGGCGCACGAGCATCGCGTACTCGGCCCGCAGCCGGGTGCCGATCATCTCCGGGCCGTCGGTGGCCACCACCAGGGGCACCCCGTCGGATGCGAGCTCGTAGACGATCTCGCCCATCTGCTCCTCGTCGCGCACCGCGGCGGTGCGCATGTTGGAGGTGGGGCACAGCTCCAGCACCACGTCCTGCTCCCGCACGCGGGCGCGGAGCTCCTGGTCGTAGGCCGCCATGATCCCGTGGCCGATGCGGTCGGGCTCCAGGTCGAGCACCTGGTGCATCTCCTCGATGTGCGGCCGGGGGTCGGTGGCGTTCACGCCCTCCTCGCCCACGTGGAACGTCACGCGCAGCCCGTGCTCACGGGCCCGGTCCACCAGGGGCCGCAGCTGGGAGTAGTCGTACGGGGCCTCGGGCCCGCCGGGCCGGGGGCCGCCGATGTCGATGGCCACCACGCCGCGGGTGCTGAACCGGATGGCGCGCTCCACCACCGCCGCGTTGAGCTTGGGGGTGAAGGCCCGGTCCATCATCAGGATCAGGCCGGCGCGGACGGGGTAGTCGAGCATCGCCCGGTCCAGCCCATGCACGGCGGCCATGACGATGGCGTCGAGGTCGCGCTCACCGCCGCGGTTCCGCTTGGCCGGGTTGAACCGCACCTCGTGGGTGGTGATGCGCTGCGAGCGGTATGCGCCGCCCACCATCGCGTACACCGCGCGGAACACGCCCTCCGGGCTGCTCTGGATGAGCTCGGTGAACTCGTAGACGCGGTTGAGGCCGTCCAGGCCCTGCGTCCCGGACCCGATGTTCGTCGCCGCGGCGAACGACCA
>JAXLST010000015.1:0-146764 GCA_046330435.1 Thermoleophilia bacterium | reverse complement strand
GTCCTCGCCGTCCCCGCGTCCGCGTTCGCCGCGGACCCGTCGGTGCCCCACCTCGACCCGGTGCCGAGGGTGGTCGGGCCGGGTTCCGCGCTGGGATGGAGCGCGGCGACGTTCTCCCCGGCCCACACCTCCCAGGGCTACCACGTCGTGATCGCCGCACCGGGCGTCCCCATGATCGTGGCCGACCCGCTCGGCCCGCTGGCGACGACCCTGCCGCTGCCCGCCCTGGTGGACGGCACCACCTACCAGGCGACGGTCACCGCGACGGCCCTGGAGAACGCCTCCCCGGTGAGCAGCCCGACGTCCCCGCCCGCGAGCTTCCTGTTCGACAGCCGCCCGCCCACCGGCACGGTGGCCATCGACGACGGCGCCGAGTACGCGACCGGGCTCACGGTGACCCTGCACTTCCGGGCCTCGGACCCGCTGCCCGGCGCGGGCGAGGTGGGCGCCATGGACGTCGCCGAGGGCGACTTCCCCTGCGGCGACCCCATCGCCTGCCACCGCTCGTACGTCACCGGCGTGCAGAAGTACCTGGCCGCCGGCCCCGACGGCGTCCGGAAGATCAGCGCCCGCTTCTACGACACGGCGGTGCGCACCGCCAAGGGCACCGGCGGGGTGGACGGCAACGTCTCGGAGATCGTGAGCGACACGATCTTCCTGGACCGCAGGGCGCCCACCGCGCGGTTCGCGGCGAGCCCGGCGCCGGCGGCCGGCCGGATGGTCACCTTCACCGCCGCGGGCAGCGCGGACGGCGAGGACGGTCCCCGCGACTCCGGCCTGTCGGGGCGGGTGGAGTGGGACTTCGGCGACGGCACCACGGCGACCGGCGTCACCGTCCGGCACGCTCTGCCCGCGGGGCGGCCCACCGTCACGGTCACGGTGTACGACCGCGCCGGGCTCTCGGGCACCGCGTCCACGCAGTTCACCGTGGCGGCCCCGGCCGGTGCCACCGCGGCGGTCCGCGGCCTGCGCGCCCTGGGCACGCCCCGGGCGGGCGCACCCATGCGGGTGCGCCTCACGCTTGCGCGCCGCGGCCCGCTGACGCTTCGGCTGCTGGACGCGGGGGCCGGGCGGTCCGCACCGTGCGGCGCACCGCCGGTCCGGGCCCGGTGACGCTCACGCGCTCCGCGCCCCGGCGGCGGGGCGGTACCGCCTGCGCGCCCGCGCGGGCACCCGCACGGTGACCGTGCCGGTCACCGTGCTGCCCGCCCGCTGACGCCGCCGCGGCCCGCCCGGTTGCGGCGGGCCGTCCTGGAACTCCTGGCGCCACACCGACGATCCAGGAGACGGGACCGTGGCCGACCCGCCCGGCACCATCGAACCGATCCCCGGGCACTCCGCCCCGCGCGGGTGGGCCGGCATCCGGGTGCGGCGGGCGGTGGTGGGGCTGCTGGCGGCCTTCGCGATCGCCGGGCTGGCGAACGTGTTCGGCCAGCGCGCGGCGACCACCGTCGCCGGCGGTCCCGCCGCCCGCCTCACGGTGGACGGCCCGGTGCGCCTGCGCACCGGGGACATCGGGCAGATCCGCATGGACGTCGCGGTGACGTCCCGTCTGGCGCATCCGCGCCTGGTGCTCGGGGACGCGTTCCTGCAGCAGTTCACGATCAACACCGTCACCCCGGAGCCCGCCGCCGAGGGGGCCGGGGTGGGGCACTGGGTGCTCGCCTACGACCCGCTGGCCGCCGGTTCGACGCTCGTGGTGCGCATCCAGTTCCAGGTGAACTCCCAGGGCGTGGGCACCCGGAACCAGGACGTCGAGCTGCGGGACGGCGACACCGTGGTCGCGTCCGTGCACCGCCGGCTCGTCGTCTTCCCGTAGGAGGTCCCGGACATGGACATCGTCATCCGCGCGGCGGTCATCTTCCTCGTGCTCTACGCGGTGACGCGGCTCATCGGCAAGCGCGAGCTCGGCCAGATGGAGCCCTTCGACATCCTGCTGCTGGTGGTGCTGGGGGACCTCATCCAGCAGGGGGTGACCCAGAACGACCAGTCGGTGACCGGGGCGCTGCTGGCGGTCACCACCATGTGCCTGCTCACCGTCGCGATGTCGTCCGCGTCCTACCGGTGGCGGCCGATGCGGCTCCTGCTGGAGGGCGCCCCGGTGGTGCTCATCGCCGACGGCCGCATGATCGAGCCGAACCTGCGGCGTGAGCGCATCACCCGGGAGGAGCTCGCCGAATGGGCGCGCATGCAGCAGATCGCCGATCTCGGCGACGTGCGGTGGGCGGTCCTGGAGACCTCCGGCCAGGTGAGCTTCATCCCGCGGTGACGCCGTTCGCGGCGGCCGGGCGCTCGGCCGGGGCGCCGTCCAGCCCGACGTGCTCCAGGCACACGACCACCAGGTCGTCGCCCAGCCCCTCCGGGTCGTCCAGATCGGCGATCACGGCGTCGACGAAGGCCTCGGGGGGCAGCGCGTGGTGGCGCCGGGCGGCCGTCGCCAGGCGCTCCAGGCCGGCGTCGATGCGCTCCCCGCGGCGCTCCACCAGCCCGTCGCTGTAGAACAGCAGCTTGGCGCCCGGCGGCAGCTCGGCGCCCGCCTCGTTGCGCACCGGGTCCGGCACCGATCGCAGCGGCGTGGACCGCCCGCCCATGAGCCAGTGCGTGATGCCGTCCGGGTAGACCACCAGCCCCGGCGGGTGCCCGGCCGCCGCGTAGGTGAGGTGTCCCGTGTGCGGGCTGAACATGGCGTAGACCAGCGTGGTGAGCTGGCTGCCGGGGACGGTCCCGGCGAACGCGTCGAGGCGCTTGAGCAGCGCCGCGGGACGCTCCGCGTCCGGTGCGAGGGCGGCGAGGGCCGTGCGCAGGCGCCCCATGGCCGCGGCGGCGGACAGCCCGCGGCCCACCACGTCGCCCACGGCGAGGGCGAGGCGCCCGTCGGGCAGCTCGAACGCGTCGTACCAGTCGCCGCCGACCTCCATGTGGTGCTGGCCCGGCCGGTACCGCACCGCCAGCCGGTTGCCCGGCAGCTCGGGGATGCTCTCCGGCAGGAGCGACACCTGGAGGCCCACGGCGATCTCGCGCTGCTCCTCGTACAGCTGGGCGTTCTCGAGGGCCACGCCCAGCCGGACCGCCAGCTCCTCGCCGAACGCCACGTCGTCCTGGCCCAGCGGCTCCCGGCCGCCGCCGCGGCCCAGCACCAGCGCTCCCGTGAGGTGCCCGCGGGTGCGCAGCGGCAGCATGAGCGTGGAGGTGGGGTCGAGATGGGTGAGCAGCGCGACGGCCTGCCGGTCCGGGGCGAGCCGCTCGAACATCTCGGGGGTGATGGGAGACAGCAGCTGGGGGCGCCCGATGAGCGCGGTCTGCGCCACGGATTGCTCGTGGGACGGGTCGAGGCGGTGCTCGCGCCGCAGGGCACGCAGCGCCGGCTCGAGGGCGGGGTCGCGGTGGTGGAGGCCCAGCACGCACCACCCCTGGTCGTCGCTGCGCTCGATCGTCGCGAAGTCCGCGACGTCGGGCACCAGCAGCTCGGTGGCCAGCTGCGCACGGCCGCGCACCGTCATCTCCCGTTCCAGGGCGGTGGTGAGGCGCTCCAGCAGCTCGGCGCTGCGCCGGCGGCCCCGCTCGGCCTCGTGCTGGATCGCCCGCTCGAGGGCCTGGGCGGTCTGGTCGGCGAGGGTGCGCAGCAGGGCGCGCTGGTCGTCGGAGAACGGCCGGGGCACCGGGAAGGCCACCAGCATCACCCCGGTGGGCTCCGACCAGGTGCGCAGCGGCAGCGTCGCCACCGCCGGCCGGCGGTCACCCGTGCCGATCCCGGCCACGCTCACCGCCGCGGCCTCCGGGGCCTCCGGGAAGAACCCGGCCTCGCCGGTCTCCAGGGTGCGGGCCACCGGCCCGCCGGCGATGGGCGGCTGTGCGCGCAGCCGCTCGTACCGCTCGGGCGGGAGGTCGCCGGCGACGGCCGCCGGCGGCACGTCCGCGGCGCGGTAGATCGCGACGGCGACGGCGCCCAGCTCGGGGTCCGAGATGGCCGCGGCCGTCACCTCCTGCACGGTCACGGCCGCGGCGAGGGCGGACCCGGTGCGGCGCAGCAGGTCGATGCGGCGGCGGGCGAGCCGCTCGCCCTCGACCGAGCGGTCCAGCAGCCGGCCCAGGAACCATGCGAACGCGATCCCCGCGAACGCCACGAGCGTCCAGACGCCGACGCGCGTGCCCAGCTCGCCCCGGGCGTCGCGCAGCGCCTCGTCCTCCGGCAGCTGGTACACCGCGGACCAGGCGGTGCGGTCGATCGGGGCGTGGGAGACCATGCGGTCGGGCTCGCCGAGGATCCCCCGGATACCGGTGTGCACGTCGGTGGCGTGGTTCAGGTGCCGGAGGACCTCGGGGTCGGCGGGGCGGGGCCCGTCCTCGGTGACGACGTGTCCGGTGCCGTCCACGAGGCGCACGTCCCGGCCACGCCGCCCGGCCTCCAGCGGGGTGGTGAGCTGCTCCAGCCCGATGCGTCCCGCCAGCACCCCCGCGGGCCGGCCGGCCCGGTCTCGGGTGGGGACGGCGATCACCACGAAGCCGCCCAGCGGCTCGGCCGGGTCGGGCTCCACCGGGCCGACCACCGCCGTCTCGTTCGCAAGGGCCGGGGCGAACCAGCTGCGTCCGCCCAGCCCGCCGTCGCCGAGCGTCACGGCGACGGTGCCGTCCGCGCGCAGCCAGGAGATGCCCTCGGCGAGCCCGCCGCCGGCGAGCGGCGCCAGGGCGGTGCGGATGGCGGGCACGTCCCCGGAGGTCACCGCGGGCAGCTGCGCGATGCGCTGGAGGAACGCGATGCGGTCGGCCACCGCGGTGCCGACGCGCACGGCCGCCTCCTCGGCGGTGAACGAGGCCGTGCGCTCCGCGGTGCGCCGGTCGTTGGCGTAGTTGCGGGCCGCGAGGGCTGCGCCCACGAGCATGCAGGCGACCAGCGCCGACACCAGCACCACGAGCCGGCGGCCGGGGCCGGTCGAGGTCGCCGGTGAACCGGGGTGCGGTGCGCCGGCCCGCGGCGTGGCGGGCCTCAGCTCACTGCGTCGAGATCCGCGATCTCATGCAGGTGCCCGCGGAGCTCGGTGAGCTCCAGGACCCTGGTGACCGCGGGGGACGGTGCCAGCAGCGACAGGTCGTTGCCGGCCACCCGGTTCGCCTCGAGCAGCGTGCGGACGCCGGTCGAGTCGATGAAGCTCACGCCGCTCATGTCGAGCACGAGGCGGGAGGTGCCGTCGCCGGTGGCCGCCTCGACGGCCGCCAGGACGTCGGGCGCGGTCGCCAGGTCGAGCTCCCCGGTGAGCCGGAGCACGGTCGCGTTCGGGCGCCGCTCGCGGCCGATTTCCATGTGAACGACCTCGTTGTCGTCGGGGCCTGCGGACGTGCCGAGCGTAGCAGGGGACCGTCGTCCGCCCGGGCGATCCAGGGCCACCGGATCAGCCCTCCACCAGGACGCGGCGGCGTTGGGGCCGCCTCGGCCGGGACGTTCGGGCATGTGGGGACATGGGGCATTCGGGACCTCCCTGGGCACTCGGCGCAGGACCGGCGTACCGTGTCAGGTCGTGCCAAACCACCGCCGCGGGCCCGAGCGGCCCGCCGGATGTTTTGCCCGCACGCTCAGGCGGGGGGCGTGGCGCGCGGGGGTGCTGCGTCTCCCGCTCCATCTCCGGGCGGTTGCGACGCGCCCGTGGCGGGAACACAGCGGGCCAACCCATTGGGAGGTCCGCAATGTCGACCCAGCCGCCCACGGGACCCATCGAGGTCCCCAGCCCCGGCCCGCCGCACCCCTCGCCGGCCGACCCTGGGCGCGGTGACCCGCCGGTCACGCCCGACCCGGCCCCGGGCCCGGAGCCGCCGGGCACGCCCATGCCCGACCCGCCGATGCAGCCGCCGATCCCGTAGGAGGGCCGCCGGTCAGTCCCCGCGGCGCGCCATCCGGTCGACGCGCCGCTGGACCCGGCCGTCCTCGAGGGCGGCGAGCACGGTCCCCGTGAGGGCCGCCGCGGCCAGGGCCAGCAGCGGCACCAGTCCCCAGCCGCCGCCGGCGAGCGCGAGCACCGCGCCCGCCACCGCGCCGGCGGCCGCGGCGACCGGCAGCCACCGCAGCAGGCGGCGGGTGAGCCACCTGCCGCCGGTGGGGTCGTCCTCGCGGACGGTGCGCCGTGGGGGCGGCCCGGTCATGCGGGTGGGTTTCCCCGGGCCCCGGCGGGGAAACGCATTCCCAGAATGAATGACATCCTGCGCTACGCGGCCATCGGCGACTCGATCCCCCGCGGTTTTCTGATGGGCGTCCCCCGGCACGTGGCGCCGGGCACGTGCACCGTCCCCGTCTCCCGGGTGCTCCGCTGGTTCGACCGGCCGGGGCAGGGCTATCCCGCGGTGGTCGCCGGCGCCCTGCGCGAGGCGGGCCGCGAGGTGGAGCTCGACACGTCGCTCACGTGCTCCGGCGCGGGCACGTCCGCGTTCTGGCGCGGCGGCCCGACCGACCACGTGCGGCGGGTGTTCGGGCGCCGGGTGGACCTGGCGACCGTGACGGTGGGCGCGAACGACCTCATGGCGCACTGGTCGGCGTACGTGCCGGCGGCGCTGGTGCTGCGCACCGCGTCGACGGCCCTGCCGGTGGACCCGCAACCGGTGCTGGACCGCCTGGCGCCGCCGCCGGCGTGGTGCGACCCGGTGATCCGGCGGCTCGGCACGCGTCTGCGCGGCCTCCTGGACTGGGTGGCGGGCCGCGTGTCGGGCCCGGTCCTGGTGACGACCTACTACCCCGGTGACGACAGCGACGTGGTGCGGGCCCGGTTCGTGCGGCCGGTGAACGACGCCATCCGGACCGCCGCGGCCGGGCTGCCGGGGGTGCGCGTGGTGGATCTGGAACGGCTCTTCCACGGCCACGGGCCGGGCGCTCCGCCCGGTGCGCGGTACGTGAGCACGCGGGACGGCCTGCATCCCACCGATGCGGGCCAGCGCGCGATCGCCGCGGCGATCCTCGAGGCCGCCCCCGAACTGGCGGGGAACCTCGCGATGCAGGGTGCAGGGGAGGCGGTATGAGCGAGCGCAGGAGGACGGGTCTGGCACCGGCGACGGGGCGGGCCCGCAGGGTGGCGGAGGACGAGGGGCTCCGGGAGTTCATGAACCGGGCCGGCCGGCACCGCCTGCTGCGCGCCGACGAGGAGATCGCCCTCGCCAAGCGCATCGAGGCGGGCGACATGCGTGCCAAGGACCAGCTGGTGGAGAGCAACCTCCGGCTGGTGCTGTCGATCGCCACGCGGTACCAGGGGGCGGGGCTGCCGCTGTCGGACATGGTGCAGGAGGGCACGCTGGGCCTCATGCGGGCCGCCGAGCGTTTCGACCACCGCCGAAGGCTGAAGTTCTCGACGTACGCGGTGTGGTGGATCCGGCAGGCCATCGCGCGCGCCCTGGCGAACCAGAGCCGCACCATCCGGCTGCCCGTGCACGTGAACGACGAGGTGCGCAGGCTCACCGGCGCCGAGAGCGAGCTGCAGTCCCGGGCCGGCACCCAGGCCGTGGACGACGACGCCGTCGCGGCGCGCGCCCGCGTGCCGGTGGAGCGCCTCGCCGACCTGCGCCGCGCCCGCACGCTGGGCGACGTGATGAGCCTGGACCGCAAGCTCGGCGAGGACAGCGACGAGTCCCTCGGCGCGCTGCTGGCCGACGAGGGCCAGCAGGAGGCGTGGGAGGACGTGGACCGGGAGCTCACCCGCCGCGCCCTGCGCGACGCCCTGGGCTGCCTGCCGGAGCGGGAGCGCGTGGTGCTCACCATGCGGTACGGCCTCAACGGCGGCGACCCCGCGACCTTCGAGGTCATCGGGCGGCGCCTGGGGGTCACGCGGGAACGCGCGCGCCAGCTGGAGCGGGCGGCGCTGGGCCGGATCCGGCATGACGACCACCTGCGGATGCTCGCCGCCGAGTCGCCGTGGGCGGCGGGGGAGCGGGAGGAGCCGGCGGCCTAGCGCCGCCGGCGGGGGCGGTCCGGGTGGGTGACCCCGGGCCGCCCCTCGCATCATCCGGCGAACAGCCGGGCGAGGGCCGTCCGGTTCCGCACCCCGAGCTTGCGGTACGTGTGCGAGGTGGAGACTCCACCGTCTTGACGCTCGAGGAACTGGCTGCGCGGCGATCTCCTTGTTCGAGAGCCCCTGCGCCGCGGCGGCGACCTGGCGTTCCTGGGAGGTGGGCTCCTCGCCGCGCCCCCGCCACCCGTTCCCGGCCTGGCGCGCAGACCGGCGAGCGCATCGGCAGCGCGGTCGGCCAGGGCCGCCCCGACCCGGTCGAAGGTCGCGAACGCCTCCTGGAGGGGGACGAGGGCGTCCCTGCGATCGGCGGTCCCCAGGAGCCGCTCGCCCAGGAGCAGCCGGCTCCGCGCCGCTTCGAAGCGCGCGCCGGCGCCGCCCTCCAGCGCGACGGCGGCGGTGAACCGGCGGACCGCCACGTCGTCGTCGGGTTCGAGGAGACCTCTGCAGCGCTCGACGGCACCCTGAGTGCGGAGGGAACCCAGCCGGGTCCATGGTCTCCAGAAGGCCCAGCGCCCGATGCGCCGTCTCGTCACGGTCGGCTCTGACCGCCCGCCTCCACCAGATCGAGAACGGCGCCATGACGTGTAGAGGCGGTAGCCGTAGCCTCTGATGAGGGACTCGACGTCGCCGAGTACGGCCACGGCGTCCTCATAACGTCCGAGGAGCCCAGGTGGAGCAGGCCGAGCGCTGACCCCGGTGAAGAGGGTCGGGGAGGTGACTCCCGTAGGCTTCGCGGTGATGAGCGCCGCCTCTGTGAGTTCGCGACACCTTCCGTCCTCCTCTGGCGGCACTGACCCAGGCCATCACACTGCGGGCGAAGGCGGCGACTCCGGGCTGGCCGGTTTCGTCCGCCAGTGCGATCGCCTCTCCGGTCACGACAGTCGCGCCCTCCAAGTCTCCGGCCGCGCGAGGCGGTCGCCCGGACGTCGTCCGGGGGATACGGCAGCATCGTTGACGCCGAGGCGGCCGGGGCGTGTCCGATGATCTGGGGAAACGCCGCATCCGCCGACGCGCCGTCCGTCCAGCCGAGCTGCGCGCACGATGCGACGCGTACAGCATTGGGGGATCTCCCGGACAGGCCCTTCAAGGGATTCGGGGGCAGTCATCAAGGCGCTCGCGCACATCTGAACGGCCCGCGAGCGCGTGCGCGAACAGATGACGGCCACCTCTGAGATGACGGCTGCCGACTCAGGGAGGTTCGGCAGCGAGGCTCCTCGTTCAGCGATGCGAATGCAGTCCTCCACATCACCGGTCACGGTCATGCACGACGCGACGGACGCGTCGAAGAGCAGGCCTGCAGCGGCTCCGGGGCGACAGGTTCAAGGACCTCGGCAGCAGCAGACATCTCCAATGCGCGGGCGCCGTTGCCCGTCCACCAACTCGACGTGGAGCCCGGGCGCTGCGGGCTCCGATCAGGATCTGCGGATCCGCGGCCTCCTCGATCGCGGCGTCGGAGCTGGTGCGCGCGAGCTCCGGCTGCCCGGCCAGCATCGCGAGCCCGCCCGCCTCGATCCGGCGCGGCGCACGCAGCGCCGGATCGGGGGTCATCAGGGCGGCGCGGTGGGCGAGGGCCGCCGCCTCGGCCGAGCCGTGAACGGCGATGCGCGCGGCGCCGTGCAGAGCAGCCGCCACGTCCTCGTCCTGGCCGTCGGTGGCCGCAGCGCGGTGCCGGGCGGCGGCCAGGGCCCCCGCCTCCCCGCGGGCCGCCGCGGCGGCGGCGAGTGCGGCGTGCGCGGCGCGGCGCGCCTCGGGGACCGCGTCCCGGTAGACGCCGGTCCGCACCAGCGGGTGGGTGAACGTGACGCCGCCGAGGCCCCGCGCGATCAGTCCCGTCGCTCCGCCGGGTCCAGGTCGTCGGCGATCCCTGCGCGGCCAGGGCGTCGTGGACGAGCCCGGGATCGCCCGCGCCGGCGGCGGCGATCAGGAGCGCCCCGCCGCGTGGGCGCGAAGTCGGCGATCCGGACGGTGAACGCGTGCAACCGTCACCCAGGGGCAGGTGGTCGGGGAGCGCGTCGGCGCCCGACAGCTGGGCGGGCGTGAGCAGGCGCGCCGCCTCGATCAGGGCCAGCGGGTTCCGTGGCTGTCGGCGGCCAGTCGCCGGGCCTACGTGCCCGAGACCCGGACGGGGGGCGTCCCGGGACAACAGCTCCACGGCGGCCGGCTCGGGGAGCCGTCGACCTGCAGCACCGTCATGCCGGGCGTGCGGCTCGTCATCGCCGGCGGCTCGTGGCGCGCGGCGAACAGCATCCCGATGCCCTCGGCGGCGATCCGGCGGGCGCAGAACGCCAGCGCGTCCAAAGTCGCCTGATCCAGCCAGTGGGCGTCGTCCACGGCGACCAGCAACGAGCCGTCCATCGCGGCCTCCGCCAGCAGGCTCAGCGCGCCCGCGTACGCGGTGAACCGGTCTCCCGGCGGCAGCGGCAGCCCCACCCCCAGTGCCCCGCCCAGGGCCTGGGCCTGCGGCAGCAGGATGCGGTCCAGCGTGCCGGTGAACCGCCCAGGACCGACGCGAGCCCGGCGAACGGCGGGTCGGTCTCCAGCTCTCGTAGCCCGTCGCGCACTGCCACGCGCAGGCCGTCGGCGCGGGCAGCGGCGTCCTCGGGAGGGCCGTCTTGCCGATCCCCGGATCCCCCACCAGCACCAGGGCGCCGGACGACCCGCCCCGCACCGCCGCCAGACCTGACAGGCGTTCCTGTTCGAAAGCGCGACCCAGCAGCATGCGCCGAGTCTCCGACGGAGCGCCCGCAAAGAGCAACCGTGCATGGGTCGCTCCCGGCGTCCCGGGGGCCCGCGCCCGGGATGCGATCAGGACTCCCCGGGCGCCTCCACGTCAAGCCCTCGCCGGCCGGCAGGCGGCCGCGCGGGCGCGCGCGGCGCGCCCTTCCGAGGTGCCGCCCTCCTGAGGTTCTCGGAAAAGCGGTCCTGCTCCTCTCGCTCACCCGGTCCTGCCCCGTCTCCCGCGGTTCGTCGCCCATGCTGCCTCCTCGGATGGGTCTGCGGGTCCGGAGCGTACCCCGCGCCGCCGCGGGCAATCGCCGGACGGTGTTTCCGCGGCGGCGGCGGGGCGGGCGCCGCGCGCACCGTGCGCACCGCCGGACGCAGCCTCACCGTGACAAACCCCGCCACCGGCGCGCCCATCGCCGACTGCCCAGTGCTGACCGCGGCGGAGACCCCTCCGCTGGTCGCGAGGCCCACCTGCCCAGCGCGAATGGGCCCGCGCCAGCCGAGCGGGCCGCCGAGCTTCCGCGCCGCCGCGGGACGCCTCGCGGCGGACGTGGACCGCATCACCGACCTCGCCGTCCGCGAGGGCGGGCGGCCCGCCAGGAGGGCTCCGCGCCGGCCTGGACGCGGCGATGCAGGGCGTTCTGCAGGCCTCCGAGCTGGAGCCGCTGCGCGCGGCACCGGCATTGTGCGGTGCGCATGACGCCCTCGACCCTGAGCGTGCAGGGCCGCGCCGGCATCGTCGCGGTGATCTGCCCTGGAACGACCCGCTGGCGATCGCGGCGAACGGGCTGGCCGCGGGCCTGGCCACGGCAACGCCGTCGTGGTGGCCCTCGGAGCACACGCCGCTGGCGACGGCGGAGATGGTGCAGGCCGCCGGCCTGCCGGCGGACATCGCCCTGGTGGCGCAGGGGGCGGGGGACACCGGCCGCTGCCGGCCGACCTCGCCGACGCGGTGGTCTTCACCGGGTCGGTCGCCGCGGGCCGGGACGTCGCGACCCGGTGCGGGCAGCGGCTCAAGCGCGCCGTGCTGGAGCTGGGCGGCAAGGACCCGCTCATCGTGGACGCCGGCACCGACCCGGAGTGGGCGGCGCGCATGGCGGCGAGCGGCGCCTTCGCGAACGCCGGGCAGGTGTGCACCTCGGTGGAGCGCATCTACGTGCACCGGGACGTGGCCGCCCCCTTCACCGAGGCCCTGGTGGCGCTGGCGCAGGGCATGGTGGTGGGCGACCCGTTCGACGACGCCACCACCATGGGGCCCATGGCCCACCGCACCCAGCGGGACGTGGTGACCGGGCAGCTGCGCGACGCCGTCTCGGGCGGCGCCCGGGTGCTGTCCGGCGGCCGGGCCCTGCCGGGCGACGGCGCCTTCCACGAGCCCACGGTGGTGGACGGGGCCGACGACCGCATGGACCTCATGCGCCACGAGACCTTCGGTCCCGTCGCCGCCATCCGGGTGGTGCGGGACTTCGGCGAGGCGCTGGTGCGCGCCGCCGCGTCGCCGTATGGCCTGGCCGCCACGGTGCTGACGCCGGACATGCGCAACGCCATTCGCGCGGTGCGGGAGCTGCCGGTGGGCACCGTGAAGGTCAACGACGTGTGGGGCGGCGCCCCCGGCGGGTCCGCGGAGCCGCGCGGGGTGAGCGGCCAGGGACTGGGCTACGGCCCGGGGCTGTTCGACGAGCTGACCGTGCTCAAGGTCCTGCACGTCTCGCCGCCGCCGGTGTAGGCGGCCAGCGCCCGCAGGACGTCCCGGGGCCGCATCCCGGCCATGCAGGGATGGCCCTCCACGGGGCACGTCCGGGCGCGGCACCCCGCACAGGGCACCGGGACGGAGCACTCGGTGAACGGCGTCCGCCACGGGTGCCACCGCACGGCCGGAACCGTGGGCGCGAAGCTCCACACCACCGGGCAGCCCACCGCGGCGGCCAGATGGGCGGGACCGGTGTTGCCCACCACCACCGCATCGGCGCCGGCGAGCACCTCGGCCAGGCCCTGCAGGGACGTGCGGCCGCCCAGGTCGACGCCCGCGGGGCCGGCGACGGCGGCGGTGAGGCCGGTCTCCTCGGGGCCCCCGGTCACCACCACCGCCGTTCCCGCCGCGGCGAGCCGGGCGGCGAGCGCCGCGAACCGGTGCGCGGGCCACCGGCGCGCCGTCACGCTCGCCCCTGGGTGCAGCACCACGTACCGCGCGGGGAGCCCCCGGGGCCGCTCCCGGGCGTCGCGGAGCACCCGCAGGCGGCCGTCGTCGCCGTCCGGGAGGGGGAACCCGGAGGCAGCGGCGAGGGACAGGCCGCGCTCGGCCTCGTGCAGGTCGTCCGGCACCCGGTGGCGCAGGTCGAGGAGCGACCCGGGGTAGTCGTCGCTGACGGCCCCCACCCACGGCACGCCGGCCGTCCGGAGCACCAGCGCCAGGGGCAGCGGGCTCTGGTGGAACGATGTGAGCACCACCGCACGATCCGGGGCGAGGCCGGCGATGCGCCCGCGCAGCGCGTCGATCGCGGCGGGGTCCACGGGGTCGGGCTCGGGATCGATCCACGGGGCGCGGAACACCTCCACCGCGTCCACGCCGGGCAGGATCCCCCCCGCCCGCCGGCCCCGCGGGCCGCACAGCAGGGTCACCCTGCGGCTGCCGGCGGCGACCGCGCGGATCGCCGGGCCCGCCAGCAGCACGTCGCCGTCGTTGTCGAGACGGGCGACGAGGGTGTGGCCGCCGGCGGCGGGGCCGCCGGCGGCCGTGCGCGTCACCGTCCGCCGTCCAGGCGGCGGCCCACCCAGCGCGCGATGCGCCCGTCCTCGCCCTCGGCGAGCAGGAGCGCGGCGATGACGGCGAGGACGAGCCCGCCCGCCAGGCCCGCGTGGAACCCGGGCTCCCAACCCCGGATGAACCCGGTCACCAGGAACGTGACGAGGAAGCCCACCACCGCGGCGGCGGCGGCGTGTCCCGATGAGGATCCAGGTGAACCTCGTCCGGGTGCTGGGGTCGCGGTCCAGTTCATGGCCGCTGCGGACGGCACCCGCGTTGCTCCTCCTCCACGCGGTGGAGGGTCTCCTCGTGCGGCTCGACGTTCGGCCGGGCCGGCTCGTGACGGGACGTGGACATGCGGGGCCTCCTTACGCCAGCGACTCCTCGCGGTACCGCGAGGAACGGCTCGTGAACATGGTGGGCAGGCGCACCAGCCAGTAGAGCGCGGCGACGCCCACGAGCAGGTAGATGATCCGGGACGCGACGTTGGTCTCGCCGAAGTCCAGGCCGCCGCAGATCCATGCGACGAGGTCGAACTCCGCGAGGCCGACGAGGCCCCAGTTGATGCCGCCGACGACGATCAGCAGCAGCGTGAGGGGGTCGAGGAATTTCATGAGGGCGGTCTCCGCTCTGTGCGTGGGGTGTGCGGTCGGAGAGCAGTTGTGCCCCCTGGCACCCCCCGGAAACACGGAGCCGCCGCGGGGCGTCGCCCGGCGCACGTACCGGGTTTCGCATGGATTGGGGCGGGGGAGTGAGCGGCCACGCCGGGCACGTCCCGGACCGATGCGAGAAGGAGCCGAACCATGCTGGAGCCGCGCATGACCCGCCCCACGGGCGTCCGCCGTCATCGATCGCCGGTGGTCCCCCCGGCACCGCCTCCCAGGCGGCCCGTCCCGGCCACCTCGTTCTGCGCGATGTGCTGGGGCGCCGGCCGCATCCACGTGCAGGCGCGCAACGGCGAGGGCCTGGTGCCCGTGACCTGCCGGGCGTGCGGTGGCGGCGGCACCGTATGAGGGCCGTCGCGCTGAACTGCACGCTCAAGGCGTCCCCCGCCCCGTCCAGCTGCGAGCTGCTGCTCACCCAGGTCCTGGGCGAGCTGCGCTCCCTGGGGGTGGACGGGGAGATCCACCGGGTCGCCGACCTGCACGTGCCGCCCGGGGTCGAGTCGGACCTGGGCGACGGCGACGAGTGGCCGCGGCTGCGGCGGGCGGTGGTGGAGGCCGACATCCTGGTGCTGGGCACGCCCATCTGGATGGGCCAGCCGTCCAGCGTCTGCAAGCGGGTCCTGGAGCGCATGGACGCGTTCCTCGGTGAGACCGACGACGCGGGCCGGACCCCGGCCTACGGGAAGGTCGCCGTGGTCGCCGTGGTGGGCAACGAGGACGGCGCCCACCACACCAGCGCCGAGCTGTTCCAGGCGCTCAACGACGTGGGCTTCACGATCCCGGCGGCCGGCGTCACCTACTGGGTGGGGGAGGCCATGGGCCGCACCGACTTCAGGGACCTGCCGGAGACCCCGCAGACCACGGCCGGCACCACGCGCACCGCCGCGGTGAACGCGGTGCACCTGGCCGCGCTGCTGGGGCGGGAGGGGTACCCGCCCGCCTGATCCTCAGTCCCCCGGATCGGGCTCCCGGAGGGTGTTGCCCTTCCAGAGGTCCCGGTCCGGGGCGGAGGCCCTGCCGGACGGCACGTCGAGCACCACCTCGTTGGTGGCGTCGCCGGGGCGGTCGGCCAGGATGCGCCGGCCCGTCGCGATCACCCACTCGTCGATCGCGTCGTCGTCGTCGCCCCCGGAGCGCCGGGCGGCCGCGGCCTCCTGGGTGATCCCCACCCGCGCCGTCGTGCCGTCGGAACGGCGGAATCGGTACCAGCGGTGCACCCCGGTGATGCCGACGCGCGGGTCCTCGGCGCCCTCGAAGCGCGGCTCGGAATCGGTCATGTCGTCCCCCTCGCCCGATGCGGATCCATGCGGGGGCGCATTCCCCTTCCGCCGTCCCGGAAACGGCACCCGGGCGGCGTTTCCGGGGCCTGCGCACGGGAACACCCGCCCACTGACCGACACGGAGGAGGCCGACGCATGTCGACCATCGAGGAGACCATCGAGGTGGGCGTGCCCGTGCGGGCCGCCTACGACCAATGGACCCAGTTCGAGGAGTTCCCCCGCTTCATGGAGGGCGTGGAGGAGGTCCGCCAGCTGGACGACACCCATCTGCACTGGCGCGCGAGCGTGGCCGGCGACACCAAGGAGTGGGACGCCGAGATCACCGAGCAGGTGCCGGAGCGCGTGATCGCCTGGCGGGCGACCGGCGGCTACCGCAACGCGGGGGCCGTGCACTTCGAGCCCGTCGGCGGCGACCGCACGAAGATCCACCTCCAGCTCGACCACGAGCCCGAGGGGACGGTCGAGAAGATCGGCGACTGGCTCGGCATGGCGGGCCGGCGCGCCAAGAACGACCTGGAGCGGTTCCGGGAGATGATCGAGTCCCGCGGCGCCCCCAGCGGCGGCTGGCGCGGCGAGGTCCACGGCGGGCAGCCCACCGGGGGCGGCGGCTTCGAGCCGGGCACCGGGATGGGCACGCGGGCGACCGGCCCGGGCGGCGCGGAGACGATCTCCGAGGGCACCTACGGCAGCGGCGCCTACGGCGAGAACACCATCTCCGAGCAGATCACGGACCCCATCCCGCCGCAGGGCGGGACCTACGGCGAACCGGAGGCGATCACCATGGACGACGACATCCGCGACGACACCGGGATGACCGGCGACCGGACCTGCGGCACCCGCACCGACATCGGCACCGAGCGCGAGGTCCACGACGTGACCGAGGGCCCCACGCCCGAGACCCGCGAGGCGATGCGGCGCTCGGAGGGCGAGGGCTACGGCGGAGTGAACCCGGGCCGCGACATCACCGAGGGCCCGACCCCGGAGACGCGGGCGGCCATGGAGGAGGACGAGGCCGAGCGGCTGCGGCGGGAGCGCGGCGACCGCATCTGACCCGGCGGACCGGGGCCCGGCACGCGCCGGGTCCCGGCCGTCCCCCGCACGACCCGACGGAAAGGACACCGCATGCCCGAGACCGTGACCGACAAGCTCGTGGACTACCTGCAGGACGCGCTCGCGATGGAACGGAACGTCGCGACGATGCTCACCTCGATGCGGGAGAGCACCGGGGACGAGAAGCTCCGGATGCGCATCGAGCGCCACGAGGAGGAGACCCGCCACCAGATCGAGCGCCTCGAGGGGTGCCTGGAGGGACATGGGGCCTCGTCCTCGGGTGTGAAGGACGCCGCCGCGAAGGCCGGCGCCGCCATGAAGGGCGTCCTCGACCAGGTGCGCGGCGAGAAGGCCGGCCGGAACGTCCGGGACGCGTACGTGACCGAGCACGGCGAGATCGCCGCGTACCAGCTGCTGGAGCGCGTCGCGACGCTCGCGGGGGACACCCGCACGGTGGACGTCGCGCGCCGGAACCGCGCGGAGGAGGAGGACATGGCGCGCTTCCTGGACGGCTGCTGGGACACCGCGGTGCACGACAGCCTGCGCGAGGAGGGCGTGCTCGCATGACCGGGACCGGAACCGGCGGTGACCGCGAGGAGCGGGAGGAGCTGGAGCGCGCAGAGCGCGAGCACGCCGTCGAGCCGGGGCGCGTCCGGGAGGACGCGTCGCCGGAGGTGCGCGAGGGTGAGCGGGAGGAATGAGCACCGCGGCCGCCACCGGCGGGCGCACGTCGCTCTGGCTCGCGCATGACGGCGGGCCGGGGCCACGGCCGGCCGCGCTGCCCGCGCGGGCCGACGTGGTGGTGCTGGGCGGCGGGATCGCCGGGGTGACCGCCGCCCACCGCTGCGCCGGCGCCGGTGCGTCGGTGCTGCTGATCGAACGGGGACGCATCGCGGGCGTAACGACCGGGCGGACGACCGCCAAGGTCACAGCCGGCCACGGCCGTCGGTACGCCGCGATGCGCGACCACGACCCGGACCTGGCCCGCGCGTACGCGGAGTCCCAGCGCTGGGCGGTGGAGGAGACCGCGCGCACCGCGATGGCCCAGGGCATCGACTGCGACCTGGTCGAGACCGACCACTGGGTGTACTCGGTGAGCGGCCTGGAGTGGAACGACATGCGCGCCGAGGGCGCCGCCGCGGCCGGCCTGGGCCTCCCCGCGGCGTTCGAGGGCGAGACGCCGCTGCCGTTCAGCACGGCGGGCGGCGCCGTCCGGTACCGCGGCCAGTACCGGTTCGACCCCGTGCGGTACGTCCGCGGCCTCGCCGCCGCGGCCCGCGACGCCGGAGCCGTGATCGCCGAGGAGGTCCAGGCGGACGGCATCACCGATGCCGCCTCCGCCGGCTGGCGCGTCCGCACCCCCCTGGGCACGGTCACCGGACGGTCGGTGATCGTGGCGACGCACGTGCCGTTCCTCGCGCGCGGCGCCCTGTGGGGCCGGGTGGGCATGCGGATGGCCCACGTGCTGGCCGCACCCCCCGCCGAGGGCGAGTGGCACCTCGACGAGGCCACCTACGTGAGCACCGAGACGCCCGACCACTCGCTGCGCATCGCCCGCGGTGACGGCGAGCAGCTGCTGGTCGTGAGCGGGGAGTCGCACGAGACCGGGGCGCGGGTGGACCGCGCCGCGCTGGAGGCGCGCCTGGAGCGGTGGATGCGCGCCCGCTACGCGGTGGGGGAGATCCGCCACCGGTGGGCCGTGCAGGACGCGTACTCCCTGGACGGGGTCCCGCACATCGGGCCGCTCGAGCACGGGCTGTTCGCCGCCACCGGGTTCGGCGGCTGGGGCATGAGCAACGGCACGCTCGCGGGCGCGCTGATGGCCGACGCGGCCCTGGGACGCCCCAACGAGTGGGCCCGCTGGTACGCGCCCCGCCTGCTGCGCGGCGGCCCGGGCGGCACCGCCGCCGTGGCCGCCCACAACGCCAAGCTCGGCCTGCGCATCCTGGCCGACCGCATCCGGTCACCGCAGGATGCGCCGGACGCCGCGGTGCGCGGCCACGCCGCCCCGGTGGCGGAGCGCCGCCGCCCCGACGGCACCGTGATGCGCGTGTCCGCCGTCTGCACCCATCTGGGATGCGTGGTGCGGTGGAACGACGCGGACGAGACCTGGGACTGCCCGTGCCACGGGTCGCGGTTCGCCGACGACGGCACGGTGCTGGAGGGACCCGCCCTGCGGCCCCTCGCCCCGGCCGACGGACCCTGACCCCCGACGACACAGGAGGACCCATGGCACCCACCGACGAGGCGGAGCGCCTGGAGCGGCGCATCGCGGAGCTGCGGGCCGGCATGGCGGGCACGTCCGAGCGCGAGGCCGCCGGCGAGCTCTCCGACGCCGACCAGCACCAGGCCGACTCGGCATCCGAGCTGGAGGACCGCGAGCGGACGCTCGGCATCATCGAGCAGCTGGAGCAGCGGCTGCACCGGCTGCGCACCGGGGAGGGCCCGGAGGACCTGCGGGCGCCGGCCCCCGGGTCGTACGACGACGAGGGAGAGGAGCTCACCACGCCCCTGGACGAGCCGGAGCCGCGGGAGGACCTGTCCGCCATCCCCATGGCGACCGGCGAGGCGCCGGACGACCCGGACCTGGTGGCCGACCCGCAGGAGGGCGCCGGGGAGCCGGACATCGACATGCCGGGCGCGCTCTACCCCGGCGAGGGCGGCGCCCCCGCCGTGGGCCGGCCGGAGCCGGACGACGCCCTCCTGGAGGACTACCGCCCGGACTGAGGCAGGCGGAACGCCATGCGGACGGAGGTTCCCCCGCCCTCCTCCGCACCGAAGTTCACCTCGTCCGCGAGCGCGGCGATCATCTGCAGGCCCAGGCGCAGGCCCGGGCTGGTGTGGCGCAGGCGCGGCACCAGGCCGCGTCCCTCGTCGCGCACCGTCACCCGCAGGTCCCGGTCGTCCGCCCACGCGCGCACCTCGATGACGCCCTCGCCATCCGCATCGCCGTACGCGTGCACGACGACGTTGGTGCACGCCTCGGTGAGCGCCACCGCCACGTCCTCGAGCCGCTCGGGCGTGAGGCCCAGGGAGGCGGCGAACGCGGTGACCGCCCGGCGGATGGGCGCCAGGCTCGCCGGTGCGGCCGGGACCAGCACGTCCACGGGGGCGGGCGCGGTGCGCGCCGCCGCCCACGGCGTCACGGCCGGCCCTCCTCGGCGACCCTCCGGAGCGTCTCGAGGCTGCGGGATATGAGACGCGAGACGTGCATCTGGGAGATGCCCACGATCTCGGCGATCTCGGACTGGATGAGGCCCTTCTCGAACCGCAGGTGCAGGATCACCCGCTCCCGGGCCGGCAGGCAGGCCAGGCCCTGCTGCAGGGTGTGGCGGCCCTCCGCGGTGTCGTAGCCCTCCTCCTCCACGGGGATCTCGAACGGCGCCTCGTCCTCGCGGGACGGCGGCGGGTGCGAGAGGGACCGCGGCCGGTAGGCGGTGTGCGCGGCGATCGCGTCCAGGACGTCCTCCTCGGTGAGGTCCGCCTCCTTCGCGATCTCGGCGACGCTGGGCGTGCGGCCCAGGCGCGTGGTGAGCGCCCCCGAGGTGGTGACCACCTTGGAGTAGTCGTCCTTGAGCCCGCGCGCGACGCGCACCGCCCAGGTGCGGTCGCGGAAGTGCCGCCGGATCTCCCCCAGGATGGTGGGGGTGGCGAACGACCTGAAGTCGGTGCCCTTCGCCGGGTCGAACCGGTCGACGGCCTTGATGAGGCCGATCGTGCCGGCCTGCTCCAGGTCGTCGAGGGGTTCGCCGCGGTTCGCGTAGCGGCGCGCCAGCGCCCGCACGAGCGGGAGGTGCTCGACGATGAGCTGCTCCCGCTCGCGTGAGTTCGACGGGGCGCTGGTTTGCGAGCTCGACGCGCTGGAGATCATCGTCACGCGACCCGCCGTACCCCGGGCCGGGCGCAGGAAACCTCGCGAGGTGCGATGCGAACCGACGGTGCCGGTGGCGGGACGCGGGTGCGGGCCGTGCTCTTCGACAGGGACGGGACGCTGGTGCAGGACGTGCCGTACAACGGCGACCCGGCCCTGGTGCGGCCGATGCCCGGTGCCCGGGAGGCGCTCGACGCCGTGCGGGCGGCGGGGCTGCGGACCGCCGTGGTGAGCAACCAGAGCGGCGTGGCGCGCGGGATGCTGGACATGGACGCCGTGCGGGCGGTCAACGCGCGGGTCGAGGAGCTGCTGGGCCCCCTGGGGCCGTGGTGCGTCTGCCCCCACGCGCCGGGGGACGGCTGCCCGTGCCGCAAGCCGGCGGCCGGGCTGGTGCTGCGGGTCGCGGCGCTGCTGGGCGTCGAACTGGGGAGTGCGTGGTGATCGGCGACATCGGCGCCGACGTTGGCGGCGCGCCGCGGCGCCCGGGCGGTGCTGGTGCCCACCCCGGTGACCCTGGAGCGGGAGGTGCGGGACGCGCCCGCGGTGGCGGCGGACCTCCCGGCGGCGGTGCGCCTCGTCCTGGGCCTCACGGCCTGACGGCCGGGTCCTCCACGCCCGCGCCGCGCGGGGTCATGTGCACCCACACGGCGCTGGTGCGCAGGGGGCGGGCCCGGCGGACGCAGCCGGGACCCGGGCCCATCCGCAGGGCCTCGCCGTCGCGCAGCCAGCGGATCTCGCCGTCGACGTCCACCGGGACGGGGCCGCCGCTGAGCAGCACCAGCACCACCTCCGACGGCGGCCGCCAGGCCGGCTCCGGCCAGGGCCCCACGGCCAGGCGCACGGTGTCGAGGTTGCGTCCCCGGAACCCGTCGGGCAGCAGCACGCCCGGGTCCGTCAGCGGGTCGCGGGACATGCGCCGTACCAGCAGCACCCCGCCGGCGACCGCCAGCACCAGCACCACCATGGCGATGAGCCCGCCGCTCCCGCCCGAGGCCGCGGCCTGGTGCGCGACGGGGCCGCCCACCTCCCGCCACCCGCCGGAGGCGGCGCCGCCCACCACCTGCAGGGCGGGCTCGGCAGGCGCGGGCCCGGCCATCAGCCCGCGTCGCCGCCCAGGGAGCCCTTGAGCGCCTCCATGACGCCGGTCGGGCCCTCGATGTCGCCGCGCCCCATGCCGCGCAGGGCGTCCACCAGGCCGCGGTCCGCGCCGTTGCGCTCGGCGAGACCGGCGAGGTCGTCGGAACTCGCCGGGTAGTCGGCGCCCTTCAGCGCCCGCTGCACCTCGGTGACCTGGAACCCCATGGCGTCCTCCCTCGGTTCGGGTGCCTCCTGGGATGCGGGCGTTCCCGCTCCGGGGGGCGCCGAAACGGCCGCCGGGTGCGTCGGCGCTTCGCGTTTCCGGGCCGCCGGCGGGGGAACCCGGACCGCGCGGCCGGCACCGGTCGCGGACCTGCATGACGACACGTCCGGAGGGTGTGGCAGATGGAGACAGCCGAGATCAGCCAGCGTGGGAAGGAAGCCGCCGCCGGTGGTGCGCAGAAGGCGCGCGACCGGATGTCGGACATGCTCACCGAGCGGTCCACGAAGGCGGCCGAGAGCTCCCGCGGGATGGCGGAGGACGCCCGCTCGGTGGGTGAGGAGCTGCGGCGCCGCGGGCGCGGCCGGGCCGCGGACATGGCGGAGTCCACCGCCGACCGCGTGCAGCGCATGGGGGAGTACCTGGACCGCTCCGACGGGGCGACGATCATGGACGACGCCACGCGGTACGGCCGCCGGCACCCCGCCATGGTGGCGCTGGGGAGCTTCGCCGCGGGTCTCGCGGCGGCGCGGTTCGTGAAGGCCGCCGACCGCCCGCACGGCGGCGGCGGGGACCGGCGGGGGCTGATCCCGAGCGAGAGCCCGAGCGCGACGCACGCGGGCGTCCACGCCGCGGGTGCGCCCGCGTCGAGCTCGGGGGAGATCCGCCCGGCGGGGAGCCCGCAGTGACGACCGCCAGACTCGACGGCGAGGTGCGGTCGCTGCCCCTCGGGCAGTTGCTGCGCCGGTTCCGCGACGAGGCGGCCGAGCTCGCCGGCGTGGAGATGGACCTCCTGCGCAGCGAGATCGGCGAGAAGCGCCGGCACGCGGTGTCGGCCGCCGTGATGGGGGCCGTCGCCCTCGTCGCCGCGCTGTGCGCCACGGGCACGCTCGTGGCCGCCGCGGTCCTCGGACTCGACGAGGTGATGCCCGCCTGGGCGGCGGCGCTCATCGTGGGGGCGGTGCTCCTCGTGGCCGCAGCGTGCGCCGCGCTCGCCGCCCGCCAACAGCTGCGCAGGACGGGCAACCCGCTGCCGCGCAGGACCATCGACACCGTGAAGGAGGACGTGACATGGCTGACGACACGAGCCAGGTCGGGAATCGGCTGACCGAGGTCCGGGAGCGCATCGGCGCGACCGCCGAGGAGCTCGGCCACCGCGCGAACGTGCCGGAGCGCGCCAAGGGCGCCATCCGGGAGCGCGCCGGGCAGCTGCAGGACGCCGTGAAGGACGCCGGAGGGCACGCCGGCAACGGCGGGGGCTCGGGCGCGGTGAAGCCGCTCGCGATCGCCCTGGGCTCGGCGGCGGCCGGGTTCCTGGTGGGCGCCCTCCTGCCGGAGACCGACATGGAGCGCGAGAAGATGGGCGGCGTGGCCGGCGAGGTCGTGTCCGCGGCGTCCGAGACCGCCCACGAGGCGGTCGAGCGCGGCAAGGACGTGCTGGGGGAGGCCGCCCAGGTCACCCGGGAGCGCGTCGCCGAGGAGGGCCGGCAGGTCTCCGAGCACGCGTCCGAGCGCATGGGCTCGGCGGTGAACCAGGGGGGCTGACCCCCGCTCCGGGGAGGCGGCCGGCCCGGCCCGCCTCCCCGGTGACACCTCCGGCCGGGAGACCGGCGGCCGGCGGCGTCAGGCGCGGGGGCACATCGTCAGGGCCAGCTGGGCTCCATCGCGGGGCACACCACCAGCTCCCGCACCTCCACGCCCGGTGGCGTGCGCAGCGCGAACAGCACGGCGTCGGCCACGTCCGCGGGGTCGTTGAGCATGGCCTCCGGCCCGGGCCGGAAACGCTCGTCCCGGCCGTCGAAGAACGCGGTGTCCATGCCGCCCGGCACCAGCATCGTCACACCCACCCGGCCGGCGGTCTCGGCCGCCAGGGCGCGCGTGAACCCCACCACGCCGAACTTGCTCGCGCAGTACGCGGTGGCGGCGGGCAGCGCCCGCAGGCCCAGGGTGGAGGCGATCGTGACCACCCGCCCGCGGCTGCGCTCCAGGTACGGCAGGGCGGCGCGCACCACGGCGGCCACGCCCACCAGGTTCACCATGATCACCCGGTCCCAGTCGGCGCCGGGCACGTCCGGCAGGTCGCCGCAGGCGTCGGTGCCGGCGGCGGCGACCACCGCCTCCAGCCGCCCGTGGCGCTCCGCGACGCGGCGCACCGCCGCCTCGGCGGCACGTGCGTCGGCGAGGTCCACCAGCTCGGCCTCCACGTCGAGGTCCGGCTCCCGGCGGTCGAGCACCACCGGGGTCCCGCCGTCGGCCAGCACGGCCGCGGCCACGGCCCGGCCCAGGCCCGAGGCCCCGCCGGTCACGATCACCACACCTGCGTCAGCTCCTGGCACGGGCGGTCACCTCCGAGATCAGGCGGGTCGTGGAACGCCCCGCGACGAACGGCAGCGGCACGACCCGGCCCCCCAGGCCGTGCATCACGCCGGCCTCCGGGAGTCGTTCCGGGTCGTAGTCCGCGCCCTTTGCGAACACGTGCGGGCGCAGGCGGCGCAGGGCGGCGACGGGGTCGTCCTCGTGGAACACCATCACGGCGTCCACCGCGCGCAGGCCGCGCAGCACCGCCGCGCGGTCCTCCTGGCCCACCACCGGGCGGTCGGGGCCCTTGAGCCGCCGCACCGAGTCGTCGCCGTTGAGCAGCACCACCAGGCAGTCGCCCAGCGACCGCGCGGCCTCCAGGGATGCCACGTGGCCGGCGTGCAGCAGGTCGAAGCATCCGCCCGTGGCGACCACGGTTCCGCCGCGCTCGCGCACCGCCCGGGCCACGGCGACGGCGTCGCCCCCGGCGTCCGGGGGCCGTGAGGGGGTGCCGGGCTCGCCGAACGCCGCCACGCCGCCGGCGGCGACGAACGCCGAGGCGGAGCGGACGGCGGTGCGCACGCCTCCCGCGCGTCGCAGCCGCCGGCGAGGGCCGCCGCGGCGGCCGACGCGAAGCGGTCGCCCGCGCCGAGGGTGTCGTCGGGGGACGTGGAGGCGGGGCGCGGGGACCAGCACGGCCGGCCCGGCGCCGTCGGCCAGCTCGGCCCCCTCCGCGCCGTGGGTCACCGCGACCGCGTCCGCCCGCAGGGCGGAGCGCAGGACGGCGGGGTCGCCCGCCCCGGCATGGCCGCGGCCTCCGCGGCGTTGGGGGGTCACCAGTGCGGCGCCCCGGCACGGGCACCGGCCCGCGGGGTGGGGGTCCCACACCACCGGGGCGCCGGCCGACTCCAGCAGCGCCCGCACGCCCGGATGGGCGCAGACGCCCAGCCCGTAGTCCGCGGCCAGCACGGCGTCCGCCCCGGTGAGGGCCGCCCGGGCGTCGTCGCCGGGCGCCGTCACGCCCGCGGGCTCCCCGCGGTCCAGGCGCAGCAGCACCAGGCCGCCGGCGCGCACGCGGATCTTCTCGACGCCGGTCCCGCCGTCGCCGACGTCCACGAGCGTCACCCCGCAGCGGTCCAGCAGCACCCGCAGGCGGTCGCCGGCGGGACCCGCCCCGGGGGCCGCCACCAGCGTCACCTCGTGGCCGTCGCGGGCGAGCATCCATGCGGCGAGGCCCGCGCCGCCGGGGCGGGCGCGCTCCACCGGCGCCTCCACCACGGGGGCGGGTGCGTCGGGGCACAGCCGGCGGGCGGTGCCGTCCAGGTCGGCGTCCAGCAGGACGTCGCCGACCACCGTGATGCGGCGCCTCATCCGCCCGTGCCCCCCACCAGCCGCATGTGCCGCCGGCGCGGGGCCGCCAGGGCCGAGTCGACGGCGTCGCACACCAGGTGCACGACGACCTGGTGGACCTCCTGGATGGTCGCCGTGGTGCCGGCGTCCACGCACACCGACTGCTCGCACCGGGCCGCCAGCGGGTTGGGGCTGGGCCCCGTGAGGCCCCACACCCGCAGCCCCGCCTCCCGGCCCGCGTCCGCGGCGCGCAGCAGGTTGGGGCTGCGGCCGGAGGTGGACACCAGCAGCAGCACGTCACCCGGGCGGCCGTGCGCGAGCGCCTGGCGGGCGAACGCCTCGTCGGCGCCGTAGTCGTTGACGATCGCGGTGAGGCTGGTCGTCTCGGCGTGCAGCGCGATGGCGCTCAGCGGGCGCCGCTCGTCGCGGTACCGGCCCACCAGCTCGCCGGTGAGGTGCTGGGCGTGCGCGGCGCTGCCGCCGTTGCCCGCGACCAGCAGCCGGCCGCCGCCGCCCAGGATCTCGGCGAGCTCCCGGCCCCAGGCCGACACCGCGGCGGCCTGCCCGGCCAGGTCGTCCAGCGCCCGCCGCAGGCGCTCCACGTGTTCGAGGGCCGCGGTGCTCATGGCGCCGCCACCCCCATGCTGCGGCGCTCGGCGCCGGCCGGCGCGAGCGTGCGGGCGTACGCCTCCAGCGTCCCCGCGGTCACCCGGGACCAGTCGAACTTCGTGCGCGCCCGGTGGATGCCGGCGGCGCCCATCATGATGCGCCGCGCCTCGTCGCCCAGCAGCGCCCGCAGCGCCGCGGCGATCGCCCGGGGGTCCCGGGGCGGCACGTGCAGGCCGGTGACCTCGTGCACCACGCTGTCCACCAGGCCGCCCACCCGGGCGGCCACCACGGGCACCCCGCAGGCCATCGCCTCCAGCGGCACGATGCCGAACGGCTCGTACCAGGGGGCGCACACGACCGCGTCGGCGGAGCGCAGCAGCGCGGGCATGTCGTCGCGCGACACCGCGCCCAGCAGGCGCACCCGGTCGCCGACGCCGGCGGCGCGCGCCACCCTGCGCAGCCGGCGCACCTCCGGGTCGGCGTCCATCGCCGCCGCGCCGGGACCTCCGGCAACGACCAGCTCGGCGTCCGGCACCAGCGCCATCGCGCGGATGGCGTCGTCGACGCCCTTGCGCGGCACCAGCCGCCCCACCGCGAGCACCCTGGGCCGTTCCCCGCGGGCCGCCGCCGGTCCCCGCGGCGTGAAGTGGGCGGTGTCCACCCCGCACGGGACGATGGAGACGCGGCGCCGGTCGGCGCCCTGCCGCAGCAGCTCGAACACCTCGTCGGAGCAGGTCGCGATGATGCGGTCGGCGTCCCGCATGATGCGGGCCTCGTGGGCCACCCGCCCGGCGGGGGAGGTGTCGGCGTCCCCCTGGTGGCGGCGCTTCACGACCCCGAGGGCGTGGAAGGTGTGCGCCACGGGCACGCCCGCCGCGCGGCCGGCCATGAGGCTCGCGACGCCGCTCATCCAGAAGTGCGCGTGCACGAGGTCCGGCGGGTCGGCGCCCCACTCCCGCACCAGCTCCCGCGCGAAGGCGCCCATGTGGGGCAGCAGCTCGTCCTTGGGGAGCGCCTCGGGCGGCCCCGCGTCGACGTGGTGGACGGTGAACCCGGCGGGCGCCTCGACGTACCGCGGCAGCGCCCGGTCGTCGCGGCGGGTGTGCACGGTCACGTCCACTCCGGCGTGTGCCAGGCCCTCGGCGAGCGCGGCGACGTGCACGTTCTGCCCGCCCGCGTCCTCACCGCCCAGGGCGGCGAGGGGGCTCGCGTGTTCGGACACCAGGTCGACCCTCATGCGGCCACCTCCTCGAGCAGCTCGTCCCAGTCGCGAAGGAAGCGCTCCAGCCCGAAGCGGGAGACCGCGTGCTCCCGCGCCGCCCGGCCGGCCTCGGCGGCGGCGTCCGGGTCGTCGCGGAACCGGGCCATCCCGGCGCGGAGGCGGTCCACGCGGTTCGACACCACGCCGGCGCCGGCGGGGACGGCCTCGACGGCCTCCGTGGTGGCGAGCGCGACCACGGGCATCCCCAGGTGCATGGCCTCAACCAGCGACAGCCCCAGCGACGTCCACCGCACCGGGTGCAGGTACATGCGCCGCCGGCCCATCTCGGTGAGCAGGCGGTCGTGCGGCACGTCGCCGTGGCCGCCCAGGCGCTCGGAGTCGATGCCGAACAGGTCGATCCCGACGTCGCCGTTCAGGGCGCCCAGCAGGTCGGTGCCCACCACCCGCCCGCGGCGGGCGGCCTCGTTGACCACCACGGCGGCGCGGGGCAGCTCACCGGTGAACCGGGGGCCGGGGTCGGGGACGCCATGCTCGATCACCCGGGTGCGGGTGGTGCCCGCGTCCCAGAACAGGGCGTTGAAGTGGGTGACGTGGACGAGCGTGAGGTCGTCCCGGCCGGCCATGGGGTGCCGCATCTCGGCGATCCGGCCCTGCGGGGCGTTGTGCTCCACGTACACGGCCGGCACGTCACGGCCGGCGCGCAGGCCCGTCCATTCCAGCAGCAGCTCCTCGTCGCGGGGCCGCTGGAGCACCACCACGTCGAGGGGCGTGTCGGCGAGCTCCCGCGGGGAGGCCTCGCGCACCCGCTCCGGCCAGTCGTAGGTCCGCGCCCTGCCCCGCCCGTCGGGGCCCCGTCCGGGGACCACGGGAACGACGTGGTCGTGGTCGCCGTGCACGAACGCCGTGCTCCACGCCCCGTGCACATGCCAGCTCAGCACCCTCACACCCCGCCTCCCGCGGTCCGGTTCCGTATGGAACGGGCGGGGGGTTCCCCGGTTCTCGGGGGAGAAACGCCGCGGCGCGCGGATTCCGTCCGCTGGTCGATTGGGATGCGGCGGGCCGGGTAGCGGCCGGCCCGCCGCGCCCCCGCGTCACCGCCGGACGGGTGAGATCGTCGCCAGGCTGCCGTTCTCGAACACGTCGTAGGTCACGTAGAGCTTCCCGCAGGCGTACTCCAGCGCCGACGGGGACGGCACCTCCGCCACGGTCACCGGGCCGTCCGGGCCGGGGGTCGAGATCCGGTTCGCGAAGATCTCCGCCACGTACAGGGTGCCCCTCGGGCCGACGGCCAGGCCGGTGGCGCCCAGGAAGCCGCGCGCCACGGTGCGGATGCGCCCGGTCGAGACGTCGATGCGCTGCACCGCACCGCGCGGGCCGAGCACGGGGCTCTCCGGGCCGCCCGGCAGGGTCGTGACGTACAGGGTGTTCCCGGGGCCGGCCTCCACGTCGGTGGGCACCGGCTCGAAGTCGTACGTGAGGCCCACCGCACACGCCGGCAGCTTCAGCTCGTCGGCCGCGGCCCGCGTGATGACCGCCGGCTGCGGGGGCAGCACCGCCACCGTCCGGATGCCCGTGCGGGTGACCTCGAGGATCGCGTTGGCCGCGGCGTCGGCCACGTAGGCGCGGCCGTTGCGCAGCAGCACGGCGAACGGGTTGGAGTCGATCTGCCCGGTGTACGAGGGCGGGCCGATCTCGGCGGGCAGCTGCGCCGCGCAGTCCGCGGGGATCGACTCGAAGCCGTAGGTGTTGACCCGGTCGGGGTTCGCGCGCCGCTCGTACGCCAGCAGGTCGGCGGTGGGCACGGTGCCGGCGGGGCCGAGCTTGGTGAGCGTCGACGCCGTCACCTCCTCCTCGCCGGACCGCGTGGCGTAGGTCACCGAGCCGTCGCGGACGTCGATGCCGTCCAGGTCGGCGACGGGGGTGTCGGTGCGGGTGCCGTCCGCGTCGAATCGGGTGAGCAGGCCGGCGAACTGCTGGGCCACGTAGACGTGGCCGCCGTCCACCGCGAGCTGCAGCGGCCCGGCGAGGCCGGTCGCGATGGGGGCCGACACGGCGGGAGCCGGTCCGGGCTTCCCGTTGGCGACGGCGGACGCCGGGACGGCGGCGATCAGGGCCGCCGATGCTGCGGCGGCGAGACGGGCGGGGACGGGCATGTGGCCTCGTTTCGGGGTGGTGGGCGGGGCGGCTCCCCGTTCGGCGGCAGCATCCGTCCCCGTCCGGCCCCGGTCGTCACCCCCCAGGGCGATGTTTCCCTGACCCCCTCACCCGTGCGGATGAGCGCGGGCCGTCACCGCTCGGGCGCCACCAGCCCCGTCTCGTACGCCGTCACCACGGCCTGCACCCGGTCGCGCAGACCGAGCTTGGCGAGGATCCGCGCCACGTGGGTCTTCACCGTGTTCTCGCCCAGCACCAGCTCCCGGGCGATCTCGGCGTTCGACAGGCCCCGGGCCACCATCCGCAGCACCTCCACCTCGCGCGCGGTCAGCGCGGCGAGCGCCTCCGGGACGCCGTCGGGTGCCGGGCGGGCGGCGGAGGTGAACCGCTCGATGAGCCGCCGGGTCACCGAGGGCGCCAGCAGCGCCTCGCCGTGGGCGGCCACGCGGATCGCGTCCAGGAGCCGGTCGGCCGGCGTGTCCTTGAGCAGGAACCCGCTGGCCCCCACGCGCAGGGCCTCGTACACGTACTCGTCGCGGTCGAAGGTGGTGAGCATCACCACCGCCGTCGCCAGCTCCGGGTCGCCCAGGATGCGGGCGGCGGCGCCCAGCCCGTCGAGCCCCGGCATGCGGATGTCCATGAGCACCACGTCGGGGCGCAGGCGGCGCACGGCATCCACCGCCGCCTCGCCGTCGGACGCCTCGCCCACCACGCGCATGTCGGGCTCGCTGTCCAGGATCACCCGGAAGCCCGCGCGCAGCAGGCGCTGGTCGTCGGCGATCACGACCGTGACCTCGCCGCCGGCGGGCGCGTCCGCGGGGACGTCGTCCGGGTCGTCCCGCCAGCGGACGTGCGCCACCGCCACGCGCTCGGGCACGCCGGGCAGGCGCAGGCCGCCCGCGGGCGACATGAGGTCGGCCACCGGGGCCCCGGCGACCTGGCGCACGACGTCGGTGGCGACGATGCCTCCGGGCTCGGCGGTGTCGCACAGCCGCCGGGCGATCGTGGCGGGGGAGCCCGGGCCGCCCGGGTCGCCGGGATCCACCTCGCCGCCCGCCAGGCCCACGCGGCACCCGGGGCCGCCGGACGCGGCGACCGCCTCCTGCAGGGCGACCGCGCAGCGCACCGCGGCGGCGGAGCCGGAGAAGGCCAGGATCACCCCGGGGTCGGCGCTGTGCAGCTCGCGCCCGGCGTGCCCGGCGGCGACGGCCCGCATGGCGGCCAGCGCGGCGCGGCGCGCGTCGGCGTCGCCGGCCGGGTCGGCGACCAGGAATGTGACGAATCCGCCCTCCACGACGGTCATCTTCGCCCCGGCGGTGGACGGCGTCACCCCCCAGGACGAGGGGGCGCTGGACCGGATCACCACTCAGGATGACGTGGCGGGCCCCCCGCGGACAGATCCTTGTGCCGGACCGGGACCACCCGGTCAGCCCTTTACGCCAAGGAGACGACGACATCATGATCGGGTCCATGACGACCTTCTACCGGCGGTTCGGCCCCCTCGACATCGCGATCACGCTCGTCGCGGTCGCGATGTCCTCGCTCATGATGCTGACCGAGGTGGGCAACGCGGAGACCCCGGACGCCGCCTACTGGGCGACGCCGCTGTTCGCGCTCACCGCGGTGCCGCTGCTGTGGCGGCGCATCGCGCCGCTCGCCGCCTCGGGTGCGATCCTCGCGGCCCTGGGCCTGCACGTCGCGATCTTCCAGAACGACGTCATCCGGTGCGGCACGCTGC
Organism: Thermoleophilia bacterium; assembly: GCA_046330435.1. GTDB lineage: Bacteria > Actinomycetota > Thermoleophilia > Miltoncostaeales > Miltoncostaeaceae. The sequence continues at coordinate 115,781 of JAXLST010000015.1, read as the reverse complement.
TGCCCATCGCGCTGGTGATGGCCTATGCGGCGGGCGCCCACCTCGACCGCCGCCCCGCCCTGGCGGGCCTGGGGATCACGCTGCTCATCTGCCTGGTGGTGTGCCTCAGCGACGAGCCCTCGGGCGCCGACATCGAGGCGATGCTCTTCGTGGGCCCCGTGGCCGTCGCCGTGTGGTTCGCCGGCCAGCTGGTGCGGTCGCGCGGCCGCATGGCCGACGAGCTGCGCCGGCGCACCTCCGAGCTGCGCACCGCCCGGGACGAGCGCGCCCGCCTGCAGGTGGCCGACGACCGCGCCCGGCTGTCGTCGGAGCTGGACGGGCTGCTGCAGACCCGCCTGTCGGAGCTCGCCGCCCTCGCCGACGCCGGTGACGCGAGCGACCCGGCCGCCGCCGCGGAGGCCCTCGCGCGCATCGAGCACACCAGCCGCGACACCCTGCGCCACATGCGGGCCATGGTCGGCGCCCTGCGCGGCGACGACGACGGCGCGCCATCCGCGCCCCCCGTCCTCACGCACCTCGAGGCGATGCTCGTGCGCAGCAAGGGCATGGGCGCACACCTCAGCGTCGAGGGCACGCCGCGCGCGCTACCCGCCGGGGTGGAGCTGTCGGCCTACCGCGTGGTGGAGCACCTGCTCGACGCCGTGCAGGACGCGCCCGGGGTGGAGGTGGGCGTCCGGTTCGACGACGCGGCCCTGGAGCTGCGGGTCACGGGCCCGCTCCGCCGCCGCGGCGCCGCCGCGATCGAACGGGCCCGCGAGCGCGCAACGCTCGAGAACGGCCGTCTGGAGGCGAGCACGGACGGCGGCCGCGCCGAGGCGCGGGTGTCGTTGCCCATCCTCGCCGCCGTGTAGATGGCCCTCGGCCGTCCCGCCCCGGCGTTCGCGGCGCTCTGCGGCGTCGCCGGGGCGGCCCTCGCGGTGGTGTGGGCGGACGACCTCTGGTCGCGGGCGACCGCCCTCGCCGTCGTCATGGGGGCGTTGCTGGGGGTCGCCCCGTTCGCCCCGAGCGTCGCCTGGCTGGGCGCCGCCGCGCTCCTGCTCACGACGTTCCCGCTCGGGGAGCTCCCCGGCGGGAGCGGCTCACCGGCGGTGTACATGCTGGTCGCCGCCCACGCCCTGGCCGCCGGCCGGTACTGCCGGCGGATCCCGGGGATCGCCGGGGTCGCCGCCCTGGTCGCCATCGGGGTGCCGGCCGCGATCCACGTGAACGACGCCTCGGTGGTGTTCACCTTCATCCCGGTGGCCGCCTGGGGCGCCGGGGCCGCGCTGCGGGAACGCTCGCTGGTGGCGGCCGCGCTTGCCGAGCGGGTCCGGGAGCTGGAGGACGAGCGCGAAGCCTACGCGGACCTCTCGGTGCGGTACGAGCGGGCGCGGGTCGCGTCGGAGCTGCACGACATCGTGGCCCACGCGATCAGCGTGATGGTGGTGCAGGCCACCGCGGGCCAGCGGCTCGCCCACCGCGACGCGGCGGCCACCGCCGAGACGTTCCACGTCATCGGCGACGCCGCCCGCCAGGCGGAACGCGAGATGGGCCTGCTGGTGCGGCTCCTGTCCGACGACCCGGCCCCCGGCCGTACGCCCGACCTGGACCTGGTGGGCGAGCTCGTCGACCGCGCCGCCGGCAGCGGCCTGCGCGTCACGCTCACCCTGGCGGGGGAGCGCGCCGGCACGTCCCCCGAGGCCGCGCACCTGGCGTACCGGACGGTCCAGGAGGGCCTCACCAACGCCCTGCGGTACGCCGCCGGCGCGGACGTCGCGGTGCGGGTGGCGGGGGAGGCCGATGGCCTGGAGGTGGAGGTGCGCAACGGCCCGGCCGCACGGGATGCGTCCCTCGCCGGCGCGGGCACCGGGAACGGCCTGCGGGGCCTGCGGGAACGCATCGAGGGCTACGGCGGGGTGCTGGAGGCGGGGCCGGACGGCCCGGGGTGGCGCGTCGCCGCCCGGCTGCCGCGCATCCCGCGCGGCGCGGTCACAGCGTCCTGAGCCACGCCTCGGCGGCGCGCCGGCTCCGCAGCCGCACCATGTGGGGCCGCTCGCGCATCGCGCTGCCGTAGCGCTCCCGGTACTTGTGGTGGCTCACCCACGCCCACACGACGATCGATCGCGCGGGGTCCGGCGAGAACTGGCGCAGGAACGGCTCGCGGTTGCCGTTCCACAACCGGCGGCGGGTGATCCCGCGCCACAGCGTCCGGCGGACCACCTGCGCCATCACCACCCACCGCGGGGGGTCGACCCACACGATCAGGTCGGCCCGTTCCCACACCGGGCCCTCCACCACCGCCCGGCGGTAGTTGCCGTCCACCACCCAGGCGTCCGCGCGGGTGATGCGCTCCAGCTCGGCGATGAGCTCCTCCCTGGGGCGCTCCACCCACCCGGGCAGGTGGTGGATGGCGTCGATCTCCACGAACGGCGCGCCGATGCGGGCCGCGATGCGGCGGCCCAGCGTCGTCTTGCCGCTTCCGGAATTGCCGACCACCGACACCCGCCGCATGCCCGGACCCTGCCACAGCCGGTCCCGGTTCGCGCCGCCCGCCGCGCGGGTACCGGGGCGCCGTGCCGAGCCTCAGACACTCCAGCGACCGGGAAGCCGGGTACACGCGCCGCCGGCGCGGCCGGGGCTTCCAGTACCTCGACCACCGCGGCGCGCCGGTGAACGGCCGCGTCGAGGAGCGGCTGAAGGCGCTGGTGATCCCGCCGGCGTGGCGGGAGGTGTGGATCTGCCGGAGCTCCCGCGGGCACCTGCAGGCCACCGGCATCGACGCCGCCGGGCGCAAGCAGTACCTGTACCACCCGGCCTGGCGGGCGGAGCGCGACCGCGCAAAGCACGACCGCATCCTGGAGTTCGCCGAGGCGCTGCCGGTCCTGCGCAGCGCCGTGAACCGGCACCTGCGCAACCCGGAGCTCGACAGGGAGAAGGCCCTCGCCGCGGGCGTGCGGCTGCTGGACCGCACCTGGATCCGGGTCGGGGGCGAGCGCTACGCCAGGGGCGCCCGCACGTACGGGCTGGCGACGCTGCGCTCACGGCACCTCTCCATCGAGGACGACACCGTGGTGATCGACTTCAAGGCGAAGGGCGGCAAGCGCCACACCGCCGAGGTGGAGGACGCCCGCCTGGCACGCGTGCTGGAGGAGATGGACGCCCTGCCGGGATACGAGGTCCTCAAGTACCGGGGGCCCGGCGGGACCCTGGTGGACGTGCGCTCCTCCGACATCAACGCCTACATCAAGGCGCACATGGGGGAGTCCTACACCGCGAAGGACTTCCGCACGTGGGCCGCCACGGTGGGGGCCGCGGTGGTGCTGGACGACATGGACGACGTCCCGCAGGGCCGGCGCCGGGAGCGCGCCGCGGCCACCGCGTGCCGCCTGGTCTCCGAGCAGCTCAACAACACGCCCGCGGTGTGCCGCCGCAGCTACATCGACCCCCGGGTCATCGACGCCTACCTGGAGGGGCTCACGATCTCCACGCCCGGCGTCGCGGACGGGCTGCCACGGCGCCCCGGCCAGTCGGCCGGCGAGCGCGCGGTGGTGGTGCTGCTGCGACGTAAGTCCGAGTGACGGTTTCCCGGGGGTGGGGCGGGGAACCATCCCACCGCAGTCGACGGGAGGACACGGACGTGAGCGGCGCGGTCTCGGTGATGGTGAGCGGACGGTCGGCCCTGGTGGTGGTGGGAGGCCATCCCGATGCCGCGCAGGCGCGGCAGCTGGGCGAGCGCATCGAGTTGCTGCTGCACCTCGGGATGTCGGTGACCGTCGAGCTCACCGGTCTGGAGATCTGCACCTCCCCCGTGCTCGAGGCCCTCGTGCGGACCCGCCAGCGCGCCGTCCAGGACGGCGCCGAGCTGGTGATCGCCGAGCCGGGGCCGGGCGCGCCCCGGCACGTGGTGAACCTGCTGGCCCTCGTGGGCCTCACGGGGACGCTCACCCCGCCCTCCTAGCGGTACGGGGTGGGCTCCTCGCCGTACGGCGGCCGCTCGCGGTCCTCGTCCACGTCGCGCTGCAGCACCACGTCGGCCAGGTTGAGCGGGTCGGCGCCCAGCTGCGCCTCGAGGAGCCTGCGCCCCTCGCGCTCCGCCCACTGCTCCAGGTCCTCCTCGCCCGCGTTCGCGTGGGTCTGGAACCACACCTTCGCGGCGGCCTCCGGCACCACGGCGTCCACGTCGGCGGTGCCGAACCGGAACCGGTAGCGGCGGTGCACGTCGGTCATCCCGGTCTCGCGGCGCGGGCCGATGTAGGTGAGCGTGTCGTCGTCCACGATGTCCTCCAGGTCGGTCGTGGCTCACGGCGTTCCCGCCCGCTGTGCCCGGAAACGCCGGTCCGCCGGGGCTGCCGCCGTCTGGGCCGCGCGCCCCGGGGCCGTCCCGGGACGCGCCGCCATCACGCGCGCGACTTCGCCTGCTGGGCGCGGGCGATGGCGCGGGCCAGGTCCGCCTTCGACATCCGGCTGCGGCCGGACACACCGAGCCGGCGGGCGCGCTCGTACAGCTCCTGGCGGGTGCTGCCCTCGTAGTCCACCCCGCCGAAGGTCTCGCCCTCGCCGCGCCGTGCGGACGCCCCGCCCCGCGCGGCCCGCGGGTCGCTGGGACCGGGCTCGTCCTTGGGCTCCCAGTGATCGTCCACCCGTTCGTGGGTGTGCTTGAGCGCCGCCCACGCCGTGCGGTGGGCGCGCTCGCCCTCGCCGTACGAGTCGACCGCGCTATCGTGCGCCTTCACCCACGTGCGCTTGGCCTTCTCGCCGGACCGCCGCAGCGTGGAGGGCAGTTCCTCTCTCCCGGGCACCGCGTCACCTCCGTGATCGGTTCGATGCGGTGAGGCGTCCCCGCAAAGCACCGCACGCAAACCGCGCGTCAGGCGGCGCGGGAACGCTCCGCCAGGCCGGAGAAACCCGCCTGCAGCAGGTCGTTCGCGCCCGCCGCGGCGAACACGGCGGTCAGCACCCGCCCCGCACCGGGCGAGACCACGCGCGCGCCCACCAGGGCGGCGCCCACCCACACCCCGGTGCACCGCGTGCAGGTGAGCAGCTCCCCCACGGCACGGCGCAGGCCGTCGCCCCGCGGCGGCCGGTCCGCACGGCCCTCGTCCACGAACGGATCCCTCGCCCAGGCGGCCACCCGCTCGTGCACCAGGATGCGGCTGAGCCCGAACGTGGCGAGCGCCAGGGCTGGCAACTCCGCGGACTCCGCGCGGCGCACCTCCCCGCGGTCGCGGCGGGCCGCGGCCGACATGGCTGCGACGCCGGCCGCGAAGGCGGCCGACAGCAGGGCGTAGTCGCGGCGGGGCGTGGGGGGTGCGGCGGTGTCGGTGGTCATCGGACTCCTCGGTGGCCGTGCGTCCGGTGCCGGTACCCCGGGTGGTCCGCCGGAACCGCGGCGAGGGTTGCCGGCGGGGGGCCGGGGAAACGGACCCCCATGGAGGAACAGGCACAGGCCACCGCCGCCACCGCGGAGGCGCCGCGTCCCCGGGGTGCCGGCGCGGGCCCGCTGGTGCAGGCGCTGTGGCGATACGAGCGGGGGCGGCTGCCCCTGCGCATGCGGGTCCCCGCCCGCGGGGTGGTGGAGGTGGAGGACGCCCACGGCACCGGCCACCTGGTGGTGCTGGACGCCCCGCCGCGCTCCCCCCTGCGGGCGGCGCCGATCGACCCGGCGGCCGTACGGGCCCTGGAGATGCTGGGGTGGGCCCGCACCTTCCTGGTGTGGCCCAGCGAGGACGGCCGCAGGGCGCGGATCGTGGGGCCGTCGTTCCGCTGGGCGCCGGTCCGCTGGCAGGGGATGCAGGACGTGGTGGCGCACGCCGGCGGCGGGGAGCTCCGCGTCTGGACCGTCACGGCCGACGAGGGCCGCGCGGCCCTGGGCCTGATGCTGCCGGCACTGCGCGGGCACCTGGGGCTGGGCGACGCCCCGTCCGGTGCGCTCGGCGCGCGCGTCCCCGGCTTCATCCGGGCCCTGCGGGAGGTTCAGGAGGCCCCGGAGGCCCCCTGAACCCCGCGCGGGTCAGGAGATCGGCTTGCCGCCGGTGATCCCGATGATCTCCCCGACGATGTAGCGGCTCTCGTCGGAGGCGAGGAACACGTAGAGGGGGGCGAGCTCCGCCGGCTGGGCGGGCCGCCCCACCGGGGTGTTCTCGCCGAAGTGCTCGAGCTTCTCCCCGGGGAACGACATCGCCACCAGCGGCGTCCACACCGGTCCCGGCGCGACGCCGTTCACGCGGATGCCGCGCTCGATGAGCTCCTGCGCCAGGCCCTTGGTGAACGTCGTGATCCCGCCCTTGGTCGTGGCGTAGTGCAGCAGGGTGGGGCTGGGCTGGTAGCTCTGGATGGAGGTGGTGTTGATGATCGACGACCCGGCCTCCATGCGCGGGATCGCCGCCCGGCACATCCAGAACATCGCCAGCAGGTTCGTGCGCATCACTCGCTCGATCTCCGGTGACGGGATGTCGAGGATGCTCCGGTGCTCCATCTGGAAGGCGGCGTTGTTCACCAGGATGTCGAGCCGCCCCAGCTCGCCGGCCGCGCGGTCCACCACCTCCCGGCAGTGCGCCTCGTCGCCGACGTCGCCCGCGAGCGTCACCGCCTCACGGCCCGCCTCGCGCACCAGTGCGGCCGTGCTCTCGGCGTCCTCGTGCTCGTCCAGGTACGAGATCGCCACGTCGGCGCCCTCGCGGGCGTAGGCGATCGCCACGGCCCGCCCGATCCCGGAGTCCCCGCCGGTGACGAGCGCGACGCGCCCGGCCAGCCGGCCGGTGCCCTCGTAGCTGGACTCGCCGTGGTCGGCGGGCGGGTCCATCTCGGCGATGCCGCCCGGCGGGTCGATGGGGCGCTGCCCCTGCGGCGGGGTGGGCGCCACGATGCGCGGGTCGTCCCCCTGCCCGCTCACCTGTCGTCCTCGCCGCCCACCGACGGGGTGCCGTAGGCCGGCGGGTCCGAGCTGGGGAACGACTCCTCGGACGCCTCGTCCACGCGGTCCCGGTCACCCTCCTGGTGCGGGGGCACTCCCGGCGTGCGCTCGCGCTCGCGGTCGTCCTGCGGTTCCTGGGTTCCGGTCATCCGGTCGTCTCCTCTCGCGTGGTCCACCCCCACGGGTTCCCGCGGCCACCGCCCGGAAACGCCCGCCGGGTGCGCCGTTTGGGCCCCGTCGCACCGGGAAGGACCCGCGACCCAGCGACCAGGGAGATTCGTGATGCCCGAAACGCACGAGGGCGACGTGAGCCCGGAGGAGTTCATCCGGCGGCGGCCCGAGGAGAGCCCCGAGCAGGGGCCGGGCGCCGGCCCCGGCGCACCCGAGACCGTGGAGCCCACCCAGGGCGAGCGGCCGGGCGCGGCGGAGCGCGGCGAGGACGGCGGCCGGACCGGGAGGGAGTCGACGTGACGATCGTGATCGTGGGACTGCTCGCGCTGATCGGGCTGGTGGTGGTGGGGTTGTTCCTGCCGGTGCTGCTCATCCCGGCGGTCATCATCGCCGTGATCTGGGTGGTGTTCGCCATCCGGTCCGCCCGTGCGGCGGGCGACCCCGGGTCGGTGTGACCGACGCGCCGGCCCGGGCGCTGGAGCGCCTGGGGTACGAGGCGTTCCGGCCGGGGCAGCGGGAGACGCTGGAGGCGGTGCTCGCGGGCCGTGACGTCCTGGCGATCCTGCCCACCGGCGCCGGCAAGTCACTGGTGTTCCAGCTCGCCGCGGAGCTGCTGGACGGGCTGGTGGTCGTCGCGTCGCCGCTCATCGCGCTCATGCGCGACCAGGCGGCGGCCGCCGGCCGGCACGGCCAGGACGCCGCGGTGCTCGAGAGCACCCAGGCGGGCGCCCGCACTCGGGACGAGCTGGAGCGGGCGCTGGGCGGCCGGGCCGACCTGCTGTTCGTCACCCCGGAGCGCCTGGACCGGCCGGCGTTCACCCGGCGGCTGCGCGGCGCCCGCGTGGCGCTGCTGGTGATCGACGAGGCCCACTGCGTGAGCACCTGGGGGCACGCCTTCCGGCCCGCGTACCTGTCGCTCGCCGGCGCGGCGAGTCGCTGGGGCGGCCGCCGCTGCTTGCCCTCACGGCCACGGCCACGCCTCCGGTGCGGGAGGACATCGTCTCGCTGCTGGCCATGAGGGACCCGGCGCTGGTCGTGCGCGGGGTGGACCGGCCCAACCTGTTCCTGGAGTGCGTGCGGGTGGAGGACGAGGCCGCCGCCGACCGGGCGGTGGAGCGCGTGCTGTTCTCAGATGATGAGTACGGCGACGGCGAGATCGCCGAGGCCATGCGGGGCAAGGGCATCGTGTACACCGCCACCACCCGTGTGGCGCGGGAGCTCGCGGCCCGGTTGCGGTCCCGTGGCGTGGCCGCCGACCACTACCACGGGCGCCGCCGGGCCCCGGAGCGGGGCCGGGTGCAGGAGGCCTTCGCGCAGGGCGCGCTGCGGGTGGTGGTGGCGACCAACGCGTTCGGGCTCGGCATCGACGACCCGGACATCCGGTTCGTCGTCCACCGGGACCCGCCCGGGTCGATCGAGGCGTGGTGGCAGGAGGCGGGGCGCGCCGGCAGGGACGGGCGGCCCGCCCGCTGCGTCCTGGTGCACCGGCCCGCCGGGCTCTCGGGCGCCGCCGCGCTCACCCGCACCGCCCGGGTGCGGGCCGAGGACCTGGAGGCGCTGGTCGCGGTGCTGCGCCGGGGGCCGGCGTCGGCCGCCGGCGCGGCCCGGTCGGCGGGCATGGGACGCGGGAGGGCCGCCCGCGCCGTGGAGCTGATGGAGCAGGCGGGCGCCGTCCGGCGCCGGGGCGGCCGCCTGCACCTGGAGCCCGGGGCGGACCCGGCGGCGGTGCCCCTGGCACTCGAAGAGCGCCGGGAGCTCCACGAGCGCACGCGCGCGGCCATGCTGCGGACGCTGGCCGAGACCGGCGGCTGCCGGCGGGAGGTGCTCCTGCCGTACCTGGGCGACCTGGGGTATCGCGGCCCGTGCGGCGCGTGCGACAACGACCGCGGCGGGCGGGCCGCGGCGGACCCCGTCGCGGAGGCGGCCGCCGGCGCCCTGGGCGATGCCGCCGCGCCGGGCGCCCGGGTCGTGCACCCGGAGTTCGGGGAGGGGGTGGTGCAGGGCATGGCGGACGGGCTGCTCACCGTCCTGTTCGACGATGCGGGGGTACCGGACCATCGACCCCGGGCTCGCCGCCGAACGCGGCCTGCTGCGCCCGGCCGGGGCCTCCGACCGCTGAACACCGGCGGGAGCCTCGACGCCGTTTCATCACCACGTTGAGATAACAGACGACCTGGAGAACCGCATGGACATCGTGATGCCGACGCGACGAGGTCGTCTTGCCGCACCGGGCTCGGCGGCCACCCTGGCGGTGTCGCTGGCCCTCGTGGCGGCCGTCGCCCTGGCCGGGCGGTCGTGGACCGACACCGGTCCCGGATCCTGGTACGGCGGGCTCGACACCGCGCCGTGGCAGCCGCCGGGGTGGGCCTTCGGGGCGGTGTGGACGGTGCTGTACGTGCTCATGGCGGTCGCGGCCTGGCGCGTCGCGGCGGCCGGCCCGGGACGTCCCGGGGTTCGCTCCGCCCTGGGCTGGTACGCCGTGCAGCTGGCCCTCAACCTGGCGTGGACCGGGGTGTTCTTCGGCCTGGAGTCGCCATGGGGCGGCATGGTCGTCATCACCGCCCTGGCGGCGGCGATCGCGGTGACCGCCCATGCGTTCGCCGGCGTCTCGCGGTTCGCCGCGGGGCTGCTGGTGCCGTACCTGGCGTGGGTGGCGTTCGCCGCCACCCTCAACGGCTACGTGTTGTGATCCCGCGGTGCCAGGTGGGCGTCCAGGCCGGTGAGCTCCAGCAGCTCGGCGACGAACCCGCCGCGGGGCGCCGAGACGCGCAGCCGGGTGCCGGAGGCGCGGCCCTGTTGCCACAGGGCCACCAGGACGCGCAGGCCGGCGCTGTCCAGGTAGCGGACCTCCTCCAGGTCCAGCACCATCTCCGGGGCGCCGTCCATGTGGCCGGTGCACGCGCGCTGCACCTCCTCGGCGTTGGAGGCGTCGATCTCGCCGGACACGGTGAGCGTCACCGCGCCGTCCGCCTCGTGCCGCGCCCGGATGCTCGCCAGCGGTTCCGTCATGCCAGCTGGGCCGGCACCGCCAGCTCGAAGCCCACCGTCGTGCCGGCCTCGCCGGTGCGGACCGTCACGCCGTCGCCCATCCCCTCGATCACGCGGATACCGTACCCGCCCGGCGACTCCGGACACGGCTCCTTCCACGAGCCCGCGTCGGTCACGCGCACGCGGATGCGGCCGCCGGGGCCGGTGTCCATGTGCACGTCCACGGTGCCGGGGCCGCCGCCGTCGTAGGCGTGGCGCACCACGTTGGTGCACGCCTCGCCCAGGCCCACCAGCAGCCTGGTGCGGTGCGGCTCGCCGACGCCGTGCTCCTCCAGCCAGGTGCGGGCGGCGGCGCGGATGTTGCGCAGCTCCTCGGGCTCGGCGGGGAACGACCGGCGCAGGGCCCCCGCGGTGACCGGGACGAAGCGCAGCGCCACGATCACCAGGTCGTCGGCGCGCTCCGCGTCGCCCACCATCTCGGCGAGCACCCGGTTGCAGATCTCCTCCACGGGGGCGTCGCGCAGGTCCCTGGCCACGGCCTCCAGGCGGTCCATCCCCGCCGACAGCGACGCGTTGCGGCGCTCCACCAGGCCGTCGGTGAACAGCAGCAGCAGGGCGCCGGGCTCCAGCGCGGTGACCGCCTGCGGCCGGTCGGTCCCTCCCAGCGCGCACAGCGGCACCGATCGCCCCTCCTCCAGCCAGCGGGTGGTGCCGTCGGGGTTCACGAGCAGGCACGGCGGGTGGCCGGCGGAGGCGTGCACCAGGCGCCCGGCATCGGGGTCCAGCACCGCGTAGCAGGCCGTCGCGAAGCCCGTGCCGTTGGGGCCGTCGGTGAACTGCTGCAGGTGCGAGAGCAGCTCGCCGGGGCCGTCCGCGTGCGGGGCCAGCGCGGCGAGTGCCGTGCGCAGGCGGCCCATCGTGGCCGCCGACTCGAGGCCGTGGCCCACGACGTCGCCCACCGCCAGGCCGATGCGGCCGTCCGGGAGGCGGAACACGTCGTACCAGTCGCCGCCCACCTCCAGCGCCCCGGTCGCGGCCGCGTACCGGGCGGCGACGTCGATGGCGGGGTGGACCTCCAGGATGCTCGGCAGCAGCGCGCGCTGCAGCGACAGGGCGACGCGGTGCTCCTCCTCGTGCACGCGGGCGCTCGCCAGCACCACGCCGGCCCGGGCCGCCAGGCCCGTGAAGAACGCGTGGTCGGTGTCGCCGTAGGGCCGCCGGTCGGGGTCGGTGAGCTCCAGCACCAGGGCCGCCTCGGCGCGCTCGCCCGTCTCCATGGGGGTGCGCAGCTCCGAGTGGGGCGGGTCGTCCTCGCCGGGCGTGCGCCGCCGGGCCAGGACGGTTGGCGGGTTGCCGGGCACCACGAGGGACGCGCGGTCGGCGGCGCGCGGCACCAGCAGGTCCATGAGCCGTTCCGCGCGGGCCTGCACGCCGTCGACGGCCTCCAGCTCCCCGATGACCTCCGCCAGGAACTCGGCGCGGCGCCGGGCACGCCGGGCCTCCAGCTCGCTCTCGCGCAGCGACATCTCGGCGAGGCGCCGCTCGGTGACGTCCTTGAACACCAGGGCGAAGCGTCCGTGGGGCTCCACCGGGGTCGCGAACACGTCGAACCAGCGGCCCATCGCCGCCGAGCCCTCCTCGAACCGCAGCGTCTCACCGCCCAGGGCGACGCGCGCGTAGGTGTCGACCCAGTGCTGCTCCAGCCCCGGGACCATGTCGCGCGCGTTCCGGCCCACCGCGTCGTGCAGGCCGGTCATCGCCTCGAAGCGGTGGTTGGCCTCCAGGAAGGTGTAGTCGACCGGCCGCCCGGCGCCGTCGAGCACCAGCTCGCACAGGCAGTAGCCCTCGTCGATGGCGTCGAAGAGCGCCTGGAAGCGGGCGTCGCTGCTGCGCAGGGCGTCCTCGGCCTCCATCCGCTCGTGGACGTCGATGACGGAGCCCACCATGCCCGTGAACTCCCCGTCGGGGTCGTGCAGGGGGTGGGCGCTGTCGATCACCCGCCGGTACACGCCGTCGGCGCGGCGCAGGCGGTAGTCCGACCGGAACGGCTCGCGGCGGGCGGTGGCGTGGGTGAACGCCAGGCCGACGGCCTCCGCATCGGCCGGGTGGATCGCGCCGAGCCAGCCGTCCCCGAGGCCCTCCTGCCCACGGCGTCCCGTGTACTCGTACCAGCCGCGGCTCAGGTAGGTGCACCGGCCGTCCCGGTCGGTCACCCACAGCATCGCGGGGGCCCGGTCGGCGAGCGCCTGGAAGCGTTCCGCGGCCCGCCGCTCGCCCGCCGCGCGCTCCCGCTCGCCCACCTCGGCGGCCACCGCGTACGCCGTGGCGACGAGCACCGCCAGTGCGAGCTGGAAGTACACGAGGGCGTCGCCGGAGGAGATCTCGATCACGTCGAACGCGCTGTGCCCCGATGCGAGGGCCTGCGCCGCGATGAACGCCACGGCGGTGCCGGCCAGCGCGACGCCCCGGGTGCCGACGCGGAAGCCCGTGGCCATGAGCGCCGCCAGCGAGACGTACCCCAGGGCGGCGACGCCGAGCCAGAACGACGCGGCGGTCGCGCCCGCGGCCGCGAGGGTGAGGGCCGCGGTCTCCGCGACGCGCCGTGACGTGTGCGGACGGCCGGACGCGGCCCGCCAGGACAGGATGCCGCCGCCCACGACCAGCACGCCCAGGCCGTCGCCCACCCACCACTCCCCGGCGAACCGCGCGAACCCGTCGCCGTCGTCGAGCAGCGTGAACGTGGCGGCGCCCAGCAGGCCGCCGGCGGCGGGCCCTACGACGACCCCGGCGGCCAGGAACGCCACCAGGTCGCGGGTGCGACCGATGTTCGGGGGGCCCGGCACGGCGCGGTCGAGGATCACCGCGCCCACCAGGGGCTGCACGGTGTTCGCGACCGCGTATCCCAGCGCCGTGGCGGCGGACATCCCGTGCGAGAGGTTGACCAGCGTCTCGGCGGTGAACGCCGCCGCGAGGATCACCGGCCACCGGCGCCGTCCCAGGAGCGCCATGGCGCCGAAGGTGACGCCCGCCGCGGGGAAGAACGAGGCGGCCAGGCCGTCGGCGCCGAACCACGACCACGACAGCCAGGACCCCAGCGCGTAGGCCGCTGCGATCGCGCAGAAGAGCTGCGACGTGCGTCGCATGTGGGCGTGCGTCCTCTCGGCGGGCTGTCGGATGACCCTACTCGCTCGGCGGCTCGCTGGCGAAGCGGCGGTTCCCGCGGGCGTGCGGCCGGTGGGACCCGGGGGTGATTGCGGCGGGCCGGGCCGGGGAACACCCCGGTCCGACCGAGTCAGCGACACGGGGAGGACCCCCATGAGCGACGACATCGACCGGCACGAACCGGACGACGACGAGGCCCGCATCGGGCCCGAGGACTACCCGGACACCACGCGGCTGCCGTCGCTGAACCGCATCCGCGGCATGGACGTGTGCGACGAGTCCGGCGCGAAGGTCGGCAAGGTGAGCGACGTCTTCCTCGACGCCGACGCGCGGTACGTCCGCTACCTGGTGGTCGGCACCGGGATGATGGGCCGCCACAAGGGCGCGATCCCGGTGGACGAGGCCCGCTACGTCGACGACGGCGACGGCGACCCGCACATCGTGGTGCCGTACAGCCGCGACCACCTGGCGGCCGCGCCGGCCCTGGAGGACGGTGACGAGCTCACGCCGGAACGCGAGCACGCGATCTACGACCACTACCGCCGCGCCGGCTACTGGGAGGAGACCCGCCAGGCGATCCGCGCCCGGCAGACCACCCCTGCGCCGACGCCGCAGATCGCGGAGGCCGAGGCGGTCGCCGACATGAACCGGCGGGTGCGCGAGGGCCATGAGCCCCGCGTGCGGCGGCTGGAGGACTGAGCGGGTGGACGCGGGGGCGCCGGCCGTGCTCGTGCTGCGGGCCCTCGGCCTGGGGGACCTGGTGTGCGGGCTGCCGGCGCTCCGGGCGGTGCGCGCCGCCCACCCGGGGCACCGGGTGGTGCTGGCCGCGCCCGCCGTCCTGGCGCCGCTCGCGGTCGCGAGCGGCGCGGTGGACGAGGTGCTTCCCGCCGGGCCGCTGGAGGACCTGCCCGCGGGCATGGACCCGCCCGGGGTGGCGGTGAACCTGCACGGCCGCGGCCCGCAGAGCCACCGGCTGCTGCAGCGCGTGCGCCCGGGCCGGCTGCTGGCGTTCGCCTCGCCCGAGGCGGGGGTGCGCGGGCCCGAGTGGCGCCCCGGTGAGCACGAGGTGGCGCGCTGGTGCCGCATGCTCGACGGGCACGGCGTGCCCGCGGACCCCTCCCGGCTGGAGCTCGGCGTGGGCGACGACCCCGCGCATCGCGGCGCGGCGGTGGTGCACCCCGGCGCGGCCGCCCCGGCGCGGCGCTGGCCGCCGCACCGCTTCGCCGTGATCGCCCGCGCCCTGCGCGACGCCGGCCGCCGCGTGCTCATCACCGGCACCGCCGGCGAACGGGCGCTCGCCGAGCGCGTCGCCGCGCTGTCCGGCACCGGCCCGGCCTCGGTGCTGGCGGGTGCGACGGACGTGCTGGGCCTCGCCCGGATCGTGTCCGGCGCGTCGGTGGTGGTGAGCGGCGACACCGGTGTCGCGCATCTCGCCGTGGCCACCGGGACGCCCACGGTGACCCTGTTCGGCCCCGTGCCGCCGTCGGAGTGGGGCCCGCCCGCGCTGCCGCGGCACCGGGTGCTGTGGGCCGGCGGGCGGGGCGACCCGCACGGCGCAGGCACGGACCCGGGGTTGCTGTCGATCGGCGCGGACCGCGTCCTGCGGGAGCTGCGGGCGCTCGAGGCGGTGGCGGCGTGAACGTCCTGGGCGTCAACGCGGTGTTCCACGACCCGGCCGCCGCGCTGGTGATCGACGGGGTGACGGTGGCGGCCGCCGAGGAGGAGCGCTTCACGCGGCGCAAGCACGGCAAGCCGGCGGTGCCGTTCGCCACCTGGGAGCTCCCCGAGGCCGCGGCACGCTGGTGCCTGGACCACGCCGGGCTGCGCCCCCAGGACCTGGACGCCGTCGCGTACTCCTACGACCCGGCCCTCGCCCGGCCGCTGAACGGCGACATCACCGCCCACGGCTGGGAGGGGCTGCGCACCCTGTACGCGGAGCGGGCGGAGCGGTTCCTGGGCACGGTGCTGCCCGGGCTGCGCCCCGGGGTGCTGCGGTTCGTGCCGCACCACGTGGCGCATGCGGCGTCCGCGCACCTGGCGGCACCGCAGCGCGACGCGGCGGTGATGGTGCTGGACGGCCGCGGCGAGCGCACCTCGTACCTGGCGGGCATGGCCCACGGCGGGCGCCTGGAGGTCCTTGCCGTGCAGGAGCTCCCGCACTCCCTGGGCCTGCTGTACGAGGAGGTCACCGAGCACCTGGGGTTCCGGCGCTCCTCCGACGAGTACAAGGTGATGGCCCTCGCCTCATATGGGGCGCCGCGCATGCTCGAGCGCCTGCGGGAGCGCGTGCACACCGACGGGGAGGGGGGCTTCCGCACCCTCACGGTGGACTGGGACGCCCTGGCGCCGCGGGTGCCCCCGGGCGGGCCGCTGGAGGCGGTGCACGCCGACCTCGCGTCCAGCGTGCAGCGCGTGCTGCAGGACGTGGTGGGGGAGCTGGCCGACTGGCTGCACGCCGCGACGGGCGCGGCGACGCTCACCATGGCCGGCGGCGTGGCGCTGAACTGCGTGGCCAACACCGTCCTGCTGGAGCGCGGGCCGTTCCGGCAGGTGTGGGTGCAGCCGGCCTCCGGGGACTCCGGGACCGCCCTGGGGGCCGCGCTGCACGTCTCGGCGCAGGCCGAGCCGGTGCGCCCCATGCGCACCGCGGCGCTGGGCCGTGGCTACACGGAGGCCGAGATCGAGGCGGAGCTGCGGCGGGCCCGGGTGCCGTACGAGCGGCCCGCGGACCTCGCCGCGGCGGTCGCCGACGTGCTGGCCGCCGACGGGGTGGTGGGGTGGTTCCAGGGGCGCAGCGAGTTCGGGCCCCGGGCGCTCGGGCAGCGCAGCCTGCTGGCGAGCCCGGCGAGCCCCGGCACCACGGCCAAGCTCAACGACATCAAGGGCAGGGAGCAGTTCCGCCCCGTCGCGCCCATGGTGCTCGCCTCCCGGGCCGCGGAGGTGTTCACCGGCGGGCCGCTGCCCAGCCCGTACATGCTTTTCGTGCACCGGGTGCGGCCCGAATGGGCGGCGCGCATCCCCGCGGTGGTGCACGTGGACGGCACGGCCCGGGCGCAGACCGTCGACCCGGTGGACCTGCCGCTCGTGGCCCGGGTGCTGGAGTCCTTCGCGGCCCGCACCGGGCTGCCGGTGCTGGTGAACACGAGCTTCAACACGGCCGGGAGGCCCATGGTGGACAGTCCCCGCGACGCCCTGGAGTGCTTCGGCTCCTCCCCGCTGGACATGCTGGCGATGGGCCCGTTCACGGTGCGCCGGCCATGAGGGTGGACGTCGTGGTGCCGACCACCCGCCCCGACGGGCTCGCCCGGCTGCGGGAGGCGCTCGGCGACTTCGGAGGCCGCGTGATCGTGGTGGACGGCCGGGGCATCGGGCCCGCCGCCGCCCGCAACATCGGGTGGCGCGCCTCCCGCGCCGACTGGGTGTGCTTCCTGGACGACGACGTCGTCCCGGAGCCCCGGTGGGCCGACCGCCTGCGCGACGAGCTGGCGGCGGTGCCGCCCGACGTGGGGGGCGTGCAGGGACGCATCGTGGTGCCCCTGCCCCGTGAGCGGCGGCCCACCGACCGGGAGCGCAACGTCGCGGGGCTCCAGGAAGCGTGGTGGGCGACCGCCGACATGGCGTACCGCCGGGCCGTGCTGGAGCGCGTGGGCGGATTCGACGAGCGGTTCCGCCGCGCCTACCGGGAGGACGCCGACCTGGCGCTGCGGGTCATGGCCGCCGGCCTGCGCCTGGTGCGCGGCGAGCGGGCCGTCCTGCACCCGGTGGGACCGGCCGGCGCATGGGCGAGCGTCTCCCGCCAGCGGGGGAACGCCGACGACGTCCTCATGCGGGCCGCGCACGGACCCTCGTGGCGCGAGCGCGCCGGCGCCCCGGCCGGGCTCCTGCGCCGCCACCTGGCCACGACCGCCCTGGGCGCGGCGGCGGTGGTGCTCGCCGCGTCGGGCCGCCCGCGTGCCGCGATGGCGCCGGCGGCGGGGTGGGCGGCCCTCACCGGCGCGTTCGCCGCCCGCCGCATCGCCCCGGGGCCCGCCGATGCGGGCGAGGTCGCCACGATGGTGGCCACCAGCGTCGCGATCCCGCCGGCCGCGTCCTGGTGGTGGCTCGCCGGGCTGTGGCGGCACCGCCGCCCGCGCGTCCGCGGCTGACGGCTCAGGCCGGCCCGTCCTCCAGGGCGGCGAGCGCCGCCTCGGCGGCGGCGGCCATGGTCGGCCCCGCGGCGGTGCGGGCACCGGCCGGCGCGTCCGGCGGATGCCAGATCGCCTCCCACGCGCCGGGCATCGGCTCGTGCAGGCGCAGCTCCATCCCCGCGTCCCGGAACCTGGCGGTGATGGCGTTCAGGCGGCCGGCGTCGCTCATGCGGCGTGTGTTCACCGCGCCGCGGCACGGCAAACCGGCCCCGTGGTTCGCCCGGGGGCGGGCGGGGTACCGGTGCCCAACGGCGCCCCCGGTCACAGGAGCCCCAGATGCCGTCGACCCAGTCCGAGCCGCTGCTCGAGGCGCTCAAGCGCATCGCCGCGGTCCTGCGCGAGGCGGAGGTGGACTTCGCCCTGGGCGGAGGCCTCGCCGCCTGGGCGCGCGGCGGCCCGCCGACCGAGAAGGACATCGACCTGCTCATCCGGGAGGAGGACGCCCCCCTGGTGCAGGAGCTCGCCGCCGGCGCCGGCCTGCGCGTGGAGGTGCCGCCGGAGGGATGGCTCGTCAAGGCATGGGACGGCGACATCCTCATCGACCTCATCCACCACCCCACCGGGTTCCCGGTCGACGACGCCCTGCTGGAGCGGTGCGACGAGATGGTGGTGCACGCCGTCCAGATGCGGGTGATGCGCATCGACGACCTGCTGGCCAGCAAGCTGCTGGCGCTCACCGAGCACAGCCTCGACCTGGGCCCGCCGCTGCAGATCGCCCGCGCCCTGCGCGAGCAGATCGACTGGGACGAGCTGTGGCGGCGCACCGCCGAGAGCCCGTTCGCCCGGACGTTCTTCACCCTCGTGCGGGAGCTGCGGCTGCTCACCGCGCCCACCCCGGCGCGTCCCCTGGAGGTCGCGTGATCCGGGTGGCCGCCGTGGGGGACGTCCACGCGTCGGACGACCGCGAGGACCTGCTCGCCCCCGGGTTCGCGGATCTGGACGAGCGGGCGGACGTGCTGCTGCTGGCCGGCGACCTCACCCGCCGCGGGACCCGCGAGGAGGCCGATGCCCTGGGGCGGCAGCTGCTGGGCGTCACCATCCCGAAGGTCGCCGTGCTGGGCAACCACGACCACCACTCGGGGGACCCCGATGCCGTGGTGGCCGCCCTCGCCGCCCATGGGGTCACGGTGCTGCGGGACGCCACCGAGGTCGTCGAGGTGGGCGGCGAGCGCCTGGGCGTCGCGGGCGTGAAGGGCTTCGCCGGCGGGTTCGGGCACCACGTGCTCACCGCGTTCGGGGAACCGGAGATCAAGGCGTTCGTGGGCGTGGCGGAGGACGCGGCCCGCGCCCTGCGGCGCGGCCTCACGGAGCTCGCGGCCTGCGGGTGCCAGGCCCGCGTGGCCCTGCTGCACTACGCCCCGGTGGCCGACACCGTCGCCGACGAGCGGCCCGAGATCCATGCGTTCCTGGGCAGCCAGAAGCTCGCCGAGGCGATCGACCGCGCCGGCGCCGACCTGGTGGTGCACGGCCACGCCCACCGCGGCCCGCACCTCGGCACGACGCCCGGCGGCGTGCCGGTGCGCAACGTCGCGATGCCCCTCATGGGGGAGCCCTACCGGGTGTTCACGGTGGGACCCGGCTGACGCGGGGACGCGCCCGCACGTAGGCTGGCGCGATGCCGGATCACCGGGAGTACGACACCCGGCTGGCCGCCTACGCGGTCATCGCCAGGGACGGCGCGGTGCTGCTCGTGCGCCTCAACGGCACGGGCGCGACCGGCCACTGGACGCTGCCCGGCGGCGGGGTGGAGCTGCACGAGTCCCCCGAGGACGGGGCGGTGCGCGAGGTGCTGGAGGAGACCGGCCACACCGTCGAGCTGGTGCGCCTGCTGGGCGTGCACAGCCTGGTGCTGGAGCCCTCGCAGGCCCGGTACTCGGTCCTCCCTCGCACGCTGCGCAGCATCCGCGTGGTCTACGAGGCGACCGTCACCGGCGGCGAGCTGCGCCACGAGGCGGACGGCACCACCGACCAGGCCCGCTGGGTACCGCTGGCGGACGTGCCCGGTCTCGACCGCGTGTCGCTGGTCGACGTGGGCCTGGGGTACGCCGGGCTGCGCTGACGCGCCGCTGGACGACCGAATAGGTCCGTCCAGGACGAAGCAGGACCCCCGGCGGGGGCGCCGCGCCCTGTTGGAGGTTTACGGTGGTTTGCGCCCCGGCGACCGGGCCGGGCGGAACCGTGCGGGGAGGTGCGGTGATGCGGGATGGGAACGGTCTCGGCGGCCCGTCGGCGGTCGCCCGGTGAGGGGCCCCTACACGCGCAGCACGGTGCGCCTCGACCACGCGGTGGTGGCGCCCGACGGCCACGTGGCCGGGCCGGTGCCCGGCTGGACCGGCACGGCGCGGACCGCGCTCATCGCCCCGCCGCTGGCCGGGTTCGCGATGTCGGTGGCCGCGATGGAGGACGGCGGGCGCGGCGGCTCCGCTCCGCCCGGCGTCGCCCGGTTCGCGTACGTGCTGGACGGGACCGTGCGGCTGGACACCGAGGATGCCGCCCACGACCTGGGCCGGCAGGGGTACGCGTACCTGCCGGCGGGCACCGAGCACGAGTTCAGCGCGTCCGGGCCGGCGCGGCTGTGCCTGCTGGAGAAGGTCTACGTGCCCCAGGACGGCGCGGATCCGCGCATCGTCGTGGGCGACCGCGCCGCGGTGCCGGTGGAGCACCGGGAGGGCGACCCCAACGTGCACCTGCAGCGGCTGCTGCCGGAGGACGACGGCCTGGACATGGCCGTGGACTGCGTGAGCTTCGCGCCCGGCGCGAGCCTGCCGCGCACCGAGACGCACGTGATGGAGCACGGCCTGCTGATGCTGGAGGGCACCCTGGTGCACCGCCTCGGCGACGCCTGGTACCCGGTGTCCGAGGGCGACGCCGTCTGGACGGCGCCGTTCTGCCAGGAGTGGTGCTGCTGCTACGGCACCGGCTGGGCGTCGTACCTGTCGTACCGGGACTGGAACCGGGACCCGCAGCCGGACCCCGGGAGCTGACGCCGCAGCCGGTGTGACCGGCCCGCCCGCCGGGAACACCACCGCAGGGGCGCCGCCCGGCGTCCCGCGGGATCCCAGGGCGTGTGGTCGGGGCATCGGATGGCGGTTCACGGGATGGATCGGGACACCTCGCGCGACCGGGGCGCCGGAGACCGGCTCCTGCTCGAGCTGGTCGGCGCCATGGGGCTGGGCCACGGGTGCGTGGAACTGGTCCGGGACGATCGCGGGCGGGCCGTCGACCACGTCCTGCGGGACCTGGACGCGGCGACCGGGCGGGTGGGAGGGATCCGCCGGGAGCCCGCGCGGGGGCGCCGCGTCCGGGAGGTCGTCCCCGGCATCGAGGACGGCTGGACCGAGCGCTTCGACCGCATCGCGGCCGGGGGTGCCGCCGCCCGGTTCGAGTGCGAGGCGGCGCGGACCGGCCGGTGGTTCGAGGTCCACGCCAAGCCCATCGGCCGGGACCGCGTCGCCGTCGTCTACTCCGACATCACCGAGCGCAGGCGCGCGGAGGTCCTGTTGCGCGACAGCGAGGAGCGGCAGGCCTTCATGCTCCGGCTCGCCGACGCGCTGCGGCCGCTGGGGGACCCGGTCGAGATCCAGCGCGTCGCCGCCCGGGAACTGGGGATCCACCTGGGCGCGGCCCGGGCGTTCTACGTCACGGCCGAGCGCGACGCCGACGGCGGGTACCTGCACCGCATCGAGCGTGACCACGTCATGCGGCCGGCCACGCGGAGCCTCGCCGGCCATTACCCCCAGGGCGCATCGGGGCGGCCGCTGCTCGCGCGGCTGGAGCGGGGCGAGACCCTCGTGTGCGACGACATCGCGGCCGTCCCCGGCCTGGGGGCCGCCCAGCGGGCCGCCTGCGCCGCCGTGCAGGCGGCGGCGTTCGTGGCCGTCCCGCTGGTGAAGGGTGGCGCGTACGTCGGCGGCCTGTGCGTGGTGGACGCGGTGCCACGGGCGTGGACCCGCACGGAGGTGCGGACGGCCGAGGAGACCGCGGAGCGCACGTGGGCGGCCGTGGAGCGCAGCCGCGCCGAGGCCGCCGCCGCCGCCGAGCGCGACGTGCGGGAGGCGCGGGAGCGGGAGTTCGTCGCCAACGCCTCCCACGACCTGCGCACGCCGCTCACCGGCATCGTCACGGCGCTCGACGCCCTGGAGGCCGGGGCCGCGGACCGCCCGGAGGACCGCGCGCTGTTCCTGGCGCACATCCGCAGGGAGTCGGACCGCATGACCCGGCTGTGCGAGAGCCTGCTCCTGCTCACCCGGTCCGACACCGCGGCGGCCACGCCCCGCCGGCGCGTCGCGGTGCGGGAGGTGCTGGAGCACGTGGCCGCCGACCTGGAGCCCCGGCCGGGGGTGCGGGTGGAGGTGGACGCGTCCCCGGCCGCCACCGTCGTGAGCAACACCGGCCTGCTGGAGCGCGTCGTCGCCAACCTCGCCGGCAACGCCGCCAAGTACACGCCCTCAGGCCGCATCGTCCTGCGCGCCGCCCGTGACCGCGGGGTCGTCACCATCGAGGTACGGGACACGGGCACCGGGATCCGCCCGGAGATCGCCGGGCGCGTGTTCGACCGCTTCTTCCGCGGCGGGGACCGGTCCCGTGACGGGTTCGGACTGGGACTCTCGATCGCCGCCCGCGCCGCCGGCGCGCTGGGCGGGACCCTCGTGCTGGAGCCGGCGCCCGGGGGCGGTACCGTCGCCCGCCTCACGCTCCCCGACGACGTGCGATGAGCGGGGCCCGCCCGGCACCGGACCTCCCGCCCGCCCGGGTCCTGCTGGTGGAGGACGAGCCGGCCATCGCGGACGCCGTGGCGTTCGGCCTGCGCAACGCGGGGTTCGCCGTGGACGTCCTCGCCGACGGCGTGGAGGCGGCCGCCGCCGACCCCGACGCGTACGACGTGGTGGTGCTCGACCTCATGCTCCCCGGGCTTTCCGGGTACGAGGTGTGCCGGGCGATCCGCGCCCGCAGCATCGTCCCGGTGCTGATGCTCTCGGCGCACGACGAGGAGACCGACCGCATCCTGGGGCTCGAGGTCGGCGCCGACGACTACCTGGGCAAGCCGTTCTCAATGGGCGAGCTGGTGGGGCGGGTCCGGGCGATCCTGCGGCGCCGGGAGATGGACCGCGCGGAGGGCGAGGGCGTCGCGACGCGCGAGGTTGGGGACCTGCGGCTGGACCTGGTGCGCCGCACCATCGCCGTCGGCGATCGTCCGGTGGACCTCACGCCGCTGGAGTTCCGCCTGCTCGCGGTGCTCGCCGCGCGGCCCGGCCAGGCGGTCAGCCGGCGCGAGATCGTGGCCGAGGTGTGGCGCAGCAGCCACCCCGGCGACCGGCGCGCCTGCGACGTGCACGTCAAGAACGTGCGCCGCAAGCTGGAGCGCGACCCGTCCCGCCCCGAGCGCCTCGTGACGGTGCGCGGCGTGGGGTACATGCTCCGCGAAGTGTGAAGGAATCTCCACACCGGGCGGATGTCGCCTCCACCGGGGGGCCCGTAGCGTGGGCATCACACTCCGACGGATGGGAGCGGGATGCTCGACATATGCCATGAGATGCCCGGGAGGGGCGGCGGCGCGGACGAGCCGCTGCCCGGCGTGCTGCTGCTGGACCGCGGCCACGGTGACGTGGCCGTGGTGACGCTGTTCGGCGAGCATGACCTACGGACGCGCGACGCCATCCGGCGGACCCTGTTCGGGATCGTCGAGGAGGGCGCGCTGCCGGTCCTGGACCTGTCCGCGGCCGACTACATCGACTCCTGCGTGCTGAACGCCGCCGTCGACACCGACGGCCTGCTGCACCGGCGCGGCGCACGGCTGGTGCTGCTGCTGGGCACCGCCGCGATCGTCGACCGCGCGCTGGTGGTGAGCGGCCTCTCGGAGGCCCTGCCCTGCGCCCGTGAGCAGGAGGCGGCGGTCGCACTCGCCCGGAGCCTGGCCCGCGGTCACTGACCGCGCGGCACGTCCCCCTCGCGGCCCTCGAACCGCAGCACCACGCGGGTGCCGGGCGGGCTGTCGTCGACCTGCAGCCCGTCGCTCAGCACCCTCATGAGCCCCAGGCCGAAGCCCGCGGACGCCGTCGCGGGATCGGCGGCGTGGCGGCCGCACCCCGCGTCGCGCACCTGCACGCGCAGGCGCCCGGGGGCGGGGTCCAGCAGCAACTCCACGTCGCCCGCCGCGCCGGGGTAGGCGTGCAGGACGGCGTTGGTGACCGCCTCGGACACCGCCAGCCGGATGCGGTCGACCGCCTCCGGCGCCATGCCGGCCACACGGGCGCAGCGCACGGCCTCCGCCCGTGCGGTCGCCACGCTCGCGGGGTCGGATGCCAGCAGCACCCGCACCGCCTCCGGCCGCCGCACCGTCACCGCCGCCCGCATCCCACGCCGCCACGCAAGGGTGTCCGCCTCCGCCGCTCGCCCGCCACCGTCCTGCGGGACGCATTCCCGGCGCCAGCTGGGGGAAACCACCGCTCCCGGTCAGGGCGGGGCGCCGGGGGTGTCAGTCCAGCAGGCGGTGCGCCAGGTCGATGTAGAGCGGCACGCTGGCCTCCACCTGCGCGACCTCGACCCATTCGTCGGGCACATGGGCCTGATCGAGGGAGCCGGGACCCAGCAGGATCGTCGGGATGCCGGCGCCCACCGCGTAGAAGCGGGCGTCGGAGCTGCCCACCAGCCCGCCGCACGGCTTCGGCTCGCCCCACGACGCGGCGACGGCGGCCTGGGCGGCCACCACCAGCGGGTCGTCCTCCGGCGTCTCGAACGGCTCGCCCAGGTGGGTCGGCTCGATCGTGCCCCGGTCGCCGATGAACGCGGTGAGCTCCGCGAGCGCCTCGGCGACGGTGCCGCCGGGGATCACCCGGCAGTCGACGCCCAGCACGCAGCGGTCGGGCACCACGTTGGTGGCCGTGCCGCCGGCGATCGTGCCGACGTTGACGGTGCGGGCCCCCACCAGCGGGTGGGTCCGCGTGGCGAGCTCGGCGCCCAGGCGGTCCTCGAGGTCGGCGATGAGCCGGGCGGCGGCGCTCACGGCGTTCACGCCGTTGTGGGGCATGCTGCCGTGCGCGGAACGTCCGGTGAGGGTGACGTTCACGAACACGTTGCCCTTCTGTGCCCGGAACACCCGCAGCTCGGTGGGCTCGGCCACCACCGCGAAGTCCCCGCGCATCCGGCCCGCGGCCAGCAGCACCTCGGCGCCCCAATGGCCGCCCGGCTCCTCGTCGGGCACGGCGTGCAGCTCGATGGCACCGCTCAGGCGGTCCGCCCGGCGGGCCAGCTCCCCGAACGCCACCAGCAGCCCGGCGAGGCCCGCCTTCATGTCCGCGCTGCCGCGGCCGTACATGCGGCCGCCATCGATCTCCGCGCCGAACGGGTCGCGGGTCCAGCCGTCGCCGGCCGGCACCGTGTCCATGTGCCCGTTGAGCAGCAGCGTCGGGCCGGGGCGCGCGAACTCCAGGCGCGCGACGAGCATGGGGCGCCGTGGCGCGACGCCCACGTCCTCGACGGTCACGCCCGGGACTCCGGCGAGGAACCCGCGGATCACCTCCGCCACGGCCACCTCGTCACCCGGGGGGTTCGGCGAGGCGGCCTGCACCATCTCGTGCAGGAGCCGCGTCGCGGGGCCGGGGGTCGGGTGGGGCATGTGTGGCTCCGGTGACGTGCCGTGGGACGGGAGAAGGGGTGGGTGCCCGCCACGGGGGCGGGCACCCGGTGTGACCTACTTGGCGATGCTCAGCTTGCTGAAGTCCAGCTCGTTGGCGCTCAGGTTCTGCGCCTCCGGCACGCCGGCGAGCCACTTCTGGGCGAGGACCCAGTTCTTGTTGTACGTGAAGTTCATGTAGCAGCCGGTCTTGCCGTACTCCGTGCCGGCCTCCGCGTACGTGTCCACCGAACCGGTCTTCAGCGCCTCGTCCAGCAGCGCGTTGACCTTCGGGCTCTGGCACCCGAAGTAGTTGATGCCGCCCGTGGCGTCCCAGAAGACGTGGCCCCACATGTAGGGGGCGCCGCCGTCCGGGCCGTTGTTGCCGTCCACGAACGTGTCCGGGCCCGACGGCGGGTCGTTGATCCAGCCGAACACCTGCGCCAGCGGGTAGCCGCGGGTGGAGGCGTCGATGCCGAGGGCCTGCGCCTTGGCCGCCATGATGTTGGCGACCTGCTCGCCGTTCTGGTTGCCGGAGCCGTAGCCGATGAGCAGCTTGGTGCCCTTCGGGAGGGTCTTCGCGTACGTCTCGAAGACCTCCGGCTTGTAGTCGATCGCCTGCACGTCCTTGCCCTCGGGCAGCATGCCCTTGGCGTACATCGTGGTGGCGATCTCCGAGCGCTCGCCGAACACCTGCGGCACCAGCGTCGCCCGGTCGAAGTACTGCAGCCACGCCAGGCGGGCCTCGGGGGTCTTGAAGAAGTCCCGGCTCGCGTTGTTGGTGATCATCGCGCCCTGGAAGGTGGGCAGCAGGTACGAGTTCGCCTTCGAGGAGTCCTTGTACTTCGGCAGGCTCGACGACGGCAGGGCGGCGGCGATGAGGTGCACGTCACCCTGGTCGAACGCCAGCTCCAGCGCCGAGGCGTCCTGGTAGATCGGGAGCTCGATCTTGGTGAAGGGCGCCTTGGTGCCCCAGTACCCGTCGAACTGGGTCATCTCGTACTTCGCGCCGGGCTGGGCGCTCGAGAGGACGTAGGGGCCGGTCCCGATGTCGTTGCTCTGCAGGTAGGTCTGCGCGTTGTCCGACCCGGCGTTCTTCTTCATGCCGGTGGGGGACTGCATCTTGGGACCGAACGGCGAGGCCAGGTAGTCCAGGAACGCGGCGTTGGGCCGGTCGAGCTTCACCACCGCCGTGTACGGGTCGGAGGTGTCCACGCTCGTGATGCCGGCGGTCATGTAGGCGGCGCCGCCCTTGACCGCGTTGCGGCGGTCGAACGAGGCCTTCACCGCGGCCGAGGTGAAGTCCGTGCCGTCGTGGAACTTCACGCCCTTGCGGAGCTTGAACGTGTACGTGGTCTTGTCGGGCGAGATCGTCCACGACTCGGCGAGGCGCGGGGCGATCTCGGCCGTGGCCGTGTTGGTCTTGTACTGGACCAGGCCCTCGTAGGCGTTCAGCACGATCGCCAGGCCGTTGGACGCGTAGTACACGTCGGGGTCGGGGGGCTGGCCGATGTCGCCCAGCAGGCCCACCACCAGCGTGCCGTCGGTCGGCGCGGGGGTACCCTCGCCGCCGCCGGAGCCGCTGTCACTGCCACCGCCGCATGCGGCGAGGGTGATCGACAGTCCGAGGACCGCCATTGCCGCGGCGATTGCCCGCCGCGCCTGGCGCTGTGTCACGGTGCCTCCTTGTCGGGGTTGCGTCACGTGGCGATCCGCGGGTCGGCGATCACCTGGAGGATGTCCACGACGGCGTTGCTCACGATGTAGACGGCACCCAGCACGAGGGTGACGCCCAGGATCGCGGGGTAGTCCGCCGCGGGGATGGAGAGGGCGAGGTAGTCGCCGATGCCGGGCCAGGAGAAGACGACCTCCACGACCACGACCCCGGCGAACACGAATCCGAGCTGCAGGCCGGCCATCGACAGCGCCGGCCCGGCCGCGTTGCGCAGCACGTGGCGGCCCACCACGCGGGTCTCGGTGAGCCCCTTGGAGCGGGCGGTGCGCACGTGGTCGGTGCGCAGCACGTCCTCCACGCTGGAGCGCAGGATCCGGCCGATGGCCAGCGCGGGCGCGACCGACAGCACCAGGGCCGGCAGCAGCAGGTGCTTCAGCGCGTCCTGGGCGTCCGCGAGGTCGCCCCGGATGAGGTTGTCGAACACCAGGAACCCGGTGGGCCCGGTGTCGTCGGGCCCGCGCCCGTTCGCGGGGAGCCAGTCCAGGCGGGAGTAGAAGAGCATGATCCCGCCGAGGCCCAGCAGGAACGGCGGGGCGGTGGCGCCCAGCAGCAGCAGGCCGCGGAATGCGCTCCCCCCGGGCCAGCGCAGGGCCCCGGAGAGGCCGAACACGGCGGCGAGGGCCAGTGCGAACGCGAAGGTCACCGCGATGAGCTCCGCCGAGGCCGGCAGGAAGTCGCGCAGGTCCTCGGTGACGGGCCGTCGGGTGCGGTAGGACTCGCCGAGGTCGCCGGTCACCGCGTTGCCCACGTAGTGCAGGTACTGGACCGGCAACGGGTCGTTGAGGCCCAGGCGGTCGCGCTCGGCGTCCACCTGCTCCTGGGTGGCGTTGGCACCCAGCTTCACCCGGATGCCGTCCTCCTGTGAGATGGACTGCAGGATGAACAGGATCCCGGTGAGGATGAGCAGCAGGGCGACGGCGGCGCCCAGGCGGCGTGCGATGAACCGGGTCACCGGCGCCTCGCCAGCCACGTCCGCAGGCCGTCGCCGCCGAGGTTCGCGACCAGGCTCAGCACCAGCACCGCGGTGCCCGGCACCACCGGCACCCACCAGGTGGACAGCAGGAACTGGGCGCCCCGCGCGGTGTCGGACCCCAGCTCGGGGGTGGGCTGCGGCTGGCCGAGGCCCAGGAACGACAGGCCGGCGAGCAGCAGGATCACGTTCCCCACGTCCAGGCTCGCGGCGACGATGGCGGTGGGCACGACGCCGGGCAGGATGTGCCGGGTGAGCAGGCGCGTCGTGCCGACGCCCGCCAGGCGCGCGGCCTCCACGTGGGGGCGGCTCGCGATGGCCCGCACCTCGCCGCGGATGATGCGGGCGTAGTACGGCCACCACACGACCGAGACGCCGATGAGCGTGTTCTTCAGGCTCGGCCCGAGGGCCGCGACGATCGCGATGGTCACCACGGCGCTCGGCAGGGCCAGGAACAGGTCGGTCATGCGCATGAGCAGCGCGTCGACCCATCCGCCGGAGGCGCCGGCGATGAGGCCCACCACCGCGCCGACGAACAGGCCGATGGCGACGACGACCAGGGCGGTGAACCAGCTGGTCTGCACGCCGTGCAGGGTCCGGCTCAGCAGGTCGCGGCCGATGATGTCGGTCCCCAGCAGGTGGCCGTCGGTGCCGATGCCCTTGCTGGGCGGGCCCACGGGCTGGATGGGGTCGTAGGGCGACAGGGTGGGGCCCAGGGCCGCGACCAGCGTGAGCAGCCCCAGGGCGCCCAGCGCGATGGCGGGACCCAGGCGGCCCATCCGGGCGGGGAGCGTCCCGGCTCCGGTGGCCCACCTGCGCCGCAGCGGCACGGCGGTCACGTGGCGGCCTCCTCGTCCGTGGGGATCTGCGGCACCGCCGCCAGCAGGGTGCGCGTGTACTCGTGCTCGGGGGCGTGGAGGACGCGCTCGGCCGGCCCGATCTCCACGAGCTCGCCGGCCCGCATCACGCCCACCCGGTCGCCCATCAGGCGGGCGACGGACATGTCGTGGGTCACGAACACCACCGCCATGCCCAGCTCCGCGCGCATGCCGCGGATGAGGTTGAGGACCGTCGCGGCCAGGGATGCGTCCAGGGCGCTGGTGGGCTCGTCGCACAGCAGCACCGCGGGCGGGATGATCGTCGCGCGGGCTAGCGCGACGCGCTGCCGCTGGCCGCCGGAGAGCTGAGCCGGGCGGGCGCGGGCGGTCTCGGCGGGCAGGCCGATGCCGGTGAGGGCGGCCTCCACCCGGTCGCGCGCCTCCGCGGCGGCCAGCCCCAGCGGGTGCAGGCGCTCGCGCAGCAGCTCGCCCACGCGCATCCACGGGGTCAGCGACGAACCGGCGTCCTGGAACACCATCTGCACGGCGCCGTCCACGGCGACGGTGCCGGCGGTGGGCGTCAGCAGGCCGGCGATGACCCGCAGCAGGGTGGACTTGCCGGACCCGCTCTCGCCAACGATCGACAGGGCCTCGCCGGCGTCCACGGTGAGGTCCACCCCGCGCAGGGCGTGGATCTCCTCGCGCCGCCCGCCGCCGGACTTCACGGTGAACGTGCAGGTGATGCCCTGGGCGGCGATCACCGGGCCCCGGCCGGCGTCCGCCGCGGGGCGCTCCACCGCACCGGTGTCCACGGACGCCAGGGCGACGACCTCCCCGGGCGGCCGCCAGCAGGAGCGCAGGTGGTCGCCGTCGCCGGCGGGCTCCAGCGCGGGCACCTCGGTGGCGCAGCGGGCCTCGGCCACCGGGCAGCGGGGGTGGTACGCGCAGCCGGGAATCGCCAGGACGTCGCCCTGGGCGGCCCGCAGCGTGGGCAGGGCCCGGTCGCGCGGCGTGTGCAGCGACAGGCGCGACCCCAGCAGCCCGGCGGTGTACGGGTGCACGGGGCGCGCGAGCACGGCGCCGGTGGGGCCCCGCTCGGCGACCCTGCCGGCGTACATCACCGTGACCCGGTCGGTGATCTGGGCCGCCACGGCCAGGTCGTGGGTGATGAACAGGATCGCGCAGCCGAACTCGTCGCGCAGGTCGGTGAGCAGCCGCAGCAGCTGCGCCTGCACGGTCACGTCAAGGGCCGTCGTGGGCTCGTCGGCGATGATCAGCGACGGGCTGCCGGAAAGCGCGATGGCGGCCATCACGCGCTGCCGCAGGCCGCCGGAGAGCTCGTGGGGGAACACCTGCATCCGCAGCTCGGGCTGGGTCACGCCCACCGCGGTGAGCAGCCGCACGCCCTCGGCGGCATCCACGCCGGCCTCGGTGATCTGCCGCCCCACGCGCATCGTCGGGTTCAGCGACGTCATGGGGTCCTGGAAGATCACCCCCAGGCCGTGGCGGCGCACCGCGCGCAGCTCCTCGGGGCGTCCGCCCACCATGTCGACGCCGGCAACCTCGATGCGGCCCGTCAGGCGGGGATGGGCGCCCTGCGGCAGCAGGCCCATCATCGCGAGCGCCAGCACGCTCTTGCCGGAGCCGGACTCCCCGACCAGGCCCATGATCTCGCCAGGCCGGATCGCCAGGTCGACGTCGCGCAGGACGGTGCGGTCCTCGGCGCCCCGCCGCAGGGTGAGCGAGACGCCCTCCACCCGGGCGATCGCCTCCGCGGGCGGCGCCTCAACGGCCATTCGCGGCCCCCGTCATCGCCACCCACGCATCGTGGATGTGGCGTGGCTGGGTGAACCACACCCCGTCGGCGTGATCGGCCAGGTACCGCAGCGCGCGGGTGAGGTGGCGCAGCCGGAACGGCACCCCGCTGATGAACGTGTGCACCACCACGCTCATCACCAGCGGGGCGTCGGCCGACGCGGCCCGCAGTTCCTCGAACTCGTCGATCACCATGTCCGCGAACTCGCCGGCGGGGATGCCGCGGCCCACCACGCTGCTGGAGTCGTTGAGCTCCAGGGCGTAGGGGATCTGCAGCAGCGGGCCGGCGGCGGTGGCGAGCCACACGGGCTGGTCGTCGGGCCGCAGGTCCAGCACGTACCGGTAGCCGGTCTCGACCAGCAGCTCCGGGGTGCGCGGGGTGTGTGTGAGCCAGGGGCTCGACCACCCGCCCGGTGCGGCGCCCTCGGCGCCCCGGATCCGCCCGGCGACCGCGGCCAGGTAGGCCCGCTCCTGTTCGGGGCCCAGGCCCTCCAGGCTGTCGGAGTTCGACAGGCCGTGGCCCACCATCTCCGCCCCGGCGGCCCGCGCCGCGTCGGTGACCGCGGCGGCGGTGTCGTACACGTCGGTGTTCAGCAGGATCGTGGGCGGGATGCCGGCGCCGGCGAACCGGTCCAGCAGCCGGAACGCGCCGACGCGGTTGCCGTAGTCGCGCCAGGCCGTGTTGGCCAGGTCGGGCGCCGCCATCCCGGGGAGGATGTCCTCGGTGCGGCCCTCGCCGAACCGGTACGACTCCACGCCCAGCGACACGTACACCGCCAGCCGCGCGCCGTTCGGCCACGTGCCGCCCGGGCGCGCCGTGATGGGCGCGTACGGGTACCGGGCGTCGGGCGCGACCGGCCCGGTCACAGGGCCACCCACCGGTTCATCCCGACCTCCGTCTCGTGGGCCCGGGCCACCATGGCCCGGTAGTGCGGGAACCACCGCTCCGCCTCGGCGATCGCCCGGGCGCGCGGCTCGCGCAGCTCGGCGAACAGCTCGCGGGTCTCGGCGAGCACGGCGTCCTCGTCCACGCGGGTGAGCCGCCCGTCCTCGGCCACCACCTCGCCGTCCACCATGGTCATGCGCACGGACTCGCCGTCGTGGCAGTACACGAGCTGGCGCCGCACGTCGTTGAGCGGCGTGAACGGCAGCGTGTGGAGGTCCACCAGCGTCAGGTCCGCCAGGCGTCCCGGCGCCACCGCGCCCAGGTCGTCCTGCAGGCCCATCGCGCGGGCGCCGCCGCGCCACAGGCAGCCCAGCACCTCGGCGGCCGACGGCCAGCGCTCGTGCGGCAGGCCCGTGACGTTGTGCACCAGGCCCGTCGCCTTCGCGACCGCCCACATGTTCACGGCGTCGTCGGCGACGGCCTCGTCGGTGCCCAGGCAGATGGGGATGCCGCGGTCCATCGCCGCCCGCCACGGCATCACGCCGCTGCCCAGGCGCAGGTTGCTGATGGGGTTGTGGGCGATCACCGCGCCCGCGTCCGCGACCAGGTCGAGGTCCTCCCCGGTCACCCAGATCGCGTGGATCACGTTGGTGCGCTCGTTCAGCAGCCCCAGGTCGGCGGTGTACCGCACCAGCGACCGGCCGCCGAACCGCGGGTGGCGGTCACCGAGGACCCGCTGCACCTTGGTCTCCAGCATGTGCGCGAACAGCGGGATGCCGTGCTCGCGGCTCAGGGCGTCCAGGTCGCCCCAGTACTCGGGGCTCACGCGCTGCGGGGCGGACACCGACACCGCCGCCCGCAGCCGGCCGCCCGCCGCGCCGTGCCAGGTGCCGATCAGGTGCCGGTACGCCTCCAGCAGCTGCGCGGGCGGAGTGGGGCCGGGGGCCTCCAGCATCGCCCGCAGCTCCCCGTCGGCGCCGTCGAGGATGAACGGCAGCTTGTCGGCCTCCGCCAGCTGCGGCTGGTCGAGGGCGACGGTCGCGCGGATCCCCGAGTCGGCGTACGCCCGCATGACCGCGTCGATGATCCGCGGCTCCGGCTCCGGCATGAAGAACGCGTCGTCCTGCACCGCGGTGGTGCCGCGCCGCAGCATCTCCATCGCGGCGAGCATCGTCCGCAGGTAGGCCTCGCGCGGGGTGGGCCGCAGGCCCTCCAGCGGCGGCGACTCGTAGAGCATGAACAGCTCGAGCGGGTAGCTGGGCAGCGACCCCTTGAGGTGGTTCACGGGGGAGTGGAAGTGCGCGTTGACCAGCCCCGGCAGCAGCAGGTGCCGGCCCTCGCCCTCCACGACCCGCGCCCCGGCCGGGGCCGCGGCGGACCCCACCGCCGCGATGCGGTTGCCCTCCACCAGCACGTCCAGGGGCCCGGTCACGCCGTCCGGCGCGCCGTCGTCGAACACCAGCACCTCGCGGAACAGCACGGCGCCCATCAGGACGGCCCCCGGCGGTCCGGCGGGGCGTAGGTGCACGCCCGGGAGGTGGACAGCCCCTGGGCGAGCAGGCCCTCGGCCATCGTCACGCCCGCCAGGACGCCGTCGATCACCGGCACCCCCAGCTCGGCGGCCAGCGGCTCCAGCAGGTCCGACAGGCCGGCGCAGCCCAGCACCAGCGCCTCGGCGCCGTCGTGCTCCATCGCCGCCCGCCCCTCGTCCGCGAACAGCGGCAGCAGGTGGGCGGCGCCGTGCTCGACGTCCGACACCGGCACCTCCACGGCCCGCACCGTGCACCGGTGCTCCAGGCCCAGGTGCTGCACCACGCGGTCCGACATGGCGATGGTGCGCCGCGGCATGGTGAGCACCGTGAACCGGTACGCCACGAGGGCGGCGGTCATCAGGGCCGCCTCGGTCATGCCCACCACGGGGCCGGCGGCGAGCTCCCGGGCGGGGGCCACGCCGGTGTCGCCGAAGCAGGCCACCACGTAGGCGTCCACGCCGGCGGCCTCGCCGGCGATCACCTGGTCGCACACCCCGGCGGCGCCCCACACCTCGTCGGTGTGGCTCTCAACCGAGCTCACGCCGTATCCGGGGGTGCCGCCGACGATCTCGGTGCCCGGCGCGGCGACCGTGCGGGCGGCGGCGACCACGCCGTCGGTCATCGCAGCGGTGGTGTTGGGGTTCACCACCATGATGCGCGGGCTCATGCCGCGGCCCTCGCGAGCAGGCCGTGCATGCCCGGGGCGGCGAGGGCCGCGCGGGCGGCCTCCGCCCCGGCGCGCGCGGCGTCCAGCGGCGACGCCCCGCACAGGTGGGCGGCGGCGAAGGCCCCGCAGAAGGCGTCCCCGGCGCCGGTGGCGTCCACGGCGGTCACCGGCACGGCGGGCAGCAGGACGGGCTCGGCGTCCGGGGACTCCAGCACCAGGCATCCGCGGTCCGCGAGCTTGATCACCACCACCGCCGGGCCCAGCGCGGCGAGCCGCCGCACCGCCTCGCGCAGGTCGCGGGTGCCGGCCACCGCGACGGCCTCCACCTCGCTCGGCAGGAACACCCGGCAGCACGCGACCATGGCGCGCAGGGCCGCCGGGTCGGCGTCCAGGTAGTCCTCCTGCAGGTCCAGGTACACGGTGGCGCCGGTGCGGCGCGCGAGCCACGGCACCAGCGCGGCCTGGGAGGCCAGGCTCATACCGCACACCAGGACGCCGGCGGCGTCGCGGATCCACGCCGGGACGTCCTCCGGGTGCACCGACATGCGGTCGAAGTGCGCCTCGCCGTGCACCAGCTCCCACGTGCGGGACCCGTCGGCGCGGTAGGTCACCAGGTACCGCACCGTGGGCGCGTCACGGGTGATCTCCGGCTCCGGGGCGAGGCCCGCCGCGGCGATGGCGTCCAGGGCGTGCGCCGGCAGGTCGTGGCCCACGGGCGCGAGCCACCGCACCCGGGCCCCGGTCCCCTGCGCGGCGAGGGCGGCGTACAGGGCGTCGCCGCCCAGCTCCACCGAGCGCGCGCCGTCGGCCTGCACCGCCTCGTCCAGCGTGAGGTTGCCGACGCACACCAACAGCGGTGATGTCACCGGGCGGCCTCGGCCGCGGCGAACTTCGCCATGGCCAGCTCGTAGCCCGCGCACTGGGCGGGCAGCGCGTACAGCATCGGGCTCAGTGCCTCGTGCACCGGGGGCAGCCCCAGCACCAGGTCGCAGTCGGCGTCCAGCGCGTGCTCGCCCTCGGTGGTGACCGCGTACGCGCGGCCGCCGAACCGGCGGGCCTCGGACGCCGTGTCGCACGCCCGGGACAGCGACGGCCCGGTGGGGGCCAGCAGCATCAGCGGCTCCCCGGCCTTCTGCGAGTTGTAGTGGTGGTACTCCTCCACCTGGATCGCCAGGGCGTGGTCGGGGGTGCACTCCTTCACCTTCGCCGCGCCGATCACCGCGGACGCCTGGTTGGGGCCGCCCCCGCTGAACAGGTACATGCGCCCGGCGGCCTCCCGGGCCGCGAACTCCCGCGCGAAGGGGACGGCGCGCTCCATGGCGGCGGCCATCAGCTCCGGCAGGGCGTCGATCGCGGCCGCGCACGGACGGGAGCCGGTCATGGAGGCCAGGCGCAGCAGCAGGCCCAGCGCGGCGGTGGACGACTGCGTCGGCCAGCCCTTCCGGGTGGCGCGCACCAGCAGGGTGCGGTCGCATTCGGCGTCCAGGGTGGATCCGGGGGTGTTGGTGAGCGCCACCGTGCAGGCCCCCGCGTTCTGGGCGACGAGGGCCGCCTCGACGCTGCGGGTCGTCTCACCGGAGCTGGAGAGCACGAACACCAGGGTCCGGGGGCCCAGGGTCCGCCACGTGTAGTGCGCGAGCTCCAGGCTCTGCACCGGTTCGCAGGGGATGCCGAGGGCCATCTCGAGCGCCAGCCGCGCCCCCGTCATCACCGCCAGCGAGTCGCCGGCGCCCACCAGGCAGGCCCGCCACGGCGCGCGGTCGGTGATGAGCCGCGCCAGCTCGGGGAGGGTTTCCGCGTTCGCGGCCCAGGTCTCCTCCAGCGCCTCGGGCTGGGCGAGCATCTCGGGCAGGGTCGCGTCAACACGGCCCCGCCGCTTGGCGTCTAGAGGGTCGTCGCCGGGGAGGGCCGCGATGGAGGCGGCCTCGGCGGCGTGCACCCGTGCCAGCACCTCGCGCTGGTGCGGGCCGAGCGGCGCCCCTGTGGGCGCGCCCGTCCCGAATTCCGGCCGCGCATCCACATTTGTATGCAATTCTCGCGCTGATTCCACTCGGCGAGCCTCGCATCCGTCGATTTGGACGCGGGTTGGACACTAAGCCAAAGCTGTGGGCCCTGACCATGGCCCCAGGGCCCAGCGCATGTGCGGGGGCTGGCGGAATACATTTCGGGCGATGTTCGACCTCATCATCCGCGGCGCGCAGGGCGACGTGGCCGTCGCCGATGGCGTCATCGCCGCGGTCGGCCATGACCTGGGCGCGGCCCTCGAGGAGGTCGACTCCGCCGGAATGCTGGTGCTGCCCGGCGCCGTCGACGCGCACGTGCACCTGGACGATCCGGGCCGCGCGCACTGGGAGGGGTTCGCCACCGGCACGCGGGCCCTCGCGGCGGGCGGCGCGACGTGCATGGCGGACATGCCGCTCAACTCCATCCCGCCCACCGTCGACGCCGCCGGCTTCGCCGCGAAGATGGAGGCCGCGCGCGGGCGCGCGCACGTGGACTTCGCGCTGTGGGGCGGTCTCGTGCCGGGCAGCCCGCCGCACATGGAGGAGCTCGCGGCCCTCGGGGTGGTCGGCTTCAAGGCGTTCATGTGCGAGACGGGCATCGACGACTTCGTGCGTGCCGACGAGGAGGTGCTCGCCGACGGCATGCGCCGGGCGGCCGCCCTCGGCCTCCCGGTGGCGGTGCACGCCGAGGACCAGTCGGTGGTGGGCGCCCTCACCGAGGCCGCCCTCGCGGCGGGCCGCACCGGCATGCGCGACTACCTCGCCTCGCGGCCGGCGCGGGCGGAGGTGGCGGCGGTGCGCACCGCGCTCGGCCTGGCTCGGGAGACCGGCTGCGCGCTGCACGTGGTGCACGTGAGCTGCGGCGAGAGCGCCCGCCTGGTGGCCGAGGCCCGCGCCGCCGGGGTGGACGCCACCTGCGAGGTGTGCCCGCACCACCTGGTGCTGGACGAGGACGACGCCGAGGCCATCGGCGCGCTCGCCAAGTGCGGCCCGCCGCTGCGGTCCGCCGCGGTGGTGGAGGAGCTGTGGGCGGCGCTGGAGGCCGGCGAGATCGGCTGGGTCGCCTCCGACCACTCCCCGGGCCCTCCGGAGCTCAAGACCGGCGACGACATGTTCGCGGTGTGGGGCGGCATCTCTGGCGCCCAGACGCTGCTCACGTTGATGATGACCCACGGGACGCGGCGCGGCATCGCCGCAGCGCGCCTGTCGACCTGGCTGGCGACGGCCCCGGCGAGGAGGTTCGGCTTGGCTGGCAAGGGCGCGATCGCGGAGGGCATGGATGCCGACATCGTCCTGGTGGAGACCGGGGGGCCATGGCCCCTGCGCGCCGAGGACCTGGAGTACCGGCACCCGGTGTCGCCGTTCACCGGGCACCCGATGACGGCGCGGGTGGTGCGGACGTACCTGCGCGGCGCCGAGGTGGCCCGCGACGGCCGCGCGGTGGGGGAGCCCACCGGCCGCTTCGTGGCGGCGTCCCGATGAGCGGCCCGCAGACGCGCAGCGTCGTCCGCCTCGACCACGCGCTCATCGCCCCGGACGGACACGTGCCGGGACCCGTCCCCGGCTGGTCCGGCTCGTCGCGGTTCGTGCTGGTCGCACCGCCCCTGGCCGGGTTCGCGATGTCCCTGGTGGCGATGGAGGACGGCGGAACCGGGGCCGCCCCGCCGCCGGGCATCGCCCGCTTCGCCTACGTGGTGGAGGGCTCGGTGCGCATCGAGCTCGAGGACGCCGCCCACGAGCTGGGCCCGCAGGGGTACGCGTACCTGCCCGCCGGCACCGATCACGCGGTCACGGCGCTCGGCGGCGCGCGCGTCGCCCTCATCGAGAAGGCCTACGTCCCCCAGGACGGGGCCGAGCCGCGCGTGATCGTGGGGAACCGGGCGGACGTGCCGGCCGAGCACATGCTGGGCGACCCCAACGTCCACCTGCAGCTGCTGCTGCCGGAGGAGCCGGGCCTGGACATGGCGGTGAACACCATGAGCTTCGCTCCCGGGGCGTCGCTGCCGTTCACCGAGACCCACGTGATGGAGCACGGGCTGCTCATGCTGGAGGGCTCGCTGGTGTACCGGCTGGGCGACGCCTGGTACCCGGTCGGCCAGGGGGACGCGATCTGGATGGCGCCGTTCTGCCAGCAGTGGTGCTGCTGCTACGGCACCGGGTGGGCGTCCTACCTCATCTACAAGGACTGGAACCGGGACCCGCAGCCGGACCCGGGCGCATGACCGCGTTCCCGGTGGACATCGCGCGCCTGTCGGCCGAGATCGAGGAGCTCGCGCGCATCTCCGACCACCCCTACCCGTCGGTGACGCGCGTGCTGTTCACGCCCACCGACATGGCGGGCCGCGCGTGGCTGGCCGAGCGCCTTCGTGCGGCGGGGCTGACGATCCGCACGGATCCCATGGGCAACGTGTTCGCGCGCCTGGAGGGCACCGACCCGGACCTGCCCGCGGTCGCCACCGGGTCCCATACCGACGCCATCCCCGAGGCCGGCCGGTTCGACGGGGTGGTGGGGGTGCTGGGCGGCCTGGAGGCCCTGCGGGCGATCCGCGACGCGGGCGTCACCCCGCGCCGGTCCATCGAGCTCATCTGCTTCACCGCCGAGGAGCCCACCCGGTTCGGGATCGGCTGCCTGGGGTCGCGGGTCATGGCCGGCACCCTCGATGCGGCCCGGCTGGCGGCACTGCGCGACGCCGGCGGCGGCACCCTCGACGACGCCCGCGCGGCCGCCGGCATGACCGGCGCGGCCGTCGATGCACGGCTGCCCGAGGGGGCGTACCACGCGTTCGTGGAGCTCCACATCGAGCAGGGGCCCGAGCTGGAGGCCGAGGGCCTCGACATCGGCGTGGTCACGGCGATCGCCGCCCCTGCGACGCTGCGCATGGAGCTCACCGGGGCGGGTGGCCACGCCGGGGCACTGCTCATGCCGCTGCGCCACGACCCCCTCGTCGTCGCCGCCGGCGTCGTGCAGGAGGTGGACCGGGCGGCGCGCGAGACCGGCCATCCCGACAGCGTCGCCACCGTCGGCCTGCTGCGGGTGGAGCCCGGGGCCGTGAACTCCGTGCCCCGCCGGGTGGTCATGGAGATCGACGTCCGGGACACCGACGAGGCCCGTCGCGACGGCGTGGTCGACCGCATCCGCGCCTTCGGCGCCGCCCACGCCGCGGAGCGCGGGGTCGGGCACGCCGATGCGGTCATCAACCAGGACCGGCCCTGCACGTCCGACCCGGAGGTGGTCGCCGCCGCGGAGGCCGCCTGCGCGGAGGCCGGCGCGTCGCACCGGCGGATGGTGAGCCGCGCGTACCACGACACCCTGTTCATGGCGCGCATCTGCCCCACGGGGATGGTGTTCGTGCCGTCGCGGGGCGGTGTCAGCCACCGCCCCGACGAGTTCACCGAGGAGCCGCAGATCGCCTCGGGCGTCGCGGTCCTGACCGACCTGGTGCGCCTGGCGGCCCGACGCGGCCTCAGCCGCCGCCCGCGGCCGGGAGCGCGTCCCGCCAGGCGCGGACGAGGGCGTCGTCCGGAACGGGCCCCACAGCACGCCGGCCGCCGCGATGGCGGGCTCGGGCTGTCCACAGCACGCCTTGTCACCGTCGAGGACGCGGCAGACGACGCCCTCCGCGGAGGACGTCCTCGGCCTCGCAGGGCGTCCCTGTGGCGCCGGCCTCGGTGAGACGTGCGCCGCGCGTAGCCGTCGCGGTAGCTCCTCGGCACGTGCCCGGTCCGGGAACCGGATGTAGTAGGTGGTCGCACCGCCACGCGGCAGTTCACCGCCGCGGTCGCGCCGGCCGGCGTCGCGTCGGCACCCAGCGCGGCGCGCAGCCCGAGGCGACCAGGGGCGGGAGGAAGGCGATGAGCGCATCGCGGGGGGTGGCCCCGGGTGCGGTCACCCCAGAGCCCGCCGCCCATGACGAGGCGCCGGCGACCACCGCCGCCACGGCGGCCAGCGACGCGCCGGACGAGCGCCGCACGCGTCCATGACCGGGGTCGGCGGCCGGGCGGCGGGCCGGCGTCCGGCACGGCGGGCGGAGGCCCGTCCTCCCGGGGGAGGCGCGCTGGAAGTGTAGGCGCCGGAGGTCCTCCGGGAAGGCCCGCCGACGGTCCTCGGGGAACGGCTCCTCCCAGTAGACGGGCCGCACGAACTTGGGGCGGCCGAGGGACAGCGCGTAGCGCCACCACATCAACGCAGCATGCCACCTCCTCGTCGGATCATCTCCTTCAGGCGGTCGTCCCAGACCTCCCCGGCCCGCAACTCCTGCTTGTCGCGCAGGAAGGTGCGGATGCCGAGGGAAGTCGAAGACCGCCTCCACTCCGGCGCACCACCGGCGTGTCCCGGTGCGAGTAGGAGGCGAACACGCGCCGGAAACCTGCGGGCGCTCGACGGTTCGGTGCGGTCGTCCCCGGCGCCGTCGGCGACGCGGAGAGCGAGCGGCACCCGCGATGAGCACGCCGCCGCAGTAGACGGACAGGCGCCCGCGGACCGTCGTGCCGGCGAGCGCCGCTCCGGCACGCATGCGGAACTCCTCGCGGTGCACGGGCTCCATCCAGGCGAAGGTCCGTGACGGCGGGTTGAACTCGATGCCGGGCGCTTCCGGCACGAACGAGAGGTCGGTGCCGCGCGGCACGGGGCCGTCGGCGTCCTGGGCGCTGCTGCGGTAGGCGGCGAGGTCCTCGCCCAGCACCCGCTCGGCTTGCCGGGCGACCTCCTCCACCGGGTCCAGGGTGGTGCCGTCGTCCAGCACGACCTCGTCGGTGCGTGGGCGAACGCCAGCAGGACCCGGCAGCGCCGCGCAGCCGGGGCGAGCGCGCGCGGCCGGTACACGGTGAACTGCACGTCGTCGTCGTGGACCGCCTCGGTGGCGCGGAGGTCTCGGGGCCGTCTCCGCGGCGCCGATCGCGCCGCGCGCCCGGGTGATGACCGCAGAACGGCCCCGG
This sequence comes from Thermoleophilia bacterium, assembly GCA_046330435.1. Classification (GTDB taxonomy): domain Bacteria; phylum Actinomycetota; class Thermoleophilia; order Miltoncostaeales; family Miltoncostaeaceae. The sequence goes on along the minus strand of JAXLST010000015.1, from coordinate 75,408 downwards.
TGGCCTCCGTGGCCCCGGCCTCCACCGTTGCCGCCAGATCCGCACACGTCGTCGTCGCATGTGGCGTCCGGGGTGTGCGGTGCGGGCAGCCCCAGCAGGAGACCGCATCTGGATCGGCGTGGGAGACCCGTGCACGACTCCGGCGGCGTGGAGGACGGCCAGCGCGTCGAAGCAAGTGGCCGCGGCGACAGGATGCCCATGGGGACCTGCCCATCGGCGGCGGCTGACAGGAGCGGCCGGCCGGGACCGGCGGCCACCGTACGGGCGCCGCGGTCGTCGACCCCCCAGCCGAGGACGCCCACGATGCCCGGGGAGCGAGGTCGCGATGCCAGCCTTCGAGCAGGAAGCGGCGAACGCGATCCCAACCGGGCGTCTCCATTGAGCGCCGGGAACCGACGGATTAAGGTCGCGTGCCGGGGCACCCGGCGGGTGACGGGCCACCAACCCGCCGGGGGCCTCGCGGACGCCGGGCCGTCGGGGAGGTGACCGGGGAGGCCCGGTCCGTCGGGGCGATGGTCCATCAGCCCGCCGGGACGCGCCCGGTGTCGCATGCCGCCGCGACGCCGCGGCCGTAGCCCCGCATGAACCACGCCGACCGCTGCACCGCCGTGCCGTGGGCCGACCGGTCGCCGGGTTCCACCCCGGGGCGGTCACCACGTACGACGCCAGCTTCGTGGTTCGTCGGTCGCGTCGAGCAGCGACCGGCGCCAGGCGAAGCGGGGCCCACACGCCCGCCAGGCAGTCGGCCTGCAGCTCCACGCGGATCGAGGGGCGCCCGCCGAGCGCATACGCCCGGTACCGGCGCCCGAGCAGCCGCTGGATGTGGTGCCCGTACTCGTGGGCGATCACGAACGAGAACGCGAAATCCTGGGTCCGGTAGCGCGTCGCGCAGCAGATGCGCTGGTCGGGCGCGTTCTCGAACACGATCTCGCGGGGCGTGTGCTGCGCGGGCATTGGCCGATGGTTCCGGGACCGCCTCCCGGACGCCGCAAGCGTAGAACGGGCCGATTCGGGAGTCCCGCGTCACGGTGCGTCCTCGCAGAGGACGGGTAGCCGGCGGCGACCAGAAGTAGTCGCGCGGGCTTCGTACCACGCGATGCCCGCGCGCCGGAACAGGGTGCGCCACAGGGCGCGCGCGTCCTCGTGCGACCAGCGCAGGAAGCCCTCGTAGTCCCGGTACCGGCGGACGGTGCAGCTGCCCGCGCATGGCCGCGACGGCGGCAGGCGGCTGCCGGCGCCTCCGGCGCGGCGGGGATGCCGGCACGCGCCGTTGCGGCGGCGGGCAGCGCGTGAGTGGGCGGCGGCGCGGTCGCCGCATGGCGAGGTGTCGGGTCATGGCGCCGCCTCCAGGCGGTAGGTCACGGTGTAGTCGGCGGGCCGGTTCGTCGTGTTCAGCATGAGCACGCTCACGTCCTGACGTGCGCACGGCGCGGCGGCGGGGTGCACTCGGCGGCGCCGAAGGTCGCGGGGACCGTGTAGGTCCAGGCAGTTCTGCGCCTCGTCTCGGCCCGTGAGGGGCACGATGAGCGATGGCCGGCGCAGGTACACCACGGGGTAGAGCAAAGCGGGCCGGAGGTGCGGACGACGATCCGCATGGTCTGCTCGCGGCCGTGCCGTCCGCGGGCAAACTGGGTGCGGAGAGCGGTGCCGCCGTAGCCCGCGAAGGTGGCGTCCGGGCGGGGTCGCGGCGGGCAGGGCGTCCGCGAGCGGGAACGGCGGGATCTTCCAGGCGAGGCCGAAGACGCGTCGAGCATCCGGACCATCACGGCAAGCGGATGAGTTGTCCTGATCCCGATCACCCCGTCCACGATCGCCGCACCCGTCCCGGATCGGCCGTCCTGCGCGGCGAGCGTCGCGAGCCGTTCGAACAGCAGCCGCCACGGCGCGCCTGCTGTCCTGCGCGAGTGGGCGTCGTCGAATGCGAGCCAGGTGAACGGGCGACGCTGCCGTAGCACCGGTCGCTGCAGCGAGGGTCGGCGGTGAGCGGGAAGCCAGGACGCCTGGGCCCATTGGTCGGACGACGCGAGGAAGCGGGTGCCCCCTTCCGGGGGGCAGCCGGCAACATCGTGCGGGGCGCGGCGCGCGGCGCGGCGTTTTTTCCGGCCAGCAAAGCGCCCCGCCGCCGGTCGTACATCGCCCCGAGCATGAACCAGTCCGCGCTGCCCTCCCGTATCCATCCGGGGATGCGCCCCAGGGGCATGCCCTGCACCAGGTGGAACATCTCGTGTGAGGTGATGTGCCACAGGCTCTGGGCACAGCAGCACCGCGTCGGGCGTGTCGAGCACCGGGGAGCGGCTCCGGGCGGCCCATGCGCGTGGAGAGCCGGACGTGCCAGGCGCTCGCCACGGCGGTCGGCGGAGACCAGTCCCAGCGCTCCGCCGGGCGGCCGGGCCACCAGGTAGACATCGGGGACGGCCCGTCCCACGCGGTCCCGGAGCGGTCGGCGCAGGCCGACGTTGCCGTAGATCTGGAGGGCGCGTGACGCCGCGGCGGCGACGCATTCCACGTAGTCCGGCACACCGCTGCGATCGCGGTCCGCGGGCGGTACGGCGCTGGGGCCCGTTCGCGCGTAGTGGACGACGACCCCGTCCGCCGTCTCGGTGTGCAGCGGGCCGGGGTTCCTGCATGCGGCGGCCACCGACGGCCGCGAGTAGGCCCAGGGCAGCGAGGGGCGGCCCGCGGTGTCCACCCCGGCCTCCCGCGGCGGGCGCCGCAGACCACGCGCCCAGGGCGAGGACGGCGGCCCCCGCCGCGACGGCCAGGAGCACGCGCCGCCTCAGCATCGAACCGTCACCTTCGCCGCGAGCGAGATGGGTCCGTCCATCGCCCAGCCGGCCTGCCAGGTGCCGTTCGCGAGCGGGAGTGCGGGAAAGCCAAGTCCGGGGCGGGGCAGCGCGGAGAGCCGCTCCCAGCGAATGGAACCCGGGCCCAGGGAACCGACCTCCTCGGTGAGCCCCCGTCGCTAGAGCGACGAACTGGTACGGCTCCTGCGCGGCCGCCAGGTCCTGCCAGTAGACCAGCGCGGTACCGGTGACCGGTGCAGGCGGTGATGGTGCCCTCGGACGGGGTGAGCCCGGGCGGTGGGGTGGTCGGACCCCGGGGCCGGTGGCTGCTCGGCCGTGGACCCGAGGAAGCTCACCGGCGGCAGTTGCGGCGCACCGTGGCCTGGGTGACCGTTCCTTCGGGCGACTGCACCGCAGAGCCCATAGACGCCGTTCGGCAGTGTCAGCGTCGCGGTCTCGAAGGCGTCGGCCTCGGGACGTCCTGGGCGGGGATAGAACACCGGGCGGGTGGCGACCACGGCGCCCTCGAACGCACCACATGAGCCGTACCGCACGCCCGTCCCGGAACGGCGCCGGCGTGGTCAATGCGGCCGCGATCCGGCGGTTGCGCGGCGCTGTCGCACCGAGAGCTTCACCGCCGTCCGGGACGAGCGTCGCCGGCATCACCGGCCGTGCCAGCGGTCGCCGGCGGTGAAGCCGCGGATCACCGCGGTCCTCGGTGGCGTGAGAAGCGGCACGACAGGGTCTGCGGCGGTGATCCGCACCGGGTGGCGGCGCAGCGCGGGCGGCCCCGGCAGGCGCGGGCGTGGATGCCGGGAGCGCGGCGCAGCGCAGGGCCGCATCGTCGCAAGTATCGCCTGCCGGGCGTCCGGAGTGCCTCCGGTCGTGCACGCGGCGCGCGCTCGCGGGTGGGTGGGTCGGCTGCCGCCGCCGATGCGGGATCGCGGCCGTCGTCACGGCGGCGATCACCAGGATCGCGGCGCGTCTCATCGGTTCCTCCCGGGTCGTGGCGGGGTGGGGTCGGCGGCGGCGAGCTCCTCCAGCTGCAGGCCCGCGGACTCCAGGACCGCCGGCCACCCGCGCACAAGCCGCCGTGTCGTCTCGCGTCCGTCGTCGTCCAGCAGCGCCCAGGGGCGGTCGAATCTCGATGCCCCGGCACCGGGATGTCGGGCCGCGCGCCATCGCTCGTGCTCGAGCTCGGCCAGGGCGTCGACCTCTGTGGGGGAGAGGCGCCGCTGGCTCGCCAGGGCGACCTGCGAGCCGATGCCCAGTCCGGCTGCGCGCAGGTGTCGTTCCATGGCCCGGGCGTGCTCGCGGCTGGACTCCTTCAGCCGTTCCGCGGCCAGTTCCCACGACGGTTCGCCGGGGGTACCGCGCCGGTGGAGCTCGTGCACGGCCTCGGCCAGTTGCTCGACGACCGTCTGCCCGGCGGCGAGGCCGGACGAGGCGGCCCCCACGACGGTGAACGGCCGCACCGCGGCGGCGAGATGGGGCGGCATCAGATCGTGGAGGCCCCGTCCGCCGTCCGGTCCCCTCAGCAGGATCGGCGTGCCGGTGTCGGCGAGCGCCGCCGCCACCTTCAGGCCGTCACTCTCGTCGGCCAGGCAGATGACGACCGCGTCGTGCCGGCCGGCGAGGTCACGGAGCATTTCGGTCGCGGACGGCGGGTCGACGTCGGCCGGCTCCAGCGCGCAGGCCTCACGGATGAAGGGGGCGCGGTCGCAGAGCGCCCGGGCCACGCGGGTGGCGTGCGGTCCCGCCACGGTGATCAGCGGCGGGTGCCCGTCCGGGCCGCGCGCGCCGTGTCCCGCGCCGCGGGCGGCCCGCACCACGAGTGCCTGGGCGAGGCGCCCGTCCCCGATCAGCAGCAGGTCCCGCGCGGGATCCGGCTCGCCTGGAGGCGCGAGCAGGGTCCGCGCCGCGCGCTCGTAGACGCTGAACAGCTCGACCGGCGCGCCGCGCACCTCCAGGCCGGGCCGCCGGAACAACATTGAGATCTCGGGGTCCTCGACCGCGACCAGCAGAGCGGGGCGCGGACCGCGGCCGGTGCCCACCGCTCCCGCGGCCTCGGCCGCCCGGAGGTTCTGCGTGTCGGTGCCGCATGCGCAGACCACGGTGCGGGCACGGTGCGCGGCGGCGCGCCGGAGGGTGGCGGGGTCGCCCGCGTCGCCCATCACGGCCAGCACGCCGGGACCCAGCCGAGACAGGGCCTCCGCCGCGATGGGGTCGCGCTCGACCACGACGACGCGCCGCCCGGACGCTGCGAAGCCCCGCACGAGCGCGGACCCCAGGTCCCCCGCGCCGCAGACCACCACGTGCCCGCGGGACGCCGACGCCCGGAGCTCCTCGGTGCGGCGGGCGAGGACGGCCGCCACCGTGGTCGCGACCACGATCAGGGACACGGCGAGGCCCAGGAAGCGGGCGATGTCGAGCAGGGGCGGCGTGGGCTCGGGCGCGAGGTTGGCGTCGAACGCCCCGGCGAGGAGGCGCAGACTGGCGAACACGCGGTCCTGCCAGCGGCCGTCGTACCCCACCAAGCCGAGCGTGACGGTGGTGACGACCGCGACGGCGATCACCGCCCACCGGTGACGCGACCAGGCGCGTGCGGCGGCGGTCACGCCCGCTCCCCGGCCGGGACGACCCGGACACCCGCGCCGCCCAGGAGACGCGGCACGGCCCGCACGAGCTCCCGGTCGATCTCCCTCCGGCGCTCCGGCAGGTCGGCCCAGTCCACGAGGTCCGGGTGCCGCAGGTCCGCATCGGACCGAGGGCCGGCCTCCCAGCCCTCGTCCCGGCGTTCCCGGGCCCACCGCGCGTGCTCCTCCGCCGCGAGGGCCTCGACCTCCGCGGGGGTGAGCTCGCGCAGCGGGACGCCGGCGCCCGCCGGGGCGACGGCCAGGTCGAGGGTCAGCAGCTTCGCGGGGATCCCGTCCACGAACGCCAGGCTCCGCCGGCTCGCGGTCGCCGGGTCGATCCGCTCGCCGTCCGTCGCGCGCAGGTCGGCCACGGCACGTGCGATCGCCGCGCGGGCCGGGACGTACTCCAGCCCCATCCCCGCCCGGGCGAGCAGCCCCGGCCACGCCCTGGCGAATGTCCGGTCCACCTCACGCTGCTCCTCCGGCAGCGACGCCCAGGGGACGAGCGACGGGTGGACGCGCTCGGCGTCGTCGCGCTCGGCGCCCGGCCTCCAGCCCGAATCCCGCCGCTCGCGGCACCACCGGCCGTGCTCGAGCCGCGCGAGGACCTCGATCCCGTCAACGGACGGCACCGGAACCGGCGCATCCCAGTCCCTCAGCGGCGCGGGGCGCAGCCACACGGCCGCGAGATGCGCGGGGATCGCCGCGTACTGCGCGCGGCTCGACGCCCGCGCCCATTCCGGCAGGTCGTCCCAGGCGCGTGCGGCGGAGCCGTCGGCGGCCCGGTACGCGTCGTGGATCGCCCGGCCCCCGGCCTCGGCGAGCAGGCCGTCGAGCAGTGCGGCGGGGTCGGCATCGTCGCCCCACGGGTGCACCACCACGACGTGCTCACGGGTGGCGCATCCGTGCGCCCATTCGTCTCCGACGGCGGCGACGACGGGGATGCCGGTGCCGTCGAGGCGGTCGGCGGCGATTCGCGCCGACGCGAGCACGGCCTCATCCGCGTCGCCGGTCAGGACGACCGCCCCCACGGGCCGCCCCGGGGCGCTGAGCACGGAGACCAGCTCGGCCGCCTGCCCCTCCGGGCCGGTGGCAACGGGTTCCAGATCGGTGTGGCGCGGCAGCGCCGGGTGCCGGCGCACCAGTTCCTCGCACAGCGCCGCCGCGTCCTGCGCGACGAGGGTGAGGTGGAGCCGGTCCCGGCTGTCCGCGGCGCGCGCGTCGGCGTGCCACTCACGGGCGACGAGCGCCAGGAGCGCCTGGGCGAGGCGGGAGCCGCCCACGACCACCAGGCGCGCTTGCTCGCCCGTGCCGGGGTGCGTGGCGGGAGCGCCGCGGTGATCCGGCGTGCCCACACCTCGTGGACGCGAAGTACCGAGGCGCGGGTCCCGGTTCGCCGAGCGCAGGATTCGCGCCGAGCTCGGCTCCAAACGTGGACCCAGGCCTCCAGCGGCGGGCCGTCCGGGGCCCTGCGGGCGAGCGCCGCCTCGGCGATGCGCTCGTTCACGCCGTCGGGCTGCAGGCGCAGATGATCGCGGGCCCGGTCGAGCAGCGGGCCCGAGGTGACGGCGTCGGCGGAGCACGAGCGCGCGCGCCGCGGGCGCCTCGATGCGGCGCCGGGTTCGATCGAGGGCGACGACCCGGTTGCCCGCGGCACGAAGGCGCGCGCCGCCCGGGAGCCCTTCATCCCGAGTCCGGCCACCACAATGCGGCCGCGCATCCGTGCGGCGCGCGCGCCGCGGTGATGCGGCCGACGAGGGGCGCCGACGACCTCGAAGGGTCGCCCAGGGCGACGAGCGGCCCCAGGACCCGGGCCACCGCAGGGTGAGCCGCTGGCTGTCCTCCGGCGGGCCTGGAAGCCGCTGGTGAAGATGTGGAGTCCTCGGAGACCCGGTCGAACTAGCCCCCGTGCGCCCTGCACGGCGAGCGCGAACGCGGCGATGCCAAGGGCCGCGCGAGGAAGCTTCACCCAGTCCGCCGCCATGCCTGGAGCAGCCCGGTGCCCGCGTGATGCTCCGGCGCCGACGCCGCGGTGCGCCCGCCGTTGCAGGGAGGTGGTGGGGCGGGCTCGGTGGCCTGGGTGTTCGTCGCCACTCCTGGCGCTCCCGCCGCCCCCGTCCGTCAGCCGCCCGTCGCCTCGTCCCTGATGGCGAGCATGGTCGTGTCCAGGAACCCGAACCGCTCGTCCACGGCCTGCGGGATGGGGTTCGGGTTGACGCACGAGGACGGGACGTTCCAGAGCAGCACGGCGTTCGCGTACCGGCGCACGGCGATCAGCACGGGACATCCCCGGGCATCGGTCGTGTCGATCCAGGCGATGCCGTTGTCGTCGGCCACCAGGGATTCGCCGGTGAGCGGGTCGATGCTCAGGCGCGCGAGCGCCGCGGGTGTGCGGGCGACGATGATCGCGAACTCGCCGGTGCGCTCCGCCGTGGCCGCGGCGTCCGCGGGACCGAGGACCGTCCGGTCCTCATCGCTCTCGGTGACCGCCAGCTCGATACCGGTCCTCGCCTTGAACGCCTCGATGAGACCGGCGGACGTGAACGGCAGGTCGCCGTCGTCCGGGGCGGCGGTCGTCGTCGGCGCCGTGACGGCGGGTGCGGTCTCGGTCGCCTCGTCGGTGCCGGTCGACTCCGTGGGCGCCGTCGTCGTGACCTCGGCGGTGCTGGTGTCGCAGGCCGCGCGCGTGCCGTTGTTCCAACCCTCCGCGAACCACGCGATGCGGTCGCGTGCGCTGCCGTGCCCCCACTTGCGGCCCGGGATGCCCCTTACATCGTCGCCGGCCCGCCCGGTCGAGAGGATGGCCTCCTTGGCGTCGTTGAGGTCCAGCTTCCGCTCACGGTTGAGCTGCCCCGACCAGATGCCCGCGTAGCAATCGGCCTGCAGTTCCTCCCGGATGCTCGCGATGTTGCTGCCCTCGGGGGTGAGGATCGGCTGAAGCTGCAGACCCGTGCGGTCGGGCGCGATGGTCTGCAGGTGGTGGCCGAACTCGTGGGCGAGCACGACCGCGTACTGGAAGTCCTCGTCCGGGAACGCGACACCGCGCCGCGAGGGCCACTCAGCCGGGTACAGGATCGTCCGGTCCCGGGGGCAGTAGACCGGACCCGATGCGACGGTGACCGTGGAGGCCCCGCAGTCCCGCGATCCGGTGTACACGTCGAGCGTCGGCGCCACGTAGTCGTCTCCGACGACCGGCTTCCAGTACGCGTCGAGGTTGTCGAGGACGAACCGCAGGTACGGCTCGAACTCGGCGGGGGCGCCCTTCAACGGCACGGGCTGCGCGGCGTCGAGGTTCAGCGTCGCGGACGCCGGCGCGTCGGCGGCGACGGTGGCGGGCGCCGTGGCCTCGGCCAGGCCGGCGGACGGAGTGCCGGAGTCGCCGCAGCCCGCAAGGGTGCCGAGGGCGAGCACGGCGACCATCCCACCGATCGCGGTGAGTCGGGCCATCGACCGTTCTCCTGAGTCGTGCCTCCGGCGTGGGTGGAGGCGCAGACGGCGATTTTCCGAAGTTTCGACGGCGCCGGTCACCACCCATTCGGATGGTGTGTGCCCATGCGTTCGTCGGACCGCGGCGGACCCCCTCCCTCAGCGGCGTCGCAACGGGCGCCGATGACGGAGACGGCGCCGGTCTCACCCCAGGATGGTCGCCCCCCGGATGGAGAACCCGGTTCCCGCGAGGACCACCGTGACCCGGCCGGGGCGCAGTCCGGTGCCGCGGATCCGGAGCCGGGTGACCCCCGATCGCACCGTGATGGTGCGGCGGACGATCTGCACCGGCAGCGACGAGAACCGCCTGGGGCCCACCCGCACACGGCGGATCTGGGTGAGCGTGACCCTCGCGGCGCCCGCGGTGTCGGAGGAGATCACGATCGGCAGTCCCTTGGACCGGGCCGCGCGGGCGGTCACGCCGCGGGCGACACCCAGCGTGACCGAGGGCCTCAGGACGCCGCCGGCGGGGACACCCGCCGGGGCCGGCACGACGAGGGTTCCCGTCGCCGAGCGCGACTCGCCCGTGCTGCCGATCTTGGCGGTCAGCGTCACAGCGTAGAGCTGCCGGGCGCGGCATCGGCCGGCACCGGCACGGAGACGCTCACGTTGGTGGTGCTGTCGGTGGGGGGAGAGAGCGTGGGCACGTTGACGGTCGCGCTCGTGCCGGACAGCGTCGTCGTCGCCGTGAGGGCGAACGCGTACTCGGGGGCCGCCTGACCGGAGAAGTTGAGGGTGACGGGTACGACCGCGGTCGTGCCGCGCGCCGCGGTGACCGGCGCCGGGCGCGGGATGGCGAGATCGTGGAGCACCGGGGACGACACGGCGGTGCTCAGCTGGTCGTCGCACACCGTGAGCTGCGCGGGCTCGCAGGCGACCGGCCGGCCGGCGGGGAAGTCCCCCACGCCGGGCATCCCGGTCACCACCTCGCGCGCGCCGATCACGGTCCGCACGATGAAGGAGGCGGGCATGGGAGTGCCGTCCGCCGCGCCCCGGAACGCGAAGGGGGTGAACGCCCGGGCGTTCCCGCCGGGGGTGAAGTCGGCCTGCGGGTCCGAGATGTAGCCGGTCCAGTGCCGCCCGGGGTCCGATGGGTGCAGTCGCGTGAGCTCCGCGGTGTACTCGGGGCTCTGGGTGTACGTCCCGCCCCACCAGCCCAGCACGTGGGCCGGCTCGGGCACGGTCTGCGGGAGCACGATCTCGTCGGGCACCTCGATCCCCACCAGCGCTTGGAACTGCGCGCCGGCGACGGTCGTGGGGAACAGGCCCGAGTTCCCGCCGGACGGGCAGCCGATGGAGTTCTGCTTGGAAACGCAGGCCTTCACCTCGATGCTGCCCTGGCCCAGGAGGTCCTGCTGGGCGAGCTTGACGCCGGTGACCTGCACGCAGCCCCCGGCCGTGACCGCGACGCCGGCCAGGCCGGCCGCGGCGAGCAGCGCCATGCGGCGCCGGCGGGCGGGTCCCCGTCGTGGCGTCCCGTGCTGAACGGTCATCTCGTGCTCCTCGTGCGTCGTGGGGTTCGCGGGGCGGTGCGGGGACGCGGTCATCGGCCCGCCGCCTTCAGGACGGCCGCGGCGGTCAGGCCGATCTGGCGCACGGGCGTCCGGACGCCCGAGACGTTGAGCTGGACGGCGACGTCGAAGCTGGCGCGGCGCCGCTGCCCGCTGCGGATCACCAGGCCCCGCCAGAGCGGGATGACGTTCTGCCCCGCCGTGACGCGCTTGGTGCGCACCGCCACCTGGCGGCGCGTGCCGGCGATCAGCACGCGCATCGCGAGGACCCCGTCCCGGTTGACGTTCACGACGAAGCCGCGGTCCGGGTCGAACACCAGGCCGCGGATGCGCGGCGCCGGCGGCGTGGGCCGCGTCACCGGCGGCACGACGGGGCTCGCGGGCGGCGGCACCGGGTCCGTGCCGGAGGTCGTCGCGGGCGGGATGGGCGTCGGGTCGGGCGTGGGATCCGGCGTGGGCACCGGGTCCCCGCCGGGGGCGGGCGCCGGGTTGACCACGACCGTGAAGCGCAGGGCGCCGGCGTTGCCGGCCCGGTCGGTGGTGCGTACCTCGCCGCGGTACGTGCCGGGGCCGGGGTAGAGGTGCGTGACCGCGGCGGGACGGCCGGTCTGGACGGCGCCGCCGTCGCCGAAGTCCCACCGGAAGCCGGCCGGGTCGATCCCGCTCGCCACCGACCCGCCGGGGTCCGAGCTGGTGGTGGCGTCGAGCGGCACGGGGCTTCCCGCGACACCCGTGGGGGAGGCCGTGGTGAGCGCCGCGACCGGCGGGGTGGTGTCCAGCAGCACCGACGCGCGCAGGTTCACGGCCTCGGCGGAGACGTTCCCGTTGATCGTGGGGTCGCAGCTCGAGAACACCAGGCCGGGCGACTGGCACGACACGTAGGCCCGGTCGCGCGTGCGCACCCAGACCTTCCGCACGCCGTCAGGGCCGGGCGCGAGGGTGACGAACCCGTTGTAGATGCCGGTGCGGGGGAACGGGTAGCAGCCGGTGCCGTCGTCGAGCGCCCCGGAGTCGCAGGATCCGAAGGCGCTCTGGGAGAGGCGGATCTCGGTGGAGACGGTGCCGCTCAGGCGGTCGCCGCTCGCGGCGATGTTCACCGGGATCGAGAAGCGGTTGGTGTACCCGTTCCCGCCGTTGATGGTGACGAACGCCGGGGACGGCGGGGTCGCGTCCACGCGGATGTGGCGCACGATTCGGGTCTCCTCCGTCACCAGGAGGGGGGTGAACACCTGCTGCCGGGCCGTCACGACGAGGTCGTACTCGGCCCCGTCGACGAGTCCGCGCAGCGTCGCGTGGCCGCCGCCGTTGCCGTTGAAGGGGATGGCCTGGCCCGCGGGGCCCGCGGTGACGACGACCTCACGGGACAGCGCGTTGGGCGAGAAGCCCGCGGTGAAGTAGACGGGCACGTCGGGCCCGCGGACGTAGCCGCCGGGGTAGGACGGGAGGTTGTCGAGGCCGATGGTCGGGGCCGCCGCGGCGACCGCGGGCAGCGCCGCCGTCACGAGGGCGGCCGCCGCGAGGAAGTGACGGGTGCGTGGGCTCACTGGTGGCTCCGGTTTCAGCGGGTGACGGACGTGACGGACGCGGCGGGGACCCCGGACCGGGTGTCCACCGCGGTCGCGAGGACGACCAGGCGGCGGCCCCGCCCGGCGAGGGCCGGCGTGCGCCAGCGCAGCCGGCGGGCGGTGCCGGGGGAGACCGCCGGGAAGGTGGTGGTGGCCACCAGGCGGCCGCCGGCGCGGACGCCGAGGGTCACCTGCACGGCGGCGGACCGCGGCGCGCGGACCGTCACGAGGGCCGTGGGGCGGCGACCGCGGAGGATCCGCACCCCGGACACCGCGGCGCGGGCCGCGGTGAGGCGCCGCACCGCGAGGGTGCCGCGGCGGGTTCCGCGGGGACCGGTGGCGGTGAACGCCACGCGCCCGGAGGCGAGCCGGCGCCATGCCGAGCCGGGGAGGCTGAGCCGTTCGCCGGCCGCCACCCGGACGCGCGTCGTCACCGCGACCGGGGACGGGCCCCGGCCCATCGTGCCGAGCCGGACGGTCATGGACCCCCCGGCGCCGGCGTCCACGGTGACCTCTCCCGACCGGGGATCGACGCCGAGCGTCGTCCCGTCGCGTCCCGTGGAACCCTCCAGCCCGGCCGACAGGGTCGCACCGTCGGATGCGCGCACCATCACGCGCGTCTCGGTGGGCCTGCCGGCGGAGGCCGGGGTGAATGTGAGGGCCCCCTCACGGGGGTCGAACTCGAGTTCGTCGGCCGCGCCGGCGGGGGCCGCACCGGCGACCTGGGCGACGATGCCGGGGCCGATGATGGTCTGGGTGCCGGCGGCGCCGCGGCCCGTGGCCGTGAAGCGGAACCCGGCGCTCCCGGGGTCGCCAACGATGATCGCGCCGCGGGCGCCGTCACCGGCGCCGGTGGCCGGCGCCCATGGGACGGCCTGCGGGCCGCCGGCCGTGGCGACGCCCGCCTCCCCGTCGGCGTCCAGCAGGGGCCGGCCGCCGGAGGAGATCCCCGTGAGGTCCCACCCCTCCCGGGCCGAGGCCACCGACACCTCGCCGGCGGTCGTGCTGCCCATGCGGGTGAGGTAGACGAACGTGTCGCTGGCGACGTCGGGTGCGGTCGGCAGGCTCGGCCGCGCGGGCCGCGTGGGGTCGGGGAACACGACGATGTTGCCCAGGCTGTTGCGGCCGGCGCTGTAGTTGCTGCTCGGCAGGCTCCATGAGCCGTCGGCGTTCACCCGCAGGCGGCTGCCCTCGGTGCGCGACCGGTGGGTCGCGCCGTCGGGGTCCCGCTCGTTCGCCATGAACTCCACGTTGGAGTCGTAGGTCCAGACGTCGAACTGGTTCGGATCGGCACCGGGCTGGGTGACGTCGTAGGCGAGCACCACGTGCAGCTCGAAGGCGGTGCCGCCGTTGCGCAGCGAGATCGCCGGGAACCGCCCGGCGCGCAGCTCCCTCTCGATCTCCAGGCGCAGGCTCAGCGGGTTGTTCGCCACCCGGTTCCTGATCGCGTGGGCGGCGTACCAGGACAGGGCCTCGCTGGACAGCACCCCGAGCTGCTGGGCGTTGATGTGCTCCGCGAGCTTCCCGGACGGCCCGTTGGTCGCCGCGAGGCCGGACGGGGTCGCGGCGTTGCCGGGCGGGAAGCCGGAGGCCTTCAGGATGCCGGACCGGATCTGGGCGACGGTGCGGCTGATGCCGTAGCAGGCGCCGCCCTTGCCGCCGATCGCGCCCCCGATGCTGGCCTGGGCGATGCCCCACACCACCACGGCCCACGGGTCGGGGAACGGGGTGATGATGCGGCAGGTCTTCCCGACGATCCCGCAGGGGTTGGCGGAGATGTGGGTGGCGCGCTTGCCGAACGCGTCCTCCATGTTCTTGAAGGTGAGCTTCGGCGTGTAGTTGCTGAACGGCATGCCCCAGGTGTCCCGGAAGCCGTTCACCGTGAAGCCGGGACCGTCGACGCGCGAACCGGGGTTCCCGGGGTCGGGGACGATCCCCACCGGCCCGGTGGTGGCCAGCGCCGGCACGCGCGCCGTCAGGGTCCGGCCGTCGGGGCTCGCGGTGATGGGCGCCAGCGCGGCGTCGTTGCCGAACCGCATGACCGATCCCGGCGGGGCGCACAGCCCGCGGCCGGTGATCGTGACCTCCGTGCCGGGGGTCAGCGACTCCGGCGGGCGGCCCGAGGTGGGCGAGAGGGTGCCGTTGATGGCGCCCGCCACGACGCGCTCGTTCAGCAGGCCGGTGTAGGGCGTCCGCCCGGTGATCCCGATGGTCACGGGGGTCGCGCCGCCGGGCGGGGAGGTGGCCTTCAGCACCAGCGACGCGCCGTGGAGCTTGCCGTCGGCGATCACCGGCACCGACGCCGGGTCGGCGCCGTCGATGGTCGCCGTGACCCCGGGCGGCAGCCCGCCCACCGTCCAGCGGGCCGGCCCGGCGTGCGGGTACACGCGGTAGCTCACCGGGATGGCCTGGCACGAGGGCGCCACCAGGTCGCCGGCGCCGTCGCGGCTCACGGCGATCGCCGGGACGACCTGCAGGGTCAGCGCGATGGTGCGCGGCTGGGTGGCGGTGCCGGCGTCCACGGGCGTGGCGGTCACGGTCACCGGGACCGGGTCGCGGGTGGGGGCGGCGCCCGGGAACGCCGTGAACCGCAGGGTGGCGCCGTTGACGCTCGGCGCGGCCGACCAGGTGACGTTCGGGGGGAGCCCCTGCACGGAGTAGGTCACCTGCCCGGCGGAGCCGTTCACCCGGTAGAGCACCAGCTCGGCCTTGGGACCGGGGGACTCCCCCTGCACGGCGGTGAGGTCCGGCACGCCCTGCACGGCGAGCGTGAACGTCTTGGGGCCCACGAACGGCGGGTCCTGCAGGGTGAGGTCGTCGACGTAGATGTCGCCGCTGGTGCTGTTGTCGACGTCGGTGAGCATGAACGCGGCGATCTCCGGGACGCCCGCGGTCACCGACAGCGTCGTCATGGCGTCCACGGGGATCGCCGTGGCGGCGGTCTGGGCCAGGACCTGCCCGGCGCCGTCGAACGCCACGAGGCGCATCCGATGGCCGGGTTGGGCGGCCCCCACGTCGATGGACAGCGACTGGTAGGTCGCGGCGGTGAACGCGGCGTAGAGGCGGCGCACCCGGCCGTCGAACTCGTTGCTGCCGCCGCACGTGAGCTGCACCGCGTTGGCGCCGGATGCCGCGTACGGCCAGGCGCGCACGAACGTGCCGCAGCTCCTGGTCGCGAGGCCCGACTGCGTGGGCGGCACGCCGCTCGGTGCGAACACGAGGCCCGGCGTGCCCGCGTACGCGGTGTTCACGCTCTGCCCCACCACGGCGGGGGCCGTGTCGAACCCGATCACGGTCTCGGCGGCGGCCGGTCCCGCCGCCCCCAGTCCGCGGCCGCGGCAGCGCGTGAGCACCAGCGTCCGCAGCCGTCTGCAGCGCCACCGCACCAGGCGCCCATTCGCCGTCGCCGGCCGGTCGTGTTCCATGTCATCCACCCCGGTTCCTGGTGTCGTCGCTCAGTGGGCCGCGCGCGGTCCGGCGCCCGCGGGTCCGTGCACCGGATGCTCCGCGGCGCCGGCGGTGGCGGGCGTCATCCGGCCGGGTGAACCGGCGGGGCGCGGTGTCACCCCCTGGGGGGATCCGCCGCCGGCGTGGCCGCGCACGCGGGAGACCAGCCGCCGCAGGACGCGCCGTCCGCGGCGATGAGGAGCGTCGCCGGACGGGTCGGGGCAGGACGCGAGCGCGTACAGGTGCGTGGACACGGGTTCCTCCGTCGCCGTGCGGTGCGGGCTGCACCGCCTCGGGGCGGAGGATCCGGCGGCGGCGCCCGCGGTCACAGGCACCCAGGGGTGGGCCGCGGCTTACCGCCGCGGGGGTGGGGGCGCCGTCCCGTCTCCCCTCGGGACGGCGCCGCGCCGTTCGCCTACTTCGCGGCGAACTTCTCCGGGGACTGCGCGACGATCGCCGCCGCGAGGGCGTCGCCGGTCATGAACATGTGGGCGTAGCTCTCCCGCAGGTCCTTCGTCGACCGGGCGTAGTCGCCCGCCGCGTAGGCGTCCAGCGCCCCCGACAGCTGGCGGACGTGGGCGGCCAGCAGCGCCGCGACGTCGTCGGCCTTCAGGTTGGGGTTCGCGGTCGCCAGGAAGTTGGCGAACGCCTGCCGGTAGCCGTCCAGGTTATCGAGGGCCATCTTCCGCCCCGCCTCGTCCTTCTTGGCGGTCGCGACGGTGTAGTCCACGAAGAACTGGATGTGCTCGCGCCACATCGCGAGGAACGCGGTCTCGGCCTTCGGGCCGTACACCGAGCCCACGGCCTTGCCGAGGTCCACGGTGTTCGCGTCCAGGGCCGCGGCGGAGGCCGTGAAGTCCTTCGCACCGTCGAAGCCCTTCTGCATCGTCATGACGGCCAGCACCGCGTGCTCGCCGAACAGCCGGTCCAGGGTCACCCGCAGGTCGGCGGCGGGCGTGTCGCTCATCGCGGTGTGCCCGCCCGTCGCGGTGGAGGTCATCGCGGTGGAGGTCATCATCGTGCCGGTCGTCGCGCCGGCGGACGCGTCGTCACCGCCACCGCAGGCGGCGAGGCCCAGGGCCATGACTCCGGCGGCGCTGATCGCGGCGAGGCCGCGCAGGGGCTTCCTGTTCATCGGTCGTCTCCTTGGTGAGGGGGATGACCGGTGTTCGGGCCCCCGGCGTCGGCGGATCACCGGGCGGGGAAGGGGGCGTCTCGCCCGCCGGACACGCCGCCGGCGGCACCCCGCTGGCGCCGCGGGCCCGGGGCAGGCCACACTTTCGTCCCCGGGCGGGACGGCCCGGGACCGGCGCACCGACCACCAGCCGAAGGGGACACCATGGAATACCGGCAGCTCGGCAACAGCGGACTCCGCGTCTCGGCGATCTCCCTCGGCACGATGGGGTTCGGCGGGACCGGGTGGGCGACGCCGGTGGGGCGGATCGACGTGGAGGGCGCCCGGCGGCAGGTCGCGATGGCCCGTGATGCCGGCGTGAACCTGTTCGACACCGCCGACGCCTACTCCGACGGGTTGTCGGAGGAGATCCTGGGCAAGGCCCTCGGCCCGGACCGCGACGAGGTGCTCGTCGCGACGAAGGTG
Organism: Thermoleophilia bacterium; assembly: GCA_046330435.1. GTDB lineage: Bacteria > Actinomycetota > Thermoleophilia > Miltoncostaeales > Miltoncostaeaceae. The sequence goes on along the minus strand of JAXLST010000015.1, from coordinate 58,380 downwards.
CGCTTCCCCATGGGCACCGGCCCGAACGACGCCGGCCTGTCACGCCACCACATCATGCGCAGCGTGGACGCGAGCCTCCGCCGGCTCGGCACGGACCACATCGACCTGTACCAGGTGCACGAGTGGGACGGCCACACGCCGCTGCGGGAGACGCTGGAGACGCTCGACGACCTGGTGCGGGCCGGGAAGGTCCGGTACGTGGGCTGCTCCAACTACGCCGCCTGGCACCTGATGAAGGCCCTGTGGACCGCCGACCGCCACGACCTGACCCCGTTCGTGAGCACCCAGGTGTACTACTCGGCGCTCACCCGCGACATCGAGCACGAGATCGTGCCGGCGTGCATCGACCAGGGCATCGGCATTCTCGTGTGGAGCCCCATCGCCGGCGGCCTGCTGTCGGGCAAGTACCGCCGCGGCGTGGAGCCCCCGGCCGGCAGCCGCCACCTCACCGAGTGGAGCGAGCCGCCCGTGGACGACGAGGACCGGCTCCACGACATCATCGACGCGCTGGTGGAGATCGGCGACGCCCACGGCGTGTCGGCCGCCCAGGTGGCGCTGGCGTACACGATGTCCCGCCCGGGGGTGACCTCGCTCGTCATCGGCGCCTGCACGGCGAGCAGCTGGCCGACAACCTCGCTGCGGCCGATCTGACGCTGAGCGACGAGGACGTCGCACGGCTGGAGACGGTCAGCGCCACGCCGCTCCCGTATCCGTTCTGGCACCACCTCAACGCCGCCGACCGGCTCAGCGAGGCCGACCTCACGCTGCTGCGCCGCCACCTGGACGGCTGACGCGTGAGTACCGTGGGGCGCGCGGCCGGCGCGCCCCACGGTCGAAACTCGGCGAATTCGGCGCCATGGATTTTCGCGGCGGCACGGTCCGGGGTTTCCCCGGTTGTCCGCCCCCGGCGTGCACGGGCCAACTGTCCGGGACGGGGAACGGGGCGGATGCCCGGCGGCGCCCGGCGAAGCGACGGTCCGCCTCCCCCGTGGAGGACATGGACGAACTCCGGAACATCATCGCCCGGGGCCGCTCAGGCGCACCCCGGCCGGTCCCGGCCAGGCACCGGATCCGGTGATCGGGGCGGCCGGGCGATGCCAGGATCACCGACGGACCCCCGCCCTCCGGGGACGCTGCACCGGACGCTCCCATGGCTGCGGCGCACGCGGCTGCCGTCGGGGGAGTTCGGCGATGCGGTCAACGCCCTGCTGGACGACGGGCGGTTCGCGGAGGCCGGCCGCCTGCTGGCGGGGCACGGCCTTGACGGCCCGGACGCGCTCACCCAGCCGCTCAGCCGCCTCTGCGAGACGATCGCCGAGCACCTGCGCCGGTCGGAGGAACTCGAGGCGGAGGCCAGGCGGCACCGCCTGGCGGGCGAGGAGCTCCGCGAGGTGCTCGACGGCCTGCTGCACCGGCTCCCCGCCGAGGCGTCGACCGGCCCGGGGCGACCGAAGGGGGACGGCCCGTCGGCGTCGGCGTGGCGCCGCCGCCTCTCCCGTCCGCCTCCGGCACCGCATCCCGAGACCCGGGCCGAGGAGCCGGCCGAGCAGCTCCGCGGCCCGTCGCCGGTGCTCGAGGTCCGGATGCTCGGCCCGCTCGAGGTGAGCGTGGACGGCCGGCCGGTCGTGCGGTGGCGGAGTTCGAAGGCCCGCGCGGTGTTCGGGTTCCTGGCGTTCCACGGTGGCCGGCCGGTGGCCAGGGAGGCCCTGTGGGACGCCTTCTGGCCGGGGTTCGCGCGCGAGTCGGCCCGCAACAACCTCAACGTCGCGGTGCACAACCTGCGGCGCAGCCTGGCGGCGGTGTCCGACCGTCCCTGCGTGGTCCACAGGGACGGACGCTACGAGCTCGCTCCGGAGGTCTCGCGCTGGATCGACGCCGAGGTCTTCGCCGAGGCGGTGTCCGCCGCGTTCCGGCACCGGGAGGCGGGGGAGCCGCGGGCGGCGATCGATCGACTCGCGTCGGCCGTCGCGCTCTACCGCGGGCCCCTGCTGGCGGATGACGCCGTCTCGGAATGGCACCTGCCCGAGCAGCGGCGACTGGAGGACCTCTACCTGCGGGCGCTGGACGCCCTGGGCGAACTCCACCTGGAGGCCCGGGACGCCGAGCGCGCCGCGGACCTGGGGCGGGAGGCCCTGGCCTGCGATCCCTGCCGGGAGTCCTCGCACCGGCTCCTGATGCGCTGCTACGCCGTGCAGCACCAGCAGCATCTGGTGTCGCGCCAGCTGGACCTGTGCGTGCGGACCCTTCGGGAACGCCTGGGCGTGCCTCCGGCCGCCGAGACGTACCGGCTGTTCGAGCGGCTCACCACCGCCCGCTGACCCGGCCGCCCGGCGCCGCGGGCGGCCGTTAAGCGCCGAGCAAGCGTCTGCAAAGCGATCAACCGCACGCGTCATCGCCGCGCAACCGCCGGCGCAAGCCCGTCTGAAGCGGCATGCCGGACGCTGGTGACGGCGACGCGGCCCGCGGCGCCGCAGACCAATCCAAGGAGGACGGCATGCCCTACACCTCGACGTGCTGGCCCGGCCAGGACCCGCTCGACGGATGGACCGAGCTTCCGCTGTCGCCGGCCGTGATGACCGCCTACTGGGACACCGACATCATCGACACCAGCGGCATCCCATCGCCGAGGAGCCTCAGGGTCACCGACCCGTTCGACGTCTGGTTCCGGGTGGAGCTCGTGGGGTCGATCTGGCACTGCATGGCCGGTTCGTGGGAGTTCGACGTCGGCTTCACCGCCATCGGCAGCGGCGGGAGCTTCGACCTGTCAGCCCATCTGAAGCCCGGCGACCTCGTCGAGGCCGACTGGAAGGGCTGCGGCCGGAACTGCGTCGAGAAGCGGGTGACCGTTCCGGCGAACACGATCCCGATCAGCGGACGCGGCACGGTCTACGAGCTGGCCGCGAAGTTCTTCTTCGTGTGCTGCGACGGGGAGGTCGCCGCCACGGGCGCGGAGGCGCTTGAGGAGTTCGAGTTCTACCGCCCGTGATGTCGCCCGCGTCCCCCGGCGTCACGACGCCGGGGGACGCCGGTCCCCTCGTCGACCGACCGTGAACGGAGGCTGTGATGAGCGCCGATGGGCTGGGGTTCCTGGACCTCACCGACGCGCAGCGCGAGATCCTCGAGCACCTGGGAGTCCGTGATGCGCGATCGCTCCTGAAGGTCGACGAGCTCGACCTCAGGGCGGCGATGGGGCGTTCCGCCGGGCGCCGGAGGGTCGTCGCCACCAAACAGCAGGTGGAGGGGTGGCTGGAGCAGGCCCGCCGGCACGTCGCGTCGGAGCCGGGCGGTGCGGCGACATCCGTGGTGGCCGTCTCCCAGGAGGTGACGTGGGAGAGCGCCGTCGGTTTCACCCTGCTGTTCGAGTGGCGCGACGTCGAAGGGGTGCCGAACCGGCAGATCTCGGTCCAGCGGACCGAGCCGGGCGCAGCGGACGTCACGGAGCCCTCCTCGCACGAGATCGAGGGGTGGGATGCACCCGCCCTCGCCGAGTGGATCGCCCAGCACCTTCATGTCTCGGTCGCGCCGGCTCCAACGGCGGAGCTTGTCCCGGCCGAGGAGGCCGGGCCCCAACTCCGGGTCGTCGGCGTGAACGTCACCGGGGCGGATGGCACCCGGGTGCCGCTGATCCGCCGGGGGGAGGTGGCGACCGAGGAGATCCGCCTGTCGGCCGCGGGTCCCGTCGAGGTCGCGGTGACGGCGCCCGAGGGCGCGGAACCGCCGCAGGTCGCGATCCGTACCGGCCATCCCGGTTCCCGCGCATGGCAGACGACCGACGTCGCGACGGCCGCCGACGGCATCGCACGCCTCAGCCTGGCGTCCCTCCTGCCGGGCCGCTACCAGGCGAAGCTCGTGGCCTTCATCCCCGGGCTCCCGTGCCTGGTCACGCTCCGCCTTCCGCCGCTCACCGTCGTCTAGGCCCGCCGCCGGTCCCGGCGTCCCGGGGGGCGCCGGGCTCACCGGCTCCCGTCGGTCGCCGGGCACTCGGGTGTCGGCGCCGGGACGGTGGCCGGGGCGGTGGTGAGGGCGCGGATCCGCATGACGCCGTGGTCGCCGCCAGCCCCCCGCCATCGCTCGAGCACCGGCCGCATCGTGTGGGGGTCCACCAGGACGGTGCCGGAGGTCTGGTTCACGTGGACGGGGACGGCGATGAAGCGCCCGCGCCGCACCGGGTGCCCGAGGAACGCGTCCTCGAGCGGCATCACCCGGGATCCTGGGGCGCCCTCCTCGAGGTCGAAAACGGCGGTCCAGCACGCCGCGCCCCGCAGCCGGCGGTAGCCCCGGCCGTCCGCGAGGGTCACCAGGGTGTACGAACCGCCCGGGGGGTCGACGTTCGCCTGCGGTGCGCCGGGCGCCGTGATCTGGGTGACGCCCTCGCGGGCGAGCCCCTCGTGCATGGCGAGCACGGCACGCACGTGGAACGGGCGGCCCGTCCCGGAGCGGCCCGACACGTCGACCGCCACGCCCGCCGCGCGCCCCAGGGCCCGCGTGACCCGGCGGGCGAGGGTGATGCCGTCCCGGTACCCGTACGGGTACTCCCGGCCGGGCACCCCGCACCGCCAGGTGGTCATGAGCAGGCTCCGCAGCGTGTAGACCCGGTGGGGATTCACACTGGGCAGCTGGAGCCGCTCGCCGGCGGGGACGGGGTGGATGCGGTACTGGCGCTCGTAGCCGTCGGGTGACCAGGACTGCATGGCGACGACCCGGCGGGTGCGCGGGTCGACGAGGTGCTCGACCACCCGCCGCGCCCACAGGTCGGTCGCCCATCCGGGGACGCCGAACTGCGGGGTGCGGTCCACGCTCACCAGGGTGCGGGTGAGGACCAGCCGCCCCACGCGCAGATCCGGCCCGTACGGGCCGGCGCCGGGCGCGTAGGGCGCGCGGGCGCCCATCGCCGCCTGCAGGTCGCGCGCCTGGGTCACGTCGCCGGCAAGGCCCACGGCGGTCGTGTCCGGGTACCAGCAGTCGCCCTGGCCGCTCTGCCAGCCGTACGTCCGGGGGCCGCGCACCACGGTGAACCCCGTGACGGTGCCCCGGTAGCCCAGCTCGGTGATCTCCGCGAGGCGCCCGTTGGCGGCCTCGTCGGAGACGCGCGTCTCACCGAAGCTGGCGAAGCCGGCGCGCGGGGTGATCCAGCTCCACACGCGGCGGCGCGCCGGGACGGTGGCGGTGAGCGCCCGTGACGGGCGGCCGGACGGCTGGGGCGGCGCGCCCAGGATCGTGGTGATCGTCCCGTCTGCGGCGATGGCGCGGACCGTCTGGGCCCCGGCGTCGGTCACCGCGACCGTGCCGTCGGGCGTCCGGGCGATGCCCGACGGGATCATCAGCCGCGCATCGCGCGCCGGCCCGCCGTCGCCGTCGAATCCCGGTGATCCCGTCCCGGCGAACACCTCGATGCGGCCGTCCGGGGTGATGGCGAGCACGCGGGCGTTGACGGGGTCCGTCACCAGGATCCGGCCGTCGGGCAGCGGCAGCAGCTCGTGCGGGGTGAGGCCGGTGCCGGTGGCGGGGCCCTCACCGGTGAAGTGCGCGTCGCCATTACCGGCGATCGTGGTGATGGTCCCGTCCGGGGCGACGCGCCGCACCCGGTGGTTGCCCTCGTCCGCGATCACGATGGAACCGTCGGCGCTCGTCACCGCGCACCACGGGTCGTCGAGCCGCGCCGCGGTGGCGGGACCGCCGTCCCCCGTGAACCCGGTCCGCCCGGTGCCCGCGACCGCGGGCGCATCCTCCTGCCCCCGCCGTCGCACGACGTTCTCCACCGGGTTGGCGACGACCGCGGTGTCCCGGCAGCCGTTCAGCAGGTCGGCGCGACGCCCCGCGAGCACGCTCACCCGGCCGCGGGGCGAGAGGCGCAGCACGCGGCCGCTCAGGGAGTCGGCGATCACCAGCACGCCGCCGCGCACGGCGATGATCTCCGTGGGCGCGCGAAGCACGAACGCGGCGGCCGGCCCGGACCGGGCGAACGCCAGCGGCCGTGGCCGCACCGTGGGGAACGGGACGTCGTCGCCCATGCGGTCGCCCAGCAGCGTGTATTCGGAGATGAGCGGGCCGGCGGCGACGGCGGGCGCCGCGGCGGCCAGGGCGAGCACGGCCGCCAGCGATCCGGTGAGGCGCGTGCGCATCACCGCACCACGAAGGGGCGTGAGATGACCGGGCACCCGCTGAGGAAGCCCGCCAGCGGCGTGGCGCGCACGCGCCACCGGCCCCTGGCGAGGCGCGCGGCACCACGGGTGAGCGGCAGCACGTGCAACCCTGTCCGCCCGCGGAACCGCACCTCCGGCACCGTCGGTGACGCGGCATCGGCCATGTCCGTCACGGTGACCTGCACGGTTCCGGGCCGTGAGGTCCGGAACCGGACGGTGACTCGGCCGCCGGCCGCGCGCACCGTGAGCCCGGACACGCCGGCGAGCGCCTCCCGCATCCCCGGCATCGTCCCGGCGGTGGCCGCCGTGGTGGTGGTGACCCGGACGGCCGGGCCCGTGCGTGTCTGCTGCCACCACGCCGCGTGGATGCGGCCGGCGCCGTCGATGGCCGTCACGGCCCCTCCCGCGAGGGTCGTGCTGAGCCACACCGGGCGCGCCCAGTGACCGTCGGCGTCCCGCACCCATGCCCGCAGGCTGCTGCCCCAGTCGCCCATGTCACCGGCGGTCTCGACGACGACCACCTCCCCCGAGGGACCCATGGCGAGGCTCGCGATCCCGGCGCCGCCGATGCACTCCGCACCGGCCAGGCCCTCTGCCCGCGACCAGGCGCCCTGCGGTGAACGGATCCAGACGGCGGGTCCGAGCGGCGTGCTCTGGGCCCAGACGGCCGTTCCGCCGGGGCCGGGCGCGACCGCTCCGGGGGCGGGGAGCCGGACGGTGGGGTCCTGGGTGCCGTCGGGGTGCGTCAGGGTGGAGTAGGTGTTCTGACGGTTCCCGGCCCGCGTCCCCCAGTAGGCGATGAGCGTCCCGTCGGTGAGGGCCAGCAGCTGCGGGCCGTCGGCCCAGCCCACCCGGTACGGGGTGCGCCGCGGTGTTCCCCAGGCGGCGCCGGGGGCGTCCAGGGCGCTGATGGCGAGGCGCGTGCGGGCCTGCTGGGGGCGGTCGGCGGGGGTGGCCTCGAGCCATGCGAGCACGGGGCGCCCGTCGCGTACCGCGATCGCCAGGTTCTCGGTCTCCGACGCCTCCGCGGGCGGGGACGGGGCCTCGGACCATCCACCGCCGGGGGCCCGCATCCACACGTGCAGCGCGGTCTCCGGCCAGGCGCCCTTGATGGCGAGGGCGATGGTGCCGTCGGATCCCGACGCCCGCATGGTCGCGGCCTGCGGTTCGGGGAAGGGGAGGTCGATCGCGGTCGTGGTCCACGCGGTGGGCCCGCCGGTCGCCTCGCCGCCCGTGACGTCCATGACGCCGCGGCGCATCGTGGTCCACGCCACCACGGGTCCTCCGGTGGCGTCGAACCCCGCGACGGGACGGGTTGCGAGCTCCTCCGGCGGGGAGGTGAGCGTCGCCGGCACCCAGTTCTGCGCCGCCCGCGTCCGCACCGTGGCCTCCACGACGCCCTCCCCGGGGAGCCCCTCCTCCTCGGTGGGCGAGCGGTAGCGACCCCAGGCCAGGACGGCGTCGCCGGCGGCGTTCACGGCGAGGTAGGGGCCGTCGACGGCCTCGGCGCTGCGGCTCACGGCCACCGGGGCCTCCCACGCGCCGGCCGTTCCGGCGGCGCACGCCGCGAGGAGGGCCGCCGCGACGCACGGGATGGTGAACGGGACACGGTGCATCGGGACCGATGCTCGCGCCGGCCCGGGCACCCCTCATCCGGGAAAGCACCTGTGCCGCCTCGCGGGGTGGCCCGGGGGTGGTGCCCAGGGCGGCGGGCGGACCCGGCCCGGGTCCGCCCGCCCGAGGCTCCTACCTGTCGGACAGTTCGCTCGAGCCCTCTTCGTCGGCCTCGCCGTAGACGCCGTGCTCGGCCCCGGCCTCGGCGGCGAAGGCGTCGCGGCGGATCCGCCGCAGCCCCTCCGGGTCGTCCTGGGTGGCGCGGTCGACGAGCAGCGCCTCGGCCTGTTCGAAGCCCTCCGAGACGCCTCCGCCGGCCCCGATGACGGGGATCATCGCCGGGTCGGTGAGGTCGTCGGAGTACGCGCCGTCGACGGTGCGGAAGGCCTCCGCCCGCAGCCCCTCCGGGGGGAAGCATCGAGCGTCAGGTCGGCCGAATAGTGCTCGTGAAGGACCACTCCGAGACGCTTGAGTCAGCTCGCCACGCTCTGGCTGACGCGATACCCGATGGGGTGGCGGGAAGAGGCCCGACGCCGATGCGGAGCAATCATCAGCAGTCGTGGTGCGGACGCCGACACCTCAGCAAAGTAGAGCTAAAGCACCGACGAAGGCACTTGCACGGGGAATCGGTCTGGAACCAAGCCAACAGCCCCGACGGCGTCAGCGACGGGATGGATCTCAGCGGCATCGGTCAACTCGGGCGCCTCTGTCTAGCACGCACGCGCGCCACCATGGCCACCGCCGTGCTTCGATTCCGGTCGGTGCCGTCACCAGCCTGCGCAGTTGCAGTAAGAAACATGTCGGCTCGGTCCACAACTGACTCGCTGGCGCCTACATCTCCTGCATCAAGAAGACAGTTCGCGAAGTTGGCCAAGCCCAGGGCCCACGTCGCCACATCCGTTCTAGGCCACCACTGGAGCGCCTGCCGCAGAGCCGCGGGCGTGAACTCAGCCTCGTCCTGTAGATCCATGCATTCGACGCATATCGCACGCCACCTAACGTGGACTGCTGCGCTGTAGTTCTCCATCTCGTGCAGTAGGTTGGCGTACTTGGAAAGGGTTGCGGCGTACCTGGAGCCACCTAGGCGCTTGCCCAGCTCCACTGCTTCGACATGACAAAGCTCTGCTTCAGCGAGGGCACCCCGCAACCGATGAAGAGCACCCAACCAGCCAAGCTCAACCGCGAGCATCCCTTCGTCCCCAGTCCGACGAAGCAGCTCGCACGCCGTCGCCCGACAACGCGACGCCGCCTCAAGTTCCTCGCCGTCCCACAGCCATTCGGACATGGCTACTAGCATCTCGGCGTCGCTTCGGTATGCCGATGCGTTGTCCACCTCCGGCAGATGCTCATAAAGAGTCAGCACCCGCGGCAGGAGGTCGACGACCTCGCTTGGGTCGTGGCCACCCCTCATACACAGAAGGATCTGATCCCAAGTGGGGCGAACCGCCTCGAAGTTCGCCGAGGGCACCATCAGTTCCGGAAAGACCCGTCCGATAGTTGGATGCAACGCGCCTCTTAGCTCACCCAAGTCCATGTCGCGCCCGGCCTGTACAAGCAGGTCAAACGCCTCCGCGGTGTTGCCGTGCCGGACAGCCAATGCGGCCAAGTTCGCGTAGCCGAGAGCAGGGAACATCTCTCCGAGGGTAGCCGCAACTCTCCGAAAGTCTTCATCGGCGCCGGCTTGCCAGTACTCGGAGAGAAGGTTCCGAAGGCACGCCGCGCCTTCAAGGTCTCGGTGTTGGGCGCCACGCTCGAGGGCTGCAATCGTCCGGTGGCGTGTCGGTAGGTAGTCGCTTGCCGCGAGCATGTTGGCGGCAACCGCAGCTTCCCACCCTCCCCTGAAGGTCAGCGCCTCCAAGACCTCTACAGTCCTGCGTGGGTCGTCACGGCCTCCGCCATCCGCAAGCGCGACTAGGGTCAGGGCGGAAACCGTCCTACCCTGAGGCGTGCGCCTGTAGCGCTCGGCGAACTCTCGGCCCGCCTCACTGCTTGCTCGAAGAGACTGCCGCGCCCATTCCCTCATCGCTTGTCGCGAGCGGGTGCCATCCGCATGGAGGAGGGCAAGCTCAACGGCTTCGGCTGCAATCTCCAGGGCCAGATCGGTGTTCTGCTTAGGTGACTGGCGAAGGACCTCCAGCAGGTGCTCCCTGTTGTGCAGACGCGCCAAAGGATGCGGAGGCGCCAAAGACCGCTCGTCCATGAAGTAGGCGATGGCGAGATCAGTATTCTTGTCGGCGGCGGCGATTGACCCCAAGAGATGCAAAAGCTCCCCTTGGTCGTGACGGGTCATGCCCTGCAATTGGTGAATCCAAGGCGCGATGAGCTCCTTCGCAAGCCCGATCTCGCCTGCATTCAGGTGGGCGTAGGCGCGGAAGACGGAAGCCGAAAAGTCGACCATGGGCTCGTCTCCGAGGATTTCCGGGATCTCGGTCCATCGTCCCTCGCGAAGCGCTGTTTGCGCGCGGTGGACCGGCGTTTCACCAGTCGACCCGCTCTCAAGAGCCGAAGCTAGGCGTGTAGCCGCCAGATGCTCATCCGCGTCGAGATCCGGCCAGCCCGAGGCGGGGTGCACAAGGGCCCTTAGGATGGCCCCGGCGCTGCCAATGTCAATGCTGGAGAGCATCGCTGAGAACGGCACCGTGACGTACGTCGGCAAGCGCCCGAGCTGCCGGTGTGCGACGGCGACAGCGAGTGCACTTGCACAGCTGAGTTTGGTCAGAGGGTCCCAAGAGCTCTGCTGTACAGCGCTACCCGACCGGGATTGCATGACATCGCGAGACCAGCCCAGGACAGCGGCCGCGGGGTCAAGCCAGGCGCGGGCGCCCATGCCGACGCCGGGAGTGGGCTCGAGGACCTCGAGGCCCTCACCCCTGTGCAACCACGCGTCGCCTTGGTCGACGACGTGGTGGCGGTGTCGGTCCAGCACGGCTCCCCACCAGGGAAGCGGAACACCAAGCTCCGCGCCGCGCGCGGTGGAGGCGGGCAGCGCGAAGCCGGCGGCAATCGGCCATGCAAGATCGCGGCGGCCGAGTTGGGAGTTCTCCGCCACCAGCGTCTCCAAGAGGCCGGTCAGGTATTGCTCCAAGCGAGCGCAATAGGGAAGCCGGTTCTCCTGCGTGCCCCAACTCAGGACCCGAATCAGCGCGGCGGCCGCGCTCCCATCTGTGGCGACGCGTAGCCGGTCGAGATAGTCGAGGTCAGCAACCGCGACACTAGCGAGGAGATCTATGACGGCGGACGGGCCATCGAATCGCGCAGTCACGAGTGCCAGACGCTCGCTGTCGCCGATGGGCGGCAGCACAATGCTGGTTGCCTTCGAATGGCGTTCCGGAGACCCACCTGTCCAGACGTTCCGAAGCGCTTGCATAATGTCGTCGTATATAGTCGCTTCACCATCGAGCCCTCGCACCTGCAAGACAGTCACGTCGCAGCCGTCCCGCGACAGATCCTCGAGCTCTGTCAAAAAGCGCCCCACGGTGCTACCGAGCGTCCCGAGAGAGATGACCTCGCGCCCGCCCTGCGAGAGGGTCGGCGCTTCGTCTAACCGGGCTATCAACCGAAGGCTCACGTCGGAGTGGGAGCCTGCCCAGAAAACCGGCTGTAGAAGTTCGCGTGCCGTGCCATCTGGGTCTAAGGCCAGTCGAGTGCTGCTGCCACCCGCCGTCTCTTGGAGGGCGGAGTGAAAGGCCTCGAAGGCGGATACCCCCTGAGCCAAATATCGATAGAGGCCCCCAAAGAACCGCTCCGCGGTCGATGCTCTAAGCGGCTCTCTGGCGGCGATTGCGAGCTTAATGCTGCTCTCGACCAGTCGACCAGGAAACGGCATTCGGAGCATGCCCCGTTGCTGTGCGCCGAAGCAGGCATTGGTAATAAACACGTCGCATTGCACCGCCTCTGCAAAGGCGAGTAGCTGGCGCTCGTGAAGGTATGACGGTCCGTCTGGCCCACGGAGCGCGATCAGGAGCGCTGGGTCGACAAGTTGTCTCCCGCTAGGATGAACTCCGGACAAACCGTGGGCGTCGATATGCAGAATCAACCCCGCTTCCGAGGGGTAAGCGGGAGATGACTCGAAAAGCCTCTGCGAAGCATCTGTCTGAATGCCCCCGAGAGCAAGCGCGGATGTCGGATCCAGGGTGGTCGGAAGCACGGCGCTGGCGACACGGAAACGGGGAATATCTGCGTCTCCCCAGGGGCGCGAGCCAATCCACAGTAGACTTGTGCCTTTGAGGTGTGGCACCTCCTGGCTCCCCCCGTCAATACTCACAACACGAACAACCGACGTCGGGAGCAACGCGTGATTGTTTAGGCGCAACACCTCCCAGATAGGCTCCTGAACCTCCGGACCGCCAACAACCTCTACGAGGAGTGGCAGCTCGTCGAACGGCAAGGCCCCACCGACAGCTCGGTCCACCATCCGACGCAGAACGTCCCGATAGGCACGTGCCGCTGCGACGGTTCCAGGTCCCTTTGGGTCGGCAAGCGTCGAGCTGAGGCCGACCTCGGCGAGGCGTCCCACGGGCAAGGTCGCCTGGCCTTCATGCCTTGTTCCGCTGGGTTCGGTAAAGCGTATGTGGCAGTCGCGTGACCGCGTGCCCTCGGGCCGAATCTCCAGTCGGTATCGACCTTCCGTCAAGCGTCGACTTTGATCGAGATCTCGACAACCCGGTTGAGCTTGCGGATCGTCACTGACACGCCGACCTCCTCCGGAGGCGTGCCTTTCTGCTTTTCCCGTCGGTGTCTGGTGAGCGCAGCGCGAACGGCGGCCTCCAGGGCGACGACGCTGAGACCCCCGGCAAACTCGACAATGAACGGTTGGACGACGGCAAGAACGCCGCCAAACTCGCCTTCCTTGGGGTGGGCACCAACGGGAGAAGGCGTCAGCAGTTGCCGAAGGGCCTCGTCCTGCGCCACCGTATCCAAGACCTGCAGGGCGGATTCGCGCGAGTGCCCCCGGACCTCGACCGTCACACGGTCACCGAAGTCGAGTGCGTTCTGGTCAGATGCCATCGAAAAACCTCGTGTCGCAACGCTAGCCCGGAGCCATCGTACCGGGGCTGGCGGCTGCTGCGGGGCGCGCCCAGCTGCGGTCGAACAGCCATAGCTCGCCGCCAACGGCGTCTCGGTTGCTTCCTCCGAGGGTGAGACCACGGGCGGTGCGATGAACCAAAGCGATCCGCGCGATGTGATCAGAGCAGTTCGAACTGTGCCCGGCCACGAACACCCTGCAACGAGCGGGGTCCGGCTCTCCGACGGTCACGGGAGAGGGCGATGATTGGGCTTGCGCGGCTTCGGATATGGAAGCTCAGCCTTCTGCTGGTCAGCGCCTCCTTGGCGTACGCGCGGCAGGGTGCGCTGTGGACGACGAGCGCGGCCCGTGCGGTGGGAAGGCGATGACGAGACCGAGCCTGCAGTTCTCCAACATTCTTGGTCTCTAGGTCTCGGGCCAGTTCTTGAGGGATGCTGGAGTCAGACGAGGTACGCGGGCTAGCGCGTCCAGCGCTGCCGACGCGTCCTGATCAGCGAGTGGGGGATCCAACTCTCGGAGTCGGTCGCATCCATGTCTGTCGGCCAAGAATCAGCGTAAGGGCATGGGGGATCGGCGAGTCTGGAGCTGTGTCGACCGCGGAATTCCAAGTCAAAGGTCGGGGGCTCTTTTCCCCCTGGCGTCCCCACTCCTCGTCTCGGAGGCCGCCTTGGCGACGGCGAAACGAAAAGAACAGCGTCATGAGTAGGGAATAAAGAGCGGGAGACGGGACTCGAACCCGCGACCCTCAGCTTGGAAGGCTGACGCTCTAGCCAACTGAGCTACTCCCGCGTCAGGGGATGACCCTAGCAGGGGCCGCCCACCGCAGCGCCGTCAGGTCACCCCCGGATCACCGCAGCACGGTCCTCCCGCGCACGGAGAACCGGGTGCCGCTCACCAGGACGGTGACGGTGCCGGGCCGCAGGTTCCTGCTCTTGACCCGCACGGTGGTCGTGCCGGCGAGGACGGTCACCGTCCGCCGTGCGACGCGCACGCTTCGCACCACCACGCGGCGGCCGATGCGGACCCGGCGGGCCTGCGACAGCGTGATCGTTGCCCGGGTCGCGGTGTCCGTGATCAGGCGCACAGGGAGGCCCCGGGTGCGCGCGGCCGCGGCGGTGAACCCGCGTGCGACGCCGAACCTGACGGTCGGCACCCCGCCGGACGGCGTGCCGCCCTGGGGGCCGGCGGGGGTGCCGGGCGGGGCCGGGACGACGAGCGTGCCGGTCGCGGAGCGGGTCTCGCCGGTGCTGAGCGTGGCGGTCACCGTGACGCCGTAGGTGCCGGGGACGGCGTCCGCCGGCACCGGGACCGACACGCTCACCGAGGTGGTGGAATCCGCCGGCGGCGCGAGCGTCGGGACGTTCGGGGTCGCGCTCGTGCCGGGCAGCGTCGTGGTGGCGGTGAGCGCGAAGTTGTACTTGGGGTCCGCCTCACCCGCGAACTTCGCGGTGATGGGGATGACCGCGGTCGTGCCGCGGGCGGCGGTCACCGCCGGCGGGCGCAGGATCGACAGATCGTGCAGGCGCTTCGCGAAGGAGTACGTGGTGAACTGCTCGTCGCACACCGTCACCGACGCGATGCTGCACTCCACCGGGCGATCCGCGGGGTGGTCGGCGGTGACGGACCGCACGCCCTGGACGAGGACGGCATCCACACCGGATGGGGACGGCGTGCCATCCGCCGCCGGAGGCCGGAGGAACTCGACGAAGTCGACGTACGTGGCGCCGGGCGTGAACGCCTCACGCGGCTCGGAGATGTAGCCGGTCCAGCGCTGCCCCGGTGGCGGCGGGTACAGCTCGGTCAGCGCGGCCTCATAGGTCGGGCTGCGCTTCCAGTTGCCCCCGAACCAGTCGAAGAACACCGGGCTCGCGGGGTCGGCGACGGTGTCCGGGAACACATAGGCGGTCGTCGTCCGGAACCCCACGAGCGCCTGCACACCCGTCCCGGGCGTGGGGGTGGGGAAGATGCCCGAGCGCCCGCCGCTCGGGCAGGCCTGGGAGTTCTTCTGCGACACGCAGCTCGAGACCACCATGACGCCCGGCCCCAGCAGGCCCTTCTGCTGGATGGCGAGGCCGTTCGACCCGATGCACCCGCTGCTGAACGCCACCACCGCGGACAGCCCGCCCGCGGCCCCCAGCATCCGGGCGGAGCGCCCCGCGCCCCGTGCGTTCCATTCCCGCCATCCCCTCACGGCGCGCACTCCCGGTCTCGTCGTCGCCCTCCGGCGATGCGCGTTCATCCCGAGCGGCCCGCCGTGGCCGGACGCTATGGGGCGCGACGACGCCGGGACAACGGGCCATCCGAAGGGCTCCGCGTGCACCGTCCCAATGACGGGACGGGCAACGGCACCGGTTCCGCGAGCACGGACGCCCGACGACCGTCGACGCCGCCGGGCGGCGGGGGCGCCGCCTCCGCCCGGGGCGTGGCCCCGCGGTGCGCCCGGGTACGGACCCCGAATGCAGATCACCCGCTTCGGCGGACGGCCACGGCCTCATCACGGCCCTCAGCGTCGTCGGCGGCGCCGACATCCGCGTGCCCAAGGGCCCGGGTGAATCTCCTGGGGCGGCAGCCTCCTGGGCGGCGCCGGGGAACCCCGGCGCCGCCGGCTCCGGTCAGCCGAGGACGGTCGAGGTGCGTGCCGAGAACCCGGGGCCGGTGACCCGGATCGTGACGGGACCCGGCCTCAGCGCCGGGCTCTTGACGCGCACGGTGGAGGTACCCGCCGGAACGGCGACCGTGCGCCGGGCGACCCGCACCGACCGCAGCACGACGCGCCCGCGGCTTCGGATGCGGCGTGTCTGGGAGAGCGTGACCGTGGCCGTCGCCGGGGCGTCGGTCGTCAGGCGAACCGGCAGGCCCTTCGCACGCGCCGTCTTCGCCGGAAACCCCCGGACGACGCGAAGGGAGACAGAGGGGGGAGTGGCCCCCGAGGTCCCGGGCGTCCCGGGCGTCCCCGGAGCGGTGCCGCCGGCCGGCACCACCAGATTCACCGTGGCCGAGGTCGACTGACGGGTCCCGCCGACGGTGGCCGTCATCGTGACCGCATACGTCCCCGGTGTGGTGTTCGCCGGCACCGCGACCGACATGTTCAGGCTCGAGTCGCTGTCGCTCGGCGGGGTGAGCGTGGGCACGTTCGGCGTCGCCACCGCCCCGGGCAACGTCGTGGCCGTGGTGAGTGCGAACGAGAACTCCGGTCCTGCGGGACCCGCGAACCGGGCGGTCACCGGCACGAGCACCGTGGTGCCGGGCACCGCCGTGACGGATGCGGGGGCGACGAGCCGCAGGTCGTGGAGCAGCCGGTCGTTGTAACTCACGCCGACGACGCTGTCGTCGCACACCGTTCCCTCGGCCAGACCGCAGGCGACGGGCCGGTCGGCCGTGAGCTGGTCCGAGATGACCCTGCCGCCCGTGGCGTATCTGACGTCCGGAGGCACGGTGTTGGGACCGCCGTCCGGCATCGGCAAGCGGTCGAGGATCACGAAGTTGTGAAGGGTCTCGCCGGGGTTCCAGGTCGTGATCGGATCGCTGATGTACCCGTTCCATCGCTTCCCCGGTGAGGTGGGTTGGCGTTCGGCGATCGCCGCCTCGTACGACGGGCTCCTGCGCATCGTCGCGCGGAAGCTCGACGGATCCGTGCTGGTCGATCCCGGGATGACATCCGGGAGGACCCAGCTGACCGGGGCCTCGATTGCGACGAGGACCTGCACCGGGTTCCCGGTGGGCTGGGGCGACAGGTTCGAGAGCCCCTGTTCAGGGCACTGCGACCCCACCGCCGAGATGCACGCGTGGACGTCCAGGGCCACGGGGCCGATCAGTCCCGGCTGCGAGATCGGGCTGGTCCGGTAGATCACGCACCCGCTCGACCCGGCGACCATCGCCGCCATCCCACCGGCGACGACGGCCACCCGCACGATGCGCGCGGACCGCGACCGGGGACCGCCGCCCCACCGCCTCATCCCATGTGGCACGTTCCGCTCCCCGCCGTCACGGGCTCACCGTGGAACCCTGGTGCGATGGCGAACTCTCCCCCGCGGGCGAACGGCTCGTCAACGCGCCGTTCGGTGCGGCCGGACCCGCGCGTCAGCGCATGCGCAGCAGGCACCCCGCCCAGGCCGGGTCGCCGCGCCCGGGGACCTCGGCGCGCAGCACCATGGGCCCCTCCGGGACGACCACGTTCCAGTCGACCTTCGTCGAGGGGTCGAGCTTCGTGACCGTGGTGCCGTCCCCGGTCGTGAGCGTCAGCGATGTCACCCGCTGCACCGGCAGGACGAAGGTGAGCTCGTCACCGGGGAAGGCCGGGATGTCCGGGAGGGAGGCACTCGGGCACTGAGGCCACGTCGGGTCCCCGCAGACCTGCGTGCCGTCCTCCCGCCAGCACCCGCCGTAGGCCACCATCTCGGTCTCGCCGGTCTCGCCGATCACGCGCACCGGGGGCGGGCCGCCTGCGGGCGCCGTGGGGGTGGTCACCGTGAGGGTCTGCACGGCGGTCGTCGGCTGCGTGGGCGTCACCTGCGAGGAGTCGCCGCCGCAGCCGGCGGCGGCCAGCGCCAGGCATGCGGCGAGGGCCGCGGCGCGGCGGCTAGTACAGCGCGTTGCTGGCCAGCGCATCGCCCCTCCCCAGCCGCCGGTAGGTGGTGTTGCCGGCACGGACGAAGGGGAACATCACGTTCCCCGGATCGCTCACGTGCTCCAGCCCCAGGGTATGCCCGGTCTCGTGCACCAGGACGCTCTGCAGGTCGATGCGGCGCCCCGGCCGCCCCCCGGCGGCGTACCCGCGCGGATGGTTCTTGTCGACGCGGATGTCGCTCTCCACCGAGCGATTCCCCTGGGACCAGGTGAACGTGCAGGCCACGGAGCCCACGCAGGCGCCGCCCAGCTCGTCGGTCTCGCCGAACCCGATGCTGTTCACGCCGTTCTTGCCGATCCCGCGGGTCGTGGTGCCGCGGTAGGTGAACCGCACCGCCGAGGCGTCCGGCACGCCGCAGCGGTTGATGTTGCGCACCCAGACGTTGCGTGCGGCCTTCGCGACGGTGAGCACCCGGGACGCCCCAAGCCGCCGGGGCACCGACCGGGCGTTGAGCCGCCAGGGGATGGGGAGGGAGGTCCACCGGAACCCGCTGCGGTTCTGGGCGTTGCCGCACCCGCCGCGCCCCGCCTGGCCGGCTGACAGGGGACGGCCCGGCGGCAGGACGTCGACGCGGTCGATCGACAGCTCCAGGTCGCCCGAGGCGTCGTAGTAGTCCACGCCGCGGTACCGGCCGGACGCGTCGAGCTCGGCGGTGGCGTAGGTGGTGCCGTCGCCGCGGGTGATCTCCACGCGGGTGCCGTCCGCCATGTCCTGGACGGTGGCGTCACCTCCCGCGGGCACCGCGAAGGTGTCCGGCACGCCCGCCACCGGGCCCCACTCGGGCAGGGGCGGCACGTCGGGCGGCAGCGGCTGCGTGGACGCCGAGGTCTGCGTGACGCCCGTCGAGGTGCCGCCGCCGCCCCCGCCGCGCGTGCCGATCACCACGGCGGCCACGACGGCCGCCGCCGTGACGAGCGCGGCCACCGCGATCGCGGTGCGCCGGCGGCCGGATGGCATCGGGGCGTCCACTCCGCGGGCCAACCTAACAGCGGGGCCACGCCGCGCGCACGATGCACGGGGGTATCCTCAGCCCCGTCAGGCACGCCCCCACCCCCGGAGACGCCCGACGTGACCACCCGCGGCCTGCTCGCAGAGAACGTCTACCGCCGCATCCGCACGGACCTCCTGCGCGGCCGCATCCGGCCGGGCGCGAAGCTCACCGAGCAGTGGGCCGCCGACCACTACCGGGCGTCCCGCACCCCCGTGCGCGAGGCCTGCCGGCGCCTGGCCGAGGAGGGCCTGCTGGTGCACCGCCCACGGCACGGCTACAGCGCCCCGGTGATCGACACCGCCGAGATCAGCGAGCTGTACGACGTGCGCCGGGTGCTGGAGAACATGTCCGTGCGGCGTGCGTGCGCCGCGGAGAACGGCCGCGGGGTCCTCGCGCAGCTCCGCAGGGCGTGGAGCGGCGACGCCCCCGACCCGGGGGAGGACGCCGTGTTCCGCGACGAGGCGTTCCACATCGGACTGGCGCGCCTCACGGGCAGCCGGGTGCTGGCCGGGATGCTCGAGGGCATCAACGCCCGCATCCGCCTGGTGCGCGTCCACGACTTCCTCGACCCGGGGCGCGTGTCGGCCACCATCACCCAGCACCTGGAGATCCTGGACGCCGTCGAGGCCCGCGACGCCGACCGCGCCGCGGATCTCATGGACGCCCACATCAGCGAATCCCAGGAGTACGCGAGCCCCGCGGCGGCCCGTGCACTGGCGGAACTGGGCGCGGAGGACGCCGCCGGCTGACGCCCGGTTGGCCCCCGGGCGGAAACGCCCGGCCGAAAACTGGCCCGGCACCCAACGTGCCCGCGACGGGCCGATTTGTATACAACTGGTGTGCACGAGAACCCGCACCAGACCGACGACCTGCTGCCCCATTCGCCTCCCCTGGAGGCGCATGACCTGACCATCGCGTTCGGGGAGCTGGTCGCCAACGACCGTGTGTCGCTGACCCTCCGCGCCGGCGAGGTCCACGCCGTGCTGGGTGAGAACGGCGCCGGCAAGAGCACCCTCATGAAGCTCCTGTGCGGCATCTACACGCCGCAGTCCGGGCGCATCGTGGTGGAGGGCCGCCACGTCGAGATCCCGTCGCCGTCCGTGGCCCGGTCGCTGGGCATCGGCATGGTGTTCCAGGACATGCGGCTGGTCCCGGCGCTGAGCGTGCTGGAGAACATCAGCCTGGGCCTGGCGGGGGAGGGCGTGCTGCTGCGCCCCCGCGTGCTGGCCCGCAGGGTCGCCGAGGCCTCCGAGCGCGTCGGGCTGGCGGTGAACCCCACCGCGACCGTCCGCAACCTGTCCATCGGGGAGCGCCAGCGCGTCGAGATCCTCAAGGTGCTGATGGCCGGCGCGAAGGTCCTCATCCTGGACGAGCCCACCAGCGTCCTCGCCCCGCAGGAGGTGGACGCCCTCATGGGCGCCGTCGCCCGCCTGCGCGAGGACGGCTACGCGGTGGCGCTCATCACCCACAAGCTGCCGGAGGTCCGGCAGATCGCCGACCGCATCACGGTCCTGCGCGGCGGGAAGGTCGTCCTCAGCGACGCCCTGCCCGGCGACGTGGACGACCGCGAGCTCGTGGAGGCGATGGTCGGCCGGCCGGTCCCGCCGCTGCCGTCCGACCGCACCCCGCCCCGTGAGGACCAGGCCCCGGCCCTGGTCCTGCCGGGGTGCGCGCCCGCGGCGACGACGGCCGCGTCGCGCTGAAGGGCGTGGACCTGGTCGTGCGCGCCGGCGAGCTGCTGGGCGTGGCCGGCGTCGCCGGGAGCGGCCAGCGCGAGCTCGCCGAGGTCGCCCTGGGACTCCGCGCCCCCACCGACGGCACCGTGGCCATCGGGGAGCGGGCCCTGGAACGGCCCACGCCGTCGGCCGGTCTGGCCGCCGGCGCGGTGGGCGTCCCCGAGGACCCGCGCGCCGAGGCCGTGGTGGAGGGCATGACCGTGCTGGAGCACATGGTCCTGGGCGGCATCACCCCCGCCCGGCGTGGCCTGGGCATCGACTGGCCGAAGGCCCGCACCGCGCTCTCCGGCCACGAGGCCGCCGAGCGCCTGGAGATGGCCGGGCCGGACCGCGTGGTGGGCCAGCTCTCGGGCGGGAACATCCAGCGGGTCATGCTCGCCCGGGCCCTGGGGCGCCCCTCGATCCTGGTGGTCGCCGCCTACCCCAGCCGCGGCCTGGACGTCGCGATGACCCGCGCCACGCAGTCACTGCTGCTGGAGGCCCGCGACGCGGGCGCCGGGGTCCTGATGATCTCCGAGGACCTCGACGAGCTCATGGAGATGAGCGACCGCATCGCGGTGATGCACGACGGGCACATCGCCGGCGTCGTCGACGCGAGCGGGGCCGACCGCAACGAGATCGGGCGGATGATGACCGGCGGCGCACCCGCCACCCCGCCCGAGCAGGTCGCCGCGTGACCGCGCTGCGGGCCTGGCGGCCCCGCGCCGGCCAGGCGCTCCTCGCCGAGCTCGGCCGCTGGGGCCTGGCGGTCGTGATCGGCCTCGCCGGCTTCGCGTTCTTCGTCGCCGCGGTCGGCAGCGACCCGTTCGACGCCCTCTCGGCGATGTGGCGGGCCGCCGTGGTCGACCCCATCGGCCCCGGGGAGGTGCTGGTCTACGCGGCGCCGGTGATCCTCGCGGCGCTCGCGGTCGCCGTGCCCGCCCGCGCGGGCCTGTGGAACCTGGGCGGCGAGGGGCAGATCACCATGGGCGTCATCGGGGCGACCCTCGCCTCGCAGGCCCTGCCGTCCACCCTCGACACCTGGGTCGCCCTGCCGCTGCTGGCGATCGGCGCGGCCATCGCCGGCGCCATCTGGTGCGGCATCGCCGGGACCCTGCGGGTCACGGTGAACCTCAACGAGGCGATCAGCTCGCTGCTGATGAGCTACGTCGCCCTGCGGGTCATGGACTACCTGGTCAACGGCCCGTGGAAGGACCCCGGCTCGCTCGGCATCCCGCAGGCCGAGCCCCTCCCGGAGGCTCAGCGGCTGCCGCTGCTGGACTGGCTGCCGGTGTTCGGCGGCGGGCGCCTGCACGCCGGGATCATCGTCGCCGTCGTCGCCATCGCCGTCGTCCTGTTCGCCTCCCGCCGCACCGTCTGGGGCTTCCGGCTGCGGGTGGTGGGCGGCAACCCGGAGGCCGCGCGCCGCGCCGGCCTGCCGGTGAAGCGCCTCATCATCACGGCGATGCTCGCCGGCGGCGCCATCGCCGGCCTGGCGGGCTTCGTGCAGCTCACCGGCATCGAGGGCGCCGCCAAGGGCGGCATCGCCGGGGTCTACGGCTTCCTGGGCTTCCTGGTGAGCTGGCTCGGCCGCCACGACCCCGTCGCGATCCTCGTGTTCGCGGTGGTGGTGGGCGGCATCGCGGTGGGCGGCGACGCCCTGCAGATCGACGCGGGCCTGCCCGCGGCGTCCATCAACATCCTCCTGGCCCTGCTGCTGCTCGCGGTGCTGGGACGTCGCGGTCGCGCGAGAGGGGCTGAGGGATGATCGAGGCGGTCCTCGCCGGCGCGGTGCGCGGCGGCAGCTCCATCCTGTTCGCCGCGCTCGGCGAGACGGTGGCCGAGAAGTCCGGGGTCATCAACCTCTCCACCGAGGGCTCCATGCTCTGCGGGGCGCTCGCCGCCTACGTGGTGGCCGTGGAGACCGGCAACGCCTGGCTCGGCGCGCTCGCCGGCGCAGCCGCCGGCGGGGCGCTCGCCGCCCTGCACGCCGGCATGGTGGTGTGGCGCGGCGCGAACCAGCTGGCCACCGGCATCGTCGTGCTGTTCCTGGCGCTCGGCATCACGGCGCTCCTGGGTCGCGACTACGTCGGCGTCGGCGTGCAGGGCTTCGACCGCTGGGCGGTCCCCGGCCTGTCCGACATCCCCGGCATCGGGCCGGTGCTGTTCGACCACGACCCGCTCACCTACCTCGCGCTCATCGCCGCGCCGCTGGTGTGGCTGCTGCTGTACCGCACCCGCCCGGGGCTGTTCATCCGGGCGGCGGGGGAGCGCGGCGAGGTGCTGTTCGCCGCCGGGCACTCCCCGCGCCTGGTGCGGTTCGGGGCCGTCACGTTCGGCGGCCTCCTCGCCGGCGTCGGCGGCGCCCAGCTGTCCACCGCCCTCGCCCTGAACTGGAGCGAGAACATGGTTGCGGGCCGCGGGTTCGTGGCCGTCGCGCTGGTGATCTTCGCCGGGTGGAACCCCCTGGGCGCCCTCGTCGGCGCGCTGTTCTTCGGCGGGGTCGAGTCCCTGCAGCTGCAGATGCAGGCCCAGGGCGTGTCCCTGCCGGCCGACCTGCTCAACGCCCTCCCGTACCTCGCCACCCTCACGGTGTTGGTCGTGCTGAGCCGCAGGCGGCTCCACGCGGCGCCCGAGGGCCTGGCCCGGGTCTTCGAGATCTCACGATGAGATGCCCTCCCCGCCAGAAAGGACCGCGTTCACGCCCATGAGAGCACCCCGAACGCTCGCCGCCCTCGCCGCGGCACTCACCCTCGCCGTCGTCGCCGCCGGCTGCGGCAGCGACTCCAGCAGCGGCTCATCCGACACCACCGGCACCGCGTCATCCGGCGCGAAGACCAAGGTCGGCTTCATCTACGTCGGGCCGAAGGACGACTTCGGCTACAACCAGGCCGCGTACGAGGGCAGCGAGGCCGCCGCCTCGACGCTCGGGAACGTCGAGCTGCTGCAGGCCGAGAGCGTCCCGGAGGACGCCGGGGTGGAGCGCGTGATGGAGCGCATGATCTCCCAGGGCGCCAAGGTCCTGTTCCCCACCAGCTACGGGTACCTCAAGTACGCGCAGGAGGTGGCGGCCAAGCACCCGGACGTGATGATCGTGCACCAGGGCGGCCTGGAGGCCGACCCGAAGCTGCCGAACTTCGGCACCTACTTCGGCACCGTGTACGAGCCCGTGTACCTCGCCGGCATCGCGGCCGGCAAGGCGACCAAGACCAACAAGCTGGGCTACATCGTCGCGTTCCCGATCCCGCAGACCCTGGCGAACGTCAACGCGTTCGAGCTCGGCGCGAAGTCGGTGAACCCCAAGGCGACCACCACGGTGGTGTTCACCGCCAGCTGGTGCGACCCCGGCAAGCAGGCGCAGGCCGCGACGGCGCTGATCAACCAGGACGTGGACGTCCTGACCCAGCACCAGGACTGCACCAAGACGATCATCGAGACCGCCGAGCGCGCCGGGAAGTACAGCGTCGGCTACCACTACGACGCGTCGTCGCTGGCGCCCAAGGGCTGGCTCACCGGTTCCGAGTGGAACTGGGGCCCCATGTACACGGACATCATCAAGACCGCCGAGTCCGGGAGCTTCACGGGCAGCAAGTACGACGGCGACTACCGGGTGGGCCTGCAGACCGGTGACAACCCGTTCGTGCAGAGCAAGTTCGGCCCGGCCGTCGACGCCGACACGCAGGCGGCGATCGCGACGGCCAAGGAGGGGCTCGCCACCAAGGGCATCTTCACCGGGCCGCTGAAGGACCAGTCCGGCAAGGAGGTCGTCCCCGCCGGGAAGACCCTCAGCTACGCGGAGGTGGAGCAGATGAACTTCCTGGTCGAGGGTGTCGTCGGCAACATCCCCAAGTAGCGGGGTGGGGGCCGCCGTCCACCTCGGGCGCCGCGACCACCTGATCCACGCGACGGTGGAGGGTCCCCGCACGGGGACCCTCCCGGTCGTGCTGGTGCACGGTGTGTGCTTCGGCCCGGAGACGTTCGAGCGGCCGGCCGCCGCGCTGGCGCGCCGCGTCCGCGTCATCACCCCGCACCGCCGCGGGTACGGGGAGTCCGCCCACCTGCCGCCGGGCGAGTCGGTGGACGAGCACGTCGACGACCTCGTCCGCGTCCTCGCCCGGCTGGGCGTGTCGCGGGGCGTGTTCGTCGGGGTGTCCGGCGGCGCCACCATCACCCTCGCCACCGCCATGTCCCACCCGGACCTGGTGGCGGCCGCGGTGATCCACGAACCGGCGATCGGGCCCCTCGCCCCCGGGGTCCACGGCATCCTCAGCACCGGTGCGGGCATGGTCGCCCAGGCGGCCGACGCCGGCGACGGCGCGGAGGCCATGGCGGCGCTCCTCGCCGGCGGCAGCTGGGGTGCGCAGGGCTTCGCCGAGCGCGCCCGCATCAGGGACCGGGGCTGCGTGGTGCGCCACGAGGTCCCCGGGTTCCTGGCGTTCGCGCCGTCCATCGCCGACCTGCGGCGCCTGCGCGCCATCCCGGTCGTGTCGAGCGTGGGGAGCCTCTCCCGCGCGCAGCGCATGGCCGCCGCCCAGATCCTCGCCGAGCACGCCGGCGCGCGGCTCGAGGTGGTGCGGGGCGCCGGCCACCTGCTGCAGCTCGACGCCCCCGCGGTGCTCGCCCGCTGCGCCCTCCGGCAGCGCCGCCAGGTGATGGCGGCGTGATCACCGGCGTCCGCGTGGAGGGCAGCCGCCCGTACGCGTGGCCGTTCGACGGCGAGCTGCCGGCCGAGCGGGTCGCGCTGGTGGTCGCCGGGGCCGACACCCGCTGGCGGGGCCGGTGCGCCGACCCCGTGCCGGCCGAACGCGTCATGCGCGCGCTCGCCGGGCCGCTGCGCACCGCCGGGGCCCTGGTGGTCGCCGTGCGCTGCCCCCAGCCGTGGACGCAGGGCGAGCCGGGGGAGGACGCCGGGCCCGAGGCCGACGTGTGGGTCACCGCCGGCGGCCTGGACGGCTTCTTCGGCAGCCGCCTCGACCGGGTCCTGCGGGCCGCGGGCCGGGACCGGCTGGCGCTGTGCGGCTTCGGGCTGGAGGGGCCCGTGCACTCCACCCTGCGCAGCGCGAACGACCGCGGCTACGAGTGCGTCCTGCTCACCGATGCGTGCGCCGAGCTCCGGCCTGAGCTCCGCCACGCCGCCATCGAGACCATCACCATGTCGGGCGGGATCTTCGGCGCGGTCGCGCCGTCCGCGGCGTTCCTGGACGCCGTCTCGCCCGGCGCGGAACTGTAGGAGGAACTCAGGATGACCTACGGCACCGTCGCTGCGGAGCCCTACCAGTGGCCGTTCGACGACGTCATCGACCCCGCCCGCACCGCGGTGGTGTGCATCGACTGGCAGGTCGACTTCTGCGGGGAGGGCGGCTACGTCGACCAGATGGGCTACGACCTGTCCATGACCCGCGGCGGACTGGAGCCGACGGCCCGCGTGCTGGCCGCGGTGCGCGACCGCGGGTTCACGGTCATCCACACCCGTGAGGGCCACAAGCCCGACCTCACCGACCTGCCCGCCAACAAGCTGTGGCGGTCCAAGCAGATCGGCGCGGGCATCGGCGACCCCGGCCCGTGCGGGCGGGTGCTGGTGCGCGGCGAGCCGGGGTGGGAGATCGTGCCCGAGGTGGCGCCGCTGCCCGGCGAGCCGGTCATCGACAAGCCCGGCAAGGGGGCGTTCTACGCCACCGACCTGGACCTCATCCTGCGCACCGCGGGCATCACGCACCTGATCTTCACGGGCATCACCACCGACGTCTGCGTGCACACCACCATGCGGGAGGCCAACGACCGCGGGTACGAGTGCCTGCTGCTGGAGGACTGCACCGGGGCCACCGACCACGGCAACTACCTGGCGGCGCTCCAGATGGTGAAGATGCAGGGCGGGGTGTTCGGGGCCGTCGCGTCCTCGGAGGACCTGCTCAAGGCCATCGGCGCCGTCTAAGGCGCCGCGAGGTCCCCGCCTGCGGCGGCCACCAGCCGCCGCAGGGCGTCCACCGCCACCGGGCAGAACTGGGTCCCGGCGTGCCGGTCCAGCTCGTCCAGCGCGTCGTCCAGTGCCCGCGGGGCCGAGTACGCCCTGCGCCCGGAGACCATCACGTCCCAGGAGTCCGCGACCGCCAGGATCCTCGCCCCCGCGGGGATCTCGGTGCCCGAGAGCCCGTCGGGGTACCCACCGCCGTCCCACCGCTCGTGGTGATGGCGGATCCACGTGCACTGGTCGGGGTCCAGGGCCTCCGCGGCGATCTCCGCGCCCAGCTCGGCGTGGCGCTCCAGCGCCCGGCGCTCGTCGGGGGTGAGCGGTGCGGAGGTGCGCAGCAGCGCGTCGGAGACGCCGATCTTGCCGACGTCGTGCAGCATCGCCGCCTCCCGCAGGCGCGCGGCCCGCGACGGCGCCCAGCCCAGCGCCAGGGCCATCGCACGGCACGTCTCGGCGACGCGCTCGGAGTGGGCCGCGGCCATGCCGTCCTTGGCGTCCACGGCGGCGGCGAGCGCGCGAAGGGCCCGCAGGGTCGCCGACCCCTCCGCGTGCTGGGCGCGGTCCTCCGCCGACAGCTCCTCCCCGATCCGCGGGGAGTACCGGCAGGTCTGGTCGCGGCCGTGCCCCTTCGCCCAGTACAGGGCCGTGTCGGCGAGCCGCACCAGCTCGTCGGCGGAGCCGTGCGCGCACTCCAGGTCGCACACCCCCGCCGACAGGGTCACCCGCAGGCCGCCCTCCACCGACCGGCGCGACACGGCGGCCCGCAGGCGCTCCACCGCGTCCGCGGCCTCATCCGCCGCCGCGTCGGGCAGCAGCCAGGCGAACTCCTCACCGCCGATGCGGGCCACCAGGTCGCCGTTGCGGACGCCCGCAGCGAGCCGGGCGGCGACCTCGGCCAGCACCGCGTCCCCGGCCGGGTGCCCGTGCACGTCGTTGACGGCCTTGAAGTGGTCCAGGTCGATCATCGCGAGGCTCAGCGGCCGCCCGTGCCGCCGTGCGCGGGCGACCTCCTGGCGCAGCCGTTCCTGGAACGCGCGGTGGTTCGCGAGGCCCGTGAGCGGGTCGGTGACGGCCTGGGCGGCGAGCAGCTCTCGGGCCTCGGCCGCCTGCACCGCGATGGTCACCAGCTGGGAGAAGCCCTCCAGCTGGTGCTCGGCGTCCGTCCGCAAGCGTCCCGGTTCCCGCGTCCCGGCGAACACCACGCCCCACAGCCGGTCGTCGGCGAACACGGGCGCGGCCGCCGATGCCGCGAGGCCCACCAGCGACACCCGGCCGGCATACGAGTCGATGCGCGCCGCGCGGCCGCTGCGCAGCACCGCCTGCACCGCCGGCGTGCGGGCCGGGTCGAGGATCTCGCCCACCAGCGCGCGGGGATGCGGATCCGAGTACCCCATCAGGCGCGCGCCGCCCTGCTCGAAGCGCATCACCGCCGCCACCTCGACGCCCAGCAGCTCCACGAGCTCCTGGGCGACCACGGCCATCACGGACTCCAGCACTCCTCCGGCCGCCGCCGCGGCGGTCGCGACGCGCCGCAGCGCGGCCTGTTCGGCGATGCGGCTGCGCGCGGCCTCCTCGGCGGCCAGGCGCGGCCGGGCGTCCCGGGAGATGCTGATCACGCGGTCGCCGACCGCCTGGAAGACGGTGTCCAGCGGCACGGTCTCCCCGTTGGCGGCCACCGCGCGGATGGTGCGGTAGGCGGCGCCGCCCCCGGCGAGCGCCTCCGAGAGGCCGCTCACGGCGTCGTCGAGTGAGTCCGGGTGGGCGAACTCGGTGCCGCCGGTGCCGACCATCCGCTCGGGCGGGATGCCCAGGAGCCGCTGCGAGGCGTCGCCGACGAACTCGATGAGGCCGTCCGGGCCGCGCAGGACCACGAGGTCCGACGATGCCCGGGAGATGAAGTGCAGCTGCTCCGCCATGCGCGCCTGCTCGGCCTCCGCCCGCTTGCGGGCGGTGATGTCGCGGGTCACCACCGCGATGGCACCCGCCCGCGGCGTGAGGGCGTAGCGGAACCAGCGCTCCCCGACCGGCGGGGGCAGCACGTAGTGGCGCTCGTGCTCCTGCGGCCGGCCGGTGCGGAGCACCTCCGCGTACTCCCCCAGCAGGCGGTCGACGTCGCCCACCGCGGCGTACTCGGTCACGCGGGTGCCGATGTGCTCGTCGCGCGTGCGGCCCAGGTCGGCGGCGACCCGCTCGTTGCAGTCCACCACGACCCCGTCGACGATGCGGCCGTCGTCGTCCATGACCGGCTCCACGAGCATGAACCCGTCGAACACCGAGTCGCGGGCGGCGCTCAGGTGCAGGTCGCTGCGCAGCCTGGCGGTCGCGTCGTGGATGACCCACAGCACCCCGCCGCCCGCGACCGGGGCGGCGCTGGCGACCACCGGGATCCGCTCCGCGCCGCGCCGCAGCATCAGCTCCAGCCGGGTGCGGCGTCCCCCGAGCGCGTCGTGGTGCGCCCGGTCCAGGGCGGCGCGGTGCTCCCCCGGCCACCACGGGTGGGGCAGGCCGGTGACCGCGGCCACCTCCGCGGCGTCCCGTCCGGTGAGGTCCAGCAGGCGGCCGTTTGCGGCGGTCACGGCGCCGGAGGCGCAGGTCAGGCAGGCGGCGTCCGGGATGGCCTCCACGACGGCGGCCGCGTCCGGTCCGGCGCCGACGGGAGGGGCGGAGGGATCGGGGTGGGCACGTGTGACCGGTGAGTGGATGACCTCAATGTAGGCCCACCCGGACCTGTGAAAAAGCACAGGTCAATTCGTCCGCCCGGAGGCGGCCGGTCAGGAGGCCCAGGAGGCCCGCGGGCCGCGCGCCAGGCGGGCCATCATCCGGGCCGCCGGCTCCCAGAACTGGGCTCCGGCGCAGCGCTCCAGCTCGGCGATCGCGTCGCCCACCGGGCGCACGGTGCCGTAGTGGCGGGCGCGGATCATCACGTCCCACGCGTCGGCGACGGCGATCAGGCGGGCGCCCTCTGGGATGGACTCCCCGGCCAGGCCGTCCGGGTAGCCGCCGCCGTCCCAGTGCTCGTGGTGGTGGCGGATCCACCGGCACTGCTCGGGGGTGAGGGCGTCGGCGGTGATCTCCGCGCCCAGCGCCGCGTGGCGCTTCACCACCTCGTACTCGGCGGGTTCCAGGCCGCCCGGCTTGAACAGCACGGCGTCGGGCACGCCGAGCTTGCCCACGTCGTGCAGCAGGGCCGCGTCGCGGAGCATCGCGGCGCGCTCGGGGCTCCAGCCGATCGCCAGGGCCAGGCGGTGCGACAGGCTCGCCACGCGCTCGGAGTGCGCCTTGGTGGAGGCGTCCTTGGCGTCCACGGCGCGCGCCAGGGAGCGCAGGGCCACCAGCGTCTGGGTGCGCTCCAGCCGGTTCGCGCGCTCCTCGATCGACAGGGAGTCGACCACCTCCGGCGAGTACAGGCACACCTGGTCGCGGCCGTTGGCCTTCGCCCAGTACAGGGCGCCGTCGGCCAGGCGGTACAGCTCGCCGGCGTCGCGGGCGCGGGAGAGGTCGGACACGCCGGCGGACACGGTGATGCGCTCGCCCTGCCACAGCGGGGCGCCGCCGATGGCCGCCCGGGCCCGCTCCAGCGCCTGCATGGCGGTGAGCCCGTCGGTCTCGGGGAGGATCCAGGCGAACTCCTCGCCGCCCACGCGGGCCACGAGCTCGCTGGCGCGGGCGTTGCCCTCCAGCATGCGGGCGAGCGCGGCGAGCACGGCGTCGCCCGCCTGGTGGCCGTGCAGGTCGTTGAGGCGCTTGAAGTGGTCGATGTCGATGAGCGCGAGGCTCAGGGGGCGGCCGTAGCGCTGGGCGCGGGACACCTCGGTGCGCAGCCGCTCGTGGAACGCGCGGTGGTTGGCGAGGCCGGTGAGCGGGTCCTCGAGCGCCTGCTCGCGCAGCTGCTCGCGCTGCTCGTGGGCGACGAGCGCCACCGACACCAGCTCCGCGAAACGCTCCAGTCGCGCCTCGGCGCCCGCGGGCACCGACCCGCCGGGGCGCCCCACCGCCACCGCGGCACCCCACAGGGCGTCGTCCACGCGCACGGGCGCGGCCACCGCGGACACCATCGCCGAGTGCCCGCCCGGTGACTCCAGGGGCGCGGCGGCGCGGGACGTGCGGCCGCTGCCGCGCAGCGCGGCGAGCGCGGTGCCGTCGGTCACCAGCACGCGGTCGTCGGGCCGCCACGGCAGCCGCGGGGAGGCCGCCACGACGGTGGCGTGCTCGTCGTCGTGGTCGAAGCGCAGCACCATGCCGCCGTCGACCTCCAGCAGCCGCGGGATCTCCTCGGCCACCATCCCCAGCACCGGGCCCGATTCGGTCTGGTTGGCCACCGCCATCGCGACGCGCCGCAGGGCGGCCTGCTCGGCGGCCTGCAGCTCCGACCGCTCCGCGCGGTCGCTGGCCTCCCGCTCCGCGGCCAGGCGCGTGGTGGCGTCGCGGGACACCCAGATGAGCGCCGACAGCTCGCCGTCGTCGTCGTGGATGGGCCGGATGCTGGTGTCGAGCCACAGCGAGCTGCCGTCGGGACGCACCACGCGGTAGGTGAGCGTCTCGATGAACGCCCGGCCCTCGCGCAGCCGGCGCAGGCCGGCCCGCACCCGCTCCCGGTCGTCGGTGTGCACGTGGTCGAGGGGGTTGGTGCCCACCAGCTCGTCGGGGGCGCGGCCCAGCAGCGCCCGGCTGGCCTCGCTCACGGTGCGGAACCCGCCGTCCAGGTCGTGCGCGGAGATCATGTCGCCGGCGTGGCGGGCGACGAACCCGAGCTCCTCCGCCATCTTGCGGCTCTGCTCCTCCACGGCCCGCCGGGAGGTGATGTCGCGCGCCGAGGACTGCACCTCGATGAGCCGGCCGCCGCCGTCGCGCAGGGCGTGCGAGATGGCCTCGATCCACACCCAGTGGCCGTCGCGGTGGCGGATGCGGAAGGTGGCGGTGGCGGTGTCGGCGCCGCGGCTCAGCCGCAGGTGCTCCCGCACCACGGTGTGCCAGTCGTCGGCGTGCACGAAGTCCTCCAGGCGCGCGCCGCTGATCTCCGCCAGGGCGTACCCCAGCACGCGCTCCACCGCCGGGGAGAGGTAGAGGAACCGCAGGCTGCTCGAGACCCGCACCACCACGTCGGTGGAGTTGTCGGCCAGCAGCTCGTGGGTGCGCCGGGCCTCCTGCCATGCCTCCTCGATGAGCAGCCGCTCGGTGACGTCCTCCACGGTCACCACCACGCCCAGCGTCCGGCCGGAACCGTCGCGCGCGGCGTCCCACGTGACCCGGGCGACCAGGTTGGTGCCGTCGCTGCGCAGCAGCGTGCACTCGCCCTCGACCGGCGGCGCGCCGTCCCAGAGTGCCCGGATGTCGTCCAGCAGCGACTCGGCGGACTCCGGCGGCCACCACGGGGGCGGAAGGACGCTGTCCTCGAGCACCGCCGGGTCGAAGCCGGTGAGGTCGCCCAGGCGGGCGTTCATCGCCGCCATGCGGCCGTCGGTGCCGTACACGGCGACGCCCTCGCCCACCGCCTGCAGCAGGGCGTCGGCCGTCCACCCGGACGGGAAGGGCGGGGTGGTTCTGGCGAACCGCGCTCGCGGCGCGTCGGATGCGGGCGTCACGTCGATGGGCGCGATTGTTGCGCGTTTCGGCGCGCTTTCCGAGCGCGGCGAGCGGCGCCGTTCGGTGGATCTGGCGACTAGCCCGGGAGGGCGACCACCACGAGCTTGGGCTCGGTCATGGAGCGCACCGCGTACCGCGGGCCCTCTCGCGTGTTGCCCGAGTCCTTCACGCCGCCGTACGGCTGCTGGTCGGCCCGGAACGTGGGGGTGTCGTTGATGACGACCCCGGCGAAGTCCAGGCGCCGGGCCCACGCCATCGCGTGGTCGACGCGCGCCGTGAAGATGCCGGCCTGCAGGCCGTAGGGGGAGGAGTTCGCCAGCTCGACGGCCTCGTCGAGGGTGTCGT
This sequence comes from Thermoleophilia bacterium, assembly GCA_046330435.1. GTDB lineage: Bacteria > Actinomycetota > Thermoleophilia > Miltoncostaeales > Miltoncostaeaceae. The sequence continues at coordinate 26,368 of JAXLST010000015.1, read as the reverse complement.
AGGCGGCGACGCCGACGACGGGCCCGAAGACCTCCTCGCAGCTCACCCGCATGTCCGGGGCGATGCCGTCGAGGACCGTGGGGCGGATGATGCGCCCCTCCTCGGTGCCGCCGGTGAGCACCCGCGCACCGGCCTCCCGGGCCTGGCCGATCCACTCCATCACCCGGCGCTGCGCGTCCTCGGTGATCACCGGCCCCACCTGGGTGGCCTCGTCGGCCGGGTCGCCCACCACGAGGGCCTCCACCTTCGGCACCAGCCGCTCCAGCAGGGCGCCGTGCACCGAGCGGTGCACGTACACGCGCTGCACGCTGATGCAGGACTGCCCGGCGTGGGTGAAGCCGGACGCGGCGATCTTGGCGGCGGCGGCCTCCAGGTCGGCGTCCTCGGCCACGATGACCGGCGTGGAGTTCCCGAGCTCCAGCGCGACGTGCTTGCGCGGGGCCCGCTCCCGGATACCCCAGCCCACCTTCGGGGAGCCGGTGAACGAGATCATCGCGACGTCCGGGTGCTCCACCAGCGCGTTGCCGACCACCGCGCCGGACCCGATGACGACCTGCAGGGCGTCCTCGGCGAGGCCCGCCTCGTGGAGGATCTCCACCAGGGCGATGCCCGACAGGGGCGTCACCTCGGCGGGCTTCAGCACCACCGGGCAGCCGGCGGCGACCGCCGGGGCGATCTTGTGGGCCACCAGGTTGAGCGGGAAGTTGAAGGGGGAGATCGCGCCGATCACCCCGATGGGCTCGTGGACGATGTAGGCGACCTTGCCGGCCCCCGCCGAGGTGCCGTCCATGGGCACCAGCTCGCCGGCGAGGGTGCGGGCCTCGATCGCGGAGTAGATGAGCGTGTCCCGGCACCGCGCCACCTCGCCGCGCGCCTGCGTGATGGGCTTGGCGGCCTCCGCGCAGATGGTGCGGGCCAGCCGCTCGGCCCGCTCGCCCACGATGCGTGCGGCCCGCTCGAGGATCTCGGCGCGCTCCGCCGCGGGGGGCGGGGGGAGGCAGGCCTTGGCGCGGGCGACCGCGCGGCCCACGGCGTCGGTGCCGACCTCCTCGAGGGTCGCGAGGACCTCGCCGGTGTACGGGTTGGTGACGTCGAGCGGGGGCAACCTCCGGCTCCTACCCCTGGCCCCGCAGCGCCAAACCCTCCTGCTGGAAGCGGCGGGCCCGCGCCATGTTCTCGGCGTCGGGGCCGTTGCCGTCCACGCCGGGCACCTCCAGCACGACCGGCAGGTCCTGCAGGGCGGGGCAGCCCAGGATGCGGCGCATGCCGTCCTCGCCGATCTGGCCGTCGCCGAGGTTCTCGTGGCGGTCGCGGTTGGAGCCGAACGCGGTCTGGGAGTCGTTGAGGTGCAGGCACCGCAGGCGCTCCAGGCCCACGACGCGGTCGAACTCCTCCAGCACCCGGTCGATGCCGCCCTCCTCGTGCACCGGGTAGCCGCTGGCGAACAGGTGCTGGGTGTCGAGGCAGAAACCCAGGCGGGTGGCGTGATCGACGGCGTCGGCGACGCGGCGCAGCTGCTCGAAGGTGCGCCCGATGGTGTCGCCCGCCCCGGCGGTGTTCTCCAGGTACACGCAGCAGTCGCCCGGGACGGCGTCGAGGGCCTCGGCGATGCCCGTCCCGATGCGCGCGATGGCCTCGTCCTCGGTGGACCCCTTGCTGCTGCCCACGTGCAGGACGATGCCGTTCAGGCCCAGCCGCTCGCCGATCTCCAAGTGCTGCCGCAGGCTCTCCACCGAGCTGCGGTGGATGTTGCGGGTCGCCGTGGCCGGCTTGCCGGGCGGCCCGGTGGGGACCTCCCGGTCCGGGGCGCCGAGGTTGATGAGGTAGAGCCCGTGGCTCACCAGCGGCCCCATGCCGGCGGCCGCGGCCTTCTCCCGGAACAGGGCGATCTGCTCGTCGGTGTGGTTGATGGGCTTCCAGGTGCGCGGGTTGTGGGTGAACACCTGGAGGCTCTCGCAGCCGATGGCCTGGCCGCGGTCGACGGCGTTGCTGATGCCGCCGGAGGAGGAGACGTGGGCGCCGAATCGCATGCGGCGATCCTACGCGCCGGGTCTCAGCCGCACCGCCGTCTGGACCAGGCACTCCACGTTGCCCGTACCGCCGCCGTCGAAGCCCTCGACGGTCCCCGCCTGGCCAGGCGCGCCGTGCCGCAGCCGGACGTGCCAGGCGGTGCCGTTCCGCGCCGTCACGCGCCGCCGGTCGAGCACCCTGCCGGCCCGGTCGCGGATCAGCACGGCGAACTGGTTCTCGAACACCTGGCCCACCACCCGCCCGCGCACGTCCACCGTCCCGGGCCGGGACCGGACCGCGGTGAGGCGCAGGCAGCCATCGTCGAGGACGGTCGCCGCGGGCGTCGGCGGCGCCGACTTCCACAGGTCCACGACGACCCGCGTGGGAGACCTCAGCACCGCCCAGCCGGCGAACTTGAAGCGCCACCGTGAGGCGGTCGTGCGCATGAGCAGCATGTCCGGCGCCGGGACGATGGCGACGGTGACGCCCAGGCGCGAGCGTCGCTCCACGTCGCTGCGGATCCCCGGCCGCCGGATGAAGAACGCCACCAGCCCGCTCCCGAAGGGGTCGGCCAGGCCCTCCGCCGGTGCGACGTCGGACAGTGCGACCGTGCCGCGCACGTCGAGGACCACGCGCACGTACGCCGGGTGGTCGCCCACCCGCACGCCCACGACGGTGGCGGCCCGCGCGGGCGCGGCCAGGGCGGGCCCCCAGCACGCCAGCCCCGTCAGCGCCGCCGCCAGGACGGCGGTTCCCGGGTATCGGTGCGGGGATGCGGCCATGCCCGAGGCTATTCGACACGCCGGGGGCTCCCGCGGCGTCGGCGTGGGTATCCTTGCCGGGTGGCTCCTCCTCAGCGTCGTGACATCACCGGACCCGCGCGCGTCCGGTTCGCACCCAGCCCCACCGGCAACCTGCACGTGGGCTCAGCGCGCACCGCCCTGTTCAACTGGCTCGTGGCCCGCCACACCGGCGGCACGTTCATCCTCCGGCTGGAGGACACCGACCGCGAGCGCTCCACGCCCGAGAGCGAGGCGCAGATCCTGCGCGCCATGGCCTGGCTCGGGCTGGACTGGGACGAGGGCCCGTACCGGCAGAGCGAGCGGGACGACGTCTACCGGGACGCCATCGAGAAGCTCAAGGCCTCGGGCGCCGTGTACGCCGCCTGGGAGTCCGAGGAGGAGCTGGAGGCCCAGCGGGCCGCCGCACGCGCCGACAAGCGCGCCCCCGTGGTGCGCGGCCGGCGCGACTGGAGCCCCGAGGACATCGCCCGCTTCGAGGCGGAGGGGCGCCGGCCGGCGTGGCGCTTCGCGGTGGAGGTCGCGGCCGCACCGTCATCGACGACTACGTCCGGGCGAGGTCGGGTTCGACCACACCTCCATCGAGGACTTCGTGGTGGCCCGGTCCGACGGCACGCCCACCTACAACCTGGCGGCCGCCGTCGACGACCTCGAGATGGGCATCACGCATGTGGTGCGCGGCGAGGACCACATCTCCAACACCCCCAAGCAGATGATGGTGATCCGCGCGCTGGGCGGCACGCCGCCGGAGTACGCGCACATCCCGCTCATCCTGGGTCCCGACAAGAAGCGCCTGTCCAAGCGGCACGGCGCGGCGTCGGTTGAGGACCTGCAGGAGGCCGGCTACATCCCGGCGGCGGTCATCAACGCCCTGGCGCTGCTGGGGTGGAGCTTCGACGACAAGACCACGATGTTCACGGTCCCGGAGCTCGTCGAGAAGTTCTCGGTCGCCCGCATCAGCAAGAGCCCGGCGGTCTTCGACCTGAAGAAGCTGCAGGTCATCAACGGCCGGTACCTGCGGATGATGGACGACGAGACGTTCACCTCCACGCTGCTGGAGCACCTGGTGCGCACCGGCTACGTCACCACGCCCGAGCAGGAGGCCCTGGCCGCGCGGGTCGCGCCGTCGGTCAAGCGCAAGCTTTCCACCCTGGGCGAGTTCGACATCCTGGCCGGGTGGCTGTTCCGGCCGCTGGAGATGGACCCGGAGGCCTGGGAGCAGCTCACCGCCGACGTGCGGCGCTCCATCCAGGTCATCGGGGCGGGCCTCGGCCGCCTGGAGCAGCTGGAGGACTGGACGGCGGACGCCGTCAAGGACGTCCTCCAGGACCAGCTCCACATCCTGGGCGAGGACGCCCGCGGCTTCCTGGAGCCGCAGCGGGTGGCGATCACCGGGCAGCGCATCTCCACCGGCATCTACGAGAGCATGGTGCTGCTGGGCCGGGAGCAGACGCTCGCGCGGTTGCGCGACGCGCTGGCCAAGCTCGCGGAGATCTGGGTGGCCTGATGCGGCGGCTGCTGGACATGCCCGTCGCCCGCGCGCTCACGCTGGGAGCGGCGGTCATGTTCGGCGTGTTCTTCATCGCCGCCGCCGTCGCCACCGGCTACTACGGGCGCGAGGGCGCGTCGGTGGTCGCGGGCGTGCTGTCGTACGCCTACCTGATGTACGCCGTGGTGATCGTGGGGCACTGGTTCGTCACCCGCCCCAAGGGCGCCGAGCGCGCCGTCAAGGCGTACCTGTTGCACCACCCGGCGATGGCGTCCTGGATCGGCGAGCCGCTGCGCGTGGTGGCGCCGCCCATGCCCGGGGTGGAGGGGCCCGGGACGGCGTCGGTGACCCTGCAGGTGTCGGGGCCCATCGGGAACGGGACCGTGGAGATGAACCTCGCCCGGCTCGGCCGGGAGTGGGAGGTCCTGGACGCGGTGCTGCTCACCGACGGCGAGCGCGTCCCGCTGGCGGCGCCCGGGTCACGGCCGGGGCCGCTCCCCCTGCTCCTCCGGCGGGCGGACGCCCTTCCGCCGGTCCTCCTGGTCCGGCTGCCACACCCGGAACCGGCCGACCAGCTGCTGCAGGTCGGTGACGGCGTCCTGCACCTCGCCGGCGACGCCCACCACCTGGCTGGCGCCCGCCGAGGTCTGCTCGGCGGACCGTGAGATCTCCGCGGTGGACGCGGCGGTCTCCTCGGTCACGGCGGCCACCTCGGTGATACGGCCGCGCACCTGTTCGGCGGCGCGCTCCAGGTCGCCGGCGGCCTCGGCCACGCGCTCGACCTCGCCGGTCACGGCGGCGACCCGCCGCCGGATGATCCCGAAGGTCTGGCCGGCCCGCTGCACGATCTCGCCGCCCTGCTCGACCTTGCCGAGGCCTCCGGCCATCGCCTCCACCGCACGGGTGGTCTCCCGCTGGATGTCGCCGATGATCGCGGCGATCGAGCCGACGGCCTGCTGGGACTCCTCGGCGAGCTTGCGCACCTGGTCGGCGACCACGGCGAAGCCGCGGCCCTGCTCGCCGGCGCGCGCGGCCTCGATGGCGGCGTTGAGGGCGAGGAGGTTCGTCTGGTCGGAGATCTCCCCGATGGTGGCGACGATCGCGCCGATCTCCCGGCCGCGCTCCCCGAGGGCGGACACCACGTCGTTGGCGCTGTTCACCGCGGCGGTGATCTCGCGCATCGCCTCGTGGGCGTCCTCCACGGCGCTCTCGCCCTGGCTGGCGCTCGCGTCGGCGTCGGCGGCGAGCTCGGCGACGGCGCGGCCGCTCTCGGCGGTCGCCACGATGGCGCCCTCCATGTCCTCCACCAGGCGGCTCACCTCCTGCACGCTCTCGGCCTGCTGGTGGGCGGCCTCGGCGACGCCCTCGACGGTTGCCGCCATCTGGTCGACGGCCTCCCCGGCGGAGCTTGCGGTGGTGAGCAGCTGGGTGGCGTTCTTGGCGAGGCCGCCGGACGCCGCGCCGGCCATCCGGACGACGTCGTGGATGGTGGCCGCGAAGCGGTTGAAGGCGGTCGCGACCTGGCCGATCTCGTCCTGGCCGGTCACGTCGAGGCGCCGGGTGAGGTCGCCGTCGCCGTCGGCCAGCTCGAACATCCGCTCGCGCAGCGCCTCCACGGGGACGGTGATCGACCGCGTCACCAGCCGCCCGGCGACGCCCAGCAGGGCGAGGCCCGCCAGGGCGATGAGGGAGACCAGCAGCAGCGAGGTGCCCGCGCCGTCGTCCGCGGCGGCGGCCTCGGAGGTGGAGTCCGCGCGCAGCCGCGTGGTGAGCTCGGCGATGGCCGCGTCGTAGTCCTCCGACAGCGGCATGATCGTGCCGGTGTAGACGCCACGGGAGCCGTCCCGCTCCTCCGCGTTGGTGACGGTCTCCTGACGGGACTTCGCGATCGCGTCGTCGACGACGGCGGTGAACCGGGCGGTGAGGTCCGACACCCGGGCGACGGCGTCGGCGTGACGGTCCCCAGCGGTCCGCTCGACCCGCGCGAGCTCGGCGTCGATCGCCGCGCCGTTGTCCTTCAGGGTCGCCTGGATGGCGTCCTCGGTCTTCAGGTCGCCGTCGAACACGTAGAGGTGGTCGGCGGCGAGGGCCTTGCGCTCGTCGGCGAGCTTGCCCAGGGAGATGGTCGCCTGGACCGCGGGCACGGTGCGGTCGGCGTAGTCGCGGATGTCGCCGCGCAGGCTCCGGACGGACTGCAGCCCGATGGCGCCGACGGCGAGGGTGACGACCGCGGCCAGCGCGAGGATCGCGCCGAGGCGGGTTCGGATCCTGCTGTCGGACAGGGCACGGCGGAGCATGAAGACCTCCTGGACGGGGCACCGGGGCGGTCGGGGGCGCCCTCTGTCTCGGTCCAGAATTTGCGCGCATGAGGGATCAATTTGCCCAATTGCCCGCCCCATTCCACCCGTCGCTCAAGGCCGCCCGGCCGCTGCCGAACCAACCGGGGTCCGGTCCTCGGCCCACCCCCGCCGGGTCATCAAGCCGAAACGGAACGCCCCCCATGCAGGAACGTCACCCAACCCCCGAGGCGGAGGCCGCGGTCGGCCGTGCGGTCGACGCGCTCGGCAGCCTCCCCGTGCTGTCCGGCACGGTGCTGCGCGTGATCCAGCTCTCCGATGACCCGGAGTCCTCCACCGGCGACCTGGTCTCGGCGATGGAGTCCGACGAGGCGTTCGCCGCGAACCTGCTGCGGTTCGCCAACAGTGCGCACAACGCCCGTCCGATCCGGGCGAGCACGGTGCGGCAGGCGGTGACGCTCATCGGCCGCGCGGCCGTGAAGCGGCTGGCGCTGGAGGCGGCGACCTACCGGTTCCTCGAGCACGTGCCGGGCAACGGCCGGCCGTCCCGCGGCCACATGCACATCCACGCGGTTGCCGTGGGCAGCACCGCGGCGGTGGTCGCCGAGCGCGCCGGGGTGGGCGTCGACACGCCGCACCTGGGCGGGCTGCTGCACGACGTCGGCAAGCTGGTGATGCCCATGGCGTTCGGCGAGGCCGCCGTGGAGGAGGTCGCGGAGCGCTGCGCCGGCGGGGCGGAGCGGGTGGTCGCCGAGCGCGAGCGCTTCGGCACCGACCACGCCCTGGCGGGCGGTGTGCTCGCGGCGCGCTGGGGGCTGCCGGCCGACGTGGCGGAGGCCGTTCGCCTGCACCACGGCAGCGCGGACGGCGCCGCCGCTCCCACGCGGGAGACCGCCTGCGTGCAGCTGGCGAACGCGGTGGTGGAGCTCATCGACGGCAACGCACCCGACACCGCGCTCATCTCGCGGGCCCTCACGCGTCTGGGGCTCGCCGCGGAGGACCTGGACCAGATCGCCGAGCAGGCGCTCGCCGGGCACGGCGTGGCTGCGGGCAGCGGCATCGGGGAGCGCGTCGCCCGGCTGGAGGAGCAGGCGCGCATCGACGACCTCACCGGGATCCTGAACCGCCGGGCCTTCCTGCAGCACCTCCGTGAGCGCATCGCCGACGGCGGCGGCGGGGCGGTCCTGCTGGCCGACGTGGACGACTTCAAGGCGGTGAACGACACGCACGGGCACCGGGTGGGTGACCTGCTGCTGGTGGAGGTCGCCCGGGTGCTGGGCCGCTACGGCACGGCGGGCCGCCTGGGTGGCGACGAGTTCGGATGCTGGGTGGCCGGGTCCGTGGCGGACGCCGAGCGTGCCTCCTCGGAGATGCGGGAGTCCCTCCGGGCGTCCCTGTCGGAGTCGCCGGCACTCCGGGACGTGTCGGTGTCGCTGGGCATCGCCGCCGGCCGGCCGGACGTGGACGTCATCGAGCTGCTCGAGCTCGCCGACGGCCAGCTGTACCGCCGCAAGCACGACTGATCGCCGCCCCGCGGGGCGTCCGCTACGGTTCCCCGGCAGGCTCGGGACGTGGCGCAGTCTGGTAGCGCACCGGCTTTGGGTGCCGGGGGTCGGCGGTTCGAATCCGCCCGTCCCGATCGATCGACCGGCCGATCGCCAGACTCGGCCAAACGGCGGACGCCGTGGGCGCTCGGGTTGAGCGGCTGGTCGGCCGCGTCGATACCGGCGGGAATGCTTCCGGGATCCGCTCAGCAACTCCCGCCCGAGCCCCCGGGCGCGGTCGCCGCCTGGGTCGCGCTGATGTTCGGCGTGGGATCACTGCTGCCGACGGCCGCGCTCGTGATGGTGGTGCTGCTCGGCGGCAGCATGGACATCGGGACGGCCGCGACGCTGTTCCTCCTGGGGCCGGTGCTGGGGATCACGGCGCTGGTCGCCGCCGTCGTCGCCTCGGCCCGGGCGGAGCGGTGGGGGACCTGGCTTCCCCGGCGGCGCCTGCCGATCGCGGTGTGCAGCGGTCTGCTCGGCACCGCCGCGTCGGTCGCGTGGCTGATGCTCCTCCTGGACGGGGTGCCCAGGACGTGACCCGCCTGCCCCCGTGGGAGTCGCCGTGAGCCCCACGCAGGGGCGGCGTTCGAGCGTGGAGCTCGCGATGGCCCAGGCGGCGTTCCTGGCCGCCGCTGGAGGCCCGGTCATGCTCCTTTCCGCGTTCGGCCTGGCGGGCGGTCCTGACGATGTCGCGGCGGGCTGGCTGTTGCTCGCGGCGCCGATCACCGCGGCGGCCGCGGTCATCCTGGCCTGGATCGCCGGCGGGCGCGGCCGGCGTACGGGGAACGTGCGGGCGCTGCGGCTCAGCAGGATCGCCTTCCGCATCGGGCTGTGCGGTCTCGGCCTTGCCGTCCTGCTCGTGCCGGTGGCCCTGGCCGCCGGTCCGCTCACCGCCTAGCGGCGGCAGGCCAGGCAGGTGCCGGGGGCGGGTGCCTGCCCGTCAGGTCCGGCCCGGATCGGGCCGTGTGCTGACGGTCCGACGCCACCTAGCGGGTGGCGAACACCAGGGCGGCCAGGATGGCGACGGCATTGAGTGCGCCGGCGACCCATGCGGCGCCGCTCTCATGCCCGCGGTCGCGGTCCAGCCGGATCCCGACGGCGGCGATCACCATGCCGGCGACGCACACGGGCACCAGGATGCCCGCGGGCGAGAGCACGAGGCCCGCCGCGCCGGTGCCGAGCGCGGTCCAGGTCCAGCCGCTGGGGCGGACATGGTGGTCGGTGTCGCCGGATCCGGGCATGTGGCGAGCGTACCCCCGCCCGGCGTGGCCGCTCAGCGCCGCGGGGCGCGAAGCGCGAACGAGAAGCGTTCGGCCGCGTCGCCGGTGATCACGCCCCGGGACAGGGTGATGACTCGCGGGGGTACGACCGTTCGCACCCCGCCGGCGGTGAGGACCGTGCGCGGCACGGATACCCGCACGGGGCCGCCGGGCGATCTCAGCACGACGGCCGGGCCGTCCGCCGTGATCTCGGGCGGGTGCGGCGATGCGGTCCACCCGGAGAGGAACGGGGTGACGGGGCCACGGGCGACGGCCACGACCCGGCCGCGCCAGCGGGCGACGCCGACGGGGCGGAACCGCCCGCTCCGTGCGGCGGCCATCATGACCTCCGCGCTCACCGGAGGCGGATCCCCGTCGCAGGCCGAGGGTCCGGCGTACTCGCTCAGCCTGCCTCCCTCCAGCGTCTGGGAGACCCGCTGCGGCCCGGCACCCCGGTCGGCGATGAATGACGAGTGGTCGAGCGTACGGCCGGAGCCGGTCATCCGGGTACGGCTGCTCCAGCAGCCGCCGTCTCCGATCCGTCGCCACACCGCCACGGACTCCCGCGCGCCCGCCGATACGGTCACGCTGCGGAACACCTCGATCGGCGCACGCTCGGGCGCCGCCTGCGATGGCACGCACGAGAGGGCCGTGAGCAGGATTGCGGTGAGCGGGAGACGGGTGAGGCCCACCTCCGTGAGATCGGCGGTACCGCCGCGCGCCTCAACCCGGGGCGACGAGCCGGCGCACCTCGTCGTCGGAGACCTGGTGGAAATCGTCGAACCAGCGGGACACGGCGACCAGGTCCCTCGGCACGAGGGCGCACACCACCTCGTCGGCCTCCCGGCGGAGCGCACGGAGTGTGTCCTCTGGCCCCACGGGGACGGCCACCACCACGCGGCGGCATCCGGCGCGCCGGACCGACCGGGCGGCGGCGACCATGGTTGCGCCGGTGGCCAGGCCGTCGTCGACCAGCACGACGTCGCGGCCCGCGACCGGGAGCGGCGGGCGCCCGTCGCGCAGGCGGACCTCCATGGCCGCGGCGTCGGCGGCGGCCCGGTCGGCGACCGCGTCGACACCGGGCACGCGGTCGCGCAGGTACCGGGTGCCGTCGGCGGTGACCGCCCCCAGGGCGTACTCGGGCTGCTCGGGATGGCCGATCTTGCGCACCACCAGGACGTCCAGCGGGGCGTGGAGGGAGGCGGCGACCTCCGCGGCGACCGGGACGCCGCCGCGGGCCAGCCCCAGCACCAGCGGATCCTCCAGCCGCGCACCGGCGAGAGCGGCCGCGACCGCCCGCCCCGCGTCCGCGCGGTCCCGGAATCCGGTCACGACCCCCTCCCGCATCCCGAGAAGGGTGTAGCGTGGCCGGAGTTCCCGGGGAACAGGCGATGCGACAGCACTCCACCACACGGCGACGGACGCCCGCCCGCCGGACGGCCACGCCGTCCGCCCGTCTCAGGGACGCCCGCACCGCCCTGGGCCTGGAGGCCTGCCTGCTGGTGCGCATCCCCGAGGGCGGCCCGCCGGAGGTCCGCACCGGCACCCGCCGCCGACCGCCGCCGGCCTCCACCGCGGCGATCCGGGCGCTGGAGTCGGTCGCCCGCGGCCGCAGGGGCTTCAGCGTGTGGCGCGTGGGGTCCGCCCGTCACGAGGCGGTCCTGGGCCTGTGGGGCGACGACCGGCCGGTGGCCGACGGCACCGCCTTCGTGGCCCGGCTCACGCCGGCGTCCGCACCGGTGACCGAACTGCTCGTCGGGGTGCACGCCATCCCCGACCTCCCCGCGGGGACGCTGGCGCAGGGGCTCGCCGAGCTGCGCGCCCGCACCGTCGCCCAGCCACAGGTCGCCCCGCCCCCCGCCGATCCGCGCACCGGGGAATTGCTGGAGACCGGCATCCTCCTCGCCGGCGAGCCGTCGCTCGACGAGATCCTCAACACGCTGCTGGAGAGCGCCCGCCGCCTGCTGGACTCGCGATACGCGGCCCTGGGGGTCCTCGACCCGTCCGGCACCGGCATCGAGCGCTTCATCACCGCCGGCATGGACGCGGAGTCCGCCCGGATGGTGGGGGAGCCGCCGACCGGCCGCGGCGTGCTGGGCGTGCTGCTCACCGACCGCCACACCCTGCGCCTGGACCGCATCTCCGACCACCCCCGATCGTGCGGCTTCCCGCCCGGCCACCCCGTGATGACCTCGTTCCTCGGCGCGCCAATCGTCCACGCCGGCCGGGTCTTCGGGAACGTGTACCTCGCCGACAAGGCCGGCGGGCCGTACACCGAGGAGGACGAACGCGTCCTGGAGATCCTCGCCGCACAGGCCGCGGCGGCCATCTCCACCGCCCGCAGGCTGGAGGAGGAGCACCTGCGCGTCGTGGAGCTGGAGCGCCTGCAGCGCACGGTGCGTGAGCTGCAGGAGGTCCTGGCCCGCGGGATGACCGAGGCCTCCGGGATCGACGAGCTGCTGCCGTCGGTCGCCGGCCACGCGATGATGGTGCGCGGCGTCGAGTACGCGTGCATCGCCATCGCCGAGGGCGACGAGCTGGTGATCCGCGTGACCGAGGCCCGCTCGCGGCGCGCCCTCGCGGTGGGCGAGCGAACGCCCGCCGACGTGGACGCGTTCACCGCCGCGCTGCGCACGGCCGCCCGGTGCCCGGTGGAGGTCGTCCCCCTGCGCGTCGCCGGCGAGCTTGTCGGGGCGCTCGGCACGGCGGGAGAGGACGTCGCGGAGGACGGCGTTCGGGCGATGCTCTCGGCCGTCGGGAACCAGCTGGCCCTCGCCGTCGCCAACGAACGCGCCATGCACGCCGAGCGGGAGCGGGCCCACGCCGCCGTCGCGCTGCAGCTCGCCCGGGCGAACGAGCGGGCCACCGCGGAGGGGTTCCGGCGGGCCATCCAGGCCCAGGAGGCCGAGCGGGCGCGCATCGCCCGGGAGCTGCACGACGAGGCCGGGCAGGTCCTCACCGCCGTGTCGCTGCACCTGCGGATCCTCGAGGACGTCGACGTCGACCCCGCCCACCGTGAGCTGCTCACAGACCTGCGCAAGGAGGTGGTGTCGGCCGCGAACAACCTGCACGACCTCATCACCGATCTGCGGCCCGCGGCGCTGCGCGAGCACGGGCTCGCCTCCGCCATCGCCCAGCAGGCGCTCCGCACCTCGGGCGCCACGGGCATCCACGCGGACGTGAGCGTCGACGCGCTCCCCGACGGGCTCCCGGAGGAGACCGAGGTCGCGATCTTCCGGGTGGTGCAGGAGGCGCTCACCAACGTCGCCCGCCACAGCGGCGCCGGCGCGTTCAGCGTGACCGCGGCCACGGAGGGCGACCAGCTGCGCGTGGTCATCGAGGACGACGGCCGCGGCTTCGACCCCGATGCCGACACCAGCCGGCACGGCCTCTCCGGGATCCGCGAACGGGTCGCCCTGCTCGGGGGCCGGCTGCACGTGGACTCCTCCCCGGGACGCGGCGCCGCCGTCATCGTCGAACTGGACCTGTCCCGCATGTGAAACGGTGGTGCCGGACTGGCCCCCGCGCCGGCCCGGCACCAACAGCATGGTGCGGCCATACCGGCGGGGTCAGATCCGGAAACCCCCCGTTTCCTGCTGGGCGGTGCACCGGATGTCCCTCAGGGGGCGGCCGGGTTCACCCGGGCCGCCCCGGATGCGCCGTGCCGGGTGGCGGTGGGAGCCTCACCGCACGGCCGTCCTGAAGCGGCCGTTCGCACCGCCCCGCCCGCCGAAGGTCCGCGGCCTGTCCGACGGGGGCTGCCGATGGATTGCGGGCGGGGACGGTGCCCCGCGATTGCGGCCCGGCCGACCGGTGATCGGGGCGGGCCCGGGTGCCGGGGCCGGGTGTTCCGGGGTGGGCGATCCGTCCGCCCGCTCATGAACGCCGCCGCGGGCGGCGCAACCCTTTCGGGCATGGCAACGGATGCCGAGATCAGGGTCCTGGTGGCCGAACTCCGCCCCCTGGTGCGGCGCGGCCTGCGGCTGGTCGTGGACCGCGAGTCCGAGATGGCGGTGGTGGCGGAGGCCGAGAGCCTCGACGACGCGGTCGCCGCCTCCGGCGCGCTGCCCGACGTGGCGGTGGTGGACGGCGACCTGCTGGGCAGGTCCGGCGCGTCGGCGGTGGACGCCATGCGGGCGGCGGTGCCGGGCCTGCGGCTCCTGGTGCTCACCTCCGGGGCGGCGTCCGAACGCCAGGCGCTGCGGGCCGGCGCGGACGCGGTGCTGCCCAAGCGCCGGGCCTCCGAGGAGGTGACGTTCGCGATCCGGGCGCTGTCGGGCACCGAGGCCCGCCGCCCGGAGCACCGGGGCCGGGTGCGCGGCGCCGTGGCCGCGGTGACGGCGCTCGGGCCGCTGGACCGCGAGGTGCTGCGCCTGGTGGCCCTGGGCCACAGCACGTCGGTGATCGCCCGGAAGCTCGGCTGCGCCGTCGCGGAGGTTGAGCGGCGGCGGCGCGCCGTGACCGCCGCGCTGGGCGCGGCGTCCCGGGCGGATCTCGTGCGCCTGGCCGACGATGCGGGGCTCATCGGCCCGGGGGTGTGAGGCGCCAGGCCCGGCGGCGGCGATCGGGGTTCCCGTCCCGATGGCCGCCTGCCGGGGCGTGAGAGCCGGGTGCCCCTCCGGCTCCCTCGCACTGTCCCCGGGTGCCCTCCGGGGATGACCGAAGTGTCCTCCCGCGGGGCGCCCGTGTCACCGGTTCCGCGAGGGAATGCCCATACGCGGAGGGGGGTCGCAGCGCCGCCCGCGTGCGGGGTAGGCTCGCGCCATCATCACACCCCCGCCTGAAGGGAAAACGACCTCATGCTCGCCGACTTCAAGAAGTTCCTACTGCAGGGGAACCTGCTCGAGCTGGCCGTCGCCTTCGTCATCGGCGCCGCGTTCGCCGCCGTCGTGAAGGCCCTGGTCGACAACCTGATCATGCCGATCCTCGCGGCGTTCGGTGGAAAGCCGAACTTCGACGACCTCACGTTCACCATCAACGACGCCGTCTTCCGGTACGGCGCGTTCATCACCGCCGTGCTCACGTTCGTGTTCATCGCCGCGGCCGTGTTCTTCTTCGTGGTGAAGCCCGTCACCGCGATCCTGGAGCGCAAGAAGGCCGAGGAGCCGCCGGCCGGTCCCTCGCAGGAGGACCTCCTGGCCGAGATCAAGGCGCTGCTCGAGCGGCAGAACGAGCTGCTCGCCAAGTAGGACGACTCCGGCCGCTGGCCGGGCGCCCCGCGCCCGGTCAGCCGGCGGGTTCCTCGCGGGCGTCGCCGGGGGCGCGTCCCAGCAGGCTCGCAGCGTCCCGCGTGGCGACGCCCTCGCCGTACAGCGGGCCCTCCGCGTTGCGGCAGCCCAGTGCGCGCAGGCGCGCGGCGGCGCCCTCGTCGGCCACGCCGGAGGCGAACGGCACCAGCCCGAGGTGACGGGCCACGGACATCGCGGTCTGGATGACCGCCCAGTCGCCGGTGGCCACCAGGTCCGCGTCGATCACCACGCCGTCCACCGGCAGGGTCCGCAGGGCGTCCAGGGCGGTGGAGCCCCCGCCGAAGCGCTCCAGCACGGTGCGCACGCCGGCGCGGCGCAGGGCGCCGAGGGCCTCACGGGCCGCCTCGCCGCCCGCGGCGGCCTCGGCCTCCGGGATCCGCAGCCACAGGCGGCTCCGCGGTGCGCCGGCGCGGCGCACGACGGCCTCCACGAACGGCGGGAGCCCGCCGTCGGCGATCGCCCCGGGGGCGGACACCATCACGAAGGGCTGCTCGCTGGCGTGCCGGCCGGCGCTCCAGTCGGCCAGTGCGCCCGCCGCGCGGGCGATGAGCCGCTGCAGGGCGGGGCCGGTCACCGCGCCGCCGTCGGCGGGGATCGCGACCACGCCGGAGGTGCGGCCGCTGGCCAGGTCCACCACGGGCAGGTAGGCGACGTTGAGGGCCTGGCTGCTCACCGGGGCGGCGGTCGAGCCGGAGCGCCGCAGGCGCCGCCCGGTGACCATGTCCTCGGCCTCCTCGATGATCACCAGGAACGCCGGGGTCTCGTCCCACGCGACGGCGTTCGCCCGCACCTCGATGCGCCGGGTGCCACTCGCCACGCGCACCACCGCCGCAAGGCCGTCGGTGAGCGGCGGCTCGCCCTCCAGGGGCAGCACCCCGCCGGGCTCGCAGTCCGGCACCAGGGCGTGTGCCACGGGGTTCGCGGCCAGCACACGGCGGTCCTCGGAGACCACCGCGATGCCGATCGGCAGGGCGTCGATGACCGACTGCAGCCGCTTCTCGCTGCGGTCCAGAGCGTCGCGGAGCGTGGTGATGCGCTCCTCCGTCGCGTCCAGGAGGCGCGCGATCTCGGCGGCGGGGCCGAAGGCAGGCTCGTGTTCGGAAGCGTCCATTGCGGGGGGTACGGTGGGTTCGTCCTCGGCCATGTGACCTCAGCGCCCCGGTGGGCGCACGTGAGAGCCTTTCGGCGTCTCATGCGACGTCGAATCCAAAGCTCCTCCTTTTTCGCCGCCATCGCAATCGTGATGGCGACCCTGCCGGGCGTGGCGTGCGGCGCCGGGCAGCCCCCTCCGGGACCGGCGCAGCTCGCCGGCCAGCGGGTGGTGTACCCCTTCGCCGGAACCACCGTGCCCTCCTGGTTGCGGGACCGCATCCGCCGCGGGGAGGCGGGTGCCGTGCTGCTGTTCGCCGGCAACGGCACGGACGCCGCCGCTGTGCGCCGCCTCACCGACGAGCTGCAGGCCATCCCGCGCCCCGCCGCGTTCGACGCGCCCCTGCTGGTGATGACCGACCAGGAGGGCGGGCCGGTGCGGCGCCTCACCGGCGCGCCGGAGGCGGGGGCGGGCCGCCTGTCGGCCCGGCCGGTCGCGGCGTCGCGCGCCGCGGGTGACGGCGCCGGGCGGCTGCTGTGCCGCGCCGGGGTCAACGTCAACCTCGCCCCGGTTGTCGACCTCGCCCGGCCGGGATCGGTCATCGCCGCCCAGGGGCGCAGCTTCGGCCGGTCGCCCGTGCAGGTGGCGCGGCGCGCGGTGGCGTTCGCACTCGGGATGGCACCGTGGGGCGTGCTCGCCGCGCCCAAGCACTTCCCGGGCCTCGGCCCGGCCATCCGCACCACCGACGACATCGCGGTCACCCTCACCACCCCCGGGGCGGAGCTCCGGCGCGCCGACGAGCGGCCGTACCGCGCGCTCATCGCCAGGGGTGTGCCGCTGGTGATGGTCGGCACCGCCGGGTACCGGGCGTTCGGCCCGCGGCCCGCCGCCCTGAACCCCCGTGTGGTGGAGGGCGAGCTGCGGGAGCGCCTGGGCTTCGAGGGGGTCGTGGTGAGCGACGCCCTCGACACGCCCGCGCTGGAGGCGTCCGGGGACCACGGCACGGTCGCGGTGCTCGCCGCCGGCGCCGGGGTGGACCTCCTGCTCTACGCCGACCCGGCGGCCGCCCGCGCCGCCGCCGACGGGATCGCCCTGGGCCTGCGGGACGGCACGGTGTCGGAGGCCCGCGCCCGCGCGTCCCTGGAGCGGGTGCTCAGCCTGCGCCGGGCGCTGGACGGCTCGGGGCCGTCCATGTCCGGTCCCCTCGCAGCGCGGCCGCCCGCGCCAGGTCGTCCGGCGTGTTGACGTTCAGCAGCTCGTCGGCGGTCGCCGGAACTTCCCGTGGCGCGACGGCGTCCGCAAGGCGCATGAGCCGCGCCTCGCCGCCCGCGAGCAGGGTGTCGGCCGCCGCCAGCGTAACCTTGGTGGGATAACGTGCGCACAGCGGTTGCCGATGGCCATCGGGATCCACGGCCATCGCCGCGTTCGCGCCGTCGGCCGCCGCAAGCCGTTCCAGCACGGTCCCCGCGAGCGGCAGGTCGCACGCCAGCACCAGCACCGACGGCGTGCGGGCGGCCGCCAGGCCGGTGGCCAGGCCCGTCAGGGGCGCGTCCGGACCGGGGCGGTCCAGGAGCGTCTCGGCGGGGAGTTCCGGCAGGACGATGCCCGGCCGCGTCACCACCATCACCCGCGCGCAGTGGGCGGCGAGCGCGGCGACCGCGATCTCGGCGAGCGTCCTGCCGCCCAGCGTGGCGAGCGCCTTGGGGCCGCCCAGGCGCCGCCCGGCACCCCCGGCGATCACGATCCCGTCCATGTCCATCACCCGCATCATGACCTGCGGGAAAGGCGCGTCCGCGTTCACGGGCCGAACGGATTCGCACCGCCCGCGCCGCGGGACAGAGTGACCCATGGCGGCACTCAACGAACCTCACGGCTCCATCACGCAGGCAGGGCTCGCCGAGGTCAGGCGCCTGTGCGCGGAGTTGGCGCGGAGCGAGGAACACGAACTCATGCGCAGCGGCTCCCTGCGCGACGATCCGTTCGGATCGCTGGCGCGGGCGGCGGAGGCGGCGGTCGCGATCGCCATCGAGGCCGGCGCGTCCCTCGACGACGTCCACCGCACGGTCCTTCCGGAGGCGGGGATCCTCGCCCGGCGGCGCTCCGCGGGCCGGCTGGCCTGCGACGCGGCGACCCTGTCGTTCGTCGAGGACAACCTGATGGTGCGCTCCGAGGGCGAGATGCCCGTGGGGCACGTGAGCCGGCTCCGGCAGGTCCTCACGGCCGCCCGGCGGGAGTTCGACGCGTCGGTGCGGCGGGCCCTGGTGGGCGGGATGTCCACCGAGGAGATCATCGCGGTGGCCGCTGACGCGGGCATCGAGCTCGCCTCGCTGGACGTCGTGCTGGCCTTCTCTCAGGCGGGCGGCGGCTGACACACCCGCCCGGGGGATGGCAGCATGTCCGTCATCGCCGGTGAACGCGACATCACCTTCGAACGCGCGCTGGAGCTGGCGCGCGAGCACGCCGTCCGGCTCGGCAGCGAGCCGGTGGAACTCCGGCTCGCCGAGGGGCGGACGCTGGCCGAGGACGTCCACGTGCTGGCCGACCACCCGCCGTTCACGAACTCCGCGATGGACGGCTTCGCGGTGCGGGCGGCGGACACCCCCGGGCTGCTGCGGGTGGTGGGCGAGAGCGCGGCGGGCGAGCCGTGGACCGGCCATCTGGGCCCCGGGCAGGCGCTGCGCATCTCCACGGGCGCGGCCCTCCCCGACGGCGCGGACGCGGTGGTGCAGCGGGAGGTCGTGGACGATGAGGGCCTGCAGGCCCAGGTGCCGCAGGCGCGGCCCGGGCAGTTCGTGCGCGGCCGGGGTGAGGACGCCCGTGCCGGCGACATGCTGCTGTCCTCCGGGCACCGGCTGGCCGCCCACCAGCTGGGCGCCGTCGCGGGGGCGGGGCACCCGTTCGTGTCGTGCGTGCGGCGGCCGCGGGTCGCGGTGCTGGTGAGCGGCGGCGAGGTGGTGCCGGTTGGTGCGCCGCTGCTGCAGGGGCAGGTGTGGGACATCAACGGCACCGCGGTGCCGGCGCTGGCCGCCGCCGCGGGGGCCGAGGTGGTGCTGTGCAGCTATGTCCCGGACGACCACGCCGCCACGCGGGACGCGCTGGCCGAGGCCCTCGCCTCGGCGGACGTGGTGTTCTCCACCGGCGGCGCGTCGGTGGGGGACCACGACCACCTGCGGCCCGCCCTGGCCGACCTCGGGGTGCGGGAGGTGTTCTGGGGCGTGGAGATCCGACCTGGGCACCCGCTGTGGCTGGGGCGTGGGGAGGATGCCGTGGTGATGGCGCTGCCGGGGAACCCTGTGTCGGCCGTGGTGTGCTTCTCGGTGTTCGGGCGCCCGCTGCTGGGGTGCGCGGACCGCTGGTCGGCGGCGCCCCTGGCGGTCGCGTACCGCAGTCCCACGCCGCGCACGGACCTCATCCGCTGCGAGCTCACGGCGGACGGCCTGGTGCCCGCGGCGCGGCAGGCGTCGCACGACATCACGTCGCTGGCGGCGGCGACGCACATCGCGGCGGTGCCGGCCGGTGCCGGCGAGGTGGCGGCGGGGGAGGCCCTGCCGGCGGTCGCCCTGACGGGCTGAGGGTCCGCGGCCGCCCGGCCGCCGGGTGGCGCCGGGCGTGCTGCGGGATCCCGGCTAGGCGGCGGAGTCCTCGGTGGTCTCTGCGGCCGGGGCCTGCGGGGCCTCGCCCTCGGCACCGAGGCCGAGCGCGGAGCGCCAGTCCTTCGGAAGCTCGCTGTCCCAGGGGGTGAGCTTCTTGCCATGGTTCGGGATCGCCTGAGGGTTCGATCCGAACCAGCGGTTGGGGTACTTGGAATCGACCATGCGCGGGAGCCTAGCGAAGGACCCGGGCGATCTCGCTGCCCGGGAGGCGTTTTCCCTACGCGGTGGGACCGGTGACCAGGGTCACCTGGGCGCTGCGCACGGCGCCGTCGGCGTCCGTCCACGTGACGGTGACGACGTCCCCGGGGCGGTGCCGGCCGATGAGCCCCGCCAGGCCGGCGCCCGACGCCACGCGGGTCCCGTCGACGGCGGTGACCGTGTCGCCGGCCCGCAGGCCGGCCCCGGCGGCCGGGGACCCGGCGACCACGCCGCTCAGCACGGCGCCGCCGCCGCCGGTGGCCCGCGGGCTCAGCCGGACGCCCAGGAACGCGGTGGGGCCGATGTGGACGGTCGCCGACCCCTTCCCGGACCGCACCTGCCGCACCACGGCGAGGGCCCGGTTGATGGGGATCGCGTACCCGCGCGCCACCGTGAACGATGCGGCGGCGTTCATGGCCACCACCCGCCCGGCGGCGTTGTAGAGCGGCCCGCCGGACTCCCCGGGGGCAAGTGGCGTGGTGGTCTGGATGACGCCGGTGAGGCGCTCGACCTCGCCCAGCGCGCCCTCCACGTCGATGGAGCGGTTGAGGCGGCTCACCACGCCGTGGCTCACCTCGGCCCGGCCGCCCGACCCGTTGGCGTTGCCCACCGCGATCACCCGGTCACCGATGCGCACCCGCGCCGAGTTCCCCAGGCGCGCCGCCCGGATCCTCACGCCGGGCTTGGTGATGCGGATCACGGCGATGTCGCCGGCCACGTCGTAGCCCAGCACCTCGGCCGCCCACCGCCGGTTCGTGCTCACCTCGCGCACGCGGATGCTCGTGGAGCCCTTCACCACGTGGTTGTTGGTGAGGATGACCCCGTCGGAGCCCACCACGATGCCGGTGCCGGCCGCCGCCCCGCCGTCGGCCTCCGCCACGTCGATGTCGACGATCCCGCGCTCCAGCTGCGCCTGCGTGGGCGCCGCGAGGACCGTCGCCGGGGTCACCAGGCAGGCGGCGCCCACCGCGACTGCGGCGGCCCAGGCCCGGGGTCCGCGCATCGCCCGGGGATGGGGAGGGGCACTCACACGCACGGGTGAAGCCTGCCGCATCCCGGCGCCGTCGTCGCGCCGCGCGGGTCCGGTGGACTCCTCGGCGCCGCGGAGCGTTGGTACCGTGGGGTCGCCGGCCGGAGTAGCTCAGTTGGTAGAGCACCTGTCTTGTAAACAGGTGGCCAGGGGTTCGAGTCCCCTCTCCGGCTCTGGGGTCCCGAGGTCAGACGGGCTCGCCCTGCTCCACCACGGTGACCAGGCCGATGCGCGGCCCACGCAGCACGAAGTGGGTCACGCCGTGCGTGTACACGGTGCCGAGGCACTCGGCGCGCCAGACGAGGATCGCGAGCTCGCCCTCCACGATCAGGGGCTCGTTGTGGCGGACGTACGTGCCCGGGGCGAACACCCCCGAGAAGAGTCGGTCGAGCTCCTCCCCGAACGCCGCGCGCCCGCGGAGCGTCGAGGCGTCGAGCGGCACGAAGACCACGTCCTCGGTGCAGCAGTCGAGCGCCGCGGGCGTGTCGGCGGCCGCGAGGGCCGTCAGGAACCGCTCCACGACCTCACGCGTGAGTGACTCCATGCGGACGCGACTGTACCGGGCGTCCGGTCCGGTGCCGGCACGGACGCTCCGCGGACGTCCACGAGCACCCTCGGTCCGGTCAGACCGGTCGGCTTCGCACGACCGAGGTCACCAAGGCCACGCGCCCGTCCCGCATCAGGAAGTGGGTGACGGCGTGGGTGACCTGCGTGCCGAGGCAGTCGGCGCGCCAGACCAGCACCGCCAGGTCGCCCTCCACGACGAGGGCGTCGACCCACCGCGTGTACGTGCCGGGGGCGAACACGCCGCCCAGCATCCGCTCGCACTCCGCGGCGAACTCATCGCGCCCGCGGAAGGTGCGGTCCGGGGTGACCAGGATCACGTCATCGGTCCAGCGGCATAACAGCCGCTGTTTAAACGCCTTGCACTTATGTGGGTATCAGGTAGGTGGCCCGGGGTTACGGTGTGAGGATTCCGCCGCTCTTAGCGGGAATCGCGCCGACCATTATGCGATTCAATACGTCTAAGGGGTAGACCGATGCCGAGGCGCGGCTACTTATAGAAGTAGACGCCCTTGTCATAAGGCGCGATGTTTTTTCGCCCGCCCACCCCCTCGCCCACATAGAGGTGCCCGTAATGGCCAAGACGGAGCCCGAGCAGGCTCTGCCGCGAACACTGGCGGAAGCTCGCAGGCGACAACCGCCTCGCCGCAGCACGGCGGGTCCATCTCGAAGGCATCGCGGAAGACGCCGCAAGAGACGCGCTCGCAGCCGACTCCCCGAAGGACCGAGCCGCGAACGCGGAACGCGCCGCCGCCGCCATCATCGCCGCTCACGACGGAACCGCGGAGACTGGACGGCGGGGGCTCGACCCCTACAACCCCAAGTGGGACGCAACCGGCACGGAGACGAAGGCGGACCGCGAAGCCCTCCGCCGCGCCGAGCTTGACGGCCAGTTTCGGCGGTTCCGCCCTGACGTAGCCAAACAGCTCGGCTGCTCCCTGTTCGACGCCAGCCCCGAGCAACTCACCAACGCCGGCTTCACCCGGAACCCCAGGACCGGCGCCCTGGAGCTAGAGATTGGCGAGGGCGCCTCCGCGTACTGGAAGGCACTGGGGCGGACCGTGGGGGTGAGCCCGCTCAAGTGCGAGCGGGGCTTCTGGGACAGCCTCGGCATGCCCCATGACCACCAAGCCGCTACAACGGGTGCGGCGCGCGCATCGTCGCCTACCCGAGCAAGTCCACGCGAGAATTGCGCCACCGCGGGTGGGACCCGGCGCGCACCGCCACGGGCGACCCCCGAGCGCGCCTCAGCATCTCCGCACAGCACGTCCGCGCCGTGTGGGGTGGGGACACCTTCCCCACGAAGGCCGCGATCAGCCGGGACATCAGGCGGTGCGCGGAAGCCATCTCCCCGGACCTGCTCCCGAAGGTGGCAACGCCGGGAGTCAGCACCCGCACGGCTGCTCAAGGAAGGCGAAGGGTGCGTCGGCGGGGTGAAGGACGGCCACGACCTCCGGCCTCGCGGTGGCGTCGCACCGCCGTCAGGAACGGTGCTCGACATCGCCGCCGACCTTCAGAACCCCGAGCACCAGGCCGTGGGGCGGGACGGTGCCCTAGACCTCATCAACGCAATCCCCGGTCTGACCGATCCGGAACGGGTCGCGCTCGCCATCGTCGCCGGCATCACAAAGGCCGATGCCCTATTGGCGCAGCTTGACGGCGAAGCGGACCTCGCGGCGCTTGAAGCGTCCGCACTGGAGAAGGCCTACACGGCCCTCGCCGCCTGAGGGAGTGAGCGGGGGCCGGCCCCGGAAAAGCGCCGACCCCCGCGGGCACCCTAGCGCCAAGGTGGCCAAGGTGGCCAAGGTGGCCAAGGACGCCAAGAAGACATTGGCGCACTTGGCCCGGCCCGCGGTTAACCCCGGGATACGGGTGACAAGGCCATCACATCGGCCGCCACCTCCCGGCGCGGTTAACCCCGGGAGAGAGACAGAGACACACAACGGACACGCCTAGCCCGGAGGTGACGATGGCGCGCGCCAAACCCATTGAGCAGCACATCGCGGAAGGCACCTACCGCGAAGACCGCCACGCCATCCACAAGGTGATGAACGTGGCGCCCGAAGCCGACCGGGACGCCATGCCGGCGACCGTCGCCGGCCACCCCTGGGGACCGCGCGCGTGGGCCGCTTTCGTCGCGCCGCTGCGCGACACCGGCATCGTCCGGGAGACGGACACCGCCGCCCTGGAGATGGCCGTCATGGCGCTCGCAACCTGGCGGGAAGCGCAGGAACAGGTGGCCCGCGAGGGCCTCACCACGAAGGGAGCGGCCTCCACCGTCATGCACCCGGCCCTCCGGGTCGCGCAGGCAAGCGAGTCCGCCTTCAAGGGATGGGCGCAGCGGTTCGGCCTTACCCCGAGCGACCGTGCCGCCCTTGGCATGGCGCTCATGAGCAACGAGGCCGGTCCCTCCGAGTGGGACGACCTGGACGACGACGAGCCCGCGACCGCGGGCGGAAGGGACTGACGATGGACTTGACCGCCGCCCAGGTGGCCTACATGACCCGGGAGGAGGTTCGCGACTTCTTTGCGGACAGCTTCCAGATGGTTGCGGAGCGCCGCGAGCGACTCGCTGAGGGTTACCGGCGCGTGACGGAGCAGCAGCGGGACATCACCCGCCTGCTCGACCTGACGGAGCTGCGCCTTTACCGGCTCCGAGACATGCTGAACGAGGAGACGCAGTAGAGATGCAGACCGAGACGAAGGCCCTCGTGGGCGAGGTGATGGACGCCGTGAACGGCTTCAAGTCCCGCTACGAGGAGCGCCTTGACCGCATCGCGGACACCGTGGATGGCCTGGAGCTGAAGCTCAAGGGATCGCACGAGACCCGCATCGAGGGCGACAGCCCCACCCGCAGCCGCGCCGCCGCGATCCCTGGCCGAGGCGAACTGCTCCGTGCTGGCCACAAGATGGCCGCGCTCCCGGACATCCGGGAGAAGAGCAGGGACGCCGGGGACGGCCCGACCCGCCTCGGCGCCCTCGTCAACGCCGCCGCCACGGGCGCGAGCAAGCTCGACCTCTCCGATGCGGAGCACAAGGCGCTCGCTGGCAGCACCGGAAGCGGCCAGTACACCCTGGCGCCCGGCCTGGCCTCCGGGATCATCGACAACGCGCGGAACGAGTCCCGGGTCATCGAGGCCGGCGCCCTCACCTTCCCGATGACAGACCCCACCATGTACCTCCCGCGGCTCACCGACGACCCGCAGGGCGCGTGGCGGGCCGAGGGCAGCGCCGTCGCCATCGACGACCCGACGTTCGACCGCATCACCCTCACCGCACAGACGTGCTCCGTGATCGTGAAGCTCTCCTACGAGCTGTTCGAGGACACGAGCGACGCCGGCTACGCCGCCATCGAGAACTCCATCGTCAAGGCCCTCGCCCTGAAGCTGGACTACGCCGCCCTCATGGGCTCCGGGGTGGACAACGAGCCGCAGGGCATCTTCGGCACCTCCGGTGTGAACGTCGTCAGCCTCGCCACCAACGGCGCGACCCCCGGCGACTACGACTTCTTCATCGACGCGATGGCCGACGTGGAGGCCGCGAACGGCACCCCCACCGCCGCCATCTACTCGCCGCGCACCGCCAAGACCCTGCGGAAGCTCACCACCGGGATCAGCGGTGACAAGACGAAGCTCCAGATGCCGGAGTCCGTTCGCGCCCTCCGCCACCTGACCACGAATCAGGTGCCGGACAACCTGGACCACGGCACCGCCGCCGGGGTGTGTTCCACCGCCTTCGTCGGGGACTTCAGCCAGGTCATCATCGGTGTCCGGCCGGAGTTCGGCTTCCGGGTGCAGCGCCTCAACGAGCTGTACGCCGGCACCATGCAGATCGGCCTGCTCGCCTGGTTCCGCGCCGACATCGCCGTGGCCCGGCCCAACCACCTCACCGTGGTCAAGGGCATCAAGGCGTAGCCGTGCCGGCACCGAACCCGCACCCAAACGGTGACCTGTTCGCGTTCCTGCGCGACATTGAGCGCCGCATCCGTGCGCTCGAAGGCACGCAACGCCACCGGGTGTATGCCGCCGCCGACGGTGCCCGCGTGATGATCGGTCAGTTGGACAGCTCCGGCTCCGTGGGCATCCGCTTCCTGAACAGCAGCGGCGCCCAGGTGCTCGCGCAGCTCACCACCTAGGCAGGTTCGTCTGGCCCTCCCTCCGGCCAGACGTGAGCGTGAGCCGTTCGAGCGCCTTGGCTCCCGGGTCCCGAGCCCGGTGGAACCACCGCACGCGGGCAGCGGTGCCATCGACGGCGCCCGCACCTCCCTCCGAAACCCCCTCCGGTTGAGTGCCCGGAGGGGGCGGTAGGAGCCCCTTCCCTGATTCGCCGGCTCCTCGTCAGGAGTCCGGCGGGAGCCGAGACCCGAGGGGGACTCGGCATGAGCTGACGCCCTTAGGCAAGGCGTCAGCGGGCGCGGCTGCGCATGCATGCCTCCGGCACCTCCACGTGCATGCGCGGCCCCCCACCCCCGACACCGCGGCTCGCCTGGCCGCGCGCCTGAGGAGCCACTCCCATGCCGATTCAGCACCGCCCCCGCCTCATCGGCGGCAAGCTGCGCTGCGAGAAATGCCAGCGCCCCGCACGAGCCGTACACGTCACGAGTGGCCGCGGGTGGGGTTACCCCGTTGGCCCCGCATCGCGTGTCCGCCTCGTGTGCCGTGACCACGGCTTCGGCGGTTACCCAATCCCGTTGCGCGAGCTGGCCGGCGACGGCCTCACGGACTGGCTACGCCACCTCTCAGAGAAGGTGTGGCGGGCGGATGTCCCGCTGCGCGCCCTCATGGGTGCCGCGGAGCACTCCGCGATCCCCGCGACCCTCGGCGCCAAGCCGTGACCGTTTACACGATGCCCCCGGAGGGCGCGCTCGGGGAGATGCCCGACGCCCTGATCCACGCATTCCTGGAGCGCCGGCCCCGCACCGCGGCCGACACGGAAGGTGACCCGATACCCGAAGGTGGCCGCAACGCCGCCCTCACGTCCCTCGCCGGCACGATGCGCCGCCGCGGGATGACCGCCGCCGCCATCGCCGCCGCCCTCCACGCGGAGAACACGGAGCGGTGCAACCCCCCGCTACCCGAAGAGGAGGTGGACACCATCGCCCGCAGCGTCGCCAGCTACCCGGCCGCAGAAGCCCCCAAGGCCGCGTCAAGCGCCGCCGGCTTCGTGTTCGCCTCCAACGTCG
>JAXLST010000014.1:0-157804 GCA_046330435.1 Thermoleophilia bacterium | reverse complement strand
TCGACTGCCAGGCGGTCCAGGTCGAGAACGACCCGGACGACCCGAACACCGACCCGGACGCCATCCCGGTGGCGGTGCTCGTGTTCCAGTCCGGTCAGAACGTGGTGCTCACCGTCCCGCTCTCGCAGTCGGACGCGCAGAACATGATGAACGCCTTCACCGAGGCCGAGCCGCACCGCGGCCAGATGCCCGAGGGCATGCAGTGGGAGCCGCAGCCGTCCGGCCTGCCCGAGGGGCTGTTCTGGATGCTGTCCCCCGCCGTGGTGGGCATCGCGGTGACCCCGCCGCAGAACACCCCCGACGGCGTCGTGCCGCACTGGACCCTCGCGTTCGACGACCCGGAGGGCAGCCAGGTGCAGGTGGCCGTGAGCGACGCGATGTGCGTGCAGGTCGTGCGCAACCTCGCGCAGGCCGCGCACGGCGAGCTCGGCGGCGACGCCGAGGCCAACGGCTCCGGCGAGTAGCGGCACCCCAGGGCGCCGCGCCCGCCGGGCGCGGCATCATCACCCCCGTGCAGATCGGCCTCTACACCTTCGGGGACGTCGTCCCCGAGCCCGGTGACCAGCGCCCCGCGGTGCAGCGGCGCTACCGGGAGCTCATGGAGGAGATCGAGCTCGCCGACCGCGTCGGGCTCGACGTGTTCGGGGTGGGGGAGCACCACCGCCCCGACTTCCCGGTGTCGGCGCCGGCGATGGTCCTGGCGGCCGCGGCGGGGCGCACCGAGCGGATCCGCCTCACCAGCGCCGTCACGGTCCTGAGCTCCGACGACCCGGTCCGGGTGTTCCAGCAGTACGCGACGCTGGACAACCTGTCCGGCGGCCGGGCCGAGATCATCGTGGGGCGCGGATCCTTCATCGAGTCGTACCCGCTGTTCGGGTTCGACCTGGACCACTACGACGAGCTGTTCGCCGAGAAGCTCGGCCTGCTGCTGGAGATCGCCGAGCACGAGCGGGTGACGTGGCGCGGGCGCCACCGGGCGCCCATCGAGGACCGCGGCGTCTACCCGCGGCCGGTGCAGGACCGCATCCCGATCTGGGTGGCGGTCGGCGGAACGCCGCCCTCGGTGGTGCGGGCGGGCCGCCTGGGCCTGCCGCTCGGCATCGCGATCATCGGCGGCATGCCGGAGCGGTTCGCGCCGCTGGTGGGGCTGTACCGCGAGTCGGCCGCCGGGGCGGGCCACGACGCCGCGTCGCTGCCGGTCTCCATCAACTCGCTGGGCCTGGTGGCGGACACCACCGAGGCCGCCGCCGACGTCTTCTACGGGCCGTACAAGACCGTGATGGACCAGCTGGGCCGCGAGCGCGGCTGGGGGGTCCTGACCCGCAACCAGTACGACATGCTCCGCGGCCCGCGGGGCGCGCTGGTGGTGGGAAGCCCCGAGGAGGTCGTGCAGAAGATCCTGTTCGAGCACGAGCACTTCGGCCACGACCGCTTCCTGCTGCAGACCTCGATCCGCGGCGTGCCGCACGAGGCCGCGCTGCGGTCGATCGAACTCCTCGGAACCGAGGTGGCGCCCGCCGTCCGGGCCGCGCTGGCGTAGCGCCCGGAGAGGCAAACAGGCAAAACCCCTCGGGGATTTGGTATTTATCCCGGGCTCGTTCAGTCACGACACCGGGAAGGGCCAGCCAGACATGAGCCATGGCACCGAGTGGCGGCGGCGTCTCATCGACCGCATGCCCGCCGATCTCGCCGAGGAGATCGACGTCTTCGAGGCGCAGCTGGAGCTGCGCCGGCAGGGGCGTGTGGAGGAGCGGGTCTTCGCCGAGACCCGCCTGCGGCGCGGCGCGTACGGCCAGCGCTACGACAACGGCCTGCGCCACGACGGGGAGTCCCAGAAGCGCCTGGCGTACCCGTCGGACCTCACCAAGGGCCCGGACACGGTGTTCGACGCCCCGGGGATGCTCCGCATCAAGATCCCGTACGGCGGCGTGACCCCCGAGCAGCTCGACGTCATCGCGGAGTGCGCGGAGGAGTACTCGGACGGGATCCTCCACATCACGACCCGCCAGGACGTGCAGCTGCACTTCATCCACCTGGAGGACACGGTGCACACGATGCGCCGCCTGGCCTCGGTGGACATCACCACCCGCGAGGCCTGCGGCAACGGCGTGCGCAACATCACCGGCTGCCCGCTCTCGGGGTGCTGCAAGACCGAGAGCTTCGACGTGAGCCCCTACGCCGACGCGATGTTCCGGTTCCTGCTGGGCCATCCCGACTGCCAGGACTTCGGCCGCAAGTTCAAGATCGCGTTCTCGGGCTGCAAGGACGAGGCCTGCGGGCTGGTGATGATGCACGACTTCGGCGCCATCGCCGAGGTGCGCGACGGGCAGCGCGGCTTCTCGATCTGGGTGGGCGGCGGCCTCGGCACCACGCCGTACCAGGCCAAGTGCGTCTACGAGTTCGTCCCGGTGGAGCGGCTGCTCCCCATCTCCCAGGCCATCGGCCGCGTCTTCGGCCGCCTGGGCGAGAAGAAGAACCGCAACCGCGCCCGCATCAAGTTCCTCATCGCGAAGCTCGGGGTGGAGGAGTTCCGCCGGCTCATCGACGAGGAGCTGGCGATCCTCCCGCACGACGACCGGTGGACCTCGTACCTGCCGGGTGCGGAGGCGTGGTCGGACAGCCCGGTGAAGCCCGGCGCCGCGCTGAACGGCGCGGAGCTGCCCGAGGGCTTCGCCGAGTGGCGGCGCACGAACGTGTACGACCAGAAGCAGCCCGGCTACAGCATCGTGACCGTGGCCCTGCCCCTGGGCGACATCACCTCCGAGCAGACGCGCCTGCTGGCCGACATCGCCCGCAAGTACGTGGGCGACAACGTCCGCACCACCGTCGAGCAGAACATCGTGCTGCGGTACGTCGCGGAGCGGGACCTGCCGGCCGTCTACGCGGAGCTCACGGCCATCGGCCTGGGCGAGGGCGGCGCCGGGACCATCCTGGACATCACCTCCTGCCCCGGCACCGACACCTGCAAGCTCGGCATCTCCGCCTCCCGCGGCCTTGCCGGCGAGCTGCGCACCCGCCTGGCCGCCGCCGCGTGGACCGCGGACGCCGCGGTGGAGGGCCTCAAGATCAAGGTGAGCGGCTGCTTCAACAGCTGCGGCCAGCACCACGTCGCCGACATCGGCTTCTTCGGCAACAACCGCAAGGTCGACGGCTTCAGCGTCCCGCACTTCCAGGTCGTGCTGGGCGGCAAGTGGCAGGAGAACGCCGGGGCGTACGGCATGGCCGTCGGCGCCATCCCCAGCAAGCGCATCCCCGAGGTCGTCCAGACGATCACCACGCGGTTCGCCGCGGACCGGTCGGGCGAGGAGTCCTTCCAGGACTGGATCGCGCGCATGGGCAAGAAGGAGATCGCCGCCCTGCTGGCCGAGCACAAGGCCGTCCCGTCGCACGACGAGGACCCCAGCTTCTACGTGGACTGGGGCGACGCCCGCGAGTACTCGGTGGGCGACATCGGCATCGGCGAGTGCGCCGGCGAGGTCATCTCCAGCACCGAGCTCGAGCTCAACGCCGCCGAGGCGGAGGTGTTCGAGGCGCAGGTCGCGCTGGAGGACGGCGACGCCGTCCGCGCCGACGAGCTGGCGTACCGCTCGATGGTCCTCGCCGCCTGGGCGCTGGTGCGCACCGAGTGGTGGGACTGCCCGCAGGACGCCGACACGGTCGTGAAGGAGTTCAAGGAGCGCTTCGTCGACACCGAGCGGTTCTTCTCCGGCCAGCGCGCCGGGTTCGCCCGCCCGCTGATCGAGCGGCACGCCGAGGGCGCGCCCGCCGAGCCGAACGCCGAGCTGGCACGCATCCTCGCCAGCGAGGCGCAGCTGTTCATCGACGCCGTGCACCAGTTCGAGATCCGCGAGGCCGGCGCGACCGGCGCGGTCGTCTAGGAGGCCACGCATGCCCGACATCGCAAACGACGTGCACCGCATCGCGGTGAAGGTGCCGCTCGCCAACCCGGAGGCGCTCGACCCCGACGCCCTCATCCCCGTGTTCCACGGCTGGATCCGGGACGGCGGCGTCGCCGACGGCCTGCTCATCGACGTGGCCGACTACAAGCACGTGCCGGACGGCCCGGGGATCATGCTCATCGGCCTCGAGTGGGACCGGTCGGTGGACTACGGGTACGGCACCGCCGGCGTCATGTCGGTGGCGAAGCGCGGCCTGGACGGCGACCTCGCGTCGCGCATCCGGGCGGTCGCCGCGGACGCGTACCGCACGGCCGCCACGCTCGCCGCCTCGGAGTGGGCGGGCCCGTCGGCCGCGGTCCGCACCGACGAGCTGGAGATCCTCCTGCTCGACCGGCTCAACGCCCCCAACACGCCCAAGACGCTCGCCGCCGCGGCACCCGTCATCGCCGAGGCCCTCGCGCCGCTCGGCGAGGTGGGCGCGCCGGAGCAGCTGGGCGACGAGCGCCGCCCGTTCCGCGTGCGCCTCACCCTCGGCTCCGCCGCGACCGCGTCGGAGCTCGCCGCGTCCCTCTCGTAGGAGACGCATCCGGCCCGTGGCCCCGGCGGTGACGCCGGGGCCCCGGCGCCCGGGACCCCTCAAGCAATCCCGGGGCCCCGTCGATCCTCAGGCGAGACGCCGTTCCACCCGGCCGTCCCGCTCCCCGACCTCCCGAGGCCCATGAGGATCCGCCCCCGCCTGTCCGTCGCGGTGCTCGCCGCGGTGCTGTGCGCGAGCACGCCGGCCGCCGGCGCCCTGCCGCAGCAGTCCGGTTCGGTGGACCTCCTGACGGAGGCCAACGTGCGCATCGACGGCGCCGTCGCCGGCGACGAGACGGGGGCCGCGTCGGCGGCCGCGGGCGACGTGAACGGTGACGGCCTCGCGGACGTCATCGTGGGGGCCGGCCAGGCGGGGCACAACGGCCGCGCCGCGTCGGGGTCGGCGTACGTGGTGTTCGGCTCCGCGACCCCGGTGGACGTGGACCTGGCGAACCCCGGCGCCGCCGGCTTCCGCATCGACGGCGCCGCGGCGGGCGACGTCGCCGGCTACTCCGTCGGCGGGGCGGGCGACTTGAACGGCGACGGGTTCGACGACGTCGTCGTGGGCGCGCCCTTCGCCGACGCGGCCGGCCGCACCGACGCGGGCGCCGCGTACGTGGTGTTCGGCTCGGCGGCACCGGCCGACGTCGACCTCGCCGCCCTGGGCGCCGCCGGGTTCCGCATCGACGGCGCCGCATCGGGGGAGCAGGCCGGGCGCGCGGTCGCGGCCGCCGGGGACGTGAACGCCGACGGCCTCGCGGACGCGGTCCTCGGTGCTCCCCTCGCCGACCCGGCCGGCCGCACGGATGCCGGTTCGGCGTACGTGGTGTTCGGCTCGGCGACCCCGTCGGACGTGGACCTGGCGGCGCCGGGGGCCCGGGGGTTCCGCATGGACGGAGGCACGCCGGGCGAGGCGGCCGGGGTCTCGGTCGCGGGCGCCGGCGACGTGAACGGCGATGGCCGCGCCGACGTGGTGGCCGGTGCGCCCCAGGCGAGCCGCAACGGCCGGGTCCTGTCCGGCTCCGCGTACGTGGTGTTCGGGTCGGCGACCCCGTCGGACGTGGACCTGGCGGCCCCCGCAGGGGCCGCGTTCCGCATCGACGGGGCGGCCGGGGACGACCAGGCCGGGATCCGCGTCGCGGGCGCCGGCGACGTGAACGGCGACGGCCGCGACGACGTGGTCCTGTCCGCCATCCAGGCGAGCAACAACGGCCGCTACCACTCCGGTTCGGCGTACGTGGTCTTCGGGGCCGCGGCGCCCTCGGGCGTGGACCTCGCGTCCCCGGGAGCCGCCGGGCTTCGCATCGACGGCGCCGCGATGCTCCACGCCGCGGGCCTCTCGGTGGCCGGCCCCGGCGATGTCAACGGCGACGGCCGCGCGGACGTGCTCGTCGCTGCGCCGTACGCCGGCAACCGCGGCAGGTCCGGGTCGGGCTCGGTGTACGTCGCCTACGGGTTCGGGTCGCCGTCCGTGGCCTACGGGGCGCTGTCCGGGACCGCCGGGGCGCCCATCGCGCCGCACGCGCCCACCGGCGTCGCACGCACCGGGCACGCCACCTTCTCGGTGAGCCCGGCCCTCCCCGCCGGCCTCGCCCTGGATGCGGCCACGGGCGTGATCTCCGGGACGCCCGCCTACGGCCTGGCGACCACCGCGTTCACCGTGACCATGGCGGACCTGTCGGGGTCGGTGACCGCATCGGTGCCGGTGACCATCGAGGGGCCGCGGCAGTCGCCGCCCGCGCCGCCGTCCGGGCCCTCGCCGGACCCCGCCGCGCCGTCGCCGGACGTGCGGGCGCCCCGGATCACGCTGCGGATCCCCGCGGGCCCGCACGCCGGACCGCGCGTGCGGGTCCAGGCACGCTGCGACGAGGACTGCCGCCTGGTGGCCGCCGCCGACGGCGCCGGCCCGGTCACCCTCGCGCTGCGGGGCGGGACCTGGCGGTGGGTGACGGTGACGGTCGCCCGCCGGGCGGCGTCCCGGGGCGGACCGGTGCGGGTCCGGCTGGTCGCGACGGATGCGGCCGGCAACCGCTCGGAGCTCTCCCGGACGGTGCGGCTGCTGCGCGGCCGCTAGGCGCGGCCGGGCCCCGCCGCGACGGCGGCGGGGCCCGGGGCGAATCAGGCGGCGACGGCCTCGCGGCGGTCGGCGGCCGACACCAGGTGCTTCACCGCGGCGAGCAGGATGCCCGGCCGCTCGGCGGCGACGTCGTGGCCCGTGGGGACGGCCTGGAACCCGGCGTTGCGGAGCCACACGGCCAGCTCGCGCTGCACCTCTGGCGGGGTCGCCCGGTCGCGCTCGCCGGCGATGACCACCGACGGCACGTCGAGCTGCGCGAGGGCGCCGCGCCAGTCCGGGCGGTTCGCCATGGCCTCCGCGGCGTGGGACGCGCCGGCCAGGCCGCGCTCCTCGAACGCCCGCGACACCTTCATCCACCGCTCGTGCCCCTCGGGGTCCTCGCCCCGCGGGCCGACGCCGGACAGGACGAGCCCGCTCACCAGCCCGGGGTGGCCCAGGGCGAGCGCGAGGGCCGCCGCCGCGCCGAGCCCCTGCCCCACCACGATGGCGGGGCCGCCGCGCGCGGCGACGATGCGGGCGATGTCGGAGGCGAAGTCGTCGATGCTCCACGGGCCGTCCGGGGAGGGGGAGTCGCCGTGGCCGCGGAGGTCGGGCGCCACCACCCGGAAGCCCTTGCCCGTGAGGGGCTTGAGGGCGCGCATCATGCCGCCGCCGTCGGTCAGGAGGTCGTGGATCCCCACGACGAGCTGACCGTCACCGCGCGAGCGGACGTGGAGGTCGATGGCCGGAGGAAGCGACGGCATTCGTGCCATACCTCACAAATAGCAGGGGGAAAGGGGAATGCTTCACCGGTGAATGTATTCCCGGCGGCACGGACTGTCAAACGTCACCCGGCGGCGGCGTCGACGGGCGCCAGATGCTCCTCCACCAGGGCCGCGAAGGCGTCCGGCCGCTCCAGCGCCGTCATGGGCCCGGCGCCGGGCACCACGGCCAGCCGCGCGCCCGGGATGCCGTCCGCCATCACGCGGGCCACGGCGGGCGGCGTGGCCGCGTCGTCCTCCCCCACGACCACCAGCGTGGGGCATGCGACCGACGGCAGGTCCGGGCGCCGGTCCACCCGGCCGGCGAGCGCCCGCAGGGCGTCGCAGAGCGTCCCGGGCGGCTGGCGCCCGGCGAGCGCCGCCAGCGCACCGCGCGGCGCGTCGGGGGCCGACGGGGAGACGACCCGCGGCAGGAAGTCCCGCAGGTACCCGTCCGCGCCCTCGATCTCGATGCGCGCGATCCCGTCCGCGCGGCCCGCCAGGGCGGTGTCGTCGTCGGGCTCCGCGCGCGTGTCGGCCAGGACCAGCGCGGCGAGCAGGCCGGGGTGGCGCGCGGCGATGGCGAGGGCCACGTAGCCGCCCAGCGACAGCCCGCACACGGCGGCCCGGCCGCCGGGCGCCCACTCCGCGATGCGGCCGGCGACCGCGTCGGCGTATCCGGTGACGGTCCAGCCCGGCTCGGGTGCGGCGGCGCCGAACCCCGGTGCCTCGGGCGTGAGCACCGGCCGCTCCGGGCGCAGCAGGGCCCGCACCGGGTCCCAGAACCCGGCGTCCACCGGGTACGGGTGGAGCAGCACCAGCGGCGTGAGGGCCATCGGGTGAAGCGTACCGCCGGGGCTGT
The DNA here is from genome assembly GCA_046330435.1 of Thermoleophilia bacterium. Classification (GTDB taxonomy): domain Bacteria; phylum Actinomycetota; class Thermoleophilia; order Miltoncostaeales; family Miltoncostaeaceae. The sequence goes on along the minus strand of JAXLST010000014.1, from coordinate 149,650 downwards.
GCCCGGCGGAGGCGGGGACGGTACGGTTCCGGGTGATGAGCGGCACGACGCTGATGGAGCCCCCGAGCCGGGGGCAGCTGGGGTTCGGGGGCCTGGTCCCCTGCACGGCGATCGCCCATGGCGAGTCGGCGATGGTGGCCGTGCTGGCCGTCGAGCACCACGCCGAGGGCTCGGCGGTGCCGCTGCTCGTGCTCTCCCAGGCGCCGGGGATGCTGGCGTGGGAGGTTGAGGGCGGCCTGGAGGCCGGCGACGACGTCGGCACCCAGTACTTCGTGCGCGGCCTGTCCCGCCAGGCGGGGCTCGGGAGCCTGCAGGTCACGGCGTGGCTGGAGCCCGCCGTCCCGCCGGAGGCCCGGCGCCTGGAGCTCATCGCCAGCGGTATCCAGCGCGTGTCGAGCCCCCGCGCGGGCATCGGCATCGAGCGGCCCCTGCCGGACGGCACCTGGGAGCTCTCGGTGGAGCTGGTGCCGGACCGCACCGCGACGTCCATGCCCGACGAGCCGGGGACCGCGTCCCTGGGGCCCGCCGCCCCGCGCGTGCCGGCCCGGGGCATGGCCGGGTTCCGCGGGCTGGTGCCCGTGGGGCAGGCCCGCGTCGTGTCCGGCGGCGCCGTGTGCATCTGGGCGGTCGAGCGCTACCAGGACCGCGCGGTCATGACCGTCGCGGTGCTGCGCGGCGAGGAGGGCGCGGGACTCGGCGGCACCGTCGAGGTGTGGGACGACCGGGGCGGCCGGTACCACGTGGCCCTCCTGCACGAGACCTCGCGCGACGGGTGGACGGAGGGCAGCCTGGAGCTGGTGCCCGCCCTGGACCCGCGGGCGCGGGTGCTCGGGGTGCGGCTCGCCGGCCTGGAGCCGCCCGGCGTGATGGACGGTCCCTTCCAGTTCGGGGTGACGCTCCCGGAGCTCCCGGAGTGACGACGCCGCCCACGTGGGTCGTGCTGCCCACGTACGACGAGGCGGAGAACGTCGAGCGCATGCTGGCCGCCCTCATGGGCGTGTTCGACGCGAACGGCATCGACGGCCACGTGCTGGTGGTGGACGACGGCTCGCCGGACGGCACCGCCGACCTCGCCGACGCGGTGGCCGCCCGGGAACCCCGCGTGCACGTCCTGCGGCGCACCGCGAAGGAGGGCATCGGCCCGGCGTACCGCGCGGGCTTCCGCGTGGCCCTGGACGCGGGGGCGCAGCGGATCGCCGAGATGGACTGCGACTTCTCCCACGACCCCGCGGCGCTGCCGTCGCTGCTCGCCGCCGCCGAGCACGCCGACGTGGTGCTCGGCAGCCGCTACGTGCGCGGCGGCGGGGTGACCCGCTGGGGCCTGGTGCGCCGGGCCATCAGCCGCGGCGGGTGCATGTACGCCCGCCTGGTCCTGGGCATCCCGGTCAACGACCTCACCGGCGGCTTCAAGGTGTTCCGGCGGGAGGTCCTGGAGGCCGTCCCGCTGGACGAGGTGGCCGCCGCCGGGTACGGCTTCCAGGTGGAGATGACCTACCGGGCGGTGCTGCTGGGCTTCCGCGTGGCGGAGGTCCCCATCACGTTCACCGAGCGCGAGCTCGGGCAGTCGAAGATGAGCCGCCGCATCGTGCTGGAGGCCGCGACCCTGGTGCCGCGCCTGCGCCGCACCCTCGGCCGCGAGGCGTCACGCGCGCCGCAGGCCGCCGGCGCGGGCGATGCCGGGCGGGGCGTCGTCCGGGATCGATAGGGCCGCCCGGGCGTCCGACGCATAGGGGTCCAGCAGGTGGACCCGCACCCAGGCGCCGCGCGCCGCCTCCCCGGGCCCGAGGAACCGGGCGAGCGCACGCCACGCCATCGGGTTCTCCGGCTGCACGCGGGTCGCCTCGCGCAGCGCCGCCTCGGCGGCCGCCCGGTCCCCGGCGCGAGCCAGGGCGAGGGCCCGCATGCGCAGCGGGTCGATGGACAGCGGGTTGCGCGACCGCGCGTCGCGGGCCAGCGAGAGCGCCTCCCCCAGGTCCCCGCGCGCCAGGGCGTCCTGGGAGCCGCGCACCAGGTGGCCGGACCACCAGGGCAGGCCGGCGGTGACCGGCGCGGCGATCGCCGCCGCGGCCAGCACGGCCACCAGGCCCGCCTCGCCCCCCGCGGACAGCGCGCGCGGCCGCGGGTCCCGCGCCGCCGACGCGGCGAGCAGCCCCAGCGCGGCCGCGACGGGAAGGCCCGACGCCGGCCAGGTGAGCGTCCAGTCGGTGAGCGACTGCACGCCGGCCGCCGCGAGGATGGCCACCACCCCGGCGGGCGCCCGCCGCCGCAACCGCAGCAGGGCCAGCCCGGCGGCGCCCCACAGGCCGGCCATGAGCACCACGCCGAGCGACCCCAGGTCGGACGCGGGCGCCAGGAACACCTGGTGCGGGTCGAGCGTGAGCACGCGGTCGTCGCCGTCCTCCCGCTCCCGCCGCTGCACCAGCGGGAAGGACCCGGCGCCGTTGCCCCGCAGCGGCTGGGCCTCCCAGCCGCGGGCGGCCTCGCACCACCACGCGCCGCGCTGGTTGGCGCCGGCGTTGGTGAGCCGGTCCGCGGAGTTGCCCACGCCGCCGCCGCCGCACCCGGTGATCGTGCCGTGATCGGCGGCGATGACCGCCAGGGGCGCCAGCGCGAGCGCCGCGGCGAGCACGCCCGCGACCAGCCTCGGCCGCGGCGCGCGCAGCGGCCCGGCGACCCGCTGGGCGGGCCGGGCGAGCAGCGCCGCGGCGGCCGCGCCGCCCAGCAGCGCCACGCCGAACAGGGCCCCGGCGCCCGCGCGGTCGGCCGCGTCGAGCCCGTCGGCGGACAGGTCGTGGGCGAGCAGGCCCACCAGCACCGCGGGCACTGCGCCCAGCGCCCCGGCGGCGGCCGCGCCCGCGCCCGCACGGGCCCGGGGGCCCAGCGCGAGGGTCAGCAGCAGGGCCACGCCGGTCACCGCGATGCCCGAGCGCGACAGGGTCAGCACCGAGGCGGCGAACAGGCAGGCCATCCAGGCGGCGGCGGCCGGCGCCGCCCACCGCCGCGCGCACCCGGCGGCGCCGACCGCGCCCGGGACGGCCGCGGCGGCCACCAGCGCCAGCGCGTTGGGGTAGTCCACCGGGGACGACAGGCGCGCGCTCGCGCCGTCGGCGCCCAGGACGCCGGGCAGCGCCTCGGTGAGCAGCGCCAGGCCCACCGGCACCACGGCGGCCGCGGAGAGGAGCACCGGGAAGCGGGCGGCCGCCCCGGGCAGCGCGGCCCCGGCCGCGAGGCCCAGCACCAGCCCGCAGGCCAGCAGCGCCATGCGGTTCGACGCGATCCACGCCGCCGAGGGGTCCACCGCCCAGGCGAGCGACAGGAACCCGAGCGCCGCCAGGCCGAGGCCCGACCACAGGGCCAGCCCCGCCGCCGCGCCGCGGCCGATCCGCCGCCGCGTGTGCCACACGGCGAGCGCCGCCAGGGGCGCGCCCACGGCGAGCCCCAGGAACGCGGCGAGGGGCCCGGCCCCGCCGACCCCGTTGCCGTAATCCATGCCGCCGCCCGCCGCGGCGAGCACCGCCCAGCCCGCCAGCGCGGCCAGGACCGCGAACCTCAGCGGTTGTGGGGCCCCTGGGGCCGGGCTACGATCCGCGGCGCTCCGGGGATCCCCGGGCTGGTCCGTCGTCGTCACCTGGTGGTGATCCTGCTGCGTCGCCTCACCGGCCTGATCGTGGCCGTCCTCCTGCTGGGCCTGGCCGTCTCGGCCACCGCGCTGGCCGACGGGCGGGCGGTGATCGCCGACTACGACGATAACGGAGTCATCGACGCCTGTTACCCGGACGCGGACTTCGCGTCGGCGCTCAAGCTGGCCAACGCCGACCAGCAGCAGTACGGGGCGGCGGTGGACATCATCGAGCAGAAGCAGCTCGAGTGCGGCGGCACCTCCGCGAACACCACGCCCGTGGTCGACGACGGCGGCTCCGGGGGCGGCTCCGGGCTCACCATCGTCGTGATCATCGCCGCCGTCGCCGGCGCCGCGGCCTTCGCGTACATCGCGTGGACCCGGCGGCGCCCCGGCCCCGGCGAGGACTGACGTGCGCCGCATCATCCGGGATGCGGTCATCCCGGCGGCGGTGGCCATCTCCATGGCCTTCGTCATCCAGGCGGCCGTCGCGAAGCCGTACGAGATCCCGACGGGCTCCATGATCCCCACGATCAAGGAGCACGACCGCATCATCGCCAACCGCCTCATCTACCGCTTCCGGGACATCGAGCGCGGCGACGTGATCGTGTTCGACCCCCCGCGTGCGGCGGTGGAGGCGTGCGACCCGCCCAAGGGCGTGCCGTTCGTGAAGCGGGTCATCGGCCTGCCCGGCGACGTCGTCGAGATCCGGCCCAAGGAGGTCCTGGTCAACGGCGTGCCGTACGTGGTGGACGACGCGGTGAAGCCCAACGCCGTCCAGGACGGGCTGCCGCGGCAGACGTTCCCGCCGGTGCCGGAGGGCCACCTGCTCGTCCTGGGCGACAACCGCCCCTCGTCGTGCGACTCCCACCAGTGGCGGGGCGACCGCCCCGACCCGGCCACCGACCCGTTCGTGCCCATCGCCAACGTCATCGGGCAGGCGGAGGTCGTGTACTGGCCGGTCACCCACCTGGGCTTCCTGTCGTGACCGGGGCCGCCCGGTGAGGCGCATCATGCGGGACGCGCTCATCCCCGGCGCCGTGGCGGTGGGGATGGCGTTCGTGATCCAGGCGTCCGTCGCCAAGCCGTACGAGATCCCGACCGGCTCCATGATCCCGACGATCCAGGAGCACGACCGGATCATCGCGAACCGCCTCGTCTACCGGTTCCGGGACATCGAGCGCGGCGACATCGTGGTGTTCACGCCGCCCGCCGCCGCGATCCGCGCGTGCGACCCGCCGAAGGGCGTGCCGTTCGTGAAGCGCGTCATCGGCGTCGCCGGGGACCGCGTCGAGGTGCGCGGCGGCAAGACCTTCGTGAACGGCCGGGAGTTCGTGGTCAAGAACGCCCGCGTGCCCCAGTACGAGATGGACTTCTCGGTGGTCCCCAAGGGCAAGCTGCTGCTGCTGGGCGACAACCGGAACAACTCCTGCGACTCCCACCAGTGGGGGCAGGGCGCCGACGGGCCCGACACCGACCAGGACGCCGCGTTCGCGCCCATCGGCAACGTCATCGGGCAGGCGGAGGTCGTCTATTGGCCAATCTCGAGGGTGCGCTTCCTGGACTGACGGCGCCGGACCCGCCCCTGTCCGACGGCGGGCTGGTGCTGCGGGTGCCGCGGGAGGAGGACGTCCCGTGGATCGTGAGGGGCTGCCAGGACCCCGAGGTGCCGCGCTGGACGACGGTGCCGGCGGGCTACACCGAGGCGCACGGCCGCGGGTTCGTGGATGACACCGCCGTCGACTGGGACCAGGGCACGCACGCCCGGTTCGCGATCGTCCTGGACGGCGCCGGGGCGGGCGTGGTGGGGCTGCACCGGCTGGCCGGGGGCCAGGTGCCCGAGGTGGGCTACTGGGTGGGCCACTGGGCCCGGAGGCGGGGCGTGGCGACCCGCGCCGCACGGCTGGTGGTGGACTGGGCGTTCCGCGACCTGGGCCACGACCTGCTCGAGCTGAAGACCATGATCGGCAACACCGGCTCGGAGCGCGTCGCCGCCGCGATCGGCTTCACCAGGGGCCCCGTGCAGCGGACCGCCGGGACGGACCGGTGCGCGGGCGTGGACGTCCACCTGTGGACGCTTTCGCGGGACTCCTGGGCCCGCCGCTGATTCCTCCGCTCAGAGCGGAAAACGCAGTCGAAAACTCCCCGCCGGGGGTTTGATTCGAACCGCGTTTTGGTGGAAGGATGCCGCCCCGGCACGCTGAATGTAGCGTGTGTGTCATACGTCCCACCCCACATCTAGTTTTCTGCGGATGATCTGCCCCTTCTGCGAACACCCTGAACACCGCGTGGTCGAATCCCGCGTCCCGGACAGCAAGGATGCGATCCGGCGACGGCGCGAATGCCTGGGCTGCGGCCGCCGCTTCACCACCTACGAGCGCGTCGAGGAGATGCCGGTCGTGGTGATCAAGAGCAGCGGTGAGCGGGAGGCGTTCGACCGCGCGAAGCTCCTCGCCGGGCTGCAGCGGGCCTGCCACAAGCGGCCCGTCGCGACCGGCCTCCTCGAGGTCGCGGTCCGCGACATCGAGACGGAGCTCCGCAACCGGCTGCGCCAGGAGGTGCGCAGCTCGATGATCGGCGAGCTCTCGCTCCGCCGGCTGAAGGAGATCGACCAGGTCGCCTACGTGCGGTTCGCGTCGGTCTACCGGCAGTTCGCGGACATCGAGGAGTTCGAGGAGGAGCTCGCGCGCCTGGAGCGCGAGCCCCCGCTTCCGAGGGGGCAGGTCTCGCTCGACGAACAGATGTTCGATACGATCGGGGACCAGTCCCGGGGTCCTGGCCGTGCGCGCCTGCGGGCGCTGCGCGGCGGACGCGACACGTCGGGAGCCGATGCTCCCGAGCCCACCACCGTCACCACCACAACCACTCGGGAGGTCCCAGATGGCGACTGAGGCTGTCGAGCACCGCGCCTCCGCCGTCGAGCGACCGGCTGCCCCCCGGCTCGGCATCAAGCGCTACTTCACCAACCCGGGCACCCATCCGTACGACGAGGTCGCCTGGGAGCGCCGGAGCGCCGGCATCACCGGCGAGGGCGGTCAGAGCTACTTCGAGCAGGACGACATCGAGGTGCCGAAGGCCTGGAGCCAGCTGGCAACCAACGTCGTCGCCTCGAAGTACTTCCGCGGCGCGCTCGGCTCCCCGGAACGCGAGCACAGCGTCCGGCAGATCATCGACCGCGTCGTCCTCACCATCCGCAAGTGGGGTGAGGAGGAGGGCTACTTCACCGACAGCAACGAGGCGGACTCGTTCGAGGCCGAGCTCATGCACCTGCTGGTGAACCAGAAGGTCGCCTTCAACTCCCCGGTGTGGTTCAACGTGGGCACGCGGGAGGAGCCGCAGTGCTCCGCCTGCTTCATCCTGTCCGTCGAGGACACGATGGACTCGATCCTCGCGTGGATCTCCAAGGAGGGGCGCATCTTCAAGGGCGGGTCCGGCTCCGGGCTCAACCTGTCGAACCTCCGCTCGTCGAAGGAGCTCCTGTCCGGCGGCGGCACCGCGTCCGGCCCGGTCAGCTTCATGCGCGGCGCCGACGCCTGCGCGGGCGCCATCAAGAGCGGCGGCACCACCCGCCGCGCCGCGAAGATGGTCGTGCTCAACTGCGACCACCCGGACATCGTCGAGTTCGTGAACTGCAAGGCCGAGGAGGAGAAGAAGGCCTGGGCGCTCGGCGAGATGGGCTACGACATGGGCATCAACGGCGAGGCCTGGCAGTCCATCCAGTTCCAGAACGCGAACAACTCCGTCCGCGTCACCGACGAGTTCATGTACGCGTCCGAGGCGAACGGCGACTGGCACCTCCGGGCCGTCACCACCGGTGAGACCCTGGAGACCGTGAAGGCGCGGGACCTGCTGCGCGACATCGCGGAGGCCGCGTGGGTCTGCGGCGACCCGGGCATGCAGTACGACACCACCATCAACCGGTGGCACACCTGCCCCAACACGGGCCGCATCAACGCGTCGAACCCGTGCTCCGAGTACATGCACATCGACGACTCGGCCTGCAACCTGGCGTCGTTCAACCTCATGAAGTTCGTGGGCGAGGACGGCGAGTTCCTCGTGAACGACTTCCGGCAGGCCGTGGACGTGACCATCACGGCGATGGACATCATCGTCGCCCGGTCCGGCTACCCCACCGAGGGCATCGCGAAGAACGCCCGCGCCTTCCGGCAGCTGGGCATCGGCTACGCGAACCTCGGCGCGCTCATCATGAGCAAGGGCCTCCCGTACGACTCGGACGCCGGCCGCTCCTACGCCGCCGCCATCACGGCCCTCATGACGGGCCGGGCCTACGAGCAGTCCACCCGGCTCGCGGAGCGGATGGGCCCGTTCGAGGGCTACGAGACGAACGCGCAGCCCATGCAGGGCGTGCTGCGAATGCACCAGCGGGCCGTCGAGGACGTCCGCGCCGACCTGGTCGGCGACGAGCAGCTGCTCGAGGCCGCCCGCGAGTCCTGGGCCGCCACGGTCGACCGCGCCGCCATCCACGGCGTGCGGAACGCGCAGGCGTCCGTGCTGGCGCCCACCGGCACCATCGGCTTCATGATGGACTGCGACACCACCGGCGTGGAGCCCGACATCGCGCTGGTCAAGTACAAGAAGCTGGTCGGCGGCGGCGTCATGAAGATCGTGAACAACACGGTCCCCAGCGCCCTCGCGAAGCTCGGCTACGACCAGGCCCAGATCGACGCGATCGTCAGCTTCATCGACGAGCACGAGACGATCGAGGGCGCCCCGGGGCTCAAGGACGAGCACCTGCCGGTGTTCGACTGCGCGTTCACGCCGATGAACGGCACGCGGTCGATCCACTACCGCGGCCACATCCTCATGATGGGCGCGGTGCAGCCGTTCATCTCGGGCGCGATCTCCAAGACGGTGAACATGCCGAACGAGGCGACGCCCGAGGAGATCATGGCGGCGTACATCCTCGCCTGGAAGAGCGGGGTGAAGGCGCTCGCGATCTACCGCGACGGCAGCAAGCGCACCCAGCCGCTGTCGACCGGCAAGTCGGAGACGCCGGCCGCGCAGCTGGCCGCCGCCGCGTCCGCGCACCCGGCCCGCCGCCGCATGCCGGACACCCGTGAGGCGATCACGCACCACTTCTCGATCGCGGGCCACGACGGGTACATCACCGCCGGCAAGTACGAGGACGGCAGCCCGGGCGAGGTCTTCATCAAGATGGCCAAGCAGGGCTCCACGGTCTCGGGCCTGGTGGACTCCCTGGCGATCTGCGTGTCCATGGCCCTCCAGCACGGCGTGCCGCTGGAGATCCTGGTGGACAAGCTCAGCCACAGCCGCTTCGAGCCGGCCGGGTTCACGCCGAACCCGGAGATCCCGATGGCGAAGTCCATCGTGGACTACGTGGTGCGCTGGCTCGGGTCGAAGTTCCTCACCGAGGAGCAGAAGCGCGAGGTCGGGATCCTCACCCCGGGGGCCCGGGCGGAGGCCATCGGCATGACCGTGGTGGAGGACGCCACCGACGACGCGCCGTCCGCGCAGGTCATCGAGCTGCCGGTCGCGCAGACCTCGGGGCAGACCTCCCTGGAGCTGCCGCCCACCCGTGGCGGGAAGTACACGTTCAAGCAGACCGACGGCGCCATCTGCGGCAGCTGCGGCTGGACGATGATCCGCTCGGGCACCTGCTACAAGTGCGAGAACTGCGGCAGCACCAGCGGCTGCTCGTAGTCCCTCCGCACCATCGCTGAACCGCCGCGGGGCCCGGCACGACGCCGGGCCCCGCGTCGTTGCGACGTCTATCCGTCCCAGGCCATGGTGCCGAGCACCCGGGTGATGCGGCCGTCCTCGACGTCGAAGATGTAGGTCACCTCGACCTTGTCGCCGGACGGGTACGCGCACTCGACGTGGCAGGCCATGCCGTCCTCGGCCGACATGGTGCGGACGAGGCGGTGGGTCATGCCGGGCGCCAGCCCCTTCGCGAGCAGGACGGCGACCTCCTCGTGACCGCGGGCCCGCAGGGGGTCCGCGGGGCGGTGCTCGATGTCGTACTGGGTCCACTCCACGTCGGGGGAGAAGGCCCCGAGCGCGGCCATCACCCCCTCCTGGTCCTTCGCGGAGAAGATGCCGTCCAGGAGCGTCCTGGCGTCGGCCGGCGTGAGCGTGCTCATCGGTCCTCCCTGGTGCGATCGCAGGATCCCGGGGGTACTCGAGCGCCGTTCGCCCGGCCGGGCCGCGTGGGACGCCGCCGGCCGAACGGGAGCCGAGTGGACCATGCGGGAGGTCCCGGGGGCAACTCGCGGGCGGGGCGCCCCGCTCGACACGCAAGGGCCGTGCCGTCCGGCGTCCGGTATGCGGGACGAGTCGCCGATCAGGAGGTGGGGGCCGGCGGGTCCTGCGGGTCGAGCCCTGGCGGCACCGGCTGGGGCGGCGCGATGGGATCGCCGGAGACCAGCACTCCGGTGCCGCGGAGGGTCGCGCGGAAGGCGTCGGAGGCGAGGTGCCGGCGCACCTCCCGCCGGGTGATCAGGTCGCGCGGCGCGACGCCCCGGGTGCTGCGCGGCACGACGTACCGCACGGGGAACGCCGCCGGGTAGGTGAGGGCGGCGACGGCGGCGTCGGACGGCGCGACGCCGCCGAGCGGCACGACGCACACGTCGGTGCGCGCCTGACGGCGCATCGCCGTCCACGAGGTGATGGCTGCCACGGCCGGGTTGCGGGCGGCCTCGGCGACGCCGCCGTCGGCCGCGCCGCGGGCGCCGGGGGCGTAGGTCGCGCGCCAGTGGACGGTTGCGCCCACCAGCCGGGCGCCGAAGCGCAGCTCGATGGTGCCGGCGACCTCCGGGTAGCGCACGGCGATGCGGTCGGCCGGTGCGCCGGCGACCACCTGCGACCAGCGGGTGATGCGCCCGGAGGCGATCGCCCGGGCCTGCGCGCGCGTGAGCCCGGCGCAGGCCGGGTGGCCGGCCCGCAGCACCATCACGTCGGCGTCCCGGTACAGGTCGGCGAACACCCGGAACACCCGGCGCTCGGCGGCGGTGAGCTCGCGGTCGGCGACGAAGAACATGCTGCCGTCCACCCGGATGCGGGCGTCGCGGCGCGCGTAGCCGAGCATCAGCGTGGTGTCGGTGCGGCTCACCGCGGCCGGCACCCAGATGCCGCGGTACGTGTCGGCGCCCAGGCGGAACCGGTGCTGCACGCCGGGCGGGACGTCGATGCTCTGCGGGATCCAGGCGGTCTGCTGCCACACCCGGGAGGGCGCCACCTGCACGAAGCCGAAGGTGGTGAAGTACGAGCGGGCGTGCGCGTGCTGCGGAGCCGTGCCGGCCGCGCCCAGTGCGGCGGCGAGGGTCAGCACGCCGGCGACGGCGTGGGGAGTTCGCATGGGGCGACGGTACGTCGCCGGTGCCGCCGCGGACCCCCCTCGTTCGGAGAGTCCGCGGCGGCGGGCCGATCAGGCCAGGTCGAACCGGTCCAGGTTCATGACCTTGGTCCACGCGGCGGCGAAGTCCGCGACGAACTTCTCGCGGGCGTCGTCGCTCGCGTACACCTCGGCGAGGGCGCGCAGCTGCGAGTTGGAGCCGAACACCAGGTCGACCCGGCTGCCGGTCCAGCGCGCCTTCCCGGTGGCGCGGTCACGCCCCTCGAACGCCTGCTCGTCCTCGGAGGTGGGCACCCACTGCGTGCCGGGGTCGAGGATGTTCACGAAGAAGTCGTTCGTGAGGATCCCCGGGCGGTCGGTGAGCACGCCGGTGGCGGAGCCGTCGTGGTTCGCCCCGAGGGCGCGCAGGCCGCCCACCAGCACCGTCATCTCGGGCGCCGTGAGCGTGAGGAACTCCGCCCGGTCCACCAGCAGCCGCTCCGCCGGGCGGTCGTGCCCCGGGCGCAGGTAGTTGCGGAAGCCGTCGGCCGTGGGCTCCAGCACCGCGAAGGACTCCACGTCGGTCTGGTCCTGCGTGGCGTCGGTGCGGCCCGGCGCGAACGGCACCTCGATGTCGAACCCGGCGTCGCGCGCGGCCTTCTCGACCGCCGCGGTGCCGGCGAGCACGATGAGGTCCGCCAGGGACACCGGCGTGGCGGGGTTCGCGGTGTTGAAGTCCGCCCGCACCTTCTCGAGCGCCTGCAGGACCGCGGCGAGCGCCGGCGGGTTGTTGACCTCCCAGTCCTTCTGCGGGGCCAGGCGGATACGGGCGCCGTTCGCGCCGCCCCGCTTGTCGGTGCCCCGGAAGGTGGAGGCCGAGGCCCACGCGGTGGTCACCAGCTGCGAGACCCCCAGGCCGGAGGCGAGCACCGCCTCCTTCAGCGCGGCGATCTGGGCGGGGCCGATCGGCCCGCCCTCGGCGGCCGGGACGGGGTCCTGCCAGATCTGCGGCTCCGCCGGGACCTCGGGGCCCAGGTACCGGGTGATGGGGCCCATGTCGCGGTGCGTGAGCTTGAACCACGCCTTGGCGAACGCCTCGGCGAACTCCTCGGGGTGCTCCAGGAAGCGCCGGGAGATGGGCTCGTACGCCGGGTCGAACCGCAGCGACAGGTCGGTCGTGAGCATCACCGGGGTGTGGCGCTTGGACGGGTCGTGGGCGTCGGGGACGGTGCCCTCGGCGTCCGCCTCGACCGGGATCCACTGGTGCGCGCCGGCCGGGCTCTTCGACAGCGTCCACTCGTACCGGAACAGGGTCTCGAAGAAGCTGTTGTCCCAGCTGATGGGGGTGGGCGTCCAGGCGCCCTCCAGGCCGCTGGTGATGGTGTCGCCGCCGCGGCCGGAGCCGTACGCGCTGGTCCACCCCATGCCCATCTCCTGCAGCTTGGCGGCCTCGGGCTCCGGCCCCACCAGCGCGGCGTCGCCGGCGCCGTGGGTCTTGCCGAAGGTGTGGCCGCCGGCGATGAGGGCGACGGTCTCCACGTCGTCCATCGCCATGCGCTTGAACGTCTCGCGGATGTCGTGCGCGGCCGCGACGGGGTCCGGGTTGCCGTTGGGGCCCTCCGGGTTCACGTAGATGAGGCCCATCTGCACGGCGGCGAGGGGGTTGTCGAGCTCACGCTCCCCGCGGTACCGGGCGTCGGCGAGCCAGGTGTCCTCCGTGCCCCAGTTGACCTCCTCGGGCTCCCACACGTCGGCGCGGCCGCCGCCGAAGCCGAACGTCTCGAAGCCCATGGTCTCCAGGGCCACGTTGCCGGCCAGCACCAGCAGGTCGGCCCACGACAGCTTGCGGCCGTACTTCTGCTTGACGGGCCACAGGAGGCGCCGCGCCTTGTCGAGGTTCGCGTTGTCCGGCCAGCTGTTGAGCGGCGCGAAGCGCTGCTCGCCGGACCCGGCGCCGCCGCGGCCGTCGTGGATGCGGTACGTGCCGGCGGCGTGCCACGCCATCCGGATGAACAGCGGGCCGTAGTGGCCGTAGTCCGCGGGCCACCACTCCTGCGAGTCGGTCATCACCTCGGCGAGGTCGCGCTTCACCGCCTCGAGGTCCAGGCTCGCGAACTCCTTCGCGTAGTCGAAGTCCTCGCCCATGGGGTCGCCGGCCGGCGGGTTCCGGTGGAGCACCGACAGGTCAAGCCGGTTGGGCCACCAGTCGCGGTTGGTGCGTCCGTCTCCGCCCGTGAACGGGCACTTGCTCGTGTTCTCCACGGTGTTCTCGCCTTCGGTGGTTGCAGCGGGGTTGTCGGTCATGGTGCGGTGCCGCCCGGAGTGGTGGACGGGTCCGCGCGCGCGGCGGAGCACTCCGGGCACAGCCCCCAGTGGATGACCTCGGTCTCGTCGATCGCGAAGCCGTGGTCGCCCGGCGCGGTCATGCAGGGGGCGCCGCCGACGGCGCACTCGACGTCGGCGATCGCGCCGCAGGACCGGCACACGATGTGGTGGTGGTTGTCGCCCACCCGCGACTCGTAACGCGCGACGGAGCCCGCGGGCTCGATGCGGCGCACCAGGCCGGCGGCCGTGAGCGCGCGCAGCACGTCGTAGACCGCCTGGGTCGACACCTCGCCCAGGCGCCCGCGGACGGCCCCGATGATGGTGTCCGTGTCGGCGTGCGGGTGCAGGTGCACGGCGTCCAGCACGGCGACGCGGGGGCGCGTCACACGCAGACGCGCGTCGCGGAGGCGGCGCTCGGCGTCGGGGGGCGGGGTCACGGGGTGCAGTGTACGCAGATTGTCTGGAATGGATCCAGATACATCTGCACGGTTGTGCAGTTGCATCATTGGCCGCGATCGGGCAGGATACCCCCATGGGTATGCACGGACACGAGGTGGCGATGCGGCGCGGGTGGAGTCTGGAGCGGGTGCTGTTCGCGATGGCCGGGAGCGTCACGCTCCTCTCGGCGGTGCTGGCGTGGCTGGTCTCGCCGTGGTTCCTGCTGCTCACGGCGTTCGTCGGCGTCAACCAGTGGATGTTCGTGCTGGCCGGGAACTGCCCGGCGTCGCTGGTGCTGCGCCGCGTGTGCGGCCTGCGCCCCGCCGGCCAGAGCTGATCCCCGGGGAAACGCGGCGCCGCGGGGATGCGCGGCGTCGCGGGGGATCGCCTCCGAACCGGATCGCAACGCACCACCCGTGACGGGTGGCGGGGCGGCCGCTACCCTCGGTGTGCCCACACCACCGGAGGTCACGTGAGCACCAACAACCCGTACGAGGGCCCCGCCACCCACCTGCGCGAGCAGGCGGGCGCCGTCGTCCGCGCCGACGCCCGCACGGTGTTCGGCCAGACGATGTTCCTGGTGGCCGTCACCACCGCGTTCGCCGCCGGCGGCGCCTACATCGGCCGGAACCTCTCCGGCGGCGCGGCCATCGGCGTCTGGGTCGTCGCGTTCCTGGCGATCATGGGGATGTCCTTCGCCCGCAAGGCGCAGAACGGCGCGCTCGGGATGGCGCTGCTGTTCGGCGTGGGCCTGCTGCTCGGCATGGCCATCGGCCCCACGATGTCCGCGTACGCCGCGGTCGAGGGCGGGCCGACGATCATCTGGCAGGCCGCCGGGCTCACCGCCCTGTTCATCGGCGGCTTCGGCGCCGCCGGCTGGGCGACCCGCCGGGACCTGGCGCCCGCCGCGCGGATGGCGTTCTGGGGGCTCGTCGCCCTCATCGTCGTCTCGATCGTGGCGATCTTCGTCTCGATCCCGGGCTTCAACCTGCTGTGGTCGATCATCGGCCTGGCGATCTTCTCGGTCTTCACGATGTTCGACTTCCAGCGGCTGCGCTCCGCCGGCGAGGAGGACGTGGTGATGATCGCCCTGTCGATCTTCCTCGACGTCTTCAACGTCTTCCTCTTCATCCTCAACCTGCTGGGGATGAGCAGGGACTGACCGCCCACGGGGCGCGGGGCGGCCACCCGCCGCGCCGCGCCCCGGATGTGCCATCCTCGTCGGGCAATGCTCGGCGCGGATCCCGTCAGCTACGCGGTCGCCTTCACGGCCGGCTTCGTGTCGTTCGCGTCGCCGTGCGTGCTCCCGCTGGTGCCCGCCTACCTGGGGTTCATCTCCGGGGTGGGCTTCGAGGAGGGCGCCGACCGCCGCCGGGCGGTGTTCGTGCCCACCGCGGCCTTCGTCGCCGGGTTCTCGATCGCCTTCACGATCCTGGGGGCGGGGGTCGGCCTGTTCGGCACGCTCCTGCTCCAGCACCGCGGGACGCTGGAAACCGTCGGCGGCGCGCTGCTCATCGTGATGGGGCTCCTGCTGCTCCTGCAGCGCCTGCCGATGTTCCTCATGCGCGAGCGGCGGTTCCACATGCGCAACCGGCCGGTGACCCTGGCCGGGTCGGCGCTCGCGGGCGTGGCCTTCGGCGTGGGGTGGACCCCCTGCATCGGCCCGGCCCTCGGCGCGGCGCTGGGACTGGCCGCCAGCTCCGCCAGCTGGGCGCTGGGTGGCTCGCTGCTGCTGGTCTACGCGCTGGGCATGGGCATCCCGTTCCTGCTCGCCGGCCTGTTCCTGCACAAGGCCACCGCCGCGCTGGGGCTGCTCAAGCGCCACCTCCGGGCGATCACCAGCACCGGCGCGGTGCTGCTCATCATCACGGGCGTGCTGATGATCACCGGCACGATGACCCGCATCAGCATCGAGCTCCAGGGCTTCGGGCCCGGCCTGCTCTAGCGCGTTCAGGCGATCGTCGGATCGCCGAAAGGGTCCTGTAAGGCCGTCGCCGGATCGTCGGGGAGTCCCACCCCAACGAACCAGCGAGGACCGAAGATGAAACGTCCCGTCGTGATGACCGCAGCCGTCCTGGCCCTCGGCATCGCCGCCGTGCCGCTCAGCGCCAACCGCTCCCACGGGGTCCGCGAGTACGCGGTGACCGTGGAGAACCTCACGCCGGCGGGGTCCCAGCCCCTGTCGCCGCCGCTGCTCGTCGTGCACTCGGACCGCGCGCACGTGTGGGGCGTCGGGGAGATCGCGACGCATCCGGTGGCGGGGCTGGCGGAGGACGCCGACAACGGCCCGGCGATCTCGGCCTACGGGTCCGTGCCGGGCGTGCGGTCGGCCGCCACCGGCGTGGACCGCGGCGCCACGGCCGCTGCGCCCATCGCCCCCGGGGCCTCCCAGACCTACGTCGTCCGGGCCCGGCCCGGCGACCGCCTGAGCCTGCTGTCGATGCTCGTGAACACCAACGACGGCTTCACGGGGCTCGACGCGCTGCGCCTGCGCGACGGGACGGTCACCGTGCGCGCACGCGCCTACGACGCGGGCAGCGAGGTGGACGACCAGCTGGCCGCGCACATCCCGGGACCCGCCGGCGGCCACCGCTTCGTGCGGAACCCGGAGGGCGCGGTGATCACGATGCACCCGGGGATCCTCCCGGGCGTCGGCGACCTCGACCCCGCCATGTACGGGTGGAGCGGGCCCGTCGCCCGGATCACGGTGGCGCCGGCCGGCTGACCGGCCGGGGACGGCGGGGACGCGGGTCCCCGCCGTAACCCCCCGGTAAGGACCGGCCGCTAGCGTTGCCCCCATGGACGGCCGCTCGATGGGAACGATCCTCGTCGTCGACGACGAACCGATCGTCCGCGACGTCGTGTGCCGCTACCTGGCGCGGGAGGGGTTCCGCACCGTGGAGGCGGGCGACGGCGCGTCCGCCCTCGCCGAGCTCGGCCGCTGCGACCCCCGCCTCGTCGTGCTCGACCTCATGCTCCCGGGCCTCGACGGCCTCGAGGTGTGCCGCCGCATCCGGGGGGAGTCGGAGGTCCCCGTGATCCTGCTGACGGCCCGCGCCGGGGAGTCCGACCGCATCGTCGGCCTCGAGCTGGGTGCGGACGACTACGTCACCAAGCCGTTCTCGCCGGGGGAGCTCGTCGCCCGGGTGCGCGCCGTGCTGCGCCGCAGCCGCACCGCCGACGCGGGCGGACGCATCACCGCCGGCGGACTGGTGATCGACGCCGGGACGCGCGAGGTGCGGCGGGCCGGCGAGGAGGTCCGCCTGACCGCCCGCGAGTTCGACCTGCTGTGGTTCCTCGCCTCCCATCCCCGGCAGGTCTTCAGCCGCGACCACCTCCTCGCCCGGGTGTGGGGGCACCTGCCGGCGGTGGACACGGGCACCGTGACCGTCCACGTGCGCCGCCTGCGGGAGAAGATCGAGGACGACCCGTCCCGGCCGTCGCGCATCGAGACGGTGTGGGGCGTGGGCTACCGGTTCGTGCCGTGATCACCCAGGGCCTGCTCATCGGCGCCACCACCCTCGCCGCCGGCCTCGGCGCCGCGGCGATCCTCGCGCGCCGCCGGTCGCTGCGCGCGCAGCTGGTGGGGCTCGCGACGCTCGGGGTGTCGCTCCCGCTCCTCGCGGTGCTCGCGTCGGGCGCCCTCATGCTGAGCGGGGAGCACCTCCTCGCGCTGGGGACGGCGTGCCTGGCGGGGACCGCCGCGCTCGCCGGGGCGCTCCTGCTGAGCCGGCGCATCCGCCGCCGGATCGACGCCCTCCGGGCCGCGCCGGCCGCCGTGGCCGCCGGGGACCTCTCGGCGCGCGTGCCGCGCGGCGGACCCGTGGAGGTCGACGCCCTGGCGGAGGCGTTCAACACGATGGCGGAGCGCCTGGAGGAGCTCTTCGACGCGCGCCGGCGGCTGGTCGCCTGGGCCGGGCATGACCTGCGGACCCCGCTCGCGTCGCTGCGGGTGATGATCGAGGCCGTCGAGGACGGCGTCGCCGGGCCCGAGGAGTACCTGCCGCTGATGCGGGCCCAGGTGGCCGCGCTGTCGGGGCTCGTCGACGACCTGTTCGAGCTCGCGCGGCTGGACGCCGGCGACCTTCGCCTCGACATCCGGGAGGCGCCGGCCGCGTCGCTCGTGGAGGCCGCGGCGGCCAGAGCGGGGGCCGAGGCGGCGGCGCGCAGCGTGCGGCTGGCGGTGGATCTGCCCTCGGCGGGGCCCCGCGTGGCCTGCGCGCCGGACAAGGTGGGCCGCGTGCTCGACAACCTCGTGGTCAACGCCCTGCGGCACACGCCCGCCCAGGGTGAGGTGCGCCTGTCGCTCCAGGGGCGGGGCGACGTGGTCGAGGTGGCCGTCGAGGACACCGGCGAGGGCTTCACCCCGGATGCCCTGGCCCGGATGTTCGACCACTTCTGGCGCGGGGACCCGGCGCGCTCGCGGGACGGCGGCGGCGCCGGCCTGGGGCTGGCGATCGCACGGGGACTGGTCGAGGCGCACGGCGGCAGCATCTGGGCCGAGAACCGGGCCGGCGGCGGGGCGCGGGTGGTGTTCACCCTCCCGGCGAGCGGCTGACGCTCAGCGCAGGCTGCGGAGGACCCGGTCCCAGCCCGGGTCGTGCGTGTCGGCCCCGCCGATGCACGTGGACAGCGACCCGGCCGTGGCGGTGAGCGCGCCCTCGGCGGGCAGCGTCGCACCGAACGCCGGGTTCGGGTTGGGCAGGTCCGCGCGCGGGTCCAGGCGCACCATCTGCGCCAGCTGGCGGGCGCCCTCGATGGCGTCCAGGCTCGGCGGCTGGGTGACGTCCGGGCAGCTCTCCGGCTCCCCGTCGGCGCCCAGCAGGGCGTAGATGCCCAGGATGTCGAGGCGGCTGTTCTCCCGCGTCGCCGACAGGACGGCCGTGAGCCACAGGCCGATGGCCAGGGCGACGCATGCGAACACGATGACGGGTCGTCTCACCGGGCGGGCCTCCTCCTCGGGGTCAGCCTACCCCCGCGCACCCCTCGCGGTCAGCCGGTGTTCCGCATGCCCGACGCGATCCCGGAGATCGTGAGCAGCAGCGGCGGCTCCAGGGCCGCCCGGCGCTCCGGGTCGTCGCCGGCGGCGCGCAGCTCGCGCAGCAGGCGGATCTGGATGGCGTGCAGGGGGTCGATGTACGGGTTGCGCAGCCGGATGGAGTTCCGCAGGTACGGCTTGTCGTCCAGCAGCTCCCGCGCCTCCACGATCCCCAGCAGCTCCTCCCGCGTGGCCGAGAACTCCGCCTCCACCGCGCCCAGGATCCGGTCACGCAGCGCGGTGTCGGACACCAGGCCGCCGTACCCGCGCGCGATGCGCAGGTCCACCTTCCCGACGGTCATCTGGCAGCTGTCGATGAGCGCCCGCCACCACGGCCACTCCGCGTACATCTCCCGGAGCACGTCCAGGCCGCCGCGGTAGCGCTCGCGGAACGCGCGCAGCGCCGTGCCCACCCCGTACCAGGACGGCAGGAGGTGGCGGTTCTGCGTCCAGGCGAACACCCACGGGATGGCCCGGAGGTCCTCCACCCGCACCTCCCCGTCGCTGCCCGGTCGCCGGGACGGCCGGCTGCCGATGTTGAGCAGGGACAGCTCGGCGATGGGGCTGGCCTCCAGGAAGTACCGGCCGAACCCCGGGTCCTCGTACACCAGCCCGCGGTAGGCGGCCATCGAGCGCTCGGCGATCTCGCCCATCGCCTCGTCCCACACCCTGCGGCGGCCGGGGAAGCCCATGGCCTCCTCCTCCTGCAGGGTGCGCAGCAGCACCGCCGCGACCACGGAGTCCAGGTTGCGCTCGGCGACGGGCCGCAGGCCGTACTTGAACGTGAGCATCTCGCCCTGCTCGGTGATGCGCAGGCGCCCGTTGAGGGTGCCGATGGGGCCGCCCATCACCGCCGCGTACGTGGACCCGCCGCCGCGGCTGGCGGTGCCGCCGCGGCCGTGGAACAGGGTGAGCTCGACGCCGTTGAGCCTGCAGGCGTCGGCGATGCGCTCCTGCGCGCCGAACAGCTCCCAGTTGGCGGCGAGGTAGCCGCCGTCCTTGTTGGAGTCGGAGTAGCCGACCATCACCGTCTGGCGGTCCCCGCGGGCCTCGACGTTGCGGCGGTACGCCGGCTGGGCGAGCAGGGCCTTGAGCATGTCCGGGGCGCGCCGCAGGTCGTCGATGGTCTCGAACAGCGGCACCAGGTCGACGTCCGACCGGGGGTTCGCCGGGTCGGCGACGTCCAGCAGCCCCGCGGTGCGGGCCATGACCTGCGCGGCCATCAGATCGGACGCCCGGTGCGTGAAGCTCACGATCACGGTGCCCGCCGCCTCGGTGCCGTGGCGGTCCACCGCCAGGCGCAGCTGCCGGAACGTCTCGGCGACCTCCGCCGGCGCCGGTGCGGCGCCCTCCGGCATGGCCACCGGGCCGTCGCCGGTGAGCAGCCCGTCGAGCCGGTGCAGCCGCGCCTGCTCGTCCAGGTCCGCCCACGCCGCGGGATCCTCGCCGGCGACCGTGGCGACGGCCTCCTGGAAGCGGGAGCTGTGCTGCCGCACGTCCAGGCGGGCCAGGTGCAGGCCGAACACCTCGGCCTGGCGCAGCAGCCCCTCCATGCGCAGGTTCGCGACGCGCTCGCCGCGGCCGGCGCGCAGCGACCGCACCATCACGCGGACGTCCTCCACCAGCTCGGCGGCGTCCCGGTACGGGTGCGGGCTGTCCGGCTCGAGACGGTGCACCAGGAACGCCAGCTTCTGGCGGTAGGGCTGGTGCGGGTTCCGGGCGGCGATGCGGCCGGCGGCCTCGGGCATCGCCGCGGCATCGGCGTCGAGCGCCGCCAGCAGCTCGGGTCCCACCGGCGCGACCCGGTCGGAGATCGACAGGTCGGCGGCGAGCGCCCGGGCCCGGTCCCGCAGCAGCCGCCGGGCGAGCTCCGCGTGGCGGTCCAGCACCACGCCGACCAGGTCGGGGGTGCAGTTGGGGTTGCCGTCCTGGTCGCCGCCCGCCCACGACGCGTAGGCCAGCACCCGGTCCGGCGGGCTGACGCCCGGGACGTGCTCCCGCAGCAGCGTCTCGAGCTCCTCGTGCACGCGGATGGTGGCGCCCACCAGCACCCGCTCGAAGAAGTAGAGGATGCGCGCGGCCTCGTCGGCGACCTGCGGCCGGTGGGCCCGCTGGTGGTCGCTCTGCCACAGGATCGTGATCTCCTCCAGCAGTTCGTCGACGACCTGCCGGCGCTCCCGGGGGGTGATCGACGGGTTGTCGAGCCGCTCCAGGCACGCGTCGACGATGAGGTGCTTGGCGAGCACCGTCTGGCGGGAGATCTCGGTGGGGTGCGCGGTGGCCACCAGCTCCACGCGCATGCGGTCCAGGGCCTCCTGCACCCGGTCGGGCGCCACCCCCTGGTCGGCGATCGTGCGCACCGCCTCCGCGAGGGACTCCGGCTGCGGCCGGTCCTCCTCCTCGCGCTCGGCGTCCCGCCGCCGGCCGCGGCGCACCCGGTGGTGCTGCTCGGCCGCGTTGACCAGCTGGAAGTAGATCGCGAAGCACCGGATCACCCCGGTCACCTCGTCGGGCCCGAGGTCCTCGACGATCCGGTTGATCTGGTCCTCGATCGCGGCCTGGCGGCCGCGGTCGGGCTCGTCGCGCAGGGACCGGGTGAGGAACCGGATGCGCTCCTCGGTGTCGAGGAGCTCCTCGCCGCCCTGCTCGCGGATCACCGTCCCGAGGAGGTGGCCGAGCAGGGAGATGTCCCGCCGCAGCTCCTCGTCGCGGTCGGGGGGCGGGGGAGGGAGCGCGTCCTCGGACATCCGGGGGCGCTCCCGCCGGTCAGTGGCTGTCGGAGGGCTTCGTCTTCGCGCCGATGGACGCGAGCGTGAACAGCGCCCAGGCGATCCCCAGGATCAGGGGAAGCGGGCCGACCTCGTGCCGGTCGTGGTAACCGAAGCCGATCATCAGGGCGCTCAGGGCCGCCAGGCCCGCGAGCATCCACACGGGAATACCGCGCATGCACTCTCCTCCACGTGACGGTGCCGGGGAAACCTACACCGAAACGGCCCCGCCGCCCTAGGGCCATGCGGGCGGCTGATAGGCTCCCCGCCCGATGCCCGAGGAACAGGTCAAGGTCGTGGTCGCCGAGTGCGGCGACGGGATCGTCGTGCGCGTGTCCGGAGTCGTGGACGCCCTCTCGCTCCCCGACGTCTCCCGAGAGCTCACCGACGCGCAGCGCGGGTCCGGCACCGTCTACGTGGACCTCGCCGAGGTCACGTTCATGGACAGCCGCGGCCTCGGATCGCTGCTCGCCGCGAACGAGCGCAGCCGCGAGGGCGCGGCGCCCATCCGGATCTACCGTCCGTCCGAGGCGGTGCGGCGGCTGCTCGAGGTCTCCGGCGTCGGCCCGGTCCTGACCGAGGTCGCGGAACTCCCCGCCTAGGGCGGGGGCGTTGGCCGACCGCTACCTGGGCGACGGCGGCCGCCTCTCCGGCGGGCCGGCGCCCGAGCTGGTCGCGTCCGGCTTCCGGCAGGAGATCGAGCACGCCCCGCGGCTCGCGGCGGCGCTCGCCCGCGCCGACCTGGCGCACGCGGTGGCCCTCGCCGAGGGCGGCGGCATCCCGCCGGCGGTCGCCGCGGAGCTGATCCGCGGGCTGGACGAGGTCGAGGCGATCCCCGCCGCGGAGTTCCCGTGGGACCCCGCCCTGGGCGACGCGTTCAACTCCCGCGAGGCGGAGCTCACCCGGCGGGTGGGGAAGGCCGCCGCCGGCTGGCTGTCCGCGGGGCGCCCCCGCCGGGAGTCCTTCCGGGTCGCGCTGCGACTGGTCGCCCGCGACGGGGCCCGCACGCTGCACGACCGCCTGCTGGCGGTGGCCGAGGCGCTGGTGCGCCAGGCCGACGGCGTGCGCAACGACCTCGCCGCCGACTACACCTATCTGCAGCCTGCCCAGCCCACCACCGCCGGGCACCTGCTGCTCGCCTACGCGTACCCCGCCCTGCGCGACGCGGGCCGGCTGCGCGAGGTGCACGCCGAGCTGGCCCGCAGCGTGGCGGGAGTGGGCGGCAGCGCGGGGTCGCGGTGGCCGCTGTCCCGCGAGCGCCTGGCCGAGCTGCTGGGCTGCGACGGCCTGGTCCCGCACGCCAAGGACGCGATGTGGCAGGTGGACGCCTACGTCCAGCTGGTCTCCGCGATCGCGACGGCGAGCATGCACGGCTCCCACATCGGGCAGGACCTCGAGATCCTCGCCAGCCAGGAGTTCGGCATGGTGCAGCTGGCCGACCGGCACAGCCGGGCGTCGGCGCTGATGCCCCAGAAGCGCAACCCCTACGCGCTCGCCGTGGTGCGCGCGATGGCGGGCACCGCCGCCGGCGAGCTCGCCGGGCTGCTGGTGGCCCTGCACACGGGGTCGGCGCGCACCGACCACTTCCACGTGCTCAACGGCCTTGTCCCGCGGCTGCTGGACGAGGCGGTGAGCGTGACCGAGCTGCTGGCCAACGTCCTGGCCGACATGCGCGTCGACGCCGTCTGCATGGGCGACGCCGCCCGCAGGGGCTTCACGCAGGCGGCGGACGTCGCCGACGTCGTCGCGCAGGCCTGCGGCCTGGACTACCGCACCGCGCACCACGTGGTGGGGCGGGCCGTGACCATGCTCACCGGCGACGGCCGGTCCCCCGACGATCTCACGCCGGACGTGCTCGCCGCCGCGGGCGAGGCGGTGGGCGCGGAGGTCCGAATCGACGCGGCGGTGCTCGCGGAGGCCCTGGACCCCCTGGCGTGCGCGGCCGGACGGCTGCAGACCGGCTCGTCCTCCCCCGCGTCGATGGCGGCGCTCATCGAGGACTGCACCGCGCGCATCGCCGATGCCCGCGCCTGGAGCGCCGCCGCCGCGGCGCGCGCCGACGCGGGCGAGCGGCTGCTCCGGGACGCCGCCGCCGCCCTGGCGCCGCGCGGCTCAACTCCGGCCTGACGGATGCCGAGACGGGGGCCGATCCCCCGCCGCAACCCCGTCAGAGAGGTACCCGATGGACCGGCAGCCCGTTGTGCTGGTGGCCGACGACGACGAGGACGTCCTCGAGCTGGTGGCGTTCCGCCTCCGCAGGGCCGGCTACCGAACCATCACGGCGCGTGACGGCCGCGAGGCGATGGAGCTCGTGCGCACCGAGCACCCCGACCTGTCGGTGCTCGACGTCGCGATGCCCGAGATGGACGGCCTCGAGGTGACACGGGCCCTCCGCGGCAGCGAGCAGACCCGCGAGATGCCGATCATCCTGCTCACCGCCCGCTCGCAGGAGCGCGACGTGCTCGCTGGGATCGAGGCCGGGGCGGACGCCTACATCAAGAAGCCCTTCAGTCACCGGGAGCTGCGCGCGCGCGTCGAGTCCATGCTCGCCGAGACCGCGCGGACCGAGGGCGAGGCCGGTTCCTCGGAGAGCTCCACGCGCGACCGCACCCTGTAGCGGGTCAGCAGCCGCAGCAGGGCCGGGCCCGCCGCCAGGGCGAACGCGACGTTCCCCACGGCGCCGGCGACCTCGAACGGCAGGCTCCGCCCGCTGCTGGCGATGAAGGCGGGCCATGAGACCTCCGGTCCGAACGTCGCCAGCTCCCACAGGTTCATGCCCCACCCGAACAGGACGCCCCAGGCGGCACCGGCGGCGGCCAGCACCCACGGGCGGCGCAGCGCCGGCCCCAGCAGGGCGCCCGTGAGCCCGGCCAGGGCCCACAGCGCCATCTGACCCGGCGTCCAGGGCCCGTGCCCCAGGAATCCGTTGGAGACCAGCGCGGCGACGGGGCCCACCGCGAGCCCGGCCCGCACGCCCAGGGCGGCGCCGGCCACCAGGCAGGTCACCGTGACCGGCTGCACGCTGGGGATGCCCGCCGTGAGCACGCGCCCGGCGGCCGCGACGGCGCCCAGCGCGGCCACCAGCGCCAGCTCCCGGGTGCCGTTGGGGCCGCGCTCCAGCGCGATCATCGCGAGCGCCAGCGCGGTGAGCGTGAGCAGGATGGTGAGGGCCGCGCCGCTCACGCCGTCGCCTCCGCCGCGTCGCAGGCCCCGTCGCGCAGCAGCACGGTGGTGTCCGCGGCCGCCGCCGCCAGGTGCGGGTCGTGGGTGGCGAGCACCACGGCGGCGCCCTCGCCGGCCAGGGTCCGCAGCAGGCCGGCCAGGCGATCACGGGCGGGCGGGTCCATTCCGCGGGTGGGCTCGTCCAGCGCGAGCACGCGCGGCCGCAGCGTGAGGGCCGCGGCGATCGCGACGCGCTCCCGCTCGCCGACCGACAGGTCCAGCGGGTGCCGCCCGGCCAGGTGCCCGAGGTCCATCGCCTCGAGGGCCGCGGCGACACGGGCGGCGCGCTCGGCCCTCGGCACGCCGGTGGCGCGCGGGCCCAGCTCCAGCTCGTCCTCGACGCGCTCGGTGATGAGGTGGCGGCCCGGGTCCTGCGGCACGAGCACCACGTCGGGCACGCGCCGTTCGGCGGGCAGGTCGGTGACGTCGCGGCCGCCGGCCCGCACCCGCCCGGCGGCGGGCGCGTCCAGGCCGGCGAGCACGCGCAGCAGGCTGGTCTTCCCGGATCCGTTGGCCCCAGTGAGGGCGGTCACCGACCCGGCGCGCAGCTCGAGCGTCACGTCGCGCAGGACGTCCCGGTCGCCGCGCCGCACGTGCGCGCCGTCGATGGCGGCCGCCACCGCGCCGGTCGCGGCGGCGGGGCGCTCCGGGGCGGCCTCGGCGCGCGGCGGGGCGAGCTCGACCACGCGGTCGGCGATCCGCTCGGCGCGGTCGGCGCGGTGCTCGGCCACGAGCACCGTCGCCCCGGTGCCGTCCGCCAGCCGGCGCACCGCGTCCAGCACCGCGGCGGCCGTCACCTCGTCGAGCTGGGCGGTGGGCTCGTCCAGCAGCAGCACGGGGGTCTCCTGGGCCAGCACCGCCGCGAGGGCGGCCCGCTGGCGCTCGCCGCCCGACAGCGTCGCGATGCCGCGGTGCACGAGGTGCGATGCGCCGGCGAGCTCCAGGGCGCGCGCGACGGTCGCGGGGATGCCGGCGGCTGGGCGCCCCAGGCACTGCGGGCCGAAGGCCACGTCGGCGCCCACCGTCACCATCACGGCCTGCGCCTCGGCGTCCTGGAAGGCGAGGGCGGCGATGCTGGCCATCGCGCCCGGCCGGGCGCGCAGCGGGTCGGCGCCGCCCACGCGCACCCGGCCGTGGATGGCGCCGCCGTGGAACTGCGGGATGAGGCCGCCGAGCACGCGCAGCAGCGTCGACTTGCCCGATCCGGACGGGCCGCGCACCAGCACCACCTCGCCGCGCCCGGCGCGCAGGTCGAGGCCGTGGAGCGCGGTGGGACCGTCCCCCAGGGCGACGGTGAGGCCGCGGACGTCGATCACGCCCATCGCAGCGCCCCCGCCGCCGCGCCGAGCGCCGCGAGCACCGCCGCCGACCCGGCGACCGCCGCGCCCCGGAACGCGTCGCCCAGCACCGGGTACGCCGCGAAGTCCGCGCCGCCGGTCAGCAGGAGCCAGGCCGCCACGGCGGCGACCGCCGCCGCGCACCCCCACGCGATGCGCTCCGCCCGGGACCGCGGCGGCGCGGGCAGCCGGGTGGCGGGCCCGGACCCGTAGCCGCGGGCCGCCCTCGCCGCGGCCACGTCCAGGCTCCGCTCCAGGCTCGACCCCACCAGGGGCACCATGAGCCGTGCGGCGTGGGACGCGCGCTCGCGGCGGGTCCCGTCGCGAAGGGCGACCCCGCGCAGCCGGGCGATCTCGCCGATGGCGCGCCCGTCGCGCTCCAGCGCGGGCAGCAGGCGGGCGGCGAGCGCGACCACCAGCGCGGACCGGGGCGCCAGGCGGGAGGCGAGCCCCTGCAGGCGGTCGGCGTCGACGTGCGCGAGCAGCGCGGCCACCAGGAGCACCACCGCGGCGAGCCGCGCCCCGGAGGCGAGGCCGGCGACCAGCTCCTCCCAGGTCACCTCGGTGTCGAGGACCGGGATGTCGGGGCCGCGCAGCAGCACCAGGTCGCCCTGGGCGGCCACCAGCGGGGTGAGCACGACGATGCCGGCGGCCGACACCGCCGCCACCCACAGCATCATGCGGCTCACCGCGCCGGGCGGCGCCGACAGGTACAGCAGCATCCCGCCGCAGAGGAGCGCGGCGATGACCAGGGGGTGGTCCACGGCGAACGCCAGCACCGCGGCGGCGCCGGTGAGGGCGATGAGCGGTCCCGGGGCGCGGCGGCCGGTCACGGCCCGCTCCTCCCGGCGGCGCGGACGGGCGCGCCGTCGGCGTCGAAGGCCACGGCGAGGCGTCCCCGCAGCACCTCGGGGCGGGCGGCGATGGTCGCCGCGGCCGCCTCCGCCGCGCCCGGCCGCGTGCCCGCGACGGCCATCACCAGGCCCTTGGCGGGGTCCGTGCCGGAGGGGAACGCGACCGCGACGGCCGCCGCGCCCGGCACCTCCCGCAGCGACTCGCCCGACGGGTCGAGCACGAGCACGCGCCCGTCGCGGACGGTCGCGGTGAGGCCCTCGCCCTCCGGGTCGCCCGCGGCCCAGGCCCACGCCGGGTCGGTGCGGCGCAGGTCGGCGTCGGTGCCGACGATCACCCACCACGCGCCGCCCCCCGCCCTGACGGTGGCGCCGGCGGCGGCCAGCGCCGCGGCGAGCGGGCCGGGGGCGCCCACCTCCGGGGCACGGGTGAACGGCAGCGGCCAGCTGCCCACCACCGCCGCCGGCTCGGGCCCGCCCCAGTGGTGGTGGTCCCACCACGCCTCCTGCCCGTCCGCCAGCCGGATCTGATCCGCGCCGCGGTCGGCGAGGACGCCGTCCACCCAGAACAGCCATGCCAGCTGCGCGCCGGGGTCGGTCCCGCGGCCCAGGATGTCGGTCACGAAGCCGCCGCCGTACGCGGTCTTCACCGGCGTGAGCGCGCGCAGGCCGTCGAGGACGGTGCCGCCGGGCGCCACGCGGCCGTCCAGCAGGGCCTCGGCACCGAAGCCGGCGGTCACCACCACGTGCGCCGCCGCGGCGTCCGCCGGCGGCGGGGTGGTGTCGGACCGCCGCTCGCAGCCGCCCGCGACGACGGCGAGCGCCATCAGCAGCGCGCACAGCGCGCATGCCCAGAGCGCCCGCACAGGGCCTGCCGGTTGCACCATTCCCTCGTCCTCGGAGGTTCGATCGGTGCTCGGGCGGAGGCAGGTCTCCTGGCTTGCCGTTCACAGCTTCGCCGCGCCTTCCCGGGCCTGCGGGCCCAGTGGCCGACCTCGAGGGTCCAGCGACGTCGCTCCCGGTCACAGTGGCGGGACCGCGCCGGATTCACACCGGCTTCCCTCGGGCGCCCGTGGGCGACCCCCACCCGAAGCCGGGCGAGCCTATCGCAGGTCGCCGTCGCCCGGGTCGTCGGGGACGAGCACGCCCGTGAGCCCGGCGAACCCGGAGGCCTCCAGGCGCGGTTCCGCATGGAGCCGCACCATCCGCCACCCGCCGTTCCCGTCGGGGGTCCGGGCGCCCGTCCGCACGGGCTCCGCGCCGGCGTGGGCGGCGGCGAGCACCTCCCGCAGCCGCTCGCGGTCGTCGGGGTGGACGGCCGCGAGCCATCCGTCGCCGAGGGCCGAGGCGAGCTCCAGCCCCAGGTGCCGCAGGAACCCGGCCGTGGCCCCCGTGAGCGAGCCGTCCCGCGCGGTGTCCCAGTGCAGGAGACCGCTGCGGTCCCACGTGGTGTCGACGGCGAGGACGACGAACCCCAGGAAGGTGCCGTCCGCCGCGAACCGCGGCGCCCCGCTGAGGGTGAACCGCCGGTACGGGCCCCCGTCGACGCCGAAGCGGATGTCGTCGCGGAAGGGGCGCTGCTCCGCCTCGGCCGCGGCGATGTGCGCGGCCAGGACCGTCCGGTCGTCCGGGTGGATGAGCTCCATCACCGGGCGGTCGCCGTCCTGCCCGAACCCCCGCTCGCGCAGCAGCCCCAGTGCGGCCGGGTTGCGGTGCGTGATGCGCCCGTGGCGCCACAGGTACAGCGGCGTCGGAAGCCGCTCGGCGAACGCGATGAGGTGGGCGTCCTCCGGAGGTGCGCTGGGGGGCGGGTCGGCGGCCCGGCGGCCCGAGCCGGGAGGCCAGCCGATGACGTCCAGCAGGCGGACGATGTCCTCGAACTCGTCGATGGCGCCGTCGGCGTCCCACTCGCCCGGACCCGTCGTGACGGCGCTGGCGGCCTCGTCGATGGCCCCGCCCACCGCGGCCAGCCCGGCCAGCGCGGCGAACCGGATGAGCTCGGCGTCGCCGGGGACGACGGTGACGTTCGTGCGCGGGTCGTCGGGCCACCCGATGCGCGCCAGCAGGTCGGCGGCGTCCCGGTAGGCGCCGGCCGCCTCCGAGGCGTGGTCGTCGTCCCCGGACAGGGCGTCGCCCGCCGGTTCCAAGAGGCAAGTGAGCACCAGATGGCGCGCCGTCACCAGCTGCGCCCCGGTGAGCATCACGGGGCCGCCCGCCCCGCCGCCCGCATCCTGTCCCAAATTCCGTCGCCCCCCGGCCGAATCTCGGAGATTCTTACCGGTCCCCGGCGGAATGGCCACCTCCTCTAAGAGAAGCGTCACTGTGCTGACAGCGCGCCGCTGGATGGACTAGCATCCTGGGATGACGGTCCGGCACACAAAAGCATGGGCAGACGCTCGCAATGACGCGAGCGCCCACCAAATACGGGGAGGCCGGGGATCACTCACCATGAGAGAACTTCGGTGCAGGTAGACGTGCAAGACGCCGAACAAGCTGCGCCGGAAGAACTGCTGAGTCCGGATGAGGCGCGTGCGCTCATCAAGAGCGCCTCGAACCGGGCACCCACGGGTGTCCGCAACCGCGCCCTCATCACGATGATGTACCGGGTCGGCCTGCGACCCGGAGAGGCCCTCGGCCTCGCGATGGAGGATCTGGACCTGGAGGCGGGCACCGTGCTGGTCCCCGCGCGGAAGGGCGGCACGCGCCGCACCTCCGGCATCGACGACGGGTCCATCGAAATCATCAAGCGGTGGCTGCAGCGCCGCGAGCGGATGGGCATCGAGCCATCCGCGCCGCTGTTCTGCACGCTGGCGGGCGAGGGCCTCAAGGCCGCGTACGTCCGCGAGCTGCTGCCGCGGCTGGCCCGCAAGGCCGGCATCGAGAAGCGCGTCCACCCCCTCGGCCTGCGCTACGCATGCGCCGCGGAGATGAGCGCGGAGGGGTTCCCCACCGCCCTCATCGAGACGCATCTCGGCGTCGCCGTCAGCGGCAGCGCGCGCAGGTACCTCCGGCAGTTCTCGGAGGCGGAGGTCATCGCCGAGGTCCGCAAGCGGGTCTGGCGCCTCTAGCGGGTCTCGCATTCCGGCCCCGATCCGGTGATCCGGAGCGGGGCCGTGTGCGTAGATGGCGGATGCATGGGCACTCGCCGTGACACCGGGCTGGACCGCCTCGCCGACGAGGACCTCGTCGCGCGTGTCGCCACGGGCGACGCCGGGGCGTTCGAGGTGGTGTACGACCGGCACGCCCGCGTCGCGTTCTCCCTGGCCTTCCGGCTGCTGGGGGACCGCGCTGCCGCGGAGGACCTGGTGCAGGACGCCTTCCTGTCGGTGTGGCGCGGGGCGGACCGGTTCAGCCCGGCGCTCGGCAGCGTCCGCACCTGGGTGCTCAGCATCGTCCACCACCGGGGCATCGACCGCCTGCGCAGCTCGGCGGCGGCCGCCCGAAGGGAGCTCGCCCTCCAGCAGGAGGCGCACGTCGGCGGCGGGCAGCAGGAGCGCACGGAGGACCGCGCGATCGACGGGGCCCTGGCGCCGTCGCTGCACCGCGGCCTGGACGACCTCCCCGACGACCAGGGCCGGGTGGTGCGCCTCGCGTACTTCGGCGGGTTCACCCACCACGAGATCGCGGAGATGCTGGGACTGCCCCTCGGCACCGTCAAGAGCCGCCTGCGGCTGGGGCTGGAGCGGCTGCGCATGAGCATGGGCGCGCGGGAGGCGCTGTCATGACCGGCCACGACGAGATCCGGGAGCTGCTGGCCTCGGTGGCGCTGGGCGCCGCGACGGAGGACGAGGCGGACCTGGTGACCGTGCACGTCGCGGGCTGCCGCGAGTGCCGGGCGGAGCTGCAGGACCTACGCGCCGCGGTGTCGGGTCTCGCGGTCGACGTGCCGCAGCTCGAGCCGCCCGCGTCGGTGAAGGCATCGGTGATGGACGTCGTGCGCCGTGAGGCCGCGGCGATGGCGCCGCCCCCAGCCCGCCCGCCGGGGCTGCGCGAGCGCCTCGCGGCGCTGCTGCCCGCCCGGGCCGGCATGTGGCCCGCGGTCGCGGCGGGGCTGGCCGCGGTGGTGATCGGCCTGGCGGTGTGGGGCGGGGTGTTCGGCGGCGGCGGGTCGCCGGTGCGGACCGTGCCGGGCGTGTGCACCGCGACGGGCGTCTCGTGCAGCGCCGAGGTGCGCGGGGACCAGGCGGTGTTGCGCGTCGCCGGCCTGCCGGCGCTGCCGGCCGGGCGCGGCTACGAGGTGTGGCTCATCCGGGACGGGCGGGACCCGGAGTCCGCCGGGTTCATGGCGCCCGGGGCGGACGGGCGGCTCACGGCGGTCACCGAGGGGATCGACGGGGTGCAGGCGCTCGCCGTGACGCCCGAGGCGCTCGGCAACACCTCGGCGCCCACCAGCTCGCCCATCGTCACGGTGCCGCTGCCCGCGGCCTGACCGCTACGGCAGCGGGATCGACCGCGACCCGCCGCCCGGCGACTGGGGCAGCGGCTGCGGGGCCTGGACGCCCGGGGTGACCGGTGCGACGGGGGTGGCCGGCGTCGCCGGCGTGTTGGGCGCCGGCGGGGTGGTGTTCGCCGGCAGCGGCGGCGCGACCCCGATCGCCGCGGGGCGCCTGCCCCACGCCTGCCCCGAGGTCCAGTACTGGTCGAGCCGCGTCAGGGAGGTGCCGGCCCGCGAGCCGGAGGAGTGGATCATCCACCCGTTCCCCAGCGAGATGCCGACGTGCCCGATCGCGCCCCGCCTGGTCTTCGGCCCCCGGTCCCCGAAGAACACCAGGTCGCCGGGACCGAGGTCCGCGAGGCGCACCTTCTGCTTGGGGGCCTCCCAGGCCATGTCGTCCGCGGTGCGGCCCAGCAGGTCCGCCCCCAGCCGGGCGGCCGCGGACCTCGGGGCGCCCTTGAAGGCCATCCAGACCAGGCCGGAGCAGTCGTAGCCGCCCACCGCCTGCCCGCCCCACGGCGAGCGGGCGTTGGGCCAGTCGCCGCCCCACACGTAGGGCATGCCGGCCTGCGCGAGCGCGGCCTCCGCGACGGTGCGCTGTGCGTCGGTCATCACCGGCAGCGTCACGTCCCGGTAGGCGGCGAGCGCCCCGATGCGCCAGGACGACATCCCGCGGGCGGCGCCGACCATGCCCGCGAGGTCCGCCACGGTGACGGGCTGGGCGTCCCCGCGCTCCGCGGACTCGTACTGGGCGGGGTAGTTGACCCGCAGGCCCAGCTCGCGCGCGAGCACCGCGGGCGCGAATCCCGCAGGGATCCGCAGGCGCCGGCCGTCGGCGGTGTGGATGCCGGCGAGGCCGCGCAGCTCGGCGGTGAGGCCCAGGGCCCGCACCACCGCGAGGTTCGCGATACGGCCCGTCGCCGGGTCGTCCGGGCGGAACGGCGCGCCGCGGCGGCCCACCAGGCCGGTGGAGGCGACCCACGCGATCGCGGCGGCGTCCGGATCCGTCGGCGCCACGTCCGGGGGCAGCGCGGCGTTGGCGGGTGCGGTCCCGCCCCGTGCGCCCAGCACCGCGGCCAGGCCGCGGGCGAGCTCGCGACGGGTGGCGTCGCGGTTGAGCCCCACGGCGTCCGCGGCGGGCCACGCGCCCTCCGCGACCAGGCGCTTCAGGACGGGCCGCGCCCAAGCGTACGGCCGCTCCTGCGGGCTGAGCTTGGGCCCGTTGCCGTTCGGTGGCGCCGGATTGGTCTGCGCGCCGGCGGGTACGGCGACGGCGAGGCCGGCCGCCGCGGCGGCGAGGAATGGTCGCAGGCGGGACACCACAGGGAACATCGGCCCCCCCGCCGCAACCCTTGATGCACGGGCGGTCCGCGGGAACATGGCCTTCACGCCGTTCTCACGGATGCCGAACGATGGGATCATCCCCGCATGGCCCAGAAGGTGCGCATCGACCGCTGGCTGTGGGCCGCGCGGTTCGTGAAGACGCGGTCCCTGGCCGCCGAGGCGATCAACGGCGGCCGCGTGGACGTGAACGGCGTCCGGGCGAAGCCGTCCAAGGAGGTCGGCGCCGGCGACACGGTCGAGGTCACGATCGGCCAGTCCCGGTGGACCGTCACGGTGCTCGGCGTGAGCGAACGGCGGGGTCCCGCCAGCGAGGCCCAGCTGCTCTACGAGGAGTCCGAGGAGAGCCGGGAGCGGCGGGCCCGGGAGGCCGCGCAGCGCCGCATGGCGGCGCCCCTGGGGGCCGAGCTGGGAGCCCGGCCCACCAAGCGCGACCGCCGCCGGATCGAGGCCCTGAGGGACCGCGACCGGCGGGACGACGACTAGGAGCGGGTGTTGCCCCACCGGTCGTCGTGGACCAGCGTGCGCCACGTGCGCCGGTTCTTCTTGATCGCCGGCGGCAGGCCCTCGGGGAACGACTCCGGGTAGCCCAGCGGGGTGGCGATCGCGGGGTCCACGTCGGCCGGGAGGCCGAGGATCTCCCGCAGCCGGTCCTTCTCGAAGCGCTGGAAGGCGGTGGTCGGCACGGTGCCGAGGCCCTCGGCGCGGGCGCCCACGAACAGGTTCTCCATCGCGAACGCGAGGGAGTAGAGGTCGTCGATGTGGCCGCCCTCGGCCATCTGGGCGGGGTAGTTCCCCCGGGGCACCAGTGCCGCGACGATCCACACCGGGGCGATGCGGTACGTCGCGAGGATCTGCTCCGCGTACCCGCGTGCCCACTCGGCGTGCTGCTCGGGCGTGTGGCCCTCCGCGGCCGGCCGCATGATCGCGAAGTACCGTCCGGCCCCGTCGATGATCAGGTCGGCGACCTGGCGGCGCACCGCCTCGTCGCGGACGACGACGAGGCTCCATGCCTGGGCCCCGCTGCCGGTGGGTGCCACGAGCGCGAGGCGCAGCAGCCGGTCGAGGGTCTCGTCGTCGACGGGACGGTCCGTGTACGTGCGCACCGCGCGGCGACGGCGGATGGCCTCAAGTGCCTCCACGGGGGTCCTCCTGGGTCGGTGGCGGGCGCCCTCGGTGGCATCCCGCCGGTACGCGCCACGCTATCCGCGGGCGCGACCGGGGGACAACGCCGCGAGCTCAGCCGGTGACCCGGGGGACCCGCTTGCGGGGACGGCTGTTCTGCACCTGCGTGGCGGTGACGGCGGTGCGGGTGGCCGTGCAGCGCTCCCGCGCCTGGGCGCGGTGGCCCCTGCGGTTGACGGTGAGCGACGTCGTGGGGCGCAGCAGCATCCGCACGGTGCGCGATGCGCCCGGCGCCAGCGACGCGACCCGCAGGACCACCGACCGGCCGCGCAGCACGCGGGCGCCGTGCGGCATGCGGGCGAGCGCGGTCCCGCGCGGCAGGGTGTAGCGGGCGACCACGCCGCTCGCGGCGACGGCGGGCGATGCGTTGTGGACGGTCACCGCCACGCGGATCGTGCGGCCCGCGCGCACCCGGCGCGGCGCGACGATGCCGACCTGCAGCCGGGGGACCGGGCAGGACACCGGCACCACGGTGGGCGGCGGCGGCGGGACGACGGCGGGCGTCTCGGTGGGCGGCGGCGGGCAGGTGACCGCCACGGTGGCGGTCGCCGTGTCGTTCGCCGGGTTCACGTCGACCGGGACGGGGGCGGGCGGCGGGGCGGGGGGCGTCTTGGTTCCCTTGCCCTTGGTGCCCTTCGCCGGGTGCTTGGTGCCCTTCTGGCCCTTCTTCGAGGTCTTCTTGGGGGTGACGCGCGGCCGCTTCTCGTTGAGGGCGGTCACGGCGGGGTCGGCGAGCCGCACCGTCGCCGTGTTGGACAGCGCGGGGCAGGTCTCGGCGGTGACCGCCGTCTGCCCGGTGAACGCGACGGACTCGCCCGGCCGCAGCACGTCGCCGGACGGCGCCGGGCCCGCGGGGGTGAGCACCGCGCCCGGGTCGTCGACGGCGATCAGGGCGAGCGGGACACCGGCGGTGCCGGCGTTCCGCACGGTCACGGTCCAGGTGACCGCGTCACCCGGAGCGGCCTCGGCGCGGTCAGCGGTCTTGGCGATCTCGAGGTCCGTGACCGGGACGGGCTTCGGGTTCGCGGCCGCCACGGCCGGCAGCAGCGCGAACGTCACCAAACCTGCGATCGCCGCCAGCCACGCGCAGCGCGACGGACGTGAACGAGAACTTGTCTGAACACCACGTACGGCCGGGAACAGCATCACTCGCATCCCCCTTTTGAGTGATGAACGCCGGGCGAGGATCATCTTCACAATCCGCGCCGCGGAATATCCCCCAAAAGGGGGATAAACAGACCGGCGAAAGGCGCATGGACGGTCCTAGTACCCACGTCCAATTGCGGCTCCGACCCGGTCGTCTCCAGCATCCGGACACGCCGGGACCCCCCACTCCCGGCCGACCGAGGAGACGACGGAATGCACGTGCTGGTCACCGGATGCGCAGGGTTCATCGGCTCCCATCTGAGCGAGCGGCTCGTGGCGGACGGCTGCACGGTCCGCGGTGTCGACGCCTTCACCGACTACTACGCGGCCGCCGACAAGCGGGCCAACCTCGCCGCGCTGGAGGACGACGCCCGGTTCTCCCTGGAGGTGCTCGACCTCGCCGATGCGGATCTGGCGCCGCTGCTCGCGGACCGGCCCGTGGTGATCCACCTCGCGGCCCAGCCGGGGGTGCGGGGCAGCTTCGGTGACGGCTTCGCCCGCTACCTGCATGACAACGTCCGGGCCACGCAGCGGCTGCTGGAGGCGGCGCGCGACGCAGGCTGCCGCCGGGTGGTCTACGCGTCGAGCTCGTCCGTCTACGGCGACGCCGAGACGTATCCCACGGTGGAGGACGCGACGCCGCGGAGGCCCCGCTCCCCCTACGGGGTCACCAAGGCGACGTGCGAGGACCTCGCCGCGATCTACGCCGGGATGGGGCTCGAGACGGTCGGGCTGCGCTACTTCACGGTGTACGGCCCGCGGCAGCGCCCGGACATGGCGATGCGCCGCCTGTGCGAGGCCGCCCACGGCGGCCCGCGGTTCCGGCTGCTGGGCGACGGCGGCCAGTCGCGCGACTTCACGCACGTCTCCGACGTCGTCGAGGCCACCGTCCTGGCGGCGACCGCCCGCCGCGTGCCCCCGGTGCTCAACGTGGGGGGCGGCGAGGAGGCCACCATGGCCGAGGTCATCGGGATCCTCGAGGACCTGCACGGCGCGCCCATCCCCCTGTCCCGCGGCGAGGCGCAGGCCGGCGACGTGCGGCGCACGGGCGCCGACACCTCCCTGCTGCGGGCCTTGGGGTGGACCCCCGGGACGGGCCTGCGCGACGGGTTGCGGTCGGAGCTGGAGTGGGTGGCCGACCGGCGGCGGGTGCCGCAGATGGCGGGGGTCCGGTGACGGACTCAGCCCGCCAGCAGCCGCTCCACCCCGGCGAGGGTGCGCTCGGTGCGCTCCGGCCAGTCGCGCTTGAGCCGGCGCAGGGCCCGGTCCGTGCGGCGCATCACGGCGGCGGCCAGGTACCAGTCCAGCCCGGAGGGCCGCGCGCCGTATCCGTCGCAGACGGCCTCCAGGCAGGCGAGGGCGTCGGCGTGGTCGCCGTCGCGGCCGCTCACCAGATTCGCGGCGAATGCCGCCAGGTCATGGGCCGCCGGCGCCGCGCAGAGGGTGTCGGTGTCCACCACCCGCAGCCGGCCGCCGTCGTCGAGCATCTGGCCGACGGTGTAGTCGCCGTGCGACGGAACCGCCGGCAGGCCGGCGGGCAGGCCAGCGGCCAGGGCGTCCAGCACGGCCGCCACACGGTCCGCGAGCGGCGGCAGGGCCGTCGCGACCCGGTCGCCGGCCTCCCGGCACAGCGCGAGCAGGGCCGCCGGGCCGGTGTCCGCCAGGCCCTCCAGCGGCGCCTCGTGCAGGCGCCGGGCGAGCCGTCCCGCGTCCGTGGCGACGGCGACGGCGTCCGCGCGACCGAGGGCACGGCCGGGCAGGGCGGTCTGCGCCGTGAGTCCGAGCGCCGCGTCGAGGCCCAGCGGCTCCGGGGATCCCAGCCAGGGGGCCGCGCGGCGCATCGCCAGGTCCGCGGCCACGGCCTCGGCCGGGTCGCCGTAGAGCTTGAGCACCACATCCCCGGCCCGCAGGGTGGCCCGCTGCCGTGGCACCCAGGCCAGGACCTCCGGCCGCTCCGCGCCGCGGACGCCCAGGCGGGCGGCGGCCTCCGCCAGGCCGTCCGCCAGGAGGGGCAGCCCCGGGTCGTCCGGGTACCACGCCACCTCCGGTCCGGGCAGGCCGGCCGTGAGCACCACGTCGGCCCGCCGGCCGTCGCGCATCACGCGCCACTGCACCATGAGCCATCGCCCGGGCGCGAACTCCAGGTACCGCACCCGCGCGTCGCCGCCGTCCACGCCCAGCCGGGCGGCCACGGCGGCGGGGTCGAGCAGGCCGTCGCCGCCCTGCAGGCCCGTCGCGGGGATGGGGGGCGCGGATGACATCGGCGGGACGCTACCCGTCCGGGGTGCGCATCGCGGTGGTCGTCTCCGGGTGGCCCCGGGTGTCGGAGACCTTCGCCCTCAACGAGCTGCGGGCCCTGCAGCGGGCCGGGATGCTGGCCGGGGTGTTCGCCACCAAGCCCGGTGACGACCGCCTCGTGCAGCCGGGGGTGGCCGACATCGACCCCCCGGCGGTGGTCCTGGCCGCCGGGGACGGCGCAGCGCAGGCGGCCGAGCTCGCCTCGCGGCTCCAGGGCACCGGCGTCACGGCGGTGCACGGGTACTTCGCGCACCGCCCCGCGGAGGTCGCCGCCGGCGCCGCCCGCATCCTCGGGGTGCCGTACTCGTTCAGCGCGCACGCCCTGGACGTGCGCAAGGTCCCGGCCGGCGACCTCGCCGCCCGTGCGGCCGACGCCGCACTGGTGGTGGCCTGCACCCACGACGTGGCCCGGAGCCTGGAGGACGCCGGGTCGCGGCCGCGCCTCCTGCCGCACGGCGTGGACCTGGACCGCTTCCGGCCGCAGGCGCCGCCCGGCGGCCCGCAGCTGGCGGCGCTCGCCGTGGGCCGGTTCGTCGAGAAGAAGGGCTTCGTGCACGCGATCCGCGCGCTCGCCCTGACGCAGCGGCCCGTGCGGCTGCGGCTGGTGGGCGACGGCCCGCTGCTGGGCATCCTGCGGGAGGCCGCCGACGCGGCGGGCGTCGCGGACCGCGTGACCTTCGCGGGCCGCCGCACGCACGACTCCCTGGCCGCGGAGTACGCCGCCGCCGACGTGGTGGTGGTGCCCAGCGTGGTGGACGCCTCCGGAGACCGGGACGGCCTGCCGAACGTGGTGCTCGAGGCGATGGCCAGCGGCAGGCCCGTGGTGGCCGCGGACGTCGCTGCGATCGCGAGCGCCGTCGCGCACGGCGCGACGGGGGTGCTGGTGCCGCCCGCGGACCCCGCGGCGATCGCCTGGGCCCTGGACGAGCTGCACGACGACCCGGCCGCACGGCGCCGCATGGGCGCCGCCGCCCGGGCCGTCGCGGAGGAGCGCTACGACCTGGACGCCTGCGCCGGCGCGCTGTGCCGGACCCTGGAGCGCGCGTATGCCTGACGGCGCCGTCGCCTACGTCCTGAAGGGATACCCCCGGATCTCGGAGCTGTTCATCGCGAGCGAGATCCACCGCCTCGAGACGCTCGGCGTGCCGCTCCGGCTCTACGTGCTGAAGCCCGCCGACGAGGACGTCCGCCACCCGGTGGTGGACCGGATCGCGGCGCGGCCCGAGTACCTGCCGGCGACGACCTCCCTCTCCCGGTCGCGTCTGCTGCCCTGGCTGCGCCGCAATCTCCCGGCCTTCCTGCCGTCGCTCGGGCGCGTCGCCCGCCGCCACCCCGTGGGCCTGGCCCGCGCCTGCGGCCGCGCGCTCGCCCAGTCGGTGCGGGCGCGCTCCGGCTGGCGGCCCAAGCGCATCTACGTGAAGGAGCTGCTGCAGGCGGTCGCGCTCGCGGACCGCATCGGCGTCGCCGGCGACGTGCGGCACCTCCACGCGCACTTCGCCCACGGGACGACCACCGTCACCTGGCTGGCCGCGGGGATCCTCGGGCTGCCGTACTCGTTCACCGGCCACGCCAAGGACATCTACCGGGGGTCCCTCAACCCGGCGGGCCTGCTGGAGCGCAAGATGCGCGGCGCCGAGTTCGTGGTGACCTGCACCGGCGCGAACGCCGCTCACCTGGAGGCCCTGGGCACCGGTGTGCCGGTGCACCTCGTCTACCACGGCCTCAACGCGGACTTCACCGGCCTGCTCGATGAACCGTGCCCGGACTGCCCCGCCCCGCCGCGCCCGCGGATCGTGAGCGTGGGCCGCCGCGTGCCCAAGAAGGGCTTCGACGTGCTGGTCGACGCCCTCGCGCTGCTGCGCGACCGCGGCGTCGACGCCGAGCTGGTGATCGCCGGGGAGCCCGGCGACCAGGACGCCGAGCTCACACGGCGCATCGACGCGCTGGGCCTCGCCGACCGGGTGGAGCTGCGCGGCACCGTCACCCAGCGGGAGCTGCTGGACCTGTACCGGCACGCCAGCGTGTTCGCCCTCGCCTGCCGGGTCGTGGGCGACGGCGACCGCGACGGCATCCCCAACGTGCTCGTGGAGGCCATGGCGGCGGGCCTGCCGGCGGTCTCCACGGACGTCTCCGGCATCCCGGAGCTCGTGCAGGACGGCGTGAACGGCCTGCTGGTGCCGCAGGAGGACCCGGCCGCCCTGGCCGGCGCCCTGGCGCGCCTGTCGGCCGACCCCGTGCTCGCGCGGCGTCTCGCGGACGCCGGGCGGCGCACCGTGACCGACCGCTTCGACGGTGACGTGCTGGCCGCCCGCATGGCCGGGCTGTTCGCGGGGGCCCGCGCATGATCGTGCCGGTGACGGCCGCCGAGGTGCGCGACGTGCCGTGCGTGATCGACCACCTGAACCGGGACCTCGCGGTTGCCGAGGACGCCCGGCGCGGCGTCTTCACCCACGCCGGCGTCCGCCTGGAGCTGAGCCGCTCGCCCGACTGGCTCGCCGACGGCCTGCCCGGCGACGAGGAGTGGCGCATCGAGTGGGTCAAGTTCTACGAGGGGCTCGACCTCGCCCACGCGTACGCGGTCACCGGCGACCCCGACCTCCTGAGCGCGTGGGAGGAGCTGGTCTCGGCGTTCTGCGAGCGCGTCCCCGTGGGGCACGACACCTCCGACGTGAGCGCGCGGCGGGTCCAGAACTGGCTGTACGCCTGGCAGCGGTTCCGCGGCACACCGGGCTTCCCGGGCCTGCGGCCGGGGCTCGCGGACACCCTCGCGCGGCGCATCGCCGAGGACTGCGCGCACCTGGAGGACCACCTCACACCGGAGCGGAACCACCGGACCCTCGAGTGCTACACGCTCCTGCTGGGCGGGATCGCCCTGGGCGACCGGGACCGGGCGGTGCGCGCCCTCCTGCTGCTCGCCGGCAACGCGCGGGCCGACATCCTGGACGACGGCGTGCAGCGGGAGCTGTCGACCGACTACCACTGCATCGTCCTGCGGTCCCTGCTCGGCGCGATCCTGTGCGCCCGCCGGGAGGGCCTCGGGATCCCCGCCGACCTGGCGGACCGGGCGAACCGCGCCTGCGACTTCGCGCTGCACGTGCAGCTGCCCGACGGCACCACCCCCGCGATCTCCGACGGCGACGTCGGCGACTTCCGTGCCCTGCTCGCGCTGGGCGCGCGCCTGCTGGACCGCCCCGACCTGGCGTGGGCCGCGTCGTGCGGGCGGGAGGGGACCCCCTCCCGCCCGCACCGCGGCCACGTTCCCGGTGTCCGGCTACGTCGTGCAGCGCAGCGGCCTGGGGCACCGGCCCCGGCGACTACGGCCGCCAGCGCGTCGCGATCCTCGACGCCGGCCCCTGGGCGACGGCGGCCACGGGCACTACGACCAGCTCTCCGTCGTGCTCGCCGACGGCCGGGCGCTGGTGACCGACCCCGGCCGGTACACGTACGCCGAGGACGACGCCGGGTGGCGGCGCTGGTTCAAGGGCACCGCCGCGCACAACACCGTCTGCGTGGACGGCCTGGACCAGGTGCCGTACCGCCGCGGCAAGCCCCGGGGGCCGCTGCCCCATGCGCGCGTCCTGGGACGCACCTCCGAGCCCGGCCTGGACCTGGTGACCGCCGCCGCCGAGAGCCCGTGCCACGACGCGGTGCACACCCGCACCCTGGCGTTCGTGGGGCGGGCGTTCTGGGTGGTGCACGACCGCCTGCGCGCCGCGACGCCCCACCGCTACGAGGCGCGCTGGCACCTGGGACCCGACGTCCCGGTGCGCCGCCTGGTGCGTCATCCCGGGGGCAGGGCCCTGGTGGACGCCGACGGCCTGCGCATCGCCGTGCCTGCCGGGTTCGGCGAGGCCGGGACGAAGCACGGCTGGGTGTCGCCGCGATATGGGGAGAAGCTGCCGGCGGTGGTGGTGACCGTCGCTGCCGAGGGCGCCGCGGACGCCGACCTCATCACGGTCCTGGTGCCCGGCGGCGGGCCGGTGGAGGCCGCCGCACGCCGCGGCGACGGCGGCGTGGAGGTGACGGTGGGCGCTGTGGGGGCGCGATGGCACCTGCGCTGGGATCCGGACCGCCCCGAGCACGCCGAGCTGGAGATGGGACCGTGGTGACCGCGGCCCCCGCCCTCCCGTTCGCCCCCGATGCCGCGGTGCCGTCCCGCGACGCGCTGCTGGCGCCCGCCGGGCTCGCCGGGCACCTGTCGGCCGTGCTCGGCGCGCCGGTGCGCTCGGCGGACCTGGTGCGCGCCAAGTACCGCATCGGCGAGAGCGTGCGCGTGGTGCTGCGGCTCGGCGTCGCGGGCGCCGAGCACCTGGTGGCGGCCCGCACCTTCCCGGACGGCGGCGCGCGTGCCGCGGCCGCGGCCGCACCGCTGGCCGTGCCCGCGGCGCCGCTGCGCGCCGTCGCGCACGACCCCGCGCTGGGAGCCGTGTGGTGGGCCGTCCCGAACGACCGGCGGCTCCGGTCGCTGCCGCTGCTGCTCGACCCCCGGCGCCCGTGCGGGTCCTGTGCCACGGGTGGCGGACGAGCCGGCTCGCCGAGGCTCGCCCCCGAGCGGTCGGCCACCGCGGCCCTGCTGGGCGCGGACGGCGGGGTGCGCGGGCATACGGCAAGGCGTACGCGCCGGGCACCGCCGACCTTCCCGCGCTGTCCCGCCGCTACGGGGCCGCCGCCGCGGCGCTCGCGGGCCATCCCGGCCTGCGGGCGCCGCGGGCCCTGGCGCACTCGGCGGCGCACGACCTGCTGGTGCTGGAGGCCATGCCCGGGGAGCGGTGGGACCGCCTGGACGCCGCCGCCCGGCGGGTCGCCCTGGCCCGCCTGGGGCAGGGCATCGCGGTGCTGCACGGCGTGGACCCCGGCGGACTGGGCGCCGGCCCGTTCGGCCGGCTGCGGCCCGACCGCGTGGAGCGCAGCTGCGCGCTCGTGGGCGCGGCGCTGCCCCACCTCGCCGAGCGGACCGCGCGCATCGCCCGGGGCCTCTCCCGGCGGCCCGCGGAACGGGACCGCCCGGTGCTCCTGCACGGCGACTGCCACCCCAAGAACGCCCTCGCCGGCCCGGAGGGGCTGGCGCTCATCGACCTCGACCAGGCCGGCGTGGGCGCCCCGGCGGCGGACGTGGGGAGCCTGCTCGCCCGCCTGCGCCACGGCGTGGTGCTCGGTGAGACCGACGCCGGTGAGGCGGCGGCGCTGGCGGGCGCGTTCCTGGAGGGATACGCGGCGGTCCGCCCGCTCCCCGACGCCGGGGAGCTGCACTGGAGCACCGCCGCCGCGCTCATGGCCGAACGGGCGGTGCGGGCGGTCAACCGGGTGCACGCGCCGGCGCTCGCCGCCATGGACGCACTCCTGGACCTGGCCGAGGACGCCCTGGCCGAGGGGGCGTGGCGGTGAGCCGGCCCGGGCTGCTGTTCCACTGCCAGCACTCGGTGGGGCTGGGGCACCTCGCGCGCTCCCTGGCGATCGCGGGGGCGCTGGCTGGGACGTTCCGGGTGGTGCTCCTCAACGGCGGGCGCATGCCGGCCGGCGTCCGCGTGCCGGACGGCGTCGAGGTGGTGAACCTGCCGCCGCTGGGCCACGACGACGACTACGCGCTGGTGAGCCACGACCCCGCCATGGACGTGGACGAGGCCCTGCGGGTGCGCGGCCTCATGATCCGGGACGCGCTGGAGGAGGTCGATCCCCGCGTGGTGCTGGTGGAGCTGTGGCCCTTCGGCCGCAAGCGCTTCGGGCCCGAGCTGGAGGCCCTGATGGACGGCGCGGCCCTCCGCCCGTCCCGGCCCCTGGTGCTGTGCAGCCTGCGCGACATCCTGGTGAACCAGCGGCGCGACCAGGCGCGGCACGATGAGCGGGCCGCCGTCGCGGTGAACCGGTGGTTCGACGGCGTGCTGGTCCACTCGGACCCGGCGTTCGCGACCCTGGACGAGTCGTTCCGTCCCGCCACGCCGCTGGCGGTGCCGGTGCACCACACCGGCTTCGTCGCGCCCGCCGCGCCGTCACCCGGCCCGGTGGAGCCGCGCGTGCTGGTGTCGGCCGGCGGGGGGATGGTGGGCGGCCCGCTCGCGCTCGCGGCCGCCGCCGCCGCCGGCGAGGTGCACGCCCGCACCGGGCTGCGCACCACGGTCGTGGCGGGGCCGTTCCTGCCGGCGGACGACCTGGCCCGGCTGCGCGCCCTGGAGGGCTCCCCGCACCTGGAGGTCGTGGGCCGGCTGGACGACCTGTGCGGGCACATCGCCCGGTCGGCGGTCTCCCTGAGCCAGTGCGGCTACAACACCGCGATGGACCTCCTGCGGGCCGGCAGGCCCGCGGTGGTGGTGCCCTACAGCGAGGGGCGGGAGGACGAACAGCGGCGCCGGGCCGAGCGGCTCGCGCGTCTGGGCGTCCTGCGCGTGCTGGACCCCGCCGCGCTCACCCCGGAGGCGGTGGCCGCCGCCGTCGCCTCCGCCGCCGCGGCGACCCCGCGCCCGCACGGGCTGGACCTGGACGGGGCGGCCCGGACCGCGGCGATCGTCGCGTCGCTGGCGACGGCCGGGGTGGCCGCGTGACCGCTGCGGGCTGGCTCGACCCCCTGCGCGCCGCGCTGGACGCGGCGGCGGAGCCCGTCACCTGGTTCGTACGCGACGACGACGGCGGCTGGGCCGACGACCGGCTGGACGCCCTGCTCGACCTCGCGGACCGCCACGGCGTCCCCGTCGACGTCGCGATGATCCCCGTCGCCACCGGCCCGGAGCTCGCGCGGCGGCTGCGCGGGCGCATCGCGGGATCGCGGGTGCGCGTGCACCAGCACGGCTACCGCCACGTCAACCACGAGCCCGAGGGCCGCAGGTGCGAGTTCGGCCCGGCCCGCGGCCCGGAGGACATCGCGTCGGACGTGCGGCACGGGCGGGAGGTGCTGCTGGACCGCTTCGGCGGTGACCTGGACGCGGTGTTCACCCCGCCGTGGAACCGGTCGGTGCCGGCGCTGGCCCCCGCCCTGGTGGCGTGCGGCATCCGGGTCCTGTCGCGGGACCTGAGCGCCGGGCGCCTGGACCACCCCGGCCTGGCGGAGGTGCCGGTGTCGGTGGACTGGTTCGGCGGGCGGCGGGGCGTCCGGTGGACCCGGGCGGAGCTGGGCCGGCGGATGGCGGATGCCGTCGGGGCCGGCGGGCCCGTGGGGCTCATGCTGCACCACGCGGTGACGCCGCCCGGGGAGCTCGCCGACCTGGACGCCGTGTTCGCCCTGCTCGCCGGCCACCCGGCGGTGCGCACCCGCACCATCGCGCAGGTCGCCGCGGCCGGCTGACGCCGGTCAGCCCAGGACCGCCGCCCCCAGCGCCCACCCGGCCCCGGCGGCCGCGAGCCCCGTGGCGAGTCCCACCGCGATGTTCCCCGCGCCCATGCGGGGGCCGTGGTGGGCCGTCACCCGGTGGGTCTCGAGCATCCAGGTGGAGAAGGTGGTGAACGAGCCCAGGAACGCACCGCCCATCACCAGCAGCGGCCCGCCGCCCACCCCGGCGCCGGTGAGGAGCCCCAGCAGGAACGCGCCGACGGTGTTGACGG
This sequence comes from Thermoleophilia bacterium, assembly GCA_046330435.1. Taxonomy (GTDB): domain Bacteria; phylum Actinomycetota; class Thermoleophilia; order Miltoncostaeales; family Miltoncostaeaceae. Next base: position 104,805 of record JAXLST010000014.1, on the reverse strand, counting down.
TGAGCGTGCCGAGGGGGATGGCCCGCGCCGAGCGGACGGTCACCGCGCGGTCCACCCCGAACCGCGCCATCGCGCCGAGCGCGGCGACGGGCGCCGCCGCCACCCAGGCGATCGTGCTCACGCCGGGGTCCCCGTGGCGGAGCGGGTGGCGGCGGTGACGGCCCACATGGCCGCCAGCCCGAGGCCCAGGGACACCGCCAGGTACGCGGCGGCCATGGGGAGGTGGCCGTCCTTGCCGAGGCGCAGCACCTCGATCTGCATGGTGGAGAACGTCGTGAGCGCGCCGCAGAAGCCGGTGCCCCACAGCGGCCCCAGGTGCGGCCGGCGGTGCAGGAGCCGGGGCGCCAGCACCGCGACGACGGCGAGCACCGCCGTGCCCAGCAGGTTCGCCGCGAGCGTCGCCCACGGCCGGCCGTCGTGCGCCACGGGCACCGCGTGGGCGATGCCGAGCCGCAGGTACGCGCACCAGCACCCCTCCCGCCGCGACCGCGGCGAGGATCGATCGCGTCGATGGGCGGCTCACGCGGGGGCGGGGCCCCGCGTGCGGGAGTCAGGTGGCGTCGACCTCACCGGGCTGAGGGTACTCGGCCCCGCAGTCCTCACAGTGCGTGAGCGGCTCGTCGCCGGCCCGCTCGGGGGGCGGCATGGCCGCGGGAGTGCGCGGGACGGGCGGGTCGCTGCCCGGCTCGAACTCCGCACCGCACCATTCGCAGTGTGTCCCCGGAGGGATCGCCTGGGTGCTCATCACGCCACCTCCCGGTGCTCGCGGCCGATCGCACCACCGACGCTAGCGCAGCGCGGCTCCCGGCTGGCGGCACCGTTCCGGGCGTGCGGCGCGCCGGGCCGCGCTACCCTGCCGACCGTGAGCTCCCCCGTCATCGAGGCCACCGGCGTGTCCGTGCGGTTCGGCTCGGTGCAGGCGCTCGACGGCGTCGACGTAGTCGTCGACGCACCCGCCACGGGGTTGCTGGGCGCCAACGGCGCCGGGAAGTCCACGCTGATGAAGGCCGTGCTGGGGCTCCTGCAGCCGCAGGCCGGGACGCTGCGCGTGTTCGGCGAGGAGGTGGGCGCCGGGGCGCACGAGCTGCGGCGGCGCATCGGCTACATGCCCGAACACGAGTGCCTGCCGCTGGAGATGGCGGCGTCCGACCTGGTGGTGCACCTCGCCCAGCTGCGCGGCCTGCCGAGGCGCGTCGCGATCCGCCGCGCCTCGGAGGCGCTCTTCGTGGTGGGCCTGGAGGAGGAGCGGTCCCGCCTCATCGGCACCTACTCCACCGGCATGCGGCAGCGCGCGAAGCTTGCCCAGGCGATCGTCCACTCCCCGGAGCTGGTGATCCTGGACGAGCCCACCAATGGCCTCGACCCCGCCGGGCGGGCGGAGATGCTGGAGCTGGTGCGGCGCCTCTCCCGGGAGCTCGGCATCGCGGTGCTGATGAGCTCGCACGTGCTGGACGACATCCAGCGCACCTGCGACGCGGTGGTGGTGCTGCGCGAGGGCCGGGTCGCGGCGAGCGAGCGCATCGCCCGCCTGGCCGACGGCGGGGACGCGATGGAGGTGCGGGTCACCGGGGACGCGGACGCGTTCGCCGCGGCGCTCGCCGCCCGCGGCCACGCGGCCACCCGCGACGGGGACGCCTTCACCCTGCACGTCGACGGCGACGCGGTGCTGGACGGCATCCGCGACGCCGCGGCGGAGTGCGGGGCGGGCATCGCACGCCTGGGCGCGGCGGGCCGGACCCTGGAGGACGCGGTCATCGAGGCGATGGAGTGAGCACCGGCGCGCGCGTCCACGACATCGGCTACCGCTCGTACGACGGGCCGCGCGGCGGGCGCCTGGGCGCCATCTGGTGGCTGGCGCGGTGGAGCGCCCTGCGGGCCCTCGGACGGCGTCGCGGCTGGACCGCGAAGCTCATGCCGATCTCCCTCGCCCTGCTGGCGTTCCTGCCGGGCATGGGGTTGCTCGCGGTGCGGGCGCTGGTGGCGGACCAGTTCGACGCCGGCGAGCTGCCCATCGACATCCTCCCGTACTCCGCCTACTTCGGCGTCATCACCGTGATCATCCTGGTGTGGACCGCCGGGGTCGCTCCGGAGATGGTGTGCCCGGATCGCCGGGACCGGGTGCTGAGCCTGTACTTCGCGACCGCCACCTCTCCGCGGGAGTACCTGGCCGGCAAGGTGCTGGGCGCGCTGCTGCCGCTGCTGGTGATCACCGTGGGGCCGGTGCTGGTGCTGTTCGGCGGCAACACGGTGTTCGCCGAGGACGCCTTCTCGTACCTGGGCGACCAGGTCGGCCAGCTGCCGCGGATCATCGCCGGCGGGTTCCTCATCTCCCTCTACTACGCGCTGCTGGGGCTGGCGGTGTCGTCGCTCACGAGCCGCCGGGCGTTTGCGGCCGGCGGGTTCACGGGCCTCATGCTGCTGTCGGCGTTCGTCGCAGGGTCGCTCGCCTTCCCACTGGATCTGGGCCGCGGCTTCCTGGCGCTCAACCTGTTCACGCTGCCGGCGAACTTCACCCGCCATGTGTTCTTCGGTGCGGACGACCTGCCCGTGGCGCCCCTGGTGGGCGTGTTCTGCGGGGTGATCGTGCTGTCGGCCCTGGTGCTGCTGGCCCGCTACCGGAGCCCGCGCTCGTGAGCGCCACCATCGTCGTCGACCGGGCCTCGAAGTGGTTCGGGGACACCGTCGCGATGGGCGACGTGAGTTTCGAGGTGGGGCCGGGCGTGACCGGCCTGCTGGGCCACAACGGCGCGGGCAAGTCGACGCTGCTCAAGCTCCTGGCCGGCTTCTCGCGCCCGGACGAGGGCACGGTGCGGGTGCTGGGCCACGACCCGGGCACCGACGTCGAGGTGTACCGCAAGCTGGGCGTGGTGCCCGACGGCGACGGCCTGTGGCCGCACATGACCGCCCGCGCGGCGATCGAGGCGTGCGCCCGCATGCGCGGCGTCCCGGATCCGGTGGAGGCGACGCGCCGGGTGCTGGAGCGCGTGGACATGGTGGGGCCCTCCGACCGCCGGCTCGGCGGGTTCTCCAAGGGCATGAAGCAGCGCATCAAGCTCGCGCAGGCGCTGGTCCACGGCCCGGAGGTGCTGCTGCTCGACGAGCCGCTCAACGGGCTGGACCCCGCGCAGCGCCGCGACGTGATCGCGCTGGTGGGCGAGCTGGGCGCCTCCAGCCACACGGTGCTCGTGTCCTCGCACCAGCTTGGCGAGGTGGAGCGCATGGCCCCGAACGTGCTGGTGATGGTGAACGGCCGCCTGGTGGCCGAGGGCACCACCGGCGGCATCCGGGACCTGCTCGCGGAGCGGCCCCGCACGCTGCGCGTCGAGGTGGACGCACCGCCGGAGGTCGCCCGGGTGCTCATCGGCGAGGGCCTGGCCCAGTCGGTGCGCCTGGAGGACGGCGCCCTGGTGGCCGAGACCGCCGACGTGCGAGGGCTCTCGCTGCGCCTCCCGGTGATCGCCCGGGACGCGGGCACCACGCTGCGCGCGGTGGAGCCGGTGGGCGAGGACCTGGAGAGCGTGTACGCGTACCTGACGGCCCGTGCGCGCGGGGCGGGCCGATGACGCCCGTGTCCATCGCGCTGCGCGCCCTGCTGGGCGCCCGCCGCACGTGGGTCCTGGGCGTGCTGAGCGTGATCGCCGGCGCCATCGCCGTGCTCATCCGGGTGCGCGCCGACGAGTTCCGCTGGCTCGACCGGTACGCCGAGGTCACCGAGTCCCTCACGATCCCCACGGTGGTGGCGTTCGTGGCCCTGGTCTTGGGGGCGAGCGTGGTGGGGGACGAGCGGGAGGACTGGACGATCCTGTACCTGGCCGCCACCCCCGTGTCCCGGGTGCGCCTGGCGGGGGCCTGGGTGCTCGCGGCCTGGCTGATGGCCCTGGTGCTGCTGGTGCCGGCCACGGCCGGGGCGGCCTGGCTCGGGCTGGGCGGCGGCATGGGCGCCCGCGGGCTGCTGTGGCTGGTGGTGGCGGTGGCCCTCGCGTCCCTGGCCTACGCCGCCCTGGGGGTGCTGCTGGCGCTGCTGGTGCGCCGCGCGATCATCCTGGGCCTGCTCTACATCGTGCTGTGGGAGGCCACGATCGCGACGTTCGCGGACTCCGCGGACAAGCTCTCCCTGGGCGCCTACGGCAGGCGGCTGGTCGCCGAGGGCGTCCCCGGGGCGGAGGAGTTCCGCGTGCCGCCGGTGGGTGCGGTCACCGCGGTCGTGGTGCTCATCGCCGTGAGCGCCGTGGGCGTGTGGGCGGGCGGGCGCCGCCTGTCCCGGATGGAGCTCCCCTAGGAATCGTCGCCCGGCCGGGAACCGGCGGCCGTCCCCGCGTGTTGAGGGTGCGATGCACGATCCCCACGCAGAGCTGGTCCGCCGCGCCCGCCAGGGCTCGGACGAGGCCGCCACCGAGCTGTTCGACCTGGTGTGGCCCGACGCGGTCCGCACCGCCCGCACGATCCTCGGCCGCAGCGCCGTCGCCGAGGACGTCGCCCAGGAATCGATCGTCCGCGCGTTCGGGCAGTTGGCCCGGTTCGACGGCCGCAGGCCGTTCGGCGTCTGGCTGCGGCGCATCGTGGTGAACGGATCGCTGAACGTGCTGCGCGACACGCGGCGGCTCGTGGCGCTGGAGGAGGGGCTCCCGGCGCCGGGGATGAGCGACGCCCCGCCCGGCGGCGTGCTGGCCGATGCGATCCGCGGCCTCGCGCCGGACCGGCGCGTCGCGGTGGCGCTGCGCTACGGCATGGACCTCACGCCCACGGAGATCGCCGAGGCGATCGACGTGCCCGTGGGGACGGTGAAGTCCCGGATCGCGCGCGGTCTCGAGGACCTCCGCGCGACGCTCGAGGGGGTGGCGCGATGACCACGCTGGAGCAGGACCTCCGCGGACGCCTCGCGGAGCGCGGCGACGTCGACCCCGCTCGCACGGACCTCGTGCGCGGCGCCGCGCTCGGGGCGCTCACGTCGGGCCGTCGCCGGGCGCGGGTGCGCCGCATCGCGTCCATCTCGGCGACCGTGGCCATGGTCGGCGGTCTGGGCGGCATCCTCGTGCTCGCCCTGCCGCGTGGCGCCAGGGACCCGCTGCCCGCCGCCCCCCGCCCCTCGACCCCGTTCCCCACCATCTCTGCCCTGGACCGGGACGCCACACCTGCGGACCGACTCGTGGATCCGGGCGATGCCGACGGCACCGTGGCCCTGTCCTCCGCTCGCCGCGTGGCCGCGACGTCGCGTTTCCGGTTCTTCGCCGCCCGCGGGGACGGCCCGCTCGCGGCGTGCCTGCTCGCGGTCCGTCCCATGCCGCCCAGCCCGGGCGTTCCGGGAGGCGGGCCGCGTCAGGCGACGCAGGACGCCGATTGCGTCGCCGGGGACACGTTGGCCAACTACGGCGTTCTCGCGGCCCGGGCGGAGTGGGTCCGCGAGGCGCATGTCGGTCTCCTCGTGCCCGACGGCATAACGGCCGTGCGCCTTGGACGGTTGACCACATCGGTGCGCGGCAATGCGGCGGTGTTCGTCGTCCGCGGGACCGTGCCGAACCGCGTCACGCTGATCGGCCCTTCGGCGCCTCGTGTGCGGTTGCCCTCCGGGACCGATCGTTGGGCGTACGGACGCACTCGGCGCGGGCTGCCGTGGGTGACGGTGGACCTCCTGGCCGGCGATGCGCCCCGGGTGCCGACCGCTGTGACGGTGCCCGACTCGGTCGGCCCGGACGCCGTCGCCGGCACCTCACCGGTGCCGGTCCCGGATTCGGTTGGCCCCGACCCGGTGACGAATCCCGCCGCGACCCCGGTGACCGAGGCACCGCCCTCAGCCGCCGGAGTCGACCCGGTCGCGCCAGCGCCGGCTCCTCAGACCGCGCCCGAGCCGACACCCGTCGGGCGGCGCGGCACATGGATCGCGCGGGTGGTCGCCACCCCGTCTCTCCGGCGGCTGACCGTCGCAGGGGCCGGCATCCCGGCCTCCAACGAACTCACCTGGGTGGTCTCGGTACAGAACACCGGTACGTCGGTGGAGCGGGACGTGCGGGTCGTCGCGGTTCTGCGCGTCCCCGGGGCACCCCCCGTGCTGCGTCGCGGACGCATCGCGCGGCTCGACGCCGGCAGGACGGCCGTGGCGCGGCTGCGCGGTCCGTCCCAGGACGAGGCGGTGCTCGGCGAGCGCGGACGTCTCGAGGTCCGCGTCGCCCGGTTCGACGGGTCGCGGTACGTCCTCGACGACCGGGTCGCCTTCCCCGTCACCATCACCTTCGGCTGAGGCCGGTCAGGCCAGGCGGCGTCCCGCGAGGACCTCGCCGGCGACCTCCGCGACGCGCCGCCGCTCCGCCCGGGCGGTGGCGCGCAGGCGGTTGAACGCGGCCACGGGATCGAGGCCGTCCTGGCCCATCACCATCCCGATGGCGCGCTCGATCTGCACCCGGTGCTCCAGGGCGTGCTGGAGCTGCCCGATGAGGGCGTCCTGCCGGTCGGCGGTGAGCGCCGACGCGAGCTGGTGCTCGATCACCCGGTTGTAGGCGGCGACCGCGTCCACGTCGCTGTCGTCCCACTCGTACGGGACGTCCCGGTAGACGTTGAGGGACCCCACCACGGTGGCGCCCAGGCGCGTCGGGGTGCCCATCACCGCCCGCACGCCGTGCGGCGCGATCCGGTCGCCCAGGGCCGGCCAGCGGGGGTCGTCCAGGACGTCCGGCGTGGTGACGAGCTCCTCGTGCACGAAGCTGTCCACGCACGGGCCGATCCCCATCTCCTCCTGGGCGCGCTCCAGCTCGGCGGCGCGGGCGTCGCTCGCGGCGACGTACCGCAGGATCTGGTCGTCGGCGATGAGCATGAGCCCCACGCCGCTCACCGCGAAGATCTCCGCGGCGGCCCGCACGACCGCGGCCACGGCGTCGCCGCCGTTCGCCGGGGCGGCCACGTCACGCGCCGTGAGGCCCGCGATGCTCCGCCCCAGGGCGTCGGCATCCACATGCGGCGCGCGTCGACCCGGTGTCCCCATCACGCTCAATCTACGGCGTCTGCCCATCCGGGCGCTCCACGACGGTCAGCCCGGTCGCGAGGGACAGCACCGTCATCACCCGCGGCCGCCGCCCCGGCGCGACGATCACGACCAGTCGCCGGCCGTACGCGGCGAGGTTGCGGTCGGCGTCCAGCAGCACCCGCAGGGACGGCAGGTCCATGAACGTCGCCCGGCGGACGTCGACGCGCACCGTCTCCGGCCCCCAGGCGGCGTCGTACAGCGCCCTGCGGAGCAGGTGCACCGTGGCGAGGTCGAGCTCCCCGTCCAGGGTGATGTCCGTCGCGTCCTCGCCCGCATGGGCGGTCACGGTGAGGCGGACGCGCTGCTCCGGCGGGTCCTCCTGCCACGGCGCATCGGCGCCGGGGGACTCCCACAAACGACACTCCTCCACATCAAGGGGTCGTCCGCGGGGTCAGGGCGGACCATCTGCGCCACGCGAACGCGGCGACCGCACGATGGTGCCATCGGGGCCCGGAGCGGTCAACGCCCCCCGGCCATGATCCGGTCAAGGAACGGGCGGCAGCCCCCGCTCGTCCACCGCCAGCACGTCCATCGCCTCACGGGTGTACCGGAAGCAGCGGTCCCGCCCGGAGCGCTTCGCCCAGTACAGGGCGGCGTCCGCGTTGCGGAACAGCTCGTCGGCGCCCGCCGCCTCCGAGATGTCGCACACCCCGGCCGACATGGTGAGGCGCCCCACCCCGGGGAAGGGCTCCCGGGCGATGCCGGCGCGTGCGCGCTCCGCCGCCTGGAACCCCTGGATCCCGTCGGTTCGCGGCAGGATCCACGCGAACTCCTCGCCGCCGACCCGGGCGAGCACCTCGCCGTCGCGCACCGTCGCCTGGAGCCTCCGGGCGAGTTCCACCAGGACGTCGTCCCCCACGTCGTGGCCGTGCGTGTCGTTGACCCGCTTGAAGTGGTCGAGGTCCAGCACGGCGAGCGTGAGGGGCACCCCGTCGCGGCGGGCGGCCGCCAGCTCCTGTTCCAGGCGCTCCGCGAAGGTCCGCTTGTTCCACAGGCCGGTGAGCGGATCCGTCGCGGCCAGGTGCGCGAGGCTGCGCCGGGCCTCGGCGGAGGTCACCGCCAGCGCGGTGATCGCGGCGAACCGCTCCAGGCGGGCGGCGGCGCCGGTGAGCGCCGCCGGGTCGTCGCTCTCGACCACCAGGCGCCCCCAGGGGCGGCCCTCCACCCGGATGCCGCTCGTCACGCGCCCCCGGCACTCGGCGGCGGCGAACGGCACCCGGTCGCCCACCCGCGCGGCCCGTGCGTCCCCGGTCGCCCACGCGCCGAGCACGCGGCCGAAGTCCGGCTCCATCTCGCGCAGGATCGTGGCGGAGTCGGCGCCGGTGATGCCCGCCGCGGCCTCGGCGATGCGGTCGAACACCACCTGCTCGGGCTCGTCGGAGGCGACGGCCGTGGCGATGGACAGCAGCGCGGCCTGCTCGCGCTCGCTCCGGCGGATCGCGTCCTCAGCGGCGCGCCGCTCGGTCATGTCGTGGATGATCCCGGTGAACAGCAGCCGGCCCCCCACCATCGACTCGCTGAGCGCGATGACCACGGGGATCTGCACCCCGTCGCCGCGCAGCGCGCGGATCTCCCGCGCCCGGCCGATGACCCGCGCGGGGGCGCCCGCCACGCGGTCGGCGACGTGCCGGGCGTGCATGGCGCGCTGGCCCTCCGGCATGAGCACCTCGACGTTCCGGCCGACCAGCTCTGCGGGGTCCCAGCGCAGCACGGTCCGCACCGCGGCGTTGGCGGACCGGATGACCCCCTCCTCGTCCATCGTGACGATGGGGTCCGCGGAGGTCTCCAGCATCAGCCGGTGCCGTTCCTCGCTCTCCTGCAGGGCGGCCTCGGCGCGATCGCGCTCCGCCATCCGCTCACCCAGGAGCTGCTGGGCGTAGCGCTCCCGGCGCCCGCTCGACGCCAGCAGCCCCGCCGTGGCGGCCGACACCACCAGGCCCACCAGGGCCGTCATGACGGCGAGCATCGGGCTCGGTGAGGGGCCCCCGTCGACGACCACCGTCCACACCCGCCCCGTGAACGAGACGCTCCGGATCTCGGCGCCGTCCCGGGGCTCCCCGGACGACACCAGCACCCGGTCCCGGTCCCAGACGGTGATGCCGGCGTCGCCGTCGGCGTTCGCCCGGAGGTAGGCCGGCAGGGCCTCCGCCCGCTGCACCCCGGCGACGAACCCGATGAGGCGCGTCCGCCGCGCGTCGAGGGTGGTGGGCGTCACACCGCCCTCGTAGACGGGCGCGTAGATCACGAAGCCGCGCTCCCAGGTGTCGAGCAGCTGCAGCGGGGCGGTCGCCTGGGCGCGGCCGGTGTCGCGGGCGAGGCCCATCGCCGCCGATCGGTCGGCGCTGCGGCGCAGGTCGGCGCCCACGACGCTCCCGCCGCCGCGGACGGGCGCCTGATAGGTGATGACGTACGCGTCGCCGGTGCTGCCGGCGCCCTGCAGGACCATCCCGTTGCGCCGCTCCCAGTCCGCGCGGCGCGCAGGGGGGACGCGCTCGATCCAGTCGAGCCGGTCGAGCCCGGACTGCCGCAGGATGTTCCGGGCGTACCGGGTGAACTCGGCGCGGGACACCTCGTCGGATGCTGCGTAGAGCCCCTGCGCCCCCTCGACGCCCAGCAGCATGCGCGCGTCGAAGTCCTCGACGCGGGTCGCCACGCGGTCGGCGAGCCTGCTGCGCCGGTCCGCGGCGTTGCCCTTCTCGATCGCCCACGCGGTCGCCGACGCGATCGCGGTGAGCAGCAGCAGGGCCGCGAGCAGCCCGGCGGCGGCGGTGGAACGGAGGCGCACCCCAAGTGGATCGGCAGCGCCGGCGCGGACCCAACGGGACCGGTGTCATCTCGCGTCCCGGGACCCGGCCCTGCTGCCGTGCGACCGCCGGCGTCTCACGGGCCGGACGCGGGCGCGGACCCGTGAGGTTCCTCTACTCCGGCGTCCATGCGGCGCCCGCCTGCCGATCACCCCTCTGTAGCGCTCCCGCCCCGACGAGAGGAACCATCCCGAATGCAGCTCCGCAGCCGCACCGGCGCAGCCGCCCTCGCCCTGACCGCCCTCGCCCTGACCGCCCAGGTGGCGGCGGCCGCCAAGACCGCCGCCGCGCCCGCGACGGCGACGGCCACGGGCGACTGCACGAGCCAGGTGTTCAGCCAGGCGCTGCTGCCGTTCGGGGACGTGAACCTCTACACGCTGGCCGCGCAGGGCTCCTTCGAGGGCGCGTACGACGGCTGGACGGTGTCCGGGGGCGGCACGGTCGTCGCGGACCCCGCGTACGCCTCGGGTCCCGTGGCCGACACCAGGTCCTTGGAGCTCGCCCCGGGCGCGACGGCCACCAGCCCGCCCATCTGCGCGAACGCCACCACACCCACGTTCCGGTTCTTCACCAAGGCCCTCGCCGCGGCCCCCGGGGCGTACGGCGTCGAGGTCACCTACCTGTCCGCCGACGGCAACACCGTGCACGGGGCGGCCAGTCTCGTCCCGCCCTCCGGGACGTGGGGCCTCACCCCGCAGATCCGCGTGAAGACCAACAAGATCGCGGTGGACGGCACCGGCTGGGGCCGCATCCGCATCACCATCATCGCGCCGGCCGACAGCGCGCTCCGGATCGACGACCTGTACGTCGACCCGAAGATGCGCTGAACGGGAGTTGGTGGCCCCGGGACGGGCTCGAACCGTCCGACTCCAGGCTGAGACATCCTGTGCTCTGTTCCACTGAGCTACGAGGCCTGACATCAAGGTAGCCCCGCGGGGCCGCCGGGACACCGGCCGTGCGGACGGCGCGCGCGGCACCGCGTCGCCCCCCGGGCGGGGGTTGCCCTCGCGCCGTCCGGACGGGTCGGCCGAGCTTCGCGGAACGAAAAAAGGCCCGCATCTGCGGGCCTTTGAGGTAGCGGAGGAGGGACTCGAACCCCCGACACGCGGATTATGATTCCGCTGCTCTAACCGACTGAGCTACTCCGCCACGACCGTGGTGAAGCCCAGTAACGGACTCGAACCGTTGACCCCCTCCTTACCATGGAGGTGCTCTACCAACTGAGCTAACTGGGCGGGTCGCTGCGTGTGGTGTCCGTACCGATCGGCCGCCACCGGCCGGAATATAGCTGACGGGTGGCGGTTCCCCTTCCCGGCCTCATCCCTGAGGCGGTGCAGTGGGGGGAGGAGGATTCGAACCTCCGTAGGCGTAGCCGACGATTTTACAGACCGTTCCCTTTGGCCGCTCGGGCATCCCCCCAGCGCAGAGCGACGGGAAGGGTAGCCCACGGCGAGGTCCGGTCGCAAGGCGACCGGACGCGGTCAGTCGCCGCCCGGCGCGTCCTCGCCGAGCACCTCGAACCGGTAGCCCACGCCGTAGTGGGTCTGCAGGTAGGTGCGGTCCGGGACGGCCTTCGCCAGCTTCTGGCGGACCTTGCGCACGAACACGTCCACGGAGCGGTCTCCAGGGAGCATCTCGTAGCCCCACACCTCCCGGTACAGGCGGTTGCGCTGCACCGGCTTGCCGCCCGCCCGGGCCAGGGCGAACAGCACCTCGAACTCCCGCGGGGTGAGCCCCACCGGGCCCGCGTCGGTGTACGCCTGCACCTGCTCCGGGTCGATCCGCAGGCCCTCCACGTCGATCGCCTCGCGGCCCACCGGGTTCCGCGCCGCCTCGAGCCGCCGCAGGTGGGCGCTCACCCTGGCGACCAGCTCCTTCATCGAGAAGGGCTTCACCACGTAGTCGTCGGCGCCCAACTCCAGGCCGTGCACGCGGTCGTACTCGCTGTTGCGCGCCGAGCACACGATGACCGGCACGTGCGGGTCCTTCGCCCGGAGCTCCTGCGTGAACCGCCACCCGTCCATCTGCGGCAGCATGAGGTCGAGGATCACCAGGTCGGGGCGCTGCGAGGTGAACAGCCGCATCCCCTGCACGCCGTCGCCGGCGGTGAGGACCCGGTAGCCGGCGCGGCCGAGGTGGTAGGCGACGGACTCGGCGATCGCCTCGTCGTCCTCCACGACCAGGACGGTGAGGGGGGTGGCCACGCGGCGAGTCTATCGCCGGGGATCCAACCCGACTGCCGTATGGGGACTCCCCGGCAGGGCGGGGCTATCCTCCGCCGAACATGGCGGGGTGGACTCAGCGCAACAGGCGCGCCGGCCGGGCGGGGCCATGAGCAGCACGTCGGCTCCCGGCCGCTACGTCACCGAGCGCCAGATCGGCCGCGGCGGCATGGCGACCGTCTGGAAGGCGCACGACACCGTGCTTGAGCGCGACGTCGCGCTCAAGCGCCTGCGGCCCGCGCTGCTTGACGACACCGAGATCGCCGAGCGGTTCCGCCGGGAGGCGGAGTCCGTCGCCGGCCTGTCCCACCCGGGGATCGTCCGCATGCTGGACCGCGGCGAGGACGCCGAGGGCCCCTTCCTGGTGATGGAGCTGGTGGAGGGCGAGGACCTGAAGGCCCGCATCAAGCGGGAGGGGCCGCTTCCGCCGGACGACGCCCGCCGCATCTGCGCACAGGTCGCCCGCGCCCTGGAGTACGCCCACGAGCGCGGGCTGGTGCACCGCGACATCAAGAGCCAGAACGTCCTGCTGGACGCCGCCGGCAACGCCAAGCTCACCGACTTCGGCATCGCGCGCCTCATGGAGGGACCGGGCGACTCCGGGCTCACCCGCACCGGGATGATGGTGGGCAGCAGCGACTACCTGGCGCCCGAGCAGGCCGAGGGCAAGCCGGTGGACGGCCGCACCGACATCTACGCCCTGGGGATCGTCCTGTGGGAATGCCTCACCGGGAAGCTGCCGTTCCCCGGGGAGAGCTTCGTGAGCGTCGCCATGCGGCACGTCACCGACGCCCTGCCCGACCCGCGCTCCGCCGCGCCCGGGGTCCCCGCGCAGCTGGCGGCGTGCGCCATGCGGGCCGCCGCCAAGCGGCCGGAGCAGCGCTTCCAGACCGCCGGGTCGTTCGCCCACGCCCTGGAGGAACCGGGCGGCGGGGACACCGCCAACCTCGCGCCGGTGGACGACCCGTGGCACCGCGACCAGGACGTCACCGGCCGGGTCCGCAGGGAGCCCCGCAAGACGCGGAAGAGCCGCCTGGGCCTGCTGGCCGGCGTCATCGCCGCCGCGGTGGTGGCGACCGGCGGGTACCTGCTGGTGAGCGCGCTGGGCGGCGACGGCGCCTCCAAGCCGACGCCGGCGATCACGCAGCTGCCCATCACCGTGAAGGACTTCGACCCGCAGGGCGACGGCGGCGAGCAGCCGCAGAAGGTGCCGCTGGCCGCCGACCGGAACCCGATCACCGCCTGGACGACCGAGATCTACCAGGGCGTGCCGGAGTTCGGCGGCTACCCGAAGTCCGGGGTCGGCCTGCTGCTCACCGCGCCCGAGGGATCGCGCCCCACCGAGATCGACGTCACCTCCACCACCCCCGGAGCGACGTTCGAGATCCGCCGCGAGGACCAGCTGGACGCCGCCACCCCGCCCATCACCTCGGGCACGTTCGACGGCAGTCCGCAGAAGATCGCCCTGCCCGACGGCATGCCGCAGCGGCTGGTCGTCTGGATCACCAAGCTCGTTGCGACGCCGGACGACGCCACCAAGTTCTGGGCCGGCATCGGGGAGGTGTCGGTGCGGGGGGTGGCGAAGACCGCGTCGTGAGCGACTGGAGCACCTCCCTGGACGACCTGGAGGCGCGGCTCGCGCGGCAGGGGTCCCGGGGGGCGGTCCTCTCCGAGCGCACGCGCCGCGCGTACCTCAAGGACGCCCGCATGCTCGCCGCATGGCTCGAGGCCCACGGCGTGCCCGAGCCGCGCCGCGTGACCCCCTCCGCCCTGCAGGCCGCCCTGCGCGGGCTCGGCTGGTCGGCGTCCACCCGCGCGCGGGCGCTCACCGCCGCGCGGGAGTGGCTGGGCCCGCTGTTCCCACCGGGCCGCAGTCCCGCCGAGCGGGTGGAGCGCCCCCGGGTGACCCCGCCGCTGGTGCCGCGGCTCTCGCAGGACGACGCCCGCGAGCTGGTGGAGGCCGTCGCCACCCGCGCCGACGCCGACGGGGCGCGCCGCGCCCTGGGGCTGCGCGACCGGGCGATGGTGGAGCTGCTGTACGGCAGCGGCCTGCGCCGCCAGGAGGTGTGCGACCTGGTGCTGGCGGGCCTGGACTTCGAGCACGAGACCGTGCGCCTGGTCGGCAAGGGCGGCAAGGCCCGCACCGTTCCGCTCACCGAGCCCGCCGTCGCGGCGCTGCGGGACTGGCTGGCCGAGGGCCGCCCGCTGCTGCTCGACCCGGACGCCCGGGCCATCGACAACGTCTTCGTCTCACGCACCGGGAGGGCCCTGGACGGCAGCGCCGTCTACCGGGCGGTCGCCCCCGTGCTGCGCGACATGGGCCGCGCCGGCGGGCCGCACCTGCTGCGCCACGCCGCCGCCACCCACCTGCTGGAGGGGCCGCCGGGCGGCGAGGGCGCGCACCTGCGCGTGGTGCAGGAGGTGCTGGGCCACGCGAGCCTCGCCACCACCCAGCGCTACACGGGCGTGACGACCCGCGACATCCAGCGGCAGCTGCGCCGCGGGCACCCCCGCGGATGAGCGTGGAAGCGGACGCCCTGCGCAGCCTGCTGGCCGGGTTCCTCGCCGGCCGGGCCTCCGCGGGCACCCGTGACGCCTACCGCCGCGACCTCGCCCACCTGGCCGCCGCCCTGGGCGTGCCGGAGGCCGTCCCGGACGACGAGCGCATCGCGGGCGCGTTCGGCATCGAGGACGACCCCGCCGTGCGCGACGCCGCCCGGGCCCTGGCCGCCCTGCCGCCCGAGTGGTGGGCGGACTGGCGGGACGGCCTGGAGGGCAGCCCCGCGACCCGGCGCCGCCGGGTGGCGGCCGTGCGGGCCTTCTGCCGGTGGTGGTCCCGCGTGCTCGACACCGAGAACCCGGTGCGCGACCTGCGCCCGCCCGGCGGCGGTGTGCGCCGCGGGCGTCCCGGGCAGGAGGTGGTCGCCCTCGCCCCGGCGGCCACCCGCCGGCTGTGCGAGGCGGCGCGCCGCCCCGGCCCGCTGGGGGCGCGCGACGCCGCCCTGGTGGAGGTGCTGTACGGCTGCGGCCTGCGGGCCTCCGAGGCGTCCACGCTCGACGTGTCCCGCTGCCACCTGGACGAGGCCGACGACCCCTACGTGGTGGTGACCGGGAAGGGGAACAAGGTGCGGGCCGTCGCGGTGCCCGCCGCCGCCCGGGACGCCCTGGTGGCCTACCTGCGCGTGGCGCGCCCCCAGCTGCGGGCCGCCGCCGGCCCCGGCGCCCGTGGGGACGCGGACGCCGTGTTCCTGTCGGCCCGCGGCCGGCGCCTGGGCCGCGCGGACATCTGGCGGGTCGTCACCCGCGCCGCCTCCCGGGCGGGCCTCACCGACGACGGCGGGCGGGTGTTCCCCCACGCCCTGCGCCACAGCTGCGGCACGCACCTCATCCAAGCCGGCGTGGACATCCGGTACGTGCAGGCCCACCTGGGGCACGCCTCCCCGGTGACCACCGAGGTCTACACGCACGTGACGGCCGCGCACCTGAAGTCCGACTTCGACCGGGCGCACCCCCGGGCGCGGGTCTCAGCCCAGGGCTGAGCAGGGGGCGCCGGCGCCCCGGAACCCGGCGCGCAGCACCGGCGCGGCGACCCGGAACGCCGCCACCGTGGTGGCCGCCGGGTCGAGGCCGCGCAGGACCTGGCGCTCGGCACCGCGCAGCGTGCGTCCCGCCGCCACGGCCGCGGTGCGGACCGCGACGGCCTCCGGCTCCCGGCGGCCGGCCAGGTCGCGCCGCACGTCCCCCAGGACGTCCTGCGACCGGCGCAGCTGGGTGAGGGCCGCCCCGCGGTCCACCGCGGTCGCCGTGGGGCCGTAGGCCTCCGTGAGGCGCCTGCAGGCACGGGTGAGGACGTCGGGGAGCGGCTCGGAGCGCACCGACTCGGCGGCCTGGGCCCACGACGTGAAGCTCGCCCGCCCCAGGGCGTCTGCGGCGCACTGCGGCAGGCCCAGCGTGGCCGCGGCGGCGTCGATGCGGGCGTAGGCGGCCGTGGTGTCCCGCACCACGCGGGCGCGTCCCCCGGTGCCGGTGCCGGCGATGGACGCCTGCACGTCCGCGAACCCCACGGCGGCCGCCGCGGCGGCGGTGCGCAGGGTGGCGGCCGCGGCCGCGTCGCCGGGGTCGCCCAGTCCCTCCAGGTCGGCCGACAGGGACCGCATCTCCTGCGACGCCGCCCCGGCGGCGAGGGCCAGCCGGTCCTTGGGGCCGATGAGCGGCAGCGCCCCGATGCGCACCTGCGCGTCACGGCACCGGTCGCCCCAGTCCTGCCGCGGGTCCCCGCCGCCTCCGCAGCCGGCGAGCAGGACCGCCGCGAGCAACGCCCAGGCGGGTCCCGCCCGGCGGATCACCCGCTGGAGCTCGGGGAGGAGACGAAGATCCCGACGGTCATGAACAGCCCCCACAGCGAGAGCCACACGATGCCCAGCACCAGCCCCGCCACGGCCATCCCGCGGCCGGTTCGGTGGCCGTTGGACAGGGCGATCTGACCGAAGGCGAGGTTCGCGAACCCGATCGCGAGGGCGGCGGCGGGGATCGCCAGCACCGCGCAGATGCCCAGCACCATCGAGGCGGTGGCGTGCCCGGAGGTCTGCGGGCCGGTGAGCGCCTGGCCGTCGGGGCCGACGGGCACCCGCGGGGGCGTCGCCAGCGCGCGGCTGCCCACCAGCGCCAGGATCATCCCGACCACCGCGACGCCGAAGGCGATCGCGAGGACGGCGCCGGCGCGGCCCAGCGACAGGTCCGACTCCTCCAGGAAGCGGTCGGAGGACCGGCCGATGATGACCATGAGGCCCTCGGTGGTGGCCAGGCCGCACAGCAGGCCCAGGCCGGCGATCTTCGCCCACAGCTGGGGGATCGACAGCGCCGCGGCCAGCAGCAGCACCGCGATGATGAACACCACGATCACGCCGCCGGGCAGCTCCACCTCGACGTCGCCGGCGGCGAAGGCGCTGCCGGGGCCGCTGGCGATGACCCCGCCCGGCGCGAACATCGCGATGAGCGCCGAGATGACGCCCAGGCCGAGGCCGGCGGACAGGAGGGGCTGGCGGGTGAGGTGCTCCACGGCGCCCGGCATTCAACCATCCCCGCCGGGCGGGCGCATGCGGATGTGTCGGGGCCGCAGGCCGGACGACCCAACCTCGAGCACCGCCACCGTCGGCTCCATGGCCTCGGGGTCCAGGCACCGCCGGAACCGCCGCACCACGACGTCGGCGATCCCCGCCGCCCCCGGCCGCGGCGGCCTGCCGCCCTCCAGGCTGCCCCAGGGGCACACCGCACCGGGCGACACGAACAGCGTCCCGCCGACGCGCTCGGCGAGGGGGATGTGCCAGTGGCCGTACACCACGGCGTCCACCGACCCCAGGCGCCGCTGCAGCCGCCGGTGCAGCTCCGAGTGCCAGTCGTAGGGGCCCAGCGCCGCCTGGCGCACCACCGTGCGCGTGTCCCACGGTTTGCCGAGGCCGCCGTGCACCAGGCCGATGCGCCACCCCGCGACGGTCGCCACCAGGGCCTCCGGCAGGTGCCCGCAGTCCACGTCGTGGTCGCCGCGCACCGCCTTGACCGGGGCCACCATCTCCAGGCGGTCCAGCACCCACGCGTGCGAGAGGTCGCCCGCGTGCAGGATGAGGTCGCAGCCCTCCAGGACGTGCGGGACCCAGTCCGGGAGCTCGTCCAGGAACTCCCCGACGTGGGTGTCGGCCACCAGCCCCACGCGGAGGGTGCGGCCGGACCGGACGATCACCGGCGCAGGCGGGCCGTCCGCTCGGCGCGCGCGACCGCGAGGTCCACGAGGCGCGTCACCAGCTCGGAGTAGCCGATCCCGGCGGCGCCCATCAGCGACGGGTAGGCGCTCGTGGGGGTGAAGCCGGGGATGGTGTTGAGCTCCGACACCAGCACCTCGCCGTCGTCGGTGACGAAGAAGTCGATGCGGCCCATGCCCTCGCAGCCCACGGCCCGGTAGGCGCGCTCCGCCAGGTCACGGGCGCGCTCGGCCACGACGTGCGGGAGGTCGGCGGGCACGCGCAGCTCGGCGCGGCCGGCCTGGTACTTGGTCTCGTAGTCGTACCACTCGGCGTCGTAGCTGATCTCCCCGGGCGGGGACACCACCAGCTCGTGGTCGCCCAGCACGCCCACCTCGACCTCACGGCCGCGCACGCCGCGCTCCACCAGGATCCGCTCGTCGTGGTCCAGGGCCAGGCGGATGGCGTCGTCGAGGCCCTCGGGGCCGGTCACGCGGCTGATGCCCACGCTCGATCCCAGCCGGGCGGGCTTCACGAACACCACGTCGCCGAGCTCGGCGGACGCCCTCCGGATGCGGTCGGGGTCGTCGGCCCAGTCGCCGGCGGTCACCACCACGGCGTCGGCGACCGGGATGCCGGCCTGGAACGCCAGGTGCTTGAACAGCGCCTTGTCCATCGCGATCGCGGACGCGGCGACGCCGGCGCCCACGCACGGCAGGCCCGCCATCTCGCACAGGCCCTGCACCGTGCCGTCCTCGCCGAACGGGCCGTGCAGCACGGGGAACACCACGTCCACCGGCTCCGGCGAGCCGCCCTCCAGCGGCACCAGCACGCCGCGGCCGTCCGGTCCGGGGCACAGCGCCACCCCGCGGCCGTCGCGGGTCCAGGCACCCTCCCGGTCGATGAGCACCGCGATGGGATCGTGGCGCTCCGGGTCCAGCGCCGCCATCACGCTGCGGGCGGAGGACAGGGACACGTCATGTTCGCTGCTGCGGCCCCCCATGAGGACCAGGACACGTCGTTTCACGGGCTCGGGCTCTGCGGTGCGGGGATGGTCGGGGAGGTGCCGCTGGGCAGCGACGGGTCGGTGTCGGTCGCGGGACCGAGGCTCACGGTGATCGTGACGGTGCTGCCGGGCTCCACGAACGTGTCGGGCGCGGGGGACTGGTCCACCACGGTGCCGGCGGGGGAGCTGTCGTTGACGCCCTCGCTCAGCACCTCGAAGCCCAGGCTCGTGAGCTTGTCGCGGGCGGTGGTGGCGTCGAAGTCGATAACGCTGGGCAGCTGGATCTGCTCGGGCTTCTGGGCGATGACGACGCTGACGCTGGTGCCCCGGTCCACGTTGGTGGTGGGCGCCGGCGTCTGCCGGATGATCGTCCCCTCGGCGAAATCGGTGCTGGGCTCCTGGCTGATGCCGCCGAGGGTGAGGCCCTGGGCCTCGAGCAGCTTGCGCGCATCGTCGACGGACTTCTGACGCAGGTCGGGCACCTTCACCTTCTCGGTGCCCTTGCTCACGAAGATGGTGACGGTGCCGCCCTCGGCAAGCTCGTCGTTGGCCGGCGGGTTCTGCCGGATCACGACGTCCTGGGCGACGCTGTCGCTGAACTCCTCCTGCACCTTCACCTTGAAGCCGTTTCGGCGCAGCTCCGCGGTGGCGTCGGCGCGCTTGAGGTTCACCACGTTCGGCACCGGCTTGGCCGCGGGACCGCCGCCGATGCGCAGGGTCACGGTGGACCCCTTGTCGACCTCGCTGCCCACGCCGGGGACCGTCTCCACCACGTTGCCGCGGTCCTCCTCGGAGCTCTCGGTGAGCTCGGTGGTGCTCTCCAGGCCCAGGCCCTTCAGCTGGGACTGCGCGTCCGCGGCCGACAGGCCGATCACCGTGTCCGGGATCGTGACCTTGTCGCCGCCGCCCCCGCCGCCGTTGAGCAGGGCGAACGCGCCGACCGCCAGCAGGCCGAGCAGGACGATGAGCGCCACCACGATGGGCGTCGCGCTGCGGCGCCGGGGCGGCTCCTCCGGCGGCACCGGGCGCGGGCCCGGGCGCTGCGGCGGAGGCGGCTGGATGCGGGTGGCCTGGGTGGGGGCCTCCATCACGCGCGTCTGGTCGGCGGCGGAGGCGCCCAGCGCGCTCATGGGGATGGTGTGGCCGGTGGCGCCGTCCATCGCGGCGCGCACGTTCAGCAGGGCGGCGGTGAACTCCTCGGCGGTGCGGTACCGCTCCGACGGCCGCTTGGCGAGCGCCTTGAGGACCACGGCCTCCAGCGGCTGCGGGATGCCCGGCTCGTACACGCGGGGGTCCACGGGCGGCTCGTTGATCTGCTTCATGGCGATCACGACGGGCCGCTCGCCGTCGAACGGCACGCGCCCGGTGAGCATCTCGTACAGGACGATGCCGACCGAGTAGCAGTCGCTGGCGGGGGTCACCTCGCCGCCGCGCGCCTGCTCCGGGGAGAGGTACTGGGCGGTGCCGATGACCGACACGGCCTCCGTGACGTCGGAGTACGCCCCGGCGCGGGCGATGCCGAAGTCCGTGACCTTCAGCGTGCCGTCGGCCGACCGCAGCACGTTCTGAGGCTTCACGTCCCGGTGGATCACGTCGTTGCGGTGCGCGACGGCGAGCGCCGCCAGGATCTGCAGCGCGTTGTCGACGGCCTCCAGCGGGTCCATGGGGCCGTTGCGGCGGATGACCTGCTTGAGGTCCGGGCCCGGCAGGTGCTCCATCACGATGAAGTAGGTGCCGCCGGCCTCGCCGCGGTCGAACACCTGCACGATGTTCAGGTGGTTGAGCTGCGCGGCGGCCGACGCCTCCCGGCGGAACCGCTCCACGAACGTGGGGTCGGCGGCGTACCGCGCGGACAGGACCTTCACGGCCACGTCGCGGCCCAGCCGCGGGTCGTGGGCCCGGTACACGCGGGCCATCCCGCCCTGACCCAGCTGCTCGATGATCTCGTAGCGCCCGCCGAGGATCTCCCCCGGCCGAAGGTCGTCGACGCTCACGGCGCTCCTCCGATCGCGGCCTTCATCACCTCACGTGCCACCGGCGCGGCGGCGACGCCGCCGGTCAGGGTGGTCCCCTCGATCACCACGGCCACCGCGACCTGCGGGTCGTCGGCGGGCGCGAACCCGATGAACCAGGCGTCGTTGATGCCGTTCGTCGAGGTCTCCGCGGTGCCGGTCTTGCCGGCCACGTCCAGGCCGGACAGCGCCGCCGCCGTCCCCGTGCCCTCGCGCACCACGTTCTTCATCATGTCGCGCACCGCGTTCGCGTTGGCCTGCGACGCGACCTGCGCGAGCTCCTGCGGCCGGGTCTCCCGCACCGCCGAGCCGCCGCGGTCCACGATGCGCTGCATCAGGAACGGCTTCATGAGGGTGCCGTCGTTGGCGATGCCGGCGGCCACCATGGCCATCTGCAGCGGCGTGACGCCCAGCCGCTCCTGGCCGATGGCGATGCGGGCGACGTCCTCGCCGCGCTCGTCGTTCGCCAGGATCGTGCCGTTGTCGCCCAGGCGCCCGGACGGCACCACCTGGCCCTCGGGCAGGTCGATGGGCGGCCGGTCGCCGAAGCCGAAGGCGTTCATGGTGCTGCCCAGCCGGTCGGCGCCCAGCGTGAGCCCGAGGCGCGCGAACGTGGTGTTCACCGAGAACGTGAGGGCCTGGGTGAGCGTGTGCTCGCCGAAGCGCTTGCCGCCGAAGTTGGTGATGGGGCGGCCCGACGCCTGGATGCTGCCGGTGTCGTCGAACTTGGAGTCCGGGGTGTAGCCAAGGTTCGCCTCCAGGGCGGCGGTGGCCGTGACCACCTTGAAGGTGGAGCCCGGCGGGTACCGGCCCTGGGTGGCCCGGTTGAACAGCGGGTTGCCCTCGCGGTTGCGGATGGCACCGAAGTCCTTCTGCACGTCGGCCAGGTCGAAGCCCGGCGAGGACGCCATGGCGAGCACGGCCCCGGTCTTGGGGTTCAGCGCGACGACCGCGCCGCGCTGGCCCAGCAGCCCCTGGTTGGCCGCCTGCTGCGCCGCCGGGTTGAGCGTGGTCTCCACGTTCGCGCCGTGGGCGGTGCGCAGCCGCAGCCGCACCAGGATGGGCTCGGTTCCGTAGTCGCCCTTCAGGAAGTCGTCGTACTGCTGCTCGAGGCCGGTGGTGCCCTGCTGCGGCACCGCGTAGCCGATCACGTGCGGGGCCAGGGCCCCGTCCTCGTAGACGCGGCGGTACACGGTCTGGCCGCGTTCCTTGCCGGCCACGCTGCGTGCGACCACGGTGCCGTTCGCCAGCGTGATCTTCCCGCGGTCGATGGTGCGCTCCCGCTGGATCGCCTGCGTGTTGTCGGCCCGGTCGTTGAGGTCCGGCGCGGCGATGACCTGCCAGTAGCCCACCAGCAGCGCCAGCAGGCCGAAGCCGGCCGCCAGCACCACGTACAGGCGCGCGATCGACCTATTCATCCTCGTCGTCCTCCGGGTACCCGGCGGGGACGGCGCTCCGCCACTGCTGGTTCGCGCGGCGGGCGCGCGGCCGGTACGGGCGGCGGGTGCGGTGGCTCACCAGGGCGAGCAGCGCGACGATCGCGAAGTTCGTGACCACGCTGGAGCCGCCGTAGCTCATGAACGGCAGCGTCACGCCGGTGAGCGGGATGAGGCGGACGACGCCGCCGATGATGATGAACGCCTGCAGGCCCACCACGGTGGTGAGGCCCACGGCCAGCAGCTTCGAGAACCCGTCGGGTGCGGCGGCGGCGATGGTGAAGCCGCGGGCGACCAGCAGCACGAACAGGCACAGCAGGGCGAGCGCCCCGATGAAGCCCAGCTCGGCCGCGACCGCCGTGTAGATGAAGTCCGTGTCCAGGACCGGCACCACGGTGGTCCCGTTGGCGCGCACCAGGAAGCCCTGGCCCCAGCCGGGTCCAAGGATGCCGCCGTCGGCGAATGCGTACAGGGACTGCACCAGCTGGTAGCCGCGGCCCTGCGGGTCGTCGAACGGGTGCAGCCAGGTGTCCACGCGGTCCTGGATGCGCGGCACCGCCAGCCACACGGCCACGGAGCCCACCATGAAGATCCCCAGGCCCACCCCGGCGTAGGCGCCGCGGCCGGCGGCGACGTAGAGCATCGCCAGGAACACGCCGAAGAACAGCAGCGCCGTGCCGAAGTCGTTCAGCACGACCACCAGCGCCAGGGCGAGGCCCACCAGCAGCAGCATGGGGCCCAGCACCGCGATGGGGGGCATGGGCACGCCGGCGATGCTGCGCGTGGGCACCGCCAGCAGCTCGCGCTTGTCGCGTAGGTAGCCGGCGAGGAACAGCACCAGCAGCACCTTCACGATCTCGCCGAGCTGCACCGTCTGGCCGCCGGGCAGCTGGATCCACAGGCGCGCCCCGTTGATCTCGGTGCCGAACACCATCGTCACCAGCAGCAGGACCACGGCGGTCACGCCGAGGATGTACCGGTAGCGCTCCAGGATGTGGTGGTCGGGCAGCAGCACCATCACCCCCACGAACACCGCGGTCGCGACCGCCAGCCACAGCAGCTGGTCGCGCGCCAGGTCGGGGTTGATGCGGTACAGCGTCACCAGGCCCAGGGACGAGATGGTGCCCACCAGCGGCAGCAGATAGGGGTCGGCCTCCGGGGCCCGCATCCGCAGGGCGATGTGCATGAGCAGGAACAGGCCGGCGGCGATCACGACCACCGGGACGGGGCCCGCGCGCAGCTCGTCGGCCTCGGCGCTGGAGACGCTCGCGGCGCCCACCAGGCCCACGATCGCGGCCGGGAGCAGGAACGCCAGCTCCCGGCTCCGGGTGGACAGGGCCATCAGCCGGCGCCGTTCGTCGCGAGGGGGCCGAGGCCGGGCAGCCGCTTGTCGGGCTGGGCGGCCTTCAGGGAGGGCGTGTCGGGGATGCCGTCGCCCCAGATGATCCGCGTGGCGCGCAGCACCGTCGCGCCTTGGCCGCCCACGTCGCCGATGTCGCCGGCGCGCGGCCCGTCCGCGACCTCCGACTCCGGGATGCCGGTGTCCTGCCAGTCGGAGCTCAGGTCCAGGGGGCCGATCGCGAGGCCCTGCCGCACCCACAGGGTGTCGCCGGGGCCGGCGTCGATGGCGTACGAGCGGGAGACCGCCCACGCGGCGGCGCCGGCGATGAGGGCGAGCACCACGATGCCGGCGGCCAGCGGCGGCCCGATGCGGCGCTTGCGGGCGATGGGCTGCAGCACCCGGGCGGGGCCGGCCGGCGCGGCGCCCTCGGGCTGGGAGGCCTTGAGGCCGCCGATGACGGTGGTGGTGCGGTTCGCGATGGGCTCGCCGTGGCCCAGCACCGGGAACTCGGCCGTGTCGGGGGAGCGGTTGGAGGACAGCGGCTCGGCGGCGGGGCCGTGCCCCATGCGGGCCAGGACGACGGTGACGTTGTCGGAGCCGCCGTTGCGGTTCGCGCGCTCCACCAGGGCCTCCGCCGCGGCGTCAAGCGACGCGGCCTCGGACAGCACCTCGATGATCTCGGCGTCGCCGACCTCGCCGTACAGGCCGTCGCTGCACAGCAGCAGGACGTCCTCGTCCAGGAGGTCCTCGCTCACCCGGTCCACCTGCACGTCGGGCTCCGCGCCCAGGGCGCGGGTGATGACGTTGCGGTGCGGATGGTGCTCGGCCTCCTCCTCGCTGATGCTGCCGCGGCGCACCAGCTCGGCCACCACGGAGTGGTCCTCGGTGAGCTGGCGCAGCATGCCGTCGCGCCACAGGTAGGCCCGGGAGTCGCCCACGTGCACGATGTCCGCGCGGGCGCCCTCCACCGCGACCGCGGTCATGGTGGTGCCCATGCCGGCCTTGCCGGAGTCGCGCGCCGCCATGTCGCGGATCGTGCGGTTCGCCTGCTCGATTGCCCGCTGCACCTCCCGCGCGTCCATCGGCGCGGTGAGGTTGTCCATGGCGTCCACCGCGATCTGCGCGGCGACCTCGCCGGCCAGGGCCCCGCCCATGCCGTCGGCCACCGCCACCAGGGCGGGGGAGGCGTAGGACCGGTCCTCGTTGTGGTCGCGGACCCTGCCGGTGTCGGACCGCTCGGCGAGCTCCACCACGCGCAGGGGATCGTCGGGCATCGCCCTACTCCTCGTAGCGGAGGATCGTCTCGCCCAGCCGGAGGGTGTCGCGCACGCGCAGCTGGCTGCTGCCCTCGACCCGTCCGTCGTTCACGAACGTGCCGTTCGTGGAGCCGAGGTCCTCGACGTAGTAGTACGGGCCGCGCTTGAGGATGCGGGCGTGCATGTGGGAGACGAACGAGTCGTCCACGTGGAGCTCGTTCGAGCGGGACCGGCCGATGGTGAGGCCCTGCCCCAGCGGGAACACGGTGCCCACCACCATGCCCGGGCCGTTCTCCACGATGAGCCGCGGCTGGAGGTTCGCCGACAAGTTCAGGAACGTGCCGTCGTCGCCGCCCTCGCCGGGCACCACCGCGTGCTCGCCGCCGGGGTCCGTGGATCCGGGGGGCAGCGCCTCCACGTGGACGGGCTCGTCGAGGTCCGGGAACGGGTCGGTGTGCATCGGCGCGTACGCCGGGCCGTCCTCCGCGAGGGGCTCCGCGACGCCGGCCGCGGGGGCCTCCCGGCCCCAATCCGGCACGTCGTCGTCCCACCCGGCGGGCGCGCCGAAACCCGGCTCCACGTCGGGGAACGACGGGGCGGGCGCCGGCATGGGCGCCGGGGCGGGGGCGGGGGCGCTGGGCACGACGATGGCGTGGGCCGCGGTGTCCCGGTCCACGGGGTCCTCCAGCGGGGCCGGGGGCGGGGTGGCCCGCGACAGCTGCCGGCCCGAGGACCGCACGAGGGCGGCCATGAAGCCGAACAGCAGCAGCAGGACCGCCGCCTGGGCGATGAGCAACCCGGTCTCGGTCATGGTGACGGCGCCTCGCGGCGCCTACGACACCTCCACGCGGATCTCGGTCGTCCCGATCGTGATGACGTCCCCGTGCGCCAGCGCGTGGCGCTTCACGAGCTTGCCGTTCACCTCGACGCCGTTGGTGGAGTCGAGGTCGATCAGGAAGTAGTCGTACCCGACGTGCCGGATCTCACAGTGCGCCCGGCTGGCGTTGGGGTCGGGGATCACCACGTCGCGGTCGCGGCTGCGGCCGATGCTGGTGATGCGCTTGGCGAGCCGGATGCGGGTGCCGTTGACCACCAGGCTCATGGCCTCGGCATGCAGGCCGGCGGCGCGCGCGTCGTCGGCGGACATGACCTGCGTGCCGCTCACGCCGGCGAGGGCCGGATTCGCGGGCGCCGGCGGCGGCGCCGGGCGGGGGACCGCAGGAGCGGGGGCGGCCAGCGGGTCCGGGATGGCGGGAGCCGCCGGGGCCGGGGAGTCCACCATGCGGCAGGCGATGCCGAACTCGCCGGGGCGCAGGTCGCCGTCGGTCTCCAGCAGCACCGTGGGCGGCGCCACCAGGGAGAACCCGTTGCCGCGCGCGTGCGCCTCCAGGTACGCGGAGAGCTCCGCCACGAGCGTGCTCTCGTAGCTCGAGAACGCCTCGCGGTCGGCGGACGCGAGGTACACGGTGTACTCGTTCGGGACGTACACCTTCGCGACCGAGACGGTCTTGTGGTCGTCCATCTCCCGGGCCAGCTTGCGGGCGAGCTCGACGGGCTGCAGCTGGCTGCGGAACGCGCGCCGGAACCCTCGCTCGACCACTGACTCGATGGACTGTTCGATCTTCCGAAGAACGCTCATCAGACGGGTCCGCGCAGCGTAGCGGACGCCGGCTCGCCTCCGAGCCGGCCGAGGGTGCGCCACGGGCGCCACGCCCACAGCACCACCAGCAGCGCGCCGGGCAGCACCGCGCCGACGGCCTCGGCGGGCGACGGGCTCGCGACCGACCCGGCCACCAGCAGCGCCGCCGACCACGCGCCGGCCACCACGGCGGCCGGCGGGCCCGCCGGCGCGCGGGCGATGAGGACCGCCGCGAGCGCCGCGGCGAGCATGGCGGCGGCCTGCCACGCGACCCACGGCCCCAGCTCCGCGGTGAGCACGTCGAGGACGCGGAACAGGTTGCCCTCGCCGTCCAGGGCGACCGAGCCGGCCCGCGACGGGCTGGGGCCCAGCAACACGCGCGACCCGCCGGCCCACAGCTGCCACCCCAGGGCGAGCCCGATGCCGCACGACGCGGCCCAGATGCGCTGCGGCCAGGTGCGCAGGGCCGCCACCCCGGCGAGGGCCACGGGCAGGAGCCCGACCGACGCCGCCACCGCCGCCAGCGCCGGGACGCCCAGCAGCCGCGGCCACCGCAGCCCGGTGAGGAGGGTCACCATCCCGGCGACGGCGAGCAGCAGGCCGGCGCCCGCCGACGTGCCGCCCAGCAGCACGGCCGCGGCGACGACCATCACCGCGGCGCCCACCCGCGGCCAGCGGGCGACGGCGCCCCCCGCGGCCAGGGCGGCGGCCATCGTCTCCACCGGGCCGGCGGACGACCAGGCGTGCACCGCGAGCGCCGCGAGCATCGCCCACAGCGCCGCCGGCGCCAGCACCGGCGCCAGGCGCCGCACCGCGGCCCCGCGGCGGGCGGCGGGCGTGAGGCGCAGGGCGGCGTCGCGCATCGCCCGGGCCATGTCGGCGGCCGGGGACCGCATCGCCGGGTCGGGCTGCAGCCCGCGCTCCACGATCGCGACGACCCGCGGCGGAAGGTCGGGCCGGGCCTCGGCCAGCGGCGGGATCTCGGCCGCGGCGGCGCGCCGGGCGGCCTCCGCGGGGGACCGGTGGTTAAGGGGGTTGCGCCCGGTGAGCATCTCGTAGAGCACCAGGCTGGCGGCGTACACGTCGGTGGCGGGGCTCACCGGCTCCGCCCGCGCCTGCTCGGGCGCCATGTACGCCACGGTTCCGACCATGGAGCCCACGCGGGTGAGGCCGCGCTCGTCCACCAGGCGCGCCACGCCGAAGTCGGTGAGCCGGGCCCGGCCGCGCGGGTCGAGCAGGACGTTGGCGGGCTTGACGTCCCGGTGCACCACCCCGCGGGAGTGGGCGTGGGCCAGGGCGTCCATCACCTCGGCCATGCGCTCGAAGCACCAGCCGTCGGACGCGCCGCCCTCGGGCAGCGCCTCGCGCAGGCTGGGGCCGTCCACCAGCTCCCACACCAGGTGGACGCACTCGTCGCCCTCGCCCCAGTCGATGAGCCGCACGATGTGCGGGTGGTCCAGGCGCTGGGCGGCGCGGATCTCCACGCCCACGCGGGCGAGCAGGTCCGGGTCGGCGGGCACGGTCTTCACCGCGACGTCCGGCCCGCCGCGGGCGTCGGAGGCCCTGCGGACGCTGGATGTCGCGCCGCGACCGATGAGCCGGCCCATGCGGTAGCGGCCCAGCACGA
This sequence comes from Thermoleophilia bacterium, assembly GCA_046330435.1. Classification (GTDB taxonomy): domain Bacteria; phylum Actinomycetota; class Thermoleophilia; order Miltoncostaeales; family Miltoncostaeaceae. The sequence goes on along the minus strand of JAXLST010000014.1, from coordinate 76,711 downwards.
TGGGGGAGCGGGAGTCCATCCCGTCCAGATTCGACCATTCGGCCCGGGACCCTCGCGGACCCGGGTCCACGGGGCCGTCGGGCCGCGTGGTAGCCTTCCCGGACCCTGTCCCAAGCAGGACGTCCTGGGCGAGTGGTGGAATTGGTAGACACGCTAGGTTCAGGGTCTAGTGCTCATAGAGCGTGGGGGTTCGAGTCCCCCCTCGCCCACTCAGGACTCCGCTTGATGACGATGACGACGACTCCGGACCGGACAGGGTCCCACTAAGGCCATGGCGGACGACCGCTACGGCAGCGAGGGCGACACCGGGCGCAAGCCGATCCCGCGGCCTGACCGCGAGTTCGAGGACCTCGACGACTCGTTCAGCGAGCGCGGCTCCACGTTCTTCCAGGAGTACGCCGAGCAGTACGAGGAACCGGCGCCCGTGCGGCCCGAGCCCGAGGACTTCGGCTTCGACGACATCGCCGTCGGCGACGACGAGCCCGCGCCGGGCTCCGCCCGCGACCGGGCCCGCAGCCGCGCCAGGGGCCGCTCCGGCGGCGGCGGACGCGGCGGCCGTGCCGGTGCCGCGGCGGGACGCCTGGGCGCCCGCGCCCGCGGTGGGGTCTCCCGCACCCGCTCCGGCGGCGGCGGCGGACGTGGCGGCGGCGGACGCAGGCCGGCCTCGGCCGGCGGCGGGGGCCTCTCGGCCAACAGCCCGCTGGTGCGGATGGGCGGCATCGCCCTGTTCGTCATCCTGCTGGTCATCGTGCTGGCGTTCGTCATCAAGGACTGCCGCCACGACGCGCTGGTCGACAGCTACAAGCAGTACGTCAACTCGGCCGCGCAGATCAGCGAGGACTCGGCCAACCAGGGCCAGAAGCTCCTGGTGGTCATGAACAACTCCAAGGGCGAGAACGCCGCGGCCCTGCAGAAGCAGGTGCGCTCGCTGGCCAACCAGGCCGACGAGCTGCGCAACCGCGCCGACGGCCTCAGCGCCCCGGGCAAGCTCAAGGACGCCGACAACGCGCTGCTGCTGGCGCTGCAGTACCGGGCCAACGGCCTGCGGGAGCTCGAGAAGTTCCTGCCGCAGATCATCCAGCAGAGCGACGACGTGCTCGCCGCCCGCACGATCAAGGGCTCGATGCAGAAGTTCCTGGCGTCGGACGTGATCCTGCGCGACAGCTTCATCGACCCCACCTCCGCGGCGCTGCGCGACGAGAACATCACCAGCGTCGCCCCGCCCGACCGGCAGACCGCCGCGTTCCTGCGCGGCGCCAACGACCGCTTCGCCTCCGACGCGGGCGCCAAGCAGCTGGTGCAGCCGCTCAAGCGGCAGAAGGGCGCCACCAACGGGAACAACAACACCGGCAACGGGAACCTGCGCGGCACCCGCCTGGTGTCGGTCATCGCCGACCCGTCGGGCACGCAGCTCTCCACCGCCGGCGCCTCCGTGGCCGCGTCGTCCGAGCTCAAGTGGCGCATCACCGTCCTCAACGGCGGCGACTTCGTCGAGTCGGGCATCAAGGTCACGGTCACGCTCACCTACCCGTCCAACCCCAACACGCCGGTGGACTCCCAGGAGGCGACGATCAAGACGATCGAGCCCGACCAGGAGGCCAGCGTGTCGATCCCCGGCCCGCCGCAGGACGCCGTGGAGCTGGGGCAGAAGGGCGAGCTCAAGGTGTCGGTGGCCCCCGTGGAGGGCGAGCAGAACACCGGCAACAACTCCGCCACCTACCCGGTCACCATCACCTTCGGGTAGGCGGGAGTGGAGCCCGCCGTCATCGCAGCGGTCGCTGGGGCCGCGGCGCCCGGGCTCGTCGCCCTGGTCGTCGCGATCGTCCTGGCGGTGCGCCTGCGGCGCCTGCGCGCCGCCCACAGCGTGCTGCTCCCGGACGGGGCGACCGTGCCCCTTGCGGAGCGGCAGGCGGAGCTGCGCGAGGACCTCGGCACCCTCGAGAAGAACCTCGCGGACCTGCGCGCCCTGGTCGACGCCCAGGCCGTCCACACCGCCCGCGAGCTGGGCAAGTCGCTGCGGTTCCAGGGCCTGGTGCGGTACGACGCCTACGGCGACATGGGCGGCAGCCAGTCCTGGTCGATCGCCCTGCTCGACGAGTCCGGCAACGGCACCGTCATCAGCTGCCTGCACGCGCGGGACCACGCCCGCGTGTACCTGAAGGAGGTGGTGGGCGGCCGGTCCGCGCAGCGCCTGTCCCCCGAGGAGGAGCGCGCCATCACCATGGCCACCGGCATCGAACCGCAGCAGGCCGCCGCATGAGGGTGGGCTACCTGGGCCCGCCCGGGACGTTCTGCGAGGAGGCGCTGCTCACCCTGTTCGCCGGGGCGGAGATCGACGGCCAGCCGTATCCGTCCGTGGCGGACTGCTTCGAGGCGGTCTCCACCGGCGAGGTGCCGGAGGCCCTGGTGCCCATCGAGAACAGCATCGAGGGCGCGGTGAGCACCACCCTCGACCAGCTGGCGTTCGGCCCCCGCGGCCTGGTGATCCGGGCGGAGGTGGTCCTGCCGGTGCGGCAGCACCTCATCGGCCGCCCCGGCATGCAGCTCTCGCAGATCCGGCGGATCGTGAGCCACCCGGTGGTGCCGGCCCAGTGCTCCAAGTTCCTGCGCCGCAACCTGCCGGACGTGGAGTTCATCGCCGCCAACTCGACGGCGGAGGCGGTGCGGCAGGTCACCTCGGCGCCGGACGAGCCGTGGGCGGCGATCGGGACGCTGCGCGCCGCGGACATCTACGGCGGCGAGGTCATCGCCGAGGACATCGAGGACAACGACCGCAACAGCACGCGGTTCATCCTCATCGGCACCGAGCCCGTGCCCGCGTCGGGACCCGGCCGCTACCGCACCTCCATCGTGTGCATGCTCGGGCGGGACCGCCCCGGCGCGCTGCTGTCGATCCTCCAGGAGTTCGCGATGCGGGCGGTCAACCTGTCCCGCCTGGAGAGCCGCCCCACCAAGCAGGGGCTGGGCCGCTACCTGTTCTTCATCGACATCGACGGCAGCATGCAGCGCGACCTGCCGGTGAGCGCCGCCATCCGGGCGCTGGAGGACCAGAACCTGGCGCGGGTCATCCCGCTGGGGTCGTACCCGGTGGGCGCCTCCGACTGAGGGGGCTACCCTGACGGGGATGCACGTCGTCGTCCGAAACCCCCCGTCCGGCACCGAGCGGGCCGTGGTGGCCTGGGACGTCGACGCGACGATGTGGGACTTCCACCGGGCGTTCTACGACGCGTGCCGGGAGATCCACGTGCACCTGCCGGAGGACCCGCCCGACGGCGAGGTCACCTGGCGCTGGGTGTGCGACCGCATCGGCCACGAGAACGCGGTGGCCGTGCTGCCGAAGGTCCACACCGCCGACTGGATGGTGCGGTACGGACCGTTGCCGGGCGCGGTGGAGGCCACCCATGCGGTGCGCGCCGCGGGGGCCCGCGTGGTGGTGATGACCCACCGGCCGCCGGACACCGCGGCCGACACGGTGCGGTTCCTGGACCAGGCGGGCTTCCACTGGGACGAGCTGCGCGTGGGCGCCGACTGCAAGGTCACCGCGTGCGGCGCGATGGGCGCCACGGTGATCATCGACGACATGCCGTTCACGCTGGAGCGGGCGGTCGCCGGCGGCATGGAGGCCCTCACCATCGCGTGGCCGCACAACGCGGAGATCCGGGCCGGCGGCCGGGTGCGCCACGCCCCGGACTACGCGGGCCTGCTGCCCCAGATCCTCGCCGCGGTGGAGCGCGCCGCCACCGCGCGCGTCACCTAGGCGGCTACTTCCCGAGCCACCCCGAGCGGAAGCCGTGGAAATACGTGTCGTCGCGGCGGGACGGCGACTCGGCCTCCAGCCGCTTGGCCTCCACGGTCTGCGCCCACGGCTCGCCCAGCACCGGCCAGCGGCGCAGGGCGTCGGCGTGGCGCAGGAACCACGTGAACTCGGCCCGGGCGGAGTTCCGGGCGGTGTCGAACGTGTGGTGGCCGGGGCCGCCGCTCATGCGCCGGGACTCTGTGACGGCACCCCCGCGGTTGTCCAGGGGGATCCGGCCGGTTAGTCGAAGCGGCGGTTGAACTCCCGGAGCCACGCGAGCGCGTCGCCGCCGATGCGGTAGACGCCCGGGCCGTTGGCGAGGATCGCGCGCCCGGCCGGGGTCGCCTCGGCGAGGGCCCACTTGCAGCCCATCGCGTCGCCGCAACCCCGCGGCGAGCCCTTCGGCACCGTCCCGCTCGTGAACAGGAAGTGCACGCGCGAGGCGTCGCCGCCGTACCGGGTGAACAGGCCCAGGAAGCTCGGCGGGACCGTGCGCCAGGTGGTGGCCGTGAACGACACCGTCTTGCCGCCCACGCCGCTGTACATCTGCAGGTGCACGCCGCCGGCGAGCGCCAGGCCCGGCATGACGCCGCGCCACGTGGACCAGTGCGGCTTGCCGTCGCGGCCGAGGTTGCGCTCCGGCCCGCGCCCGGCGGCGATGGCGGTGTGCACGGCGGGCGCCAGGTAGACGTGCACGCGCGACGCCCACGTGCCGCCGTACGGCGACGGGGAGTCCAGCGACCGCATGGCCGCGGTGAAGCGCGCGCCGGGGCTCGAGGGGTCGACCGGCGGCAGTGCCATGCCGCGCCTCGGAATCCTCGGGGCGCCGTCGCCGAACCGCCGGCCGATCTCGTCGACGGCGACCAGGTGCGAGCCGGCGCCGTACGACCCCTCGGTGATCTCCGCCCGCAGGGCGTCGGCCATCTGCGCCGCGGACATGCCCTCCAGGTCACGGCCGCTCACCTTCGCGACCCGGTACGGGGCGTTGTCGCCCGGGGCGAGCATCCCGCCGGAGCCCGGGTCCTGCCGCAGGGCGCCGCGCTCGGGCGTGAGGCCCCGGCCCGACGGCGGCTCGGCGAGCTGCCGCACCACGTCGGTGAGGTCGTACACCAGGGTCATGGGACTGGTCGCGGCGGGCGCCGCGGGCGCGGCGGCGGCGAGCAGGGCCAGGGCGAGCAGGGCGGCGCGTCGGGTCATCCCCCAATGGATCGGCACCGTCCGCCCGTGACCACACCCGCCCGGTCACCGTGCCGTCACATTCCCGATGCCTTGGGCTTTGCGCCGCGCCTCCGGCTACTATGGCGCCGAGCGACGCTTGACAACGCGGCACAGGGCGATGCGCATGGCGCAGCAGGTCCTCGTACTCAACGCGACCTATGAACCCATCAACGTCTGCACGTTGCAGCGCGCCGTCGTGCTCGTCCTCAAGAACAAGGCCGAGGTCCTGGAGCGGGCCGCCCGCCACCTCCGCTCGGCCACCGCGAACTTCGCCTACCCGCTGGTGATCCGCCTGGTGAGCTACGTGCGGGTGCCGCGCAACGAGAAGCGCAAGATCTCCCGCCGGGCCGTCTTCGCGCGGGACGATTACCGCTGCCAGTACTGCGGCGTCTCCGCGCACCTCACCGTGGACCACGTCATCCCCAGGAGCCGCGGAGGGTCGTCCACGTGGGATAACGTGGTCACATCCTGCGCACCCTGCAACGTCCGGAAGGCCGACCGCCTCCCCGACGAGGCCGGGATGCACCCCAAGGTCACCCCCAAGGCGCCGCCGCAGGACGTGTTCATCGCCGTCGCCGCGCCGCGCCGCCCGAAGAGCTGGGAGCCGTACCTGCGCAGCGCCTGACGGCACCGCCAGTCCCCCCTCCCCTCATCGCCCATGGACCAGATCAATCGCCTTCACGACCAGGCGAACACGCACCCGTACGTGTTCCCCGACCCCATCCCGGCGCTGGGGCTCGTCATCCTCACCTGCATGGACGCCCGCATCGACCCGCACGCCCTGCTGGGCATCGGGCTGGGCGACGCGCACATCCTCCGCAACGCCGGCGGCATGGTGACCGACGACGTCGTCGAGGGGATCGCCATCTCGCAGCGGATGACCGGCACCGAGCGGATCATGGTGATCCACCACACCAACTGCCTCGCCCACGCGGACCGGGCGCCCGGCTACTCGCCGTACCAGACCGCCGAGTGGGTGGTGCAGCAGCTCCGCAACGACCCGCGCCTGCCGCACCGCGACAAGATCCGCGGGTTCGTGCTGGACACCGCCAACGAGGGCGGCGACGACCTGCTGACGCCGGTGTGACCCGGTGCCGGCCGTGCGGCCGGCACCGGGTCGGGCGGGGTCATCCGAGCGACTCGAGCTCCTTCTCGATCGCCGCGAGCTCCTCCGGGGTGCCCTGGACCTTCGGGCCCTTGAACCACTTCCGGGCGGAGAGCAGCCACCACCCGCCGGAGAACAGCACCACCACGCCCACCGCGATGGGCGTGTAGTTGAACGTGTCCCTCGTGATGGGGGACACGGTGGGCAGCATGAACAGCACGGTGATGAAGCACACCCAGGCCACGGCGACGATGCCGATGGGCCGGCTCCACTTCCCGAGGTGCCAGGGGCCCCGCACGAAGCGGTCGCCCTGCAGGAGCCGCAGGAACGTCGGCAGCACGTACGCGATGTACAGGCCGATGACCGCGATGGAGGTCACGGCGGCGTACGCGGTGACGTTCCACAGGTACGGGGCGCCCAGGATGAAGGCGCCGACCGCCGCCAGCCAGATCGCGTTGGTGGGGGTGCGGGTGCGCGGGTTGATCTTGTGCCACAGGTTGGAGCCCGGCAGGGCGCCGTCCCGTGAGAACGCGTAGATCATGCGGGAGTTCGCGGTGATGGACGCCGCGCCGCAGAACAGCTGCGCGCCGATGACGATGAGCAGCAGCAGCTTGCCGCCGGTGTCGCCCACCGCGTCGATGAAGATCTGCGCCGGCGGCACGCCGGTCTCGGTCCCGGTCGCCGAGTCGTAGCTCTGGATGGCGAACGTGAGGCCGATGAGCAGCACCCAGCCGGCGAGCACCGACACCCATACGGAGCGCACGATGCCCTTGGGGCCCGTGATCTCCGCGTCGTGGGTCTCCTCGGTCATGTGCGCCGAGGCGTCGTACCCGGTGAGGGTGTACTGGGCGAGCAGCAGGCCCAGGAGGGCGACGTACACCGACGAGCCCCACCCGGTGTTGTTCACGAACTCGCCGAACACGAACGACGCGCTCTGGTGGTTGTCGGGGACGACGATGAGGACGCCCACGATCACGGCGACGCCGATGAGGTGCCACCACACGCTGATGTTGTTCAGCATGGCGATGACCTTCACGCCGAAGCTGTTCAGGATCGCCTGGACCACGAGGATGATCCCGAACAGCAGGATCGTGTGCTCGGGGGTGGCCGTGAAGCCCCATTGCAGGTCGAGGAACGCGTTCAGGAAGAATGCGGACCCGAACACGATGCCCGCGGTCACCGCGACCTGGCCCAGGAAGTTGAACCAGCCGGTGAACCACGACCACGCCGGGCCGTTGCGAGGTGCGAGCTTCGCCGCCCAGTAGTACAGGCCGCCGGCCGTCGGATAACTGGAGCACACCTCCGCCATGGCGAGTGCGACGAAGAGGGTGAGCACGCCGACGATGGGCCAGCCCCACACGATCACGGCGGGGCCGCCGGTGTTGAGGCCGAACCCGTAGAGGGTGAGACATCCCGAGAGGATCGAGATGATCGTGAACGACACCGCGAAGTTCGAGAACCCGCTCATGTGGCGGTGCAGCTCCTGGGCGTAGCCCAGTTCGTGGAGCCGCTGCTCGTCCTTGGTGCGGTGCAGGTGCGGCATGTGCAGGCGGTGGTGATGCTCCTCGTGCCCCTCTGGGGGCGGAGCGGTCACGTCATCTGCCATGTGGGCCTCCTTCCATGTGGCGGGGGGAGCCGGCCCCGGCCGGCTCGTCGAGCCGGCGGCCTGTGCGGCGGGTGCCTCCGGCGTCCGGGTCCTGGTCGTTGAACTCACGTGCGGCGGCCCGGTCCGCGGCTGCCCGCACGAGCGCGTCGAACAGGGCGGGGTCGTCGCCCTCCTCGGGGTGCCACTGCACCGCCACGCAGAACGGGTGGGAGGGGTCCTCGACCGCCTCGATCACGCCGTCCTGCGACCACGCGGTGACCACCAGCCCGCGGCCCACGTACTCGACCGCCTGGTGGTGGTAGGTGGGGACGCCCTCCGCGGAGGGGCGTCCCAGGATCCCGGCCAGCAGCGTGCCGGGCACCACCCGCACGGGGTGGGTGCCCATCACGCCCGGCGCGGGCGCGTGCCCCTCGTCGTCCAGCACGTCGGGGAGGTGCTGGAGGAGGGTGCCGCCGCGGGCGACGTTCATGAGCTGCAGCCCGCGGCAGATGCCGAGCACCGGGAGGCCGCCGTCGATCGCGTCGTGCAGCAGCGCGGTCTCGGCGTCGTCCCGGTCCGGCTGGGCCGGTTGGGTCTCCGGCCCGGCCTCCCGCCCGTAACGGGCGGGGTCCACGTCGGGGCCGCCGGTGAGCAGCAGCCCGTCGAGGCGGGGCAGGGCCCCCTCGATCACGCCCGGCAGGGGCGGCAGGAGCACCGGCACGCCGCCCGCGTCCGCCACGCGCCGCACGTACGACCACGGCAGCAGGGCGGCGTCCTGGTCCCACACCCCCCACCGCGCACGCGCGGTGTAGGAGGTGAGCCCGATCACCGGTGCCGGGTCGTGTGCGGCGCGCCTGGTCACAGGGGCGTCACGTAGGCGCCGGTGAGGCCGCCGTCCACGAGGAAGTTGCTGGCGGTGATGAAGCTGGCGTCGTCGCTGGCGAGGAACGCCACGGCCGCGGCGATCTCGTCCGGCTCGGCGAACCGCCCCATCGGGACGTGCACCAGCCGCCGCTGCGCGCGCTCCGGGTCCTTCGCGAACAGCTCCATGAGCAGGGGCGTCGCGACCGGCCCGGGCGAGAGGGCGTTCACGCGCACGCCCTGCCGGGCGAACTGCACGCCCAGCTCGCGGGTCATGGCGAGCACCCCGCCCTTGCTGGCGGTGTACGAGATCTGGCTGGTGGCGGCGCCGAGGGTCGCCACGAAGCTGGCGGTGTTGATGATGCTGCCGCGGCCGCGTTCCAGCATGTGCGGCAGGACGGCCTTGCAGCCCAGGTACACGGAGGTGAGGTTGACCTCCTGGACCCGCCGCCAGGCGTCCAGGCCGGTGTCGAGGATCGAGTCGTCGTCCGGCGGGCTGATGCCCGCGTTGTGGAACGCCACGTCCACCTGGCCGTAGGCCTTCACGGTCTCGGCGTACATGCGCTCGTTGTCCTCGGGGCTGGTGACGTCCGCGGCCACGAACAGGCCGCCCAGCTCCTGCGCCAGGGCGGCGCCGGCCTCGGCGTTGGTGTCCACCACCACGACGGTCGCGCCCTCCGACGCGAGGCGGCGCGAGGTGGCCGCGCCGATGCCGCTGGCGGCTCCGGTGACGAGGGCGACACGGTCGGCGAAACGCTGCACGGGACTCCTTGGGGTGAGGGGGATCGCGGGGGCGGTCAGTCGTCGGTGGCGAAGAAGACGTTCTTGGTCTCGGTGAACGCGGCGAGGGCGTCGGGGCCCAGCTCGCGGCCGATGCCGGACTGCTTGAACCCGCCGAACGGCGTGGAGTAGCGCACCGAGGAGTGGGAGTTCACCGAGAGGTTCCCGGTCTCCACGCCGCGCGCGACGCGGATGGCGCGGCCCACGTCGCGGGTCCAGATGGAGCCCGACAGGCCGTACGGGGAGTCGTTGGCCATCGCGATCGCGTCGGCCTCGTCCTCGAACGGCATCACGGCGACCACGGGCCCGAAGACCTCCTCGCGCCACACCCGGTCCCGGTCGCTGCGCGGCAGGACCACGGTGGGCGGGTACCAGTAGCCGGGGCCGTCGGGCGCCGTGCCGCGGAACGCGACGACCACGGGTTCGGCGGCGTCCTCCACGAACGACCGCACGGCGGTGCGCTGCCCGGCGGAGATCAGCGGGCCCATCTCGGCCTCCTCGTCGCCGGGATGCATGCACCGCACGCCCTTCACGGCGGGCTCCAGCAGCGCGAGGAAGCGGTCGTACACCGAGCGCTGCACCAGGATGCGGCTGCGGGCGCAGCAGTCCTGGCCGGCGTTGTCGAACACCCCGTACGGGGCGGTCGCGGCGGCCTTCTCCAGGTCGCTGTCGGCGAAGACGATGTTCGCGCTCTTGCCGCCCAGCTCCAGCGTGATGCGCTTGACCTGGCGCATCGCCTCGGCGGCGACGCGGGTGCCCACCTCGGTGGACCCGGTGAACACGATCTTCCGCACCAGCGGGTGGTCGGTGAACGCCTGCCCCACGACGCTGCCCTTGCCCGGCAGCACCTGGAAGACGCCCTGCGGGATGCCGGCCTCCAGGGCCAGCTCTCCGATGCGGATGGCGGTGAGCGGGGTGAGCTCCGCCGGCTTGAGCACCACGGTGCACCCGGCGGCGAGCGCGGGCGCGAAGCCCCAGCCGGCGATGGGCATGGGGAAGTTCCACGGGACGATGACGCCCACCACGCCCACCGGCTCGCTGAACGTGACGTCCAGGCCGCCGGCCACCGGGATCTGCCTGCCGAACAGGCGCTCCGGCGCGGCGGAGTAGTAGTGCAGGACGTCCCGGACGTTGCCGGCCTCCCACCGCGCGTTGCCGATGGTGTGGCCCGACCCGCGCACCTCCAGCTGGGCGAGCTCCTCGATGGCGCCGTCCACGGCGTCGGCGAAGCGGCGCAGCAGCCGCCCGCGGTCGGCGGGCGTGACCGCGCGCCAGGACGCCAGGGCGGCGTGGGCGCGCTCGATGGCGGCGGCGGCCTCCTCCGCGGAGGTCCCGCGGACGCTGGTGAACGTCTCCTCCGTCGACGGGTCGACGACGTCGTGCATCGTGCTCATGCGGCTCCCTCGTTCACATCGGTGCGGGTCACAGGCGCTCGAACCCGCGCCGCAGCTCCCAGTCGGTGACGGCCGCGTCGTACGCGGCGATCTCCACGTCGGCGGCGTTGACATAGTGCGCCACCACGTCCTCGCCGAACGCCTCGCGCGCGACCTCCGACGAGGCGAACAGCTCGCGCGCCTCGCGCAGGGTCACCGGCACGCGGGAGCGGTCGTCCGACAGGTAGGCGTTGCCGACGTACGGCGGCTCCAGCTCCAGGCCGCGCTCGATGCCCCACAGGCCGCCGGCGAGCATGCCGGCGATCGCGATGTAGGGGTTCACGTCCCCGCCGGGCGTGCGGTTCTCCATGCGCAGCGACGGGCCGTGGCCCACCACGCGCACGGCGCACGTGCGGTTGTCCTCGCCCCAGGCGATGGTGGTGGGGGCGAAGCTGCCGGACTGGTACCGCTTGTACGAGTTGATGTTGGGCGCGTACAGCAGCGTGAACTCGCGCAGGGTCGCGAGGATGCCCGCCACGAACGACCCGAACACCGCGCTGCGGCCGTCCGGGGACGGGGAGCCGTCGGGCTCGGTGGCGAACACCGTGCGGCCGTCGGTGCCGCGCAGGCTCAGGTGGATGTGGCACGAGTTGCCCTCGCGCTCGTCGTACTTGGCGATGAAGGTGAGCGCCTTGCCGTGCTGGGCGGCGATCTCCTTGGCCGCGTTCTTGTAGACCGAGTGCTGGTCGGCGGTGGTGACGACGTCGGCGTACTTGAACGCCACCTCGTGCTGGCCGAAGTTGCACTCGCCCTTCGCGCTCTCCACCACCATGCCGGCCGCGTGCATGTGGTTCCGGATGTCCCGCAGCACCGGCTCCACGCGGGTGGTGCCGAGGATCGAGTAGTCGACGTTGTACCGGTTGCTGGGGGTGAGGCCCCGGTAGTTGCGGTCCCACGCCTCCTCGTAGGTGGTGTCGAAGAGGATGAACTCCAGCTCGGTGCCGGCGAACGCCGTGTAGCCCATCTCCGCCGCCCGTCGTACCTGGTCCTTGAGGATCTGGCGGGGCGACTGGCGCACGGGCGCGTGGTCGAGCCACAGCAGGTCGCACTGCACGAGCGCCGTGGCGGGCAGCCATGTGGCGAGGCGCAGCGTGGAGAGGTCGGGCTCCAGCAGGAAGTCGCCGTAGCCGCGCTCCCAGGAGCTCATCTCGTAGCCGCCGACGGTGTTCATGTCGACGTCCACGGCCAGCAGGTAGTTGCAGCCCTCGGCGCCGTGGTGGACGGCCTCCTCCAGGAAGTACCGGGCGTGCAGCCGCTTGCCCTGCAGGCGTCCCTGCACGTCGGTGAACGTGACCAGGACCGTGTCGATCGCGCCCGAATCGACGGCCGTGGTGAGGGCCTCGAGGGTCAGCGGCGGGGTGGCGGGCAATCCGGTGCTCCTGTTCGTGCGTGCGGTCGGGGGTGGGGGCGCGCGGTCATCCGATGAGCCCGCGCAGGAGGGCGGAGGTGGCGTCGCAGTGCTCCTCCATCACGCGGCGTGCCCCGCCAGCGTCGCCGCGCAGGATCGCCTCGACGATGGCCGCGTGCTGCAGGTCGGAGTGCTCGATGTTGGCCTTCAGGACGGGGATGGCGGCCAGCAGCTCCGACACCCGCGCCTGCACCTGCGTGACCGCGTCCAGCAGCAGGGGGGACCCGGCGAGGGCGGCGACCGCCAGGTGCAGGCGGGCGTCGGCGACGCGGCGGGCCGCGTCGTCCTTGGGGGCGACGGCCTCCTCCAGGCTGCGGGTGAGCCACGCCCGGCGCTCGCCCGGCAGGGCGGCGGCGGCCGCCAGCGCCGCGGCGGCGGGCTCCACGACGCGCCGGAACACCAGGACGTCGGCGACCTCCTCGGCGGTGGGGGTGGGACGCGCGCGGCCCACGGTGCCGGAGGCGCCCTCGGGGACCGCCTCGCCCGGGTGCACCACGACCGTGCCGCCCGCGCGCCCGCGCGTGGTGGTGACCAGGCCGGCCTGGCGCAGCGCCCCGATGGCCTCACGCAGCGTCGCCCGGCCGACGCCGAGGCGCTCGGCGAGCTCGCGTTCGGGGGGGAGGCGTTCGCCCGGCGCGAACACCCCCACCCGGATGGCGTTGGCGAGGTGCTCGACGGTCGACTCGAAGGCGTTCCCGTCGCGGACCGGCCGCAGGACGGCGTCCGGCAGCCCTCCATCCCGCCCCGGCAGCGGGACCACCTTGCCCATAGGTGCCATGGCGAACCATTTCCCGTGGGGAGCGCGCGTGTCAAGACCCCGGACGAATCCCAATGCCCATGGGCGAGGCGGTGGGGTGACGGGCCGTCCCGGATCGCGCCGGAAATGGTTTGCGAACGCCCCATTTGTGTCGTGGGCCCGGGCCGGTAGGAAAGTCGTGGACTCCCCTTACTCGCAGCTGACCGGCCCGTAACCCGCCTCCTGGGAGCCTTCACCCAGTCGCCCGGACGGACCGGGCACCGGACAGGAGGCAGGGGAATGGGACGCACGACGCGGATGGCGGTTGCACTGGGTGTCGCGGCGGCGGTCGCCGTGCCGTCGGTGGCGATGGCCCGGGGCGGGGACGACATCCGCCGGGCCGGCACCTGCAGCGCGAGCACCACGTCGAAGATCAAGCTCTCCGACGAGAACGGGCGCATCGAGGTGGAGTTCGAGGTCGATCAGAACCGCAACGGCGTGCCGTGGCGGGTCGTGATCACCCGGAACGGCACCCAGGTGTTCAGCGGCGTCCGCACGACCCGCGCCCCCAGCGGCTCGTTCACCGCGCGCCGCGTGGTGGCCAACGGCTCCGGCGCGGACGTGATCCGCGCCCGGGCGACGAGCCCGTCCGGCCAGGTGTGCCGCGCGTCCGCCACCTGGACGCAGTAGCCCCCGCATCACCCCCGAAGGGGCCGCCACCCCCGTGCGGCCCCGCACCCCCACACGAGCAAGGAGCACGACATGTCCCACGGATCCGATGACCGCCGTCGCCGTCGCCGCCGCCGCGGCGGTGGCCGGGTGATCTCCTCCCCCGCCCCGGCGAGCTCCTCGAGCCGCCGCGGCTCGTCCACCTCGACGCGGACCCGCGGTGGCGGGAACACGTCGGGCCGCACGCGGACCGGGCGCTGAGCGCCACGTCCACAACGGTCCCCCGGGACCCCGCCGTCGCGGGGTCCCGGGTGTCGCTGCGCCGCGCCCTGGTCGGATCCCTCTCCTCCGACGGCGGCGGCGTGGTGGCCGAGGCGCCGCGCGTGCCCCTGCGGGGCATCGCGCGGCGCTTCTGGCCGTACGCCCGGCCGTACCGGCCGCTGCTGGCGCTCACGCTGCTGGCGGTGATGCTCGCCCCGGTGGTCGAGGCCGCCCAGATCTGGCTGTTCAAGCTGCTGGTCGACGACGTCGTCATCCCGAGGACGCTGGAGCCCCTGTGGTGGCTGGCCGCCGCCTACCTGGGCCTCACGCTGGCCTCCGGCGTCGTGGGCTACGTGGACGACCTGCTGAGCGACTGGCTCGGCGGGCGGTTCTCACTCGATCTGCGCACCGACCTGTTCCGTCACCTGCAGCGCCAGTCGCCCGCCTTCTTCGAGGGCCGCCGCACCGGTGACCTGGTGGCGCGGCTCACCGGCGACGTCGGCGCGGTGGAGGGCTTCGTGCTCTCCGGGCCAGTCGACGCCGTCGCGAACCTGCTTCGCATCGCGCTGTTCGCCGGGCTCATGGCGTACCTGAACTGGCGCCTGGCGCTGGTGGCCGCGGTCGCGGTGCCGCTGTTCGGCTGGGTCGCCCAGTCGTTCTCGGCCCGCATCAAGACGGCGTCCCGGGAACGCCGGCGCCGGTCGGGGTCCATGACGGCCCTGGCCGAGGAGGGCCTGTCGGCCGTCGCGCTGGTGCAGGCCGCCCGGCGCGAGGGCGGCGAGGCCGACCGCTTCCACCGCGAGGGCGAGGCGATCCTGCGGGCCCAGCTCGCCGGCACCCGCCTGAAGGCGCTCTACGGCCCCGCCGTGGACCTCATCGAGGTCGCGGGCGCGCTGGCGGTGGTGCTGGTGGGCGTGTGGGAGATGCAGCAGGGCCGGCTCAGCGTGGGCGGCCTGCTGGTGTTCATGACCTACCTCACCCAGCTGTTCGAGCCGGTGCGCGGGCTCGGGTCGCTGCTCACCGGCCTGCACTCGGCGGCGGCGGGGGCGGAGCGCGTGCTGGAGGTGCTCGACACCCCGCCGGCGGTCGCCGACCGCCCGGACGCCCGGCCCATGGGCCGCGCCCGCGGGGTGGTGGAGCTGCGCGACGTGACCCTGCGGTACCCGGGCGCGGCGCGGCCCGCCCTCGACGGCGTGTCGCTGCGCGTCGACCCCGGCGAGACGGTCGCCCTGGTGGGCGCCTCCGGCTCGGGCAAGTCGACCCTCATGCGGCTGCTGCTGCGGTACATGGACGCCGACGCCGGGGCCGTGCGCCTGGACGGCGCCGACGTGCGGGACCTGCGCCTGCACGACCTGCGCAGCAACGTGGCCCTGGTCGCCCAGGAGACGGTGCTGCTGGACGGCACCGTCGCCCAGAACATCGCGCTCGCCCATCCGCACGCCTCCCGCGAGCGCATCGAGGCGGCGGCGCGCGCGGCCGACGCCCACGGCTTCATCGCGTCCCTGCCGGACGGGTACGACACGGCGCTGGGCCAGCGCGGCGCGCGGCTCTCGGGCGGCCAGCGGCAGCGCATCTCGATCGCCCGGGCCCTGCTGGCCGGCGCCCCGGTGCTGGTGCTCGACGAGCCCACCACCGGCCTGGACGCCGCCAGCGCGGCGCGGCTGCGCGCGCCGCTGCGGCGCCTGGCCGCCGGCCGGGCGGCGATCGTCGCGTCGCACGACCTGGAGTGGGTGCGCACCGCCGACCGCATCGTGGTGATGGACGCCGGGCGCATCGTCGAGCAGGGCACGCACGCCGCGCTGCTCGCCCGGGGCGGGCGCTACGCCGCCCTGTGGTCCGCGCGCGGGACGGAGGCCGCGTGACCGGGGCGCATCCGGCGGTGACGGCCGTGGCCGCGCCGGAGCTCGCCCCCGGGCTGCGGGACCTCGGCCTGCTGCGCCGCGGGGAGGCGCTCGACGTCCACGACGCCTGGCACATGGACATGGACTGCCGGTGCGTGGTGAAGACCCTCCGCCCCGACCGCGGGGACGACGTCGCCGCCGCGGACGCCCTGCGCATCGAGGCGGCGCGGCTCATGGCGTTCGCCCACCCGCACCTGGTGCGCGCCTTCGACCTGGTGGAGGCCGGGCGCCCCATGCTGGTGCTGGAGACCCTGGACGGCATGACCCTGGACGGGCTCATCGAGGACGAGGACGGCCTGCACCCGGACGACATGCGGGAGCTCGGCTCCCAGCTGGCCTCCGGCCTGTCGTACCTGCACCGGCGCGGCGTGCTGCACCTGGACCTCAAGCCGTCGAACATCGTCTGCACGGCGGGCGCCGCCCGGCTCATCGACCTGTCCATCGCCCGCGCGCCCGGCCCGGGGCGCGCCGGCGTGGGGACCGACGGCTACATGGCGCCGGAGCAGGAGTCCGGCGCGGAGGTGACGGCCGCGACGGACGTGTTCGGCCTGGCCGGGGTGCTCCTGGAGGCGTCCACCACGGAGCCTCCGCCGCCCGCCGGGACCGCCGTCGCCTGGCCGCGGCGGCGCCGGCCGCCCGCGGACGTCCGCGAGGTGCTGGGGGCGTGCCGGGCGCCGTCCCCGCATGCGCGGCCGGGCCTGGACGAGCTCGCCTCGGTGCTGCGTGGCGCCGGCTGAGGATTCCGGCATGATCCCGGCGATGGGGACGGGGCGCAGACGGGTCCTGCTCGTCGAGGACGAGACGGGCATCGTGGAGCCGGTGGTGGCGGCGCTGGAGCGCGAGGGGTTCGCCCCGGTCGTGGCCGGCACGCTGGAGGATGCCCGCGGGGCGTTCGATGCCGAGGCGCCGGACATCGTCCTGCTGGACGTGAACCTGCCGGACGGCTCCGGGTTCGACTTCTGCCGCGAGGTGCGCCGCGCCGGCGACGTGCCGGTGATCATGGTGACCGCCCGCGGCGACGAGATGGACCGCATCATCGGCCTGGAGATCGGGGCCGACGACTACGTGGTCAAGCCGTTCTCCGCCCGTGAGCTGGTGGCCCGCGTGCGCGCGGTCCTGCGGCGGTTCGAGGCGACGGCCCGGCAGGCCGACCAGCCGGCGGGCGGAGGCGCGGTGGAGGTGGGCGGCGTGCGCCTGGACACCGCCCGGCGGCAGGTCACGCTGGACGGCGAGCCGGTGGAGCTGTCCCGCAAGGAGTACGAGCTCCTGGCGCTGCTCATGCGGCACGCGGGCGCCGTGGTGACCCGCGAGCAGGCCATCGAGGAGGTGTGGGACACCAACTGGTTCGGGTCGACGAAGACCCTGGACGTCCACATCAGCGGCCTGCGCAAGAAACTGGGCGACGACCCGGCGGCTCCGGCGTACATCCACACGGCGCGCGGGGTGGGTTTCCGCTTCGCCGGGCCGGACGAGTTCTCCGCGGGGGCCGGGACGCCGTGACCCTGCGCCGGCGGATGGTGCTGGCGTTCGCGTACGTGGTGGTGCTGGTCACCGTCGTGCTGGGGATCCCCCTGCTGGCCAGCGTTTCGGGGCGGGTGGACGCCGAGGTGCGGGCCGACGCCTCCGGCGAGGCGCACCTCATCGCGGCGACCGCGTCGGGGCTGCTGGCGCCCGCCGACCGCGCGACGCTGCGGGCGAACCTGCGGTCCGCCGCCGCGGACGTGGGCGGCCGCGTGATCGTGGTCGACGCCCGCGGCATCCTCCTGGCGGACTCCGGCGGGCGGGAGCTGGAGGGCGATTCCTACGCGGACCGCCCGGAGATCCTCACCGCCCTGCGGGAGGGGCGGGCGGTGCAGGACACCCGCAGCAGCGACACGCTGGGCGGCGACATCCTGGTGACGGCGGTGCCGCTGGTGGACGGCGGGCGCCGGGTGGGGGCGGTGCGGGTGACCCAGAGCACCGCGTCGGTGCGGTCCGAGGTGCGCCGCGACCAGCTGGCGCTGGGGGCCATCGCGGCGAGCGCGCTCACACTGGGGCTGGTGGTCGCCTGGCTGCTGGCCGGGTCGCTCACCCGTCCCCTCACCCGCCTCGCGGGGGCGGCGCGCCAGGCCGCCGCCGGGGACCTGTCGGTGCGCGTGGAGGAGGAGGGCTCGGCGGAACAGCGGGACGTCGCGCGGGCGTTCAACGACATGGCGGGGCGGCTCAACGCGTCGCTTGGGGCGCAGCGGGAGTTCGTCGCCAACGCGTCCCACCAGCTGCGCACGCCGCTCACGGGCCTGCGGCTGCGGGTGGAGTCCGCGTCGCTGCGCGCGGAGGACCCGGCGTTGCGGCGCGACCTGGAGCAGGCCGAGGCGGAGGCCGACCGGCTGGGGCGGCTGCTGTCGGGGCTGCTGACGCTGGCCCGGGAGGGGGAGGAGCGGCCCCCGCTGCGCGCCCCCACCTCGCTCGCGGATCTCGCGGAGGAGGCGGCCGAGCGGTGGGCGCCCGCCGCCGGCGCGCACGGCACCGCGGTGGTGGCGGACGGCCGGGGGCACCCGGTGGTGGCGGCCCCCGCGGAGGAGCTGGAGATCATCGTCGACAACCTCATCGAGAACGCCCTGGTGTACGCGCCGGACAACTCGGTGATCCGCGTTGGCTGGGACACCTCCGGCGGCGCGGGCGTGCTGACGGTGCAGGACGAGGGACCGGGGCTCAGCCCGGAGGACGCGTCCCGGGTGTTCGAGCGCTTCGCGCGCGGCAGCGCCGGGCAGGGGAAGGCCGGAACCGGCCTGGGGCTGGCGATCGTCCGCACGCTCGCGCGGCGGTGGGACGGCGATGCGACCCTCGTGAACGGCCCGGAGGGGGGCGCCCTCGCCACGGTGTCGCTGCCCCTGCACGGGGCGGCATTACCGGGGGCTGGGACGGACCTGGGCAAGTCGTTACCCGCGGACGCCTAACCTGCGTCGCATGCGGTCCTCCTCACCCCTCTCGTGGCTCATCCTCGCCGTGGCCGGCCTGCTGTCCGCGTTCGCGCTGGGCGTGGTGGCCTACCAGGTCGCCGGCGACGAGTCGTCCGGCCTGTCCGAGAACGCGGTCGCGGCGGGGACGCCGCTGGTGCCGCTCGACGAGGACGGGCGGGTGCGCACCGCGGACACCGCCGCCCGCGGCCGCGGGCGGGGACAGGACTCGCCGGCCGCGCCGGTGCGGACGGGCCGCGCGGTGTTCGCCGCCGAGTGCGCCGGCTGCCACACGCTCGGGGCGGCCCGGGCGCGAGGCACCCTGGGGCCGAACCTGGACGAGCTGTCGCCGTCCGCCGCCGAGGTCCGGGCGCAGGTGAACGCCGGGGGTGGTGGCATGCCGGCCTTCGGCGGGGCCCTCCCGCCCGCGGAGATCGCGAACGTGGCGGCCTTCGTCGCGGGCTCCGCCCGCCGTCCCCAGGCGCCGGCGACCACGCGGTCGACGCCGGTCACGCCGCCCACCGTCACCGACGACGGCGGCGGCGACGACTCCTCGGGCCGTGGCCGGGGTCGCGGGCGCGGCGGGGATGACTCCGGCGGCGGGTCCGGCAGGGGCCGGGGCGGCCGGGACGACTAGCCGGGGGACCGGTGGGCCACCACGTGGCACCACGGCTGGAGCAGCGATCCCCGCAGGCACAGCCGCCCGCTGTCTTCGGTCATGACGGTGTGGGTGCGCAGGTGGTCGGGGTCGTCGGACGCCGGCAAGTCGAAGGGCTGCCGGAACGGGTGGAACTCCACCCATCGCATGCCCAGGCCCTGCAGCAGGTCCCGGGTCGCCCGGTAGCCGCGCACCACGTGCCGCAGGCCGTCCGGGTGCGCCGGCGTGCGCTCCACGGTCTCCAGTTCCTGGTCGTGCACGTGGAAGTAGTCGAACAGCACGAGCATGCCGCCCGGCGCGATCGCGGCGGTCAGCTCCCGGACCGCGTCCGCGAACTCCCCTCCGGGCAGGTGGTGGAGGACGCCGTTGGCGATCACCACGTCCGCCGGGCCGTCCCCGGCCACCACGTCGTGCTCCGGTGCGAGGGCGGTGAGGTGCCGCGCCAACAGGCCGCCCTCGGGTTCGATGACCCGGATCCGGGCCCGCTCACCCCGCCCCGACCGCTCCGCCAGGCGGGCGCGCACCAGGTCGGTGAGCTCCTGGTCGGAGGGCATCACCTGGTCGGGCAGCAGCGCGAGGCGCTGAAGGGCGTCGGACATGCGGGCAGCCTGCGTGACGGCCCCGGGGAAGTCCAGCGGTGCGCCTGCGTCACCGAGGGGTATCCTGGCGGCGCGTGCCCCCGTAGCTCAGGGGATAGAGCACAGGTTTCCTAAACCTGGTGTCGCAGGTTCGAATCCTGCCGGGGGTACTACCGAGAACCGCTTAGGCAAGCGGTTCTTTCTCGCTGTGGGGGGAATCCGGCAGCCGCTGCGCGGCGCTTGTGAACCAATCCGTGAACCAACACCGGGGGGTGTGTTCACGAGCCCAGCCCTTCGGGCGCACTCGCCCACGCTTGGCGCGGCACGACCCCCCGCCCCCGGTACCCCCCCTAAACGCACTCGCGCGCGTGGGAGGTATTACACCCGCGATTCACCCGGGAAGGATTTTGAGGTTGGCCGTGAGCCGGTGCACGGCGGGTTCGATTGGTAGGGGGTCGTCGTGAGGGCCGCGGTCCCCGAGGGCGTCGTGGGCGCGGTCGAGCATCACCCGGGTGTCGGTGACGGTCGGGGCTGCGGTGCGGTGTACGGCGTGCGCCACCTGGGCGTCGGTGATGGCTTCCCCGGCGAGGACGGGCCCGGTGCTGGTGTGCATCCGTTCCAGGGCCGCGTGGATCATCCAGGCGGCGACCGCGTGCGCGTCGGCGATGAGGGCTGGGGGGAGGGTGGTCATCGGTTCCTCCTGGCGCATCGGATGACGGGTGGGCCCTCCCGGCCGCGTGTGTCGAGCCAGAGGGCGAGTTGGGCGGTGCGGATCAGGGCTTGAATGCCGGCGGTCCCGTGCTCGACGGCGATCAGGAGTTCCACGTCGGCGCGGGCCATGAGCACTTCCCGCCACGCTTCCCGGTCGAGCTCCACCACCACCTCGGCGTGGTCGTGCTCGCGCACCAGGTCTTCGTCCGCGGGGGTCTCGTCGGTGCCGAGCAGGCGGGCGCGGAGCCCCCGGGACCAGGTGATGAGTTGCCGGCCGTGGCTCGCCGTCATCCACTCCCGGAACGCCATCCACGCGGCCGGGTCGTCGTATTCGACGGCATCATGGAGGAGCTGCAGCGGGGTCCGGGACCCCGGGGTGCGGGCCTTCTTGCCGGACTCCATCGCGACTTCCGCCGTGAAGTCACCTCCGACGGCGGACAGGTAGACCGCCAAGGCATCGTTGTCGGCCCGACACGGGATGACCTGCACACCGCGAGCAAGTGAGGGTGGACGGCCACCCATCGCGACGATGCGCCGCGCCCAACGTTCATGGATCCACCGCCAGAACCCGGTGACGACCCCGAGGTCGTCCCACGGGCGATCGGTGAACACCAATGCGTGGATGTGCGTGTGCCAGCCGGCGCGGCCATGGGTGGTCTCGACAGCTCGCACGAACCCGACGATGCCGTGCTGTTCACGCATCCCCCGGCCGTGGTTCCCGCTGGTGAGGGACCGCCAAGCTTCCCGAATCAGACGCCAGCACTCGGTGAGCGGCATGCTCAGATCATGCGGTGCGGTCAAGGTCAGCAGCACGAGACCGCCGCCGGTCTGCTGGTGGGCGCGGGCCGCGCGAGCGATCTCCTGGGCGCGGCCATGCCTGACCTTCGGGCCGCACACGGGGCAGCACGCGACGTTGCCGCACACCGCCAACCCGGAGTAGTGGGCGGCCCCGTCACCGGCTCGACGGACCCTGACACCGGAGTCCGGGGCAACCATCCGTCCGCAGATCGCGACGCGGTGTTCGTCGCGCCGCACGCGGTCTTGCAGGGCCCGGCCCGGAGGCGATACCGGACGTGTGCGGTACGCATCACTGGTGATGTACCGAGAGGGGCGTAGGCGGCCTGTCGGCCGCGGCTGGCCGCCCGGGGCGTGGTCGTGGTGGCGGGGTCCGGCAGGGCCGCCCCCGCCCCGGGCGCGGCGCGGTGGCCGGGGGCCTCATGCTGCCCGCCGTTCTGGGGCGACACCGATGGGGCGCAGCGCGGACACCGGCAACCAGCGGACCTGGCAGGGGTACGGTTGCGCGCCGTCAGCGTGGGCGAGGCGTGCGACGAGTGCGCGCCCCGGGTGGCCGGTCCGGGTGCGGGAGCAGTTCCCGGTGGCCGTCCCCCAATGCGGCGTCGAGTCCGTCGCCGTCGATGGTGCCGGTCACGACCCGGGCGACGAGTTGGGCGCGGAGGGCACCACCCGCCGGCCCGAGGGCGGCAACGTCGGGGCGCTGGAGGGCGACGACGGGGTGCACCCATGCGGCGCGGCCCTGCTGGGCGAGCGTCGTCAGGATCGCGCCGGCCTCGGCGCGGAGGTCGTCGTTCTGTTTCTCGGTGGCGACGCGGCGCAGCGTGAGCGCGTCGGCGGCCTCATCGAGCATGACGACGATCGGCCGGGGTCGGAGGCGCTGCGGTAGGTCGCCGACCTTCTCGGCACCCAGGGCGGCGAGGTCGTCGCACCGGGCGCGCAGTTCCATTGAGAGGACCCGGGTACCTCCACTTGGCGCTCCAGGCCGCGGTGCAGGTGCCCGCCGTAGTCGGTGACCCAGCCGTGTTCTCCGGTCCCCTTTCGGGTCGAGGACGTGCAGCACCGCGCCCTGGTCGAGGACCTGGTGGGCGATGTACCGCAGGCAACCGCCCTTCCCGCCGCCCGTCGAGCCGGTCACGAGCAACCCGTTCACCTCACCGGGCACCCACCGGGCCACCCCACCCCCCGCACGCGCACCGAGTTCCACACTGAGGTGGGGCCCCGCGTGCTCATCCGCGGTTGCCTGCGGGATGGCCGACAACCCCGGCTCTTGTGGGTTGGCCGGGGTCTGCCCATCCCCAGGGCGGGGTGCGTCGTCGTGGACGGGGAGCGCCGTCAGGCCGATGGTGGCGACGATCACGCCGGGTTCGCCGGGGTCCTCCGCGAACCTGACGGAGTGACCTCGGAACTCGCGGCGCAGGGCCTCGGCGTGAGCCTGCCATTCCTTCGGGCTCACGTCTCCGCGGGGCCGCCACGCGACACGCACCACGTCCCCCTCCCGTTCGACGTGGCGGAGGGCTGGGGGCCGTGGGCGGGTGCTGCGCAGGCGTCCCGTCTGGCCGTTCGGGGTCTTTTCCTCCGCCGGGAGCCAACCGAGTTGCCGGCAGGTCTCGGGCCAGCGGCGGCGCAACCGGGTCGCGTGATGCCGGCGGGCGGTGCGCTCCATCGCGGCATCCACGCGATGCACTACGGCGTCCAGGCTGTAGCCGCTATCGGTGCTCGCCACCGACATGAACCCGACCACCCCGGCGACCACCACCAGCAACCATGCGAGCATCGGATACGCCGGGAGCACCACCCACACGAAGAACGCGACGGCCGCGAGCGGGATCGTGATCGCCCGCCACGCAACCGCGTACGCGGTGAAACAGGCGAGGGTGCGGCCCGTGACCCGGGCTGCGCCGAACGCGGTGCGCGCCGTCATCGAGACACCCCCACCCACGCGGCCGGCACGTAGTCCGGCACCTGGTCGTCGTCGAGCGGGGGCAGGTCGGACACGTCCATTCCCTGGCGCACCATCCAGTCCCGCATGCTGCGGCGGCGCTCCGTGGCGGTCGCGAACACCGGCATGAGGGGCAGCACCGGCGGCGGGTCCAGGGCGTCAGCGACGGCGCGCAGCGACCAGAGCACGTCATCCACCGAGCGGGCGGTGCGGTTCCAGTCGCAAATGCTCAGGACGTGCTGGGCCTGGACGTGGCGCAGGAACGTCTCGTATGTCCGCCGGTAGCGCGGGTCCCGGAGACGGAGCTGCTTGCCCCGGGCCTCGGGCCACCTGCCGAACCGCGCGAGGCAGAGCGCGGCGGCGGTGCTCGCACCCTCACTTCCGCCGGGGGTGGGATACGGCTCGCGGGACCAGCCGTGCCGTTCGATCATGCGGGCGGCGGTGCGCAGGTCCGCCGCGGTCTGGGCCTTCTGGGATCGCCTCAACATGGGTTCCTCCCGCCGGGGCGCAGCGGGGAGTGCTGCGCCCCTCCTGGCGGGCTGGATGCGGCTAGGCGGCCACCTCCTGGGCGGGGGCCAGCGGGTCGGACTTGCGGCCGCGGCCGTTGTTGTGGCCGTCGGTCTCCACCCCGGACGCCACGAGGGCGATGCCGGAACGGTCACCCTGCGCCCACGGGCGCGCCGTCAGGTCCGAGAACCTGATGGGCGTCAGCGGCGCGATGTTCGGCTGGCCGTCGAACGGGACGCGGATCGCGACGGTCTCACCGCCGGGCTCGCCCTCCACGATCGCCAGCACGTTCACGCGGAACAGGAGCCGGCCGTCCTGGTCGGCGCGCTGCTGCCCGTTCCGGGTGCCGTCAGCCGCGTAGTCCGGGACCTCCTGCACGTCCACGGCGATGAACTGCATGCGGGTGGTGTCCACCGGGATGCTCTTGAGCGACATTGAGGTCTCTCCTCGTGTCAGTGCACCAGGGAGAAACCAGAGACGCCGCTCGCCGCGCACGGGGTGCCGATGGCCGGAAGGGCCATTGGACCGCCACGGTAGGCTTACTGCGCATCGGTGGTCTCTCCGCCGGTGCCACGGGTCCGGCGGTTGCACCCGCGCGGGCCCACTAGGGACAGTGATTGCGATGACGCTAGCACGGCTACCGGCATCGCGTACAACCCCGATCGGCAATCGGGGGTCCTCAGTTGAGGGGGGGCGACGCAACTTCGCTCCCCTCAACGCATGCAAGAACCGCGAGTTACAGCGGGTTTGCGTCCGTGTTTGTGTATATCCGGGAGGCGCGCTAGGTTTCCGCGCGTTCCCCCCGTGCGCGGAACGGGCAAGGTGGACGGGCCCCGTGGTGACGGATAAGCCCTATCAGCCATCCCCCGATAGCCGGCCTCGGGACTAGGAACCACCTGACATAGTTAGCCGCTTCGGGACGCCGCGGACAAGCAATCTGCGGTTCTCCCAATGGGGGTTCTCCCCAATTCTCACCGAGGGCGGTCCACCCCTGGATTTCCGGGAGGACCCCTCGTGTCTCAAGGCACATCAGCACCAACCCTCGTCACCGCCGACGAGTTGGCCGCCACGCTCGGCATCCCGAAGAACGCGGTGTACGCGCTCGCCCGTGAGAACCGCATCCCCACGGTCAGGATCGGGCGTCGCGTCCGATTCGATGTGCGGGCCGTGGTCGAAGCCCTGGCGGACGCCGGCGAACGGCGGGGGCGATGACGATGGGGAGCGTCACCACCCCCAGCACTGCGTTCGCTGACGCATCGTACCGCGCCGCCGAGCCGCGCCTCGGAGACCTCCAGCGCATGGGGGCCGCATACGCAGCACTCGGCCTCGCGATCGCATGGACCCGCAGTAACACCGGGCCCGACACAAAGGTGTGCAGCACCGGGTGGGACCGAGTGAAGCGGTCCACCAACGTTGACATGCAGGTCGGGTTACTCAAGCGCGCCGTGCGTAAGAACCCGGCGCTCGTCACACGTAACAGCGGCATCATTGGCGTGGACATCGACGGCGACCAGGCGGCGCTGCACCTCCAGCGGATCACCCCGAACCTGCCGGACACCATCACGGTGCTGTCCGGACGGGCCGGCGGTGAGCACCGTTGGTTCGCGCCGCCCGACGGATGGACCGGGTGCAAGGTCGAAGTGCAGGAGACCGGCACGGTCACCATCGCGTCGAACGGCTACTTGCTGGTGCCCCCCGCTCTGCACGAGAACGGGCGGGTGTACCGCTTCGCACCCGACCGGGCCCCGTGGGAAGTTGGGCTCGCGACCCTCCCGGCCGTCGCGATGGACGCCCTCGCGGCGGCCGCGGGGGAGACCCGTACCCGGCAGGCGCAGGACGGCGGACCCATCCCGGACGGTGAGCGGAACACCCGGCTCACGGCGCTGGCCGGGGCGGTGCGCCGCCACGGGGCGACCCAGGGGGAGATGCTCGCCCTCCTGGTCGCAGTGAACCGGGGGCGGTGCAAACCGCCGCTTGAGAACGAAGAGCTCGAGGCGATCGCGGCGTCCGTCGCGCGATATGCGCCGGCCGACATCGACGGGACGGGGGTGCCGAAGTGACCCCCCACCCCCTTGACGACGTGACAGCGTTCCTGCGCCGGTACGTGATCCTCCCGGACGAGCACG
Source organism: Thermoleophilia bacterium (assembly GCA_046330435.1). Taxonomy (GTDB): domain Bacteria; phylum Actinomycetota; class Thermoleophilia; order Miltoncostaeales; family Miltoncostaeaceae. The sequence continues at coordinate 50,708 of JAXLST010000014.1, read as the reverse complement.
CCCTCGTGGCGGTCGTCCTATGGGTCGCCCACGCGCACGCGATCGAAGCCGCCGAGGCGACCGCGTACCTGAGCATCCAGTCGCCGGACAAGCGGTGCGGCAAGACACGGCTACTTGAGGTGCTGCACGAACTGGTGCCCAACGCGATCTTCACCGTCGGCGCAAGTGAGGCCGCCCTGTTCCGCATCATCGACCGTGACCCGACGCCGACGCTGCTGGTGGATGAGATCGACACGGTGTTCGGGCCGAAGGCGAAGCGCGAGAACGAGAGCCTTCGCGGCCTCATCAACGCCGGCCACCGGCGAGGCAGCACGTACCTTCGGTGCTCCACGGAAGGGAAGACCCCGAAGGTCGAGCAGTACCGGGTGTTCTGCGCGAAGGTTCTCGCAGGCATCGGGGAGCCACCCGACACGATCACTGACCGCAGCATCATCATCAGGATGCGGCGCAAGGCCCCCGGGGAAAGGGTCGAGCGGCTTCGGAACCGCACGCTCATTGAGGCGGCCCACCCGCTGCGGCAGCGGCTCTCCGAGTGGACGGGCGCGGTCCTGGAGGCCGTGCACGAGGCCCGGCCGGACCTCCCCAGTGAGATAGACGACCGGGCCCAGGACGGCTGGGAGCCCCTCCTGGCACTCGCCGACATCGCCGGGGGCGACTGGCCGGAGCGGGCGCGCGCCGCGGCGATCGCGCTGTCCGCCGGCCGCGGGGACACCGACCAGGACTCCCTCGGAATCCGGTTGCTCAGTGAGGTGCGCGACGTGTTCGACGGCCTCAACGGCACCGACAGGATCGCGAGCAAAGACCTGGTGGCCGCGCTCCGCGAGATGGAACTGGCCCCTTGGGCGACCATCAATGAGCACGGCCTGACCGACCGGGGCCTGGCGGGTCTGCTCCGCCACTACGACATCAAGCCGGCGGTGCTTCGGATCGGTGACAGCACCCCCCGCGGGTACCAGCGCGAGCAGTTCACCGACGCCTGGGCGCGGTACTGCCCGAGGGGCACCGAGACCACGAAAAGCCCTCCCGTGGCCCCACCCCCGCCGGATAAGCGCAACAACCGCAACAACGCGATGGACAAGCCGATCCAGGGCAATCAGGGAGCGCAACACCGCACCCCCGTGTTGCGGACAGAAAACCCCCGAGAACCGCAAGGACAAGCCGTTGTTGCGGATGTTGCGGTCAAAGCGGGGGAACGGCCACGGAGAACGGCGCGTTCGACATGCACCGGCTCCGGCTCACCAACATCCTGCGCCGCGAACCCGACATCGCGCCGGTCCAGGCAGCCATGCGAATCGGCGTCGACGACCAGGACCCCGTGTTCATCCAGGCATACCAGGACGTGACCCGCACCCTCGGGACGGTGACCCGATGAGCCGGCGGCGACGCAACCGGGCAACCCGCCGAGACACCGGATTCGCGATCGGATGGTGCACACCGGAGAACCTCCCTGAGCCCCTGGTGGAGCCATACCGGCAGGCCGCCGCACGGGCCGTCGCGCTCTCCGGGCAGCCGCCCACCGTCGTGATGATGGACCTCCCCAGCTTCGGGGTGGTCGTCGCCGTCGTCACCGACGAGGCAACCGGCGAGGCATTCCTGGACACCGCCACCAACCTCGCCCACACCCTCGGGTGGCGGGTCGGGCCCGTGCGCGCCGGGAAGGGGGAGCAGTGAACGACGACAGCATCCCCAACCCCCCGGACCTCGTGGTGGTCACGCTCCCCCGGGCAGCGGTCGCCAAGGCGGCCGGCATGCTCGCGGCGCTCTCCGCAATGCCAGAAGGCGCGGTCGTCACGCCGGAGATGCAGCACGACGCGGCGACCGTCGCACGACACCTTGCGCCCTCCGTCCTCGGGCATGCGTACCGCTGGGAGTGGCACTTGGTGGTCGAACCGATCGACGTTGACCCGGAGGCGGATTGACATGGGCCGCCGACAGAAGGCCACCGGCACGCACCTCGTGCTCCGGGAGCGCCAGAACAAGGCGGTGCAGATGCGCCGTGACGGCGCGACGTTCGACGAGATCGGGGCGGCCCTCGGCATCACCCGGCAGGCCGCGCACCAACTCGTGCACCGGGCCCTCGCGGAGTTCGACACGAGCACGACGGAGGCCGTCGAGCACCTCCGCCGCGAGGAAGCGGCGAAGCTCGCCGCGGTCCATGAGGTCCTATGGCCGGGGGTGATGGCCGGGGACCTGGCGGTCACCGACCGATGGATCAAGGTGCAGGCCCGGGTGTCGCAGTTGCTCGGCCTGGATCGGAGCATCACCCAGCCCGCGGAGGCCCACCTCCATCTGCATGCGGAGGTGTCGCCGTCGCAGGGCCCGGCGGACCCCGTGGTCATCGCGGGGATGCGGCGGTGGGCGGAGATAGCCCGAGGTGAGACACCGGCAGCCGATGTCATCGACGGCGAGGCCGTGGACGGTGAGCCGTGACCGGGCTCATCGACGTGCGCGCCCTGGTCGTGGCGCTCGCGGCGCTGCCCGACGATGACCTCCGCCCCCTGGTGGAGCGCATCGCACCGATGGTTGCTCCACCGCCGACACCGGAGCGGCCGATGCGGCGCAGCCCGCTCGCGACGATCCCAGAGGTGGCCGAGTACCTCAACTGCCCGCGGCAGCGCGTGGATGACCTGCTGCACCGCGGCCGGCTCACCCGCGTCAAGGACGGCGGTCGCACCCTGATCCGGTGGGAGGAGGTGGATGCACACCTGGCGAACCGACGTGGCGGCCCGGTTGGCGCGGCGCTCCCGCCACGGGGTAGGGTTCACTAGGTGTTCACTGTCGGCGGGGAGAATCCCTAAAGCACGGGGTTCTTCCCTCCGACACTGGAATACGTTATTCTCGTGTCAGACCGGCGAGAGAGGGGGGCCTCATGGGAGCGGCACGCGGTGACAAGAGCACGAACCGCCCGATGCTGTACCGGCGGGAGGGTGCGACCGGCGTGCGTTGGGTCGCCCGGTGGCGGGAGCCGAGCGAGCGCGACCCCGTGACCGGGAAGCTCAAGCGCGGTGAACTGAAGGGCAAGACGTTCGCGTCCCGAGCGCAGGCCGTCGAGTTCCTGGAGTCGGTGAACACCGACATCAGCCGCGGCGAGTACCAGGCCCCCACGAAGATGACGTTGCGGGAGGCCGCCGACGAATGGCTGGCCCGGATGGACCGGCACGGGGACCTCCGCCCCCGGACCCGTGACCTTTACCACCGGGACATGGACCGGGCGGTGAACCTGCTGGGCCCGCGCGTGCGGCTGGTGGACCTGACCACGAAGATGATCGCGGATCTGCGCGACCGACTGCGCGAGCAGGGCCTGTCACCCACCACGGTCAAGCGGGCCACCCAACCGCTGCGCGGGATGCTCCAGCACTTCACCGAGCGCGGCGTGCTGCGCACCAACCCCGCGGAGAACCTGACCCGGATGCGCGGTGCGACGAAGCAGACCCGCAAGGCGCGGGCCCTGACGGACGCGCAGCTCACCGCGTTGATCCGCGCGACGCCCGAGGGGCAGGGCCGCCTCCTGGTGCAGTTCCTCGCGGCGACCGGCGTGCGGATCAGCGAGGCCCTCGCCGTCGAGTGGAAAGACGTCTGGACGGATCGGGGCGTCGTGGAAATCACGAAGCAGGCCCCGGAGTCCACGGGCGGCCTCCCTGCGGCCCCCAAGACCGAGCAGGGTGTCCGGCAGGTCCCCCTCCCGGCCGGGCTCGCGGCGGCCCTCGCGGCCTACCGAGAGAACACGCTCCACCCTGGCGACGATGACCTGGTGTTCGCGAACACCCGCGGCACGTACCACGCGCAGAACAACCTGATGCGTCGGGTGCTCAAGCCCGCGGCGGAGCGCGCCGGCCTGGTGGAGCCCGTCGAGCAGGCGGACGGGACGATGGTGCTCAAGGCGTGGCCCGGGTTCCACGCCCTGCGCCACACGTATGCGAGCCGGGCGCTGCGCGAGGGCTGGGACCTGGGCCGGCTGTCGGCCACGCTGGGCCACACGAGCATCGCGTTCACCCTCGCCCGATACGCGCACTTCGTCCCGAAGGATGCGTTGGACACCTCGTTCCTGGATGCCGCGATCAACGTGGACTAGTGAACCAGCGGTGAACTAGAGGGCCCGAGACGCTGCTAAATCCCGGGCCCGCCCAGCGTGTCGGGAAGCCGCTGCGCATGCGGGTTTCGCGAGTCCATGCGAGACGCTGCGAGACCCCGTGCACATGTTCCTAAACCTGGTGTCGCAGGTTCGAATCCTGCCGGGGGTACTACCGCAGAACCGCTTTATGAAGCGGTTCTCGTTCTGAGGCGCGGGCGCCGGAACCGCTCGAATTGCCCGGGTGGGAACAGAAGTGGGAACATCGCTCCTGTGGCCGCCCCGTTCGAGCGCACGAGGGTTCCCGGCGTCTACCGGCGCGGTGGCCGGTACGTCGTGATGTTCCGCGACGACCGCGGCCGGCAGCGCAAGCGCTCCGCCGCGACGCTCGCCGAGGCCCGGGCGATCAAGAGCGCGGTCACCGCCGACCTGGTGCGCGGCGAGTACGTGCAGGAGTCGCGCCTGCGATTCGCCGAGTACGCCCGTGAGTGGGTGGCCGGCTACCAGGGCCGCACGAGCCGCGGCATCCGCGTGCGCACCGTCGAGGAGTACCGCCGCGACCTGGAACGGGAGGCCATTCCGTACCTGGGGCACCTGCGGCTCACCGAGATCCAGCCGCGGCACATCAAGGCGTTCGCCGCCGAGCTGTCCGGGCGGGGCCTGTCGATCGGCACGGTACGGAACGCCATCACGCCGGTCCGTGCCCTCATGGCGACCGCCATGGAGGAGGGGCTCATCCGCGCCAATCCGTGCGCCGGCCTCCGCATCGGCGGACGCAGGGCGCCGCAGCACGAGGGTCAGCGCCGCGCACGTGCGCTCACCGAGCAGGAGCTCGCCGCGCTGCTTTCGGAGGTCCCTCCGGAGTCACTCCTTCTCGTGGAGTTCCTGGCGCAGACGGGGCTCCGGATCAGCGAGCTGGTGGCCCTGCGATGGAGTGACCTGGACCTGGATGCCAGTCGGGTTCACGTGAGGCGGGCGATCGTCGACGGAGTGTCCGACGTGCCCAAGAGCGCCTATGGCGTCCGGGACGTTCCGATCTCCCGCCAGATGGCGACGGCACTCCGCGAGCACCGCCTCGCCTCGTGGCACTCCGGTGACTCCGACCCGGTGTTCACCTCTCCGGAGGGATCGCTGGTGAACCCCCGCAACCTGCTCCGTCGGACCGTGAAGCCCGCCGCCACGCGTGCCGGCGTGCCGTGGGCGAGCCTCCACACACTGCGCCATACCTGCGCGTCGATGCTGTTCCGTTCGGGCTGGAACGCGAAGCAGGTCCAGATGATGCTCGGCCACCACTCGCCGGCCTTCACCCTCGCGACCTACGTGCACCTCATCCCCGATGACCTCCCCGAACCGGAGTTCCCGGGGAGGGCGCTTCGGAGTGACTCCGGAGGCTGACGGAGTGACTCCGCTGGAGTGATTCGGAGTCACTCCGAGGTGCTGCTGTCACACTCGCGGACGTGCCGGGAACTGCGGGTCAGTGATCGCCAATCCCGATGAGACCTTCGAGGAGCTTCACCGTGACCACTACCGGGCGGTGCTGGCCTATGCGCGTCGCCGTGTTCCCGCGGGGGAAGCCGATGACGTGGTGGCCGAGACCTTCACCACCGCCTGGCGGAACCTGCAGCGCGTTCCTGCGGAGCCGCTTCCCTGGCTTCTGGGAGTTGCCCGGAACGTGATCCTGCATCAGCGGCGGGCGCACGCGCGTCGGGACGCCCTGACCCAGCGGCTCGGCGAGGAGGCGGCGCGCATCTCACCGACCGCGGAGCCCGTGGATCACGACGTGCTGAGGGCGTTGGCGGGGCTGGCCGAGCCCGACCGGGAGATCATGATGCTCGTGTGCTGGGACGGGCGGTCGGTGAAGGAAGCCGCCCGGATCATGGACACGACCCATGTGGCCGCGCGGGCACGCCTGCATCGGGCGCGCCGTCGCCTCGCCGAGGCCATGGAGCAGCCCACCGTCAGCGCACCGGCAAAGGAGCGGGTGTGAGCGCGATCGATCAGGCCTGGCGTCGCCTGGAAGCGGCGAACCCGATCGACCCCGAGCGGCTCCCTGGGCCGAGTTCGGTCAGCCTCGATGGCTACAAGTCGGCGCAATCGGCCACGGACCCGCGACCCCGGCGACGGCTTGCGGGTCTGCGGCCGGCCATCGGTGTGGGTGCGATGATCCTGGCGATCGGTGGCGTGCTGGTGTTCTCCCTGCCGAAGGGGAGCGACGGACCTCCCGGTGGTACCCCCACGACCATCACGCCGTCGGCGTTCCCTTCGGTGTCGGCGCTCAGCATCCCCGCGACAGCCCGCGACCGCCTCGCGACCGGGGGTGGCGTTCCCGCTGGCATGGATGTCCCGTCCGCTCGTCGCGCGGCGTTTACCAGCGGCTTCGGCTTCTTCATCGCCCGGGGAGCGCCAGGTGACTCCTATTGCGTCGTGGCGGCGTTGCCGGGCGGTGCTCTGAGCGTCGCGCCCGCGTCGGGCAGTCGAGCGCTCGACGTCTCGTGCACCTCGGCCGACTTCCTCGCGAACCAGGGCGTCCTCGCGGCCGCGAAGGCGGTGGGGGCGAACCGGCACATCGGGGGCCTGGTCCCGGATGGCATCGACTCCGTCCGGCTCGGCTCCCAGACGGTGCAGGTCACCGACAATGCGTTCGCTCTGATCTGGGCCGGTGGCGCGATTCCAACGACGATCACACTTGTCGGCTCGGGGGCGCCCCTGGTCGGCCGTCAGCGACCGCCGAAGCCGATGTCCCGGGGCACGATCGACGGCGTCCCCTCGATCACCGTGCCGTTCGCCCCAAGCCTGACGATCCCGGGCAACGACGCACCCGGGGCGAGTGGATCGGCCGCCCTCCGTGGCCATCGCCTCGGTCCAGTCACCGTGATCCCGGCAGGCGTGCGGCTTACCCGGTCACGGACAGGGCTTCCGCTGTCCAACGACCTCGCCTTCCGAATTCAGGTGCTGAATGGCGGGGACTTCGTCGAGTCGGGCGTTGTCGTGACGGTCTCGTTGACGTATCCGAACGGTCCGACCCTCACTCGGCGACGCACCATGCCAACGAGCAGTCCGGGCGTACCGGTGGCAGTGACCGTTCCGGTCCCGATTCCCGCGCGGCGTTGGTTCGGTAGGGCAGGGACGGTACGGATCACCGTCGCACCGGTTCAGGGTGAGCAGAACGTGGCCAACAACTCGGCGACCTTCCCTGTCGTGCTCCTCTTCGGCTGACGGTCAATTCGTGGGCTTTCCGAGAGCGCCGGAGGCACTCCGCGAACCTTGGTGCATATGTGTGTCTTGGAATGTCTGGGTTTGTGGCGGCCATGGCGCGAAGAACTCTTCCCTCCGTCGAGGGCCGAGTGGGACGTGCTGATCCGAGGATCGTCAGGGAGGCGGTCTCCCAATGCGTCGCCATGTCCGAAGCGTGCTCTCGGGCACGTTCATTCCTCTCGAGACCGCGCGCACGCTCTGGCCGGTTGAGAGCCTTCGAAGGCACTCTGAACGAACCCCGGGAGCATGGCGGGACCCACGCCGCCAGTGCTGCTCGCTGCTAGCGGCGCCGAGCGGGCGACGTCTCCCCTGGAACCAACGTTCGAACATCGGGCCTCGGGGACCGACCCCAAGAAGCCCGAAAGCTGCGACGAACACAACTCCCACAACAACCTTGTGCTCGGCTCTGTCCGTCACAAGCGGGAGCGTGAAGGCCAACGGAACGCTCCAGAGGACCACCTGGCGCTCGGCCTTGATGCGTTGTTCGATCAGCTTCCTGTAGGTGCGCTTGAAACCCTGGGGCGGCAGAAGGCGCTTCAGAGCACGAACGAACCATCGCTGCCGGAAGACGCCGCCCACGGCGAGTGCGCCGACGACGAGAATCACCCCGAAGGCAAGGCGCTCGCCGATTGTCGCTGCGATCTCGTTCACATAGCAATCGGATCGCGATTTTGCCGCGAAGGCAATTGAAGAGTGGTGAAGCTTCGATTACCCGCGTCTTTCCTCCGGGACTTGACCCCCAGAGCCCATGTGGCGGCTGAACGCGCGTGCGTTCAGCGCGGCCTGAGGACCGTGAGCGTCGCCGTATCCCGGGGATCTGTGGACGGTGTGATCACCGCGGTGCGCCCGCCGCCGGGTTCCTCCTGAACGCGGTCGACGAAACCGAGGGAGAGGCCGCGCGGGATCAGTGACGGCCTGTCGGATCCGGACACCCCGGCGGTGAAGACCGCCTGGCCCGGCGCCACCGGTGCACTGGCTGGGAGTCGGGTGATCCGTAGTTGTCTGGACGCTGTCGTTTGGAGCGGCGAGATCGAGCTGCCGCCGCCCTCGATCGTCACCAAGACGCGGGTCCGTCCTGACCTCAGGAAGGAGACGATGGAGCTCGCCCGGTCGGCCTCGGTGACGACTCCGACCATCGCTCCCGGCGGGGTTCCCTCAAGCACCGCCGCCCCGACTCGGACGCCGTCACGTCGCCCCCGGTTGATCCTGACCTGATCCCACCAGGGGAGCACCGCGATGGCAACCACGGTAGCGGGCACCATCGCGTACCCGCGGAGGTCAGGGGTGACCCTGCCCGTCGGCGGGTCGAGCACCCTGGAGCGAAAGTCGCCGCGCTTGCGAAGCTCGGCGACGAACCGCTTGGCCATGGATATCAACCGCGCGGTAGTGGGCGCTTCGGTCTTGGGGGAGGAGTAATGCCCGACCCAGACGCTGACCCCGTCATCGCTGACGAAGTAGAGGGAGCTGAACGTCCGGTCCTGCGAGCCGATCCAGTACTCACCGCCGGTGGTCCTCGTGCTGGGGAAGGTCAACTCCCAGCGGGCGAATGCCACGCTCCAGTCGAGTTCCCACCCGTGCTTCTGCTCGTCACGCAGACTCACGGCATCGGCACCGGTCAGGACACCTCCGCGGAGCTGACGGCGAGCCTCGACCCACTTCGCCGGAGCACCGACTGCGGCGGCCGCCGCCTGACCCACCCGCGACCGATCGGGGTACAGCCACCAGCGCCCAGGGCGGTTCGGTGCCTCGGCCCGTGTCGGCTTGGGAAGGCGCTGGGCTGTGGAGGTCGTGGTTCCGGACGGTTCGCTCGGGTCACCTTTCGGGAGTGCCATCACCAGGAAGGCCGCAACGCCGGCTACGAGGACGCCGGTACCGACGACACTGGTGATGCGCCGGCGCCGCGCCTGGCGGCAAGCCCGAGCGAGTCCCTCCAGGGCCTGGCGGCGTGTGTCGTCCACGCGCGCCGGCTCGGCTGGCGCGGCGGCGTGTTCCATGAGCGCGGTCAGGGACCGGTCCAGGTCATCGTTCATGGGGCACCCCCTCCAGTGCGGCGCGCAGGTCGCCCATCGCGCGTGAGAGCCGGGACTTGGCGGTGCCGACGGGCACCTCGATGACCTCGGCGATCTCTTCGATCGACAAGCCGAGGGCGAAGCGCAGCGCTACAACCTCTCTCCGCTCCGTCGGCAGGCCGGCCACTGCCCGCCACAGGGCACCGACGCCTGCTGGCAGTCCGACGGTTGGTGCGGCGGTCTCCGGGTCAAGCTCGACCAGGCGCCGGTTGTCGCGGAGGCTGTTGCGGGCGCGGTTCAGCACGATTCGTCGCAGCCACACCAGGAATGGGCGGCGGCCGTCGAACTTCGGGAGCTGGCTGAACGCCCGGATCACCGCTTCCTGGGCGACGTCCTCGGCGAATGCGGAGAACCCGAGCACGCTGCGCGCCATCCGCAGGGCGTCCGGCCACACCAGGTTGAACAGCGTTGCGGCCGCTGCGTCAGAGCCCGCGCGGGCCTGCCGGACAAGGTCGGCGTGCGGATCGGTCATCTCGCACAGTCAACCCGCAACTCGCGCAAAAGGTTCCCTTGCTGGCGTCAAGGGCGGGCGAAGCCGTCTTTGTTGCCGGACAGGGCGTTAAATGTTTTGCCCCTCGTCCTGACGAGGCGTAGGGTATTTACGCCGTGGACGCCGACGATTCCAAGCCGCTTCAGTTCGAACTCGGTCCGCTCGGCCCCACGCCCCCGGGCGCGGAAGAGGTCGAGCGCGCCATCGCACTGCTGACGGAGGGTGCGTGCGCAGAGGATGTCGAGTCGGAGACGCTCGACTGCAAAGAGGATCCGTCACTCCGCGGCCCGGCCGGTGAGCCGGCGTCAGGAGACCCTCGGAGCGAAGCGGCTGCTCGTCTCCTGGCGGAGGCCGCGGCCTGTTTGGCGAACCACGAAGGCGGGACGCTGATCGTCGGCATCGATGATCACGCCCAGGGGCTTGCCGCGTTTCGCGGAACCACGCTCGATCGTGTTTGGCTCGTCGCGCGACTGCGGGAGCTCACCCAGCCACCCCTCACCGTCACGATCGGTGAGCGGCAGGCGGGAGCCGCTCGGCTGCTGCTCGTCCATGTTCCGAGGAACCCATCGGTCGAACCGCACTCGGCGATCGTCTCGAAAAGCGGCGGTCGACGAACTCCTCGCCGGGTCGGAACCCAATGCCAGGACATGGCATCTCTGGCCGAGCTCATGTCTTGGGCACAGGGGCGAAGCGGGGAGGACTGGTCCGCCGGCCCGAGCGGCAGGCCCGTCGGCGATATTCGCCCAGAGGCCATGGATGCGCTCCGACGGGTCCTGATCGACGCACAGGACCTCAGCCGTGAGGAGATCGCCGGCCTCGATGACACGGCGCTCCTCGCGCGGCTCCAGCTCTTGCGACCGGACGGGTCACTCACTCGGGCCGGCGCCTTGCTGCTGTGCGCCGCAGCCTTCCCCCGGATCGTCTACCGGGCGCGTCCGGCCTCCGGTGCCCGCGCGGAACATCGATTCGAGCGTCCAGGCCTGGGACTGCTCGAGGAACTCTTGGCTGTGGAATCGGAGATCGACGGTCGGAACAGGCGCTTCGAGCTGGCCTCGCGGAGCCCGGTCGTTCGAGAGACCAGGGCCATTGCCGCGCGCGCGGTCCGGGAATCCCTCGTCAATGCAATCGCGCACCGCGACTGGGGCATTCCCGAGCCCGTGATCGTCGAGCAATTCGGCGACGAGCTGATCGTCTACTCGCCCGGCCGGCTCTTCGAGGTGGAACTCGACAGGCTCCTCACCGCGCCGTCACGCACCCGCAACCGCTCCCTCGCTGATGTCCTCCGATCGCTCCGACTCGCGGAGCGTGAAGGGACCGGCATCGACCGCATGTACATCGAGCAGGTCCGCCTGGGTCACCGTCCCCCCGTCTTTGAGGAACGCGACGGCGGGATTCGCGTAGCCCTCGTCGGCGGCCCACCAGTCCCGGAGATCGCCGTGGCGTACGGCGATCTGCCCGAGAACCTCCAGGCGAGTGCCCGTGCGGCTGTCGCACTGGACCTCTTGAGGGAGCGCCCTTCAATCACCCTTGCCGAGCTCGCAAACGCGGCGCAGGAGCAGCCCGATGCGCTCACGGCGTTCCTCGTCCAGGCTGAGGAGGCGGGCCTCCTTCGTCCCGTCGCGCATCCGCGTCCGAGCGGCGAACGCGCGTGGCGCCTTGCGGATCCGGTTCGCGCGGCACTGGGACCGGTGCTGGCCTACTACGCGCGCCCCGTCACAGAATCCCTCGGCCTGGTGGCACGGCTCGCACGCCAGATGGGCGTCATACGGAATCAGGACGTCCAGGATCTTCTGGGCCTGAGCACGAACCGGGTCAGCGCGCTGCTGCGGCAGGCACAGGAGGACGGCATCCTCGCCCTTGCGCCGGGTGCCAGCGCGAGAGGCCGCGGTGCGGCCTACGTCCTGGCAGACGCGGCTCGAGAGGCCTCGGAGCACTGAGTCGCTCGGTGGACGTGACAGCTTGGCGTCCCTCACGGGACAATGCCGACATGGCTCAGCTCCCCCATCTGGCGGACCTCCGCAGCCGCCGCGAGGAGCTCCTCGCCATTGCGGCACGACGTGGTGCGTCGAACGTTGCGGTCGTCGGGCCAGTCCTCCGGGAGGAAGACGCCGAAGGCGGTTCCGTTGACCTGGTGGTGGACCTGGAGCCCGGACGCAGCCTGCTGGACCTCGGCGGCCTGCTTGATGGACCTTCGGGCGTCGCTCGACTGTGAGGTGCACGTCTTCACCCGCTCTGGACTTCGGCCCCGGATCCGTGAGCGCATCCTCCATGAGGCTCGACCGCTGTGACCTCCGAGCGCCAGACCCCCGACACGCAGTTCGCACGCGCGTACCTCGCGGAAAGGATGCGCGACCCCGAGTTCCGGACGGAGTCCGAGGCCGCCCCCGCGGAACTTGCCGCAGGCCCGACGACTCGGAAGCGCCTTCGGACAAGTCCGAGTCACCCTGAGGTCGCCGGTGGCCTGAACAGCGGGGCCGAAAGTGTGCGCGCGGCGAAAACGAACCGCACCGCACACTTTCGCCCCGGGGGGGTGGGAACAAAGTGGGAACATGACCAGCCGAGACGTACCGAGATCACGCGAGACGATCACCGGCGGAAACCCGCCTGGGAGCGGCATTTCCCGAGACCACCCGAGACGTACCGAGATGCCGGAGGGCTGTTCCTAAACCTGGTGTCGCAGGTTCGAATCCTGCCGGGGGTACTACCGCAGATCCGCTTCATGAAGCGGTCGCTCATCAGAGCGTGGGCGCTGGAACCGCCCGGGTGGCTCGGCTGGTTGAGAGCACTCATTGGGCGCTCCGCCAGGGGCGAGAGTGGCGTCACTCTCCAGACACTCTCGCGCGCTTCTTCTCCGGGGGACCGGGCTATGACTTCACTCGATCGCTGCCGTTGCGCGCGACGCCGGCGGACCCCCTCCCAGAAGGACGTAACATAGGTGCTACGCTCATCGTTGTCGTCCCGTTCAACCGACCTGGAGGCAGCGGTGCCCTCCGACGCCGCCTACGCCGAGGCCTACCTCGCCGAACGTCTTCGCGATCCCGAGTTCCGCGAGGCGTACGAGCGCAGCCGGCGGGAGATCGCGATCGTCGATGAGCTCCTGAGCCGCCTCGAGGCGCTTCGCGACGACCGGGGGATGACCAAGGCCGGCCTGGCCCGCGCTATCGGCAAGAACCCGGCCGTGATCCGTCGGCTGCTCACCGCGTCGGGGAACCCGGAGCTGAAGACCTTCGTCGCACTCGCCAATGCGCTGGATGCCGACGTCGTCCTCGTGCCACGAGACAAGAGCACAACCGGGGAGCATCAACAGACGGCGGCGTGAGCCGCGGCCACGACGAGACCCCCGCGTGGGGCCTCGTCTTCTTCCGTGATGAGCGCGGAGCCGTCCCGGCGAGAGACTTCCTGGACACCTGCCCCGTCGCGGTCGCCGCGAAGATGCTCGCGGTGCTCGACGCGGTGCGGCGAGCACCGCCGCCGGCGTTCAGCGGCGGCGGTATGTGGGAGGCCATGAGCGGATCGATGGGCGGCTACCACGAGATTCGCGTGCAGGGACCGGGCCGCAGGCACTACCGGTTGTTCTGCCTCTTGGAGAACGGCGACCCGGATCACCTGGCGTCGTGTGGGTTCGCCGGGCCGCGCATCGTGCTGATCGACGGAGGAGTGAAGGCGAACGCCACCCTGTTCAAGGATTCCCACTACCGGCAGGTGCGCCGAAAAGGCGACGCGTACAGGGCGACCAAGCCCCGTCCGATCGCCTGACCGTGTCGCGGTTCGAATCCTGCCGGGGTACTGCCGAGCCACGGGCCGGCGAGGGTGCCGGTTATCGTGCGGCGATGCGGACGCTCGCGCTCGCACTGGCGTTCCTCTCGGAGCTCGCCGCCCTGGCCGCGCTCGCGTGGGCCGGGGCGCACAGCGGTGCCGGGACGGCCATCAGCGTCCTGCTGGCGATCGCCCTGCCCTTCGCGTGCGCCGTCGCATGGGGCGTTTTCGCCGCGCCGCGCTCGCGGCGGCGCCTCTCCACCGGACCGCGGCTGGTGTTCGAGCTCGGGGTGTTCGCGGTGAGCTTCGGACTGCTCGCCGTGACCGGCCGGCCGGTGTGGGCGGCGTGCCTGGCGGTGGTGGCCGTCGCCTGCACGGCGTACCTGGGTCGCGCGGAGCTCGCCGAGGGCGGGGCTTCAGCCCGCGGCTGAGCCCGGGTTGCCGGGCCGCCACGGCACCCGCACGTGCGTGAGCCAGACCAGCTCCGGCTCGAGCGCGCGCACCAGGAGCTGCCCCTCGGTGCGCGGCTCGTCGAGCTCCCCGAACCAGACGGCCACGTCGCCGCCCACGACGACCGGCCGGCGGCCGGTCTCGATGACGACGATCTGCATGCCGTCGGTGTGGCCGGGCGCGGGGACGAGCCGCAGGCCGGGCAGCAGCTTGATCTCGCCGTCCACCGGCACGTACTCCACGCCGGGCGCATCGACCCACCCGGGGATCGTGTACCCCTCGCCGCGCGCATCCTCGAGCTCTCGTCGCTGCACGTGGATCGGCCGTCCGGCGAAGAGGCGGTTGCCGCCGCAGTGGTCGAAGTGCAGGTGCGTGTTCACGACGATGTCGATGCTCGCCAGGTCCAGGTCCTGACCGGTCAGCGGATGCAGGCGCGGGTTCATGTCGGCGACCGCCGGGTGCAGCTGCGTCATCCCGGTGTCGACCAGCACGCGGGCGTCGGGATGGTCGATCACGTGGACGCACACGGGCATGAGCTCACCCTCGGCGACCAGGTCGGCGACGTGGAACGGGGTGACGGTGACGGGACGGGTCATGCGGCGCTGCCTTCGTCGACGGATCTCCACGGCCCCGGCGGGGCGCGTCGAGACACCGACCGGCGGGGAGACCGGATCTCAGCGGTCGGGCGTCACCCGGGCCCCGGAGGGGCGTCGACCCGCGGCCGGTGTGCCAGCACCCGGATGCCGGTCACCACCAGCAGCACCCCGGGCACCAGCGCGGCGAACCCGATGAGCGCCAGCTCCCAGTCGGCGTTGTCGGTCCCGACGATCGCCCCGAGCAGGGGGAACGTCGCGGCGGCCGCAAGCGGCAGGCCCACGGCGACCAGCGCGAGGCCCAGCAGGATGCGCCGTCCCTCGCCCCGCGCGCGGCCCTCCGCGTCCGGCGCGCCCGGGGTCATGGGGCCGGCGGCTCCCACAGCTCGACCTTGTTCCCCTCGGGATCGACGACCCAGCCGAACCTGCCGAACTCCGAGTCCACGGTCTCGTCGAGCACGTTGCAGCCCTCGGCGCGCAGGGCGGCGAGCAACCCGGGCAGGTCGGCGACGCGGTAGTTGACCATGAAGGGCGACGAGCCCGAGGCGAAGGCGGGGTCCCCCGCAGGGCTGATGGACCAGGTCGTCATCCCCGCATCGGCGTCCGTCGAGGTGATGACCGCGCCGCCCCAGTCCTGCACGTCGATGCCGAGGTGGCGCCGGTACCACTCCCGCAGCGCCTCCGGGTCGCGGGCGGTGAAGAAGACCCCGCCGATTCCGGTCACACGACGCAACGGCCACCTCGCCAGCAGATCAGGGAACGACGCGCCGGCCCGCCGTCCTGCGGTACGGTCGCCCCGTGATCATCCCGCGCGACCGGCACCCCGTGCACCTCTGGGTCCTCGCCCTGCTCGCGCTGCTGCTGGGCGCGGCCCCCGCCATGGCCGCTCCCACCGAGGTGGTCGCATACTGGGGGACGTACTCGGTCTACGACCGGGCGTACTTCCCGAAGGACCTGCCCATGGACCGGGTCACCGCCGTGGACGTCGACGGGGCGATCCCGAGCCGCGACGGCAGGTGCACCAGCGATGCGTACGCCGAACGGCGGATGGCGTTCACCGCGGCGCAGAGCGTCGACGGGCGGGCGGACCCCGGCACCCCCGGACGACTCGCGGGAGTGGTGAACCAGCTCCGGATGCTGAAGGCCCGCCACCCGAAGGTGCGCCTCCTCATCACCATCGCCCAGCTCGACCCCGCCAGGGACTTCGCGCGGGCGGCGGCGACCCCCGCCTCGCGGGCGCGCTTCGTGCGGTCCTGCATCGACCGGTACATCCGCGGCCGGTACCCGGGCGTGCGGGGGGCCGTGCCCAGGGTGTTCGACGGCGTCGACCTGGACTGGGAGCTCCCGCACGGCGCGAAGGCCCGGCACGACTTCACGCTGCTGGTCCGCGAGTTCCGGCGCCAGCTGGACGCGGTGCGGCCGGGCCTGCTGCTCACCGCCGCGATCGGGGCCGACAGCGAGATCCCCAAGAGCTTCGAGCTGGGCGCGGCCGCCCGGTCGCTCGACTGGATCGGCGTGATGGACTACGAGCTCCACGGCACCTGGAACCCGCGCACGACCTTCAACGCGCCCCTGCGGCGGTCGGCGTTGGTGCCCGACGCCCAGACCGTCGCCAACAGCATCGCCATGTACCGGCGGGCCGGGGTGCCGGCGTCGAAGCTCCTGATGGGCGTGCCGTTCTACGGGCACGTCTACGCCGACGTGCCGGCGGGCCCCGACGGCACGGGCCTGGGCCAGTCGTACGGCGGGCTCGCGGCGGGACCCGGGATCACCGACGGCGACATCGACTACCGCACCCTGGTCACCGACTGGTTCCCGCGGCTCGGCGTGCACCGGGATCCCGTGGCCGCGCAGGCCTCCGCATACGACCCCGCCATGCGGCGGCTGGCCGTGTTCGACGACCCCGTCACGCTGGGCTGGAAGGCCGCATGGGCCCGGGCGAAGGGCCTGCGCGGCGCGATGATCTGGGAGATCAGCCAGGACACGCCGGACGGCGCGCTGCTCGACGCGCTGAACGCCGGCCTGCGCGGCTGAGCACCCCGACCCGACCGGAGGGACGCCCATGCCGAAGGCCGAGACCGTCGACGCGTACATCGCCGCCGCACCGGAGGCGGCCCGGCCGGTGATGGAGGCGTTGCGGGCGCTCATCACGGCCACCGTCCCCGGGGCCGAGGAGCGGATCGCCTGGAACGTCCCGTTCTACCGGTATCGCGGCGATCTCTGCGGCTTCGCCGTGTACACGGCCCACGTGACCTTCGGGGTCGACCGGTTCCCGCCCGCAGAGCGCGAACAGCTGGAGGCCGACGGCTACGGCACCGGCAAGAAGACCCTGAAGATCCGCTTCGACCAGCCGGTTCCGGCCGCCGCGATCGAGCGGATCCTGCTCGCGCAGGCCCGCTCGAACGAGGCGGCCGCGTCCGCTAGTTGAGGACGCCCTCGGACGCGAGGAACGCGCGGGCGGCGCCGGTGTCCAGGCGCGGCCCGAACACGTTGTTGTTGTTGTCGCCGGCGGCGAAGACCGCGGCGATGCGGCCGTTCACGAAGAACGGCGACCCGGAGTCACCCGAGGCGGGAAGGCCGTAGCCGTTCTCGTTGTTCGGGTTCGCGTTGCCCCAGATGACCGTGGAGGTGAGCTTCTTCATCGGGAACAGCGACCGGTTCCGGAAGCCGTCGGTGAAGTACGAGCCGGGCTGGCCGGGCGGGCCCAGCCGGTTGTCGCCGTAGCCCACCTGCTGGATGTCCGGCTTGTTTCCACTGTCGAACGGGGTGAGCTCGCCCGCCGACACGATCATCGCGGGGGTCACGCCGCTCACGGGGGCGGCGAGCCGCAGCAGGCCGACGTCGTCGGCACCCTCGGCGACGAACTCCGACCGCCCCGCCTGGCGGTAGTTGATGGTGTTGTCGTACCCCGCGTACGGCACGGGAGTGCCCGCGATTCCGTCGAGCGGCTTGAGCGGGAACAGCGTCTCGTCCAGCGCGACCGTGCTGCTGAAGGTGATCACGTAGTTGAGGTTCGTGTACGGGCCGTTGTCCCGCTGCACGCAGTGGGCCGCGGTGAGGACGACGTCCGGCTTCACGAGGGTGCCGGTGCAGAGCAGCACGGGGAAGTCGTTCCGGGCGGAGTCGAGGCCGACGATCATGCCCACGTTCGGGTGGGCGGTGCCGTCGGGCACGCCGCCGATGACGGCGACGGCGGGTGCTGCGGACAGGGCGAGCAGCGCGAGCACGAATGCGCTCGCGGCACGGAGAAACACGCGCAAGGTGGGAGGCCTCCGGTGGGTCGGGGTCGCCGTGGGCATGCGGAGCCCACTCGCCCCTCATCGCCCCGGCGGCGACGGAATCAAGTGGAACGTACCGATTCGTCCGGCCGCCGGGGCGATTCCCCCGCGAAGCGCTACCGCTCGACGAGGATCCGGACCGACTCCGGAACGACGCCGTCGTGCTCCATCGCGGAGGCCATCTCCGGGGAGTCCATCGCGGCCATCACGCGGTCCATGTCCTCCACGTCCATGACCACCGCGACGCGGGTGGGGTCCTGCGGGTCGACGAACGTGCGGATGTTCGACACGCCGAGCGGCGCGAAGACCGCATCACGCCGGGGTGAGGACAGCCAGTGATCGGCGCCCTTGCTGATGTCGTGGTACGCGACGACGGTGGGCATTGCGGGGACCTCCGGATGGTGGCTTCGAGGCGTGGGGTCCCGAGTTGATATCCCGGCGGCTCCGGCCCGCGCAAGCGCGGGCAGGAGGCCGGAATCCCCATGTCAGCGCCGCACGGTCACATTCCGTGAGAACGTCACCGCCGGGACGCCCGGCGCCCGCACGGTGACGGTCACCGCACGCGGGCCGGGCGTGGCGCGGGGCGACACCCTCGCGTCGACGCGGAGCGTCACGGACGCCCTGGCCGCCAGCGGTCCGGGGAGGAAGGTGAGGGTTCGGCCGGCGCCACGGAACCGCAGGCGGGCCGGGAGCCGCAGGTTGGCGGCGCGGGAGGCCGCATCGACCGAGAGCCCCTGCGGGAGCACCGCCGTCACGACGACGCCGCGCACCCGGGCGCGTGTCGCGTTGCGGACGGTGAACACGAGCTTCGCCCGCCGGCCTCGGCGCACCGTCGCCGCGCCCCCCAGGCGGACCGGCAGCGGCGCGGGGACGGTCACGGGCGCGCTCGTCGCCGACGTCGTCACGTTCAGCAGCGGGTAGGTCACGGTGGCGGAGCAGGTCAGTGCGTGGGACAGGTCCTGCACGCTCACGACGTGGGTGGCCGACGGCGGGTCCGGCAGCGCCGCACCGTCCCTGAGCCAGCGGTACCCGTCGAACCCGAACACGGTTCGGGACGGCTGCTGCCCGGCCCACGTGCTCCAGCTGTCGCCGCCGCAGGTGAGGGTGCTACCGACCGTCGCGGATCCCGTGACGGCCGGGCGGCTCACCGAGGCGTCGGGCGCACCCGTGCCGATCGCGGCCACGCTGCCCAGGCCGTCGGTGAACCACATGCGGCCGTCGGACCCGGCGGCGATGTCGCCGGGCCTGGCGCCCGGCGACAGGCCCGTGGCGTAGGTCGTGACCACGCCGTCCGGCGTGATCCGGTTGACGGTGCCCGCGAAGGTCGTCCCGCCGTAGCTGATCGTCCCCGACTGGGTGAACCACAGGTTTCCGTCGGGGCCCGTGGCGAGGCCTCCGAAGCCCGCCAGCTGATCGATACCCGCCGTGAACGAGGTCGGCTCACCGCCTCCGGGGACGATCCGGCCGACCGCCTTCACGTTCCCGGTCCGGGTGAACCAGAGGGCCCCGTCGGGGCCGGGTGCCAGCAGGCCCACCACACCCTCGACCGTGTAGCCGGGGAGCGGCGTGCCCGTCGGCGAGATCCGGTCGATCGCCGAGGCGGAGTTCGTGAACCACACGTTGCCGTCCGGGCCCGCCGCGATCTCCTGGGGGAAGGCATCGTCGGACAGCGGGAACTGCGTGATGGTCCCGTCGGCGGCCACGCGGCCGATCGCCTTGCTGCGGAAGCCGAAGTCGGTGAACCACAGGGCGCCGTCCGGACCCGGCGCGATCCCGAACAGGCTCGCGGGCTGCCCGAGGCCGTCGGAGACATCGCTGAACGTGCCGTCCGGGGTGACCCGGCGCAGCGCGCCGTACCCGGTGAGCCACACGTTCCCGTCGGGGCCGCCGGCGATCCCCCCGGGCTCGGACGGCAGCCCGCCGAGCTGGCGTTCGAACACCGTCACCGTGCCGGTGGGGGTGATGCGGGTCACCCGCGCGGCGCTCGGCCCCGAGAACCAGATGTTCCCGTCCGCCGCCGGCGTGAGCAGGTACGCCCCGTACGGCGAGGGGTTGCGGTACTCGGTGATCACCCCCGCGGGCGTGGCGCCCTGCGCGACCCCGCGGCGGCGAGGCCGACGGTGACCGCCAGCCCCGCGAGAAGAGCCCGTCGTGTGCGGGACATGTCGCCTCCCCGAGTCCGTCCGCGCGACATGCGCGGACGGATGCGACGCTATGACCCGGCCGGGGAGGCCGAATCGTGGGGCTGCCCGGGACGGGCTCGGGGACCCCCGCTACTCGCCCTCCGGTGCCTCCAGCAGGCCGAACTCGGCGCCGGGGGCGAGGGCGCCCGCGCGGCGATAGGTCTCCAGCTTGGTGCGGGAGTCCGCGATGTCGAGATTCCGCATGGTGAGCTGGCCGATGCGGTCCATGGGCCCGAACGCGGCGTCCTCGGTGCGCTCCATCGACAGCTTCTCGGGGTGGTAGGAGAACGCCGGCCCCTCGGTGTTGACGATGGTGTAGTCGTCGCCGCGGCGCAGACGCAGGGTGACCTCGCCGGTGACCGCCGACCCCACCCACTTCTGCAGCGGGTCGCGGAGCATCACCGCCTGCGGATCGAACCACCGGCCCTCGTACATGAGCCGGCCCAGGCGGCGGCCCATGGTGCGGTAGTTGTCGATCGTGCCCTCGTTGTGGATGGCGCTGACCAGCCGCTCGTAGGCGATGTGCAGCAGCGCCATGCCGGGGCCCTCGTAGATGCCGCGGCTCTTGGCCTCGATGATGCGGTTCTCGATCTGGTCGCTCATCCCCAGGCCGTGGCGGCCGCCGATGAGGTTGGCCTCGAGCACCAGGTCGACCTGGGAGGCGAACTCCCGGCCGTTGATCGCCACCGGCCAGCCCTCGTGGAACCGCACCGAGACCTCCTCCGGCGCGATCTCCACGGACGCGTCCCAGTGCTTGACGCCCATGATCGGCTCGATGAGGTCCATGCCGTGGTCCAGGTGCTCCAGCAGCTTCGCCTCGTGCGTGGCGCCCCAGATGTTGGCGTCGGTGGAGTACGCCTTCTCCGCGGAGTCCCGGTACGGGAGGTTCCGCTGGGCGAGCCACTCGCTCATCTCCTTGCGGCCGCCCAGCTGGTCCACGAACGCGGCGTCCAGCCACGGCTTGTAGATCCGCAGTGCCGGGTTCACCAGCAGGCCGTAGCGGTAGAACCGCTCGATGTCGTTGCCCTTGTAGGTGGAGCCGTCGCCCCAGATGGACACGCCGTCCTCGCGCATCGCCTGCACCAGCAGCGTGCCGGTGACCGCCCGCCCGAGGGGGGTGGTGTTGAAGTACGTCTTGCCGCCCGTGGAGATGTGGAAGGCGCCGCACATGAGTGCGACCAGGCCCTCGCGCACCAGCAGCTCGCGGCAGTCGATGAGGCGCGCACCCTCCGCCCCGTACGCACGGGCGCGGTCCGGGACGGAGTCCAGGTCCGGCTCGTCGTACTGGCCGAGGTTCGCGGTGTAGGCATACGGGATGGCCCCCGCCTCGCGCATCCAGGCCACGGCGGCCGAGGTGTCGAGGCCGCCGGAGAACGCGATGCCCACGCGCTCGCCGACGGGAAGGCTCGTCAGGACATGAGACACGCGCCGGAGCCTAGCGAGCGGCCCGCGGCGTGGGGTGCGGCCGGGACCGCTCCCGGGCGTGCAGGGCTATCGTCCCGGCCGTGCCGAACCCGCCGCATCCCTCCCGGCCGGCCGCCGACCCGGTTCCCGCGACCGGCCGGGAGCGCCTGCACCTCGCCATCGCGATGATGCTGGTGCCCTTGTCGGCGACGCTGTGGCTCGCGGCGGGACTCACACTGCTGTTCGGGCCCCTTGCCGACCTCGGCGAGGGTGGCGAGGAGACCGCACAGGCGCTCCTGCCCCAGGTGCTGTTCTGGGCGGTGCCCGCCACGGCGCTCGCGCTGGTGTCGGTGATCTGGTTCCAGCCGCGGTGGCGGGCGAGCCGGCTGCCGTGGGTCGTGATCGGGGCGCTGCTGCTCGCCCCGGCCGCGCTCGTCCTGGCCTGAGGGCTACTCCTCGCCGCCCACGATCTCACGCGGGTCGACCCACTCCTTCTCGCGCTCCACCGCCTCGCCCTGGCGGAACTGGGCGCGGTCGATCTGCTCCGGCGGTGCGTCCGGCGGGTAGTCCTCGTCCGGGTTCCGGAGGGTCTCCTCATCGGCCTCGGTGAGGGGCGGCGGGTCCTCGTGCACGGGATGCTCCTGGGTCGGTGACGGTCCCCGCCGGTTCCCGGAACCACCCGGCCCCACACGCCGGATTGCGCCTCCCCGGAACGGGTACCGCGATGCACCCGGCCGATCCAAGGGCCGGCGAGCACGGAGGCACGCGACGGATGGAAGCCGACCACCATCTACGTGAAACGCTCCAGCACCTTCGGCTCGCGGAGGACCTCCTCCGGCGGGCCGTCTCCCCGCCCCGGCGCGCGGTGGGCCGCCGGGCACGCCCCGACCAGCGGCTCGGCGGCGTCCTCGAACACGTGACCGAGGCCCGCGACGACCTCGAGCACATGCTGACGAGCCGCCTCGCCGCCACGCACCCGGAGGCGTTCATCACGTGACCCGGCCGGTGGGGGCCGGCCCGCCACCGGCCCCCACCGCCGCCGTCACACCGGGGCGCCCAGCGCCCCCAGCACGTCGTCGGACGCCGCGACGAACGCGAAGGACCCGGCGAGGATGTCCAGGGCGGCGCGGTGCATCCCGGCGCCCATCATGGAGTCCACCAGGTCCTCCATCACCACCACCCCGAAGTCCTTCACGGACGCGGCGACGCTGGTGGCCAGGACGCAGGAGTTCGTGTTCACCCCCGAGACCAGCAGGGTGCCGCACCCCAGGGTGCGGAGCGTGACCTCGAGGTCGGTGCCCACGAAGCAGTCGTAGCGCTTCTTCGTGCGCACCACCTGGTCCCCGTCGGCGAACACGCCGGGCATGAGCTCCAGGCCCGGCACGTCCCCGACGTTGTGGATCGCGATCTCGCGGCGCACGCTGTCCGGGCGGCCCCACTGCGCCGCCCAGTACGGGTTGGACAGCACCTCGTCGGCGGTGCGGTAGTAGGTGACCACGTGCACGACGGGCACGCCTGCCGCCCGGAAGCGATCCAGGGCGGGCACCACCCGGTCCATCAGGGCCGCGGACGCGTCGGCGGCGAGGGGGAGGGTCGCGACCTCCGGGTCCAGGTGCCCGCGATGCAGGTCGATCGTGACCACGACCGGCGCGTCGAGGAGGGGGGCGAGCTCGGCGGGGTTCATGGTGGCCTCCGTTGTTCGTGCGTGGTCAGGCTCCGCGGCTTCCCGCGATGACGAGGGCGCCGGACATGGCGGCCGCGGCGCCGGCGAGCTGGGCGGGGGTGAGGCGCTCGCGCAGCACCGCGGCGGCGATGCCGGCGGTGACGACGGGGTAGATCGACCCGAGCACCGCCACCAGGCTCACCAGCCCGTGGTTGGTGGCGGCGGCGAAGCACAGCACCGCGGCGGTCTCCGCGATCCCGCCGGCGGCGATTACCCCGAACCCGGCGCGGGGCGGCCGCAGCGACGCCCCGGCCCGCAGGCCGATCGCCGCGACCAGCGGGATCGAGGCGGCGCGGGCGCTCACCACCGTCCACAGGGCGCCGCCGTCCGCGGCGAGGTCGAGGAACACGTAGAAGGTCCCGAAGCAGGCCGCCGCGATGAGGGCCATGCCGGCGGACCGCAGGTCGCCGCTGCCGGTGCGGGCCGCGGACGCGATGCACACCAGGGCCGTCCCGCCCAGCACCAGCACCACGCCCAGGCCCGCCGCGGTGCCCGGGCGCTCCCCGGTGGCCAGCCCGACGGTCACGGGGACCAGCACGGCGGTGGTCGCGACGGCCGTGACCACGCCCATCGTCCCCTCCGCCAGGGCCCGGTAGAAGACGAAGATGCCGGTGCCGGCCGACAGGCCGCCCAGGAACCCGAACAGCATCGTGCGCGGCTCCGGGAGGCCGGCGCCGGACGCCACGATCGCGGTGAGGAGCATGAGCACCCCCACGATCTGCGCCCACACCACCACGGGGGCGGCGTGCGCGCGCTTGCTCGCCAGGCCGCCCAGGAAGTCCCCGGCGCCCCAGCACAGGCCGGCGCCCAGGCCGAGCAGGACGCCGGTCACGCCGCCTCGGCCGGCGCCCGGAAGTGCCGGGGCCCGCGCATGTGCGTCCGGATGTACCAGGCGAAGAACGCGAACCGCAGCGCCTCGGCCCGGTCCCGGCCGTAGAGGCCCGTGGCGACCATCCCGTCCAGCGCGGCGGCCTCGTCGGCGGACACCCCCACGGGCACCAGCGCGCTGATGAGCGGGACGTTGGTGAACTCCGGGACGTAGTCCGGGTCGGGCACCAGGGCCCGGTCGGCCTTGATGACCGGCTGCCGGAACTCGGCCACGGTGCGCTGCGTGCGCGGGAACTGCGGCTCGACGGGCAGCAGGTGCGCGTGGTCGTCGGCGGTGCCCTCGAACACCTGCACCAGCAGCGGCTTGAGCGCGAAGTTGCTGGTCTGCATCACGTCGGCGCCGCACACGTTGGGGACCGCCAGCACGTCGATCTGCGCCAGCAACTCCACCAGGTCCCCCTCGTGGGAGCGGTTGGGGGCGATGAACGGGTTGCCGTCCGGGTCGACGCCCGTGTTCATCCAGAAGTTGAACGAGTCGTGGACGTCGTCGGGGGTGAGTCCGTAGGCCCGCTGCGCCTCGGCCTGGATGTCGTGGCAGTTCGTGTGCGGCGACAGGCCGAAGTGCATGTCGAAGAGCATCGCGCTGCACCGCGGGTACATCACGTCGTTGCTGCCGCAGGTGTCGGCGAGGATCGTGAGCATCGGCCGGTCCCGCGGGGGCGCCGACCACAGGTGCGCGCCGGTGGTGGGGTTCATCCCGTGCATGTGCCGGGTGCGGCCCGTGTGGAAGTGCTCCTTGTAGTCGTGCAGGTTGAAGGCGTTGAAGTCGGCGCACTGCCCGCCCACGAGCTGGCTGATGCGCAGCACCTGCCCGCGCAGCACCGGCACCGCGATGCCCGTGCCCGGCTCCATGCGGTGCTCGGCGACGAGGACCCGGGTCATGCCGCCGCCTCCGTCGCCAGGTACGCGCGCAGCCCGGCCCGCAGGGCCTCCGCGTGGTCCGCGTACCCCTCCTGTGCGCACAGCCGGTCCAGCAGCTCCAGCTGCTGCGCGTTGAGCTCGACCGCCACGACGGCGTCGTCCATCACCCGCTCCTTTCGGTCGCCGCCACCGGCAGGGTGCGCGTCCAGGCCGCCCGGCCCGCCAGGTCCAGCAGGAGGCAGGCCCCCGCGGTCCCGGCGGCCAGGAGGCCGATGCCGCCCCAGCCACTGGACTCCCACACCGCCGCGCCCAGCACGGCGCCGATCGCGGTGCAGATGAAGTTCGTGAGGTAGACCAGCGCCGCGCCGCGCGCCTGGCGGCCGTCGCCCGCCCGCTGCGCCGCACCCGGGATGTTCACCGCCTGCACCACCCACACCGCGGTGTTGTGCACGAACAGGGCGATCACCAGCAGCCAGATCGTGGTGCCGGCCACCGCCAGCACCAGTCCGGCGACCGCGGTGACCGCCAGGGCGGTGCGGGCCGCGCCCGCCTCCCCAAGCGCCGCCTGCATCCGGGTGCCCACCTGGCCGGTCACCGCGCCGCCCAGCCCGACCAGGCCGATGAGGCCGATCTGGAAGGCGGAGAGGTTGAGTGGGTCGTCCTTGAGCTGGAACGCCAGCATCGTCCACACCGACGACCAGCCCAGGAACGCCACCGAGTTCGACAGGTTGATGAGCACGTTGCCCGGGAGCCGGGTGAGCGAGGCCATCTCGCGCAGCGCCGGCCACGGGCGGGTGCGCGCCCCGAGGGGCGGCTGCGGTGCGAGCCGCAGGCGGATGAGGGTGAGCGCGGCGGTCATGGCGACCGCGGACAGGGTGAACGCCAGCCGCCAGTCGATCTCCCCCAGCAGCCCGGCGAGGGTTCGCCCGCTCACCACGCCGGCGGGGGCGCCGCTGAGGATCCCCACCAGCGCCCGGGTGTCGCCCGCCGCGGCGGCGGTGGCGATGAGCACCGGCAGGACCGCCGCGAACGCGCCCATCCCCAGCGACGCCACCAGGACCGCCCAGTAGGTGGGCGCCGCGGCGGCCACCACGGCCGCCGCCAGCAGCCCGCCGGCCATCACGGTGAGCAGGGCCCGCCGGTCGCGGGTGTCGGCCAGGATCCCGAACAGGACCAGGCCCACGCCGAACGCGAGCTGCAGGGCGCCCTGCACCACCGACATCGCCCCGGTGCCCGCGTCGAGGGTGTCGCCGATGAACGGCAGCAGCGGCTGCGCGAGGTAGATCGACGCGACGTTCACCACCGCGCAGAACGTGAGCAGCGCGGCCAGCGACGGCCGGCGATCCGGGGCGGGCCCGCTCATGCCGCCGCGCCCTCCGGCATCGCGACGTGCTCCAGCGCGGGCAGCTCGGTGCCGGTGCGGGCGTACCACTCGGCGAGCAGCGGGCCGGAGTCCACCACCAGCCCGCAGTGCAGGCTGATGATCAGCAGGGCGGCGTTCTCGGCCTCCTCGCTGAACCCGGCGACGATGTCGCGCGGCACGATCACCCGGAAGTCGCGGTTAGCGGCGTCGAACGCCGTCGAGATGTCGCAGCAGTCCGTGTACGCCCCGGTGATGACGATCGTGTCGACGTCCAGGTTGCGCAGCAGGAACTCGAGGTCCGTCGGGTAGAACGACGACAGCCGCTTCTTGGTGCGCACGTAGAGGTCGCGGTCCGGGTCGTGCTCGACCATGAGGTCGACCCAGCGCGTCCCCTCCCAGCTGTGCCGCTCCTGGTCGGGGTTGGGCGGCAGATACAGCTCGTACAGCCACCGCCAGTTCGCCTTGCCGGTGCGCCGCTTGCTGGCGATGTCGTCGATGCCGCCGTACCGCTGCCAGTGCTGGACCATGATGATGGGGATCCCGATGGCCCGGCAGGCGGCGTGGAACTCGTCGTGGATGGCGATCTTCTCGACGCCGCGGGGGGCGGGGCACGTGCACCCCGGCTCGTCGATCGCCAGGTGCCCGGCGTGCATGTCGATGCACACCACGGCGGTCCGCTCCGGGTCGAGCCACGTGTCGAACGTGTCCGGCAGCGACTTCCGGTCGCGGTTGAACAGGTAGCAGTACATGTCCGTCTTCATGCGCGGCCTCTTTCGGGACGGGGGGCGGGCGGCCAAGGGGAAGCCGCCCGCAGCCGTTCGGCGGGGTCAGGCCTCCGGCACGTAGCCGATGAGGTCCAGGAGCAGGTGCGCGCCCGGCACCTGCATCGGGCCGCCGATCTTCATCGTGGTGGAGGCGGGCGGGTCCTTCGGGAACGCCGCGCCCCAGCGGCTGATCATCATCTGGAACCACGTCAGGTCGTCGTGGAACGCCTGGCGGCGGCAGATGTTCTCGACGCTCGATCCCGCCGCGGAGGCGATGGCGTCGATGTTCCCCAGCATGTACTCCATCTGCAGGAGCGCGGGCTCCTTGTACCAGGGGAAGTTCGGGTGCCGCATCGTCTCCTTCGCCAGCCCGCCGGAGGCGTCCGCCGGCATCTGCGTGGAGTAGAAGACGAAGTTCCCGGCCTTCATCGCCTGGGGCTCGTGCACCACGGGCTCCGGGGCGCCGGAGGTCTCGATCGTCTCCATGGAGATGGAGGCGTCGTCGGCGAGCAGCATCAGGGCGATCTCCACGCGGCTGCCGGCGCCGCCCAGGCCCATGTGGGGGATCGTCACGCGGGCCGGCGGGTTGTTGGGGAACCAGCGCTTCCAGGCCTTCTCCATGCCCAGGAAGTCGTTGGGGTGGCCGATGTACACCTCGGCCTTCACGGTGTTCTCGATGTGGCCGCCGGCGGCCTCGCAGATCTTCGCGAGCTTCTCCAGCGTGTACTCGGTCTGCCGCTCGACGTCGTCGCCGTACCAGAGGTACGGGTTGATGCGGGCCTCCGGCGCGAGCGCGCTGGGCACCCCCATGTGGCGGTCCGAGAGGTGGTCGCCCCGCCAGTCCACGGGGATCTCGCCGGCGGTGAAGATCCAGTCGCCCCACCGCACCGCGGGGGAGTAGCCGGCCAGGGGTGCGGGCACGCCCTCCGGGGTGTCGAACGCGATCTTCTCGACGCCCGGGATGGGCTCGAAGGCGATCATGTCGACCTCGACGATGGTGTCCTTCACCATCAGCTCCCGGCACACCATGCCGGTGGACGCGGGCCGCTTGCTCTGGATGAACTCGTTGCGGACGTCCAGGTACGGCGTGATGGACATGCGCGGCCAGGTGATGCCCTCGGCCCGCTCCTCGTCGGTGGGGTACGGCGAGGTGAACCACTGGTAGATCCGCATGAGGTCGGTGCCGATGTCCACGCCGGCCGCGGCGAGCGTCTCGGCCAGGTTCTTCAGCACGAACCGCGACTGCAGCTCCAGGGAGTCGCCGTAGAACGGGGCGCCGGGCTCGACGATGACCTCGGGGGCGAGGCCGGTCTCGAAGTCCGTGGCGATCTGGCCGGCGGTGAACACCCAGCCCCCCGCGGTGATGACCGGGGAGTACGGCATGAGGGGCTTGGGGACGCCGCCCGGCCAGATGGCCTTGCGGGGGCGGGCAGGGGTCGTGGATGGCTCGGTGGTGGCCATTGGCTGGATCCCTCCTGGGGTGGTGGGGTGGCGTGGGGTGGGGCGGGCCCGCGGGCCCGCCCCGTCGGGGGTGCGCCTAGCCGGCGGTGAGCTTGGCCAGGTCGTACGAGGCGCCCGCGCCCTTGGCGCCGAGGACCTTCTCGTCCGGGACCTTCACGGTCCCGCCCTCGATGTCCGTGACGAGCTGCTCGAGCTTGGTCTTCGCGTCGGCGGGGACCACGCTGTCGAGCTCGTAGAACGGGGCGAGCTCGCCGACCCCGAAGTCCAGGCCGAAGCTGTAGCTCTCGGGCTTGATCTCGCCCGCCGTGCCCTTGCGGATCATCTCCTCGGTGACGCCCTGCAGGTTGTAGAGGACGCTGGTGAGCACCACGTCCGGCGCCTGGTCGTGGGAGTCGAAGTACGAGGCGATGACGTACCGCCCGTCGCCGGCCTGCGCGGCGGCGAAGATGCCCTGGGTCGCCGAGTCCGTGGCGCTGAAGATGATGTCCACGCCGTTGGCGTACTGGGCCTGCGCGGCGGCCTTGGCGGCGGCCACGTCGGTCCAGCTGTTGATGTAGACCTGCTGCACCTCGATGTCGGGCTTCGCGTAGCGGGCGCCGAGGGTGAAGCCCTCCACCTGCCGGGTGAGGGCGGGGAAGGCGAACCCGGCGACCACGCCGAGCTTGCCGCTCTTGCTGGTGAGGGCCGCCAGGTACCCGGCGGTGAACGCCCCCTCCTGCTGCTCCGGGTCGTAGGTGCAGGCGTTGGGCGGCATGTCGGCCGCGGGGATCTCCATGGCGGCGCCGCACACGGTGGCGTCCGGGTAGTCGGTGGCGACCTTCACCACCGACTGCGGGACCGAGCCGTTGGCCATGAGCACGAGGTTCGCGCCCTCCTTGGCGTAGGCGGTGCCCTGCTGGGTGTACTCGTCGGGGGTGAGCAGGTTCTCGGCGTGGCCGAGGTCCTTCACGCCGAGCTTGGACACGGCCGCCTCGACGCCGTCGTAGGTGGCCTCGCTCCAGGATCCGTCGGTGGAGGACCCGGGTGAGAGGAGGGCCACCGAGTAGTCGACCGGGGCGGCGGCGGAGGACGTGCCGCCGGTCGAGCCGGCGGACGCCTCCCCGTCGTCGCCGCACCCGGCTGCACCGAGTGCGATCAGCCCGGCGGCGAGGATCGCCGTACATCCACGAAGTGCTCGCTGCACGCCAGCTCCTTGGTTCGTCGTTGCGGGGTTGGGGCTCACCGAGCTGCTCCGGCCGGCGTGAAGGGCACGCCGCAGGCGTTCGGGTAGCGGGAGGACTTGGCGACGACGACCGCGACGATCGTCACCAGGTACGGAAGGGACAGCCATGCCTCGGGGGGCAGTGAGGACAGGAACCCGAGGCTCTGGGCCTGGAACTGCAGCGACTGGCTCACCCCGAACAGCAGGGCGCCGCCCACGATGAAGAAGGGGTTCCAGCGGCCCAGGACGACGATCGCCAGGGCCACGAAGCCCTGCCCGGCGGTGACGTTGGTGACGAAGCCGCCGGAGGTGATCGCGATGAGCGTCGCCCCGCCGAAGCAGATGAGGACGTTGGCGAGGATCACCGCCGTGTACCGCAGGCCCGGCACGCTGAGGCCGGCGGTCTCGGTGGCGCGGGGCTTCTCCCCGGCGGACCGGATGTACAGCCCGAACCAGGTGCGGTTGAGCAGCAGGAACACCAGGGGCGCCGCCAGGAGGGCGAGGTACACCACGGTGGGCTGCTGGAAGAGGATCTCCCCGATCCAGGGGATGTCCCCCAGCACGGGGATGCTTCGCTCGTCGAGGCTGGTGACGACCCCGACGCCCTTCAGGAACTCCTCGAACAGCAGGCTGGTCGCGCCGAGGGCGAGGAGGTTGAAGATGATCCCGCTGACGATCTGGTCGGCGCCGCGCGAGACCCAGAGGTAGGCGAGCAGCAGGCCCAGGACGGCGCCCACGGGGATCGACAGCAGCAGGCCGGTCCAGATGCCGGCGCCCTCCCGGATGCACCATGCGCACACCAGGGCGCCGAAGAGCATGACCCCCTCGATGCCGATGTTCAGGATCCCGGCCCGCTCCGCGATGGCCTCGCCCAGGGCCGCCCACAGCACGGGCGTCATGAGGGCGATGCCGGTCGCGAACACCGAGATGACGACGGTCGAGTTCACTGCACCGCCCCCTCCGCGTATCGCAGCCGGATCACGCGGGCGCCGAGGAGCCCGAGGACGAAGGCCGCGATGATGATCTGGCCGAACGAGGTGGGGATCCCGGTGGCGGCGGGCAGGCTCTGGCTGCCCACCTGCAGGGCGGCGAACAGCACCGCCGAGGGGAAGATCCACACGGGGGCGAGGCGGGCCACCAGGGCGACCGCGATGCCCAGGTAGCCGTAGTTCGCCGAGAAGCTGGTGACCAGGGCCCGGTTCTCGCCGATCACCTCGATGGCGCCGGCGAGGCCCGCGAACGTCCCGGCGATCGCGAACGTCGCGACGGTGACGGCGGGGACCCGCATGCCGTTCATGCGGGACGCGAACGGGTTGAGGCCGATCGAGCGGATCTGCAGGCCCAGGCCGGTGCGGGCCATCAGCACCCAGGCGGCGGCGATGGCGAGCAGCGCGACCGGGAGCCCCAGGTTCACGACCGTCCCGGACCACACCACCGGCAGCACCGCGGAGTCCGGCACCTTCTCGGTGGCGGGGGCGATGCCCTGCGGCCAGATCCCCGTGATCGCGTACGTCGCGATGAGGATCGCCACGAAGTTGAGCATCAGGGTGACGATCACCTCGTTCGCCCCGAAGGCGGTCTTCAGGACCCCCGCGAGGCCGGCCCACGCCGCGCCCGCGACGATCGCCGCGAGGAGGATGAGCGGGATGAACACCGGCCCCGGCAGCTCGGGGAGGGTGAGGGCCACCGCCACCGCGCTGAACGCGCCGATGTGCATCTGGCCCTCGGCGCCCACGTTCCACAGCCGCGCGGTGAACGGGATGGCCGCGGCGGCGCCGCAGAGCGCGAGCGGGACGGCGACCATGAGGGTCTGGCCGATGGCGTCGGAGTCGCCGAGCGACCCCTCGAGGATCGTCCGGATGGCGGCGAACGGGTCCTCCCCGAGGGCCGCCACCATGAGCGACACCACCACCAGCGTGCCGATGAGGGCGAAGACCCCGGTCGCCAGGGCGCGGGGGTCGGGGACCGCGAGGCTGCGCTGCAGCAGCCCGCCGCGGGGGGCGCCGGTGCTCATGCGACCTCCATCGCGGCGCCCGGCTGGGCGTCCGCGTCCTCGGGTGCGATGCCGGCCATCGCCATCGCGATGGCGTCCACGTCGGCCTCCGCGGTGACCGCCCGGTACACGAACCGGCCGCGGTACATCACCGCGATGCGGTCGGCGAGGGCCACGAGCTCCTCGAGCTCGTTGGTGACCAGCAGGACGGCGCCGCCGCGGTCGCGCATCTCCAGGATGCGGCGGTGGACGTAGTCGATGGCGCCGACGTCGAGCCCGCGGGCGGGTTGCGCGCGACCAGCAGCAGCGGCTCGCGGACATCTCCCGGGCGCCGATCACGACCTTCTGCTGGTTGCCGCCGGAGAGCTGGGAGGCCCGCGCGCGGGGGTCCGCGGGCCGCACCTGGTACGTCTCGAGCAGCGCCGCCGCCCGCTCGTGCATGCCGTCCAGGTCCAGCAGTTGCCCGCGCCGGCGCAGGCCGCCGCGGGAGATGTCCGACAGGGCGAGGTTCTCGGCCAGGGTGAGTCGGCGACCAGGCCCCAGCGCAGGCGGTCCTCGGGGATGACCCCCAGGCCCTGGGCGTGCCGGTCGCGCGGCGGCAGGGGGGTGATGTCCGCCCCGGCCAGCTCGATGGTGCCCGCGGCGGGCGCCACCACCCCGGCGAGGGCATCGGCGAGCTCGCGCTGCCCGTTGCCCTCCACCCCGGCGATGCCCACGATCTCCCCGGCGGCGACCTCCAGGTCCAGGTCCTCCACCGCGTTGCGGCCGGTGACGGGGTCCGCGACGGTGAGGCCGCGCACCCGCAGGACCACGTCGCCGCCGCTCGCCGCCCGCCGCACCGGCAGGGCGGCGATGTCGCCCCCGGTCATGGCGCGGGCGAGCTCGGCCTCCGCGTACTGGCCGCGCCGGAACGTGCCCTGCAGGCGCCCGGCCCGCAGGACGGTGACGCCGTCGGCGACCGCCGTGACCTCGGTGAGCTTGTGGGTGATGAGGATCGCCGAGTGGCCGCGCTCCCGGAGGGTGGCGAGGCCCTCGAACAGCGACCGGATGCCGGCGGGCCCCAGGGAGGCGGTGGGCTCGTCGAGGATCAGGACCTTCGCGCCCCGGTGGAGCAGCTTCAGGATCTCGACGCGCTGCTGGACGTCCACCGGGATGTCCCGCACCAGGGCGCGCGGGTCGACGTCGAGGCCGGAGGAGCGGGCGACCTCGCGGACCTCCTCCTCGGCCCGGGCCCGGTCGAACCGCGGGGTCCAGGCGGCCCGGGACCCGAGCACGACGTTCTCGGCGACGGTGAACTCCGGGACCAGCATGAAGTGCTGGTGCACCATCCCGATGCCGTGCCGCAGGGCGTCCCTGGGGGAGGCCAGCTGCACGGAGCGGCCGTCCAGCACGATCTGCCCGTCGTCGGGCGGGACCAGGCCGAACAGGATGCTCATGAGCGTGGTCTTGCCGGCGCCGTTCTCGCCCAGCAGGCAGTGGATCTCGCCGCCGCCGAGGACGAAGTCCACGCCGTCGCAGGCGGTCACCGGACCGAACCGCTTGGTGATGCCGAGCATCCGCACGGCGGGGGCCGGCGAGGTGTCGTGGGGGACCAGGGGTGCGCTCATGGGGGCCGAATGTAGGAAGGCCCCGGATGCCCTGGCGATGGGCCCTGAGTGAAGAACCCCGGCGGGAAGTCTGTGCCGCCGGACAATGCACGCCACCGGCCCGGAATGGGAGAAAACGTTCATCCAGCCGGATGGATGAAGCACTCCACCGGCGTTTTCCGGCGAACCGGGAGGAACGTTGCCGGGACGTCCACGTCCACTGGCGTACTGGGATGAGCGCCGGGCGAGCCTGCTGGGGGCCGCCCGGGAGGAGGTCGCGGAGTCCGGGGTGGAGGGCCTCACCCTCGACCGCATCGCGCGCCGCGCCGGGGTGTCGAAGGGGTCGGTGCAGTACGCCTTCGGCTCCAAGGAGCAGCTGCTGGGCGAGCTCGCCCGCGACACCCTGTTCGGGATCTTCAGCGACGGCGTCGCGGCCACGGCGACCACCGGGTCGGCGGGCCTCGGTGCCGTCGTCGACGGGCTCAGCGAGGGGCTGGCCGCCGACGAGACCCGGCTGGTGGCGCTGCTGTCGATGATGGCGACGGCGCGGCGCAGCGACGCGACCCGGGAGGCACTGGCCGGGTTCTACGCGGAGGCGGACCCCATCATCGCCCGGGCCCTCGCGGACGGCGGCGTGGGCGTGCGGTCCGAGGACCTCGCGGTGCTGGTGCGGGGCCTGCGGGGCGTGGTGCTGGGGATGTTCATCCACTGGGTGGTGCACCCGCAGGGGCGCGGCCTGCCGGACGTGGCCGCCGAGGTGCGGTTCGTGCTGGAGCGCCTGATGGGGCAAGCGGTGGAGGCCGGCTGAGCCGCCGCCTTGCCGCCGGCGGCCGGGACGGCGAAGCTGGGTCCCTGATGTCCGTCCTCCCGCCCGCCCGGCACCTGCTCCGCGCGAAGGACCTCATCGACGCGCGGTACGCCGAACCGCTCGACGTCGCCGCGATCGCCCGCGCGGCGCGGCTGTCGCCCGCCCACTTCTCCCGCGCGTTCCGGGCGGCGTTCGGCGAGTCCCCGCACCAGTACCTGCTCACCCGGCGGATGGAGCGGGCGGCGGCGCTCCTGCGCGGCACCGACATGCCGGTCATCGAGGTGTGCGGGGCGGTGGGGCTGCGGAGCCTCGGCTCGTTCACCACCACGTTCGGCCGGACGTTCGGGACGTCCCCCGCCGCGTACCGCGCCGCGCACCCGCCGGCGGCCGACCGGGCGATGATCCCCAGCTGCATCCTGCGTCAGTGGGGCCGCCCGCCGTCCAGCACGTTTGGAGAAGCGGGGCGGCGCCGGCGCGTGCGAGCGTCCGGGGCGTCCACAGCACCGGCACCGGAGGGGTGACGATGAGCACGATGCGGTTCACCAGCGTGAACGTCTGGGTCCACGACCAGGACGAGGCGCTCGCCTTCTACACGGGAAAGCTCGGCATGGAGGTCCGGGAGGACGTCACCGTCCCCGAGCTCGGGAACTTCCGGTGGCTCACGGTGGGGCCGCCGCTGCAGCCGGACGTCGCGTTCGTGCTCATGACGCCGTCGTCGCCCGGCCTGGACCCCGAGACGCAGGCCAAGCTCGAGGAGATCATGGCCAAGGGATTCGCCGGCGGGCTGTTCTTCGAGACCGACGACTGCCGCGCCCAGTACGAGGCGCTGCGCGCGAAGGGCGTGGAGTTCCAGGAGGAGCCCACCGAGCGTCCGTACGGCGTGGACTGCGGGTTCCGGGACCCGTCCGGCAACAGCTTCCGCCTGGTCCAGCGGTCGTGAGCGACGGCCCGGTGAAGGGCCCGGCGTCCTACTTCCCGTCGATCGAGGCGAAGTACGGGCGCCCGGTGGGCGAGTGGCTGGAGCTCATCGCCGCATCGCCGCTGGAGCGGCACATGGACCTCGTGAACTGGCTCAAGGCAGAGCACGGCGTGGGGCACGGGCACGCCAACGCCCTGGTCGCCCATCACCGGGCCGGGCGGGGCTCCTAGGCGGGGCGCCGGCGGGACCGGCGCGCGGCCAGCACGGCGGCGCCGGTGAGGGCGGCGACGATGAGCACCGACGACCACGCCGGCAGGTCGTCGGTTGCCACGTCCCAGAACCCGTGGAACGGGGTGGCGTGCTTCTCGCCGCCCACGATGCGGTCGCCGATGCCCACCAGGGCGGCCGCGCCCAGCAGGGCACCGGCGGTGAACACCGCCGGGTGCCCCGGCGCCCGCCCCTGCCTGCGCAGGATCAGCGCCGACTTGATGAGCTTGAGCGCCTTCGCCAGGTAGAGCACCTGCAGGATGCGGGCGGCCTGCAGGGACGACAGGGCGCGCGCGGCGAGCAGCCCCTCCAGGATGCTGGTGAGCAGCGGGAACGTCGCGAGCAGGATCGCCAGGCCGAACACGTGCCCGCGGGCCCACGCCCGGCGGTCGCGGACGACCGTGAGCATGATCGCGGCCTCCACCAGGAACACCAGCCAGATGCCCCACGCCAGGGCCACCGCCACGATCGCGAGCGCGCCCTCCAGCTTGGAGAAGTAGAGCAGCACCGTCGGGATCGCCAGCCACGCCGCGGCGAGGACGGGCAGGTGCAGGCGGCGCTCCCAGCGGGCGCCGCGCGGGTCGGTCGCGGGGTCGATTCCGGCCACGGCCGCAAAGGATAGGACGGGTGCGGAATAACCGGGCCGCGAACGGTGTCGTTGATGGCGACGGGCGCTCCGGAGAGGCCCGGCGGGGGGAGCCGCCCCGCCGGGTGGAGCGGCCGGAGGCGGCGGGGGCCCGGTGCGGCGGGCCCCCGGCGTCAGCCCACGGCGGGGGACACGGGCCGGCGCGGCCGCTCGTCCACCACCAGCCGCAGCACGTCGTCGCAGGCGTAGTGGCCGCTCACGTCCATGTCGTACTTGCCGCGCACCACCTCGTCCAGGTCGAGGTCCGCCACCAGGACCTCCTCCCGGTCGAACACCGGCCCGGCCAGGACGTTGCCGAGCGGATCGACGATGCAGCTGCCGCCGCGCAGCACGATCGTCTCGGGGTCGTCCCCCGCGGTGGTGGGGAAGTCCGCCGGGTAGTCCGAGCGCCGCGTGAACTGGTTCGCGGAGATCACGAAGCAGCGGCCCTCCAGGGCGATGTGCCGCATCGACGCCGTCCACCCGTCGCGCCCATCGACGGTGGGCGCGCAGTAGATCTCCACGCCCTTGGCGTACATGGCCGCGCGCAGCAGCGGCACGTAGTTCTCCCAGCAGATCACCGCGCCGATCTTCCCGAACCCAGTGTCCACCACGGTGAGGGTGGAGCCGTCGCCGCGGCCCCACACCAGGCGCTCCGCCGCCGTCGGCATGAGCTTGCGGTGCTTGCCGAGATACGTGCCGTCGGGGCCGATGAACACCACGGTGCAGTAGAGCGTCCAGCCGTCGCGCTCCACCACCCCGGCGACCAGCGTCACCTCGTGCGCGCGGGCCATCGCGCACAGCTCCCCGAGCTCCGGTCCGGGCAGGTCGATCGCCCCGGCGTGGTACCGCCGGAACCACTCCCGCCCCGCCGGGTCCCGGTCGCCCACGACGGTGCCGAACGTGGTGCCCTTGGGATAGCCGCCCACGAACGCCTCGGGCACGACCACCAGGCGGGCACCCTCCCCGGCGGCGCGGGCCACCAGCGGCCGCAGCCGCTCCAGGGTGGCGGGGGTGTCGAAGCAGATGCCGCCGGACTGGACGACGGCGGCGCGGACGGTGCGTGGCTCGGTCATGCGGCGCAGGGTATCCGGCTCCCGTACGCTGCCCGCCGATGGCGGACCTGGGGATCCTCGACCTCGTCGCGCTGGGCGCGGCGGCCCTGGCGGGCGGCGGCGTGAACGCGCTGGCCGGCGGCGGCACCCTCATCACGTTCCCGGCGCTCACCGCCGTGGGCGTGCCGGCGCTGTCGGCGAACATCACCAACACCGTCGCGCTCACCCCCGGCTACATCGGGGGCACGATCGCCCAGAAGGCGGACCTGGAGCACCAGCGCACCCGGGCCCTGGTGGTGGCGGTGCCGGCGATCGTGGGCGGCCTCATCGGCGCCGGCCTGCTGCTGGTGGCCGGCGAGAAGCTGTTCGAGAACCTGGTGCCGTGGCTCATCCTGCTCGCGGCCGTGCTCATCGGCGGCGACAAATGGCTCAAGCGGTGGGTCACCGCGCGGCTCACGGCGGAGGGCACCTCCCACCGCGTCCACCTGGGCGGCGCGGCGGTCGCGGCGCTCGCCGGGTCCATCTACGGCGGGTTCTTCGGCGCCGGCCTGGGGATCATCCTCCTGGCGCTGTACTCCCTGGTGCTGCCCGAGACGCTCGTGCGCATCAACGCGCTCAAGCAGCTCACGTCCTTCCTGGCCAACAGCACCGCCGCGGTGTTCCTGGTGTTCTCCGGCAAGGTCGTGTGGGAGGCCGTCGCGGTGATGGCGGTGTGCGCCCTGGCCGGCGGGGTCCTGGCCGGGCGGTTCGTGCGCCGCGCGAACCCGGACGTGCTGCGCGCCGTCGTGGTGGTCATCGCCGTGACCGTCGCGATCGTCTACTTCGTGCGCTGATGGGCACGGGGCCGACCCCCGAGGAGCGGAAGGCCGCCCGCCGGGAGATCGTCCGCGCGGCGCTCGATCCCGCCCGGCGCCGCGACCCGGACCGCGTGGCCGGGTACGCGGCGGATCACGGGGTGCCGCCCGACGCGGTGCTCGCGCACCTGGCGGGCCGCATCGCGGCGTACGAGGTGGCGGTGGACCGGATCCTGGCCCTGGCCACGCACACCACCGCCGACCGCCAGCTGGTGCTCCGTGAGGCGCTCGAGGCGATGCGCGCACCGTACGAACGGGCGCTGGGCGACGCGATGGCCCTCATCCCGGACGAGGGCTGAGACCGGCCGCCGCCCGGAGACCGGCATCCCGGACGACGGGTGGGGCGGACGGCCGGACGGCCAGGTGCACCCCCGACCCGCGGACTGGACCTCCGGCGGAAGCCGGCCGGTCCACCGTCCACGTACGTTGATTCCGCGTGCGATTGCCCACACGGCGCGGAGGAGAGGAATGAGCGGCTTCCGGGGGAGGCTGGTCCGCTTCGGCGACCTGACCGAGGACGATCTGCGGCGCTGGCGCGACCTGGTCGCGTGCGCGGCGGAGCCCAACGTCTTCTTCGAACCCGAGGTCCTCATGCCCGCCGTGCGGCACCTCGCATCGCCCGGCGCCGTCCGCCTGGCGGTCGTGACCGCCGCGGACGGCCGCTGGGTGGCCTGCGCCCCGGTGAAGCGGGAGATCGCCTGGGGGCGCCTGCGGCTTCCCGTCCTCGCCGTCTGGACGCACGAGTTCAGCGGCCTCGAGGTCCCGCTGGTCGACGCCGCCGTGCTGGGCCCCGCGGTGCGCGCCCTGCTGCGGCTGCTCCGCCGGCCGCGCAACGGCCTGTTCGCGGCCTTCACGCAGGTCCCGGGCGACGGCCCGTTCCACCTCGCGCTGGAGGAGTGCGCGCGCGGCGCCGTCGAGGTGGCACGGTACGAGCGGGCCGCGCTGCGCCGCCGCCCGGCCTCCACGTACCTGGACGGGATGCGCGGGAAGCGCCGCCAGGAGCTCGCGCGGATGCGCCGGCGGCTGGAGGAGCACCACGCGGACGTCCGCACCGTCGACATGACCGGCGACCCCGCCGCCCTCGATGCCTTCCTGGCCCTGGAGGCCTCGGGCTGGAAGGGGCGGGAGGGCACGGCCCTGGGCAGCGACCCGGCGCACGCGGTATGCTTCCGGTCGGCCTGCACGGCCCTGCGGGCCGCCGGCCGCCTGCAGGTGATCGCCCTGATGGCCGACGGCCGGCCGGTCGCGATGAAGTGCAACGGCATCGCCGGGAACCGGGTGTTCGGGTTCAAGCAGGCCTACGACGAGTCGATGGCCGCGTACTCGCCCGGCCGGCTGCTGGACGTCGACCTCATGCGCGACTTCCACGGCCGCGACGGCGCCGACGTGCTCGACACCATCGGGTCCGCGCACAACGAGACGCTCAACGCCATGTGGCCCGACCGGCTGGTGATGACCACCGTCCTGGTCCCCGC
Source organism: Thermoleophilia bacterium (assembly GCA_046330435.1). Taxonomy (GTDB): domain Bacteria; phylum Actinomycetota; class Thermoleophilia; order Miltoncostaeales; family Miltoncostaeaceae. The sequence goes on along the minus strand of JAXLST010000014.1, from coordinate 11,318 downwards.
GCGCGGTCCCCTGGGACGTGCGGCCGGGGCCGTCCTGCGCCGGCTGGTCTCCCCGGCGCCGCCGCACCGCGACACGATGCCCGCGTCCGACATGCCGCTCGCCGCCGGGGCAGGGGCGGGACGCTGACGGCAATCCCCCCGCGCCGCCCGGAGGGGCGGCGCGGGGGGACGTGCCCCGCGGCGCTACCCTCGTCCCCATGGGCGGTGAGGGGCCGGGGACGGCGGTGCGATGGGCCTGGCTGGCGCTGGCGTACGCCGCGCTGGCGATCGGCCTGGCGGGCGTGGTGCTGCCGGTGCTGCCCACCACCCCCTTCGTCCTGCTGGCGGCCTTCGCCGCGGACCGCGGGTCGCCGCGCCTGCACGCCTGGCTCATGCGCCACCGGGTCTTCGGCCCCGCCATCCGCGACTGGCGCCGGTCGCGCTCCGTCGCGCGCCGGGCGAAGGTGCTGGCCACCGCGATGATGCTGCTGGCCGCGGCGGTCATGGCCCTCACCGCGCCGCCGGTGCTCGCCGTCTCCGCGACCCTGGTGATGGCCGCCGTTGGGACGTGGCTGTGGCTGCGTCCCGAACCCTCCGCCCCGTGACGCCGCTCACCGCCGGCGCTGCGCTCCCCCTCACGGGCCGGTACGCGCCCATGGCGCGGGACGCCGCGGCCGGGCTGCGGGCCTGGGCGCGCCACGCGGGGGCCGCCCTGGAGATCGCCGACTGCGGCGAGGACCCCGCCGCCGCGGCCCGCGCGACCCTGGCGCTGGCGGGGCGCGACGTGCTGTTCGGCCCCTACGGCAGCGGCGCGATGCGCGCCGTCGCCGAGGCGTTCGCCGGGCGGCCGGAGGTCGTCTGGAACCACGGGGGCGCCGCCGCGCCGCGCACCGGCGCGCGCGTCGTGGACGTCCTCGCGCCCGCGGGCCGGTATTGGGCGGACCTGCCGGCGCTGTGGGCCGCGCACGGCGTCGCCCTGGACCGCGTCGCCGTGCTGGCCGCGCCCACCGGCTTCGGGCGGGAGGTCGCCGGCGGGGCGGTGGCCGCACTGGCCGCGGCGGGGCACCGCCCCCTGGTGACGGCCGCGTGCTCGGCCGCCGGCGCGCAGGAGGCGCGGCGCGCCGGGGCGGCGGCGGTCGTGTGCTGCGGGCGCTTCGAGGACGACGTCGCGGCGGTGCTGGCCCTCGCCGGCCGCGTGCCGGCCGTCGCGTGCGTCGCGGCGGGCGTGGAGGAGGCCCGCGCGGCGCTCGGCGACGCGGTGCTGGGCGTGGTGGCGCCCGTGCAGTGGGACCCCGCCCGCACGCCCCCGGCGCCGCTGCCGCCCGGCGCGGGGTACCCGGCCGCCCAGGCGCTCGCCGCCGGGCTCCTGGCGCAGGAGGCGCTCGCCGCCGCCGGCGACGCCACCCCCGGGGGGCTGTGGGACGCGGCGCGGGCCCTGCGCACATCGACCTTTCTTGGGGACTTCGCGGTGGACGCCGAGGGCCGCCAAATGGCCCACCGGGTCAGGCTGGTGCGCTGGGACGACGGTCCGGACGGCCCGCGCCGGACCGCCGTGTGACGACGCGGCGGGTCAGTCCCCGCCGTCCTCCCAGTCGGTCCATGCGACGCCGTGGGTCCCCACGTGGTCCCTCACCGCCGTGCCGACCGTCGGGTGGAAGCGCGCGCGGTCGAGCAGGTCCATCAGGCCGTACCGCTCCAGCCGCTCACGCACCGGGTCCTTCATCTCCGCGAATGCGAGCTCCACGCCCCGGTCGCGCAGCTCCCCGTGCAGCTCGCGCAGCACCTCCGCTGCCGTGAGGTCCACATCGGTCATCGGCTCGGCGGCGATCACCACGCGGCGCACGGGGCGCTCCGCGCCGTCCACCAGAGCGAGCACCCGGTCGCGGAACCACTCGGCGTTGGCGAAGAACAGCGGTGAGTCGAACCGGAACACCAGCAGGCCGGGCACCTGCCGCGCGGAGGGGTGCCGGGAGACGTCGTGGTACCCCTTGAGCCCGTCCACACGGCCCAGCACCGCGTCGTTCGGGCGCCACGCGCGCCGCACGAAGTTGAGCAGCGACAGCCCCACCGCCACCGCGACGCCGTACAGCACCCCCAGCACCACCACGCCCAGCAGGCTCGCCGCCGCCAGGACGAACTCGGACCGCCGCACCCGGTAGGTGCGGCGCAGCCACCCCGCATCCACCAGGCCGATCACCGCGGCGATCACGATGGCGGCCAGCGCGGTCTGCGGGAGGTCGCGCAGCACGCCGGGGGCCGCGACCAGCAGCACGGCGATGCCGACCGCGCCCACGACGCCGGTGAGCTGCGTGCGGGCGCCGGCGGCCTCGGCCACGGGCGTCCGGGACGAGCTCGACGACAGCGGAAACCCCTGGAACAGGCCGCTCGCGAGGTTCACCGTCCCCAGGGCCATGAGCTCCCGGTCCTGGTCGACGTGCTCCCGCAGGCGCGTCGCGTAGCTGCGCGACAGCACGCTGGTGTCGGCGAACGCCACGAACGCGATGCCGATGGCCCCCAGCAGCAGCGGGGCGAGGTCCCCGGCCGCCGGCACCTCCAGCCCCGGCACCGGCAGGCCGCCGGGCAGGGCGCCCATCGTGGCGACGTCGAGGTCCAGGGCCCACACCGCCAGCGTGGAGCCCGCGACGGCCAGGAAGACGCCCGGGACCCGCGGCGCGAACCGGCGGCAGCCGAGGATCACCGCCAGGCAGGCGAGGCCGATGAGCACCTCCGTCCCGTCGACGTCGCCGAGCTTCCCGGCGGCGTCGGCCACCAGGGGGCCGGCGAGCTCGCCGTCGGCGTCGATGCCCATGAGCTTCGGCACCTGGGCGGCCAGGACGGTCACCGCGATCCCCGCCAGGTACCCCACCCGCACCGGCAGGGACAGCAGCTGCGTCAGGAACCCGAACCGGGCGAGCCCGCCCGCGATGCACAGCGCCCCCACCAGCACCGCCAGGGTCCCGGCCGTGGCCAGCCGGGCGTCGGGGTCCGCGCCGGCCAGCGGGATCACCGTGGCCGCCACCATCGGCGCGATCGCCGAATCGGGCGCCATCACCAGGATCCGGGACGGCCCGAACACCGCGTAGACCAGCAGGGGCACCATCGTCGCGTACAGGCCCGCGACCGGCGGCAGCCCCGCGAGCTCCGCGTACGCCACGCCCTGCGGCACCAGCAGCGCCGTCAGGACCAGCCCCGCCGTGAGGTCGGCGCGCAGCCAGGAGGCGCGATAGGACCGCGCGACGGCGATTCCGGGAGGCGGACCGGGCACGGGGGGCAGCGTACGACGGCGCGGCGGTTGCCCGGGCGCCCATCCGGGGACAGGCTCCCGATGGACGACGAACGGGAGGACCGCATGCGCGCGCTGGAGGTGGGGGTGTCCGGGCTCAGCCGACCGCCCGTGGACGTGCTGGTGCCGGCGTGCCGCGGCGCCGATGAGGCCGGGTTCGACGCGGTGTGGTGGGCCGACCACTTCCTGCACTGGTACCCGCCGTCGGTGTGGACGCCGGACCTGTTCCCGCAGTCGGCCACGGATCCCACGCCCCACACCTTCCTGGACCCGGCCCCGCTCATGGGGGCCGTGGCGGCGACCACCGGCCGGGTGCAGCTGGGCGTCTGCGTGACCGATGCGATCCGCCGGCACCCGGCCGTGCTGGCCCAGACCTACGCCACCATCGACCTGCTGAGCCATGGCCGGGCCCGGCTCGGACTGGGGGTGGGCGAGGCGGAGAACATCGTGCCGTACGGCCTGCCGTACGACCGCACCGCATCCCGGCTCATCGAGGCGGCCGAGGTGATCCGCCTGCTGTGGAGCACCCACGAGCCGGTGTCGTACGCGGGGGAGTTCTTCCGCCTGGACGATGCGATCCTCGGCGTGGCGGGGCACGACGGCGGCCGCCCGGAGCTGTGGATGCCGGCCCACCGCCCGCGCGTGCTGGGCGCCGCCGCCCGCCTCGCCGACGGCTGGATGCCGATCCTCACCGACCCCGCCGAGTACGCCCGCCTGCTCGCCGACCTGCGGGCCGGGTCCGTCGCCGCCGGCCGCCCGGAGGACGCGGTGGCCGCCGGCCTGTACGCGTGGATCGTCTGCGACGAGGACCGCGATCGCGCGGAGGCGCTGCTGGACTCCCTGGCCCTGCGGTTCGTCGCGCTCACGGCGCCCGCGTCGCTGTACGAGCGGCACGGGGCGGAGCACCCGCTGGCCAGCCGCTGGGGGCTGCTGGACTTCGTGCCGACCCGGGTGGGCCGCGACGCGGCGGTCGCCGCCGCCCGCGCCGTGCCGGACGGCGTGCTGCGCGAGTACTACATGTGGGGCACCCCGGACGACGTCGTCGACCGGCTCCGCCCGTTCCGGGAGGCGGGGATGGAGGCGGTGAACCTCACCAACATGACCGCCGCCGCCGACCCGTCGCTGGCCGCGGCCACCGGGCGCCGCAACGCCGACATCCTGGCGGGCCTGCGCCGGCTGCCGTGACCCTCAGTCCCCGTCGGCCGGCACCTCGGTGAGCCGGCCCTCGGGGTGCGGGCCCGGGCCCTCCCCGCCGCCGTGGGGCGGGACCTCGCCGATGCCCCGGATCGCGGTGATGGTGGCGTAGCCCTCGGCGAGCAGGGCCGTGTCGGAGCCGGGGCGCGGTTCCTCGGGTGCGCGGAACTCCATCTGCACCCAGGTGTCCGCGCGCTCGGCGACCGCCACCCGCACCGTGCCGAACCGGTCCAGGGCGGCCCATCGCAGGCCCCGCGCCGGCCGGGCCGGCACGTTCAGGTTGAAGACCGTCGCCGCCGGGGCGGTGCGAATCACGTCCACCGCCAGCGCCAGGTGCGCATCCGCCAGGTGCCACGGGGTCGGGTCGGCGACCTCCGCGGACACGGCGATCGCCGACACCCCGAAGCTCGCGGCCGTGAGCGCGGCACCGACCGTGCCGGAATGCAGGATCGAATGGCCGGTGTTCGGGCCCGCGTTGATGCCCGACACCACCAGATCCGGCGGGTCCCCGACACCGCCCTGGCATGCGACCAGCACCGCCAGGCCGGGCGGCCCGTCCAGCGCGAACGCCGGGATCCCGGCCGCGTCCCCCGGCAGGGGGTGCGGCTCCATCGCCAGCCGCTCACCCAGGGTGATGCGGCCGATCGCCGCCGCGGCGCCCGAGAGGTCCGCGGCGGGCGCCACCACCGTGACCTCGTGCCCCATGCCGCGCAGCATCGCCGCGAGGGCGTGGATGCCCGGCGACGTCACCCCGTCGTCGTTGGTGACCACCACCCTCATGCCGCCGGCTCCCGCAGCGCGGTCACCGTCGTGCGCTCCGCCAGCTGCAGGACGGCCTCCCGCCTGCCGCTGCCCGAGCCATGGCGGGTCACGTTGACCGTCCCGGCGGCCGCCGAGACCCGCAGCATCTCCTTCCACCCCGACCCCTCGGCGGTGGCGAGCGCGAGCGCCGCCGTCATCGAGTCACCGGCGCCCCGGGTGTCGACGGCGTCCAGCCGCGGCGGCTCGACCAGCCACCGGCCGTCGGACGTCGCCGCCAACGACCCCTCCGCGGCACGGGACACCACGACCTGCTCGGCGCCGGCGGCCAGCAGCCGCTCGACGCCCCGCACCACGTCGTCCCGGGCGTCCGAAGCCGCCCACCCGTCCGAGACCAGCTCGGCGTCGCTCACCTTCACCAGGTGCACCCCGGCGTCCAGCACCGCGCGCAGCGGGCCCTCCGACAGGTCCACGATCACCCGCGCCCCCGCGGAGCGCAGGTCCCCGGCGAGCCGTCGGAACACATCATCCGGGATCACGTGCTCCTGCAGGTGCGTGCCCGTGATGACGCAAACACCCGCCTCCAGCGCGTCCGCGAGCACGTGCGAGTACAGCTCGTCGAGCGCATGCCTGCCGAGCGCCGGGCTGCGGCCCATCCACAGGTCCTCCCGCTCGCCGCCGCGCCGGTCCTGGATGAGCGCGGCGGTCTGCCGGTCCACCGGGACGGCCCGGGTCTCGATGCCCTCCTGCGCGAGCAGGTGCTCGAGCACCCCGCCGGTCTCGCCGCCAACGGGCGTGCACAGCACGGGGCGCCCCCCGAGGACGCGCACCATGCGCGCCACCCACACGCCCTGGCCGCCGGGATGGACGTGCAGCTCCTCCTCCCCGTCCGGTCCGGACTCGATGGTGACGGTGAGGAGGGTGACCGGCGCGAACACGCACACGGCGCGGGGGGTGTCATCGGGCATGGGCGGGCGGTACCCGGCCCCGGCCCGGGACTCACCTGGACCGGCGGTCAGTGCGCCCGGCGCACCCGGATGGGCCCGCGGGCCGTGGAGGGGTCCACCACCCGGCCCCGCTGGCAGATCTCCACCTCCCCGGCGGCCACCAGGCGCCGCGCCGCGCGGCGGGCCCGTTCCATGAGCGGCCGCCAGTCGTCGCCGCCCACCGCCCGCGCCGCCTCGCTGGGGCAGATCGACGCGTCGCGGGCCCGGGTGGCCAGCAGCCCGGTGATCGCCTCCTCCAGCGCGCGGTCCACGGGGCCCGGCCGTTCCCTGCGGCAGCGGTCCGAGCAGTACCGCACGGCGTCCCAGTCGCGCGCCCACCTCGCGCGCCACTCGATGGCCCGGCCGCAGCTCGCGCAGGACTTGGGGGAGCGGTCCATGCACGGAGGGTAGGCCCGCTCCGGGGGCGGCGGGACTAGGATCGGGACGATGGGCGCCGGCACCTCACCCCCCGCGGCACCGCCCGAGGACCCCGCGCCCGCCGCGGCCCCGCGCCTGGGCGACACGGAGGCGGACGAGCGGCGCCGCGAGAACCTGCGGCGCATGAAGCTGTTCGCCACCGGCCTGCTGGTGCTGGCGGCGGTCGTCTACGCGGCCACCACGGGACGCGACGGCTGGCTCGGCTTCGTGAACGCGGGCGCCGAGGCCGCCATGGTCGGCGCCCTCGCGGATTGGTTCGCGGTGACCGCCCTGTTCCGGCACCCGCTGGGGATCCCGGTGCCGCACACCGCGATCATCCCCACCCGCAAGGACGCCCTGGGCCGCAGCCTGCAGGAGTTCGTGGCGCAGAACTTCCTGGCCGAGGACGTGGTGCGCGAGAAGGTGGGGCGGGCCGACGTGGGCCGCCGCCTCGGCACGTGGCTGTCGCGCCGTCAGAACGCGGAGCGGGTGAGCGCCGAGATCTCCCGGGCGATGTCCCACGCCCTGCGCGGCCTGCGCGACGACGATGCCACGCTCATCCTCGAGCACGCGATCCTCAAGCCCCTGGCCCAGCGGCCGTGGAGCCCGCCCGCCGGCCGGCTGCTGCGGCGACTGGTGGAGGACGGCGCCCACCACCGCATCGTGGACATGGGCTTCGAGCACCTGCACCGGTGGCTCACCGACAACGACCGGGCGGTGCTCGACATCGTCCTGGAGCGCGCCCCGTCGTGGACCCCGCGGTGGGTGAACGAGCGCATCGCCGAGCGCGTCTACGGGGAGATCCTGGAGTTCGCGGAGGACATCCGCTCGAACCCCTCCCACCAGGTGCGCCAGGGCATCGACGACATGCTCGCCCGCCTCGCGGAGGACCTGCAGTCCGACCCGCACACCATGCGCCGCGCCGACCGCATCGTCCGCCGGCTGCTGAGCCACCCCGACACCCGCGCGGCCCTCACCGACGTGTGGAGCCACGCCCGCGAGGTGCTCATCCACGCCACCGAGGACCCCGGCAGCGACCTGCGCCAGCGCGTCGTGGACGGCCTGGTGGGCTTCGGCGAGCGGCTCGCCGACGACGAGGCCCTGCGGGCCCGCGTCGACACGCGCGTGCAGGACATGTCGGGCTTCCTGGTGCGCACCTACGGGCACGAGGTGAGCAGCGTGATCTCCGACACCGTGGAGCGGTGGGACGCCACCGACGCCGCCCGGCGCATCGAGCTGCACGTGGGCCGCGACCTGCAGTTCATCCGCGTGAACGGCACCGTGGTGGGCGGCCTGGCGGGCATCGTCATCCACACCCTCACCGTGCTGTTCAACTGACGCGCGGGGCGCCCGCCGCGCGCTGGTACCGTTGCGCCGCACTGCGATCGCGACGACGAGACGGAACCGCATGACGCCCATTCGCATCGGCCTGCTGGGGATCGGCACCGTCGGGGGCGGCACCTACGAGGTGCTCACCCGCAACGCCGAGGAGATCACGCGCCGGGTCGGCCGGCCCCTGGTGATCACCCGTGTCGCCGACCTGGACACCGACCTGGCGCGCAGGGTGACCGGCGGGACGCCGGACATCACCGACGACGCGTACTCGGTGACCCGCGACCCCGACATCGACATCGTCATCGAGCTCATCGGCGGCTACGGCATCGCCCGCACCCTGGTGCTGGACGCCATCGAGCACGGCAAGCACGTGGTGACCGCCAACAAGGCGCTGCTCGCCACCCACGGCAACGAGATCTTCGCCGCCGCCCACGAGAAGGGCGTGGTGGTGGCGTTCGAGGCGGCCGTCGGCGGCGGCATCCCCATCATCAAGGCCCTGCGCGAGGGCCTCGTCGCGAACCGCATCGAGTGGATCGCCGGGATCATCAACGGCACCACCAACTTCATCCTCTCGGAGATGCGCGACAAGGGCGTGGACTTCGCGGCCGCCCTCGCCGACGCCCAGGCCAACGGGTACGCCGAGGCCGACCCCACGTTCGACATAGAGGGGATCGACGCCGCCCACAAGCTCACGCTCATGGCGTCCATCGCCTGGGGCATCCCCGTGCGGTTCGACGACGCCCACGTGGAGGGCGTCACCGGCGTCGAGCAGACCGACATCCGCTACGCCGAGCGCCTGGGCTACCGCCTCAAGCTGCTGGGCATCACCCGCCGCCGCACCGACGGGGTGGAGCTGCGCGTGCACCCCTGCCTGGTGCCGGGCAGCCGCCTGATCGCCAACGTCGAGGGCGTGATGAACGCCGTGCTGGTGCAGGGCGACGCGGTGGGTCCCACCCTGTACTACGGCGCCGGGGCGGGGTCGCAGCCGACCGCGTCCGCCGTGATCGCGGACCTCGTCGACGTGGCGCGCCTCATCACCGCCGACCCGAACCAGCGGGTCCCGCACCTGGCGTTCCAGCCGGACCGGATGAGCGACATCCCGGTGCTGCCCATCGAGGACGTCAAGTCCTGGTACTACCTGCGCATGCGGCTCGCCGACCGCCCGGGCGTGCTCGCCGACGTCACCCGGATCCTCGCCGACGAGGACGTCTCCATCGACGCGGCGCTGCAGCAGGAGCCCGGCGAGGAGGAGGCGCAGGCCGACATCGTCCTGCTCACCCACCGCACGACCGAGCGGTCCATCCGCGCGGCGATCGCGAAGATCGAGGCGCTGGAGAGCAACTTCCGCCCGGTGGTCCTGCTCCGGATGGAGCGCCTCTCCTAGGTGTTGCGGGGGCGGCGGGCCGGTGCCCGCCGCCCGCCCGTCATCAGGCGATCGTCACCGGCGTGCCGTAGGTGGCGAAGTCCCACACCACCGGGGCCTCCGGGTACGGCAGGCGCACGCAGCCGTGGGAGGCGGCGTAGCCCGGCACGCTCGGGTACTCGTGGAACGCGAACCCGGCGTAGAAGTACTGCGCGTACGGCAGGGTCACGCTGAACGCCCGCGACCAGGAGTACCGCTCCCGCCGGATCACGCTGAACCGGCCGCGCGGCGTGCGGCCGCCCGCCCCGGTGGACACGTGGATGGCGCGGACCACCTTGCCGTCCTGGATGAGCAGCAGCACCTGCTTGTCGATGTGGACCTCGAGGCGCTTGCCCTTCTTCGACCCCGCGGACGGCACCGGCCGCGCCGCACCGCCCAGGCGCTTCTTGGTGGCGTCGTCCACCGTGCCGACGCGCGGCAGCCCGTTCCACCCCTGGAAGGCCATCACGGCCTGCTGGGTGCGGTAGTCCAGCTGCCCGTTCACCGCGCCGGACGGCAGGTACCCCAGCTCGATGAGGCGGCGCTGGATCCCGGAGATCGTCGCGAGGTTGCACAGGGCGCCCCACCGGCCCGACCGGGCCTGGCGGGCGGCCGCTTCCGCCGCCGCGAGCTCCGCCGAGTAGCGCAGCGACCCGCCGTTGTCCGACACCGGCGCGAAGCCCGCCTGCACGATCGCGCGGTTCACCGAGTTGGCGCCGTCGTTGCCCGGGCGGTACGCCCACGCGACGAGGCGCTTCTTGGCGTCCCGCTCGGTCTCGCCGGTCACCAGGGTCACCTTCATGCCGCGCGGCAGGCGCGCCGCGAGGTACCCGTCCTCCGCCTGGCGCAGGCACTGTGCCCGCCCGCCGGCGTCCGCCCCGGGGTCCCCGACGCCCAGCAGCCGGACGGTGGTCTTCCTGTTGTCGAGCCGCACCGAGAGGGTGCCGTCGCCGTTCGTGCCGAGCACGGTGGCGGTGTGGACGTGCTCCGTCGCCGCCGTGACCGGCGTCGTGGCGACGGGTTCCTGGGCCACCGCCTGGGCAGCCGTGACGGTGAGGATGGCCGCGGCGATCGCCGCCCACCCTGCAGTGCGTGTGGGTCGCATGTGGGGCACCGTATCTCTGGTTTCGGGGACGACGAAGGGGCGGGACCCCATCCGTTCGGGCGGTTTCAGGTTCGCCCTCATGGACGACGTACCTTCGACTCGTGCCGAACGTGACATTCGTAATGCGGACGACCGTCCGCTGCGCGGACCCGGACGGCACCGCACGCCGCCCCATCGGCGCGCCCGGGGCGTTCCTGAATCGCCGGCTACTCCTCGGCCAGGCCGGCGCGGATGGCGCGCCCACGCCGTAACCGCGAGCTGCTTCTCGCGGGCTTTTCAGAACCGCCCGGCCCGGCAGTCGTTTGGCGCTGAGCTGCGTTCGGGGGGTTTGCCGCCTGGAACCGCGCCTTACGGCTGCCCGGATCCAATTTGAGGTCGCCGTCCATGGCTCCCGGATCCCGACCCTCGCCATCCACACGCTCTTGCTCTGCGGATCACCTGCCAGGCTTCCGCACGGGTACTGATAGCCGTCTCCTGCGCATCGACTCGCTGACGTCCGTGCGCGCCAATTGACTGCATGTCCTCCGCCCATGGATGGGCGGATTTCACCCTCGATCACGAGTCGTGGGCGCACCGGGAATCGACTCTCAGTACCCGTGTGGACGCCAGCCCCGGCAAGGCGCACCACAAGAAAATGCGGACGGCGAGGATGAGATGCCGGGAGCCATGGATGGCGACCTGAAAGCTGATGCCGGGCAGCCGCAAGGCGCGGTTCCAGGGGCCAAACCCCCCGTGGGCCATCAGCGCCAAACGACTGCCGGGCCGGAACGGTTCTGAAAAACCGGCGCGACAACAGTTCCGAATCACTGAGCGCCCGGATCACGCCAAGCGCCAAACGATTGCCGGCCCGGAAGGTTC